>CAVTYO010000010.1:0-261319 GCA_963738915.1 uncultured Alphaproteobacteria bacterium
GACGGCAAACAGCGTCGACGGCTTGGGCGTGTCGTCCAAAAGCGCCTGCCGCACCGTCAGCGCCGGCACCGCAAGCATTTTTTGCCAGCCGTCGCCTTTCAGGGTCGCAATCTGGATGCCGGCAATCTCGACCTTGTCGCCGATGCCGACCAGGATCGGAGCCCCCGAATAGCCGGCGATGCCGCGGCAGGTATGCGTGACCAGCTTGCCGTCGTCGATCGGCCCGCGCAATTCGCAGTCGGCATCCGCGGTCATAGCGAAAGCGCGGTCCTGCGGATAGCCGGCGATCATCGCTTTGGTACCGCTCGGCGAAGCGCCGGCGCTGAGCTTGAGCGGCTCGATTTCCGCCGGCAGGGGTTCGTCGAGACTGAGCACCGCCCAGTCGGCGTTGCTGGTGGCATCGTAGCGCAGCCGGTCGAAGCCGGTTCCGATGACATAGGAGGCGACACGCGCGTGCACGCTATAGCGGCCGGCGGTATAGCCGACGAGAAAATGGAGCGCCGCCGCCGGAATGAAGCGCTGCGTGCGCTCGTTGTAGATGCAATGCGCGGCGGTCAGCACCTTGTCGCGGGCGATGATCACCGCAGTGCAGGCGCCGCCAGTCTCGTTGTAAAGCTTGCCGATGGCCGACCAGGGATACTGGGCGACATCGACGGCCTTGCGATGGATGTCGAGCGGCGGCATCGACTGGGCGTGCGCCACCGCAAGCGTCGTCATGCCGCACGTTGCGGCCATGAGCGCGCAACGCACCAGATTGCGAAGCATCCCTGTTTCCCTGCGCCGTTATTTTTTGTTGGCAGTCGCGTTTTATTTGTCGCGACTATGGCGGCGAGGAATTGAAATCCCGTTCAGAAGTAGGATTGCGGATCGGTTGAGAAACAGGCTTGCCGATGCGTTAACGCGTGCGTCAGGCGCAAAGACCTGGGGGCTCGGGCTTATCCCCGCGGGGCAAATTCCCTATCGCGCAGCGCTGCGAGGTGTTCTAACATCGCCCTGCTTGGGCGCTTTGGGCGGGAGGCATCGGTGGTTAAGATTTTGGGCTGGATGGCGGCGCTTGCCGCCCTGCTGACGCTGACGAATTGCGGTGTCTATGGAGCCAAGGGCAACGACACCGGCGGCATCATTCCCTGGTCGCCCGCAGCCGAACAGGCGGCGATGGAAACCGCGCAAGCCGATTGCGGCGCCTACGGCAAATACGCCCTGATCACCAGCGTCCACCGCCAGCCCGGCGACTACATCGCCTATTCGTGCAGCTGGAAGCCGGTGCGCCAGATATTGCGCGCGTATCGCTAGACCTGCTCGGCGTTGAGGTAGGCAAGTCTGGCGCCGCAGAAGGCGCAGATCAGCCCCAGGCCGAGCGCGCTCACTCCGGCGATTACGTCCACTGTGCCGCCGAGATTGCCGCTCCGGCTCAGCAGTCCGCCGACGGTCGCCACCACGAAGACCAACCCGATGAGAAAGCGTTGCGCCAGCCGGTAGACCAGTTCGCGCTCGCGTGCGGCGGCGATGAGGTAGGCGCCGGCCGCCCAGCCGCCGAGAAAGCCGGCGCTGCCGATCGCCCACCAGGCCATCGCCGAGACGAACTGCTGCTTGCTGGCGACTGCCGCATCACGCAGCACCGCATCAAGGCCGACGCCGAGCACAGTCAGGGCGATGTGCATGGCCAGCGCGGCGAACACGCCGCAGGCGATGGCGGCGGCGTAATGCAGGCGGCGGAGCGCGTCGGTATCCATGGTCAATGAGCATTGCGGTAGCGGGCGCCGCCACCATAGCCGATGCCGCGTCGGCGATGAAACCGCTAGGGCCGGGGCTGCGCACTCAAAAGGTCGTGGAATTCGCGTTCCAGCGCATCGAGGGCGGCGCGGCGCACGGGTGTCATCTGGTTCTGCTGCGTTTCGTTTTCTTGCGGTAAGCGCTCCGCCGACTGAGGTGGCAGTGGGTCACATGTATTCAGGGGCGCATCTGATCCCCCGTCGAATCCGCGGAGTGGTATCTGAGTCGGCACAGGCGCGAATCCGGCGAAAAGCCCATGCCCGGCAATTGACTGTCGCTGTGACTTTTTGGCGACAGGCAAGGGACGACGGGGTGGCCAAACCACAACCGCCTCGGCATTGATCGTGGTTTGGCGGGGTTTTATTGCTTTGGGAGGAAAGACGAGCGTTCGCCAAAAGCAGGTAATCAGGCTATCGTTTCGTCAAAATACAAGAACGTCGTGGAGGAAAATCTGCACTCGTATCGGACCCGTTTTCGCGCCCTTTTGCGCAAGCGCGATTTTTATGCCGGGGCGCTGATGATCCTGTTCGGGCTGGTGATGGCCCTGAAGGGGCCGGGCTATCGCACCGGCACGCTGATGCACATGGGGCCGGGCTTTCTGCCGACGGCGCTCGGCGTGATTTTGATCTGCCTCGGCATCGCTATCGCCGCGCCGGCGGCTGCGCTGCCCGACGGAGAGGACGAAGACATCCTGCCCGAGCACCCGGAATGGTGGGGCTGGGCCTGCATCCTGGCGTCGCCGCTCGCCTTCATTCTGTTCGGCTCTTACGGCGGCTTGATCCCAGGCACGTTCGCCTGCGTCTTTGTGGCGGCGATGGGCGACCGCAGCGCCACCTATAAAAGCGCGGCGGTGTTGTCGGCAATTATCACCGTGTTTGGCGTCGGGCTGTTCCACTACATCTTGCAGGTGCCCATGCCTGTGCTCGCCTGGAGGGGCCTGTGATCGGAACGGCACTCACTGATCTCTGGTACGGCTTCGGCGTCGCGCTCGAGCCGCACAACATCATGTGGTGCTTTATCGGCGTGCTCGTCGGCAACATGGTCGGCGTGCTGCCGGGGATGGGGCCGCTCGCCACAATCTCGATCCTGCTGCCGCTCACCTTCGGCATTAAACCGGTCGGCGCCATCCTGATGCTCGCCGGCGTCATGTATGGCGCGCAATATGGCGGCGCCATCTGCTCGATCCTGCTCAATCTCCCGTGTCATCCACCGCACGCGGTGACCTGCCTCGATGGCTTCCCTTTGACCAAGCAAGGCAAGGGCGGTGTCGCGCTCGGCCTTACCGTGTTCGCCTCCTTTGTCGGTGCCTCCTGGGGCATCACCGAAATGATCTTTCTCGCGCCGGTGCTCGTGGAGGTGGCACTGCAGTTCGGCCCGGCGGAAATCTGTTCGCTGATGCTGCTCGGCTTGCTCGCCGGCTCGACACTGGCGCGCGGCTCGCCGGTCAAGGGCGTCGCCATGACCGTGCTCGGCCTGATGATCGGCATCATCGGCACCGATCTGGAAACCGGCGCCGAACGCTTCACCTTCGGCATGACGCATCTTGCCGACGGCGTCGAACTCATCGCGCTGGCGCTCGGCCTGTTCGGCATCGCCGAGTTCATGAACAGCGTCAATCAGGTTTCGCTGGTCAATGCCAAGTACGCCAATGTCCGCCTACGCGACATGTGGCCGAGCAGGCAGGATTTCAAGCGCTCGATCGCGCCGATGTTCCGCGGCACCGCGATCGGCAGCCTGTGCGCACTCATTCCCGGCACCGGCCCGACCATTGCCTCGTTCGTCGCCTACGCGACGGAAAAGAAAATATCGAAGACGCCGGAGAAATTCGGCACCGGCATGATCGAAGGCGTGATTTGCCCGGAAGCCTCAACCCACTCCTCGGTGCAGGGCGATTTCATCCCGACCATGAGCCTCGGCATTCCCGGCGACGCGGTGATGGCGTTATTGCTCGGCGCCCTGATGATCCAAGGCATCGTGCCCGGGCCGCAGCTCATCAAGGAGCATCCGGATATCTTCTGGGGCCTCGTTGCCTCGTTCTGGATCGGCAACATCATGCTGGTGGTGTTGAACGTGCCGCTGATCGGGGTCTGGGTGAAGCTACTGACCATCCCCTACAAGTACCTTTATCCGAGCGCGATGTTCTTCGTCTGCATCGGCGTCTACGCCGCCAACAACGACATGTTCCAGGTCGGCGAGACGGTGGTCATCGGCATTCTTGGCTACGTACTGCTGCGCCTCGGCTTTCATCCGGCGCCGATTCTGCTCGGCTTCGTGCTGGGGCCGCGCTTCGAGGAGAATTTCCGCCGCGCCATGCTGATCTCGCGCGGCGATCTCGCCGTCTTCGTCGAACGGCCGATCAGCGCGGTGTTCATCTTCCTCTGTGTGCTGCTGATCGGCGTGCAGATCTACGTGCGCCTGCGCGGCCCCAAGACGCCGATCGAGGTGCCGAGCGGGATGCGATCGCTGGAAAGCGCAGAATAGCGCCGAAATATCACTGTATCTGCGGGATCTTTGCGTCCGCGATGACCTTCTTCCACTTTTCAACCTCGGCCTTGATGTAGGCGGCGAATTCCGCCGATGAGCCGCCATCGGGTTCGAAGCCGAGCGGCGCCATCTTCGCCTTCATTTCGGGGTCCGAAACGATCGTGGCAATTTCCTTGTGCAGCAGGGCGACAATCTCCTTCGGTGTGCCCTTGGGCACGAACACGCCCTGCATGGTTTCGGATTCCTGCCCCGTGACACCCGCTTCGGCCAAGGTCGGCACCTCGGGCAAGGCGGTCGAGCGCTTCTTGGTCGTCACCGCGAGCGCCCGCAGCTTCCCGCTTTTCACGAAGCCAGTCGTCGGCGTCATGGCAACGAACGATGCCGGGACCTCATTGGCGAGCACGGCCTGTGCCGCCGGTCCGCCGCCCTTGTAAGGCGCAATGACGAAATCGAGCTTGTAGGTCACCTTGAACAGGTCGCTGGCGAGGTCCGGCGTCGTGCCGAGGCCGGGCGAAGCAAACGTGAACTTGTTCGGATTGGCCTTGATCAGGTCGATCAGCTCCTTCGCCGTCTTCGCCTCGACCGACGGATTGACGATCAGGATATTCGGCGTGATCGCGGCAAGGATGACCGGTTCGAAATCCTTGTACGGGTCATAGGGGCAATTCTTGTAAAGGCTCGGATTGACCACGTAACTCGAAGACGCAAACAGGATCGTGTAGCCGTCGGGCGCTGCGCGCGCGACGTTGACCGTGCCGATATTGCCGCCGGCGCCTGCGACATCCTCGACGTAGAATTGCTGGCCGAGCTTTTCGCCGAGCTTCTGGGCGACCAGCCGTGCCATCACGTCGGTCGGTCCGCCAGCCGCGAAGGGTACGACGACCTTGACAGGATGATCCGGAAAGCCGGCGGCAAAGGCGCTTCCGGTCAAAATAACCGCCGCGATGAGCGCGGCACAGGCCGCAGCAGAGCGCGTAACCGATCGCATTATTGCCTCCCTTTCATTTTTTGCATCGTAGCATCGCGCAATACGAGCGCCAGTGGGGCCAGGTCCGGCGCTATTGGAAAAAGCGAAAGCCCAAGCCGGATTTGCCGGCTTGGGCTTTGTTGAGCGTAAACGCCACCGGCGCTAGGCCGTTGCGTCAGGGACAGGCGAGGACGTTCCAGAACCAGTTGCCCTCGACGTTGATCCAGCACGGGCCGACCCCGTAGGCGTACCAGCGGCCATGCCAACGGTGCCGGTTGCGGCCGTACCAGACGTGGCCGTTATACGTGCGTCCGACGACAAAATTTCCGTGGCTGACGTTCCTGTTGACCGAGACATTGCGGTGCACGTTGACGTTTCTGTTCACGTTGACGTTTCGGTGGACCGTGACGTTCTTATTCACATGCGTGCTTTTGTGGGCTGGCTGCGCGTCTGCCGTCGAAACAGCAAGTCCGAGCGCGGCCACGGCAGAAACAGCGATCAAGATTTTCCTGAGCATCTAATATCCTCCACGAGTGTCGGAGGCCGATTGAAGCATCGGCGTCCGTTGTTGCCCTTATTGGCAGAACTGGCGTGAATGCCTTGTGAACGCCGCGTTTATTTCGCTGCTGTGCAGCATTTCGCGGTCGAAGCCCCGCGGTGCGCGCCCAACGAAACCAATTCGCGGCCGCCGAGAAGGTTCCCCGGGCTTGCCTTCACGCCCGTGCGCAGGCTGTATTCCGCCCCGCGCTCCCGTCATCCCAGCGAAGGAAATCAGAATGCCGGCCCGAAAGATCACCCGCCAGGACATGAGCGATGCCGCGGAAAAGTACAAAAACTGGGGCAAATGGGGCCCCGACGACGAGATCGGCACGCTCAACTACACCAGCCCCGACGACATCATCGCGGCGACCAAACTCGTGAAAAAGGGCAAGGTCATTTCGCTGGCGCTCAATTTCGATCACACCGGGCCGCAAGGAGCGAAAAGCAAATATCCCTCGATGGGCCGCACCAACGCGATCCACACCATGTTGCGCACCGGCACCGACGCCTATTCCGGCGTGCTCGACAAGCGCGGCATCCGCGCCGCCGACGACATGGTGACCATGCCGCTGCAATGCGGCACGCAATGGGACGGGCTCGGCCACATTTTTTATGAGAACTATATGTGGAACGGCTACGACTGCCGCGAGGTCACGTCCGCCGGCGCGCAGAAATGTGGCATCGAAAAAACCAAGAACAAGATGGTCGGTCGCGGCGTGCTGCTCGATGTGGCGCGCGCCAAGGGGGTGGAGTCGCTCGACGACGGCTACGGCATCACCTGCGCCGATCTCGACGCCACGGCGAAGAAGCACGGCGTCTCAGTCAAGCGAGGCGACTATGTCATCGTCCGCACCGGCATGATGGAGCGCTGCCGGAAGGCCGGCAGCTGGGACGGCTATCCGGGTGGCGACGCGCCGGGTTTTGCCTTCGAGACGCTGGAGTGGATCAAGCGCACCGAACTGGCGGCGCTCGCCTCCGACACCTGGGGTTGCGAAGTGCGGCCAAACGAAAGCGAGGAGGGGATCAACCAGCCCTGGCACTGGATCACGATCCCGATCATGGGCATGACCATGGGGGAAATTTTCGACCTCAGGGAACTGGCCGAGGACTGCGCCGCCGACAAGGTGTACGAGTTCATGTTCGTCGCGCCGGCCATCCCGATCACAGGCGCGGTCGGCTCGCCGGTCAACCCGCTGGCGATCAAGTGACCGCGGAGCGGTCATCCCGGACGGTGAAGCCGATCCGGGATCCAGCGAGGGAAAGTGGAAGAGAATGAAACCGCAATATCCCGTGACCCGCAGCGACGCCGAATGGCGCAAGCTGCTCAAGCCCGAGCAACACGTGGTGATGCGCCGCTTCGGCACCGAGCCTGCGGGCAGTTGCGCGCTCAACGATGAAAAGCGCCCGGGCCGTTTTCTCTGCGCAGGGTGTGACCAACCGTTGTTCGTGGCGGGCACGAAATACGATAGCCGCACCGGCTGGCCGAGCTTCTTTGCGCCGGTTGAGGGCGCGGTCGGACACAAAAAGGACCCGATCCATGGCGATCTCAACGTCGAGGTGCATTGCCGTCAATGCGGCAGCCATCTCGGGCATCGCTTTCCCGACGGGCCGCCGCCGACCAACCAGCGTTACTGCATCAACGGCGTGGCGCTGACATTCGTGCCGGAAGGCCACGCCGGCGAATGACCAGCATCGGCCACAATACCCGGCGAACCGGGGCCGAAGTGCTCGCCGACATGCTGGCGGGCTATGGCGTCACCCACGTGTTCATGGTGCCGGCGGTGTTGCGGCGTACCTTCGCAGAGATGGAACGGCGCACCAGGATCGCGCGGGTGCATTGCCACGGCGAGAAATCCGCCGCCTACATGGCCGACGGATACGCGCGCGCCTCCGGGAGGCCCGGCATCTGCATGGCGCAGGTGATCGGCGCATTCAACCTCGCCGCCGGCCTGCGTGACGCCTACCTCGCGCACTCGCCGGTCATCGCCTTCACCGGCGGTCGCGATCCGAAAACAAAATTCCGCAAGGTCTATCAGGAAATCGACGACGTGCCGGCCTTCGAGCCGGTGACCAAGTTCAATGCCACCATTGATGACGTCGCGCGCATTCCCGACATGCTGCGCCAGGCGTTTCGTGCGGCGACCTCCGGCGCGCCGGGACCGGTGCATTTGCAGTTCCGCGGCAACGAGGGCCAGCTCGATCTCGACGAAGCCGAGATGGAGCCGCTGATCGAGCCGCAATTTGCGCAAGTGCCGCCGTTCCGGCCCGAGCCGGAAGCAGCGCATGTCAAGGCGGCGCTCGATCTGCTGCAAAAGGCGGAGCGTCCGATCATCGTTGCCGGCGGCGGCGTACGCGCCTCGGGCGCCGGACGTGAACTCACAGCGCTGGCGGAGGCGCTGCAGATCCCGGTCGCCACCTCGCTCAACGGCAAGGACTCGATCCCGGGCACGCATCCGCTCTCGGTCGGTGTCGCCGGCTCCTATTCGCGCGAAAGCGCCAACCGCGCCGTCAACCGCGCCGACCTGGTTTGCTTTATCGGCAGCGAAACCGGGGGCATGACCACGCATTTCTGGGCGGTGCCGAAGATCGGCACCCAGGCGATTCAGATCGACATCGATCCGCAGGCGCTCGGGCGCAATTACCCGCTGGCCGCGAGCGTGTTGGGCGATGCCCGCAGCGTATTGGTGCGCATGCTCGGGCAGATCGACAAATCGAGCGCGGCGAGGCGTGAACCGTGGATCAAGGAAATTTCGACGCTGCGCGCCGACTGGTGCACGAAATATACGCCACTGCTTGAATCCGGCGCCGTGCCGGTGCATCCGGCTCGCATCTGTGGCGAGCTAACCAAGCATATGCCGGACGATGCCATCGTCGTCGTCGATACGGGCCATGCCGGCATGTGGATGGGCGGCATGTACGATTTGCGTAAAGCCTCGCAAAGCTACATGCGCAGCGCCGGCCACCTTGGCTGGGCCTTTCCCGCCGGCCTCGGCGCCAAGGCGGCGTGCCCGGAGCGGCCGGTGGTGACGTTCACCGGCGACGCGGGCTTCTGGTATCACATCGCCGAGGTTGAAACCGCCGTGCGCTGGAAACTCAACGCCGTGACCATCGTCAACAATAACGGCGGCGGCAATCAGTCGAAGCGCGGCTTCGACCGCGCCTATGGCGGCACTCAGACCGAGCAGGCGCGGGAATTGTGGACCTACCGCCCGACGAACTTTGCCCGGCTCGCCGAAGACATGGGCGCGCTTGGCATTCGCGTCGAGACGCCGGATGAAATTGCCCCCGCACTGCAGCGGGCACTCACCTGCGGACGGCCGACGGTTATCGATATCGCCACCGACATCGACGCGCTGGCGCCAGTTGCCGTTGCCTGAAGATATCCGGCTGGTGTTCTCCGACATTCTGATGCCGGGCGGCATGAACGGGCTCGAACTGGCCCGTGCCATCCGCGATCGCTTCCCGGGCATTCCGGTGGTGCCGACCACCGCCTACAACGCTTGAGCTGGCGAACTAACCCTCGTCAATCTCGCGTAGTATTTCGGCGCTGTGCTCGCCAAGCAACGGTGCCGGCCGCTCGGACGCGGCTTTCCAGCCGTCCAACACAATCGGGGTCCGCACCCCCGGCACGGCGCCGTCCTTGGCCGCCCGGCTCGGCAGCGAAAGTTTCATGCCGCGATGCTTGACCTGGGGGTCGTCGAATACCTGATCGAGGTCGTTGATCGGACCGGCCGGCACCTTCACGTCCTCGAGCTTGTCCAGAAGATCCTGACGCTTGAAGCGCCGGGTGAGTTCGCACAGCCGTCCGACAAGTTCCTGGCGATGCTTCAGCCGGCCTTCGTTGTTGCTGAAGCGGGCATCCTTGGTCAGCTCCACGCCGCCGAGCACGCCGCACAGCTTGACGAACTGGTTGTCGTTGCCGGTAGCGATGATGATGTGGCCGTCGGCCACGGGAAATTCCTGGTAGGGGACAAGGTTGGGATGCGAATTGCCGATGCGTTTTGGATTGTCCCCGGAGACCAGAAAATTGAGCGCCTGATTGGCGAGCACGCCGACGGTTGAATCGACCAGCGCGGTGTCGACGTAGCAGCCCTTGCCGGTCTTCTCGCGCTGGGCAAGCGCGGCGAGAATGCCGACCACCGAATAGCAGCCGGTGAAGATGTCGGAGATCGCCACGCCGACGCGGGTCGGCGGTCCGTCCGGCATTCCGGTGAGCGACATGAAGCCGCCCATGCCTTGCGCCATCAGGTCGTAGCCGGCGCGTTTGGCGTAAGGACCATCCTGCCCGAAGCCGGTGACCGAGCAATAAATCAGCCGCGGGTTTTCCGGCGCCAGGCTTTTATAGTCGAGACCGAATTTGGCGAGACCGCCGACCTTGAAATTCTCGATGAGCACGTCGGAGCGCTTCGCCAGTTTTTGCACGATGCGCTGGCCCGCCGGGCTTTCGAAGTCGGCTTCGATCGAGCGCTTGCCGCGGTTGGCGGAATGAAAGTAGGCGGAGCCGATATGGTTGCCGTCAGCGCCTTGCACGAAGGGCGGGCCCCACGCGCGGGTATCGTCGCCTGCGCCCTTGCGCTCGACTTTGATAACGTCGGCGCCAAGGTCGGCCAGCATCTGTCCAGCCCAAGGGCCGGCCAGGATGCGGGCGAGTTCGACCACGCGGAGACCGGCCAACGGCTTCGGCATTCTTTAAAAACTCCCGGCACACAAATTGCGCAGCGGGTTATAAAACCATCGTTCGGGGCTGGCCAGAGCGGCGAAACATTAACTGCCGCCATGCCTTGAGCGCTGATTTTGCAGCGCGGCTATGGCCTTGCGCGGTGCCGCTCGGTATGGTGCCGCTGGGCGCGACAAGCCATTTGGCTATCGTATCGAATATCAATAAGCGCGGCGGAAAACCGCTACCAGAAAAGACAAAAGGGAGAAGACGCGATGAGGAAGCTATCGATTATTCTTGCCGGCGCCACCGCGGCCGTTCTGATCTCGGCCACCGCGCAGGCCCAGGTCACGCTGAAGGCGTCGCACCAGTTCCCGGGCGGCAAGGGCGACGTGCGCGACGACATGGTGCTGATGGTCGCAAAAGAGTCGAAGGCGGCCGGTGTCGATATCCAGGTTTATCCCGGCGCTTCGCTGTTCAAGCCCAACGACCAATGGAACGCGCTGGTCAACGGCCAGCTCGATATCAGCCTATTCCCGCTCGACTACGCTAGCGGCAAGGTGCCGGCTTTCAGCGCCACGCTGATGCCCGGTCTGATCCGCAGCCAGGATCGCGCCAAGCGCATCAACAATTCGCAATTCATGAAGGACGTCCACGCCGAGATCGAAAAGCACGGCGTCATCGTGCTGTCGGATGCCTGGTTTGCCGGCGGCGTGGCGGCCAAGGGCGGCTGCATTCTCAAGCCCGACGACATGAAGGGCCGCAAGTTCCGCGCCGCCGGGCCGACCTTTGCCGGTATGTGGGAAGTCGCCGGCGCCAGCATCGTCAGCCCGCCATCGAACGAAATCTACAACGCCTTCCAGACCGGCGTCGTGAACGGCACCGACACCAGTCTCGGAACGTTCCAGTCCATGCGCCTTTATGAAGTGACCGATTGTCTGACCGCGCCTGGCAACAACGCGCTGTGGTTCATGTACGAGCCGGTGCTGATGTCGAAGAAGAGCTTCGACAAGCTCAGCAAGCCGCAACAGGACGCCGTGCTCGCCGCCGGCAAAAAGGCGCAAGCCTACTACGAAGGCAAAGCCGACGAGGTGAACAAGGACGCCGTCAAGGCGTTCGAGGATCACAAGGTCAAGGTGGTGACCCTCAGCGACGCCGACTACAACGCCTGGCTCGACGTGGCGAAAAAGAGTTCCTATGCGAAATTCGCCAAGGAAGTGCCGAACGGCCAGAAGCTGATCGACGAAGCGCTCGCGGTGAAATAGCAAGCATCATAAGGATCCCGGCCGGCGACGACCTCGCCGACCGGCCTCAAGAAATCCCGCCGGGCATAAACCGACTGCACAATTCGGGAACAGCAAGCGCATGGGCCTGTTTATCCGCGCCGTGAACATGCTTGCACGTATTGCCGGCGTGACCGCGGCCTTGCTCATCGGGCTTGCCGTGCTCGTCATCTGCGACATGGTGATCGAGCGCTATATTCTTAATCTCACGACGATCTGGCAGATCGACGTGGTGACCTACTCCGTCGTCGCCGCGACCTTCATTGGCAGCGCCTACGTGCTGATGACGCGCGGCCACGTCAACGTGGAAATACTTCCGCTTTATCTCCATCCGCGCGCCCGCTACTGGCTGGCGCTGGCGACCGGGCTGCTGGCGCTGTCGTTCTGCATCGTGCTGTTCGTTCTCTGCACGCAATTCTGGTACGAGGCCTGGAGCAGCAACTGGCGCTCGAACACGGTGTGGCGTGCGAGACTGTGGATTCCGTATCTCGCAATGCCGGTCGGGCTTGGCCTGCTGGTCCTCCAATACATCGCCGATCTGCTGGCGCTGGCGACCGGCCGGGCGCTTCCCTTTGGCCTCAGTCCCAAAGAGAACGTTGAGGAATTCGGACGCGAACAGGCCAAGCAAGTGCTGGGAGATGCGCCGTGAACCCGTCGACGCAGGGCTCCATCGTTCTCGTGGCGACGCTGCTGATGCTGGTATCGGGCATTCCGGTGGCCTTCGGGCTCGGCGCCGTCGCCATCGTATTTCTGCTGCTGTTCCACGGTTTCGACAGCATGCAGGTGGTCGCCGAGACCTACTATTCGGGCCTCGATGAATTCACGCTGGTCGCGATCCCGATGTTCGTCATGATGGGTGCGGCGATCGGCTCTTCGCCGGCGGGCAAGGACCTTTACGAGGCGCTCGACCGCTGGCTCTATCGCGTGCCCGGCGGCTTGGTGGTTTCCAATCTCGGCGCTTGCGCCATCTTCGCCGCGCTGACCGGATCCTCGCCCGCCTGTTGCGCCGCTATCGGCAAGATGGGCATTCCCGAGATGCGCCGGCGCGGCTACCCGGACGATGTCGCCACCGGCTCGATCTGCGCCGGCGGTACGCTCGGCATCCTCATCCCGCCGTCGATCACCTTCATCCTCTATGGCATCGCCACCGAAACCTCGATCGGCCGCCTGTTCATCGCCGGCGTCGTGCCCGGGCTCATGCTCACCGCCCTGTTCATGTTGTGGACGATCTTTGCCATCTGGCGCAGCGGATTTAAATCGCACGCCGAGGGCTTTCGCTATTCCTGGAAGGAGAAATTCGAATCGATCCCCAAGATCGCGCCGTTTCTCATCATCGTCGTCGGCGTGATGTATGCGCTCTACGGTGGCATCGCCACGCCCTCGGAAGCGGCCGGCGTCGGCGCCGCGATGTGCCTCGTCCTCGCGGTCCTGATCTACCGGCTGTGGAGCCGCGAGCAGATCTGGCAAATCCTGCGCGACACCATGCGGGAATCGGTGATGATTCTCACCATCATCGCCGCCGCCGTCTTGTTCGGCTACATGCTCACGTCGCTCTATCTCACCCAGACGCTGGCGCAGGCCATCGCCGACGCGCATTTCAATCGCTGGGTGCTGATGGGGATGATCAATCTGTTCCTGCTGGTCTGCGGGTTTTTCATTCCGCCGGCGGCAATCATTCTGATGACCTCGCCGATTCTGCTGCCGATTATCGTCGCCGCCGGCTTCGATCCGGTCTGGTTCGGCGTCATTTTAACCATCAACATGGAAATCGGGCTGATCCATCCGCCGGTCGGGCTCAACATTTATATAGTCAGCGCCATTGCGCCCGACGTTCCATTGGTGAAAGTCATGTGGGGGACGCTCCCCTACGTCATATGTATGATGTTGGCGATCGTTATTTTGTGTTTCTTTCCTGAAATCGCCACATGGCTGCCCGATCATTTGATGGGCGCCGGAAAATAAGTCAGGTGACGGCGGGGCGTGATTGCCCCCGGGACAACGGATGAACACCTCGTTTTTCGGGGAATTGCTGCAGACCATTTCCGAGCGCGGCCGCGCGCTGCTCGAGCGTGGCCGCGGCGGTCGCGTGTCCGCCTCGGCGCGCTCGGAAAGCCTGATCGAATTGTGCGAGGATTTGCTGTCCGGGCGCGGCGAGGCCTCCGGCGTCGCGCTCGCCCGCGAAATTCTGACGCAGTACACCACGCTGACCATCGGCCCACGCATCGCTTTTTTCGAGGCGCTGGCGAGCCGCTTCGGCACCGATCCCGAGCGCATGGAGCGGGCGATCGCCGCCTGGCGCGAGAAGCCGAGCGACGCGACCGCCGCCGACGTGCACGCCGCCTCCGAACCGCGCCGGCAGGAGCTGTTCCGCCGCCTCAATCTCGCCCCCGGCGGCACCGCCGCGCTGGTGCGCATGCGCGAGCAGCTCATGGACGCGCTCGACCATCGCGAGGATCTGGCGGCGGTCGACGATGACTTCGTGCATCTGTTTACCTCCTGGTTCAACCGCGGCTTTCTGGTGTTGCGGCACATCGACTGGTCGACGCCGGCGATCGTGCTGGAGAAGATCATCCGCTACGAGGCGGTGCACGCCATCCGCGACTGGGAGGACCTGCGCCGCCGCATCGATCCACCGGACCGCCGCTGCTACGCCTTCTTCCATCCGGCGCTGGTGGACGAGCCGTTGATTTTCGTCGAGGTGGCTCTGGCGCGTGAAATTCCCGACGCCATCGCGCCGATCCTTGTCACCGGCCGCGAAATCGTCGAGCCCGACAAGGTGCGCACCGCGGTGTTTTATTCGATCTCCAACTGCCAGCGCGGGCTCGCCGGCGTCTCCTTCGGCAATTTCCTGATCAAGCAGGTGGTCGAGGACATCAACCGCGAGATGCCGAAGCTCGCCACCTTCGTCACGCTGTCGCCGGTGACGAGCTTTGCCGACTGGCTCAAGCGTGAGCGCGCCTCCGAGACGTCGAATGCACTCGGCGCCAGCGACAAGGAGCTAGTCGGGCTGCTCGACGATGGCGAATGGTGGCGCGACCCGGAGAAGGCGGCGCGGCTGCAGGAGCCGATGCTGCGCGCGGCCGCGTTCTATTTCCTGCGCGCGCGCTCGCCGCGCGGGCTGCCGCTCGATGCGGTGGCGCGTTTCCATCTCGGCAACGGCGCGCGGCTGGAGCGGATCAATTGGCTTGCCGATACCTCCGACAAGGCGATGGCGCAGGCCCATGGCCTGATGGTCAATTACCAGTACGACCTCGGCGATATCGAGAAGAACCACGAGGCCTTTGCCGAAGGGCGCACCGTGGTTGCCTCGAGCGCCGTGCAGCGCCTGCTGCGGCCGTCGCTGGAGCTTGTTCCGGTCGCCGGCTGACCCTTTACGACTTCCCGTACACCGGCACGATCGCCCCGCGGGTGACGCGGTTTTCAGGGGATGCCAGAAACGCGATCGTCGCCGCCACCTCTTCGACCTTCGGCCAGGCGTCGAAATTGGCCTTGGGCATGGTCGCGCGGTTAGCCGCCGTGTCCATGATCGAGGGCGCGACCGCGTTGACCAGGATGCCGTCCTTGGCCACTTCCTCGGCCAGCGCCGCGGTGAGCGCGGCAACGCCGGTCTTTGCGACCGTATAGGCCGTCATGCCGGCGCCCAGGCGCGGCTCCAGCGCCGGGCGCGCCGTGACATTGACGATGCGGCCGCCATGTTTGCCCGCCAGCATGGCGTTGACCGCGGCGCGGCAACACAGAAAACAGGAGACCAGATTGCCTTCGAGCTGCGCCATCAGCGCCGGCTTGTCCGTATCCGCCACCTTGCCCGGGGCAAAGCCGCCGGCGATGTGGATCGACGCCCACGGCGTCACGCCGGCGAAGACCTTGGCGACCACGGCTTCGTCGGCCAGGTCGCCGGCCGCAATCAGCTTTGCCTTGTCGAGGCGAGGAAAGCGCTGCGCCTCGGCCTCGTGCACGTAAGGCACGATACAGGTTGCGCCCGAATTGATGAGTGCGCCGACCACCGCCGTGCCCAGCGCGCCGGTGCCGCCGGTCACCACAACGGTGCGCCCGGAGAAATCCATCAGCCTCTGCCCCGTTTCACCCGCATCGGCAGCACCTGATACTCGATCCAGTTGGCCACTTCGCTGACGCGCAACTTCTTGTCGAGCACGTTCTGACTGATGCCGTAACGCCACGAGAGGCGCTTGCAGCCCGGATCGCGGTCGAGCATGTCGAGATCCTGCGCGAAAGTGTCGATGTCCGCGGGGTCCTTGAAGAAGCCTTCACTCAGCAGCCGCGTGCCGATGCGGCGAACGATCGCCGCCAGTTCGCGCAACGGGTATTCGGGATGATATTGCGCCGCCCAGGCGACCGACGCAGGTGTGCGGATTTCGACGCTCTGCACCGCCGAGACGGCGTTGGTGGCGAGCACGGTCGCACCGGGGGGAAGCGTTTCCACTTCGTCGAGATGCACGGTCGGTGCATTGAACACTTCGGCCTTGCCCGCATACATCGGATGCTTGCGCCCGGCTTCGGTCAGGCGAATGCTGCGGCCGAATCCGATTTCGCGGCCGTTGGGGTTTTTGCGCACGACGCCGCCAGTCGCCGCGGTAATGACCTGCAAGCCCCAGCACGAGCCGAATACCGGCGTGCCGGTCACAAGCGCGGCGCGGACAAGTTCAATCTGCCTGGTTACCTCGGCGCCGCCGCTATAGATATGCAGCGATGAGCCGGTAATGGCGACGCCGTCATAACCTTCCAGCGCTTGCCCGTCGGGCAATGTGGCGGCGGTGTCGGCCGGATGGGCGGAGTCGACGATGGCGCCCGGCAGCAATTCGCGCAACAGATTGGAATAGCCCTGATGCGCCGGCGTGCCACCCACAGCGACGTGTTCGGCAAGGCCTTCCGGCGCGTTTCCTTCGATGACGAGCAGGCGGGGGGAGGGCATAAACGGTCCTTGGAACGCAAACTAAGACTGCCGCGCGCCCCAGGCAACCGCCGGCGGAAAACGCGGGCTTTAATCGGCGTTAACGCGAAGCCCCCAAGATAGTACACGAAAAGCCGCCGAATCTGCGGCGTTCGTTGCCGAATCAGCGCACACATCAGCAGCCATGGCCGACTTCGACCTCGCCATCATTGGCGGCGGCATCAACGGAACTGGGATTGCCCGCGACGCCGCCGGCCGCGGCTTGCGCGTGCTGCTGGTCGAGCAGAACGATGTTGCCTCCGGCACCTCCTCGGCCTCGACCAAGCTGATCCACGGCGGCCTTCGCTATCTCGAGCATGCAGCCTTCCGGCTCGTGCATGAGGCGCTCGCCGAGCGTGAGGTGCTGCTGCGCATGGCGCCGCACGTCATTCGTCCACTGCGTCTGGTGCTGCCGCCGCTGCCCGGCCGGCGCTCGGCGCTGCTGCTGCGGCTCGGCCTGTTCATCTACGACCATCTCGGCGGCCGCAAGCTGCTGCCTGCGACGCGCACCATCGATCTAACCCACAATCCGGTCGGCCAGCCCATGAAGCGGATCTTCCGCTCCGGTTTTGAATTTTCCGACTGCTGGGTGGATGACGCGCGCCTCGTCTTGCTCAACGCGCTCGACGCCGCCGAGCGCGGCGCCGATATCCGCACCCGCACGCGGCTGACCCGCGCCGAGCGCGGCGAGCACTGGGATCTGGTGCTCAATGCGAATGGCAAGCGGCAGACCGCAACGGCCCGCGTGCTGGTCAACGCGGCCGGCCCCTGGATCGGGCAGGTCGCGGAAGCCGCGTTGCGGCTGCCGCTGAAGACGCCGGCGCGGCTGATCAAGGGCAGCCACATCGTCGTGCGCCGGCGCTTCCAGCACGAATGCGCTTACCTTCTGCAGGCCGCCGACGGACGGTTCGTCTTCGTGCTGCCGTTCGGCGACGACTTCACGCTCATCGGCACGACCGACCAGGTCTTCGTCGGCGATCTTGCTTCGCCGACGCCGGCGCCGAGCGAGGTGATTTATCTGTGCGAGGCCGTGAACGAATATTTCCGCGACCGGGTGACGCCGGATGAACTGGTCTGGTCCTTCGCCGGCGTGCGCTCGCTTTATGATGACGGCGCCGACAAGCCGGAGGACGTCACCCGCGATTATGTGCTCGACCTCGATGCGCCGGTGCAACGGGCGCCGTTGCTGACGGTCTACGGCGGCAAGATCACGACGTACCGGCGGCTCGCCGAAACGGCGCTGGCGCAGCTCTCCTATTTCGAGGCGCGGCCGCCATGGACGGCGCAATCGAGCCTGCCGGGCGGAGATTTTCCAGTCGACGGCTTCTACGCCCAGGTGGCGCAGACACTCGGCCGCTGGCCGTTCCTCTCCGAGCCGCACGCCAGGCGCCTGGTGCGCGCCTATGGCACGCGGCTCGAGCGCATCCTCGGCAATGCGCAAAGCATGCACGATCTGCGGCCGTTCTTCTGCGGCGACCTGACCGGCGCCGAGGTCAATTATTTGGTCGAGAACGAATGGGCGCGCAGCGCCGAGGACGTGCTCTGGCGGCGCAGCAAGCTCGGCCTCATCGCGACGGCGCAAGAGCGCGCGTCGCTTGGGAAATTTATCGCCGATCTCGTCGGCGAACCGCCGCGTTGATGGTTTCGCAGGCGTTAATGCGAGCAACGCAATTGTCGAGGCCCACTTTAGAATACCGCCATACCATTGTGTTTTATTGTTTCGGTCGCTGCTCGTCTTGATGGAAGCTGGGGTCCGATGTCGACCGACGCAAAGCTTGCTGCGAAATTCGCCTCGACCAAAGTGCTTGTGGTCGACGACGAATATTACATGCGCAAGGTGGTGCGAACCCTCCTGATGAGCATCGGCGTGCGCACGATCTACGAAGCGCAAGACGGGCCGTCCGGCCTCGAAGCCATCCGCACCGTGGTGCCCGATATTGTCATCGTCGACTGGGAAATGCCGGGGCTCGACGGCGCCGGCTTTGTCCGCATGGTGCGCTCGCCGGAAACCTTCCCATACCCGAATATCCCGATCATCATGCTCACCGGCCACGGCGAGCGTAAACGCGTGGTCGAAGCCGTTTCCATCGGCGTCAACGAATTCCTGCTCAAGCCGGTGTCGTCGAAGTCGTTGCAGGACCGCCTGGTGGCGGTGCTGACCAAGCCGCGGCCGATGGTGCAGACCGGCAATTATTACGGGCCGGCGCCGCGCAACATGACCACCATCCACGCCGATACCGACGAGGCAATCGTCAAACTGGTGCTGGTGAACTAGTCTCCGCTCGCCGCTAAGGGGCCGTGCCGGGGGACAGGTCTTGCCGACCGCACTAATCGCCATCGATCAGGGCACGACGTCGACGCGGGCGATCGCATTCGATTCAGCGCTGCGGCCGCTTGCTTCGGCGCAGCAGGAACTGCGGCAAATCTATCCGGCGCCTGGCCTGGTCGAGCACGATGCGGACGAAATCTGGACGGCGACGGTCGCAACCGTGCGCGAAGCCATGGCCAAAGCCGCGCTCAGCGCCAGCGACGTCGCCGGCATCGGCATCACCAATCAGCGCGAGACCACCCTCATCTGGGATCGCGCCAGCGGCAAGCCGATCCACAACGCCATCGTCTGGCAGGACCGGCGCACCGCCGGCGCCTGTGACGATCTGCGTCGCGCAGGCCATGAACCGCGGATCGCCGCCGCGACCGGGCTGCTGCTCGACCCTTATTTTTCCGCAAGCAAGATCGCCTGGCTGCTCGATCACGTCGATGGCGCGCGGGCGGCGGCACAAGCGGGCCGCCTTGCCTTCGGTACCATCGACAGCTTCTTGCTCTGGCGGCTCACCGGCGGCCGCGTTCATGCAACCGACGCCAGCAACGCCGCGCGCACGCTGCTGCTCGACATCGGCGGTGGCCAATGGGACGCGGAGCTGTGCCGGCTGTTCGGCGTGCCGCCTGCCATGCTGGCGCAGGTCCGCGACTGCGCCGGTGACTTCGGCACCACCGAGCCCGGCCTGTTCGGCGGTGCGATACAAATTCTCGGCATGGCCGGCGACCAGCAGGCGGCCACCATCGGGCAGGGCTGCTTCGCGCCCGGCATGATGAAGTCGACCTACGGCACCGGCTGTTTTGCGCTGCTCAACACCGGCTCGCAACGCGTCGTCTCGCGCAACCGGCTGCTGACGACGATCGCCTATCAACTCGAAGGCAAGCGCACGTATGCACTGGAAGGCGCGATCTTCATTGCCGGCGCCGCGGTGCAATGGCTGCGCGACGCCCTCAAGCTCATCGCCACGGCTTCCGACGCGGGCGCGCTGGCGGCGCGCGCCGATCCGGCCGGAGAGGTCTACCTCGTTCCGGCCTTTGTCGGCCTTGGCGCGCCCTATTGGGATGCGCAGGCGCGCGGCGCGATTTTCGGGCTCAGCCGCAATTCCGGCGCCGCCGAGTTTGCCAGGGCAGCGCTGGAGGCGGTTGGTTACCAGACCCGCGACCTGCTCGAAGCCATGCACGCCGATTGGCCGCAGGCGCAAGGCGCCGAAACGGTGCTGCGGGTCGACGGCGGCATGACCGCCAGCGATACGGCGATGCAGTTCTTGGCCGACATTTTGGCGAGCCCGGTCGATCGTCCGGCCGTCATGGAGACGACTTCGCTGGGCGCCGCCTATCTCGCCGGCCGCGCCGCCGGACTTTGCCCCGATCTCGAGGGCTTTGCCGCGCAATGGCGTCTCGAGCGCCGGTTCTTGCCGCGCATGGATGAGCCAACGCGCAAACGCAAATATGCGGGCTGGAAGGACGCCGTCTCCCGCACGTTAACGCGCCGGTGAGGATTGTGGCCGAGAATTGCTCCCGCGTTGCCGGGGCGGTTTCCGTCATGTCGATCAGTGCCAAGCAGGCCGAAGTCCTGATCCAGCAGCTTGGCGTGCTGGTGATCGACGACAATCAATTCATGCGCAAGCTGGTGCGCAACCTGCTGCACAATATCGGCGTCAAGAGCGTGTTCGACGCCGCCGACGGCATTGCCGGTCTGGAGATGATCCGCAACGCCGCGCCCGACGTCGTGGTGCTGGATTGGGAAATGCCGCTGCTCAACGGCGCCGAGCTCGTGCGCATTGTGCGCTCGCCCGGCGTGTTCCCGACACCGGACATTCCGATCATCATGCTCACCGCCCACGGCGAGCGCTGGAGAATCATCGAAGCGATCAAGCTCGGCGTGAACGAGTTTCTCTGCAAGCCGGTGTCGGCCAAGGCGCTGCTCGACCGGCTGGTGTCGATTCTGCTCAAACCGCGTGAAAGCGTTCAGTTCGAAGGTTACTATGGGCCGGCGCCACGTCGCAGCATGTTGACGTCGCCCGATTCGGACCTCGAGTCGCCGCCGGCCGCTTGATCCGTTCGAATTTATTGCTGTGGAGTTGGCGCCGAAGCCGCAGGCGCGGTGGTCTGCTCGGCTGCGGGAATCGCCGCGGTCGGGGCCGTTGCAGGCGGTGCGCCGGTCAACCGTTCGATCACCGAACGCACGGCATCGCGCGCGCTGCGCTCGCGCACCGCGTTGAGCAGCGGCGCCGCGGCGCCGGAGCGGCGGATCAGCGCTTCGGCATCCGGCAGCATGATCGGATCGTCCCACGAGCCCTGCACCACAAAGGGCAAAGCGAACGGCGGCGCGGCGGCGCGATCCGCGATGGCCAGCGCGGCCGTACCTTTGAGATCAAGTTCGCGTTCGGGGATCGAAGCGGAGCCGGCCATGACGAGGTGCACGGATGCGCTTTCCATTCTCACATCCTCGACCTTCACTGCCCCCTGGCTAACCTTCATCGCCACCGTGATCTTGTCGAACGGCGTGCGCCCGCTGCGGAATTCGCCGCCGCCGGACAGCGGCCGCCGCTCAAGGCGCCGCAGCAGTTGCTCGATGTTGATGCCTGCCAGCGCGCCGTTCTCGCCGGTCAGCGTCGCGGTGCCGTTCAATGTGCGGGTGACGCCGAGCACGCTTGGGCCCGAGCCTTCGACGGTAAAGCCGATATTGCCCTTGCCCTCCAGCCGGTGCAGGCCGAACAACTGGCCGAGGCATGATTCCAGATCGACGTCGTTGAATTGCAACTGCGATTTGACGTCGACGCCGTTGTCGAAATTGGCGAGCGCGAGTGAGCCCTTGATGACCCCGCCATAGGCCTGCGCCTCGCCGACGGTGAGGGTTAATTGGCCGCCGCGCAAATTGGCGGCGATCGCGGTGCGGCCGATCTTGGCATTGGCCAGCACCACATTGGCGGCCGACAGGCGCAGGTCGACATCCATGCCGGCGAGGCCATCGAGCGTGAGGCGGCCGCCGCTCCATTCACGCTGGTTGGCGGTGAGCAGCCGCACGGTGGACATGTACGGCGAGACATCCAAAGTATCGGCGGCGAGCGTGCCTTGCAGCGTCTTGCGCCCGTCGGTGGCAAAATTGAGCACGCCCTCGGCGGTGTTGCCGTCGAGTTCGACATTGACGTTGGTCAGGCCGATGGTGCCGCCGACCACGTCGGTCACCGCCTTGAGGGCAAAGCGGCCGAAGCCGCCCCCGGGAAGCGGCTGCTGCCCGGTCCAAACCAGCGCGTCGCGCAGCGAGGAGGAATCGGCCGCGACGGTGCCCTCGATCTTCAGCGTTGGCTGCATGCCGATGGCGCCGTCGAAGGCGACTTTGATCGGCGCGGCGGCAAGCCGCAGCTTGAGGCCGGAGCGCTTGCCGGTCAGCGCCGCGGCGAAATCGCCGAGCGCAAAACTCATGTCAACCGGCTCGCCATGCCAGACGAAACGGCCGGTGGCGCCGAACGTCTTCGAGATCGACGGCCAGGCCAGCGACAACTGCATGTCGTCGAGCGTTTCGGAGAGGTTTCGGTCGGGCTCGCGCACGGTGACGGCGCCACCGACGATCCTGATCTCGGTGAAGGCAGCGACCCGCGGCGCATTGGGGGTCTGGCTGCGTGCCAGCGCCTCGATCAGTCTCGACCAGTTGGAATGCCCGTTCGGCTCCAGAGTTACATCGATGGCCGGGTGTTCCAGCGATACGTCCGCGATTTCTACGCGGCCACGCAGCAACGGGAAGAAGCGCAAGCGGGCGGTCAGCCGTTCTGCGGTCAGCGCCGGCTTTGCTTCGTCACCGAGCGCGACATTTGCAAAGCTGACACTGCCGCGCGGGAACAGCGACACGCTGGTCTCGCCGCGCACTATCGGACTCAAGCCGGTCACCGCGCGGATCTCGGCGATCGCCTGATCGCGGACCGAATCGCGCGAGATCAGCGCGGTCGCGGCGGCAAGCGCCGCGGCGCCGAGCACGATCACCGCGGCAAGGCCAATTGCTAGGCGTCTGAACCCGGAGGCAACTGTCAAGGGGATGATTTTCCAGCGATTTCCCGAATGCCGCAGGACTATACCCACCGGCTTAACAGACGCCAACCAATGGGCGGCGTCTGTGACCCTTTCAAGGCCGGGCCGATCGCGCTGCAAAGCGTGCGTGGACCGTCTCGCGAGCGGCGATTTCGGCCACCATTTTATTGATGATGGCTTGCCCGAATGAGTTGAAGTCCTTGGCTTCCATGACGAAGGCTCCCGGGCCGCCGACCACGTGTTCGCGGTAATAATTGGCTAGGCCGCCGGGTGGGTTGGTGTGCTCCGGGTTCCAGGCCAGCGGCCGCTCGCTCAGGATGACCAAACCGTTGACCGTAATGCCTTGCGCCAACGCCTCGTCGCGCGAGGCGACGATGTCGCGTCCGGCATTGTTGGTGCCGTCGCCGGAGACGTCGATGGTGCGGCGCTTCGCCGTAAACGGCGCCCGCGCCAGTTGCTCGACGGCAAAATCGATGGCGCCGCTGATCGAGGTGCGGTCGGCAAACGAACGCGGCAATTCGAGCAGTTGATCGCCAAAGGCCTGGGCGGTCTTTGTACCGTCGATGATAGTCCAGTCGATCACCACCTTCTGGTTGCCAACTCCAGACCATTCTTCGAACAGCACGCCGATGCGGCCATTAAAGCCGGAGCGGATCGCCTCGAGCACACGCGGATTGGAGATCGCCACGGCATAGCCGTCGCGCTGCAACTGAAACTTGGTCTGATCGACGCTACGCGATACATCCGCCGCCAGCACCAGCAACAAATCGACCGGCTCGGCCGCGCGCGCTGCCGGCGCGAGCACCGACATGCCGAGAAGGATAGCCGCGAAACGCAACGCCCCACGCATGACGGGCAAGTCTAGCCGGACGCCTGCCTATTGCGCCAGCACCTTGGTGGCCGGGAACAGGATCTCGACCAGGGTTCCGGTATCGGTCCGGCTGGTAATGCGGAAGCGCGCGAGATTGGCTTCGGCAAGCGCCTTCGTGATCGGCAGGCCAAGCCCGGTTCCATTGGCCCCGTAGCGGCTCGACGTCGAAAGCTGGCGGAACGGCTCGAGCGCGGTTTGCAATTCCTGTTCGCTCATGCCGGCGCCGGTGTCGCGCACGCGCAGGGCGACTTCGCCATCGTCGGTCAGCGCCGTGGAGACGATGACTTGCCCGCCGGCGCCGGTGAACTTGATCGAATTCGACAGCAGGTTGAGCGCGATCTGGCGCACCGAGCGCGCGTCGGCGACGATCGCCGGAAGTCCCGTGGCGAGCGAGGAGCGAATGATGACGCGCTCGCGGTTGGCTTCCTGCTGCATGATGGCGACGCCTTGCTGCACGAGATCGTTGAGGTTGACGCTGACGAAGCTCAGTTCGAGCTTGCCGGCCTCGATCTTCGACAGGTCGAGCAGATCGTTGAGCAGCGAGATGAGGTGTCCGCCCGCGGCATGGATGTCCTTGAGGTATTGCCGGTAGCGCTCGTTGCCGAGCGGCCCGAATCGCTCCTCCAGCATCACCTCGGAAAAGCCGATGACCGCATTGAGCGGGGTGCGGATCTCGTGGCTGATCTTGGCGAGGAATTCGGACTTTGCCGCGGAGGTTTTTTCCGCCTGCTGGCGGGCGTTGATCAATTCTTCCTCGGTCCGCTTCCAGGCGGTGATATCGCGGATGACCGCGCAGAATTTATCGCCGTCTTCGATGCGCCCCATGGTCACGTAAAGCGGCACCAGCCCGCCCTGGCGCACGCGGCCGATGAGTTCGCGGCCCTCGTTGAGCAGCGGCGTTTCGTCCGCGAGACGCTCCAGATAGTCGAGCGCGGTGTGGCGGCTTTCCGGCGCGAACAGCTCGCCGAATGTCAGTGCGGCGAAAGTCTGCGTGCCGTAGCCGAACAGCGCCTGGGCGCTGCGGTTGGCCGAGAGCACGCGGCCGCCGCGGTCGAGAACCAGTACGCCGTCGGTCGCGGTATCGAGAATGGCCCTGAGCTCGTGGATTTCATCCTCGACACGGCGCAGCGCCGCTTCCGTTTCCTTGTTGCCGGCCGCCGCAATCGCCGGCGCGGTGTTGAGCATCAGCACCAGCGCGTTGTCGCCGTTCCAGGTGATGCTGAAGAGGCTGCCCTCCACCGGCATCTGCCTGCCGTTGGGTGTGCTGATGGTCAGCGTCTTGCCGCCATTGCCGCCTTTCGCCGCCGGCGTAACCTTGCTCTCGATGAACAGGCTGTCGAGCCCGCCGGCGTCAGCGAGCGCGTCGAGGCTGGCAAAGCCGGTCCAATCCAGAAAGGCGCGGTTGGCGTAGACGAGATTATTGAGGCGGTAGACGAGGACGCCGATCGGCAGCCGGTCGAGGATCGGGCGCGCTTCCTGGGTGTCGTGCGCAGCCTCACCATTGCGCGCCCGCAGCGGCGCCGGTGCGGGGACCGGCGGGACCGGGGAAACGAGCTCGGGCCCGAAATCGTCATCCATCTGCGCCGGCACGTCGCGGCCCGCGGTCTTTTTCAGGCGGTCGCTCAGGTTGCGCCCGAGCTCCTGAAACGTCGCCTGTTCGATTGGGCTTAACGTCGGCTCAGCCGGTTTCGGCGCCGGAAACGGCAGCACATTGGCATTGGAAATTTGCGCCGAGATCGCCTCGGCGACCGGCCGCGCGGTCTGCGCGGCGAGCCGCTCAAGGTTGCGGCAGAGGCCGAAGCCGCGATAGCCGCTGAACTGGCGGTCGCGGTCAAACACCGGCAGGCCGGCCATCTCGACCGGTATCCGGTCGGAACTCGCATCGGTGGGCCAGGCCACGACGATCCCGCTCCAGGTATTCCGCGAGGCCAGCGCCTGTGCCACCTCGCCCTTGCCGTCGAGCCGGAGTTCGCCGGTGATGTCTGCCCAAGGGCGGCCAAGCAGCCCTGCAGCCTTCGGCCCGATCAGCTTGATGAACTGCTCCAACTCGATGGTGAAGCGGCCGGCAGCGTCGATCTGCCAGACAAAGCGCAGCGTCGGACGCTGCGCCGAATTTGTGAGCTTAGGCGGGGCCGGTTGATCGGGAGCTTCCGCAGCATGGCGCAAGGGGCGCAGGTCTCCCGCGGCGGCTGTCGGAACGGCGGCCGGTTCGATCAGGATCAGCGCAATGGTCGCGCCGGCGCCCAGCCGGCGCAGGATCACGTGGCCTGCGGGAATTTCGCCTTCGGCGACGCCGTTGAGAGTTGCCTCACGCGCGAGCTTCTCCGCGCCGAGCGCCGTCAGCCCGGGGCGGCGCACGCCGAGGCGCCGGCGGGCGGCGGCGCTGGCCTCGATTAGCTCTCCGTCGGCGGAAAAGACCGCGGCGGTGCCGAAGTCGGCGAGCAGCCGTCGCGCCCGGTCGGCCAGGGGAAAGTCGGGGCCGGCGCGCTCGGTGGCGACGATCAGCACTGCGGCCTCGCCACCATCCAGCACATGCCGCGAGCAAAGACAGGTGAGCGGGCCGCCGACGCCGGCGCCGAAGCCGCGCAGCCGCTCGAGCCGCGCGGCGCCGCCTTGCGGCAAGGTGCCGGCAAGGCGCGCAACCTGCGCGGCGGCTGGTTCGCGTGGCTCAAAACGAAGCGCCGTCACCGCGCCGGGCGAGGTGCCGCCGAATATTGCCGCGCCGGTCGGATTGGCCCACAGCATGCGGGACGCGTCCGTGCTCCACAGCCATGCCGGCAACGGGCTCAGGGCATGGGCCGCGAGACGTGGATCGCTCAGGCCGGCAACTGGGACCTCAGTTTCGTTCATTCCCGTCACACGCAATACGGCTAATGAATTCTTAATAAGGCCGGCGCCAACCGAGGTCCACGCATCGGCGCGTTTGGCGCCAGCCAAGCGCAGGTAACGTTAATTTGCCCGGCCGGACCGATTCCCGGGAGTGGCGAGCGGCGTTGAATGTGGTTAACTGGTCCAGCGCGGGGGAAGCTCAGGCAGGAGGCCGCCATGGCCAAGGACAGCGCCGCGAATTTTGAAATGCCGCCGCAAATGCGGGAATTCGCCGAAAAGAGCGTGGAGCAGGCCAAACAAGCCTTCGACAGTTTCGTTGCCGCCGCCCAGCACGCCGTCAAGACAGCGGAGAACCAGGCCGCTACCACCCAGAGTGGCGTCAAGGAAGTAGGGACGCTCGCCATGCGCTACGCCGAGCGCAATATCGCCAGTTCCTTCGAATTCGCCCAGAAGCTGCTGCGCGCCAAGGATCCCAAGGAGGTCATGGCGCTGCACGGCGAGTACGTCAGCGGCCAGATCGCGACCCTGACCGAGCAGGCCAAGGAATTGGGCAAGCAAGCGACCAAAATGACCGGGTAGGCCCGTATTTAGGCCACCGTTCGATGCTGGATTGCCGATTACGCTGGCCGCGTCCCGGTCCGGCGAGGCGCTTTGTGACGTTATTGTGCAGCGCAATATTTTTATTGCAACGCACCAAAAACCATGTTATAGGGTTTGCACGATCCCGCTGCTGGCTCGCCTGCTTGGGCGTACCCGTATTCAAACAGACCGCGTGGCGGCGGGTCTGACATCAGGCGCGAGAGCCGCTTTGCCGAGGGCAGCAGCTCACTCAAGCGCGACCCACGCCGCCCTCGCCAACGAAGGATAGTCCCATGCCCGAAATCGCCCCGGCGACGCCGAAAACCAAGCCGAAGCCCGTTGCTTCCAGCACCCCGAGCTTTGAAATTCCGAAGTTCGAAATGCCGAAATTCGAGATCCCGAAGATGGAAGTCCCCGCCGCCTTCCGCGAGTTCGCCGAAAAGGGCATCGCGCAGGCCAAGGAGAACTACGAGAAGATGAAGAGCGTCGCCGAGGAAGCGACCGACACGCTCGAGGACACCTATTCGACCGCGACCAAGGGCTGCAGCGGCTACGGCCTCAAGTTGATCGAGAGCGCGCGCGCCAACAGCAATGCCGCGTTCGATCTGTTTGCCGAACTGATGTCGGCGAAGTCCTATTCCGAGGTGGTTGAGCTTTCGACCGCTTACCTGCGCGCGCAGTACGACACCGTTTCGGCGCAGGCCAAAGACCTCGCCGAATGCGCGCAGAAAGTCGCGACCGACACCGCCGCGCCGATCAAGGAGAGCTTCTCCTCGGCCATGAGCAAGGCCGCCTGATTTGCGGCGACCGCTCGCTTAAGCTTGCGAAACCAAAGCCCGGGCGGGTCGCCGTCCGGGCTTTTTGCTTGGCCGGAGGCGTCTGCTGCCGGGGCCGAAATGCAGACCTGCCAAAGAAACTTGCCAAGGACGCACTCGGCTCCTAGGTTCCGGCCCGCCGTCATCGGCCCCGTGCAGGCGTAGCTCAGTTGGTTAGAGCGCTGGTCTGTGGAACCAGAGGTCGGTGGTTCAAGTCCACCCGCCTGTACCAATCCCGGCTCACCGCTGTTTTTGCCGATCCAGGGGTCGCGGGCGGTGTCCTGTTTCCCCGCCGCTTTGTGAACGAAAAACAAAAACGCCGGCGGAATGTCCGCCGGCGTTCTGAAATTCGTTAGCGCGAGGCGCGATCAGCGCATCGGATAGTAACGCCCATCGTTGGCGGTACGCGAGCCTCTGACGAAGCCACGCGGCCGCTGCTCCGGCGCCTGAGCGCGTGGCGGTGCGCTGCCGAAGAGGAAGTCGAAGAAATTCGGGCCGTTGCCGTAACCGCGGTTCGGGCCACCGTACATGCCGACCGGCATCTTCACCGGCTTCGAGGAACTGTCCTTGGCGCGTTCGATGGCGAGATCGGCGACCTTGCGCTCGCTGCCCTTGAGAATGGCGATCATGCGGGCGTCGCGGCCATAGACGTCGTCACGGAATTGCAGCTTGCCGTCCTGATCGACGAAGGCGGTCTGGTAGGTCAGGTGCACCCAGATCGGCTTGGGGAAGTTGATGTTGATTTCGTTGTCGCCGAGCATCTTCTGCAACTTCGCCTCGGTGAAGTGGCCTTCCGGATCGACCAGCGACAAGAGTTTCTCGCCGTACGTAAACGGGTCCTGCACGCGCATGCAGCCGTGGCTGTAGGCGCGCTTTTCGCGGGCGAACAGGTACTTGTCCGGTGTGTCGTGCTGGTAGACCAGGAACTTGTTGGGGAAGTTGAAGCGGATGCGGCCAAGCGCGTTGCCGGCGCCGGGCGGCTGCGAAATATGAACGGTGCCGTCGGGGTCCTGCGTCAGCTTGAGGCCGATGCGGTCGAGCGCCTGCGGGTCCTCCTGCAGGGCGGGCAGATATTCATTCTCGATGATCGACGGCGGCACGTTCCAGGTCGGGTTGACGGTGATGAACTTCATCTCCGCCGAAACCATGGGCGTCGCCTTCGCCGGCTGGCCGGCAACGATCTTGGTGTGCCAGAAGACCTTGCCGTTGTTGTAAAGCGACAGGCTGTAGTCGGGCACGTTGACGATCACGTGCGGATTGCCGAGGTCGCGCGGCAGCCAGCGCCAGCGCTCCATGTTGACGATGACCGTGTCGATCGGATCGGCGGAAGGACGTTTGGCCGCGCGCTCGCCGTTGAGCGCACGCACGGTGTTCGGTCCGAGGTTGCCGTCGGCATCGAGATCGGCGCCGGTCTGGAACGCCTTGACCGCGTCACGCACCGCCTCGTCGTAGACGACTGGGTCCTTGTCGCCGGCAATGTCGAGCCGCTTGCGCAGCTGGGCGACGCGCGCATCCTTCATGCCCGGGCGCAGGATCTTGCCCTCGCCGACGTGAACGGCCGGCTTCGGCTTTTCTTCTTCCGGCTTGGCAACCGGACCCTTGCGCAATTCGGCGAGCTTTTCCTGCAGCGCCTTGAACTCGGGCTGCGGCGGATTGAAGCTGTCGAGCGCTGCACCGACGTCGCTCGCTTCAGCAATCTTGGCCAGCACCTTGGCCGGCTCGGGCGCGACCAGATCGAACTGGATGTCGGCGCCGACGCGGCTGAAATGGATGCGGCCGATCTCGGCCTGCCTCGCATAGTTGAGCACCGAATTGGTGAATTTGATCTCGGCTTCGGCAAGCGCGTCTGGCGTCGCGGCGGCGGCGAAATTCGGCACCGGATAATCGTTGGGATCGAGGCCGACGCTGTCGACTTGCGCCAGGTAGGCGATCGCCGCCTTGGCGCGATCGCCGGCTGCGCCATCGCTCACCCACAGCGGCTTGTAGTCGCGCGCCTTGTAAAATTGTTCGACGCCTTCGCGCTCGGCGCGGCGCGAGACCAGGCGATCAAGCTGCTTGCCGGTGACGATGTCGCGCAATTTATCGGCGAGCGTGCTGTTGGCGTCGGCGGTCACGGTTGGAGCGGGCGCGGCAGCCTTCGCCGGTTCGGCGGCAGGCGCCGCGGCCTTTGCGGGTTCGGCGGCAGGGCCGCCGCGTTGGCGTCCGGAGCGATATCGATCGCCTGCGGGTAATCGGGCAGCGGCACCGCCACCTCGGTCGGCGGCTTTGCCGTCTCGTCTGCGAGAACCGGGTGGCCGGCGAGCAGGAGGCCCAAGCCGAGAGCGCTCGAGGCCAAGAGACGCTCGAACAGACGCTCAAATTTCACGCTTTTCACCTTATTTTCTCCTCAGGGCCGGCCCAACGCGTCCAAGCCAACGCTGCCACAGCTATTGTAACCGATAGTCCCAAGCTGGTTACGGATTTCCCAATAATCCAATTGGATCGCCTGCCTTATGTGGCTATTTTGCACTGGCTTGGAACCCCACGTCTATTCGCACGTCCGTGAGGCCTCGTCCTATCCAACGGCGGGGGTTCCCCACAGGTTCCTCACACGGGATGTGACGCCTGGCGATGACGTCTTCGTGAATGAGGCGGGGTCCGCCGGGACGCTTGTTTTGGAAAAAAACCGGGCCCCGTGAGGGGCCCGGTTTCAGTATGCCGGCGTGGGGGCCGGCAACTACTCCAGAGGGGAACATGCTGCACGACGGTGACTCTGGGAGGATATCAATCCGCCGCAACAGCTACCGAAAAGTATGCGAGCGGCGGGATGCCCAAGCAACAGAGCCAGCCGCATGTCAGCCATGCCGTTTCGCTGTCTTAAGAAGAATATTTCCGCGGAAGCGCAATCGCTAGAAATTCCACCGCTGCGCGTTGGCGACGAGGAAATCGCGGAAGACCTGAATGCGCGCCACCGATTTGAGCTCCTCCGGATAGACGAAGAACGCATCGAGCGCGAGCGTGTCGGCGTCACCGAACAACTGCACCAGGCCGCCGTTTTCCTCGACCAGATAGTCCGGCAGCATGGCGATGCCGAGCCCGCGCTGGCAGGCGCGCAACAGGCCGAGCACGTTGTTGATGGAGAGCGTCGGCGTGCGCGGCGACTTGGCGTCGCGGCCGACTTCGACCAGCCAGCGCCGGTTGGCGAAATGCGGCGGCACGTTTCCGCCCAGCAGAAGAATGCGGTGCTTGTCGAGTTCGTCGTGCGTGCGCGGCGTGCCGAAGCGCTTGAGATAATCCGGCGAGGCGTAGGCATGGAAGTGCACCGAGAACAGCTTGCGCCGGATCAGGTCCGGCTGGGTCGGCTGGCGCAGGCGAATGGCGACGTCGGCCTCGCGCATGGCGAGGTCGAGTTCTTCTTCGGACGTGATCAGCGTGATGTGAATGTCGGGATAGAGATCGAGGAACTCGCCGAGCCGCGGGGTGAGCCAATGCACGCCGATGCCCGGCGTCGTCGACACCTTGAGTTCGCCGTTCGGCCGCTCACGGCTGTCGGTCAGCTTGGTGCGCGCGGCTTCAAGCTTCATGAACACTTCATGCGCCGTGCGGTAGAGCAATTCGCCCTGCTCGGTGAGGATCAGGCCGCGCGCGTGGCGGTGGAACAGCGACACCGAAAGCTCGCCTTCCAGCGCCGAAACCTGGCGCGACACCGCTGACTGCGACAGGCCCAGCCGCTCGCCGGCGTGGGTGAAGGAGCCGGCCTCGGCCGCGGCGTGGAACACCTTCAGCTTGTCCCAATCCATCGAGGTATTGGTGCTCGCCGTCGTCATTCTGCCGCCGCCCTTTCATGCTCACGCGCCGCCAGAAACTTTTCCGCTTCCAGCGCCGCCATGCAGCCTTGCCCGGCGGCGGTCACCGCCTGCCGGTAGATATCGTCGGTCACGTCGCCCGCGGCGAAGACGCCGCTAACGGAGGTTGTGGTCGAATTGCCGCCGGTGATGATGTAGCCGGACGGCTTCATCTTGATCTGCCCGGTAAACAGCTCGGAGGAGGGCTGGTGGCCGATGGCAATGAACACGCCGTCGGCATTGCGCTCGCTCACCGCGCCGGTCTTCACGTTCTTGAGCCGCACCCGGTTTACCTTGAGCGGGTTGTCCGTGCCCATGACGTCGTCGAGCACGCTGTCCCAGATCACCTCGATCTTGGGGTTCTTGAACAGGCGCTCCTGCATGATCTTTTCCGCGCGGAACGCGTCGCGCCGGTGCACCACCGTGACCTTGGAGGCAAAATTGGTGAGGAACAGCGCTTCCTCGACCGCGGTGTTGCCGCCGCCAATCACCACGACTTCCTTGTTGCGGTAGAAGAAGCCGTCGCAGGTGGCGCAGGCCGACACGCCATAGCCCTTGAACTTCTGCTCCGAGGGCAAGTCGAGCCAGCGCGCCTGCGCGCCGGTGGCGATGATCAGGCAGTCGGCCAGATAGACCTCGCCCGAGTCGCATTGCAGGCGGAACGGCCGGCTAGACAGGTCGGCCTTGCTTACGGTGTCGAACACCATGCGCGTGCCGACATGCTCGGCCTGCTTCTGCATCTGCTCCATCAGCCAGGGACCCTGGATGACGTCGGCAAAACCCGGATAGTTCTCGACGTCGGTGGTGATGGTCATCTGCCCGCCGGGCTGGATGCCCTGGATCAGGATCGGTTCCAGCATGGCGCGCGCGGCATAGATCGCGGCGGTGTAGCCGGCAGGGCCCGAGCCAATGATCACGAGCTTGGCGTGAGTTGTTTTCGTCATGTTCTGCGCCCCCCTGAAGGGCGACGGCAGGGTGGTTCGTTTCGGCCCCCGCACGGCCGGACAGCGCCGGCTCTTATGCACAAACAATCTATGTCTTTCGCCGAGCTATGCAAGGCACGCAACCCCCACGGTTCACAGCCTTTCGCCGCGGCCGTCCGGCCGGCGCCGCTCCGCGCGCAATTTTCTTTCGCGAAACTTTATTTCACGGTATGGATATTCCGCCCGCGTTTGCCGGCGCTACAGGAGGCTTTGCGCTTGCCCGCCCGTCTCGACGCCATCGACCGCAAGATACTCAAGGAGCTGCAGGACGACGGCCGCATCACCAACGTCGAACTTGCGCGCCGGGTCGGCATTTCAGCGCCGCCTTGCCTGCGCCGTGTGCGGGGACTTGAGGAGGCCGGCTACATCAGGGGCTACCGCGCACTGCTCGACGAGAAAAAGCTCGGCTACGAGGTCACCGTCTTTGCCATGGTGCATCTCTCAAGCCAGGCGGAGGCTGATCTCGCGGCTTTCGAGCGTTTCGTGCGGGCTCAGGCTTTGGTTCGCGAATGCTGGATGCTCTCCGGCGAGATCGATTTCGTGCTCAAATGTGTGGCACCTGACCTGAAGACGTTTCAGGGCTTTGTCGAGAAGCTGACCGCCGCGCCGAACGTGCGTAACGTCAAGACCTCGCTGACGCTGCGCAACTCCAAGGATGCGGCCATGGTTCCGCTGGACTAGCGGCTACGGTTCCGCCGGCGGTAAGACCGCACTAGTTGCGGAGCCAACCAGTCCGTGTAACGATGGTCTGCGGCGTGAGGGTGTTCGCCACACGAATCCCCTGACCCACGCCCGCTGGCCCCGGTCTGCTTTAGTGGCCAGACCGGGGCCAGTCCGTTTTCAGGCAGACGGGATCAACGCCACTCGACTTTTTTGATTTCGTAAGCCTTGGCGCCGCCGGGTGTGACAACCTCGACGGACGCGCCTTTGCTTTTGCCGATCAGCGCGCGCGCGAGCGGCGAGGTAATGGAAATTTTTCCTGCTTTCGCATTTGCCTCAGGCTCGCCGACGATCTGCCAGACCTTCTTCTCGTCGGTGTCCTCGTCGATCAACGTCACCGTTGCGCCAAAGGTGATGCTTTCGCCGCTGAGTTTGGAAACGTCGATCACGTCGGCGCGCGCGAGCTTGTCCTCAAGCTCGGCGATGCGGCCTTCGTTGTGCGACTGCGCCTCTTTGGCGGCATGATATTCGGCATTTTCCGACAGGTCGCCGTGCGTGCGCGCATCGGTGATCTGCTGGATAATGCGGGGCCGCTCCACCTGCTGGCAGTGCTTGAGCTCGGTTTCGAGCGCGGCGTAGCCTGCGGCCGTCATCGGAATCTTGTCCATCGTCTCATCTCCTCCTGGCGGACGCCGGAAACAACTTGAACGCGTCTTCCGCGCCGCCAAGCCCCTTCCACCTTAAAAAACAACGTCCCTTCCACTCATAATACGACTCCGGCCACGGATTTCCGCGCGCCAGAGCCTGTTTGCCGACGGCCGGGACAAAAACGCTTCGATCGCGGCCGATTTTGACTCCGCCGCAACCGTAGCAATTCCCGGCCCTAACGCGCCGCCGCTCGGACCCCCTTGGAGCCCGGCGCGAACCCTTGAGGTTAAACCTGTCAGGCCCGGCCGCTGAAGTAGCTCTGCAGCGTCCGGACTTCGAGATCGCCCGCAAGATAGGCTTTTATGCCTTGCGCTGCCGCGACGGCACCTGAAAGAGTGGTGTAGTACGGCACTTTATGCAAGAGGGCGGCATGCCGCAGCGAGCGGCTATCTTGCAGTGCGGCGGCCCCCTCGGTGGTGTTGAAAACAAGCTGAACACCGCCGTTTTTGATAGCATCGACAATGTGCGGGCGGCCTTCCAGCACCTTGTTGATCTTGTCCGCGGGGACGCCTTGTTCCACCAGATACCGTTGGGTTCCCGAGGTGGCGATGGTCTTGAAGCCGAGCGAGGCGAGCAGCCGCACCGCCGGCAAGATGCGCGGCTTGTCCTCATCCTTGACCGAGACGAACACGGTGCCGCCACGCGGCAAGTTCGTGCCGCCGCCAATCTGGCTCTTGGCGAAAGCGATCTCGAATGACCTGTCGATGCCCATGACCTCGCCGGTCGACTTCATTTCCGGCCCGAGCACGGTGTCGACGCCGGGGAAACGGGCGAAGGGGAATACCGCCTCCTTCACCGCGCGGTGCTTGTAAGGGCTGGGCACCAGCTTGAAGCTGGCGAGGCTTTCGCCGGCCATGACGCGGGCGGCGATCTTGGCGACGGGGATCCCGATCACCTTGGCGACAAACGGCACGGTGCGCGAGGCGCGCGGGTTGACCTCGAGTACATAGATCTCGCCGTCCTTGATCGCGTATTGCACGTTCATCAAGCCGCCGACATGAAGCGCGAGCGCCAGCGCGCGGGTCTGCCGGCCGAGTTCGGCGAGCGTTGCCTCGCTCAACGAGTGCGGCGGCAGCGCGCAGGCTGAATCGCCGGAATGGATGCCGGCTTCCTCGATGTGTTCCATGATGCCGGCGATGAAGGTGTCCTTGCCGTCGCACAGGCAATCGACGTCGACTTCCGTCGCATCGGAAAGATAGCGGTCGATCAGCAGCGGGCTCTTTTTCGACACGACGAGTTCGTTCGGCCGGTCGAGATCGGACGCCAGCCGCGCCACGTAGCGGTCAAGCTGGGCGCCGTCGCGCACGATTTCCATGGCGCGGCCGCCGAGCACGTAAGACGGGCGAATGACGACCGGGTAGCCGATCTCGTCGGCGATTGCGCGGGCAGCGCCCGGTGAGGTGGCGATGCCGTTTTTCGGCTGGCGCACCTTGAGCTTGTCAAGCAGGGTCTTGAAGCGCTCGCGGTCCTCGGCAAGATCGATCATGTCCGGCGAGGTGCCGAGGATCGGCACTTTGGCCTTTTCCAAGACTCGGCGAGCTTGAGCGGCGTCTGCCCGCCGAACTGCACGATAATGCCGTGCAGCGTGCCGTTGGCGCGCTCGGTGTCGACGATCTCGAGCACGTCTTCCGGCGTCAACGGCTCGAAATAAAGCCGGTCGGAGGTGTCGTAATCGGTCGACACTGTTTCCGGATTGCAGTTGACCATGATGGTCTCGTAGCCCGCTTCCTTGAGCGCAAAGCAGGCGTGGCAGCAGCAATAGTCGAACTCGATGCCCTGCCCGATGCGGTTGGGGCCGCCGCCGAGGATGATGACCTTCTTCTTGTCGGAGGGCCGCGCCTCGTCGGCGGCGACGCCGGCGAACGGGGTTGCATAGGTCGAATACATGTAAGCGGTGGGCGAGGCGAATTCGGCGGCGCAGGTGTCGATGCGCTTGAACACCGGCCGCACCTTCAGCCCCTGGCGCTTTTTCGTCACCACCTCGGGCGTGGCGCCGGTGAGTTTGGCGAGGCGGCTGTCGGAAAATCCCATGGCCTTGAGGCGGCGGAAGGCGCCCGCCTTTTCCGGCAGGCCCTTGGTCACGATTTCGGCTTCAGTCTCCACCAGCCCGCGGATTTCGGCGAGGAACCACGGATCGACGCGGCAGGCGTTGTGGATCAGTTCGTCGCTGGCGCCGAGCCGCATCGCCTGGGCAACCTTGAGCAGCCGGTCCGGCGTCGGCGTGCCCAGCGCGGCGCGGATCGCTGCCTTGTTGTCGGCATCATCCGCGCCCTTGGCGGCGTCGAAGCCCTCGATTGCGATCTCGTCGAGGCCGGTGAGGCCGGTTTCCAGCGAGCGCAACGCCTTCTGCAGGCTCTCCTGGAAGGTGCGGCCGATGGCCATGGCTTCGCCCACCGATTTCATCGAGGTGGTGAGCACGTTCGAGGCGCCGGGAAATTTCTCGAAAGCGAAACGGGGAATCTTGGTGACCACGTAATCGATGGTCGGCTCGAACGAAGCGGGCGTCGCGCCGCCGGTGATGTCGTTGGCGATCTCGTCGAGCGTGTAGCCGACGGCGAGCTTCGCCGCGACCTTGGCGATGGGAAAGCCGGTCGCCTTCGAGGCCAGCGCCGAGGAGCGCGACACCCGCGGGTTCATCTCGATGACCACGAGGCGTCCGTCCACGGGGTTGACGGCGAACTGCACGTTGGAGCCGCCGGTCTCGACGCCGATCTCGCGCAGCACCGCGATCGAGGCGTCGCGCATCACCTGGTATTCCTTGTCGGTGAGCGTGAGCGCCGGCGCGATGGTGATCGAATTGCCGGTGTGCACGCCCATCGGGTCGACGTTCTCGATCGAGCAGATGATGATGCAGTTGTCATGTCCGTCGCGCACCACCTCCATCTCGAACTCCTTCCAGCCCAGCACCGATTCCTCGATCAGCACTTCGCTGGTGGGAGAGGCGTCGATACCGCGCTCGACGATCTCGATGAATTCCGCCTTGTTGTAGGCGATGCCGCCGCCGGTGCCGCCGAGCGTGAACGAGGGGCGGATAATCGCCGGCAGCCCGATGTCGTCAAGCGCCTGCAAGGCCTGCACCAGCGACTTGACCTGATGCGAGCGCGGCGTCTCCAGCCCGATCTTGGTCATGGCGTCGCGGAACAGCTCGCGGTCCTCCGCCTTGTCGATGGCGTCGGCGGTGGCGCCGATCATGGTGACGTTGAACTTCTCCAGCGTGCCCATCTTGCGCAGGCTGAGCGCGCAGTTGAGCGCGGTCTGCCCGCCCATGGTGGGAAGCAGCGCGTCGGGCCGTTCCTTTTCAATGATCTTGGCGACGATCTCCGGCGTGATCGGCTCGACGTAAGTGGCGTCGGCCAGATCCGGGTCGGTCATGATCGTCGCCGGATTGGAATTGACCAGGATGACCCGGTAGCCCTCGTCCTTGAGCGCCTTGCAGGCTTGCGTGCCGGAATAGTCGAACTCGCAGGCCTGGCCGATGACGATCGGGCCGGCGCCGATGATCAGGATCGATTTGATGTCGGTTCGTTTCGGCATCGCTCTCCGGCTGGCGGCACACAAAAAAAGGGCGCGCTTGTGCGCGTCCTTCGCCCCCGCGGCGGGAGTGACCCCGCGCGAGGCGGTGCTTAGACCATATATAGGGAGCGGGGAAGGGCAGCGCGAGGATTAGCGGTGGACGGAAAACGCCCGCCTTCGCTGAAGCTTCTGCGTGGCATCCTTCGCGCGATGCCGGCTTGCCTAGCCGAAGCTCCGAAGGAGCGAAGGATGGAGGCCCGGCCTGGAATTGAACCAGGCTGGAAAACCTTGCAGGGCTTTCTGCGTAAACACTCCGCCACCGGGCCGCCGGCAGACTTAAAGGCTCTGCCTTGATGCAAGGTTACGCGGGCCGCACAGCCGCGGTTGCAGTTAATGCCGCGTTACGCAAGACGGCTAAGAAAAGTCATCCGCCACTGATTGTGGCCGATATTGCGCGGTGCGCGCGTGGCGGCAAAGCCCGCCGCTTTAAGCTTCTCCAGCATCGCCGCTTGCGTGTAATGCGACAGGCCGACGGTCTTGCGCAGCGTGAGATAGTCGGAGACGAAAATCCGCAGCAGCCCGCCGAGCGCCGCCCAGAAGAAGCCGTTGGCGGCGCCAAAGCGCAGCAGCGTCAGCGCCGCAGCCGGGGCCGCAAGGTTCGGCGGCACAATGTCGCCGATGATGAGCAGGCCGTCCGGCTTCAACAGCTTGCGAAACATTTTAAGCAGCCGGTCGAGTTCGGCGCCGCTCAAATATTGCGCCACCGAATGCATGATGATGACGTCGAAAGATTTTGCCGGCAGCGCTGCCGTCTGTTCGGGGCTGAGCACGGAAATCTTCTTGTGCTTGAAGTGGCGCGCGGCGAGTGCTGCGCGCACATTGGGCGCCGCTTCCGCCATGGTGAGGTGCCCGCTCACCGCTGCGATCAAATCCGCCGAGGTTGCCTCGCCGCAGCCATAGTCGAGCACGGCGGCGCGGCGCGAGGGCACGTAGCCGCGGATGCCTTCGGCGATGCCACGGTAATGCACGTCGCGGTGACGCGCGTTCACGTAGATGACGGAGTGCTTGAAGTCGTAGAACGAGACCCAGTCCATGCCCCGCCGCTTATAGTCCAAACTTCAGCGGCGCCACAGCGTCGGCAGCGGTCCATCCGCGCCGAGCACCGGATCGCTCGCCGGCACCGGCACCAAAGGAATGGTTTGCAGCGCCCTGTCGTGCTCGGCCTTGCCGCCGCGGCACAGATCGTAGCGGCCCTGCGGCGGATAGGCGCCGATCACCACTAGGCCGCCGCTGTCGGACAGCCGGTGATGCCCGGTGCCGGCGGGAAGCACGGCGACATCGCCCTGGGCGAGCTCGAGTTCTTCGCCCTTGTCGCCGCCAAAGCGGACCCGCGCGCGGCCACGGGCGATGCCGAGCACCTCATGGATCATCGAGTGATAATGCACGAACGGGAAAATGCCGTTGCGCCACTGGCCGTGGCCCCAGCCGTTGGCCGCAAACGCGCGTTCGACGGCTGCTTCCGGATCGGCGCCGAGTTCGATCGCGCCTTTGTACACCAGCATCGGCAGCGCGTTGTTGGGCACCGCGCCGTCGTCCGCGAAATGGAAGGTGAGGGGGTCTTTGAGCATCTTTTTTGTTGCCACCGGGCTTGTCCCGGTGGCCCCGACACGGTTGTCACGGTGCCCGCGTAAGCGAGATGGCCGGGACAAAGCCCGGCCATGACAATTACGAGGCGATCTTGCGCTTCGCCGCGGTCTTGGCCTGCCGCATCATGTCGACGAAGCGGCGGAAGAGATAATGACTGTCGCGCGGCCCGGGCGAAGCCTCGGGGTGGTACTGCACCGAGAACACCGGCTTGTCGCTGAGCGCGAGGCCGCAGTTGGAACCGTCGAACAGCGACACGTGGGTCTGCGACACGTTCTTCGGCAGCGAGTCCTTGTCCACGGCAAAGCCGTGGTTCATCGAGGTGATCTCGACCTTGCCGGTGGTCATGTCCTTGACCGGATGATTGGCGCCGTGGTGGCCTTGATGCATCTTCATGGTCTTGCCGCCGACGGCGAGGCCGAGCATCTGGTGGCCGAGGCAGATGCCGAATGTCGGCACGCCGGTGTCGATCAGCTTTTTGATGACCGGCACCGCGTATTCGCCGGTCGCCGCCGGATCGCCGGGGCCGTTGGAGAGGAACACACCGTCCGGCTTGAGCGCCATGATGTCGTCGGCGCTGGTCTTTGCCGGCACCACGGTGACCTTGCAGCCGGAGCCGGCCAGCAGCCGCAGGATGTTGCGCTTGATGCCGTAGTCGACGGCGACGACGTGGAATTCCGGATTGGTCTGGCGGCCGAAGCCTTCGCCCCACACCCACGGCGTCTCGTCCCAGGTGAAGCGCTGCCCGGACGTGACCATCGGCACCAGGTCCATGCCGACGAGGCCGGGCCAGTCGCTCGCTTCCTTCTTCAGCGCTGCCAGATCGAACTTGCCGGAGGGCTCGTGCGCGATCACCGCGTTGGGCATGCCCTTCTCGCGGATCAGCGTGGTCAGCGCGCGAGTGTCGATGCCGGCAAGGCCGACGATGCCGCGGCTCTTGAGCCAGTCGTTCAGGTTGCGCGTGGCGCGGTAGTTCGACGGCGCGGTGATGTCGGTGTGCAGGATGATGCCGCGCGCGCCGGGCGTCGCCGCCATGTTGACGGTCTCGATGTCGTCCTCGTTGGTGCCGACATTGCCGATGTGCGGGAAGGTGAAGGTGATGATCTGCCCGGCGTAGGAAGGATCGGTAAGGATCTCCTCATAGCCGCTCATCGCGGTGTTGAAGCAGACCTCGCCGACCGCGGTGCCGGTGGCGCCGAGGCCGAAGCCTTCGAGCACGGTTCCGTCGGCGAGGACCAAAAGCGCCGTGGGCTTGGGCTCAGCCCAAGAACCGGCGGACGTGCCGGAGGGGGCGGCTTTGGTCTGGGTCATGGCCACTTAGTTGCGTATTATATGAGGCGAAGCAAGGGCCGATTCGCGCCGCCCCCAGGCAGAAATACAGCAAGAAAAGGCGTTCCCAAATGCTGCGCGATGACATCAACAAGGCACTGACCGAGGCGATGAAGGCCAAGAACGAGCGCGCGGTGTCGACGCTGCGCATGGTCAATTCCTCGCTCAAGAATGCCGACATCGAGGCGCGCGGGTCCGGCAAGCCGGCGCTCACCGACGCCGACGTGCTGCCGCTGTTGCAGAAGATGATCAAGCAGCGCCAGGAATTGGTCGAGCTCTACAAAAAGGGCAACCGCGCCGACCTGGTGAAGCAGGAGGAAGAAGAGATCGCCATCATCTCCGCCTACCTGCCGAAGCAGATGTCCGAGTCCGAAATGGCCGCGGCGATCGACGCGGCGATCAAGGAGACCGGCGCCGCCGGCATGAAGGACATGGGCAAGGTCATCGGGGCCTTGCGCGGCAAATATGCCGGGCAGATGGATATGGCCAAGGCCAGTGCCGCGGTGAAGGCGAAGCTGAGCTGATTTCGTCATGGCCGGGCTTGTCCCTGCCATCCACGCCTTGGTCACGCGATGAAAGGCGTGGATGCCGGCATAAAGCGGGGCATGACCGGTAGAGTTGAAAAACAGAAATCGGGTGCCCTAATCGGGTGTCGTTTCGTCGAGGCTATTGCCACGTTGTGTTCATCGCAACGTCCGTGAGGCCGAGCCATGAACACCCGAGTTAACATTCCCTTCCACAGCGCGTCGACGCCGCGCTCTCCGGTGCAGGCTGGCTGGGATCGCATTCATTTGTCCCTGAATGAGCAGGGCAGCGTGGTTTTGGACCAGCTGCTCACACAGAAAGAATGTGAAAAGCTTGCCGCGCGCTATTCTGACGAGGATGGCTTTCGCAGCCGCGTGGTGATGAGCCAGCACGGCTTCGGAAAAGGCGAATACAAATATTTCTCATACCCGCTCCCGGAGCCGGTCGCCGGCCTGCGTGGTGCGCTCTACCAGCCGCTGGCGGCCTTAGCCAACAGCTGGAATGTGCGCATGGGAATAGACACCCGCTATCCCGCAAGCCACGCCGATTTCCTCGCGCGCTGCCACAAGGCTGGCCAGCAGCGGCCCACGGCCTTGCTGCTGCAATACGGACCAGGTGACTACAATTGCCTGCATCAGGATCTTTACGGAGAGCTCGCCTTTCCGTTGCAGGTGACGATCCTGTTGTCGGAGCCCGGACGCGATTTTACGGGCGGCGAATTTGTGCTGACCGAGCAGCGCCCGCGCATGCAATCGCGCTCGGAAGTCGTTCCGCTCCGGCAAGGCGACGCCGTGATTTTTGCGGTCCACCACCGGCCCGTCCGCGGCACGCGCGGCGATTACCGGGTCAATTTACGACACGGCGTCAGTCGCATCCGGTCGGGACGGCGGCGCACCGCTGGAATCATCTTCCACGACGCGTACTGATGGCGAGCGATGGGGGCGTTATGCCTCCAGCAACACCTTCGCCAGCCATTCCGGCTCGTCGACCATCACGTCGTGCCCGCAGGGCGCGTCGTAAGTGCGCCATGAGCGATCGGCCTTGACCCGCGCCAGCGCCTTGTCGAATCCGGGGCTCGGATAGGTCGCGGCGCGAATATAGATTTTCCTGGCGATGCGCTCGGCCGCGCCGGTGACTTTGACCGTCTCGGTGAAGGTCGCGATCGGCTGCGGCGTATTCTTGCCGTCCACCCAGGCGCGGTCGCGCACATTGACGCCGAAGGCCTCCGCCGAACGCGGCGGCACCGCGATCAGGCCCTTCGCTTGCGCCGCGCGCAGCGCCTCGTGCACCGCCGGCCCGGTGAGATCGAACACCGACTCGCCATCAAGCGGCACAAAGGCATCGAGATAGACGATCGAACCGATCGCCGTCTGCATCTGCTCGGCGACGCCGGTAATGATCATGCCGCCATAGGAGTGCCCGCACAGCACCACGCCGGAAAGCTGCTCCCACCTGAGTACGTTGACGACGTCGGTGATGTGCGTCGCAAGGCCGATGCCGGGTGCGAGCAAATGCGAGCGCTCGCCAAGTCCGGTGAGCGTCGGCGCATAAACCTTGTGCCCCTGTTTCTCCAGCAGGTCGGCGACACGGCGCCAGCACCAGCCGCCATGCCAGGCGCCGTGGACGAGAACGAAGGTTTTGGCCATGCGCGGAATGTCCCCGATCGCTCCGGTCAGTGCGCCGCGCCGTCGGCGAAATCTTCGAGAACCGCGGTGAGCGCGCCCGGACCGACTTTGACCGTGCCGGCAAAGGGATGATCGATCGCGGTGATGGTCAAGAGGCCGGCGAAGATGAGAAGCGATAGCGCTCCCGACATCGCCACCTGCGCGCGCAGGTTGACGGTGCCGAAGAAGAACGTGAAGCCGATGGTGAGAAACGCGCCGATGTAGAGAACCATCCAGATGATGCCGGGCACGATGCCGTCAGCCACCACCAGGCGCTCGCGCCGCGCGTCGCTCAAGTCGTCGAGCTTGCGCAGGACTTCGGCGACCACCAGCGCCTCGCCGGCATCGAAGGCGTGATATTTGAGCACCGCGTTGTAAACACCGGTCAGTGTCACGGTCACGGTGTGGCTCGGCCTGCCTTCCGCCATCGCCGGCCAGTCTCGCGCGATCGCGGCCTTGAGATAGTCGGTGGTCGCGGCGCGGATCGCCGCGCCGTGCGGCGCGTCGAGCCCCTGCGAGAGCCGCAGCACGGTCGCCGCGGCGCCCGCTTCCTTGGCGACGTCGTTGTCGGCCTGGTTGAACCGCTCCCACACGACGACGATGGCGAAGGCGAGCAGCACCGCGTAGATCACGCCGACGGTGGCGAATTTGAACCCGGCCACCTCGTTATTGGTGCGCAACTGCTCGAGCCCAACATAACGGCGCACGATGATCGGTCCTGCCATGGCAAACAGCGTGGTTGGCACCAGCAGGACGAGCGCCGCGACCCAGATCGGATTGGTGGTCAGGAAGAGCATGGACGTGGGCATTATCACCGGGCGCGGCGGCCGCGGTCCTGCGGCCTGTGGAAAACTAGGAAAACAACACTAAATCAGGCGCCGCCTGCTCCGGCGGGTCTATGCCCCGGAAAGTCTCAATTTGCCGGCCTATGCTGGTGGCGACCAATTCGGCCACCTTTGACGTCCAAGCGCCGCGCCAAAGCTCGCGGCGGAAAGCCAATGCGCTTCACGCCCCAGTTTCTCGACGAACTGAAATCCCGGCTTCCGGTCTCGGAGGTCGTCGGCACGCGCGTCAAGCTCGTGCGCTCGGGCCGCGAGTTCAAGGGATTGTCGCCGTTCAACAAGGAGAAGACGCCGTCCTTCTTCGTCAATGACCAGAAGCAGGCCTGGTTCGACTTCTCCTCCGGCAAGAACGGCAGTATTTTCGATTTCGTCATGCTCACCGACGGCGTCGGCTTTCCGGAAGCCGTCGAACGGCTGGCGCAGATGGCCGGCATGCCGCTGCCGAAATTTTCGCCCGAGGATGAGAAGCGCGCGGCGCACCGCAAGACGCTGCACGACGTCATGGAGCTGGCGGCGAAGTTCTTCGAGGCAACGCTTGCCTCGCGCGCCGGCGCCCGCGCGCGAGGCTATCTCGCCGACCGCAGCCTCGATGCAGGCACGCAACTGAAATTCCGCCTCGGCTATGCGACCAATGAGCGCTTCGCGCTCAAGGAGCATCTGGGTTCGCAAGGAATTCCGGTCGAGGACATGGTGGAAGCGGGGCTGCTGGTTTCCGGCGACGATATCCCGGTGCCGTTCGACCGTTTCCGCGACCGCGTGATGTTTCCGATCACCGACGCGCGGGGCCGCGTGATCGCCTTCGGCGGCCGCGCGCTGGAAAAAGACGTGCCGGCGAAATATCTCAATTCGCCGGAGACGCCGCTCTTCCACAAGGGCGCAACGCTCTACAACATCGCCGCCGCACGCCAGGCCGCGCATGAGGGCGCGCAGCTCGTCGCCGTCGAAGGCTATATCGATGTCATCGCCATGGTGACCGTGGGCTTTGCCGCGACGGTTGCCCCGCTCGGCACGGCGTTGACCGAAGACCAGCTCGCGTTGCTATGGAAGATGGCGGACGAGCCGGTGCTCTGCTTCGACGGCGATGCCGCCGGTCTGCGCGCGGCCTACCGGGCGGTCGATCTCGCCCTGCCGCGCCTGGCGCCGGGCAAGAGCCTGAAGTTTGCGACGCTGCCGCAAGGGCAGGACCCCGACGATCTGGCACGCTCCGGTGGACGCGACGCCATAGCGGAAGTCGTCGGCGCGTCACGCCCGCTCGCCGCCATGCTCTGGGCGCGCGAAACCGAAGGGCATCAGTTCGACACGCCGGAGCGGCGTGCCGCGCTCGAAGCGCAGTTGAACCGCATCACCGCGTCAATCGGCGACGAGGCCGTGCGCAAATATTACCGGCAGGATTTTGCCGCGCGCATCGCGCAGTTGTTCGCGCCGCCGGCGGGAGAGCGGTACCGGCCGCGCGGGCCGCGCGCGCAGGAGAACTGGCGCAACCGCGCGAGCGAAAGAGGCCAGCGCTTTGGCGCTGCGCCGCGTCCGGAGCCCGGTTCGCGCAACACTCCTTATGTCGTGGTCAGCCAGCAGATGGCGGCGAGCCCGCTGCATCGCGGCCGCCTCACCGTGCCGCGCCGCGAGGCGCTGATCCTGCAGGCGGCGCTCAACCATCCCTGGCTGCTGCACGATCACCTCGAGGAACTGAGCGGGCTCGAATTCCGCCACCCCGACGCTGAGAAGCTCAAGGGCGCGCTGATCGACATCGCCGCCCACGACGCAAGCCACGGCGCGGCGCTGGAGCCCGCGGCGCTGAAGGCCGAACTTGAAGCCCGCAGCCTGACCGAGGCCGTCGCCCGCATCGGCACCGCGATCACCACGCCGTCGGTCTGGGGCTCCGGGCCGGATGCCGCGCCGGACGATGTTCTGGTGACCTGGCAGCAGCTTGTCGCCTTGCAACGCAAGCGAAATTCACTAGTTAGGGAGGTGATGGAGGCCGAGCAGGCCTTCAATCAGGACTACACCGACAGGAATTATTTGCGCCTCAAGGACGCCAACGAGCGCCTGTCGAGCCTGGATGGCACCGAGGCCCTGATCGAGGGGTTCGGAGCCTCTTCCGGGCGGGGCGTCCGTAGCCTATGAGTCCGCCGGCCCAGGCGATTCCCGGCTTTCTCGGAACCGGACGCCGCGGGTCATTCGCCGGAGCGCGCGGAAAACAGGTCGATTCCGCGGTTTTTCAGGGTTAATCGGGGCTTAAGCGGGCTCCGACGACACTCAGCGACCTGATTCGGGCGCGGGCCAGGCAGGCCGGCGCTCTTTTGCCCGGGACCGACTCAAGTCCCTATTTATAGGGGGGTGTTTTTTCACCCCCGCCAGCGGTCCGCGAAGGGAACCAGAAATGGCGACGAAGGCTAAGGCGCAGGTCAAGGAAGAGGCCCCGGACAAGGACGCCGAAGGCACCCCGGATACCCAGCCGCTGCTCGATCTCAACGATGCCGGCGTCAAGAAGATGATCAAGGCCGCCAAGAAGCGCGGCTACGTCACCCACGACCAGATCAACGCCGTGCTGCCGTCCGAGGAGGTCACCTCCGACCAGATCGAAGACGTCTTCGCCATGATCTCGGAGATGGGCATCAACGTCGTGGAAAGCGACGAGACCGAGACCGACGAGGACAAGGCCAGCGCCGACGAGGCCGACGACGACGACGACGATACCGGCACCGAGGTCGTCGAGGCAAAGCCGAAGTCGCTCGCCACCACCGAGAAGAAGGAACCCTCCGAGCGCACCGACGATCCCGTGCGCATGTACCTGCGCGAGATGGGTTCGGTGGAACTGCTCTCGCGCGAGGGCGAAATCGCCATCGCCAAGCGCATCGAGGCCGGCCGCGAGGCGATGATCGCGGGCCTCTGCGAAAGCCCGCTGACGTTTCAGGCCATCATCATCTGGCGCGACGAGTTGAACGAGGGCAAGGTCTTCCTCCGCGACATCATCGATCTCGAAGCGACCTACGCCGGTCCCGACGCGCAGAAGATGCAGGTGCCGGTGATCATCGGCCCCGACGGCAAGCCGGTGCCGCAGGCCGCGGGCACGCCGGTTCCCGGCGCGCCGCATCTGCAGGTGGTGCCGACGCAGGCGCCGCCGGCCGCGCCGCCTTCGGCGACGCCGTTCAAGGCGCCCGCCGCCGACGGCGAGGAGCCCAAGGACCCGGGCGAGTCGGCGGCTGAGTCCGACTACGACGAAGACGACATGGAGAATTCGCTGTCGCTCGCCGCCATCGAGGCCGAGCTCAAGCCGAAAGTCGTCGAGACCTTCGACAACATCGCCGACGCCTTCAAGCGGCTGCGCCGCCTGCAGGAGCAGGACATCCAGTTCCGGCTCAAGAGTTCGTCGCTGTCGCCGGCGCAGGAGCGCAAGTACAAGAAGCTCAAGGACGAGATCATCACCGAGGTGAAGTCGCTCCGCCTCAACCAGGCGCGCATCGATTCGCTGGTCGAGCAGCTCTACGACATCAACAAGCGCCTGGTGTCGAGCGAAGGCCGCCTGATGCGGCTCGCCGAAAGCTACGGCGTCGCCCGCGACGAGTTCCTCAAGCAGTACATGGGCCAGGAGCTCGACCCGCGCTGGCTCAACCGCATCTCCAAGCTTGCCGCCAAGGGCTGGAAGAACCTGGTCGCCAAGGACAAGGACCGCATCAAGGAGATCCGCTCGCTCGTGCACGAGCTCGCCGGACAGACCGGCGTCGAGATCGGCGAATTCCGCAAGATCGTGCACATGGTGCAGAAGGGCGAGCGCGAGGCGCGCCAGGCGAAGAAGGAAATGGTGGAGGCAAACCTGCGCCTCGTCATCTCCATCGCCAAGAAATACACCAACCGCGGCCTGCAGTTCCTCGACCTGATCCAGGAAGGCAACATCGGCCTCATGAAGGCGGTCGACAAGTTCGAGTACCGCCGCGGCTACAAGTTCTCGACTTACGCCACCTGGTGGATCCGCCAGGCGATCACGCGCTCGATTGCCGACCAGGCGCGCACCATCCGCATCCCCGTGCACATGATCGAGACCATCAACAAGATCGTGCGCACCTCGCGGCAGATGCTCAACGAGATCGGCCGCGAGCCGACGCCGGAGGAACTCGCCGAGAAGCTCGGCATGCCGCTGGAGAAGGTGCGCAAGGTTCTCAAGATCGCCAAGGAGCCGCTCTCCCTCGAAACACCAATCGGCGACGAGGAGGACTTCCACCTCGGCGATTTCATCGAGGACAAGAACGCCATTCTGCCGATCGACGCGGCGATCCAGTCGAACCTGCGCGAGACGACGACGCGCGTGCTCGCCTCGCTCACCCCGCGCGAGGAGCGCGTGCTGCGCATGCGCTTCGGCATCGGCATGAACACCGACCACACGCTGGAAGAGGTCGGCCAACAGTTCTCGGTGACGCGCGAGCGTATCCGCCAGATCGAGGCCAAGGCGCTGCGCAAGCTGAAGCATCCGAGCCGCAGCCGGAAGCTGCGGTCGTTTCTCGACAACTGACCGCTCCGGTCATCCCCGCGAAAGCGGGGATCCAGGTCTGAAAGACCCCCGGTCGAGGCCGGGGTTTTAATTTCGCTCGCGCAAGCTTCGCTAGGGGTTTCGAGTTGGGGCGAGCCGGATTAGGCTTTTGGATCGCCGGCGCAACAGTGGCTGTGTCAGCACTAGTGTTCATTTTTCCAAGTCGCAAAGGCGGCGCCCGATCAATCGGGATGGCCGGGACAGGCCCGGCCATGACGGCTAGATTGCCGCGCATGAAACGAATCCTGCCCGTTCTCCTCGCGCTTTTCCTCGCCATGCCGGCGCTGGCCGCGACCTGCGGCGGCAATTTCAGCACCTTCCTCACGCAGATGGCGCGTGACGCACAAGCAAAGGGCGTCTCCCGCGGCGTCATCGATACGGCCTTCGCCGGGCTCACCGAGGATGCCGAGGTGCTCGCCTTCGACCGCCGCCAGCGCGGCATGTTCCACGCCAAGAGCTTCGAGGAATACGCGCGCACCCGCGTCATTCCGGCGCGCATCAGTCGCGCCAGGCGCCTGATGGGGACGCACGCGGCGCTGCTCGCGCGCATCGAGCGGCAGTTCGGTGTGCCGAAGGAACTGGTGATGGCGATCTGGACGCTGGAGACCGACAACGGCACCGGCGACATGGGCAAGCGCCCGGTGGTGCGGACGTTGGCGACGCTCGCGCACGACTGCCGCCGCACCGAGTTGTTCCAGGGCGAGTTGATAGCGGCGTTGCAGATCGTGCAGCGCGGCGATTTGCCGTTGCGGGACCTGGTCGGCGCCTATGCCGGGGAGATCGGGCAGACGCAGTTTCTGCCCTCGTCCTACATCAAGTACGGCGTCGACTATGACGGCAACGGCCACGTCGATCTGCGCCATTCGGTGCCGGACGTGCTCGCCTCCACCGCCAACCTGCTCAAGACCGCCGGCTGGAAGGCCGGCGCGCCCTACGGCGAGGGCACGGAGAATTTCCAGGTGGCGATGCGCGAGTGGAACCGCTCCGAGGTCTATCGCAAGACCATGGTGCTGATGGCTGAGCGGCTGAAGTAGGCGCCGTCTACTGGCCCTTGTTCGCCTGCGCCACCGTCACCGGCGTATCGCGCCACACATCCGGAAACTGCGCCTTGAGCTGCGCGACTTTCGGCGTGTCATTGATGACGATGTAGGGCTGGTAAGGGTGGCGGATCAGGTAATCCTGGTGATAGGCCTCGGCCGGGAAGAACGCCGCGTTCATGGTGCCGGTCTTGGTGACGATCGGCTTCTTGAACACGTGCGCGGCGTCAAGCTGGGCGATGTAATCCTTCGCGGTCTTGGCCTGCGCCTCGTTCTGCGGGAAAATCTCCGAGCGGTATTGCGTTCCCGTATCGGGCCCCTGGCGGTTGAGCTGCGTCGGGTCGTGCGCCACGGCAAAATAGATCTGCAGGAGCTTGCCGTAGGGCACCTGTTTGGGGTCGAAGATCACTCTCACGCTTTCGGCGTGGCCGGTGCCGCCGCTGCTGACGGTTTCGTAGTCGGCGGTTTTCTGTTCGCCGCCGGCGTAACCGGATACGGCGCTGCTCACGCCCTTGACGTGCTGGAAGACCGCCTGCACCCCCCAGAAGCAGCCGCCGGCAAGCACCGCGATTTGCAGCCCGGCATCGGCCGCGTGCGCTTCCGCCGCGGGCGGCGGCACGGTGGGTTCGGCAAAGGCGGCGAAAGGCGCTGCGGCAATGGAGGCAACAAGCAGGGCGGCAAAGCGGCGCATGGGTGGTTCTCCCGGCGAGGATTCGTTTGCGCTCGTATAGCGGCGAATTCGGGCGCCGGCACGACACGATGTTACACGTCTGCGTGACAGCGGCGTTATGCGCGCGGGAGAGGGCAGGCGCGCCTTACGAGGCGCGTTCCTTGAGTTTCATCATCTTGTCGGGCTTGGCGCCGACGCGGGCAATGCTCTTGATCGCCAGGGGCGCGCGGCCCGACTTCTCCGCAATTTCACGGTCCTGCTCGATGATGAAGCCGCGCGCCGGCTCGTCCTTCGCTAGACCGCCGAGCAGTTCCGCCGGCACGCGCCGATTGGAGCGCTGCGAGCCGTCCTCGTAGACGACATCGAAGAACACGAATTCGCTCTTGGGGTTGGTTCCAGGCTTCTTCGGCATGGGGTCCTCGTGTTCCGCGGCTGTCTATCAGAATCGGTCAAAAGTCAAAAATGAAAAAGCGTCAAAATGAAAAAGCGCCGGCGCTTTTCGGCGCCGGCGCAGATCATTCAATGCGAAATCAGACGGCTTGCAGATTGGCGGCTGCGGACTTGCCGCTGCGCCGATCGGCTTCGATGTCGAACGTGAGCTTCTGGCCCTCGTTGAGATTGCTCATGCCGGCGCGCTCGACTGCCGAGATGTGAACGAACACATCGGGGCCGCCGCCGTCCTGCACGATGAAGCCGAAGCCTTTTTGCGCGTTGAAGAACTTAACGGTACCTGTGGCCAAAGTGGCCTCCTTTTGAAAACGCGAAAACGCGTTATGCCCCATGCGAACCATTCGCATGGGCCTCATATCCGGATTTTGCGAGTTCTTGGGATAGGGGCCGTCAAGACCCGAAACAACAAGTCAGGCTAATCGCGAATGGCGTCTATATAGGCGCGCCTTGCCTTATTTGCAATCGGCCGCGATCGCCGCCGCGGAGCGGCCCAATGGTTAACCTTTCGTTGCACGGCATGTGGCGGAAAGACGGCGCGCCGGCGACAAGTGCGTCGCATTGCTCACGCATGAGGCGTTTGCCGCCGCGTTTTGAATCATTTGCACGGCTTTACGACAGTCGCGCGAAATTTCCATGAGTCGCGCGCATGCGCTCCATGTTGCATTGCACCTACTGGTGCGGCGGCGATGCGCGTACATTCCGAATCAACAACAAGAAGAAACTGACGGGAACGCCGCACGGATCTTCGGGCCACTTCAACGGAGATCACACATGGCTTTCGCCCGCAGCGCAGTTGTCGCACGCGATCTTGTTTCCAAACCGACGACGACATCGACACCGCGCCCGAGTTTCTGGCGCAAGGTGCTCGCCGCCATGCACGCCGCGCGTCAGCGCCAGGCCGAGCGCGAGATCGCGCTTTACCTGCACAGCATCGGTGGCAAGTTCACCGACGAGGCCGAGCGCGAGATCGAGCGGCGCTTCCTCTCCTCGCGCTCATAGGAGCGACTTCATCTCCACGCTCCATGTCGCCGCCGCGAAACCGTCACGCCTGCCGGATTTGGCGCGGTTCTCGGCCATCATTGCCACACTGGTCGACGTTTTCGCCGAGGCACAGGCGCACGCCCGCGCCGCCCACGAACGCTTTCCGTTCGTCGAGTAGGCCGCTACGCCGCCGGCGCGGACGCGGAACTCGCGGCCCTGATCTCAATCGACCGCGCGCCACAAAGTTGCCGAATTTCGCCGCGACAAGCCGTGACCCTCCCTACAATCATTTGGAGTTGTCATGGTTCGCAAACTCTGGCTGTGCGCGCTCGCCTGCATCATTGTAGCCGCCGCACCGGCGGCGCGGTTTGCGCGCGCCAGCGACAGCAATCTCGACGGCCTGATCGCGCGTCACGCCGCCGCCAACAACGTGCCTGAGGAACTCATTCGGCGTGTCATCAAGCGCGAGAGCGGCGGCAATCCGCGTCTCGTCAGCAAAGGCAATTACGGGCTGATGCAGATTAAGCCGGCGACTGCGCGTTCCATGGGCTACGCAGGCAGCGCCGCGGGCCTGCTCGATGCCGATACCAATATGACCTATGCGGTGAAATATCTCGCCGGCGCCTACCGCGTTGCTCACGGCAACCCCGGTCTCGCCGTGCACTATTACGCCGCCGGCTATTACTACGCGGCGAAGGGCAGGGGCCTGTTCAACCGCGACGGCTCCGCCACAAACGCCTTCGCCTCGGTTTCCAGGACGACGGGAGATTATATCGTCTCGGCCGTCGAAAACTCGAGCCTCGCCTTGAATCACTGATCCGAGGCGCCGCGCCTCAGCTTCTCGATCAGTGGCGTTCCGCTGACCGGCGGCCGCTCCAGCGGCTCGGCAATCGGCAGTTCGGTCGACGAGCTCTCGCCGATCTCGACTGCCATGGATGGGCCGAGGCTCTCCGTCAACGGGCCGCCCGGTGCCTGCTCGATGTCGACGGCCAGCGGCAGCGCCAGCGCGGCAAGGCCGAAAAATACGCAAGGCATCGGGCGAGCGCGGCGGCTGGACGACATTCACCGGGCATGAATGAGTCGGGTAAACGCGAGGTGAAGACTTAGCCGCCGCCGTCACCCCGCGCTGTGCTTCCTACACAAACCTGGCAAGTCCGTGCTAGGAACCGCCGGCTGCAAAAAAGCCGCGGGGGAAGCGCCATGATGAAAAAGCCGAATTGCCCGATCATCGCGATCGAAGAGCACTATTGGGACCGCGAGCTGACCAAGACCTACACCGGCATCGAGGCCGGCCGCGGCGGGTTGACCGAGGATCAGCTCTACGATTTCGGTAATCTGCGCCTCAAGGCGATGGACGAGGCCGGCGTCGACGTCCAGGTACTCTCGCACGGCGCGCCCTCGACGCAGAAGCTCGGCCCCGACGTTGCCGCGACGGTGGCGCGTGCGGTCAACGACCGTCTTGCCGCGGTCTGCGCCGCCAACCCCAAGCGCTTCGCCGCCTTCGCCGCCCTTCCCACGGCCGATCCGAAGGCGGCAGCCGATGAACTCGAGCGAACGGTGAGCAAGCTCGGCTTCAAGGGCGCGATGATCCACGGCATGTCGACCGGCGAATTCATCGACAGCCCGAAATACTGGCCGATCTTCGAGCGCGCCGAAAAACTCGACGTGCCGGTCTATCTGCACCCGTCGCTGCCGAATGCGACGGTGACGGAAATCTACTACCAGGACTACGTCAAGGATTTTCCGCTGGTGGTACGGCCGGCCTGGGGCTTTACCGTGGAGACGGCGACGCAGGCGATCCGCCTGGTGCTGTCCGGCGTCTTCCAGCAGCACCCCAGACTGAAGGTCATGCTCGGCCATTTCGGCGAGACGCTGCCGTTCCTGCTGTGGCGCATCGACTCGGCGCTCAAGCGCCCGGGGCAGAAGCCGCTGAGCTTCCGCGACATCTTCAGCAACAACTTCTACGTCACCACGTCCGGATTTTTCTCCAATCCGGCGCTGCTGTGCACCGTCATGGAAATGGGCGTCGATCACATCCTGTTCGCCGTCGACTGGCCCTTTGTCGCCGACAACAAGCCGGCGGTCGAATGGATGGCCGGCGTGCCGCTGTCGGATGCCGACAAGGAAAAGATATTGAGCCGCAACGCCAGGCGGCTGCTGAAGATGTAAGCGCTTTGCCTGTGCGCGTATCTTTAACGCCTTGCGGCTATAGTAATGTGCGGCGAAAGTGCCGGGCCCGTAGCTCAACTGGTTAGAGCCGACCGCTCATAACGGTCTGGTTGGAGGTTCAAGTCCTCCCGGGCCCACCAAACACACTTTGAATATGCGGACACTCTAAGAACGATTCACGTAAGCCGTTGATATCGGCTCGCTCGACGTTTTAGATCGATTCGACTTCCTCCCGAAGAACGATTCAAACAGGCCCGTTTTCCGCGAAGAACGATTCAGAGTTGTCAACCCATTGGAATTACACGAATCCGGCCGGGGCGGTTCGGGTTCAAATTTTTGGCATCTAGCGCTTCGGGCTGCCCCCGTGTGCAGCAGCGAGTTGCTTCCGCAGATGCTGTCTATCCTCAACCAGCCATAACCTCTCGACGTTTGAGAGCGGGCCCTTGAGCGTCTTCGAAATAGCCAAAATATCGGTTTCTATATCTGCCGGCATCCGATCAGTCGGACGAACTGCTGACGTATCCGACAAAATCTCATTTAACGTCCTGTAGTACGCGTCGTTTGCCATTTCCTCTCCTTAGGCGTTCTCCGTCGGAAAACTATAGCTTTCGCGCGCCCATCTCTAAGCAATAAGCCTGGAGGTGCGATACTCGGAGGTCAATAGGAGCATCACCGTGTGCCGGCGCCCGGATGATGGCGCCTACGTTTCTTCGGGGCCCTTCGGTTTTTCGTTCTCTCCTTCCGAGGACATCTCCTCGGTGGCGACGGAAACCAGACCGATTTCCTGTTGCGATTCGGATTCGAGGCTGTGTAGTCGGTCGACGAAGTTCTTGAGCCGCTGCTTGTCATGTAGGATTTCCAGATATTCTTGCCTGCTGCCGCGAAGGCCGCCATTGCCCGAGAGCCACGCGTGTCGTAGCGTCGCGACGCATCTTCCTGCACAAGGAGGTCTCCTATGCCGATCGGAATCGTTATTGATATTCCGGGCGCCGGCGCGCGCGCCAAATACCAAAAAAGCATCAAACTGCTCCTGAAAGGACGCCGCAAGCGGCTCGCCGACTGGCCGGTGAAGGGCGTGCTCGCGCACATTGCCGGGCCGATTCCGGGCGGTTTCCGCGTGATCGATGTCTGGGAGTCGCGCGCGGCCTTCAAGCGGTTCGGCAAGACGCTCGCGCCGGTCATGAAGAAAATCGGAATGCGCGGGACCAAGATGAAGATTTTGCCGCTCGTCCGCTTCATCAAAACCTGACGGCAGCAATTTCGCGTTTTGCCCTCGCTATCGGCATGCCCGCTTTCAATTGCGGACATTGGCCGGTGCGGTTGGCATGTCCGCTTCTCTAATCGGCCGGTTGGGGTCAAGCCCTTTCAGACTATCCACCACTGCGGCGTCGATGTCGCTCACGGGCTCTTGCTTCTCTTCGGAATCGGCGCCAGGGCCCTTCCATCATGGGGTCCGAGAATGAGGTGGAACAATCTTTGTGGCGGCCTTGCCGTTAGTTTATCGGCAGGTCCGAGCGGACATACGAACTCACCTCATCCATCGTCCCGCGAGGGACATCATTCCACCAGTGGGTGGAGCTCGCGTGTTCTCCTATTGCATTTGATTCTGTTCGGTCGTCATGCACTGCGGCGTCCCTGGTCCAGTGGAACTCGGTGCCATCAACCCAGATGCGATGCATGATGATGGCTAGCCGGCGCGCCAGCGCCACGATCGCTTTCTTTATCCCGCGACGCCTGGCGAGGCTGCATCGCCCAGGCCTTGAGCCACGACCATTTAGTCGAGCGCACCAGCAGGATCTGAGCCGCTTCGTAGAGCATCACCCGCATCATCTCGTCTCCACAGCGCGATATGCCGCCGGTACGGTCGATCTCGCCTGATTGATACTTCGCCGGCGTCAGTCCAAACACCGCTCCGACCGCTTTGGAGTTCTTGAAGCGGGCCGGCACGTCGACGGTGGCGCGGTAGGTCAACGCCACCACGGGACCGACACCGGGGACCGTCATCAGGCGCCGGCACACGTCATCGTCTCGCACGATGGCCAGCAAGCAGCGATGCAGGATGCCAAGCTGCTCGCGCAGCACCCGCCGCACGACAAGCAACGGTTCGACCAGGATAGCCAAATCGGGCAAGTTCTCGACCAGCTCCTTGATGCGTGCTTCGAACTTTACCGTTCCGACTATCCCGACCTTGAGGCCGGAGTTACGCAATGTCCCGCGCAGGTCATTGTCGATTGAGATCGCCTTCGACTGTAGCAGCTTGCGACGCGTCAGCAGCATTCGCAGTTTCTGGCTGCGCAATGTCTTGACATGGACCGGACGGTAAAGCCCCGCCCGCATCATCTGAGCGATGCCGCGTGCGTCGTTGCGGTCGGTCTTGTTGATCTGTGCCTGCAATACCGCCCGCATGTGCCGCGTCTCGACACAGATCATCGGTAAACCGGCTTCGGCGAGAGCGTCGAAAAGCCACTGTGACAGCGGCCCCGCTTCCAGTCCGATCCGTTTGAAGTGGTAGATGGGGCTCGTCAGCACTGCCAGCAGGGCTTCCGGCTCGCTCGCCACCTTCACTTCCCGAACGATCCTGCACGTGTCGTCCACAATGCAGACGCTCGTGTCCTTGACCGAAACGTCTAATCCAGCAAAATGGCCCATGGCTCACGCTTCTCCTTCTGATGCTTGAGGCCGTTCACACGGACCTCGTTTCACCATCAGCCTGAAGCGCAGCACCCAAAATCTTCAGCTATCCACAAGCTGCCGGCCGATTACCCCATCTTTGTGTGCCAGTAACGGACATTGGTGATCCACGCCAAAAGGGCCTGGAGACGCGCAAAGCGGGGGTCCGCTTCGAGGCATTAGCGGGCCGTAACGCGATCGTTTGTCCGGCACCCGCGGTTCACGCATAGTGCGCGGCTTGCTATATTTTGCCTGCAAATTGCCGGGGTAGGCTCAGGTGCAACGAGGCGGCCGGACCTTCATTGCGGTGGCTGGCGGCATATTGCTTGCCTGGGCGCCCGACTTTGGCGCCGCGCGCATTTTATCGGTGCCCGTTCAGCAGCCGCATCAATCGGCAACATTGCCGGTTGTGGAAACGACTTCGCAATCAATGCCGGATGATACAGGACTGCCCGCCGTCATACGTAAAGCCGTGTTGGGCAAGATGAAACGGGCTGCGTGTCGCACGGATGCCATCCCCGACGCGGCGGTGTTAAAATCCGAACTGACCGCCGACCACATCACCGATTATGTCGTCGAGTACGCCTTGATTCCGTGTACCGAGGTTTCACTTGGTCAGGCATTAAACGAGTGCGGGCCGGGCGGATGCACCGTTGAGACCTGGGTATCCGGGGAGGGCACGTGGCGGCTTGCGAGTTCGGATGTTCTTCGCGGCGTCAAGAAGGGAAAGCCTCGAGACGATCGCGAGACGCTCATCATCGCCACCAACGGAAGCGCCTGCGGCCAGGCCGATGCGAAGTCGTGTTTCTTCCAGGTCTGGTGGAACGGAGAAAGATTTGACGGGGAGCGTGTCGCGGGCCGCAAGTGCGCGACGAATGAAAATTCCTGGGACTGCGAGCGCGCCCGGGATTGAGCCGACGGCCCGCCGCAACTTTCATTCGGCTTGTCTGGGAGGGGATACCGCCATGTTGACGACAGTGAAGATGCCTCCGGGCCAGATCGACATCCCGTCGGCGTGGCACGGGGAGGAGATGGCGGCGAACCCCGATCGCTGGATCGTACGGCTCTCCGCCGGAGAGGTTGCAGAACTCGAGCAGGCCGCGAAGTCGTTCCTCGCTACAACAAAAGAAATCGGCGAAATCACAAAAGAGAAATTTCCGCTGCCGGGTTTCGGCGCTCACCTGTCGCGGTTGAAGGAAACGCTGATCAACGGCATCGGCTTTGAGGTGATCCGCGGTCTTCCGGTTGCGAAGTATACCCAGGAATTTGCCGCCACGATCTTTTGCGGCGTCGGCGCGCATCTCGGGTCAGCGCGCTCGCAGAACGCGATGGGCCATATCCTCGGACATGTCCGCGATGTCGGCGCCGACGCAAAGGACCCCAATACGCGCATTTATCAGACCGCCGAGCGGCAGACGTTTCACACCGATTCCGCCGACGTCGTCGGCTTACTGTGCATTCGCGAGGCGATGGAGGGGGGAAAATCGCTGCTGGTGAGCACGGCGGCGATCTACAACGAAATGCTTCGCCGGCGCCCCGATCTCACCGCTCTAATATTTGAGCCGATCGCCACCGACCGGCGCGGCGAAGTGCCCGAGGGCCTGAAGCCGTATCTTCAGATCCCGCCGCTGAGCTGGCACGCGGGCTTCCTGACCGGCTTCTATCAGCGCCAATACATCGACAGCGCACAGCGCTTTGCCGAGGCGCCGCGTCTGACGGCGGCCCATGTCGAGGCGCTCGATCTGTTCGATGCGCTGGCGAACGATCCTCGTCTTCACTTCGGCATGCAGCTTCAGCCGGGCGACATGCAGTTCGTTTACAATCACGCGCTGCTGCACGACCGCACCGGCTTTCGCGATTGGCCCGACGCCAGGCAAAAACGCCATCTGCTGCGGCTCTGGCTGAGCGTCGCGGGCGACCGGCCGCTGCCGGAATGCTTCAAGCAGCGCTATGGCTCGATCGAGATCGGCAACCGCGGCGGCATCATCACCAAAGGCACGAAATTCAACGTGCCGCTCGATTGACGGACAGGAGCCGGTTGCGCCGCCAGGTCCCCAGCCACTAATAAAGTCCCGCTGTTACCAGTCACGCGACGGGAAAGATCGCCGTCAGCGGATCGGCAACCCAGCGTGCGAAGAACACGAAGAAGTTTTCATTCGGCGGGCCGGAATCGGGGCCGCTGGCTTTCCACGCCAGCAAAGTAAGCGGGACCAGCGCCGCCGCGCCCAGCACGAATCCCAGCAGGCAAACCTTGAGGCCTGTCAACGGCCGCCACATCGAAAGCAGGAACAGGCAGGGCAGGAAAAGAAATATCGTGGTGCCATACGACACGATGCAACATGCGGCGAACAGAACGAGGAACATCATTATCGGCTGCGATGCATCAAAAAGGCCCAGCGACGCGGCGCTGAACATCACCGGCAGCAGCAAGGGCGCCAGGATCGGGCCGGTCCAGGTGAATCGCATTGTCTTGGTCATCGAATATCGGCTTGCGCGAATAGGGTGCGCGGCTTCCAAGCATCGTTGACAACAGACAGCACTAAATAGCTTAATTTCTATCCGGGGACCGGGCGCAACAAGGGGTGCGGTCGATGCGGCTAAACATCATTATTTTGGCACTGGCGGCGGCGACGGCACTTGCGAGTTGCGGCAAGCCGGAACCAGGTCCGCAGGGCCCCAAGGGTGATACCGGGGCCAAAGGAGACCCTGGGCCTCCCGGTGTCGCCGGGCCGGTTGGGCCGAAAGGTGCCGAAGGTCCCGCGGGCCCGGCCGGCGCCTCGTCGCAATTCCGGCTCGTGCGCGCACCATGCACGAATGGGTCAGAATGCCAGGTCACTTGTCGTAACGACGAGATCGTCATCACGGCATATTGCGGAACGAAGAGGGAGGCGGCGACCTTCCTTACCGATCAATCGGTGTCTTGCGGCATTAATCCGGACACGACCGGTGGTGCCCTCGTTGCGGTCTGCGCAAAATAGCCGCTGGAAAAGCAACCGGGACGTCACGAACCTCTACGCGTCACGGCCGCTTCTTCGCCTCAAGCTTCTTGTCGATGCGTGCCATGTCGACGACCATTCGCTCGTGCGTACCTTTGCCGATCTCCTCGATCTGGTCGCGCGCGGTCACGTCGAATTCGATGCGGCGGCCGTCGACCTTGGTGACCACGGCGTCGGCGGTCACCTGATGGCCGGCGGGCGTAGCAGCAAGATGGCGGACGTTGACCAGCGTGCCTACCGCGCTTTCGCCCGGATCGAGATAGGCGCGCACGGCGTTGAGCGCGGCATTTTCCATGGCGGTGATCATCATCGGCGTGGCGAAGACCTTGGGCAGCGCCGCGTCTTTGAACTGATTGGCGAGATGCGCGGGCATCACCCGCAACGTGTAAGTGCCTTTGGCTCCCACCGGGATTGGACGCATGGTCTTTCAGCCCCCGCCCTGACGCACATGGTTGATCGCCGGCGCTAGAACGACCAGCACGACGCCGCACAGCGCGATCGGCGCAAAGGCGAGCCCCGCGATCCCGCTTAAGTCCCAGGCGAGCCCGCTGATCACCGGCACAATCACCGCGCAACTATAGCTGATTGTAAACATCGCCGCGGTCACCCGATGCACGTCGTCCGGCGGGCTGAGCAGCGGTGGCAGCGCCAGCAACAGGATCAGGATGGCGGCGGCGGCGAAGCCTTGCAGCGTCGCGGCGGCCACAACCCACGCGCCGCTGCCGAACACGATGCCGGCGGTGGCGAACAGGCAGAGCGTGCCGCAGATGACATAGGGCCAGGCCTTGCGCTCGAGGCGGCCGGCGACGGCGAGCAGGATCACCGACGCCGGCAGTTGCCCGATATTGAGGCCGCTGAGCGCGGCGCTGATCCATTCGCCCTGCCCGTTGCTGCGCAGAAAGTCGGGCAGGAAAGCGTTGGTTGCAAAGTAGCTCGCGTTGACGGTGCCGAGCAGAATGCCGAGCCGCCAGATCAGCCCGCTTTTCCAGTCCGGCCACCAGCGGCGCCGCGGCGCTGCGGCATCCGCCGCCGGCTGCTGCGGCGCCAGCAGCAGGATCATGCCGGCGATCAGTGCGACCGGCATGCTCCACACCACGAAGCCCCACTGCCAGGTGCCAACATAGGGCAGCACCAGCGGCAGCGTCAGCGCGACCGGCAAGGTTTCGCCGATCAGCAAGCCGTTGGTGTAGACGGCGGTGGCAAAGCCGATGCGGTCGGGCGCCCAGGCGCGGACCGCCGGCGGCATGGTCACCTGCGTCACGGCAACGCCGGCTCCCATGGCAATCGTCATGGCATAGAGCCATCCGAGGTTCGGCCAGGCGCCACGCAGGGCGCCGGCGAGCGCGGTCACCGCAAGTCCGACCATGAGCGCCGGGCGCACGCCGAGGCGGGCAATCAGCAGCGAGCCGGGAACCGCGGCGGCCGCAAACAGCATCGACGGCAGGCCGGTGAGGATGCCGACCTGCGTCGCGCTCATGTGCAATTCGTCGTGGATCAGCGGAATGACCGGCGGCACCGCCAGGATGGTCAGCCGCAGCGCGCAGCCGGAAAGCCACAGCAGCAACAGCGAGGCGAAGAAGCGCGCTTGCGAGGTTGCCTCGCGGGACGGGGTCGATACGGCCAGCATTGCGGGAAATGCACTATGAGGGTGGTGAACTTCTGATCGCATTTCTGATCTTGGCGAAGGCGGGGTAACATAGACCGTCACGGCATGCACGTAGCGCGGGCCGCGGGCCATCGCAATGGAACAGGCGCAAATTCCAAACGAGAACACGCGGGTCTACGCGATCGGCGACATTCACGGCCGGCTTGATCTGCTCGACCGCCTCATCGCGGCGATCAAGAAGGACGCCAAGGAACATGGCGGCGATAGCCTGACCGTCACGCTTGGCGATTACGTCGACCGCGGCCCCAAGTCCCGCGGCGTGCTCGACCGGCTATCTGTTAATCCGTTCCCCGGCGACTTTGTCGCGCTTCGGGGCAACCACGAGGCACTGCTCGAAGGATTCATTGCCGATCCCAAGACGGGCCTGCATTGGCAGCATCTCGGCGGTCTGGAAACCTTACATTCCTTCGGCGTTCGCGTCTCGCGGCTCAAGGGCGAACGCAACTACGAACAAGCGTCGAAGGAATTGCAGACAGCGCTGACGCCCGAGCAGATGAAATTTCTCGCTTCGCTGAAGATGTCGCTGACCGTCGGCCGTTATTTTTTGTGCCACGCCGGCGTGCGCCCGGGTGTTCCGCTCGATCGGCAGCGCGACGAGGACCTTTTATGGATCCGCGACGAGTTTCTCGACAGCGACATAGATTTCGGCAAGGTCGTCGTGCATGGCCACACGCCGGTGGTCGAGCCGCAGGTGAGGCGAAACCGCATCAACATCGACACCGGCGCTTTTGCCACCGGACGGCTGACCTGCGTGGTGCTGGAAGGCGACCGCCATCGCTTTATCACCGCCTGATTTGCGCGCCGGTAAAAAAGCCTACCGCGATTCTGGCCAAGAGCTTATAATCTTGGACCAATTTCAATTCTCCGAGAGCGGGACGGCGTGCAGCAGCGGCTCGACATTGTCATCCCCGTCTACAACGAGGGCAAAAACATCCTGCGCACGCTCAGCGAATTGCGGCGGCAGGTGAAAACGCCGACGCGCATTCTCATCTGCTACGACCGCCCCGACGACGACACGCTGCCCGCGATCAAGGCAAACCCCGACGCGGTGGAAGGCATGGCCATCGAATTCGTGCTCAACCGCGGCCGCGGCGCGCACGGCGCGGTGATGAGCGGCTTTGCCGCAAGCCAGGCGCCGTTCGTGCTGGTCTTTGCCGCCGACGACGATTTCAACGCCGTCATTCTCGACGAGATGGTCGCCAAGGCCGCCGCCGGCGCCGATATCGTTTGCGCCAGCCGCTTCATTCCCGGCGGGCGCATGGTCGGTTGTCCCTGGCTCAAGGCAATTCTGGTGCGCGCCTCGGCATTCACGCTCTATCATCTCGCCCGGCTGCCGACGCATGACGCCAGCAACGGCTTCCGCCTGTTCTCGCGGCGGCTGATCGGAAGCGTCGTAATCGAGTCCGACAGCGGCTTCTGTTACAGCATCGAGCTTCTGGTGAAATGCCACCGGCTGGGCTGGCCGGTCGCCGAAGTGCCGGCGCAGTGGTTCGAGCGCAAGGCGGGCGAGAGCCGGTTTCGCGTGCTCGGCTGGCTGCCGGCCTATCTGCGCTGGTATTTTTACGCCTTCGCCACCACTTTTTTGCGCCTGTCGGCAAATAGCGTAAAGCTGCGGTCGGCATGACCATGACCCACGCCCATAGAGTCGAACCCGCAGCATGTTGAGGCTGTTGAGCCTGACACCCCGGCAGGTGCTGATCATCCTGCACGACCTCGCCGCCACCGCGGTTGCGGTCGTGCTCACCTTTTATATCCGTTTCGAGGATACCACCTTCGATACCAAGCTCGCCGGCCTCAAATATCTGCCGCTCTTTATTGTCTACGCCGCCGGCGTTTATTTCGTTTTCGGCCTGCATCGCAACAAGTGGCGCTTTACGTCGCTGCCTGACATCAACCTCATCGTGCGCGCCTCCACGGTGCTCGCGATCTCGCTGCTCGCGCTCGATTACATTCTGCTGGCGCCGAACGTTTACGGCACCTTCTTCTTCGGCAAGATCACCATTCTGCTCTACTGGTTTTTGCAGATGTTTTTTCTCGCCGGCACGCGCGTCGCCTATCGCTATTTCCGCTACGCGCGCACGCTGCAACGGGTCAAGGTCGCCGACGCGACGCCGGCGCTGCTGCTCGGCCGCGCCGCCGACGCCGAAGTGCTGCTGCGCGGCATCGAAAGCGGCGCGGTCAAGAAGATCTGGCCGGTCGGCGTCCTGTCGCCGTCGGCCGCCGACCGTGGCCAATCGATCCGCGGCATTTCAGTGCTCGGTGACAGCGACGACCTCGAGCGCGTGGTCGAAGACCTCGCCAACCGTGGCACGCGGGTGACGCGGCTGGTCATGCTGCCGACGGCCCTGTCGCCGGAGGCGCGGCCCGAGTTGATTTTGGTGCGCGCGCGGCGCATCGGCCTCAATATGAGCCAGTTGCCCTCGCTCGAAGATGGCGCGCAGCCGGCGCAACTTGCCCCGGTATCGGTCGAGGATCTGCTGCTGCGCCCGAGCGTCAAGATCGACTACGCACGTCTGGAACAACTGGTCAGCGGCCGCGCCATCGTCGTCACCGGCGGCGGCGGGTCAATCGGCGCGGAAATCTGCGACCGCGTCGTCACCTTCGGCGCGTCGCGCCTCTTGGTCATCGAGAATTCCGAACCGGCGCTGCACGCGGCGCTGGAGATGCTCGACATGAAGCAAAGCGCGGCCGAGATCATGGGACGCATCGCCGATATCCGCGACCGCGAGCGCATCTTCGGTCTGATCGCGAATTTCAAGCCTGACATCGTCTTTCACGCCGCAGCCCTCAAGCATGTGCCGATCCTGGAACGCGATTGGGACGAGGGCATCAAGACCAACGTATTCGGCTCGATCAACGTCGCCGACGCCGCGGCAGCCGCCGGCGCTTCCGCCATGGTGATGATCTCGACCGACAAGGCCATCGAGCCGGTCTCCGTGCTTGGCGCCACCAAACGGCTGGCGGAGATGTATTGCGAAGCCCTCGATCAGGACTTTTCGCGGCGATCCGGCATGCGGCTCATTTCGGTACGCTTCGGCAATGTGCTGGCGTCGAACGGTTCGGTGGTGCCGAAATTCAAGGCGCAGATCGAGGCCGGCGGTCCAGTGACGGTGACGCACCCGGATATGGTCCGCTATTTCATGACCATCCGCGAGGCCTGCGATCTTGTGATCACCGCGGCCAGCCACGCGCTCGGGCAAAAGCGCAGCGAGGTCTCGGTCTATGTGCTGAACATGGGCCAGCCGGTGAAGATCGTCGATCTCGCCGAGCGCATCATCCGCCTCAGCGGGCTCGAGCCGGGTCGCGACATCGAAATCAAGTTCACCGGCATTCGGCCGGGCGAGCGCCTGCACGAGATACTGTTCGCGCGCGAGGAGGAAACCAGCGAGATCGGCATTCCCGGCATCGTGGCGGCAAAGCCGGTGCAGCCGTCGCTCGAGGCGATCCGCGCCTGGCTCGGCCTGCTCGAGCAGGGCCTTGCGCGCAACGAGCGCAGCATGATCTACGACGTGTTGCGTAATGCGGTGCCCGAATTCCGCGGCGAGGCGGCCTGACATGGACGTTGCTGCATTTTTCAAATCGGAATTTGCCGAGCACGATGCCGTCTCGCGGGCAACGCAAGGCGCTCTCGCCAATTCCTTTGCCGGATTGCTCGGCGCCTGTGTGAAATCGATCCGCGGCGGTGGCAAGCTGATGTTGTTCGGCAATGGCGGCAGCGCCGCCGATGCCCAGCATCTCGCGACCGAACTCACCATTCGTTACAAAAAAAACCGCGCGGCCATTGCGGCGCTGGCGCTGACCACCGACACCTCGGCGCTCACCGCCGCCGGCAATGATCTCGGCTTCGAGCAAATCTTCGCCCGCCAGATCGAGGCGCTGGGGCGCAAGGACGACGTCGCCATCGCGCTGTCGACCTCGGGCGAGAGCGCCAATATTCTCGCCGCTCTGCGCCAAGCCAAGGCCCTGGGTCTGGTGACCGCCGCCTTTGGCGGAGACGGCGGCGGCGCCATGAAGGGGCTGGCCGATCATCTGCTGGCGGTGCCGTCCACCACCGCGGCCCGCATTCAGGAAATGCACATCACGCTGGGGCAGATGCTCTGCGGCGCCATCGAGATCGAATTGGGTCTGGTCGGCCAATAGCCGGCCTAACCAAAGCCCGCTGTCTAGCTTCCATTTTCACCCGTTGAAATAGACCTTCGTCCTCCTGAAAGTCCCTTGACGAGCGGCCGAAAGCCGATTTTCCTCATGGCCAAAGGGAGAGAAACAACAATGGACGCGAAAATCCTTCCGGGGCCCGGTTCGGGAGCCCCGCGGCCGGCCGGCCGTGCCAACGGCGACCGCCATAGCATCCAGTCGGTCGACCGGGCGCTGCTGCTTTTGGAAACCATTGCCGAAGCCGGCGGCGAGACGACGCTCACCGACCTCGCCAACCGCACCGGCCTCAACATCTCGACCTGCCACCATCTGCTGGCGACCCTGATCAAGCGCGGCTTTGCCGCCAAGGTGCCCGGGCGCCGGCTTTACGCGCTTGGTTCGCGTATCCAGACGCTCAGCCACGCCTGTTTGCAGGTTGATCTGCCGCGGCGCGCGCAACGCTATATGGAGAACGTCAACCAGACGACCGGCGAGACCGTGCATTTGGCGACGTTCCAGGGCGACACCATGGTGGTGCTGGCGGTGCGCGAGGCGCGCCACGCCGTACGTGTCGACACCGGCAAGACCGGCAAGCACGACGCCCCGCATGCCACCTCCTGCGGCAAGGCGATGCTGGCCTGGCTGCCGGAAGACGAAATGCGGCGCATCCTTTCGTCCGGCATGAAGCGCTTCACCGACAAGACCATCACCGAATTTCCCGCCTTCATTCAGTCGCTGCGCGCAGTACGCCGCGACGGCTACGCCCTCGACCGCGAGGAATATCTGCCCGGCGTGATCTGCATCGGCGCTGCGATCCGCGACCAGGCCGGCACCGTGATCGGCGCCATCAGCGCCTCGACGCCGGCCATGCGCGCAAGCGAGGATCACATCGCGCTGATGCGCGATGAGATTATCGCCGCGGCGCGCGCTCTCTCCGCTGAGTTCGGAGATACCGGCGTGCACGCCGTCGCCGGCTGACGGCGCCATTCTTTATTTTTGGAGAATTTGATGTACGCACCCGCCGGCGTGAAGACCAACCACAACGAGTTTCCGATTCCCGACAGCATGAAGGCCTGGGTACTCGGCGGTCCCGGCGAACTGAGCTTGGGCGCCAAGCCGGTGCCGGCGCCGAAAAGGGCCGAAGTGCTGGTGCGCATCGACGCCGTGGCGATCTGCGCTACCGATCTCGAAATCATTTACCACGGACCGCCGGCCTCGATCCAAGGCGGCCTGCCGTTCAACAAGAACTTCACTCCGGGTCATGAATACATGGGCACGGTTGTGGCGCTCGGCCCCGGGGTCGACGAATACAAAATCGGCCAGCGCGTCGCCGTCGAGATCCACGCCGGCTGCGGCCAGTGCAAGCGCTGCCGCGAGGGCATGTACACCGCGTGCCACAACTACGGACTCAATTACGGCGACGTCGACAAGGGCCATCGCGCCAACGGCTTCACCACTGACGGCGGCTTCTGCGAGTACCAGGTCAACAACATCAACACGCTGGTTTCGATCAACGACGAAATGTCGGACGAGGAGGGCACCCTCGTCGTCACCGCCGGCACCGCGATGTATGCGCTCACCGAATTGGGCGGTCTGGTTGCCGGCGAAAGCGTCTGCGTCACCGGACCCGGGCCCATCGGCCTGATGGCGGTGGCCGTGGCCAAGGCCATGGGTGCGCAGCCGGTGATCCTCACCGGCACCCGCGACAACCGGCTCGAGATCGGCAAGGCGCTGGGCGCCGACGCCGTCATCAATGTCCGCAAGGAAAAAGACGTGGTGGCCGCGGTGAAAAAGGCGAACGGCGGCAAGGGTGTCGATTACGTGGTCGAATGCTCGGCCGCGGCCTCAGCCGTCAACGACGCCGTTCGCATGGTCAACCGCGGCGGGCGCGTCTGTCTAGCCGCCTTCGCGCACGAGGAAGTGCCGGTCGACGTGGCCCATATCGTGCGCAACAATATCTACCTTTACGGCATCCGCGGCGAGGGCAAGAGCGCGACGCACCGGGCCGAAGCCTTCATGCAGCAGAAGCGCTTCGACGCGACCAAGATTTACACGCACACCTTCCCGCTCGACGAACTGCCGACCGCGATCCGCTACGCCAAGGACCGCATCGAGGACGCAATCAAGGTGGTGGTGAAGGCGAAAATGGACGCCGCGCACAAGGTCGCGGCGGAGTAGCGCGCGTTATCCTGCGATGGAGTGCGCCTTGGCACCGCTTCGTGAATGGGTCTTTCAATGTATGTGACAACGACAAAGTGCCTGACCTACGAAGGCGCGCGAAAGATGATTGCATTCGCTGTTGAGCAGGCGCGTGCCGCAAATATCGCGATCTCCTGTTGCGTCGTCGATGCGGGAGGGCACGTCGTTGCGCTCGATCGCATGGACGGCGGGCCGTTCCACACGATCCATTCTTGCGGCACAAAGGCGGTTTGCGCCTCGTCCACGAAGCGCAAGACCAGCGCCAAAGGTGCGGTCAATCAACCGCTTGATGTCGCGCACGCGCTGGGATTGACGCTGGCTGCCGGGGCTGACCGCTGGACGGCCATGGAAGGAGGAGCGCCGATCATAGTCGACGGCGAGTGCATCGGCGGCATCGGCGTCAGCGGTGGCGACTGGGAGACCGACGAGCGGATCGCTCAGATGGCGGTCGAATCGATCGGCGCCAAGTGCAGCCGATAAAGCAACTGCCGCGCCTTACCAAAGGCATCCTGCCAATCTAGAGGGAGGGTTCCATGCATAAGCATAAGATGATCTTCGCCGCCGCTGTCGCCCTGCTCGCGCTGGCCGTGCCGGGCCAGCCGGCGCTGGCCGACGACTATCCCTCTCGCCCGATCACCATGATCGTGCCCTATCCGCCGGGCGGTCCGAGCGACGTGGTCGCACGCATCATGGCCGACGGCATGAGCCGCGTGCTCGGCACGTCGATTGTCATCGAAAATGTCGGCGGCGCCGGCGGCACCATTGGCACCGCGCGCGCCGCGGAAGCCGTACCCGATGGCTATACTTTGCTGGGCGCCAGCATGGGCTCGCACGTTGCCGCGCCCTCGCTCTACAAGGATCTCAGATACGATTCGACGAAGGATTTTGTGCCGATCGGGCTGACAGCCAATGCGCCGGCCGTCGTGGTCGTGCGCAAGGACCTCCCCGCCAACAACTTCGAGGAATTCGTCGCTTACCTCAAAGCCAACGGCGACAAGGTCAAGCAGGCTCACGGCGGCGTCGGCTCGTCCTCGCATCTCGCCTGTCTGCAATTCACCACCACGGCCGGTGTCACCCCGACGCTGGTCGGCTACCGCGGCACCGGGCCAGCGCTCAACGACCTGATCGGCAGCCATGTCGATTTCTTCTGCGAGCAGGTGGTGAGCGTCCAGGGCGCGATCAAAGGCGGTACGGTCAAGGCCTTTGTCATCTCCGGCGACCAGCGCTCGCAAGCTATCCCCGAGGTCCCGTCCGCCAAGGAACTCGGCGTGCCCGGATACGACATCAGCGTCTGGAGCGCGATCTTCGCGCCCAAGGACACGCCGAAGGAGGCCGTGGCGAAACTGAGCGACGCGCTCAACAAGACGCTCGACGATCCGGCGACGGTCAAGCGGCTAAACGACCTCGGAGGCAGCGTGCCGCCGAAAAGCGAGCGTAGTACCGCTTCGCTCGGTGAGCGGCTCAAGAACGACATCACGTTCTGGCATCCGTTACTGGTCAGCGCCGCCGCCAAGATGCAGGACGCCAAATAACAGGGGTAGGGCGAGGCCCATCCTGGCGCGGGGCGACGAAACGCCGGATGCGTGGGGAACCATTGCGCCCTGATCCCGGTTGACAGGGTGAAGAAAGGCGCGAAACGCCGCGCTTTTTATGCAATTTGGAGCTTCTCATGGCGGAAAAGCCGAAACACCATATTGAGGCCGAACGCGATCGGATCGAGCACGAGGAAGACAAGGTCACCATCAGCTCCGACGAGAGTTTTCCGGCCAGCGATCCGCCGTCGTTTAATCCGGGCGTGACCGGCGCTACCGAAACCAAAAAGAAAAAGCCGGCGCCTTACCGCGCCTAACTGGCGCTATACTGCGCGCGGAGCGAGATTTGCGGACCCGCCTTTGGCAACGAGTGGGGGCGCCGGTTTGCGGGCGCCAGGGAAATGGGGGGAAGTCATGCCCTTCAAATGCAATGAGCCGGCGGTTCCGACCGTCCAGCAGGACGATGCGGCAGTGCGGATTACGCGCTGGGATTTTGCGCCGGGCGCGGCGACTGGCTGGCACACGCATGGCTGGCCGTACTTCGTCGTGCTGCTTACCGACGCCGTCATGAAGATCGAGGCAAACGGCAAGGTCACCGAGGCGCGGTGGAAGGCCGGGCAATCCTATCAACGCCCGGTCGGCGTCGAGCATGACGTTTTGAACGCATCCGACAGTCCCCTGGCCTTCGTCGAGATCGAGATCAAGCGGCTGGAAGATCTGTTGCAGGTAAAGTAATTTCATCGCGACAGGCGGGCTACGAACGAGGCGCTGTCGCAGGCTTAACGCTTGGTTTCGCGCATCCGCAAAAATACGCGCGCTGATTAAGCAGCCCTGAATGAAACAGCGTCTAAATACCTCCCGCTGGCATTTGGGCTGGGAGCAGGACTTTCGTGTTCGCCGAACGACGCAGATTAGCGCGCCGCGTCATCAACCGGACGGCCCAGTTTTGCAGCGACGATGGCTCGCTGCCGCGCGACTGCATGATCGTCGATATTTCCGAAGGCGGGGCCAGGCTCTTTGCCGAAGTCGAGGTGCCTGCGGCGTTCACGCTTGCGGTCAGCGAAAACGGCGTCAATACGCGCCGGGACTGCCGCGTGGTCTGGCGCGTCGGCGGTGAATTCGGCGTCGAGTTCACCGATCGGGGGCGACGCTAGCGGCTTTACTTCGCCGCGATCACCCGCACCGGTTTGCCGTCGAGGAAGCCGCGGATGTCCTCGACGATGTCGGGGAAATATTTGCGGTAGTTCTGCTCGCTGACGTAGCCCAGATGCGGCGTGATCACGACATTGTCCATCTTGCGGTAGGGGTGGTCGAGCGGCAAAGGCTCGGTGTCGAACACGTCGAGGCCGGCGCCGGCGATTGCTTTGGCGTTGAGCGCCGCGATCAGCGCCTTTTCATCGACAATGGGCCCGCGCGAGGTGTTGACGAGATAGGCCGACTTTTTCATCAGCCCCAATTCCTTGGCGCCGATCAGCCCGCGCGAGCGCTCGCTGAGCACGAGGTGAATGGTGATGATGTCTGCGTTGCGGAACAGGTCCTCCTTGCCGGCGTAATCGGCGCCGCCCTCTTTCGCCTTTTCCGGCGTCAGATTTTGACTCCAGGCGATTGCCTTCATGCCGAAGGCCTTGCCAACCGCCGCCGAACGCTGGCCGAGCTTGCCCAGGCCGATGACGCCGAGCGTCAGCCCTTCGAGGTCCTTGCCGATCGTCACCTGCCAGGGTTCGCCGCTTTTGAGCCGCGCATTCTCGAAGCCGACGCGGCGCGTCAATTCCAGCATCAGGCCGAAGGCAATCCCCGTGGTCGGCGAGCCGACCGCGCCGGTGCCGCAGACGGTGACGCCGCGCGCGTTCGCCGCGGCAACATCAAAGGAATTGTTGCGCATCCCGGTGGTGATCAGGAGCTTGAGGTCGGGCAATGCCTCGATCACGGCCTTGGGGAACGGCGTGCGCTCGCGCATGCCGGCGATGATGGCGAAGCCCTGCAGCGCCTTGACCGCCTCGGCCTGGCCGGCAAAGGGCTTGTTAAAGACCGTGATCTCGACGTCTTTGGCGATCTTTGACCAGTCGGCGTAGGCCAGCGCCACGTTCTGGTAATCGTCGAGAATGGCTGCCTTGCGCATGCGTGCTCCTGTCGCCCGGTTGTCGCGGGCGGCAGATTAGGGTCGGTCAGCCGAAAAGTAAGGGGGTCAGGCCGGCGGGCGGTTGTGCGGGTTGCCGTATTTGGCGCGCCAGGCGGGGCCGGGGCCGCGCATGTAGTACAATTCGGGCCGGTAGGGACGAACCGCGTCGCGGGTCAGTTCCAGCCAGAAGCCGCCGAACACCGTTTTCAGGAGATTCATCGGACGGGGCAGCCAGCCGAATGCATGCCCCGACAACGCCAGAATACGAGCCATCACGCACGTCCCGAATTACGCAAGGCGCTTAACTCGCGCCCGCTTACCCCGTAGGTCGCCTTCTCAGGCGGTGAGGTTCATCGCCCGCAATCATGGCGCCATAGGGGTTAAAAGCTGGTAGCAAAATGAAATCGCGCGCGAATATTCGCGACAGCGTTTCCGAAGGTTTACCGCCGCGGCGGCCGTCTTGCCCTTTGCGGCCCGGCTCGTTACATCAACCGCGAATTTCCACACATCGCGCCCGCGCGCCGCGCCGACCGCGCACCGGCGCGGATTTGCCCGATTTCACGAGGTTTTTCATGAACGGCCGCCAGTTCATCTATCACATGGAAGGTCTGACCAAGACCTATCCGCCGGCCAAGAAGATCCTGGAGAACATCCACCTGTCGTTCTACCCGGACGCCAAGATCGGCGTGCTCGGGGTCAACGGTTCCGGCAAGTCGACGCTGCTCAAGATCATGGCCGGCATCGACAAGGAGTTCACCGGCGAGGGCTGGGTCGCCGAGGGCGCCCGGGTCGGCTACCTGGAACAGGAACCGCATCTCGATCCCGATAAGACCGTGCGCGAAAACGTCATGGACGGGGTGGCGGCGAAGAAGGCGCTGCTCGAGCGCTACAACGAGCTGGCCACCAATTACTCCGACGAAACCGCCGACGAGATGGCCAAGCTGCAGGACGAGATCGACGCCAAGAATCTCTGGGACCTCGACAGCCAGGTCGATCTTGCCATGGACGCGCTGCGCTGCCCGCCGGACGACGCCGACGTGGAAAAGCTCTCCGGCGGTGAGCGCCGCCGTGTCGCGCTCTGCCGGCTGCTGCTCGACCAGCCCGAATTGCTGCTGCTCGACGAGCCGACCAACCATCTTGACGCCGAAAGCGTGAACTGGCTGGAAGGCCATCTGCGCAACTATCCCGGCGCTATCCTCATCGTCACCCACGACCGCTACTTCCTCGACAACGTCACCGGCTGGATCCTCGAGCTCGACCACGGCCGCGGCATCCCTTACGAGGGCAACTACACCGCGTGGCTGGCGCAGAAACAAAAGCGCATGGAGCAGGAGGGCCGCGAGGACGAGGCGCGCCGCCGCACGCTCGAACGCGAGAGCGAATGGATATTGTCCTCGCCCAAGGCGCGGCAGTCCAAATCCAAGGCGCGCTACGAGCGCTACGAGGAACTGCTCAAGATCGCCAACGCCAAGGTCAATCAAGTGGCGCAGATCACCATTCCGGTCGCCGAGCGTCTGGGGCAAAACGTCATCGATTTCGATCACCTGACCAAGGGCTTCGGCGATAACCTGCTGATCGACGATCTCACCTTCAAGCTGCCGCCCGGCGGCATTGTCGGCGTCATCGGGGCGAACGGCGCCGGCAAGACCACGCTGTTCCGCATGATCACCGGGCAGGAGAAGCCGGACAAGGGCACCATCAAGATCGGCGACTCGGTGCATCTCGGCTACGTCGACCAGTCACGCGACAGTCTCGACGGCAAGAAAAACGTCTGGGAAGAAATCTCCGGCGGCAACGACCTCATCATGCTCGGGAAGAAAGAGGTGAACTCGCGCGCCTACGCCTCCTCGTTCAACTTCAAGGGCGCCGACCAGCAGAAGAAGGTCGGCACGCTGTCGGGCGGCGAGCGCAACCGCGTGCATCTTGCCAAGATGCTCAAGTCCGGCGCCAATCTCTTGCTGCTCGACGAGCCGACCAACGACCTCGACGTCGACACTCTCCGCGCACTTGAAGAGGCACTGGAGGATTTCGCCGGCTGCGCCGTGATCATCAGCCACGACCGCTGGTTTCTCGACCGCATCGCCACGCACATCCTGGCATTCGAGGGCGACAGCCACGTCGAATGGTTCGAGGGAAATTTCCAGGATTACGAGAAGGACAAGATGCGGCGGCTGGGGCAGGACGCGATCATCCCGCACCGGGTGAAGTACAAGAAGTTCTCGCGGTAGCTACGGCGCGCGGCATTCGCCCTTCGCCCCCGCCCGCTTGGCTCACGCGGGCAGAGGGACGAAGGACGCTCGTTACCTTTTCGCCAGCGCGTCGATCTCGGCCTCGGTCGGGAAGCGGCCGGCCGACGCCTTGGAGAATTTCAGGGCGCCGTCGACCGTGATTTCGAACACGCCGCCGCTGCCGCGAACGAGTTCGACCTCGGCACCGGAAAGCTTGCTGAGTCGGGCCCTCGCACCGAGGGCTTTCGGCTCGTAGCCTCAACTGCCGCAGTAGCGGATGACGATTTTCATGGGCGCGCGTCCTTTGCGGGGCCACGATGATAGCAGCCGCGCAAGGCGCACCGCTACCGGCTCGGCGGTTTCACCGGTTCGAGGCGCCGGCTGCGCGGGCTCCTCACCAATGAGGGTCGGGCCTCACGAGACTTTCTTGTACATGACCCAACCGACGCAGGCCACCACCGCGACGGCCGCAGCGAGAACGACGAGAAAAGTATTGATGTCCAATGCCACCTGACGCTCCCTTAGCCGTCGCCATCCCAGGCCCAGCATGCGCCTCTTCGGACCGTTCGGCTAGCACCCTGGCTCAGCTATTGAGGGTCGGCCGGTGTACGGCAGCGTATGAGTAAGTATGACGGGAAGGGCGCGGTTCGGCGGCTGGACGGGACTCCATCATGGCGCGTCGGGTGAAGTATAAGATGTTTTCGCGCCAATACCCCGGGGGGCGGCCATGTCGGATCTGCTGATCTCGCTCGCATTCTTCGTCTGCCTTGCGGCGTCCGCGCTCCTCACTTTGTACGTATACCCGAAACTGACCGAGAGGCATCGCGACGATCGCACCCGCGATGTCGTACGCCAGTGCGCCGGCATCTTCGTGGTGATGACGTCGCTGGTCCTCGGTTTGATGGTGAATTCGGCCAAGAACACCTTCGAGAGCGTGGACAAGAACGTGCACGCCTATGCGACCGAACTGATCCTGCTCGACCGCACGCTGCGGCAATACGGCCCCGAGACCGCGGCCGCGCGAGGCCGCTTGCTGGCTTATGTGAAACAAGCGGCGGGGCGGATGGCGCAAAGCGACCCGATGCTGGGTAGCCGCACCGCCGAGGCTCTGCTCGACGACGTTTCCGAGGGCATTCGGGCGCTCAAGCCCGCCGACGCCGAGCAGACGGCGCTCCGCGTCATGGCAAGGCAGCGTTTCGATACGGTTTTCGCGATGCGCTGGGCGCTGGTGGAGCAGTCCGAGGGCACCATCCCGCGGCCGCTCATCCTGCTGCTGGGGGCGTGGCTGATGCTGATCTTTGCCAGCCTCGCCTATTGCGTACCGCGCAACCGGGTGGTGGTTGCGAGCCTCCTCGTTTCGGCGCTCCTGGTTGCGGGCGCGATCTATCTGACCCTCGACATGGATATCCCGTTCGACGGCACCATCCAGGTTTCGCCGGCGCCGCTCGAGCGCGTAGTCGCGGAACTTGAACGCTAGTTGGGTGTCGGGAGTGCGGCGGTTACGCCGTCGCGAGAGCGGCAACGCGGATTGGGCCGCGAAGGGCAGCCGCGGCGCCGAGCAGGATGCCGGCAACGCCGATCATCGATGGCAGGCCGAGCGTCGACAGCCCGGTCAGGCCTTGCCCGATCGAGCAGCCATAGGCCATGACGCCGCCGGTGCCCATCAGGGCCGCGCCGGACAGCGAACGCAACATGTGCCGCGGCGAGTTGAAGCCTTCGAGCTGGAAACGGCCGGTGAGGATCGAAGTGCCGAACGAGCCGGCGAGTACGCCGGCGACCACAGCGATGCCGAAGTTCAGCGTCGAGCCGGTCGAGAGCATGATGTATTGCACGCTGTCGGCGATCGGGTTGATGAAGGTCAGCGACGTAACCTGGACCGGGTTGAAGTCGTCGGCACCGATAAAGCCGGTGGCAAACCAGGCGGCGGGGATCAGCAGACCGATGAAGATGCCCGCCGCCACCTGGCCGTAAGCGCGGCGGAAAGGCGCATAACTCATGGCAAAGACGCCTAGCGCGCCGCCGAAGACCAGCGCGGCGGCAAGATGCGCGGCGGGTGCGCTGACGCCGGAAGCTGACAGCAGCGCCGGGAGCGAGATCACGCTCGGCGCGATCGCGGTCCAGTTGAGGAAGGCGAGCCGCGCCGGTGCGATCAGGCCGCGCAACGTCATCTCCGCGACGACGGCGATGGTGACGATGACGACCAGCGAGCGCAAATTGCCGCGGCCGAGCAGCACCAGTGCACGCGAGGCGCAGGCATTGGCCAGCACCATGCCGTAGCCGAAAATCAGGCCGCCAAAGAGGATGAGCGGCGCGGAGAACGAGGGTTGCAGATAGATCGACTTGGAAAGATCGACCAGGCCGAAGGCAGCAAGCAGTTGCGAGCCGATCACCGCGGTGCCGGCCGCGAGGGCAAAGGTGCGGATCATGCGGCCGTCACCCTGCGTCGCCCAGTTGCGCAAGCCGCTGGTGAGACAGAAGCCGCTGAGCAGGCCCACGACACCGAAGGCGAAACCGATGGCGAAAGCCGAGAGCAACAACGCGGTGGTAAAGTCGAGCATGGGCCGCCCCAAAACATTCACGATTTCGAGTGTGAGTTGGGGCAATTGCCGTGGCTGCGCAACGGCTTGGCGCAATTAAAAATCCGATGCTCAGCGCCGATGTTTGCATGGAATGGGCATGCTGGCGGCTGCGAAAACGCGAAAATGCTGTTCTACGTGAAACGCGTCATGGCCGGACTAATCCCGGCAATCCACGCCTTGCATCGCGGCTGATGCCAAAGACGTGGATGCCCGGCATAAAGCCGGGCATGACGAAATTGCGATTCGCGCTCGCGATCACGGTAACGCTTTTCACCACGCCCGCGTCGGCGCAAGGCTTCCAGCAGTGGTTGCAATCGACGTGGCCGCAGGCGCAGGCGCTCGGCGTCTCGCGCAGCGTCTTCGATGCGGCGACACGCGGGCTCGCGCCGGACCTCTCGCTGCCCGATCTCGCCATTCCCGGAAAACCGGAAGCGGCGCCGCAACAGCCGGAATTCGTGCAGACGCCGGGGCAATATCTGAGCGAGGCGACCTTCGATCGCCTGGCCGCGCGCGGCAAGCAGTTGGCGGCGCAATACGGCGACACGCTCGCCCGCATCGAAAAGGAATTCGGCGTGCCCGGCAATGTGGTGCTGGCGATCTGGGGCCGCGAAACCGATTACGGCGGCGAGCGTCAACCTTATGACGCGATCCGCGTGCTGGCGACACAGGCCTATACCGGCAAGCGCAAGGATTTCTTCCGCAACGAGTTTCTCCACGCCCTGAAGATGTTGCAGGACGGGGTGCCGCGCGGCGAACTGCGTTCGTCATGGGGTGGCGCCATGGGTCTCACGCAATTTCTGCCGTCGGAATATTACAAATACGCCGTCGATTTCGACGGCGACGGACGCGCCGACATCTTTCATTCGGTAGCGGACGCGCTTGCGTCAGCGGCAAAGCAGCTCGCCGGCAAAGGCTGGCAGAGGGGTGCGCCCTGGGCGATCGAGGTGCGCGTGCCGGCAAGCGTGGATTGCACCAAGGCGGAGCCGGGCGTCACCATGGCGGTCGTCGAATGGGAGAAGCGTGGCTTTGCTCCCGCCTACGGCCGCAAGCTGACGGAAACCGAACGTGCGGCGCAGGCTTCGCTGTTGCTGCCGGAGGGAACTTACGGTCCCGGCTTTCTCACGCCGAAGAATTATTATGTGCTCAAGGAGTACAACTATTCCGACCTCTATGTGCTTTTCGTCGGGCATTTGAGCGACCGCATCGCCGGCAGCCGTCCGTTCGAGCACGCCTGGAGCAAGGGCTCGCAGCTCAAGAGCAAGGACGTCGAGGAGATGCAGCGTGGCCTCACCAGGCTCGGGCTTTACAATGACAAGCTCGACGGCAAAGCCGGCATGCTCACGCGCGCGGCGCTCGGCGCCTATCAGAAGGCGAAGGGACTCAAGGTCGATTGCTGGCCGACGGCGGCGGTGCTCGAGAGTATGCGCCGCTGACTATTCGCACATCTCGACGTCGCGCGGCCGGTAGCGCATGCCGTCCCAGACCTGCTGACGCTCGATGTGGCAGGAGGCGCCCTCGATATATTCCGGCGAATTCGGGTCGCCCGGCGGCGGGGCCACGTAATCGGCCGACGGCACCGCGTCGTAAACCGGAGCTGCGCCATAGACTGGCGGCTGGCTGGCGATGGCCGAGCCGATGATGGCGCCGACGGCGAGGCCGCCGACCACGCCTGCGGCGACACCGCAACCGCGGCAGTGCGCCTGCGCCTGAAACGGCAACGCCGCAGCCACCAAAGCAGCTGCGGCGAGCGCGAACATTGTCCGTTGCATGGACATCCTCTCCGGCCAGATTGGTCGGCCGCGAGGATGCACCCGATATCTTACCCGCTCGTTACGCGATTACGGGCAGATGAAGCGCGGGCGGCTCCAACCGACAACGTTGCCGTAACCATCGCGCAACGGCCGGCGGGCCCAGTAACCGCCCGGGCAGGCAGCCGGGTAAGGAGCGCCGTAACCGTCATACACCACGTAGCCGGGAGCCGGCGCGTAGTAACGCGGCTGGCTGTTGGCGATGGCGCCGCCAATGATCGCACCGGCGACGAGGCCGCCGGCAACGCCGGCACCCACTGCGCAGCCACGGCAGTACGCTTCCGCCGGCTGCGGGGCAGACAAAGTGCCCGCTGCGATAGTCGCGGCAGCGGCGAGAGCGAAGAGTGTCTTTTTCATTTCAATCCCTCCTGGTCCTGGACGGCCGGGCAAAGAAGCAGGTGCACCCTAGGCCTGATCCGGACCTTGTAAAGAAGGCAGGCTTAATTTGTCGGAAATTTGATGGGGCCGCCTGCGCGTTATGCCCCGAAAAGTGGCCCGGCTTTCGCGATGAAAGCCGGGCCACTTCATTTTATGTGATGGCGATCACTAAATTAGTCGCAGACCCGCACGCGGCCCCAGTTCCAGCCGTAGCCGGTCCAGACGCGCTGGTGCGTCCAGTAGCAGTGCGGTCCGTAATAGACCGGCGCCGGTCCGTAATAGGCGGGGCCGCCGTAGCCGTAATAGTAAGGACCGTGGGCGGCGGCCGATCCGACGATGGCGCCGACGGCAAGCCCGCCAATGATCCCGGCTGCGAGCGCGCCGCCGCGGGCTTCGGCCTGCTGCGGTGCAGCGATTGCCGCGAGGCCAAGTGTTGCTGCGGCTGCGATGGCGGTGAGTGTTCTGGTCATGACGTACCTCTTTCCTTCGGTTCCGGTCGTTATCCCATCAACGACCGAGGATTTGGCTTCCTGCGATTTCCACTCGACTGGAAAACGCGTGGCATGGTCCGCAGGTTCCGCTTTTTGCCGTGAATGCGCGATGAATGGCCCGTTTTGAAAGCACTTTTGCGCCGGACGCGCGCATTAAATTTCGGACAGATCGGGCTAATGCAGGGTTACGGCGCGGCCCAGCAGGCGGCGGAAGAGGCTGTTCGGCACGGCGGCGGCCGGTTCCGTCATCGCGGGTGCGGCGGCAGGGTGCGCGGTCACCGCGGGCACCGCGCGGCGCGGCACGGCGGGCGCGGCCTGATGCGACACACGATGGCGTTTCTTGCGCGAACGCTTCGCCGGCGATTTCTTTCGCGTGGCCGCACGACGCACGCGCGTGGCGCTGCGCGCGGACTTGCGCGCCGACTGGCGCGTGGACTTGCGCCGCGGCTTGCGACGCTGACGGCGCCGCCACAGCGCGCGTCCGACGCTGCGCAGGAACAATTTCTCCAAGGGAAAGCTCAGCCGGCGGATTGCGGCGCTGAGCGGAAGCCAGCGCACCTCGGTGATGTCTTCGGTCAGGTCGTAGCTCGGCCGTTCGGCGGCAAGCATGCGCCAGAATTGCACCAGCTTCGGCCGGCCGCGCGCCGAATAGGTGATGGCGCCGAGAAATTCGTGCACCTGCACGCGATGACCGGTTTCCTCGACCGCTTCGCGCTTGGCGCCGGCGATCGGATTCTCGTCGCGCTTGAGCTTGCCGCGCGGCAGCACCCAGCGGTCGTCCTTGCTCCTACGCACGACGGCAATGCGCGGCCGCGCACCGCCGCGCATTACGATGCCTCCCGCCGCGTTGATGGGATCCCGTGCCATGAAGTCCTCAGCTTGGGGTCATCTAGCAAAGATTATTGCGCTCTTGGAGCGAAATGCGCGGCCGTTGTGGGCAACTTTTCATGCCTGTGGTCGACGGCGTGTCGTGCAATGCGCCTGTCATAATTCGCGCGACGGCGGTTGCGCCAGCGCGCCAGCCGTGGCTAGTTGAAGCGAAAGAGCAAACGGGGAGAACGCCATGGCGGCATATACTTGGGACCACATCCACTTGCGCACGCCGGACCCGGAAGCGACCGCGCAATGGTTCGAGCGCATGTTCGGCGCGCAGGTGGTTCGCACAATGCAGGCGGGCAAGCCGCGCATCGACATCAAGCTTGGCGGCGCCAATATCTTCACCGCTCAGGTGAACCCGGGCGACGGCGTCAACGGCGCGCCGTCGACGCCCTATCAGGGCCTCGACCATTTCGGCCTGGCGGTCACCGGCATCGACGCCATCGTCGCCGATCTGAAGAAAAAGGGCGTCGAGTTCACCACGGAGCCGACCATTCCCCGGCCCGGGATCAAGATTTGCTTCCTGCGCGGCCCGCAGGGCATTTCAATCGAACTGCTCGACCGCGATCCAAAATACACCTGAGCCGATCATCTCCGCGCGAGCGGCTGACCCACCGGGCAGGTGCCGAGCGCCGTTTTTATCGCCTCCGGCGCTCCTTCGAGCTGGAATTCGGCGCTGGTGCGGCCGGCATTAAGCGAGCGGATCAGCACGTAAAGGGATTTGGCTGTCGCCAGTTCGTTGACAAACGCGGCAACCTCAGCCGGCTCCTCGATGACGACTTTGACGTAGTCGTCAACGAAGCGGGCTTGCGGCTGGGGACCGGGCCTCTCATCGAAGCGATAGCCAAGCTCCGCATTGCGCGTCGAGCCGACCTTGAACTGGAATGCAGAGACCACGACCGGCTGGCCCTTAAAGCAACCAAGCTGCATTTGCGCCGGCGGTGGGAAGGCGATCGTGCTGTGTGAGACGGTTCGGGTCATCAGCACGGCGCTGGAGATCGCGGCGTCGGTGATGCGGTCTTTCGATTGCTCGATGCGCCAGTTGCCGGCGCTTACGGCATTGACGCCGGCCACCACTGGGTCACGCGCGCAAGCCGCAAGCGCGAAGCAAGCCGCGACGACCAGTAAATTCAAGCCGGCACGCCAGACAAGAGCCGACATTTCCCAGCCCCCCAGGAGCCGGCATTGTGCCTGCGGCCCTGGCGGTGGGCAACGCCCTACTTTTTGTCTTCGATTCGCATCGCCGCTGTCGTCGCCCCGACGACGGCCACAGTCAGCGGGCCGCCGAATTTAAACATGCCGACGGTCCCCCGTCTTACTCCGCGTCTTTAACAACCGTGGTCGGGCGGTCGCTGCCGGCTGCCGTTTCGGTGTGCCATTTGCCCTTTTCGTCCTCGTATTCGATCACCTCGGTGCGGTCGGGCACGCGCTGTTCTTCCGCCGCCCGGCGTGCAGCGGCGAGCGCCTGCGCATGACTCGGGAATGGTTCGGAAAAAACGCCGTTGACCTTGTAGGCCCAGCCTTCATCGTGCCGCACGATCTGATAGGTAATCTCGGACATTGACGCCACCCTTGCTTTTGCGGTTACCGCTTAAGCGCAACCTACAATGAATTGTTCCCGAAGGGGAGGAAAAGCCCATGACGAAGGACGACCTGGTGGGTGTCTGGCGCGAACGCGGCCGTGAGATCGTGCGCGCCGACGGCACCGCCGAAGCGGACGTGCCGCGCGCCTCGCAGATCATGTACACGGCCGACGGCTATATGGCCGTGGTCAACGCGCCGATCGAACGCACACGCGTCAAGGAAACGGCGCCGCGCATGGATCTCGACGCGACCTCGGCCGCCGAGCGCGCCGAGGCCGCAATCGGCGTGGTCGCCTATGCCGGGACCTTCGAGGTCACCGGCGAGGAGGTGCGCCATCACCTGTTCACCGCCATCAATCCCAACCGCGTAGGCGACACCCAGCGGCGGCATATCACGCTCAAGGGCGACGATCTGACGCTGACCGCGCCGACGGACGCGCAGGGCAATCATTTCCGCATTCATTGGCGCCGCGCGGCAAAGATGACGTGATGGCCTTGCCCGCGGGCCGTGCGATAATGCGGTGAAGAGGAAAAACTCATGCACAAGCGCCGCGCGACCCTCTCTGCAATTTCTTTCATTGCGTTGTTGGCAGGTGCGCTGGCCGCAGGCCAGGAAGGCGCGGACATGCGCATGGTCGACGCCGGCTTCATCATGCGTCCCGCCGATACGCCGCAGAAGCTCGAGCGCCTGAAGCGGCTGCCGCCGGACAAGTTCGTGGGACGCACGCGGCACGGCGGGCGCTACTTTATCTACGCCGATGCGGCTGTGTGCAAATGTGTTTTCGTCGGCAATCAGGCCGCGCTGCAGGCTTATCGCGATATGCCGGCGCGGCCGGCGCCGGCAGACAATATTCCGCCGCGCGGCGTCGTGCCGGAAGCGGCGATGATCGACGATATCGACAACGACACCGATGTCCTGTTCGGTGACGATGATTTCTTCGATTATTCGTATTGAGGGCTAAAGTCCGCGTTCGCGCTTGAGCCGGTCGATATAACCCTCGATTTCGGGCGGCAGCGAGCGAAGGCCTTGCCGCCCGGCCGCCGACAAAATCGGCCGCAGTTTCGAATCCGCGAGGAAGGCCGGCTCACGGTTTGGCGGAATGATGCGGTCAAAGATGATGACGATGAGCACCGCCAGAAGCACGACGCGGACGATGCCGAGGAGGGCGCCGAGCATGCGGTCGACCGGGCCCACTTGCGGCCCGGCGATCTCGCTCACGGCATAGCGCAGCAGCACGCTGATTATGACGCCGGCAGCAAGAAAGACGGCGATGAGCACCATCCAGTTTTGCAACGGCGGCAGGTGCCATTGCTCGCTCGCCAATCGCGTGAGCTGCGGCGCCGCAGCGATCGCAATCGCCATTGCCGCTAGATAGCCGAAGATCGTCGCCAGACTGCGTAGCAGCCCGGCATTGAAGCCCATGATGAAAGCGATGAGGAGGCACGCATAGACCACGGCGTCGAAGGTATTGAACGAGGGCATTGCGCTTTGTCCGGGCGGGATTAGGCTTTAAGCGTCCGCGCTTTTCAGGGAGACGGTCGATGGCGTTCACGGTGATCAGCAACAGCTTCAAGGATGGCGACTATCTCGGCAAGGACCACGTCCTGTCGCAGAATTTCGGTTTCGGATGCGCCGGCGGCAACAAGTCGCCGCACCTGAAGTGGTCGGGGGCGCCCGCCGGCACCAAGAGCTTCGCTGTCACCTGTTACGATCCCGACGCGCCGACAGGCTCCGGCTTCTGGCACTGGGTGGTGGTGAACATCCCGGCAAATGTGACGGAGCTTGCGCTTGACGCCGGCAACCCGAAAAGCGGCGCCATGCCGGCGGGCGCGCTGATGACGCGCACCGAACTCGGCAACAGCGGCTATCTCGGACCGTGCCCGCCGGAAGGCGACCACCCGCATCGCTATCTCTTTACGGTGTTCGCCGTGGGCAAGGACACGCTCGACGTCACGTCCGATACCTCGCCCGCCGTGGTCGGCTTCAACCTGCATTTCAATACGCTGGGCAAGGCGGTGATCATGGGGCTCTACAAGCGCTGAACCTGCGGCCGGCATCAGTTGGTGCCAGATACGCTGCGGCGCATAAACTTGCGGAAGCCGTAGACGCCAACCGCGAGCGCCCCGAGCCAAGTGATCACGGCGCCGAAGCCGAAGACAATACGCCCGGCCAGGTCGCCGGCAGGGCCGCCGATTGGGACCGATCCGGAAAATTCGCGCTCGCCCGGGCCGAACGCCACCCAGGTGGCAATCAGACCGAACAGTACGAAAATCGCAAGTGCCACAAGGAACTGGACGATGCGCATCCATTGCGGCGCCGCGGCGGGCAATTCGGCGGCTGCGTTGGCGTGGCCGAGCGCCTGGATGAACAGCGCCGCCGCAGCGAGGACGAAGACCAGTCCGATGCAGAATACAAGCCAAAGCGGGGCGTGCAGATTGCGACCGCCGCCGGGGATGGGCAGGGGCCGCAGACCGACCAGGCTGAAATAGACTCCGATCGCCGCTGCAATGGCGCTATAAATGAGCATCTGTCGAGGCGTGGCGGGCGTTGGCTCGCTCATGGCGAGAAGCGTAGCGCCCGCAGCCTTGCGTTTTGATTAAACGAGCCTTGCGGAACCGCAAGCCCGCTGACGCGGTTGTGACGCAGGGCGAAGAAAATAGGGGGAAGCAACCATGCGTGTCATCGCGACAGCCATTTTGCTTTCGCTGCTGACGGCCGCTGCCGCAGCGCAAAATTCCACCGGGCCTGCCAGCCCGCCGCCGCGCACAGGCGTCGCCGGGGTACCGACCGCACCGGTTGGCCATCGACAGCCGACCGTGAGCAGTTTGCCGCCGGCGGTACGTCAGAACGAAAACACGGTCGGCGAGGGACGCGGCGCCGGCGATCCGCTCGGACCTGTTCCGAGTATCTGCAACGGCTGCTGAACCGGACGCTACGGCGCGGCCGACACCTTGAGGATGTCGATCAGCTTGCGGTCGCGCCATCGCTGCAGGTCGGCGATGGAGCGGCTGCCGGCTTCCTGGGCGACGCCGTCGATGATGGTCTTCTGCACGTGCGGCGTCAGTTTCGGATTGCCGAGATCGTCCATCCATTCCTGATTTGCGGCTGCGAGGTGGTCCATGAAATGCGTCATGCCGCCTTCGCCGCCGGCGAGATGGAAAGTGAGGTGCGGCCCCATCAGCGCCCAGCGCAGCCCGGGACCATAGGCAATCGCCGCGTCGACATCGGCGACCGACACCACGCCCTCGGCGACGAGGTGAATGGCCTCGCGCCACAGCGCCGCCTGCAGGCGATTGGCGACATGCGCCTTCATTTCCTTTTTGATGTGGATCGGATGCTTGCCGAGCGCGCGGTAGAATTCCATCGCTGCGGCGATGGCGGCGGGCGAGGTTTTCGCACCGCCCACCACCTCGACCAGCGGAATGAGGTGTGGCGGGTTGAAGGGATGGCCGATGACGCAGCGCTCCGGGTGCTTGCACTTCGCGCTGACGCGGCTGATCAGCAGCCCTGACGAGCTCGAGGCGATGACAACGTCGCTCGGCAAGGCGGCATCGATCGCCGCCAGCAGTTCGATCTTGAGGTCCTCGCGCTCCGGTCCGCTCTCCTGCACGAACTCGGCGCCCTTGACCGCCGCGGCGACGTCGCGGTGGAAGCTGAACGCCTTGGCGCTGGCGCCCTTGGCGACCAGGCCGAGCTTTTCCAGCGTGGGCCAGGCATTGTCGATGAAGCGGCGGGCGAAGGCCTCGCCTTGCGGTGCCGGATCGGTGGCGGCGACCTCATAGCCGCGGGCGAGAAAAATGGCCGCCCAGCTGGCGCCGATGGTGCCGGCGCCGACGACGCTCACGCGTTTGCTCATGGGGAGAACTCTTTTGCTGGTGGAAACCCGGATTGACGAGGGCTATGGTATGGCAGCCGGCGGCTCGCGTCACGCGAGTTCCCGCCGGTTCATTCCGGGAGATTTTCATGCGCCAGCCATCCGCCTTTCGCGCCGTCCGCGTTGCCTTCGCCGTGCTTGCCGTGTCGCTCTTTGCCTCCGCTGCCCATGCCGACAGCGGCAGCATCAGCTTCAAGGTGGTCAAGGCCGGCTTCATTGTCGGCGGTTCGGGCGGCAGCGGCACGCTCAATTTTCACGGCCGCAGCTACGCGCTGAGTATTGGCGGCATCTCTTATGGGTTTACGTTCGGCGCCTCGGAGACGCGCTTTCACGGTACGGTGAGCAACATCCGCCGCGCGTCGGATGTGTCCGGCGTTTATGCCGCGGGCAATGTCGGCGCGGCCGTTGGCCGCGGCGCGCAGGCGATCGTGCTCACCAACCAGAACGGCGCGGTGTTGACGCTGGCCGGCCGCTCCGTCGGCGCGATTGTCAGCGCCGACCTCAACGGCCTGGCGCTTACGGTCAGGTAGGCATGGCGCGGCGGCCGGAACACGATTCACGTTCGCTGGCGGAGAAGGCCTTCAAGGCGGTCACGACCAAGCCGGCCGATCTGCCGGCGGCCGCACCCGCCGTGCCGGGCGTCAAGGAAATGGTGAGCCTGCGTCTCGACCGCGACGTGCTCGATCATTTCCAGGCCGAAGGCCCCGGCTGGCAGGACCGCATCAACGCGGCGCTGCGCAAGGCCGCGGGGAAATAGTCAAATCGTACGATAGCCCCCGTCCACCATCAGCAGCGTGCCGGTAACGAACGAAGCCATGTCGGAGGCGAGAAAGATTGCGGCATTGGCAATATCGTCCGGCGTGCCGACTCGTCCGAGCGGAGTGTGGTCGATGAAAACCTTGAGCGCCTCGGGGTTGCTCCGCATTTTCTCGTTCAACGGCGTGGCGATCAGGCCGGGGCCGACCGCGTTCACCCGCACCCCTTCCTTGCCGAGTTCGGCGGCGAGCGCCTTGGTGAAGCCGAGCACGGCGTGCTTGGAGGCGGTGTAGGCGGCCGAGCTTGGCGTGCGCACGTGCAAGATGGACTGCATCGAGCCGAGATTGACGATGCGCCCCTTGTGGGCGCGGATCTGCGGCAGGAAAGCCTGCGTGACGTTGAACACGCCGTTGAGGTTGATCGCAATGATGTCGTTCCAGTCCGACGCGACGATTTCCGCGTCGCCGGTGAACGGATTGCGCCGGTTGATGCCGGCATTGTTGACCAGGATGGAGACGCGCCCGATCTCGGCCTCGATCTTTTTCGCCATGGCCATGCAGTCGTCGCGTTTGGTCACGTCGAGCGTGTAGCTTTTCGCCTTGCCGCCGGCGGCTTCGATCTGCCTTGCGGTATCGGCGGCCGCCTCGCCGTTGATGTCGAGCGCCACCACCTGCGCGCCTTCGCGCGCATAGCCGAGCGCGATGGCGCGGCCGATGCCCGATCCGGCGCCGGTGACCGCCGCGATGTGGGACGTCAGAAGATTAGGCATGGCGGCGGCCTCCCTGGATTTGCTTTTCTGGACCGAGGATAGGAGCCTAGTATCGTCCCGCGCAACGGAGCAAACCCCATGAAAGTCTTCATCACCGGCGCCAGCGGCTATATCGGCGGCTCGGTGGCGGCGGCGCTTGTGGCGCAAGGCCACGCGGTGAACGGCCTCGCGCGCTCGGACGCAACCGCCGCGGCCCTGCAGCAGCGCGGCATAACGCCGGTCGCCGGCACGCTCGACGATGCCGATGTGCTGGCGCAGGCCGCGCGCGCCGCCGACGTCACCGTGAACGCGGCGAATGCCGGGCACCGCGGCGCCGCCGAAACGCTGGCCAAGGCGCTCGCCGGCACAGGCAAGGCCTATATCCAGACCAGCGGCTCCAGCATCGTCGGCACGCGCGCCAACGGCGAATTCGTCGCCGCGGTGTTCGACGAGGACACGCCCTATACGCCGTCGCCGTCGCGCGCCGCGCGGGTCGCCATCGACAATATGGTGCGGGCAACGCCCGGCGCGCACACGGTGGTGATCTGCCCGAGCCTGATCTACGGACTTGGCCGCGGCCTCAACCCCGACAGCGTGCAGGTGCCGTGGCTGATCGCGCTGGCAAAGACGGCGGGCGTCGCCAGACATATCGGCCCCGGCGAGAACCGCTGGGCGAACGTGCACATCGACGACCTCGTCACGCTTTATCTCAAGGCGATCGAGGCCGCGCCCGCCGGCAGCTTCTATTTCGCCGAGAACGGCGAGAACTCGATGCGCGAGGTCTGCGAGGCGATCAGCCGCATGCTCGGGCAGGGCGGGCGCACGCAGGCGATGAGCATCGAGGAGGCGGCAGCCATCTGGGGCGAAGGCCCGGCCGCCGACACCATGGGCTCCAACAGCCGCGTGCGGGCAAAACGCGCGCGCGCCGAGCTTGGCTGGAAACCCGCGGCGCGCTCCTTGATCGAGGAGATCGAGCGCGGCTGTTACGCGCAGGCGGCGTGAGGCGCGGCGCTATTTCTTCTTCGCCAGCAGCGCGTCGCGCTGCTCGATGAGCTTCTGCAGCTCCTCGTTCTGCCCGGCGATGCGGGTTGCGGTGCGCTCTTCGTCGGCCGCGCCCGAGGAGGCGGCCGCCTGCTCGGTCAACTGGCGGATATTGTCGCGCAGGATGGCGATGCGGTCTTCGAGTTCGGGAAGCGAAAGCGTGCTGCCGTTGGTCATGATTGTCCGTCCCACAATGTCCTTCGAGGCCGAGCCTGCCGCGCTCCGCATTGTAGCCGGGGCCGCGGCCTTCGCCGTTAACCGTGCTCGGCCGCTTTATACCCTGTTTACGCGGTGTCTTGCTTGCTAACTTTGCGCCGTGGTGTCGTGCGGGTGGGGGAAATCCATGGTCCGCAGCGTTCTCGCTTTCCTTGCTTTGATTGCCTGCATGGCGCTACCGCCGCACGCGCGGGCCGCAAATCTACTCGTGAACGGAGGCTTTGAAAGCCCCGTACAGGTCGCCCCGAATTTTGTATCGTTCAATGTGCCCGCCGGCAGCTCGTTGATTACCGGTTGGACTATCGTCCAGGGCAACGTTGACCTGACGACCAACGCCAATTACGGCGCGGGCCATCCCGGCAGCGTGTAAGACATCGATCTGATCGGCGATACCAACGGCTCGGGCGGAGTGTTCGGCGGCCTGTCGCAATCCTTCGCGACGGTCGCGGGCCAGACCTACCGGCTGACCTTCGACTATTCGCACAATAACGGAACCGCTTCGGCCAACGGCTATGCCGCTTCGGTGACGGTCGCCGACGGAAATGCTCCGGCTAACACGATCATCTCCGCCCAGGTGTCGCAGTCCTACGTCCCCGGTCGCCGAGCTCCTCGATCGCTGTGCGGCCACAGCTTTCCATGACGCATTTCCAGAACACGGTGCGTTTATTTCCAAGACACTACGCGGGCGGCGATATGCCGAGCCCGGCCAGGCGATGCAGCAACTCGGCGCCGTTCTGCGGTTGGAAGCCCTCCGGCAGGCGCAGGTCGATGATCAGCAGTGTCATGGCGACGGCGAACACGCCGTCGGTGAGCGCATCAAGTCGCAGTTTCGGAATCATCGCGCTGCCCCGGCATGAGATAAGTCGCAGTTTCGGAATATCGCGCTGCCCCGCGCATGCACCGGACCGCCGCCAATTAAAGCGCCTTGTTGCTCTCTTTCACTCTATCGGCATCGACATACACCTGCTGGCCCATGGCGTTGAACTTGTCCGACATCTCTTTCATGCCGGCCTCTTTGTCGTTCAACCCCGCCGCATAATCCCGCACATCCTGCGTGATCTTCATCGAGCAGAACTTCGGCCCGCACATCGAGCAGAAATGCGCGACCTTGTGCGCCTCCTTGGGCAGCGTCTCGTCGTGGAATTGCCGCGCCGTGTCCGGGTCGAGCCCGAGGTTGAACTGGTCCTGCCAGCGGAAGTCGAAGCGCGCCCGTGATAGCGCGTCGTCGCGCAGTTGCGCCGCCGGGTGGCCCTTGGCGAGGTCGGCCGCGTGCGCGGCGATCTTGTAGGTGATGACGCCGTCCTTGACGTCGTCGCGGTCGGGCAGGCCGAGGTGCTCCTTCGGTGTCACGTAGCAGAGCATGGCGCAGCCGAACCAGCCGATCATGGCGGCGCCGATGCCGGAGGTGATGTGGTCGTAGCCCGGCGCGATGTCGGTCGTGAGAGGCCCCAGCGTATAGAACGGCGCCTCGCCGCATTCTTTCAGCTGCTTGTCCATGTTGATCTTGATCTTGTGCATCGGCACGTGGCCGGGGCCTTCGATCATCACCTGGCAGCCTTTCTTCCAGGCGATCTGCGTGAGTTCGCCAAGCGTTTCCAGTTCGGCGAATTGCGCGCGGTCGTTGGCGTCGGCGATCGAGCCGGGGCGCAACCCGTCGCCGAGCGAGAACGAGACGTCATACTTGCGCATGAGGTCGCAGATCTCGTCGAAGCGCTCGTAGAGGAAGCTCTCCTTGTGCCGCGACAGGCACCACTTGGCCATGATCGAGCCGCCGCGCGAGACGATGCCGGTGACGCGGTTGGCGGTGAGCGGCACGTATTGCAGGCGGACGCCGGCGTGGATGGTGAAATAGTCGACGCCCTGCTCGCACTGCTCGATCAGCGTGTCCTTGTAAACTTCCCAGTCGAGCTTGACCGGATCGCCGTCGACCTTTTCCAGCGCCTGGTAGATGGGAACGGTGCCGATCGGCACCGGCGAATTGCGCAGGATCCATTCGCGGGTGTTGTGGATGTTGCGGCCGGTGGAGAGGTCCATCACCGTGTCGGCGCCCCAGCGGATCGCCCAGACCATCTTCTCGATTTCTTCCTCGACCGAGGAGGAGACCGCGGAGTTGCCGATATTGGCGTTGATCTTCACCAGGAAGTTGCGGCCGATGATCATCGGCTCGAGTTCGGCGTGGTTGATGTTGGAGGGGATGATGGCGCGGCCGCGCGCGATCTCGCTGCGCACGAATTCCGGGGTGATGAAGGCGGGCAGCGCGCCGCCGAATTGCTCGCCGTCGGCAAGGGCTGCCTCCGCACGCTCCAGTTGCTGCTTGCGGCCGAGGCTTTCCCGCTCGGCGACGTAGATCATTTCCTTGGTGATGACCCCGGCTTTGGCCCATTCGTACTGGGTGAGGGGTTTGCCGTCCTGCGCGCGCCACGGCTTCGGCGTGTTGGGGAAATTGCGCGCCAGGTGCTTGCCGCTGACATTGCCGTTGTCGACCGGCTTGATCGGGCGGCCCTGGTACTCTTCGACGCCGCCGCGCTCCTTGACCCATTCGATGCGGGTGCGGGCGAGGCCCTTCTCCACGTCGATCGCAACGTCCGGGTCGGTGTAGGGGCCGGTGGTGTCATACACCGGGAGCGGGGCTTCGCCGGCGGCTTCGCTGAGCATGATCGCGCGCAGAGGAACGCGAAGCTCAGGTGCGCTCGCGGGCGAGGAATAGACCTTCTTAGAGGCTGTCAGCGGCCCGGTGGTGACTTTCGGGGTGACCAGATCAGCTGAGTTGATGGGCTTGTTCATGGCCGTATCTCCGTTGTATTTCAGCGGCTTACGCCGCGTAGCCTTTGAAGGTAATGAAGCCGCCGAACGCCAGCGCGACGATGCCGGCGCCGACGAAAAAGCCGCTGTGGGTCAGGATCGAGGTACCGATGTAGTTCACTAACTGCGGCGCGAACACGCGGAATGTGCCGCCGAATGTCATGAGCCAGCCGAGGATGGTGATGGCGCTGCGCCAGTCGCGCGTCCAGACGTGGTGGATGTTCAGGATCGCCAGCCCCCCGACCAGGGCAAGGATTCCGGAGAAGTAGATGAAAGGGTAACCCGCGAGGAATTGCGTGGCCATCTCGCGGTAGACGCCGCCGTTCGCCAGCATGCCGAGACCGACCACGCAAAGGACCGGGCCGGCCAGCCGCGCAATAGTGTGCGATGGATGCATCGAATTTGTCCTGTCCCTTCGCCGGCATGACCCGGATCAGGTTCAAAGGGTTTATCTCAGCCCAATCGGGGCACCCCTCGGAACTGGACTAATGTAGGCCGCAGTGCAGGCGTGTCAATGCGCGGTGCGGAACCTACATCTTCGGCAATTCGCTGACCGTCACCCTGGCGGTGCCGTCGGCCTCGGCGATCACCCGCAGCGTTTTCGAATCGAATTCGATGCCGGAGAGACGCAGCGCGTCGATTTTGGTGTCCGCTTTCACGCCGGCGCCGAGGTCCTTCTGAAAATCGGCAAGCGCCATGCCGATTTTTGCCTTGGCGTCGGCGGCGAATGGCTTGAGGTCGATCACGGCCTTTTCGGCCAGCGCTTTCTGCAGGTAGGGCACCGCGGCGCGTGACGCGGCGCCGAGCAGGCCGAAGGCCGCCTCCGATTCGACCGCAAGCGACAAATCGGTGAGACGCAGGATTTGCGTCTGGGTATCGAGCACCGGCTTGCCCCAGATCAGAATCGTCGCCTGGGCGCCAAAGCCGAACCAGCTTTTGCGCTCGCGTGCCTTGACCAGAAGCGAAATCAGCAGGCGATCGCCGGCGGCGCCGAGGCTGCCGCTCAGTACCTCGACGCCGACCGGACCGCTGCCGTCTTCGGGGAAAGATTTACCCTTGAACTGTGCCTCGAGCAGCTTGTTGAGCTCGGTGAAAGGCAAATCGATCGGCACGCCGATGGCGAGACGGCCGTTGTCCATCGGCGGCACCAGTTCGAGCTTGGCCGGGAACGGGCATGAGGGTTTGGTCGCCGCCGGCACGATCCTTGTTTCCGCCTGCACGCCGATTGTCAGCGTCACGTCGCGTTCGTTGATCTGCGGCTGGGCCGCGGCGACGCGGATCGGGCGTATCTCGAGCCACAGTTCCGGCAGGCCGGTCTTGCCGCCGCCGAGCGGAAGCGAGCGGCACATCTTGTTCCACTGGTCGCGCGCCGTGCGCTCGAGGAAGGGATCGTTGCGCAGGCGGCCCTCGAGCGCACTGATCTGTTGGCTCACGCTTTGCTCAATCAGCGGCTTTGCTTCGCTCGTCATATTGACCTTGATGCCGGCGATAGCCAGAGCGCTGTCGTTGAGCACGAGTTGCGACGACAAATTCGGCCGCAAGCGCCAGGTGTCGGCGATCTCCGGCCGCGAATGCACGATCACCTGGCCGCGCACTTCCGCCTTCTGGTCGAGGGCCTGGTTGGTGATGTTGCCGAGCCCTTTGCCGATGCCCGAGTCGAGCATGCCGGCGAGGCCGCCGACCACGCTGCTGGCGACGCTCGCGATCTGCCCGGTGATCTGCAGGACGCCGTTGAGCGGGGTGTTGACGGTGAGTTCGTTCGGCTTGCCGCTCACCGACATAGCGCCGCGGGTCACGGTGATGCCGATATTGGCCTGGGAGAGCAGCGAACTCACCGGATTGCTGTTCTGGCCGGACAAATTGCGCGGCGCCGATGCGTCGAGGCTACGGCCGATGGCGGCAAGCGACACCGCGACCGGCGCGATTACGTAAGACGCGCGGCTGATCGGCTGCAACGGCGGCAGCAGCGGCAATTGCGTGAGTGCGGCGCGGCTGTCGGGTGCGTTATCGGCGGGAAAAAACGTGTCGAGCAGCCACAGCGTGCCGGTAAAAAACAGGCTGACAATCGCGAGCGCGCCGAACACCAAGGGCGGGCGCTGCGAACGCAACAGATGGAACAAGTCCCTCAGCATGTCGAGGCCGTGTCGAAACATGCGTGCATGGCTGCTCCCCCGGCAGTTCCCCGGCTGGGTAAAGCTTAAGGCGTGGCCGCTTCATATGACAGTGCAAGCGGGCAAACCGCGCGCCGTCGTCCCCATCGCCGGTGAGGCTTCACTTCGCCGGTGGCGGGATCGGAGCTAGTTCCAGCGGCTGATATTGCGCCAGCGCCTGCATCGCGTCTGCATCGAGAAATTCAACGACGCGGTCTGTGTTGGCGATCATTTTGTCCGCGCGCAACCGCTGCATCATGCGATTGAGATGCGGCACGCTGAGACCGAGAACGTCGGCGATCACCTCCTGCGAGAACGGCAAATTGAAGCGCGTCGTCTCAGCCAGGCCGACGGCGCGCAGGCGCACGTGCAGCTCGAGCAGAAAATGCGCCAGCCGCTCGATCGGCGTTCGCCGTCCGACGTCGATGATGTGTTCGGCGTAGGTCGTCGCCTCCTGAACGGCGATCCAGGCCAGTGCCAGGCCGTACTGCGGCCGCCGGTAGGCGAGTTGCACGAAATCGTCGAGCGCGCAGACCTGCATGCGTAGATCGGTGATGGCGGTGACGGCGTAAACCGCGCGCTCGAAGAAACTGCCGGGCACGCCGACGATGTCGCCGGGCAGGATGACATTGAGTATCTGCCGCTTGCCGTTGCGCAACAGCTTGTAGCGTACGGCGTAGCCTTCGCTGACAAAACAGAGCTTGCGGTATTCGTAGCCGTCGACGACGAGGTCGCGCCGCCGATGGATCAGCCGTTCGCCCTGGATGATGGCGCCGAGCCGCTTGATGTCGGCGGCGTTGAGCGCAACATGCTGCAACAGCCGCGCGACAAACGGATGTTGATCCAGGGTATTGCGGGGCGCCGATGCGGCCATGGCTCAAACCAGCAGCCCGGCTAATCCACGTCAATAATTTGAATCAATGATTTTGGCGAATGCCGCCGGTAACCGGCCCGGGCAGGATACTAGCGGCCGCTTATTTCCCCTCTGAAACCGGCGGCCTTGTTCAAACGACGCTTCTGGCCGCGCACCCGCCAAGCGCGCGGCCATTTTTTCGCGGCCCCGGTGCGGCCGCGGTAAGGGCGAACATCATGACCGATACCGACGAATCGCTTGAAAAACTGGGCAGGCGCGTCTCCGCAGCCGTCCTCGTCTGCCTTGGCGCGCTGTTTTTCTACGGCTATCTCGGCCGCTACATCCTCGGCTGAGTGCGACGCTCATGTGCCGGGAGCGGCTGTTTAGGTTTGCCCCTTTTCAACCGCTGCCTCATGGGGAGCCCCAGCCTCGCGCCGGGCTCTTTCCGGGGCTTGTCGCTAGCGTGCGCCACCCATCCGGTGCAGCTTGAGCACGGTATATACGGTGTCGCTCGCCGGCGTCGGGATGTCGAGCGCGCGGCCGAGTTCGCGCACCTTGCCGGCGAGCCAATCGAGCTCCAGCCGGTTGCCGCGTTCGAGGTCGTAGGCCATCGACGCCTTCATGCCCGGCTCCACCTTTGACGCGATGAAGTTCATGCGCTCGTCGAGGACGGCGGTATCGACGACAACGCCCTTGGCCTTGCCGACGGCGCGCGCCTCGTCCATCAACTGGCGGAAGAAGCCGCACAGCTCGGGATCGGCGGCGATCGGCCCGATGGGCGAGCGTAACGCCGCTGTGGCGCCGGACATCGCGGTGAGGAAGATGAACTTCTGCCACAGCTCGCGATCGATGTCGTCGACGATTGCCGCGTCGACCTTGGCGGCCTTGGCAGCGTCGACGAAGGCCTGCAATACCGGGTCCGATCTCCTGTCGGCGCGGCCGAAGCGGATGCTGGCGAATTTGCTCGGGTTGCGGATGACACCGGGCGCAGCGATGGTCGCCGAAATATAGGCGGCCCCGCCGACGGTCTGATCGCCGCCGAGGATTGGCGCGATGCGCTCGACGCTATCGATACCGTTCTGCAGGGTGATGACGCGCGTCTTCGCCCCGACCATCGGTCGGGTCAGCTCGGCGGCTTTCTCCGTGTCCCACAGTTTGACCGCGAACAACACGATGTCGACCGGGCCGACCGTCTTCGGGTCGTCGGTGGCGTTGACCTTGGGCAAATGCAGGTCGCCGTTGACGCTCTCGATTTTGAGACCGTTCTTTTTGATCGCATCGAGATTGGCGCCGCGGGCGATGAAAAAAACATCATGTCCCGCGGCGGCCATACGCGCGGCGAAATAGCCGCCAATCGCACCCGCCGCCATCGCCGCTATGCGCATGGCCTCACTCCTTCACGAGAAGGGCGAGGTATAGCCTGCGACGGCGCTGCCGGCCAAGCACGGCCGCGTGAATTACGCGGCCTGATCCTGCTCCTTGATCAATTCTCCTGATCCGCCGAATTCAGCGGGGAAATCCTTGAACTTCGGCAACCCGTCGCGCATCGGCAGTACGGTCTCGGCGTAGTTGACGTGCAAGCCCGGAGCGAATTTGAGCTTGGGAAGCGTTGCCGCATAGACGTCGACCAGGCCCATTCCAGGGTGATTGGTCATCAAATGGCCGCCGCACTTCTTGCAGTACTGGCGCTCGCTTGCCGCGGTCTTGGCAAAGGTGCCGAGATGCTCGGCGCCCGAGGTGACGCGCACGGATTGCGGCTTCCACAGGGTGAAAGCGTTGACCGGTCCGGCCGACCACGAGCGGCACGAGTTGCAGTGGCAATAACCCATGCCCTCGGGTTCGCCCACGGCCTCCACTTTGACCATTCCGCAGAAACATTCGCCTTTGTATGTCGCCATAGCCTTACGACCTCGTGGTTGTATTGGGACCTGTCATCTAGGGACTCTGGGGCCTCGCGGGAATGACCGAGCCTCCGCATCTCCTGACTGTCCGTCCAGGCAAAAAAAGCCCGGCACGGCGGCCGGGCTTAGGTGGGGAGGTTCTGAATAGTCAGTAGAGACCGGCGGGGCGGACAGCGTTCCAGGTCACGGCCGCCTTGCTCGGCGCCGCCGGCACATAAGAGGAAACGCGTTCGGGCGTTTCCTGACGCTGCGCGACTTCGCCAGCGCCGTCCTGCGGCAACACGATCACCTTGGCTCCGACTTGTACGCGGCTGTAGAGATCTTCCACATCCTCGTTGGTCAGCCGGATGCAGCCCGACGACACGCGCTTGCCGATGGTGGTCGGATCGTTGGTGCCGTGAATGCGATATTCGGTGCCGCCGATATACATGGCGCGGGCGCCGAGCGGATTGCCTGGGCCGCCCGCGGTCATGCGCGGCAGATAAGGCTGACGCGCGACCATTTCGGAGGGGGGATACCAGTCCGGCCACTCCGCCTTGCGCACGACGTTCTTGACGCCTGACCAGGTGAACCCTTCGCGGCCGACGCCGATGCCGTAGCGCAGCGCCTTGCCGTCGCCGAGTATGTAATAAAGGAAGGTGTGCGGCGTATCGATGATGACGGTGCCCGCTGCTTCGCGGGTTGGAAAATCGACGATTTGCTTTTGCAGCCTGGAATCGAGCGCGGCGTCTTCGTCGCCCTGACCGGGCGCGGCATCTTGCGGCAACACCACTTGCGGCACGTTCTGGGCCGGCTGCGGCGGCGTGATGAAAGCGAACTGCTGGGCACGCGCCGCTCCGCACGAGAGTGCGGCGACGGCGATCAGCGCGGCCAATGGCGTATACGCGGACGATTTGAACATGGCACCCTCGCGAATTCCCGTATTCGTCGGGGAAAGCCTCGGCGAGGTTCATTGGTTCCGGTTCAAATGCGCGTCACCGGGTGGAACCAAATGCGGTTTGCCACATTGCGCCGGCAGTCGATTAACGGCGCATCAACCACGTTGCTTGTGCCAGCCGACCACGGCCTCGGGCACGCAGTCGGTCGAGGCGAAATAGGGCTTGAGGTCGAGGAGCGGCGTGCCGTCGAGGCAGTCGAGGCCGATCACGGCGAGCCTGTTGGCGTCGATGCCCTTGAGCGTCACCACGCTCATGGCGATCGGGTTGGGACGGGCCGGCGAGCGCAGGGCAAAGGTGCCGCGCTGTACGCCGTAGCGGCCGGGTACCTGCCGCACCAGGTTTCGCGGCGATTTGTCCATCCAGTAAAGCAGCACCAGATGGGTGCAGGTCTCGACCTCTTTCAGGCCAGGGGCCCAGCGCGGATCGAGTTCGACGGTACAGACGGCGTCGGATTCGCGGGCGTTTTTCGGGCAGTCCTTGCGCGCCTTCCATGGCGTGTGGATGCGGCCGATGAAATAGACGCCATCGTCGAACTGCTGCGGCAGGTCGACGGCAAGCTCGCCCTCCCGGACGCCGAAATCCTTGCTGGTCATCGGACGCTTTTACGTCGACGCCCAAGCCGGCGACAGCCCGTTAGCCAATTCAAGCCGAGGGGCTTGCGGCCTCCGACTTCAAGGTATAAACATATCCTTATGTAGTGGGAACTGGCCCAAAAGGATCAATTTCCGGCCCCAGGCTGCGACGCAATGGCGAACTCAAACCAACTCGGATTCGATGGCCTCAATGCGGCGCTCAAAGCCGCCGGCGAGGATACGCGGCTGCGGCTGCTGGCGCTGCTGGCGGAAGCTGAACTCACCGTGTCCGACCTCACCGACATCCTGCGCCAGTCGCAACCGCGCATCTCGCGCCACCTCAAGCTGCTGGCCGAAGCGGGCCTCATCGAGCGCTTCCGCGAAGGCACCTGGGCCTTCTTCCGCCTGTCCGAGCACGGCGGCGGCGCCGAGGTTGCGCGCACCTTACTCGCGCACCTCAACCCGGCCGACCAGACCATCGCCCGCGACCGCGCGCGCCTCGTCTCGGTGCGGGCCGCACGCGCCGCCGCGGCGCAGGCCTATTTCCGCTCGCATGCCGCGGAGTGGGACCGCATCCGCAAGCTGCACGTCGCCGACGCCGCGGTCGAAGCCGCGATCCGCGCAGCGCTTGCCGACAAGCCGTTCCGCTCGCTTCTGGATCTCGGCACCGGCACCGGGCGCATGCTGGAAATGTTCGGCGCCGAGATCGAGCGTGGCCTCGGCCTCGATCTGTCGCTCGATATGCTGCTCTTGGCGCGCGATCGGCTCGAACGCGCCGGTCTCAAGAATTGCAAGTGTGCGCCAGGGCGACCTCTACGACCTGCCGCTGGCGAACGATGCTTTCGACGTCGTCATCCTGCATCAGGTGCTGCACTTCCTTGACGACGGCGGCCGCGCCATCAGGGAAGCGGCGCGCGTGCTCCGCCCGGGCGGACGGCTGCTGGTGGTCGACTTCGCGCCGCATGAGCAGGAATTCTTGCGCGAGCAGTTCGCCCATCGCCGTCTCGGTTTTGCGCGCGAGACGGTGACGCAGTGGATGACGGCCTCGGGCCTCGAGCCGCTGGTGTTCAAGAGCCTGCCGCCGGAAGAGGGCGGCAAGATCGCGGTGTCGTTGTGGCTAGCGCGCGATGTGCGCGCGCTGATGGCGGTGCCGGCCAATCGGAACGAGGTGGCGTGATGAACGTCCGTCCCAGCCGCTTTGCCCTGACTGAAGCGCGCCGTATTCACGTGTCGTTCGAGTTCTTTCCGCCAGCCAGCGCCGAGATGGAAAAGACGCTTTGGGAATCGATCGAGCGTCTCGCACCGCTGGCGCCGGATTTCGTCTCGGTCACCTATGGCGCGGGCGGCTCGACCCGCGAGCGCACCCATACGACGGTCAAGCGCATCCTCGGCGAAACCGCGCTGACACCGGCGGCGCATCTGACCTGCGTCGCGGCGACGCGCGCCGAGATCGACCAGATTGCCCGTGATTACGCGACTGCCGGCGTGCGCCACATCGTGGCGCTGCGCGGCGATTCCGTCGATGGGCCCGGCACGCGCTACACGCCGCATCCCGGCGGTTACGAGAATGCCGCGGCCCTTGTCGGGGGTCTCAAGCGCATCGGCGACTTCGAGCTGTCGGTCTCTGCCTACCCGGAGAAGCACCCTGACTCGCCAACGGTCGATGCCGACGTCGACATGCTGAAAGCGAAAGTCGACGCCGGGGCGAGCCGCGCCATCACGCAATTCTTCTTCGAGAACGACCTTTATTTCCGCTATCTCGAGCGCGTGCGTGCGCGCGGCATTGATATTCCCGTCGTGCCGGGCATTCTGCCGGTGCAGAATTTCAAGGCGGCGAAGAATTTCGCCGCGCGCACCGGCGCCAGCGTGCCGAACTGGCTCGCCGAGCGCTTCCACGGCCTCGATGACGACCCCGCCACGCGCAAACTGATCGCCGCGGCGGTTGCCGCCGAACAGGTGGTCGATCTGGTCGACCGCGGCGTCACCCATTTCCACTTCTACACGATGAACCGCGCTGATCTCGTCTACGCCATCTGCCATTTGCTTGGCTTGCGGCCGGCGCTGGCGCCTGTTGCCTGAACCGGAGTTGTCGGTGACCGCGTCCCCCGCCACTGCCCGCTCCGCCTTCGTCAACTTGATGCGCGAACGCATCCTGGTGCTCGATGGCGCCATGGGCACCATGATCCAGGCGCTCAAGCTCGACGAGGAAGGCTATCGCGGCGCTCGCTTCGACGCCTGGAACCGCGAGGTGCGTGGCAACAACGACCTGCTCAATCTCAGCCGGCCCGACGCCGTGCGCGACATTCATCTGGCCTATTTCCGCGCCGGCGCCGACATCGTCTCGACCAACACGTTTTCCTCGACGGTGATCGCCCAGGCCGACTACGGCATGGAAGGCATCGCCTACGAGCTCAACGTTGCCGGGGCGACGCTGGCGCGTGAGGCGGCGGAGCAGGCGCGCAAGGAAGACGGCCGGCGCCGCTTTGTCGCCGGCGCTCTTGGTCCCACCAACCGCACCGCCTCGATCTCGCCGGACGTTTCCAACCCAGGTTTCCGCGCCATCACGTTCGATCAGTTGCGCGCGGCCTATGGCGAGCAGGTGCGCGGACTGCTCGACGGTGGCGCTGATCTCTTGCTGATCGAGACCATCTTCGACACGCTCAACGCCAAGGCTGCCATTTTTGCAATATCGGAAACTTGCGCCGAGCGTGGAATCGATGTGCCGGTGATGATTTCCGGCACCATCACCGACCGTTCCGGCCGCCTGCTTTCGGGGCAGACGCCGGCGGCGTTCTGGAACTCGGTGCGCCACGCCAATCCGGTCACCGTGGGGCTCAATTGCGCGCTCGGCGCGCGCGAAATGCGCGCGCATGTCGAAGAGATCGGCCGGGTCGCCGACAGCTTCGTCTGCGCCTATCCCAATGCCGGACTGCCCAACGAATTCGGCTACTACGACGAGAGCCCCGAATTCATGGCCGAGCTGCTTGGCGAATTCGCCGACGCCGGTCTGGTCAATGTCGTCGGCGGCTGCTGCGGCACCACGCCGGAGCACATCGCGGCGATTGCCAAGGCGGTGGCGGAAAAACGGCCGCGGCAAATTCCAGAATTGCCCAAGCAGCTACGGCTGTCGGGCCTGGAATTGTTCACGCTGACGCCTGAAATTCCGTTTGTGAACGTCGGCGAGCGCACCAATGTCACCGGCTCGGCCAAATTCCGCAAGCTGATCACGGCCGGCGACTACACTGCCGCGCTCGCCATCGCCCGCGAGCAGGTGGAGAACGGCGCGCAGGTGATCGACGTCAACATGGACGAAGGCCTGCTCGACTCGGAAGCGGCGATGACCACCTTCCTCAACTTGATTGCCGCTGAGCCAGACATCGCTCGCGTGCCGGTGATGGTCAATTCCTCGAAATTCTCGGTGATCGAGGCGGGGCTGAAATGCCTGCAAGGCAAGCCGGTGGTGAATTCGATCTCGATGAAAGAAGGCGAGGCCGCCTTCATCGAGCACGCCCGCATCGTGCGCCGCTACGGCGCCGCGGTGGTGGTGATGGCCTTCGACGAAAGGGGCCAGGCCGACACCATCGAGCGCAAGTGCGCAATCGCCAAGCGCGCCTACGACATTCTCGTGAATGACGTCGGCTTCCCGCCGGAAGACATCATCATCGACACCAACATCTTTGCCGTCGCCACAGGCATGGAAGAGCACAACGGCTATGGCCTCGCTTTCATCGAAGCAACTCGCTGGATCAGGGCGAATCTCCCGCGCGCCCATGTCTCCGGCGGCGTGTCGAACCTGTCATTTGCCTTCCGCGGCAACGAGCGCGTGCGCGAGGCCATGCATTCCGTGTTCCTCTATCACGCCATCCAGGCCGGCATGGATATGGGCATCGTCAATGCCGGGCAGATCGCGGTTTACGACACGCTCGATCCGGAGTTGCGCGAAGCCTGCGAGGACGTGGTGCTCAACCGCCGCGCCGACGCCGCGGAGCGGCTGCTGGCGCTCGCCGACAAATTCCGCGGCGCCGGTCAGGCGGCGAAGGAAGTCGATCTTGCCTGGCGCGAGCGCCCGGTCGAGGCGCGGCTTAGCCACGCGCTGGTACAGGGCATCACCGAGTTTATCGAGGCCGATGTCGAGGAGGCGCGGCTGAAAGCGGCGCGCCCGCTCGACGTCATCGAAGGTCCTTTGATGGACGGAATGAACATCGTCGGCGACCTGTTCGGCTCCGGCAAAATGTTCCTGCCGCAGGTCGTCAAATCGGCGCGGGTGATGAAGCAGGCGGTCGCACACCTGATGCCCTACATGTTGCATGACGATCGCGGTCATTCGAACTCGAACGGCAAGATCGTCATGGCGACCGTCAAGGGCGACGTGCACGACATCGGCAAGAACATCGTCGGCGTCGTGCTCCAGTGCAACAATTACGAAGTCATCGATCTCGGCGTCATGGTGCCGGCGGCGAAGATTCTCGACATCGCGCGGGTGGAGAAAGCCGACATTATCGGACTCTCCGGCCTGATCACACCATCGCTCGACGAGATGTGCCACGTCGCCGCCGAGATGGAGCGGCAGGGGCTCGATCTGCCGCTGCTGATCGGCGGTGCCACCACCAGCCGCGTGCACACCGCGGTGAAGATCCATCCGAACTACAAGCGAGGCCAGGCGGTGCACGTGAATGACGCCAGCCGCGCCGTTGGCGTCGCGCAGGCGCTGATGTCGCGCGAGGCGCGCAGCGGTTACGTCACAGACCTGCGCGGCGAATACGCCAAGATCGCCGCCACCCATGCGCGGGCGCAGGAGGACAAGCTGCGGCTTTCGCTTGCCGCGGCGCGCGGCAATGCACTCAAACTCGACTGGTCCGGTGCCTATCGGCCGCCGATGCCTTCATTCCTCGGCGCCAAGGTATTGGCGGACTATCCGATCGCTGAGCTTATCGACTACATCGACTGGACGCCGTTCTTCCAGACCTGGGAATTGAAAGGCAAATTCCCCGCCATTTTCGACGACGAAAAATACGGCGAGGCAGCACGCGCGCTTTATGAAGACGCACAGGCGATGCTGCAAAAGATCGTCGCCGAGCGCTGGTTTGCCGCGAGCGCCGCTTTCGGCTTCTGGCCGGCGAATGCCCAGGGCGACGACATCCAGATTTACGCCGACGAGACACGCGGCATTCCGGTCGCGGTAATGCACGGTCTGCGCCAGCAGCTGTCCAAGCGCGAGGGCCGCGCCAACACTTCTATCTCGGATTTTGTCGCGCCGCGTGAGAGCGGCCTTGCCGACTACGTCGGCGCGTTCGCCGTCACCGCCGGCCTCGGCGAGGATGAAGTCGCCGACCGCTTTAAGCGCGCCAACGACGATTACTCAGCCATTCTGGCCAAGGCGCTGGCCGACCGCCTCGCCGAAGCTTTTGCCGAGCGGCTGCATGCGCGCGTGCGCCGCGAATTCTGGGGCTACGCGGCCGACGAGGCGCTCTCGCCTGAGGGACTGGTTGCCGAAACCTATCGCGGTATCCGGCCGGCGCCAGGCTATCCGGCGCAGCCCGACCACACCGAGAAGGGCACACTGTTCAAGCTGCTTGGCGCGGAGCGCATCGGGATCAAGCTCACCGAAAGCTATGCTATGTGGCCGGGTGCCGCCGTGAGCGGGCTCTATTTCAGCCACCCGCAGGCGGCCTATTTCGGCGTCGGCAAGATCGAACGTGATCAGGTCGAGGATTACGCGCGGCGCAAAGGCTGGAGCGTGAGCGAATGCGAGCGCTGGCTGGCGCCGATCCTCAATTATGATCCCGGTGCGATGAAGGGCACCGTGGCGGCGTAGGGCAAAAAAATACCGGAGAGGTTTGCTCTCCGGTGTTCTGATTTTTGGCCGGTTGCGCCCCGGCAATTATTTTCGCGCTTGTCGTCGGCCGCCTAGAACGCTCCTAGCAGAATCGCGCCGACGAAAACGAAGACCACGCAGACCGCGAGGACTTCCCATTTCACGGCAAGGGCCACGGCTTGCCTCCTGTGTTGGCGTGACGCGCAAGCTAGCAGAAAGCGCCGCCTTGCCGAAGCGGGTTTGCGAAAATAATTCGAAACTCGTCATGCGCAGTGCACATGGCAGCATCAAGGGCTTGATCGCGCGCACAAAAAATGACGGTGCGCGGGTTCGCGGCAGTGCAATAAGCGTGCACGGTTCCAGCCAAATAGCAGGGAGAAGCCGCCCGCCGCGGCGCATTCGATTTGAATTTGATCTTGCCGCGCGAAACCGGTTATGACGGCGCTCCGAATTTTTTGCTCACCGGAGAAATGATGCTGAACCCGCGCCGCTTGCTTCTCGCGTGTGTCGCTGCCGCATTCGCGCTCGCCGTAATGCCCGCGCCGTCGCCGGCGCAGAGTTGGCCGCAACGGCCGGTCAAATTCCTCATCCCGCTCGGGCCCGGTTCGGGCGTCGATATCACCGCGCGGCTCCTCGCCGACAAGCTTTCGCAGAAATGGGGACAGCCGGTTGTGGTGGAAAACCGTCCCGGTGGCGACGCCATCGTGGCGATTATGGCGATGGTCACCGCGCACGACGATCACGTGCTGCTGTTTGCTCCGGCTTCGACCTTCACCGCGCATCGGCTGCTGCACGACACCTTGCCATATAAGACCGATGATCTCGTTCCCATCGCCCGCGTCACCAACACGCTGATCGCGCTCGGCGTGCCGGCGCCGCTGGGAATATCCTCGGTCAAGGACCTGGTCGCCAGGATCAAGGCCGAGCCCGGCAAGCTGAACTATGCCTCGGTCACCGGCGCCAACGATCTGCTTTACGCCGCCTTCCTCAAGACGCAGCATCTCGACCAGGCCAAGGTCCCCTATAAGGACCCGGTGACTGCGATCAACGACCTTGCCGAAGGCCGTATCCAGGCCTTCGTCGGCGCTTACGCGATCATGCGGCCGCAGATTCTCAACGGAAAAGTCAAAGCCATCGCGCTTACCAATCGCCAGCATGCCGCTTCGCTCAATGACATTCCGACCGCGGCTGAGGCCGGCTACAAGGATTTGGAATTCGACGGGCTGGTCGGTCTGATCGGTCCCAAGGGCATGCCGGCAGCGCCGCGCGAAAAGATCGCCGCCGACATCCGCGAGGTGGTCGCGGATCCGGCAGTCGCGGCCAAGCTCACGGCCAGCGGGCAGGTAGTCAATCCGGGCGGCCCGGCGGAGTTCGCCGCTGACCTGAAGGATCAGCGCGCAAAGGTCGCCGAGATCGGCAAAATGCTGGGGATCAAGCCGGCGCAGTGAGCTACAGCGAGCGCGCGATGACCGCATCCACGTAGTCGGCGATGACGGCCCTGATCTGCGGCTTGTCCATTTGCGACGAGTCGACCGGAGGCCGTTCCGGAATCGAACAATGCTGGGCGGCGACGAAAATGCGCGCGTCTTCCTGCAAGCCGATCCGAATGCGCGGGGGCGACGTGGCCGACGGCGCCGAGGCTCGTTCGGAAAAAATCGATATGACCGGGCGCATCGGAGTGGCCGTCGCGACGCCGCCAGGGTTGATGCCGTACTCGATATCCTTGCTCATCCTTAGCTCGATTCCGGCATTGGCGAGTTGCCGATTGGCCAGCGCCAGGGCCTGCTCGATCATCGGACCGATGCGTCCATGCCAATCGGCGATGGCTGCCTTTACCAGATTGACGCGTTGTTCGTCCGCGGTGAGCGGCCGCGGCGTGCTCTTTCGATTTGCCGCAGCGCTTATCCGGCGCTCGAATTCACTTGCCATTCGCCAGGGCCTCCCGGAACGCCGGCCAAATTTTGCGGCGGCCGGCCGGAGGTATTTTTAGGTTCGCTGCCTTAGCGGAAGGCTAAATTCTGCGATCGAAGTGTATGGAATTGGAGTTGGCAGCGCGTGATTTTGCGTGGCTGGCCGCGCCGAGAGCGGCGAAACGTCCCCATACGATCCAAGTATTTTATCTAAAGGTGCTGCGGATCGGTTGAGAAGATCACAGCAACTCGTCCCCCAATGTCCTAACCGAATACCATTCGGGGGATCGACATGGATTCTAGCGGCCGAATACTTAGCTTTCCGCACGCCTCGCGTAGCGATCAACAGCTATTGCACACAGTTTTAGACAATATGTCGCAAGCTGTGCTGCTGTTTGATTCAGATCAGCGCCTCGTCATCTGCAACCCGCGCTATCTCCAGATGTACGGGCTCCCCGCCGACAGCGTTCGCCCAGGCTGTTCGCTTCGCGAGCTGCTCAATGGCCGCAGACGGGCCGGCACCTTCGCCGGCGAGCCCGCCGACTACATCGCCCGTTTAACCGGGTGCATCGGCGAGGGGAAAGCCTTCAACTGCATTACAAAGCTGCCCGATGGTCGCGTCATCTCGCTGGTCAGCACCCCGGTCGAAGGTGTCGGCTGGCTCGCCACCCACGAGGATATTACCGAGCAGCAGTGCGCCGTGGAACGCATCGGCCACATGGCGCGGCACGATGGCTTGACCGACCTGCCCAACCGGACGCTGTTGCGCGAACGCCTCGAACACGAACTCAAGCGCGTGAAACGCGGGGAATGCTTGGCGGTATTGTGCCTCGACCTCGACCAGTTCAAGAGCGTCAACGACACGCTTGGGCATCCGATCGGCGACGAATTGCTGAAGCTCGTCGCCGAGCGGCTGCGCGGGTGCACGCGCGAACCCGATACGATCGCCCGTTTGGGCGGCGATGAATTCGCCATCATCATGACGCAAATCCAAAGACCGTCCGACGCCGCCATCCTGTCGCGGCGCATCCGCGAGACCATCGTCAAACCGTATCAGATCGACGGCCACCAGATCGTCACCGACATCAGCATCGGCATTTCCATGTCGCCGGCCGACGGCACCGAGCCGGATGTGCTGCTGAAGAACGCCGACATGGCGCTGTATGGCGCAAAAGCGGATGGACGCGGGACCTACCGGTTTTTCGAGGTGGAGATGGATGCAAAGATGAAGGCGCGGCGCGATCTTGAAATGGATCTGCGCCGGGCGCTTATCAACAAGGAATTCGAGCTGTACTATCAGCCGCTGGTCAATCTGCAGACCAACGACATCACCGCGTTCGAAGCACTGTTGCGTTGGAAACACCCCACGCGCGGCATGGTCTCACCGGCGGAATTCATCCCGATCGCGGAAGAAACCGGGCTTATTCTTCCCCTCGGCGAGTGGGTGTTGAATACGGCATGTGAAGAGACCGTGAACTGGCCGGATCACGTGAAGGTCGCGGTCAACCTGTCGCCCTCGCAGCTGACCCACCGCAACCTGGTCAAGGTGGTCAAGAACGCGCTAGCGACGTCGGGTATGGACGCAAAGAAACTCCAGCTTGAAATTACCGAAACGGTCCTGTTGCAAAACACCTTCTCGGCGCTGGCCACGCTGCACGAGCTGCGCAAGATGGGCGTGCAGATCGCGCTCGACGATTTCGGTACCGGTTATTCCTCGCTCAGCTATCTGCGCAGTTTCCCCTTCGACAAAATCAAGATCGACCAGTCCTTCATCCAGGACATGTCGAATGGGGTCGAACCGCTGGCAATCGTGAACGCTGTTGCCGGCTTGGCGAAATGCCTGAACATGATATCGACCGCCGAAGGCGTCGAAACCCAACAGCAACTGGAAACGTTGCAGACCATCGGCTGCACCGAGATGCAGGGTTATCTGTTCAGCAAGGCACTGCCGGCCAAGGACGTCGGGCGGTTTTTTTCCACGGGTTCGCTGGCGGCGACCGACGTGGCGTAGGCGCGCGGCGAGACGGCGGAAACCATTTCTTATCCTTAACGAATTCGCAGTCCGCAGCGTTGAAGTCTCGTTAAAGAAACTGCTCGCATTTTTGCCGGTATGTCGCGTGGTCTGCGTTTCTCCCTCGGCGTATCGGGATTGCTTTTGCTGCTGGCGCTCGCCGGCTGCGGCCGCGGCTTTTGGAATACCGGCGAGCGTGCCGCCTGGCGTCACGATGCCGAAGTTGCCTGTCTTAAATCCGGCGAGGTGAAGTTGGGCCCTGGCGTGGTGCAGATCGAGCCGATCGAGGGCCCGGGCATGTGCGGCGCCGATTTCCCCCTCAAGGTGTCGTTGCTTGGCGACGCGAGCGCCGTGCCCATGAGTTATGGCGACGACATGCGCCCGCCGGCCGCGATTCCAGGCAGCTCATCGGGCATGCCGAACTGGCCTGTGAACGATCAGCGCTACCTGCCGGTGCAGACCGCGCCCATCGCGCCGGTGCGAAGCGCGCCGGTGCAGCCGGCGCCGATTGACGTGCATCCGGTCCGCGGCGAGACCATGCGCTGGGTACCGGGCCCGCAAGGGCGTCGAGGTTACTCTGTCGGGCCCGCAGGGCCGCTACGCGCCGGGTCCGGCGGCCCGGCCGATGTCCCTCGAGCCGTCAATCGCGGCGCCGGGACGCGACGATATTCCCGACGATGCGACGCTCCCCGAGGAGCGCGCGCCGCGCACGCAGCCGGCCTACAATCCGCCGCCGTATCAGCCGCAGCCGCGGCTCGGGCCTACGCGCGGACCGGCGACGCCAATTGCCGCGTCGTTGACGCCGGCGGCAACGCTTGCTTGTCCGCTCGTGTCGGCGCTCGACCGCTGGGTGACCGACGGCGTGCAGCCGGCGGCGCAACGTTGGTTCGGCTCGCAGGTAACCGTCATCAAGCAGATCGGCTCATATTCGTGCCGCGAAATGGTCGGCGCCGGCGGCTCCTACGTCTCCGAACACGCATTCGGCGATGCCCTCGACATCGCAGCCTTCACGCTCGCCGACGGCCGCACCGTCACGGTGAAAGACGGCTGGCACGGCTCGCCTGAAGAGCAGGGCTTCCTGCACGACGTGCAGGGCTATGCCTGCGAGACGTTCTCCACGGTGCTGGCGCCCGGCTACAACGTCTATCACTACGACCATATCCATGTAGATCTGATGCGGCGCGCCGACGGACGGCATCCGTGCCGGCCGGACGCAATCCCCGGCGAGGTGGCTGCCGCCAAAGCGCGCTCGGTGTATGCCGCCAAACACGGGCCGGCCTATACCGGATCGATCCCATCATCCAAGGCGGCGGCTATGGCCGACAATCTGCCCATCGCCGTGCCGGGCGCCGATGGCGAGGCCGGTGAGGGCTCCGGCACCGCCGCGGCCTTGCGCTAGCGCGGCTATTTCGGCGGGTAGCGCCTGCCGAGAATGCTCGTGGCGCCGAAGTAGCGGAATCCCAAAGCCAAGAACGCCCGGCTGAAGAACAATTTGAAGAACAGACGCCGTAGCCAGCGCCGCGAATTCTTCGACGGCACGAACACGCCGGCGAAACTGGCTGCGTCTTTTTGCCTTTTGTCGACCGGCGGCTTGAGGAACGCCTGATAGGCGGCAAAGGCCGCGGCGTAGTCGTTGTTGTGCCGGGCAAGTTCCTGCGCCAGCACGTAGCCGCCCGCCATGGCCATGTGCGAGCCTTGCCCGGCAAGCAACGTGAGGCAGGCGCAGGCGTCGCCAATGAGCGCGACGCGGCCCTTGTGCCACTGCGGCATCACGATCTGCGTTGCGCTGTCGAAATAGACCGGCTCCCCGTCGGTAGAGGAAGCGATGACGTCGCGCGTGATCCAGCCGCCGTTGTGGAATTCGCGCGCTAGGAAGCCGATGCGGTCTTCGTGCGGGATACTCATCTCGGCGTGACGGAAACAAAGCGTGGCGTCGAGCCGCGTTTCGCTTAAGGGATAAAGAAAAGCGAAGTGATCCGTCTCCTCATAGAGCTTGACCTTGCGGCCAATAGAAAATTTTTCGCTCGGCACATGGAAGGCAGCAATATACAGACCGAGGAAGCGGGCGAATTGGCGCTCCGGTCCGAAAGCGAACTCACGCACGCGCGAATGTACTCCGTCGGCGCCGACGACCAGCGCGAAGGCGTCCTCATCGCCGTTCTCGAAACGGACGTAGACGCCATCACCGCGGTCATCGAGCGAAGCAAGCGAGGTGCTGTAGCGGACTTCGACGCCGACCTCGCGTGCGCGCCGCGCCAGGATGCCTTCGAGATCGGGCCGGCGCAGGTAGACATACTTGCCGCCGAGTGCGTCGCGCACGCGCTCAATCGGTGCTTCGACATAGGGCTTGCCGGCGGCGTCGACAAATTCCAGCGTATCGATCGGATAGCGCATCTCGCGCAGGCGGTTGGTCAGCCCCATGCGGCCGGCGACGTCCCAGCCGGTGCCGAAGAAATCCATCATGTAGCCTTCGGCGCGCGGACCGTTTTCGCGCTCGATGACCAGCGGCTCGAAGCCGTGGCGCTTGAGCTCGATGGCGAAGGTGAGCCCGGCGATGCCGCCGCCGGAAATGAGGATGCGTTTGCCGTCCATGCCCCGGCCGTTGCGCAGCGCCGCTTTCTGGTCAAAGCACGATTGCGCAGATTGTTCCAGCGCCCGCGCGCTAGAAAACGGCCTCGAGCAGCATGGCGCCGAACAGGATCAGTCCGGCGTCGCGATTCGATTTGAACAGCCTCAGGCAATGCGCGGGGTCGTTGACGTCGAGGCGCAAGACCTGCCAGGCGAGATGCGCGGCGAAGGCAAGCATGCCGAGGAGGAAAATCAGCCCGCCGTCGGCGGCCAGTCCGGCGGCCGCGATCAAAATCACGGCGCCGGCATAGAATCCCGCGAGCATCCGCCGCGTGTTCTCGCCGAACAGCAGTGCGGTCGACTTGATGCCGATCATCAGATCGTCCTCGCGGTCCTGATGCGCGTAAATGGTGTCGTAGCCGATCACCCAGGAAATCGCGCCGATATAAAGCAGCAGCGCCGGCCAGTTGAGCCGGCCCAACTCCGCGGGCCATCCCATCAGCGCGCCCCAGGAGAAGGCAAGGCCGAGGAAAATCTGCGGCCAGTAAGTGATGCGCTTCATGAATGGATAGATGACGACCACGGCGAGCGAGGCGAGGCCGGTGAAGACCGTGTAGCGGTTGAACTGCAGCAGCACCAGCAAGCCGATGAGCGCCTGGCCCAGCATGAAGAGCGTCGCGTGCGCCACCGTGACCTGTCCCGACGGAATCGGTCGCGAGCGCGTGCGCTCGACGCGTGCGTCGAGATCGCGATCGACCAGGTCGTTCCAGGTGCAGCCGGCGCCGCGCATGACGAAGGCACCGACGAAAAACAAAACGATGTGCCACAGGCTGGGCAGATGATCGGCGCGGATGCCGGCGAGTCCGAGCGACCACCAGCATGGCAGCAGCAAGAGCCAGGAGCCTATCGGGCGGTCGAGGCGGGCAAGTCGCAGGTAGGGCCGGGTCGCGGCAGGGGCGATCGTGTCGACCCAGTTTCCGGTCGCATCGGCGACGCGTCCGGCGCGCTCGCTCATTTCGGCGCGAGTGGCGTGCCGGTCAGGGTGTCGAAGGTGCCGCGGCCGGTTTTGATGTTGCTTGAATCCGTCACCGGGGCGCCGAGCGCGTCACTTAATGTCGGCTGCCGCGCCTGCGCCGGGGCTTGAGCCTGAGCCTGCGCTGCCTGGCAAACCTTGGTGCGCATTTCCAGCGCCTTGCCGTGGCCGGCCTTGATCTGCTCGACGATCTGCTTGGGAATGCCGCAGGTGGTGACACTTTCGCCGGCGTATTTGAGCAATTTGCCTTCGGCGGCGGTGAAGATGTTGAACAGGCCGCAGGCCACCTTCGCGGTCACATGGCGTTCGCTGGCGGTGCGAATCGCATTGCCCTTTTTCTCGGTGTCGTCGCGCAGGCGCATGAACTCCTGGACGCATGGCGGCGGGCCTTGCTGAGCCTGCGGCTGGCCGAATCCCGAAGGTGCGAAGACGCCTTGCGTCTGCTGCGTCCCAGGCGCCGGCCACGGCGAAGCCGGTTGCTGCTGCTGGCCGACCGGCGGAAATTGTGCCGCTGGCTGTTGCGGCTGCGGCGGAAATTGCGCGGCCGCCGGCATTGCCGCGAAAAGACACGCGGCCAAAAACCAAGCCCGGCGCAAGGTCATCTGGGCCATCCCTCTCCTTAAACCCCGGCGCAGTATACAGATACATCCTGATGACCGGTTACCGATAACAACCCATCGATTGCGTCGGGAAGGCGGCAAAACACGGCAAAAACCCTCGCTGCTGGCCAAGGTAGCGGCGACTGGCGTAAATCGGGCCACCACGGCGATTTGGACCATGCCGAATTACGATTTTCGTGTGCCACGCCTCTACGTAAGTCTCCCGCTCGGCGTCGGCGCGCAGGTCGCGTTGGACCGCGACCAGGCCAATTATCTCGTCAATGTACTGCGCGTTAAGCGCGGAGATGGCCTCATGCTGTTCAACGGCCGCGACGGCGAATGGCAGGGGCAGCTTGCCGGCACGGGCAAGCGTGCAGTGCACGTCGAACTTGGCGAGCAGGTCCGTGCCCAGCCGCAGGCGTCCGATCTGCATTTGCTGTTTGCCCCGCTCAAGCATGCAAGGCTCGACTACTTGGTGCAGAAGGCCGTGGAAATGGGCGTGTCACGCCTGCAGCCGGTGATCACCCGGCACACGCAGGTTGCCCGCGTCAATCTCGAACGTATGCACGCCAATTCGATCGAAGCGGCGCAGCAATGCGGCGTGCTCAATCTGCCAGAGATCGCCAAGCCGTTGGCGTTCGACGTGCTGGTGCCGGTCATCGATTTCGACCGGTTACTGGTGTTCTGCGACGAAGGGGCCGAGGTCAGGGACCCGGCGGCGGCACTCACCGCGGCACGCAGCGGGCCAAACGCGCTGTTGCCGGCGGAGGCGGCGTCGGCACCGCCGTCGCTCGCAGTGCTTATCGGACCGGAAGGCGGTTTTGCCGAGGACGAGCGTACGAGCCTGCTTAGGCGTCCCAATACCGTGCGCCTGGCGCTCGGGCCCCGTATCCTTCGGGCCGATACCGCGGCGGTTGCGGCGCTTGCGCTGGTGCAGGCGGTGTTGGGGGACTGGCGGTAGCGGCCGAAAAACAGAGCACCCGGACGGCCAACACTAGGTGGATTGGCCGGTCCGGGGCTCTTTCCGCCGGACAACGAACGCAGCAACAACGGGCAACTCGGAACCAGCCCGCGACTCACTGAAAAAAGGATGCGGTGCCGCAGCGCCACAGGCGAGTCCCGCGGCTGCCGAATCTGTGCACGACTCACTCCCACGGGCAAAATCCTGTGATAAAGTGCGCCGCACGCAACGGGAGGCATCCGGCGATGAGGTATCTGGTCCGCTTTGGGCTGCTGGCATTAGCGCTTGTCGCGGGCCTCGCCGCCGCGCCTCCGGCGCAGGCCGCCAATTGGCTGGAGATGAACTTTTACCTGAGCGGGCCGCGCTTTGACGGCGCCGTGCCGCCTTGCGACTACGGCCTCGAAACCATCGCCTCGCGCTTCTCGGAAAAGGAAGGCACCTTCTGGAACTCGGGGCTGCAAATCGTCGGTTTCGACAAGGTCCGGGAGACGGCATTCCGCCCTTGGGCCAATGACACGATCCCGCGCCGGTTCTGCACCGCCACCGCCCATATCAGCGACGGCAGCAAGCACGCGGTGAATTACTGGATCGGCGAGGATACCGGGTTCATCGGCGCCACCTGGGGGGTCACCTGGTGTGTGGTCGGCCTGGATCGGGATTGGTCATACAATCCGAAATGCAAGATGGCACGGCCCTGACCATCAGTCCGGCGGCTTAAACGCCACTTTACTTTCTGTTCTCTATATGTTCTCGTTACCATGGCGCGGTTTGATGGAACCGTCCCGAACGGGCTTTTTCCGTTTTGTTCTCTGGGGGTCAGTCATGTTTGCGCATCGCGTTCGCCGGACGGTATGCGCCGCGTCCGTCACACTGAGTTTCCTTTTTCTGTTTGCGGTCGTTGCCTTTGCTCAGGATACCGCGCCGGGCGCCGCCCTAGACAGGCGCCAGAACGCACCGGGCGCCTTCGATTTCTATGTGCTGTCGCTGTCGTGGTCGCCGACCTATTGCGAAGAACGTCGCGAGCGCGGCGGCAACAACCGGCCCGACCCGCAATGCAGCGGCCGACCCTTTGCCTTTGTGGTGCATGGGTTTTGGCCGCAATACGAGCGCGGTTTCCCGTCCTATTGCCAGGTGCCGCCGCCGCGCCTTAACCGCGCGATGGTGAGTCATGCGCTCGAGGTAATGCCCAGCCCGGCTTTGGTCTTTCATGAATGGGATCGCCATGGAACCTGCAGCGGGCTGTCGGCGAACGCCTATTTCGAGACCATGGCCAAGGCGCGCGCGGTGGTGAAGATCCCGGAGGATTATCTCGAGCTCGCCGCGCCGTTGACGGTGACGCCCGATGCGATCGCGGAAGCCTTCGTCGCCAGCAACCCCGGCCTTTCGCGCGACGACATGGCGGTGGTCTGCAACAAGTCGCGGCTCTCCGAAGTGCGACTCTGCATGTCAAAAGACTTTTCGTTCCAGGCTTGCCCCGAAATTGCCCGCCGCGCCTGCAAGCGCAACAAAGTGGAAATGCCGGCAATGCGCAATGTGCATGCCCAGGGTCTGTGAGTCTGCGATTGCATTAAGCCGCCACTAAGGATCGCGGCAGGCGTTGTGGGGATAACCCCGGCGTGTCGGGAATTGGCGCAAGATTCTCGAAAGGGAAATCCGTAATCCTTCGCGTGCGCAATCGGCGGCGATCCGCATTGGACGGTCGTTAAATGGCGACCGGGTGGCAGCGGGTTCCAATGCCGCAATTGCGCATGCCGGTCACATTCAGATGGCGAACAGGGAACGCCGATGAATCGATGCAAGGATTACATTTGTTTTGCCGCCTGGCTCACGGGCTTAAGCTATATGGCGCTGTGGCCGATTACCGCGCATGGCATCGGCGGCATCGGACTCGGCGCCGCCTGGACGCTGTCGCCAATTCTGCACGCGCTTGGGTTCATGGCGGCTCTATTTGTCGGCGTGCGGATAGCAATCATGGCGTTCCGGCGCTGGCGCCGTCCCCGCCAGGCGCCGCCGCTGACGCCGCTTGCCGTGGCGCGACAGCGCACGCAGCAGGCCTGGACGGCCTCGCCCGCCGCGCAGGCGGCGAAGTCGCGCGAGCAATTCGGTCTGCGCCGGCTGCCGGAGTGAACGCGGCTGTGGCATAAAGTTCCGCCGCACTCGCGAGGCATCGAGAACTTCCGTGAATTATCGCCACGCCTTTCATGCCGGTAGCTTTGCCGACGTGCTCAAGCACGCGGTGCTTGGGCGCATCCTGCATCATCTGCGCGAGAAGCCGGCGGCATTTCGCGTCATCGACACCCATGCCGGCGAAGGCATTTACGATCTCACCGGGCCCGAGGCGAGCCGCGGCGGCGAATGGCACGACGGCATCGAGCGTCTCATGGCGGCGCCGCTCGGAGCGGCGTTGGCGGACCTGCTCGCGCCCTATCTCGATGTCATCGGCGCGCTCAATGAGCGCGGCCGGCTGAATATCTATCCGGGCTCGCCGGCTTTGACGCGCGCCTGGCTACGCCCGCAGGACCGGCTGATCGCCTGCGAAATCGAACCGAACGCGGAACGCCAGCTCGCCGGCCATCTGCGCGGCGATCCGCGCATCAAGACGCTGGCGATCGACGGCTGGACCGCGTTCTCCGCTTACGTCCCGCCGCCGGAACGGCGCGGCCTGGTGCTGGTCGATCCGCCGTTCGAAGAAGATGGCGACTTCCACGCGCTGTCGCGCGGGCTTGCCGTGGCGCATCGCAAATGGGCCTCCGGCATCTACATGCTGTGGTACCCGATCAAGGGCCGCCCCGAGCCCGACGCCATGGCCAAGAGATTACGCCGTGCGGGAACGCCGAAAATGCTGCGCGTCGAACTCACCGTGGCGCCGCTCTCCGACCCCACGCGGCTCAACGGCTGCGGGCTCATCCTCGTCAACCCGCCGTGGAGGCTGGAAAGTGAGCTTTCCACGCTGTTACCGGCGCTTGCCGCCATTCTTGGCCGTCAGGGCAAAGGCGGCCATCGCCTGGATTGGCTCACGCCCGAGGGGGCGACGGGCGGTACGGGGTAAAAGCCGGGGTCGCCGCGGCTCTTTCCACCGGCCCCGCCATGGTGTCTATTTTGACGGTTGGCAGTGACGTTCCGCCTCCTGTGGGGGGCCGGCGGAGTGACTGAGGCCACCTTTGGCCGATGCTTTCCCCGATCGTGAATGTCGAGGCTGAGCCGCCGTGCGTGGGGCCGGTGGCGGAGCGAGTTGCGCAAGGGGAGCGTGTTGCAATGGCACAAACTGGAGTCGTGAAGTTTTTCAACAGCGAACGTGGCTATGGCTTCATCAAGCCGGACGATGGCGCCCGTGACGTCTTCGTCCATATCACCGCAGTGGAACAGGCCGGCATGAAGTCGCTGAACGAGGGTCAGCGCATCAGCTTCGATGTCGAGCCGGACAAGAAAGGCAAAGGCCCGAAAGCGGTGAACCTTGTGATCACCGGCTAAGGTCCGAACTCTGGAATGATGATTTTAAGATCGTCGGGGCCTTCCCCGTTCGTCCGCAAGGTGCGCATCGCCGCGAGCGTGCTCGGTCTCGCCGACCAGATCGAGGAGCAACCGGCCGACCTCAACGCGGCCGGCGACAGCATTCGCCGGCAAAACCCGCTCGGCAAGGTGCCGACATTGATCGCAGAGGATGGCGCGATCTACTACAACTCGCGCGTGATCCTCGACTACCTCGATCACCGTGCCGGTGGCGGCGGCATTGTGCCGCGTGATCCCAAGGCCCGTTTCGCCGCGCTGAGCCTGCAGGCGTTGTGCGATGGCATCATCGAAGCTTCGTTGCTCATCGTTTACGAAGGCCGCTACCGCCCCGCCGACAAGCGTGTCGACGACTGGGTCGAGCGTCAGGCCGAGAAGGCTGCCCGCGGTCTTGCCGTGCTTGAAGCTGCGCCACCGAAGATCGATGCAATGCCCGATGTCGGGCAGATCACGCTGGCCTGCGCGCTCGGCTACCGCGACCTGCGCTTCGAGGGCAGCTGGCGAAAGGGTCATCCGAAACTCGTCGCCTGGCTCGACAAGTTCGCGGCGCAGGTGCCGTCTTTTGCGGCAACCAAAGTGGCGGCATAAAAAACCCCGGAGCAAGCTCCGGGGTTTCTTCACTGACCAGGTGTGGATCAGAAGCGGTAGTTCAAGCCGGCGCGCACGATGTCGGTGCGGAAGTCCGCAGTCGAGCCAAGGACAGATCCTCCATCGCCAAGATCGACGTGCAGATATTCGGCCTTGATGGTCCACGGCCCGCCAAGGCCGTATTCGACGCCGCCGCCGACAGTCCAGCCGGTGCGCGTATCGTCGGCGCTGCCGACACCGGCGACGTTGGTCTTGATGTTGCCGAAGGCCGCGCCGCCGGTCACGTAAGGCAGGAAGCGATCGAAGGCATAGCCAAGCCGGCCGCGCGCGGTGGCGAGCCAGTCGTTGCGCGTTTCGCAGACGGTGCCGCCGCAAAAGGCGCTGCCTTTGATGCCGCTCCAGTCGCCGTCGCCTTCGAGACCGAAAACGACCTGGCCCATCTGCCAGTTGTAACCGATGGTGCCGCCGACAAGACCGCCCGAGGTGTTGAAGGAGCCGCCGGTCGCAAACGGGCCGGTGAACTCGGAGCTGCCCCAGCCGCCGCCGCCGTTTATGCCGACGTAGAAGCCGGTCCAGTTGTAAGCCGGCGTGTAGATCGGCGCTTTCGCCGGCATGGCCTGGCGGCGCTGAATATCAGCCGCCGACGCCGAAGCGACGCCGAGCGCTAGAATTCCCACGGTTGCGAGCAGGATCTTTTTCATGACGCACCTCACTGTCCAAATTCTGCGGACGGACGCGAATGCGCCGTCCCCCGATTGGCAACACAACGTTTGGCCGCGATAACGGTTCCTGGCGATTGCGAGGTGAGTGGCGTTAGGCTGCGTCGAACGCAAAAAAGCCTGGAACTTTTGTTCCGGGCTTTTTGCGTCCGCGATTGTGGCGGCGGTCAGAAGCGATAGTTCAAACCAGCGCGCACGACATTGCTGCGGAAGTCCGCAGTCGAGCCGAGCACCGATCCGCTGTCGCCGAGATCGACGTAGAGGTATTCAACCTTGGCGCTCCAGGGACCCGCGATCGAAGCCTCAAGACCGCCGCCGATGGTCCAGCCGACATTCGACTGGTCGGTGCTGCCAATGCCGGCCACGGTGTTCTTGACGTTGCCGAACGCAGCGCCGCCGGTGATGTAAGGCAGGAAGCGGTCGAACGCATAACCGATACGGCCGCGCGCGGTGCCGAGCCAGTCATTGCGGGTTTCGCAGGTGGTGCCGACGCATGCGGCGCTGCCTTTAATGCCGCTCCAGTCGATGTCGCCTTCGAGGCCGAACACCAGTTGGCCCATCTGCCAGTTGTAACCGACGGTGCCGCCGACCAGGCCGCCCGAGGTGTCGAATGAACCCGTGGGGAAGGGCGCGGTGAACTCGGAGCGGCCCCAGCCGCCGCCACCGTTGATGCCGACGTAGAAGCCGGTCCAGTTGTAGGGCGCGGCATACATCGGCGCCTTGGTCGGCATGGCTTGCCGGCGCCCCATGTCAGCGGCGCTCGCTGTGGTCACTGCGGCGAGCGCGACGACACCCGCCAAAACAAAACGCTTCATGTCTTAAACCTCCGAAACGGGAACTTGAGCCCCCAAGGAAGCGGGGACCCTAATCCAATATTCGTGAGCGTCTAGTGTGTAAAAGCCACACAGGTCAATAAGTTATCTAAGTATTCGTCTTAATGATGCCAGTGAAATGCCGCGGAGTTGCCATGATTGGTTCATGGAACAACGCTGAATATGGTTTCTGAATACTTACGACCAAAGTCGGCCAGGCAGGCCGATGCCGCCCGGCGCGCAAACAAAAACCCCGGGCGCGAACGCCCGGGGTTTCTGCCCCCGTGTGGAGCGGGACGTCGCCTCAGAAATGATAATTGACGCCGAAGCGGAGGATGTTCGACTGCAGCCCGTTGTCCATGCCGGTGATGGAGAAGGCGCGGTCGCCGAGATCCATGTAGAGGTACTCGACCTTGGCCGACCAGTTCGGGGCAAAGCCGACTTCCATGCCGAGGCCGCCGGCCCAGCCGAGTTCGGTCTTGGTTTCGTCGAGCCCGGGGATCTCGCCGTGCAGATCGCCGTAAGCGAGACCGAGGGTGCCGTAGATCAGGATATTGTTCATGGCAAAGCCGGCGCGGGCGCGCAGCGTGCCGAACCACGGATTGGAAAATTTCCACGGCGCAAAGGTATCGTCGGCGCCGGAAGCCTGGATGTCGGTTTCCCCGCCGAACACGAACTGGCCGCTCTGCCAGTTGTAGCCGGCTTGCGCGCCGCCCATCAGCCCGTTGGGATTGATCGCCAAATTGGTGACCTTGCCCCACTCGTAGCCGGCATTGACGCCGGCATAAAAGCCCGACCAGTTGTATACCGAGGGCGCCGGCTTCGAATAATAAGGCGCTGAGTTGCGCGGGAGGTCGGCGGCCGCCGCGGTGCCCGCAGCCGCAAGGCTTGACGCAGCAAGGCTTGCCACGGCGATCAGGCAGATTGATGTTCTCATCGATACCCTCCACTCAACGCAACGCTACTTTGGCGCAGACGCTAAAGGCCGGCAGGATGGCCCGCGACTCTGCTTTTCGTGGAGGATTTATCGGGCTTTTTAAGTAAAGCGATTATGAATTGTTGAGCACGAACGAGTCCTTATCCCTAAAGAACCCTGAACTATTCGTGCCGCAGCGGAACATTTACCATGCCGGCTCAACAAGCATTTACTATGATCGCATCATGCCGGACCACCCCAGGATGCCGCGGGCGGCGCTGATCACCGGGGCGGGGCGCCGTATCGGGCGCGCCATCGCGATGTCGCTGTCGGCCGCCGGTTTCAGCGTGGTGCTGCACGCGCACCGCTCGCGAACCGAGGCCGAGGCGCTCGCCGACGACATCATCGAAAGCGGCGGTCGCGCCAGCGTGGTGCTCGCCGATCTTGCCGATGCCGCGGCGCTGCGCGAACTCGTTCCCGCGGCGGCGGCGTTCGGCCCGCTGACGCTTCTGGTCAACAATGCCAGCGAGTTCGACGAGGACGAGATCGCAACGCTTGAGCGCGCGCGTTTCGAGCGCACCATGGCCGTCAATCTCGCCGCGCCGCTGTTTTTGGCGCAGGCCTTTGCCGCGCAGGCGCCGGCTGGCAGCGATGCCTCGATCGTCAATATCGTCGACCAGCGCGTATTGAAGCCGACGCCGCGATTTTTCTCCTATACGCTGAGCAAGGCGGCACTGCACACAGCCACCATCACGCTGGCGCAAGCGTTGGCGCCGGCGATCCGGGTCAACGCCGTGGCGCCGGGGCCGACGCTGCCGAGCCCGCGGCAATCGGATGCGCAATTTGCCGCCCAGGCCAAGGCGCTGCCCTTGCAGCGCGGGCCGTTGCCGCAGGACATCGCCGCTGCGGTGGTTTATCTCGCGGCGGCGCGAAGCGTCACCGGCACCGTCATCGCCGTCGACGGCGGCCAGCATGTGTCCTGGCGCACCCCCGACAGCGATGTCGCGGAATAGCCGCTTTACCATTATCTATCCGCTATGAACGGTAAAAAAGACATCGATCCGCAAAGCGAATTGCGCGAGGAGGACGAGGAATCCTCTCTGCCTGAAATGGAGATGGACGAGGCGCTGCCCGGCACGCTCAAGGCTGGCCGCGCCGCGATCGTTCGTGCCGTCAAGCACGCGCCGTCCGCCCCGGGCGTCTACCGGATGATCGACGGCAAGGGCGACGTGCTCTATGTCGGCAAGGCCAAGAACATTAAAAAGCGCGTCGCCAACTATGCGCGCCCGGTAGCTTACGATGCCCGCATCGCGCGCATGGTGGCGGTCACGGCGACGCTCGAATTCATCACCACCAAGACCGAAACCGAAGCGCTGCTGCTCGAAGCCAACCTCATCAAGCGGCTGCGCCCGCGTTTCAACGTGCTGCTGCGCGACGACAAGTCGTTCCCCTATATTCTCATCACGTCGGACCACTGGGCGCCGCAGATCCTCAAACATCGCGGTGCGCGCACGCGCAAGGGTCGTTACTATGGCCCCTTCGCCAGTGCCGGCGCGGTCAACCGCACCATCAACACGCTGGAGCGCGCATTCCTTTTGCGCTCCTGCACCGACGCTTTCTTCGAGGGGCGCACGCGGCCGTGCCTGCTGCACCAGATCAAACGCTGTTCGGCGCCCTGTACCGGCGAAATCGACTTCCCCGGCTATGGCGAACTGGTGAAACAGGCGAACGACTTCCTCTCCGGCCGGTCGAGCGCGGTGCAGAAGCGGCTGGCAAACGAGATGGACAGGGCCTCGACCGCGCTCGATTTCGAGCACGCGGCGATGTATCGCGACCGGCTCTCGGCGCTCTCGGCAATCCAGGGCCACCAAGGCATCAATCCGCGCAGCGTCGAGGAAGCCGACGTCTTCGCCGTGCATCAGCAAGGCGGCTACACCTGCGTCGAGGTGTTCTTCTTTCGCACCGGGCAGAACTGGGGCAACCGCGCTTATTTTCCCAAGGCGGATCGTACCTTCGAGGCCAGCGCCGTGCTCAGCGCCTTCCTCGCGCAGTTCTACGATGACAAGCCGCCGCCGCGGCTCATTCTGGTCTCGCACGATTTCGAGGATCGCGAATTGCTCGCCGAGGCGCTTTGCATCAAGGCCGAACGCAAGGTCGAGGTCGCGGTGCCCAAGCGCGGCGAGCGCAAGGAACTGGTAGGCCATGCGCTCGCCAATGCGCGCGAAGCGCTGGCGCGGCGGCTTGCGGATACCTCGTCGCAACAGCGTTTGCTTAAATCTTTGACTGAAACCTTCGGCCTCTCCCGGGCGCCGCGCCGCATCGAGGTTTACGACAACAGCCACATCGCCGGGACCAACGCGGTTGGCGCTTTGATCGTCGCCGGCGCCGAAGGTTTCCGCAAGAATCAATATCGCAAGTTCAATATCCGCTCGGCGGAGCTCTCCCCCGGCGACGACTACGGCATGATGCGCGAAGTCTTGCAGCGCCGCTTCAAGCGGCTGCTGGCGGAAGCGCCGCGGCCGTCGATCGACGCTGCGGTGGCCGCGGAGCAATCGGGCGATGCCGGGGAGGCCGACGACCAGGCGAGTGAACAGGTGTGGCCGGATCTGGTGCTGATCGACGGCGGGAAGGGCCAGCTCAGCGCGGCGACACAGACGCTTGCCCAACTCGGCGTCACCGACGTGCCGCTGGTCGCCATCGCCAAAGGGCCGGATCGCGACGCCGGCCGCGAGACTTTCTTCATGGCGGGCAAGAGCCCATTCAAGTTGCCGCCGCGCGATCCCGTGCTTTATTTCGTCGAGCGGTTGCGCGACGAGGCGCACCGTTTTGCCATCGGCTCGCACCGCACCCGGCGCAAAAAGGACATCCGCGAGGCCGGCCTGCAGGAAATTCCCGGTATCGGGCCGACTCGCAAGCGCGCGTTGCTGCGGCATTTTGGCACTGTGAAAGCCATCGAGCGCGCATCGCTGCCTGACCTGTCGCAGGTGCCGGGAATTAATGCGGAGACGGCGCGAAAGATATATGAATTCTTCCACGAACAGGCGGCAACTTAACGCCGGACATGACGGCTGGAAGGTCGGAGCAAAACAGATGATCATCCAAAAACAAGAAGACGTCACACCCAAGGTGCTGGACGCCTACAAGAACATCGACGACCCGCGATTGCGCGAGATTGTCGAGTCGCTGGTCAAGCACCTGCACGCCTTCGCGCGCGAGGTGCATCTGACCGAAGAGGAATTCCAGACCGGCGCGCAGATCATCGCCCGCATGGGTCAATTGAGTAACGCCACGCACAACGAAGTGGTGCTGATGTCGGGCTCGCTCGGCTTTTCCGCGCTGGTTTGCCTGCTCAACAACGGCAATAACGGCCAGACCGAGACCACCGCCAATCTGCTCGGACCGTTCTGGCGCATGAACTCCCCGCGCACCGAGAATGGCGGCACCATCGTGCGCTCGCCGACCCCGGGCCCGCCGATCTTCGTCAACTGCTGGGTCAAGGACAAGAACGGCAAGCCGATCGAGGGCGCCGAGGTGGACGTCTGGCATTCCTCGACCGAAGGTTTCTACGAACAGCAGGATCCGAAGCAGGCGCCGATGAACCTGCGCGGCAAATTCATGACCGACAAGGACGGCCACTTCTGGTTCCGCAGTATCAAGCCGGCCGGCTATCCGATCCCGATCGAAGGCCCGGTGGGCGATCTGCTGCGCGCCGGCAAGCGGCACAATTTCCGTCCCGCGCACCTGCACTTCCTCATCTTCAAGGAAGGCTTCAAGACGCTGATCTCGCAGATCTACTCCAACGACGACGACAAGCTGGATACCGATGTCCAGTTCGGCGTCACCCGCGCGCTGATCGGTGATTACAAGCGCCACACGGACAAGCCGCCGGCGGCGGACGTCAAGGGTGAGTGGTATTCGCTCGATCAAACCTTTGTCATGGAGCCGGGAAGGGCACGTTTGCCCAAGCCGCCGATCGATTAGCGGCGCCAGTGAAAAACGTTGCCGTTGACCTGCGACCGCTACGGGTGTTCCTTTGCCCGACATGAACATCGCTGCTTCGCAACAATTGCCGGCGCGCCCGTTGGCGCTGCCAAATATCCTGACCTATGCGCGAATCGCCGCCGTGCCGGTGGTGGTCGCGCTGCTTTATTGGCAAAGCATTCTCGAGGGCGGGTTGTGGCTGCGCTGGCTGGCGCTCGCCGTCTTCATTGCCGCGGGCATCACCGATATTCTCGACGGTTATTTTGCTCGCATCTGGGGGCAGACGTCGTCGCTCGGCCGCATGCTCGACCCGATCGCGGACAAGCTGCTGGTCGCGTCGTCTCTTTTGATGCTTGCGGCGGAGGCGAGCATCCACGGCTGGGCGCTGCTCGCCGCGGTGATCATCCTCTGCCGCGAAATCCTGGTGTCCGGCCTGCGCGAATATCTCGCCGAACTGCGCGTCGGCGTGCCGGTAACACGGCTCGCCAAGTGGAAGACGGTCGCGCAGATGGTGGCGATCGGCTTTCTCATTGCCGGTGAAGCCGGCGACCGCGTCATTCCCGGAATCACCGAAATCGGCATCGGTCTGTTGTGGGCTTCTGCCATCCTCACGCTCTACACCGGCTGGGATTACATGCGCGCCGGTCTGAGATATGTGATCGACTGATGAAAGTCAGATATTTCGCCTGGGTGCGCGAGCGCGTCGGCAAGCCGGAAGAAGAGCTCGACATCCCGGCAGAGGTGAAAACCGTCGGCCAGTTGATGACCTGGCTGGCGAGCCACGGCGAGGAATATGCCCACGCCTTCGAAAACCCGAAGGTGATCCGCGCTGCGATCGACCGCGCCCATGTCACCGCGCAGACACCGATCGGCAAGGCCGCGGAAGTCGCCTTTTTCCCGCCGATGACCGGCGGATAGCGCTGGCCTGGCCGCCGCGCTAGATTGTCGGCATGACCGGGAAAGTGACCGTCCGTCTGCAGCGCGAGCCGTTCGCCGCCGCCGCCGAAGCGGCTGCGCTGACGCGCTCGCGCACCGACGTCGGCGCCGTGGTCACGTTCACCGGCATCTGCCGCGGTGACGAAGCCGGCAAGCCGATCGCCGCCCTGATCCTGGAACATTATCCCGGAATGGCCGAAGCCGAAATCGGACGTCACGTCGCCGAAGCCGTCGAGCGCTGGCCGCTTCTCGGCGTCACCGTTATCCATCGTTACGGCCGCATCGCCTGCGGCGAGGACATCGTGCTGGTTGTGACGGCATCGTCGCACCGGCAGGCGGCCTTCGCCGCGGCGGAATTTCTCATGGACTATCTGAAAACGCGCGCGCCGTTCTGGAAGCAGGTCGAGCAGGCGGACGGCAAAATGTGGGTCGAGTCGAAACACACCGACGATGCCGCCGCCGCGCGCTGGCGCCCGCCGGGACAGGCGGCAGAATGAGAACGCTGCTGCCAGTCGTGGCTCTGCTTGTGCTCGGCTTTAGCGAGGCGCGGGCCGAGCAGGTTGCTTATTTCGAGGTGCCGCGCGGCGCCCATCCGCATGACGTCGCGCCAGCGCCGGACGGCACCGTCTGGTACACCGCGCAGTCGCAGGGCGCGATCGGCATTCTCGACCCGCGCACCGGCCGCGCCCGGCAGGTCGCGCTCGGCGCCGAGTCGGCGCCGCACGGCGTCATCGTCGGTCCCGACCGCGCCGCCTGGATCACCGACGGCGGACAAAATGCCATCGTACGCTTCGATCCGGCGACGCGTGCTGTGAAGGTGTTTCCGCTGCCCAAGGATTTCGCCAACGCCAACCTCAACACCGCGACTTTCGACCGCAAGGGCATCCTCTGGTTCACCGGACAGAACGGCGTCTATGGCCGCGTCGACCCGGCGACCGGCAAGGTCGAGGCCTGGAAGGCGCCGAAGGGCGTCGGCCCCTACGGCATCACCACGACGCCGAGCGGCGAGGTCTGGTATGCATCGCTCGCCGGCGATCACATCGCGAAAATCGACACCGTGAGCGGCGACGCGCTGGTGGTGGCACCGCCCAAGGCCGGCGTCGGTCCGCGCCGCATCTGGTCGGACTCCAAGGGCCTGCTGTGGGTCAGCTTCTGGACCAGCGGCGAGGTTGCTCGCTTCGATCCGGCGGCAAAGGTCTGGAAGACCTGGAGCCTGCCGAAGAGCACGCAAGGCTGCTACGCGGTTTTTGTCGACGACAAGGACAAGGTCTGGGTGTCCGACTGGACCAACAATGCGCTGGTGCGCTTCGATCCGGTGACGGAAAAATTCGACAGCTTCCCGAGCAATCGCAACCGCTCCGACGTACGACAGATCCTCGGCCGCGCGGGCGAAGTCTGGGCTGCCGAGAGCGGCACCGACCGTCTGGTGGTCGTGCGCGAGTGATGTTGGGTCGCCGCAACGTCCTGCAATTGCTGGCCGCTGCCGCGGCTTTGCCGGCAGGCGTAGCCTTCGCCGGCGAAACGCGTATCGACAGGCTTGTTCTTGCAGCGCAGGGGCAGGGTGACATGCCGCAGCGCATCGATTTCATTTCACGCGCGCTCCTCGGCACGAGCTATCGCGGCTATACGCTGATCGGCGGGCCGAAATCGCCGGAAAAATTCGTGGTGCGCGACGATGGCTTCGATTGCGTCACGTTTTGCGAAACGGTGCTGGCCGCGGCGATCACCCGCGAGCCCTCCGGCTTCGACGGCGTGCTGCGCAAGGTGCGCTATCATGACGGCGTGGTGAACTGGTACCAGCGCAACCACTATTTCTTCGAGTGGGGTAAACACAATATCGAGAACAAGACCTGCCGCGCGGTGTCGATGGACGGCGCCGTCGAGATCGAGAAAACCGTCTATTGGCACAAGGCGCTCGGCCGCCGCAGCTTTGCCATGCAGGTCATCCCGTGCGACGTGTTCATGGGCGGCGTCGCGCTGCTGCGCACCGGCGACATCGTCGGCTTTGTCACGCAGCGGCCGAACCTCGATTATTTCCACATCGGCTTCGTCATTTTCGACGACAACGGCCGCTTCATGCTGCGCCACGCCGCGAGAAGCCGCGGCCGCGTGCTCGACGAACGCATGGAGCGCTTCGCCGAACAGAACCGCGTGCGCTACGTGACGCTGCTGCGGCCGCAGGAATTGGCGGTGGTGTGAGGCGTCAGGCCGCCGCCGCCTTGCCCGACGGATGCACAGCCGCTGTGTAATCTTCCATCAGCTGCTTGGTGATGCCGCCCGGATTGAAATTCCACTGGCCGCCGATCTCCGACACCGCGGTGACCTCCGCCGCCGAGCCGGTGATGAAGCACTCGGAGAATGTCGAGAGTTCCTCCGGCAGAATGCGGCGCTCGACCACCTCAAAACCGCGCTTTTTCGCCAGCGCGATCACCGTTTGCCGTGTGATGCCGTCGAGGAAGCAGTCGGCGATCGGCGTATGGATCTTGCCGTCCTTGACGAAAAATATGTTGGCGCCGGTGCATTCGGCGACGCGGCCCTGCCAGTCGAGCATCATGGCGTCGGCGAAGCCTCGGCGCTCGGCGCGATGCTTGGAGATGGTGCAGATCATGTAGAGGCCGGCGGCCTTGGCCATGACCGGCGCGCATTTCGGGTCGGGCCGGCGATACTCGGCGAGATCGAGCTTGATGCCCTTGAGCCGTTGCTCGGGATCGAAATAACTCGGCCATTCCCACGAGGCGATGGCGAGGTGGATGGTGTTGGTCTGCGCCGAGACGCCCATCATCTCCGAGCCGCGCCAGGCGACCGGACGGACATAGGCTTCCTTGCGGCCGTTCTTGGCGACGACCAAGTCTTTGGCCTTGACGATGTCTTCGACCGAATAGGGAATTTCGAAGTCGAGCACCTGTGCCGACTTCTTCAGCCGTTCGGCGTGCTCCTTGGTTTTGAAAATCTTGCCGCCATAAGCGCGCTCACCCTCGAATACGCAGCTCGCATAGTGGAGGCCGTGCGAGAGGACGTGCAGGTTGGCGTCGCGCCAGGGAACGAGTTTGCCGTCGTACCAGATGACCCCTTCGAGGCGGTCGTAGGACTGCGCAGCCATGATCTTCTCCTTGTTCGTCCCCTCGTCAGGTCTTGTCGGCCCGGTTGCCGCCTTGATGGCGCATTTTTCGCGTCCATTCCAACACTTTGCGTCGGCGGGCAACACTCGGTATGACTAGGTCCGATCCGGACCTAAATCGGTAAAAAGGACCGTTTCGGTACTATCCTTTCGTTCGTCGCACCATTTTTGTAACATAAAATCAAACTATGTCAACATGGCTGACATAAAAATGAGCGCAAGCCTCGCCGAACGCCCGACCCACACCACGGTGGAGCCTGTCTGGGACATCATCGAACTGTTGTTTTTTGCCTATCGCGATTTCGTCGGCGATCCCGACGAGGTGTTGAGCAAGCTCGCCTTCGGCCGCGCCCATCACCGGGTGCTGCATTTCGTCAACCGCAATCCGGGCATGACGGTCGCCGACCTGCTCGACATCCTCAACATCACCAAGCAGTCGCTCGGCCGCGTGCTCAAGCAACTCGTCGATCAGGGCCACGTGGTGCAGAAGGAAGGCGCGCTCGACCGGCGGCAGCGGCTTTTGTACGTGACGCCGAAAGGCGAGGCGCTGGCACTCAGGCTCGCGGCCCTGCAGACCGTGCGCATCAACCGTGCCTTCGCCGAACTCGGGCCTGACACGCATGCGGCGGCGCGGCGCTTTCTCACCGCCATGATCGATCCCGACAATCGTGACGGCGTGCTGCGGTTGGTCGAACGCCGCGGCAAGGGTCTGTAGCTATGAACCTCCCCGCCACACTCGCCGATGACGCGCCGCATCTCCTTGTGGTCGACGACGATCGCCGCATTCGCGATCTGTTGTCGCGCTTTCTCGCCGAGGAAGGCTACCGCGTCTCCACCGCCGAGACGGCAAAAGACGCGCGCGCCAAGCTCGACGGGCTCAGCTTCGACCTGCTGATCCTCGACGTGATGATGCCGGGCGAATCCGGCTTCGACCTCGCCAAGGCGATCCGCGGCAAGTCCGATGTGCCCATCCTGATGCTGACCGCACGCGACGCCGCCGAGAGCCGCATCGAGGGCCTGGAAATGGGCGCCGACGATTATCTGTCGAAGCCGTTCGAGCCGCGCGAATTGTCGCTGCGCATCGCCAATATTCTCAAACGCACGCAGCCTGCGGTGGCGGAACCGGCCGAGTCGGTCAGCTTCGGTCCTTTCGTCTTTCACATCGCGCGCGGCGAATTGCGCCGCGGCAGCGATGTCATCCGCCTGACCGACCGCGAGCGCGACATGTTGCGGGTACTCGCCGGCACGCCCGGCGAGACGGTGGCGCGCATGGCGCTTGCCGGCAGCGGCGGCAATGTCAGCGAGCGCGCGGTTGACGTGCAGGTCAACCGGCTGCGCCGCAAGATCGAGCGCAACCCGGCCAATCCGCTGTTCGTGCAGACCGTCCGCGGCATCGGCTACCGGCTGGTGATCTCGACATGACCAGCCTCGACGCCGGCATTGCCTCGATCCGCGGCGCGTTGCAGCGTCTCGTCGATTTCTGGCAATGGTATTGCGAAATTCCGGCGGTGGCCCGCATTCACGGCTGGCTGGCGCAGATCCGCGACGGCTGGCGTCGGCTCGCCCGCGCGCTCAACAGCGTGATGCCCAAGGGCCTTTATGCGCGCGCGCTGCTGATCATCATCCTGCCGATGGTCATCCTGCAGTCGGTGCTGGCGCTGGTTTTCGTCGACCGGCAGTTGAACGAAGTTACGCAGCGCCTCTCCGCCGGCGTCGTTGCCGACATCGCGGGCCTGATCGACGTCTATCGCGGCTATCCGCAGGACGGCGACCGCGCCCAGATCCGCCGCATCGCGCAGGAGCGCTTCGGGCTGCAGCTCGATTTCCTGCCGGTGGGCGACCTGCCGCAGCCGGGACCGAAGCCGTTTTTCTCGTTGCTGGATTCGACGCTCTCCGATCAACTGCGTAAGCAGGTCGGCCGGCCGTTCTGGATCGACAGCGTCGGCAAGTCGGCGTTGGTCGAAATCCGCATCCAGCTCGACAATACGGTCATGCGGGTGTTTGCGCGGCGAAGCGCCGCTTACGCCTCGAATGCCGGCGCCTTCCTGTTCTGGATGGTCGGCACATCCACGGTGCTCCTCATCGTCGCCATCATTTTCCTGCGCAACCAGATCAAGCCGATTCTGCGCCTTGCCGACGCTGCGGAAAGCTTCGGCAAGGGCCGCGAGGTGCCGAACTTCCGACCGCGCGGCGCGCGCGAGGTGCGGCGGGCGGCGGCGGCCTTCATTGAAATGAAGACGCGCATCGAGCGCGCCATCGAGCAGCGCACCGCCATGCTCGCCGGCGTCTCGCACGACCTGCGCACCGTGCTCACCCGTTTCAAGCTCGAGCTGGCGCTGATCAAGAAGAAAACGCCGGAAGTCGAGGCGATGAAGAAAGACGTCGACGAGATGGCGCGCATGCTGGAAGCCTATCTCGCCTTCGCCCGCGGCGATCTCGGCGAGGGGTCGGCGCCGACCGACATGGCGGAATTTCTGGAAGAAATGCGGCTCGATGCCGAGCGTCACGGCCACAGGGCAAGCGTGACGTTTCACGGGCCGCCGGTGGTCACCGTGCGTCCCGCCGCGTTCAAGCGCTGCCTCGGAAATCTGGTGTCGAATGCGGCGCGCCACGCCCCGTCGATTTCGATCACCGGTCACCGCGATCACCGCTGGCTGACGGTGACGGTGGACGACGACGGGCCCGGCATTCCGGTTGGCCTGCGCGAGGAGGTATTCAAGCCCTTCCTGCGGCTCGACGACGCCCGCAATCAGGACGAGGGCGGCACCGGCCTCGGCCTCGCGATCGCCCGCGACATCGCCCGTTCGCACGGCGGCGACATCATGCTCGGCGATTCCCCGCTCGGCGGCTTGCGCGCGACGGTGCGGGTGCCGGTTTAGGCTTTTTCCCGCGTGATGTGATCCGAAAACCGGTTCTCGCTTTTCAGGATCACGCGGCGTCCGCCTCCGCCGCGCCTTCGTCGATCGGGGCGCGCCGCCTGCGGCGCGGCCCGCGGCAGATCGCGGCGGGGATGCACATCAGGTCGTCGAGGAAGCCGGACCAGCGCTCGGCGCTGGCAAGGCCGCGGTCGAGCGCGGCCATGGTGCGGTCGAGACCTTCTTCTTCGTCGTTGACCCAAACCGCAAGCACGCGGGCAAACATCAATGCCGCGCCCTGCGCGCGCAGAGCGCCTTTCGGCCCGTGCGCGCCGATGCCGGCGGCCTCCAGCATCCAGCGCTGCGAACGCGTTGCAAGCGCGTTGAGCGCTAAAGCAAGCCCGGCGTTGCGCCGCGCCGAGCGCATGAGCGAGCGCGTCGACGCCTTGTAAGGCGCGAGCGCCTCCAGGCGGCACATCAGCACGTCGAACAGCCGGTCGCGCGGGTTTTCCTCGGCCATGTCGGCGTCGCCGCCGGCGAGCACGATGCGATCAATGTCCTTGATGTGGGCGGCGAGGATGGCGAGCGTCGAGCCGAATTCAGCGCGCAGCTGCGAGAGTTTGATGCCGGCGCGGCCGGCGACTTCGGCAAGGCCGATCTCGGCGAAGGAGTGTTCGGCGAGCAGTGCCATCAGCGCATCGACCGCCTTGTCGCGGTCGGAGGCGCCGCGCGGCGGCGGCGCGGTTGGTGCCTTGCGGGCGCGTTTGGGTTTGCGGGCCATCATGGGCCACCTCCCTGTGTGGATTTGGGCTTGCCCTTAATGTAGGCCCGCGCCGCCGCCGGTACTAGCCCGCCAGTTCGCCGCCGCGCCGCGTTGCTGCCGCAATCGCTTTGGTCAGCAGCGCATCGAAGCCGCCCGGGCCCATCAGCACTTCGAGCGCAGCGGCTGTGGTGCCCCCAGGGGAGGTGACATTCTGCCGCAGCGTTGCCGCGTCGAGGTCCGACCGGCGCAGCAACTCGCCGGCACCGGCGACGGTTTCGCGCGCGAGCCTTGCCGCAAGTTCCGCCGGCAGGCCTGCGGCGATGCCGCCCTGCGTCATCGCCTCGGCCAGCAGAAACACGTAAGCCGGACCGGAACCGGAGGTCGCGGTCACCGCATCCATCAGGGCCTCGTCGCTCACCCATTCCACCGCGCCGATGGCCGACAAGAGGTCGGTCGCCTGCTTGCGCTGACGCGCGGACACCTTCGCGTTGACGACCGCGACGCTGATGCCGCGGCCGATGGCCGCCGGTGTATTGGGAATGGAGCGCACGACCGCTGCCCCTGCCGGCAGCGACTTTTCCAGAAAGCCGATGGTGCGCCCCGCCATGATCGAGAGCACAAGCGTCGATTTGCCGATATAAGGCGCCACCGCCGGCAGCGCGTCTGGCGCGATTTGCGGCTTCACCGCGATGATGATGACGGCAGCCGGGTTCGCCTTGCCCTTCGGATTGAGCTTGAGCCCGCGTCGCGTCAACGCCTTAACGGCTTTGACCGGCTGCGGCTCGATGACGACGACCTTTCGCGGATTGAGCCCGCGCGCAAGCCACCCCTCGAGCATGGCCGAGCCCATCTTGCCGGCCCCGACGAGCAGCAGCGAGGAAATCGTTTTGAGCGGTTTGGGCTTACGCGCCATGGCGGTGACAATACCGCGTTATCGCGGAGGAAGGCGACTAGGCCTCGCCGGAGGTCTCGAACATGGCGGCGTCAAGCGCCTCGCGCGCGCTTTTTCCCGCCCAGACCACGAACTGAAAGGCCGCAAAATTGCGCTCGCAGGCGTCGAGCGCGGTGCCGAGCAGGGACTCGCATTGCTTGCCCGAGGCTTCGACCCCGCCCGCCAGCACCAGTGCGTGGCGGAACATGATGATGCCTTCCTTGGTCCACAGGTCGAAATGGCCGACCCACATCTGCTCGTTGATCAGCGAGATCAGCGCCTGCACCTCCGCGCGCCGCCGCTCCGGCACCTTGAGATCGAAGGCGCAGGCAAGGTGCAGCGCCTCGATGTCGTTCATCCAGGTGTAGGAAAGCTGATAGTCGGTCCACTTGCCGGCGACCAGAATGGTGATCTCGTCGTCGCTGGCGCGCTCGAACGACCAGTCATTCACCGCAGCGAGCCGCTCCACGACGTCGAGGGGATTGATGCGCTGGCCGTCTGCGTAGCCGATAAGGGACATGCCGTCTCCGCTTGGCGCGAAATTGGAATCAAAAACCGCCGCACGCACAGGGTACGGACTGCGACCTTGCAGCGGGCCGCATCGCTTTCGAACGCGAGGGTACGGGAGTGCCTTGACCGCCTAAACGAATCACCGAGGCCTACTCACTATAGCCCGGCCGATTCGCGCCACCAAAGCCAGTCTCAAGGCACAATCAGCGGTGATTTGCGGGGCTTAGGCAACGCCGCGGGACTCGATGTCCACAAGCATTGCTGTCACATATTGACTCTTGTCGTGGATAAGTCGCCGCAAGGCAGTGTTCCGCGACTCAAAGCCGAAGGGGCTCGACAGCAAATCATCCGCCGGGCGACGATGGCGAGGAAAAGCCAGCCGAGGGAGGGTGCGCGTGATCAAATCAGTGGGCGTGGGCGCGATCGTCGTCTCGTTGGCGTTCGCGCAGACTGTGCGGGCCGACGAGTGCGGCGACGCGGTGAGGGATTACAATTCGGTGATCGGCCGCCTGGAAGACGCCATGCAGCAGTTTTCAACCTGCGTCGCCAACAGCCTGGGACGGCACAGTTGCTCGCGCGAATTTATCCGGCTGCGCTCGGCTTACGGCGAATTTGAATCCGCCGTTTCCGTTTACACCAAGCAGTGCATCTGAATTTCAGTCGAACAGGCTCGACACCGATTCTTCCGACGCGGTGCGGCCGATCGCTTCGCCGATCAGCGTGGCGATTTCCAGCACGCGGATGTTGCCGGCGCCGAGGACTTCCTTGGTCGGCTGGATCGAGTCGGTGATCACCAGTTCCTTGAGCCGCGACTTGGCGATGCGGACGACGGCGCCGCCGGACAGGACGCCATGGCTGATATAGGCGTAGACGTCCTTTGCCTTCTGTTCGAGCAGCGCGTCGGCGGCATTGACCAGCGTGCCGCCGGAATCGACGATGTCGTCGACCAGCACGCAGGTATAGCCGGCGACATCGCCGATCACGTTCATCACCTCGGATTCGCCGGCGCGTTCGCGGCGCTTGTCGATGATGGCGAGCGGGGCGTTGATGCGTTTGGCCAGGCCGCGCGCGCGCACCACGCCGCCGACGTCGGGCGACACCACCATGATGTTGTCGAGCTTGAAGCGCTCCTTGATGTCGCGCACCATCACCGGCGAGGCGTAAAGATTGTCGACCGGAATATCGAAGAAGCCCTGGATCTGCCCGGCATGCAGATCGAGCGTCATCACCCGGTCGGCGCCGGCGCGGGTAATCAGGTTTGATACCAGCTTGGCCGAAATCGGAGTGCGCGGCCCAGGCTTGCGGTCCTGACGGGCGTAGCCGAAATAGGGCACCACCGCGGTGATGCGATGCGCCGACGAGCGGCGCAGCGCGTCCATGATGATCAGCAATTCCATTAGGTGGTCGTTGGCCGGAAACGACGTGGACTGGATCACGAAGCAGTCGGCGCCGCGGACGTTTTCCTGGATCTCGACGAAGATCTCCATATCGGCGAAGCGCCGCACCACCGCCTTGGTCAATGGCGTCTTGAGATAATCGGCGATCGCCTTGGCCAGCGCGGGGTTGGAGTTGCCGGCGACGAGCTTGATCGCCCCGTTTTTGGCCGCCATGCCTCTGTCCTCGCCTCGCACCAACGCCACAGGCGGCGTGGTCATAACAAGGCGGGGAACACGCGGCAATATGCGGCGAATGCCTTATCCCGCGACGATTTAGGGCTGCGCTCAGCGCTCTGCGGCCGCCAGGCTTGCCGTCTTGCGGGCGGGCAATGCTGCGGTGGTGGTCGGGCGGCGGCGCGGCAGCGGCACCGAACTGGGCAGCGCCTCCGCGTCGGGGGCGGCCGCGGCCTGGCCCGGGACCGGGTCGGCAGTGGCGCGGAAAATGCGGAAAATCCCCGCCGCCTCAGGCGACGACGGCCTGTCGTCCAGCGCCGCCACGGTTGCCGTTTCGGCGGGCGCAGCATCGGGTGAGGTCAGAAAAGCGCCGAGCTGGTCCATGCTGGCGCGAGCGATGCGAAGCAGCACCGCGTCATCGGCCGCGGTCCAGGCGTCACGGTGCTTGCCGGGCGCAGCTTCTGTGCCGCTAATGCGCAGTGCGCGGTGGCCGTCATTGTCGAACACGTCCCAGATCCAGGAAATCGTCGTTGCGCCTTTGACCGTTTCGGCAGCGAGATATCCGCGCACGCGGTAGGCGGCCTGGCTGTCGCGCGAAATCACCGGCAGACGGCGCAGCTGCGCCTCGTTGTTGAGGTCCTGTACCAGTTTGTAGAATTGCCCTTGCGGCGGCCCGTCGATGGATTCGAACGCGACGCTGGCGCCGCGCGGCACGGCATTCAATGCGCTTTGCTGGCCGTCGGTAGTGCAGGCGGATAATGCCAGAGCGCCGGCGGCGGCGAGCAGCCAACACGACCGGCAAATCTCACGCCACGCGGCGCGCCCCCCGCGCCGATACCAACAACTCTGCATTGCCACCCCTGCAGCCGTATTTTTGTCTTGTCCCCAGCAGCCGGCTGCAAAGGTAGCGACAAGTCAGGTAGGGAGTCCAGCACGCATGCGGCCAATTCTTTATCCGGCAAGCGTGATGGCGTTGATATGCCTTCCGTAATCGGCTTCGCCGCGGTGGGTCGTGCGGCGAAAACTGAAGAAGCGTTCGGGGTCGGCGTAATTGCACAGGCCCAGATCCTCAAATTGCACGATTCCGGTGCGCCGAATGCGGGCGGCGATATAGCCGGGAAGATCGAACAAAGTATGGCCGGTCTTGGCCGCCGGTACAAAAAAATGCGCGTTGCCGGAATCGGCTTCGATGAAGCGGGCGATGAATTCGGGCCCGACCTCATAATTGGCTTGGCGGATGGTAGGGCCGAGTGCGACGGCGATGCGGGTGCGTTCGGCGCCAAGTTTTTCCATCGCCGCGATGGTGGCTTCAATGACGCCGCCCAACGCGCCACGCCAGCCGGCATGTGCGGCACCGATGATGCGCGCGGTGCCATCGGCAAACAGCAGTGGTCCGCAGTCGGCGGTGGAAACGCCGATGCCGAGCTGCGGCGTAGCGGTAACGATGGCGTCGGCGCGCGGACGGTTCTGCGCACTCCAAGGAGCATCCGCGGCCACCACGTCCGGCGAGTGGATTTGATAGGCGGTCATGAAACGCTCGGCCGGCACGCCGAGCTTTGCCGCCATGCGCGCGCGATTTTCCGCCACGTTGTCGGGCGCGTCGTTGGAACCGACGCCGCCATTGAGGCTCGCATAGACGCCGTCGGATACGCCGCCGCCACGGGTGAAGAAACCGTGGCGAATGCCGGCGAGGCGGGAAAGGTTTGCGGCCTGAAGCATCGAGCGATCAATGAATTCAAATCGGCCGCGACGCAAGGCCGTTCAATCGGCGAAGCCCGGCGGCGTTCCGAAGCGCCGGCTGGACAAAGGCCATGACCTTGAACAGCGTGCCCATGCCGGTGCGGCCGGTGCCGGTCAGCCGCTCCAGCGCGGCGTCGATTTCGGCGCGTTCGTCGCGTGAGGCGTTGGTCTTGAGCATCCCGGCGCGGGCCTCGATGCCGAGGCGGCGCAGGAACAGCGACTGCGCAATCGCGCCGAAGACTTTCGCGCCCATCGCCTCGGCCCCGCGCGCCAGGGCCTGAAAGTCGACATGCGCGGTGAGGTCGATTGTGCCGGCGCCGGTGAGGGGGTCGGCGTAAGCGTGGCGCGCGACTGCTTGCAGCGTGTCACCGACGGCGCTTTCGCTGTGGCCGTAATCGATCACCAGTGCCGCGCCGCCGTCGCGGGCGATGCGCCGGCCGAGATCCAGCGCCATGTTTTCCGCGCGCCATTCAAAAATTGAATTGTCCGGCGCGCGGCGAACCGTCTCCGGCAGCAATCGTTCGAAATGCCTGATCGGCGCCGGCGCCAGGGTAAACGCGAGATTGCCTTCGGGCCCGATCTCGATCTGGCGCTCGTGCCAGCCGTATTGGGTTTTCACCGCCTGGTTCACCGGCAGCGCGTCGAAGAATTCATTGGCAATGATGATCGCCGGCCCGCCGGGAACGTCGCGGAGCGTCGGGTGCCAGTAGATCGGAATTGTGAGCGCCTCCAGCGTGCGCTCCTGGCGCGCCTTCAACACCGCGTTGATTTCGACGAGGTGCAAAACGACCGCGTCGTTGAAGCCGCGCACGATCGTTGCGGCTCGCAGCGCATCCCGAAGCAGCGTGCCGCGCCCGGGTCCAAGCTCGACGATGCGCACGTTTTCCGGCGCGCCCATCTGCTGCCAGACCGAGGCCATCCACAGGCCGATGAGCTCGCCGAACATCTGGCTCACCTCCGGCGCGGTGATGAAATCGCCACGGACGCCGAGCGGATTTGCGTTGGTGTAATAGCCGTGGTTCGGATCGGACAGGCAAAGCGCCATGTATTGGCCGACCGGCATCGGCCCGGCGGCGGCAATGCGCCGGCGGATGTCGCGTTCCAGCGGCAGCAGTTCGGTGGTCATGATGCGCGTGCCGGGTGGCGCAAGGCGTAGATGATGAAGCCGACGCCTGCGATGAACAGCGGGATCGATAGCAACTGCCCCATGGTGGCGCCGCCCCAGAGGAAGCCGAGTTGCGCATCGGGTTCACGGAAAAACTCCGAGAACGAGCGAGCGAGGGCATAGACGACGGCAAAGGTGCCGATGATCAGCCCCGGCCGCTTCAGCGCGCCGAACCGCACCATCACAGCAAGCACAATGAGCAGCATGAGCCCTTCCAGCGACGCTTCATAAAGCTGGCTCGGATGCCTCGGCAACGGGCCGCCATTGGGAAATACCATGGCCCAGGGCACCTCGGCCGGGCGGCCCCACAATTCGCCGTTGATGAAATTGGCGATGCGGCCGAGGAATAGCCCGATCGGTCCGACCGCGCAGGTGACGTCGCCCAGCGACAGGATCGGAATGCCGCGAAGCCGCGCGAACACGACCACCGCGACGACGCAGCCGGTGAAGCCGCCGTGGAACGACATGCCGCCGTTCCATAGTTCGAAGATTTCCAGCGGATGTTCGATGAAATGCGGCAGGTTGTAGAACAGTACGTAGCCGGTGCGGCCGCCGAGGATGATGCCGAGCGTCACCCACAATAGAAAATCGTCGAATTCGACGAGCGTCATCGGCGCCTTGCCGCCCCACAATTTGCCGTTGCGGATGATGGCGCGGGCATAAACCCAGCCGAGCAGGATGCCGGCGATATAGGCGAGCGCGTACCAGCGGATGGCGAAGGGGCCGAGATGCACCAGCACCGAGTCGATGTGGGGGTAGGGGATGACGTGTAATGGCATTGCCGGGGCGGGGTTGATAATCGTGGCCGTCTCTTTAGCATGCCGGGACTTGCGGCGAGATAACGGCATTGCCATTCTTGTACGGCGTGGAGAGAACCGATGGCCCAGACCAGCACCCGCTTCTTCGACGAGATGGCACGGCTGATGAACGACGCCGCCGGTGTTGCCCAGGGCGTGCGCCGCGAGTTTGACACGCTGTTCCGTGCCCAGGCCGAGCGCATCTTGCGCGAACTCGATGTTGTGCCGCGCGAGGAGTTCGAGGCGGTCAAGGACATGGCGCGCTTGGCGCGCGAGGAAAACGAGGCGCTCAAGGCGCGCATCGAGGCGCTGGAGGGCAAATCCCCGGAGAGGCCGGCAAAGCCGAGCAAAAAGGGCGCAGGCGCCGGCTGATTTTCGGGCTTTCTTGCCCTTTCGTGCACCCCCCGCTATAAGCCGCCTCGAAACGCGGCCCCCGGCACCCCTGGAGGCTTGCCGCGTTCCGGAGGCGGCGGAGAAAGCCGCCTTTTTCCATAGCGTTAGATGAGGATTTAGAGATGGCGACCGTCAAGGAATTGAAAGCGACGGTTCGCCCGAAGAGCGGCAAGGGGGCCGCCCGGGCAGAACGTCGCGCCGGCCTTGTGCCGGGCGTGATCTACGGCGAAAACAAACCCCCGGTGACGGTCTCGCTCGACCATCATGAGCTGCGCCAGCACATCCTGGCCGGTCGCTTTCTGACCACGCTGCACGATATCGAAGTGGATGGCGCCAAGCACCGCGTGATCCCGCGCGACTTCCAGCTCGATCCGGTCAAGGAGCTGCCGCTGCACGTCGATTTCCTCCGCGTCTCGGCGGGCTCGACCATCCGCGTCAACGTCGCGGTGCACGTGCTCAACGCTGAGCAGTCGCCCGGCGTCAAGCGCGGCGGCGCCGTCAACATCGTCACCCATACGATCGAGGTGATGTGCCCGGTCGACGCCATTCCGGAATCGATCGACGTCGACATTTCCGAACTCGACATCAATCATTCCAAGCACCTCAGCGCCATCACGTTGCCGCCGAACGTGCGGGTGATTGCGCATGGCGACATCACGCTGGTCACCGTCGTGCCGCCGTCCGGCTACGCCGAAGAACTCAAGGCCGCCGCCGAAGCTGCTGCTGCCGCCGCTGCTGCCGCGGCTGCCGCCGCCGAAGCCGGCGTTGCGCCTGGCGCCGAAGGCGCGCCCGCTGCTCCCGGTGCAGCTGCCGCGCCCGCTGCGGGCGCTGCGGCTCCCGCCGCAGGTGCTGCGCCTGCCGCCGCTGCGGCCAAGCCCGAGAAGAAGTGAGGCGGGACCGCCGCCTCGCTTTCCCCGCTTCCGTCGAAGCGCGATGCCGGTGATGCCATGCTGCTTTTCGTCGGCCTCGGCAATCCCGGCCCGGAGTATGCCGGCAACCGGCACAATATCGGCTTCATGGCGGTGCAGGCGGTGGCACGCCGCCACGATATCGCGCCGTGGCGCCGGCGGTTTCAGGGCGTCGCGGTCGAAGGCACCATCGCGGGGGAAAAGCTGTTGCTGCTGTTGCCGGGCACCTTCATGAACGAGTCCGGCCGCGCGGTGGCGGAAGCGGCAAACTTCTACAAGCTCGAAGCCGGCAATGTCGTGATCTTCCACGACGAAGCCGAACTCGCTCCCGGCAAGGTGCGGCTGAAGACAGGCGGCGGCAATGCCGGCCACAACGGTCTGCGCTCGATCACCGAACACATCGGCAATGACTACCATCGTGTGCGCCTCGGCATCGGCCATCCGGGCGACAAGAACCTGATGGAGCGCCATGTGCTGGCGAACTTCGCCAAGGACGAATGGCCCTGGGTTGAAGCGCTCTGCGACATCATCGCCGATAACGTGGCGCTGCTGATCGAGGGCAAGGATTCGACGTTTCAGAACAAGGTGCACCTCGCCATGTCCGCAAAAGGCTTCGGCGGCGGCGCCGACGACAGCGAAGAATAATCCATGGGTTTCAAATGCGGCATTGTCGGCCTGCCAAATGTGGGCAAGTCGACGCTTTTCAATGCGCTGACGCAGACCGCGGCGGCGCAGGCGGCCAACTATCCGTTCTGCACCATCGAGCCCAATGTCGGCGAGATCGCGGTGCCGGACCCGCGGCTGGAGAAGCTTGCGGTCCTGGGCAAGTCGGCGGAGATCATTCCGACGCGCATCGCCTTCGTCGATATCGCCGGGCTGGTGCGCGGCGCTTCCAAGGGCGAGGGGCTCGGCAACCAGTTCCTTGCCACCATCCGCGAGGTCGACGCCATCGTCCATGTGGTGCGCTGCTTTGAGGACTCCGACGTCACCCATGTCGAGGGCAAGATCGATCCGATCGCCGACATCGACACCATCGAGACCGAGCTGATGCTCGCCGACCTCGACAGTCTGGAAAAGCGTACCGACGCGCTGGAGAAAAAGGCCAAGGGCACCGGCGAGGATGCCAAACTCGCCAAGGAGGCGCTCGACCTTATCAACCGCTCGCTGGTGCTGCTGCGCGAGGGTAAGCCGGCGCGGCTTGTCGAGCGCAAGCCGGACGAAGAAAAGCTGTTCCATTCGCTGGGGCTGCTCACCTCGGCGCCGGTGCTCTATGCCTGCAACGTCGAGGAAGCCGCCGCCGCGGCCGGCAATGCGTTTTCCCAGCGGGTCGAAGCGCGGGCCAAGGAGGAGGGCGCCGTCGCCGTGGTGATCTCGGCCAAGATCGAGTCGGAGATTGCGACGCTGCCGGCAGCCGAACGCGCTGAATTTCTCGAGGCCGTTGGCCTGAAGGAAACCGGGCTCGACCGGCTGATCCGCGCCGGCTACGCGCTTCTGCATCTCGTGACCTATTTCACCGTCGGCCCGAAGGAGACGCGGGCCTGGACCATCACCCAGGGCACCAAGGCGCCGCAGGCGGCGGGCGTGATCCATTCCGATTTCGAGCGTGGCTTCATTCGCTCCGAGACCATCGGCTCCGACGACTTCATCGCCAATGGCGGCGAGGCCGGCGCGCGCGATGCCGGCAAGCTGCGGCTCGAGGGTAAGGATTATGTCGTCGCCGACGGCGACGTGCTGCATTTCCGTTTTGCGACGTGATACGTCTTCGTCATTCCGGAACACGGCCTCGCTGCGAACTTCGCTCGCGTCCCGGAATGACCGGGAATTGAATATGCCGAAGCATTACTGGGAAGATTTCAAGACCGGCGAGGTCGCCGTTTACGGCCCGCGACTGGTGACGCGCGAGGAGATCGTCGCCTTCGCTGCCGAATTCGATCCGCAGCCGATGCACCTCGATGAGGCGGCGGCGAGCGTGACGCTGCTCGGCGGCCTTGCTGCCTCCGGCTGGCACGTCTGCAGCCTGCTCATGCGCACCGTAGCCGATGGCTTTATTCTCGATTCGAGTTCGATGGGCGCTCCCGGCATTGAAGAGCTGCGGTGGCTCAGGCCGCTGCGGCCCGGCACGCGGATCCGTGTCCGCGTCACCGTGCTCGACACTCGCGCTTCCAAAAGCCGGCCGGAGATGGGCTTGACGAGATTCCGCTACGACATGATCGACGAGACCGACGCCGTCATCGTGTCGATGACGGTGCCGACGATGTTCGGGCGCCGTCAGCCGGGGACGGCACCATGAATTTCTTCGACGATGTCCGTGTCGGCGATATTTATGCCCTCGGCCGCCACACATTCACCGCGTCCGACATCAAGGCGTATGCCACGCGCTACGATCCGCAGCCGTTCCATGTCGACGAGGCAGCGGCGCAAGCTTCGCATTTCGGCGGATTGGTCGCCTCGGGTTGGCACACCGCAGCGGCGTGGATGCGGCTGATGGTCGACTACCGCCGCCGCATGATCGAGGCAGCGCGCGCCCGCGGCGAGCCGGTCGGCACCATCGGCCCGGCGCTGGGCTTTCGCGAATTGAAGTGGCTCAAGCCCGTTTACGTCGACGACACCATCGACTACGCCAGCGAAGTCGTGGAAATGCGAGTCTCGGAAAGCCGGCCGGGGCTTGGCCTCATGACGATGCGCTCGACCGGCGTGAACCAGAACGGCAACCTGGTGATCAGTTTCGTGAGCACCACCTTTATCGAACGGCGGATAAAGCCATGAACGCGCCGAGCGAGGCCGCACCCGCCGCGCCTGCCATCGGCGAGGAGAGGCGTGCGATGGGCGTGGCCTGCGGCGCGCACGCGCTGCACGACGGCTATACCGATCTCATCTATGTGATGCTGCCGATATGGCAGGGCGAATTCGGGCTGAGCTACGCCGTGCTCGGCCTGATGAAGACGATGTTCTCGCTCACCCTTGCCGGATTGCAGATTCCGGCGGGGCGATTGTCGGAGCGCTTTAGCGTACCCCTCGTGCTGGCGCTCGGTACGGCGCTTGCCGGCATCGGCTTCTGCGTGGCCGGCCTCAGCCAGGGCATTGCCGCGCTGATGGCGGCGCTGGTGATCGCCGGTGTCGGCGCCAGCGTGCAGCATCCATTGGCGTCCGCGCTGGTGGCGCGCGCCTACGCGGGGCCGCGTTCGCTCAAGGCGCTCGGCACCTACAATTTCGCCGGCGACATCGGCAAGATGACGCTGCCGGTGGCGGGTTCGCTGCTCATGATCGCGATGCCGTGGCGCCCGACGCTGGGCCTGCTCGGAGCGATGGGCGTGCTGGCGGCGATCGTCATCTATCTCGCGGTCCCGCGTTTCGCGCGCGAAGCGCCGCCGGCGCCAAAGAACGAAAGCAGCGCACCGCGCGGCGCGCGTCTCAGCCAATTCGGGTTTCCGTTGCTTCTGTCCGTCGGCGTCCTCGACAGCGCGACGCGCATGGCATTTCTCACCTTTCTTCCCTTTGTGCTCACAGCCAAAGGCGCAAGCCTGCAGGTCATCGGTTTTGCGCTCACGCTGGTGTTTACCGGGGGCGCCGCCGGCAAGCTCGCCTGCGCCTTCATCGGCGCGCGCATCGGCGCGATTGCGACGGTGTGGCTGACCGAAGCGGCGACCGCCTTGGGCATTGTCGTGTTGCTCAAGGTGCAGCTCGAAGCAGCGTTGGTATTGCTGCCGGTGATCGGCATCGCCCTCAACGGCACCTCATCGGTGCTTTATGGTTCGGTGCCCGATCTGGTCGAGCCGGCGCGGCGCACGCGCGCCTTCGGCATTTTCTATACCGGCACCATCGGTGCCGGCGCGATCTCGCCGGCGATCTACGGTTTGCTCGGCGATGCCGTCGGCGTACCGGCGGCGTTGCTGACGGTCGCTTCGGTGGTGCTGGTGACGCTGCCGGTCACGCTGGCCTTGCGCCCGGCGCTGGCGAGGCGCGCTCATGCAAACTGAAATTGCTGGGTCAGCCGCCGCATCCGCTTTGAGCATGGAACTCGGCGGAGGAACGCAATCTGGTTCCTCGCGTTACAGTCTATCTGAAACGACTGAGGCAGGAGGAACTCATGACATATTTTCGCCACGGCGCGTTCACGCTGGCGCTGCTTGCAGCTACGAGTGCCGCGAGCGCGCAAACGACCGTGATCACGCGCGAGCCGGCGCAGACCCAGACGATCGTCACCGAACGGCCGGCGTTGGTGTTGACGCCGCAGCAGCGGCAAATCGTCTATCGCGACATCGCGCGTGAGCGCGTCGCGCCGGCGCCGGGCACGGTCACCTACACCGTCGGTGCCCGCTTGCCGGCGGAGACGCGGCTCTACACGGTGCCGGATACGGTCGCCGTTGAAGTGCCCGCGGTGAAGCAGTACCGCTACATGATGGTCAACGGACGCGTGGTGCTTGTCGACCCTGTGAGCAGCGAAGTCGTCGCCGAGTTGTCCGAATAGCAAACGCATTGGTGGTATGAGCGGGCGCGCGCGGCCCGGCGCAAAGACGCCGGGCCGCCGTATCGTTTCGCGCGCCTGTTTACTTTGCATGCACGCGGCACCCCTGGCCGACACGGCATAAATGCTGGATTTTGTCGCCGCTCCGGGGCATATTGGGTGTCCAGGAGCTTGTTATGTCGATGATCAATTACCGCGCCCCGTCCGAATTATTTCCCAGCCGCAGCCGCAAATCCCGCCGACCCATCGGCTACAAGCGATTCCCCACCGCGGCCGAGGCGATCCGCTTTGCCATCGAGGAATTGCCGCCGGAACTGCTGCTCGGCGCCTATCTCGAAGTGGAAGAAAGGCGTTTCGACGGTAACGGCATCCGCCAGCTCTATGAGAGCGCCGATTATCCGCTGCCGCGCAAGGCAATCGCCAACTAAGCCTTTGGTGCTAATGCCTTGACCGGGAACCACCCGGGCGGCGGCGCGTGCCAGGATTTCACCCTCGCAAAAAGAGCCCCGCAGTGAGCGGGGCTCTGATTTTTTGAGACAGATGCCGGCTGCCGCGATCAGGAAATCTTTCGCTGGAAATTGGTCGGGCCGCTGCGCCATTGCGTGATGCTGTCGGCGATGACCTTCATCGACGTGGTGGCGGCGTGACTGAGGCTGGCGTAGCCGGAAATTTCGCGGCTGACCCGTTCGCCTTCGTTGCGCAACATGTCGCGCACCGCCTGCAATTCCAGGATGACGCGGTCGATCTCCTCCATCGAAGCGCCGGCGACGCGCCGGATCAGCGAATTGAGATTTTCCCCGGCCGAATCGCCGGCCGCCGCCACCGTTTCCAGTTCGGGCTGCGCTCTGCGCAGGTGGGCCACGTCGCGGCGGATGAATTCGCGGATCTCACCCTCGAAGGCGGTTGCCGCTGCATCGCTGGCATAGTTCGAAGCGTCGTTATCGGCGCGCTCAGCAGCGAATTTTTCCGGGCTGTATTTATCCGGACCAACCCTGTCCGCAGCAAGCCGCTCGGATCTGATCGCCGTCATGGTCAACTCCTAACGCGCACAACGCTGCGCTGACGCCCCCCGTCCGGCGAATTGTCGCATGGGAGTTGGGCGCCTCTGGGGCAGGCTCGCGGCGGGATTAAGGAGGCGTTACCAGTGCAGCTTGAATGCGGCGGAAATGCTCTTGCTGCTGGTCGGTTCGCCAAGGTCGGAGACCGAAGTGGTCACGTGCAAGGGACCATAGATTTTCTGGTCGGCGCTGAACGAATTGTGGCTGACCGGGTCGATGTTGCTGGTGGTTACGCCGGCCGACAGGCTGGTGCCGGTCGGCAGGACATCGAATTTTACTCTTCTTTCGTTGCCCCAGACCTGCGTCGGCGTCGACGACGAAGGCGGCAGCGCCGCCATCAGAGGCTCGCCGGCGTTGGCCGTGCTGCGCACGCCGAGCGTGTCGGTGACTGAAAAGGTGTCCTGCACGGTGACCTTGAATCGGCTGCCGACGGGGATGCCATGTTGCAGCGTGGTGCCGACTTTGCCCTGGTCGCCATCCGGATCAACGCGGGCATCGACCGACGCCAGATTGGGAACGCCGACCGAAGCCCAGGCGGCGCCGGAATCGTCGCTGTTGAGACTCCCCGGGAAAGATTTGCCGGGCTGAAAGGTCGACGGTGCGCTCGGCGCGAGATCGGCGCCGAGCTTGGTCTCGATGTCGACCGGCAGCGGCTTTTTCACTGTGAAGCTGCTGGAGCCGTCCGGCTTGTCCTCCCGGCTGTAATCGAGAGGCTTGCCGTCGGAATACCCAGGCAACCGCAACGGCTTGACCGGCGTCTCGGCGAGCGCAGGGGGATCGAAGGTCAAAGCGTCGCCGAGCGCCAAGGCTTCTTCGGCACTGAGCGCATCGTCAGTCGCAGCCGGCAACGCGTCGGCGGAATTCCAAGGCGGCGTTGCCACGGCATTGTTGGCGTCAGCCGCGTTTGCCACCACGCCCGGCACGGCGAAGGCGAACACAATCAGCAACAGCCACCAGCGGCGGATCGGCATGCGCAAATTTCTCCCCCGAATGCTGAACCGCCGCAGCTTGCTATCGAGCGGTTAAGCATCGGTTGTGCAAATCGCACGGAACTGCGGCGAAGATGTGAAATCTCGCGCTGTCACAGTGTCCTCCTACCTGGGCAAAAAGGTGAGGATGCCGCCGCCGCGCGCTTTGCCGGGCCGTTCGGACGTCGCTAGAGTGCAATTGCGGCCAGGGTGGCCGCCGGTAATCGTATGCAACCGCGGCCCGCCCTGGTGCGTTGGAACCGCAGCCTGTCCTGAGCCGAAGGAGGAGCCCGTGCCGGCATTTCTGCCGATGCTTTTGCTGGGGTCGCAAATCGTGCTGGTCGCCGATCCGGTGCCGCAGTTTGACGCCAGCCTGAGCTGCCGTTCCGCCGGCGCAAGTTCGGTGATGACCCCCGCGACCGGCACGCGCAACGCCGCCGCCTGCGAGCGCGATGAAAACGACGCGCGCAGCAAGCTGGAGCAGGAATGGTCGGGCTTTTCCGCTGCGGAACAGCAGCGCTGCACGCGGCTCACCACGCTGGGCGGCAGCCCGAGCTACGTCGAGATGCTGACCTGCCTGGAAATGGCGCAAGCCGCCAAAAAATTGCCCGCCGATGACAAGATGGAAATTCCCGGCGGGGCCGTCCGGCGCTAGACGTCAGGACTTCTTGCCGCCCGGGTTGGCGTAGGGGCTCGCAGCCGAGCCCTGCATCTGCGACAGCTTGTAGGCGGACAGCTGTTTGGGCTTGTCCTTGTCGGCCTTCGGCTTCTTTTTTTCCTTGGGAACTCGCATCTGACCTTTTGCCATAACGGCCTCCTCTCAATCGGGAACCACATGGTGATACGGGCCAAGGCGCGCTGCAAGGGCGTGGGAGCCTTTCCATGGCGCGGGAAGGGCAGCGATCAGCTCTTGGGCCTTGCCGGCGCGCCGGGCTTGGCGTCCGGCTTGGCTGCGGTATCGGTAGGCGTCGCCGGCTCGCCCTTCATCTTGCGCTCGATGCAGGTGTCGACAACGTCGGCGCGCTTGTCGAGCGTCATGCGCGACGCCTCCTTTTCCGTGCTCATCCAGCATTGCAGCGACGCTTCCTGATGCGTCATCGGCGCGGCGGCGGCTTGCGGCGCAGGCCCGCCGGTGGTTTCGCAGGCGGCAAGCGCCGCGCCGGCGAGCAGGAGGAAAGCGGCCAGCGCTGCGCGCTGGAGTGTGCGGGAGTGCATGATCGAAGCTGCCATCGACAAGACGCGCCGCCCCCGGGATCGCGAACGCAGCGGATTGTTGCCGATTTCAGGCCGGTCCGGCAACCGGCCGTGTCAGCTGGCGCGCTTGATGCGCCGGCCCTCGGCGACCGCCGGCCTTTTCACCGCCTTGCGCAGCGTGGCGGCGAGCCGCCGGGCGATCTTGCCGGCGTCGGGCTTTGCGCCGCGGCCGTCGTCGCTGCGGTAAGCGAAGATGTCGCGAGCCTGGCAGAACGGGCAATCTGCGATATCGCCGATTTCAATGTCGGCAACCCAAGTGCCCTCGCAGGCCTCGCAGTGAAAATGGTGGCGGGACAGGGGCATCATCCAGCTCTCCGGCGAATCGGGCATGCGAATCGCTTTCGCGAATCGCTTATGCCGAGTCTGGCAAGATTTGTGCGGCAAAAGCCAGTCGGGAGAGGGCGGGTGCTACAGGTTATCGGTGAAATAGAGCCAGCCCAGCAGGCAGAGCCCGCCGCCGCCGAGGGCGCCGAGCCGGCCCAGCGGTACCGCCGCCAGGCGAGGGCGCCAACGATGGCGCCGAGCGCCAGGCCGGGCGAACCGAGCAGCAGCGCGATCAGCGCCAGGCTGAGGGGATCGTTGAGGATGCCGATATCGGACATGGGGCAGTGTAGCGCAATTCCCCCCTCTGCCTGGGCGATTGATTTCGTCGCGCGCTTGTCTCAAGCCGCGGCCTCGGCCTTGACCCGCCCGATCCTGGCCAACTGTTTGCCGATCGTCCGCTCCGCCGTTTCAACATCATAACGGTTCTGCAAATTAAGCCAGACCTGCGCTGAGGTGCCTAGCGCCTTACTCAGGCGCAGCGCGGTGTCGGCGGTAATGCCCGTGGTCTCGGCGGCGATGCGCTCGACCCGTGTGCGCGGCACGCCCATCGCTTTCGCCAGCGCGCCCGGTGAGATGCCAAGCGGCACGAGAAATTCCTCGCGCAGTACTTCGCCGGGATGCAGAGGGGAAAGCTTCTTGGGCATGGCGGCACTCCTTAGTGGTAATCGGTGATTTCGACGTCCATTGGTCCTTCCGGCGTCCAGCGGAAGCAAATCCGGAACTGATCGTTGACACGTATCGAATGCTGTCCCCGACGATCATCTTTGAGGGCTTCCAGTTTGTTCCCTGGAGGTACCCGCAAGTCGCGCAGATCGACCGCGGCATCGAGATAGCCGAGCTTGCGGCGGGCAACCTTCGCCAGATCGGCAGGGAAATCCTTCGGGCTCTCGCCGCGGAAAACAGCTTCCATGGCCCGGTCCTTGAAGGACTTGATCATGATCGTATGTATCAAATGATGATACAAGCGTCAAGGCGGCGTATCAAACGGTGATACGTTTGGTTATCGGGCTAACGCCCCCGCTTCTTAAATCCGCCCCGCATTCCCGGCTTGCCCAGCGTTGACCGCGGGCTCGGCCTGCTCGGCGCTACTTCGTGCGTAATGCCGATGCCCATTTCGTCGAGGCCGGGCTTGTGCGGCCGGCTGACGGCCCGCCTCAACTTCGAATCCTGCGCCAGCATCACGCGCTTGGCCGTCGGGTCGTCCACCACCGCCAGTTCGGTCTGCCGCAGGCGCTTGATCTCGTCGCGCAGGCGCGCGGCCTCCTCGAAGTCGAGATCGCTCGCCGCCTCGCGCATGCGCGCCTCGAGGTCGGCGATCACCGCCTCGAAATTGTGGCCGATGGTCGCCGCCTCGGCGAACTCGCCTTCGCCGCCGGCGCCACCGGTGGAAATGAGCACGTGGTCGCGCTCGTAGACGCTGTCGAGAATGTCGTGGATCGAGCGCTTGATGCTCTCCGGCGTGATGCCGTTTTCGGTGTTGTACTCGACCTGCTTCTCGCGCCGCCGGTTGGTCTCCTCGATGGCGCGCTGCATCGAGCCGGTGACCGCGTCGGCATAGAGGATGACGTTCGAATCGACGTTGCGCGCGGCGCGGCCGATGGTCTGGATCAGCGAGGTTTCGCTGCGCAGGAAGCCTTCCTTATCGGCGTCGAGAATGGCGACCAGCGCGCATTCGGGAATGTCGAGGCCCTCGCGCAGCAGGTTGATGCCGACCAGCGCGTCGAAAGCGCCAAGTCTTAGGTCACGAATGATCTCGATGCGCTCCAGCGTGTCGATGTCGCTGTGCATGTAGCGCACGCGGATGCCCTGCTCGTGCAGATATTCGGTCAGGTCTTCCGCCATGCGCTTGGTCAGCACGGTGACCAGCGCGCGATAGCCCTTCGCCGCCACCTGCCGCACCTCGCCGACGAGGTCGTCGACCTGCGTGCGCGCAGGTCGAACCTCAACGGGCGGATCAATAAGTCCGGTGGGGCGGATCACCTGCTCGACGAAGACGCCGCCGGCCTCGTTCATCTCCCAGGGGCCGGGCGTCGCCGAGACGCCGACGGTCTGCGGGCGCATCGCGTCCCATTCCTCGAAGCGCAGCGGCCGGTTGTCCATGCAGGAGGGCAGGCGGAAGCCGTATTCGGCGAGCGTCGCCTTGCGGCGGAAGTCGCCGCGGAACATGCCGCCGAGCTGCGGCACGGTGACGTGGAACTCGTCGGCGAACACCAGCGCGTTGTCCGGCACGTATTCGAACAAAGTCGGCGGCGGCTCGCCGGGGCGGCGGCCGGTCAGGTAGCGCGAATAGTTCTCGATGCCGGCGCAGGAGCCGGTCGCCTCCATCATTTCGAGATCGTAGACGGTGCGCTGCTCGAGCCGCTGCGCCTCGAGCAGGCGGCCGGCGGCGTTGAGTTGCGCCAGGCGCTCGCGCAGCTCGGCCTTGATGCTGGCGATGGCCTGCAGGAGGGTGGGGCGCGGCGTCACGTAATGCGAATTGGCGTAGATCTTGACGAAGTCGAGCTCGTCGGTCTTTGCGCCCGTGAGCGGGTCCATCTCCTCGATCTTCTCGATCGTGTCGCCGAACAGGTGCACGCGCCAGGCGCGGTCCTCGTAGTGCGCCGGGAAGATGTCGACGGTGTCGCCGCGCACGCGGAACGAGCCGCGGAAGAAATCGGCCTGGGTGCGCTTGTATTGCAGCGCCACGAGGTCGGCGAGCAGCTGCCGCTGCGAGATCGCGCCGCCCTGCTTCAGCGTGAAGGTCATGGCGGAGTAGGTTTCCACCGAGCCGATGCCGTAGATACACGATACGGATGCGACGATGACGACGTCGTCGCGCTCGAGCAGCGCGCGCGTCGCCGAATGGCGCATGCGGTCGATCTGTTCGTTGATCGAGGATTCCTTCTCGATGTAGGTGTCGGTGCGCGGGACGTAGGCTTCCGGCTGGTAGTAGTCGTAATAGGAGACGAAATATTCCACGGCGTTGTCGGGGAAGAACGACTTGAACTCGCCGTAGAGCTGCGCCGCCAGCGTCTTGTTCGGCGCGAGAATGAGCGCTGGACGCTGCGTCGCCTCGATCACCTTGGCCATGGTGAAGGTCTTGCCGGAGCCGGTGACGCCCAGCAGAACTTGCGTGCGGTCGTGGCGCTGCACGCCCTCGACCAGATCCTTGATCGCCTGCGGCTGGTCGCCCTTCGGCTCGAAGTCGGACTTGATGACGAACTTCTGTCCGCCTTCGGATTTCTCCGGGCGCGGCGGGCGATGCGGCGTCCACACCTTGCTGCCGCCGGCGGCGCCGGAAAATTCCGGCCGGCCCTCGCGCAGCAGGTTTTCCAGCGACTGCTGGCTGGCGAAGCCGGCAAAGCCGCCGGGCTGCGTCGGCAGGTCGGCGCGCGGCAGGCGGTATTTCGACTCGTCGCGAAGACCAAGCTCGTCGGCGAGCTTGGGATCGAGGCCGCTGACCGGCGGACCGTCGAAGTCCGCATCGAATTTATTTTGCGGCGCCTCCTCGAAACCCTGCGCCGATTTGCGCGCCTTGTGCGCGGCGGAGAAATCGGCGCGGCGGTCGAACGAATTGTCGGGCGGCGGCTGCAGGTTCTGATTTTTGCCGGTGCTCGGCCCAAGGCCCGCGGTGCCCTTGTTGATCGCCGGATTGAGCAGGTCGGCGAGCGCATCCGGCGTCGGCGGCGCGTCGGGCCGCGAGGCCTTGGCGCGCGTCGGTTTTGCCGGGTCTTTAGGCTTTTTCGGGGGTTTGGCCATCGGCCCAAATATGGGGCGAGTCCGCGCGCGGGGAAAGGGTTGACCGGCGCCACGCCGCCCGCAAACTGGCGCTTTCAGCGGGAGACAAAAACGATGCTGGCTTTGCGCCCCAACTGCGAATGCTGCGACAAGGACCTGCCGTATGACGCCGCCGACGCCATGATCTGCACTTTCGAGTGCACGTTCTGCCGCGGCTGCGTCGAGCAAGAGCTCGGCGGGCGCTGCCCGAATTGCGGCGGCAACTTTTCTGCCCGGCCGATCAGGCCGGCGGGCAAGCTGGCGAAATATCCGGCCTCGACGGAACGCGTATTCAAACCGCAGGGCTGCGGGCAGGCGGCCTGACGTCGGTAGGACCCGAGGATCAGCCTCGCGCTTTGGCGACGTTCAGCGCGACGGCGGCGCGAATGAGAGCCTGCAAGGCCTTTTCATCGATCTTGTCGCCTGCATGAAAATCGATGGCGCGCCGGGTGCCGCCTTCGAGGCTGGCGTTGAACAGGCCCGAAGGGTCCTTGAGTGCGGCGCCCCTGGCGAAGGTCAACTTCACAGCGGACTTGTAGGTCTCGCCGGTGCAGATGATTCCGTCGTGCTCCCACACCGGAACTCCCAGCGGGCTCGACGGCTTTTTCCATTTCACGGTCTCGACCACGTTCGGGTCGGCCCGCTTGATGAGCTTGCGGACACGCGCGAGCGTTTCGCCGCGCCAATCGTCGAGTTTCTTGATCTTCGCGTCGATCTGCCGGGAGGGAGAGTCTCCCGGTTTCCCTTCGGTCGCGCCGCTTTTCTTCGTCATGGCCGGTGCCGCTTCGAGGCTACGCAGCCTTGGCCCAAAGTTGCCGCGAGGCGATCGCCGCGCCTTCAGCGAGCGAAGCCAGTTTCATCCACACGATCTTGGTGTCGACCTGGACGCGCCCGGCAAAGGTGCCGAAGCCGCAGTCGACGCCGGCGATGACGTTCTCGCGGCCGATCACGTTGGCGTAATTAAGGATGCGGTCGCTCACTACTTCCGGATGCTCGACGGTGTTCACGGTGGAATCGATGACGCCCGGGATGATCACCTTGCCGGGCGGCAGCTTGACGTCGCGCCAGATTTTCCATTCGTGCTCGTGGCGGCCGTTGGCGCCGGGGAATGACACGGCCATCGGCTTTGCCGTCAGCACGATGTCGATGATGTCCCTGAGCGGCACGTCGGTGTGGCGCGGCGCCATGGTCGAGCCCCAGCACACATGCATGCGCATGCGATCCGCCGGGATGTCCTTCACCGACTCGTTGAGCGCCGCGACGTTGACGGAAATGATCTTGCGGAACTCCGACAGCGGCTTGTCGAGATAGACCATGTGCCGGAGCATGGCGAGGTCGGGGCAGTCGAGTTGCAGGATGAAGCCGGCGTCGGCGATCGCCTTGTATTCCCGCTTCATCACCTCGGCGAGCGCGAAGACATATTCCTCCTCGGTCTTGTAATAAGCATTCTTGAGATAGCGCGCGATCTGCCCCGGCGAGGGCGAGGTCATGAAGTATTCCTCGGCTTTCACCCCCTGCATCGCCGCTTTCGACCGTGCGATGTCCGCTTCCGCCGCGGCAAAATCCTTCCAGCCGACCGGCCCCGAGCATTTCGGCCGGTACTGGAACGGCGAGGCAAAAAACTTGAGTTGCGCGGCAAGCTCGGGAAATTCCGGCTCGCCGGTGCCCATCGGCGGAGAACTCTCGCCCTCGAATCCGGTCAGGCGGTCGAGTACGTGCACGGTATAATCGGTGCGGCCCTGCTCGCCGTCATTGATGACGTCGATGCCGCATTCGGCCTGCTTTTTGGCGACAGCGGTGATGGCTTCGCGCACCGCGGCGGTGAATGCGGCTTCCTGCGCGCCGGGATTTTTCTGCTCGGCGAGCAGCAGATCCACGACCTTCTGCGTGCGCGGCAGGCTGCCGGTGTGAGTCGTCAGGATACGATTGCTGCTCTTCTTCATGATTTCAAAATCCGTGCACGACCTCGCGCACGTGCTCGACATCGGGCGGCCCGCGAAGCAGTGCGCGACGAGCTTGCGCCATTCCCGGAAATCGGCCGAGCCGCGGAAATCCTGGGTGTGGTTTTCGATCGTTTCCCATTGACGAACAGCCGGTAGCGCGAGGGTTTCTCCGCCGAGCGTTGTAGCGTCATGCCGCCACAGCCCTTCGAGCTCTTGAAGAACGGCACGGCATTTTTCACACCGGCCTCGAACTCGGCCTCCATACCCGGCTTGACGTCGATTTGCGCGATTTCGAGAATCATCGGTTCCCCATGGTTATGCTATTTCACCAACCCGAAGCTGCGCGGCAGCCACATGTAGACCTGAGGCACGTAGGTGACAAACAGCAGCACCACGCACATGCAGGCCAGCAATGGCAAAAGCGGCGGGAGGATCTTTTCCATCGACACCTTGCCCACCTTGAGGGCGACGAACAAGGCCGTGCCGACCGGCGGCGTGGTGAGGCCGAACGACAGGTTGATCACCATGATCAGGCCGAGGCTCACGAGGTTGATGTCGAACTTCTGCGCCAGCGGAAGCAGCATCGGCACCAGCATGATCAGCGCCGGCGTCATGTCGATGAACATGCCGACGATGAGCAGGAAGACATTGAGGATGAGCAGGAACGCCCACTTGCTCTGAATCAGGTTGAAGAAATTGTCCGCCAGCATGTTGGGCAGGTTCTCGTAGGTGAGAATCCAGGAATAGACCGAGCAGGTGGCGATCAGCAGCATCACCACCGAATTGGTGACGCAGCATTCCCAGATGATGCCGGGCAACTCGGAAATTTTGATTTCGCGGTACACCACCATCGTCAGGAACATGGCGTAGACGCATGCGGCGGCGCCCGCTTCGGTGGCGGTGAATACGCCGGAAATGATGCCGCCGAGGATGATGACCATCGTGAAAACGCCGGCGAAGCCGTCGATCACACGGATGATTTTTTCACGTAACTCCAGTTTCGGCTGCTCTTTCTGGTGATACAGCTTGCCGTGCACGAACGAGGCGACCATCAGCGACAGGCCGATCATCACGCCGGGAACGACGCCGGCGAGAAACAACGCTGCGATCGAGACTGTGCCAGCTACGTGGGCGAACACGATCATGCCGATCGAGGGCGGGATGATCGGGCCCATGGTCGCCGCGGTGAGCACGATCGCAGTGGCGAAGCGGCGCGAGTAGCCGTCCTTGACCATCGCCGGTATCATCATGGCGCCGATGGAGGACACCTCGGCGACCGCCGAACCGGTGACGCCGCCAAAGAACATCGAGGCGACGCAGACGATCTGCGCCAGGCTACCGGGCAGCCAGCCGACCAGGACGCCGGCCATGTTGACCAGCCGCCGGGCGATGCCGCCGCGCGCCATCAGCGTGCCGGCGAAGACGAAGAAGATCACGGCGAGCAACGGGAAGGTGTTGATCGCGGTCAGCATGCGCTGGACGATGGTGGCGTTGTCGACGCCTGGCAGCAGCAAGGTGGCGATCACGGAAGCGACGCCGACCGCGAACGAGATCGGCATGCCGACCGCGGTGAGGACCATGAAGGCGAGGCCGAGAATCGCGATCGTCATGACCTCAATCCACGCTGGTGCCGGTGATGGCGGCGGCCTCGGGACGCACGATCTCGTCGACGATGAGCTTGAAGGCGAACACCATGATGAGGAAGCCGCAGATCGGCATCGCCGGGTAGTACCAGTAGTTGGTGAAGGGGATCGTCTCCATCAGGTCGCTGCCGAAGTCCTGCACGAAGACGATGCCGTAGCGGAACACGATGCAGCCGAAGCCGAAGATCAGCACGCTCAACGTGACGCCGAGGACGCGGCGGACCCGCTTAGGCAGCGCGTTGAACAAAACATCGAAGCCGACATGGTCGCGCTTGAGCACGCCGACCGAAGCCGCCAGAAAAGAAATCCAGATCAGCAGATAGCGCGGCACTTCCTCGGTCCAGGACACTGCCTGGCCGAAGCCATAGCGCGCGACGACAGCGACGACGACGATAATGAACAACGCCGTGGCGAGCACGATGCAAAGCCACCGGACGACGGCGGCCAGCAGGTCCGTGAAGCGGTCAAGCAATTTCAGAAAGCGCGGCACGGCTGTCCAATCTTCAGGATTTCAACATAAGGGCGGCGGATAACCGCCGCCCTTATGCAGTGCGCCAGTTCGGGCTTCTCAGAAGCTCTTCTGCGAGTCGAGGATGAAGGCGATCGTCTTGTCGACGCCGAGCCGCTTGCCTTCTTCGTTCACCATCCCGGAAACGGCTTTCACGAAGGGCGCCTTGTCCGGGGTGACGATTTCGGTGAACTTGCTCTTGAGTTCGGCGAGATCCTTCACTTCCGACACGTGCCAGGCGCCGCGCATATAGGCCTGGGCGCGCTGCCCGGCTTCAAGAACCGCCTTCTTCTGATCGTCGTTAAGCTGGTTCCACAGCTTCATCGACATGATCATGGCATCCGGAATGCGCATGTGCTCGTCGAGGGTGTAGTACTTCGACACCTCGTAGAACTTCTTGGCGACCACGGACGGATGGTTGTTCTCGGCACCGTCGACGACGCCGGTCTGCAACGCGGTGTAAAGCTCGGCCCAGGCCACCGGCACGCCGGTCGCACCCAGCGCCTTCATCGTGTTGATCATCACCGGCGAGGCCATGACGCGGATCTTTTCGCCCTTCATGTCATCGGGCGAACGGATCGCCTTCTGGGCAAAAAAGTTGCGCGCGCCGGAGTCGATGTAGGCGATGATCTTGATGCCCTTGTCCTCGAGCGGCTTGGCGAGCGCCGCGGCTTCCGGCTGTGCCAGGAACCACCAGAAATGCGCCTCGTTCTTGAACAGGAACGGCAGCGAATACATGTCCATCGCCGGGATGACCTGGTTGAGGTTGGCGGTGGAGACGGTGGAGAAGCCGATCGTGCCGTTGCGAATGCTCTGCACGTTGGCGACGGCATCGCCGAGCTGCGTGTTGTGATAGACCTCGACCTTGATGCTGCCTTTGGTCAGCGCGGCGAGTTCTTGACCGAAATAATCTTCCGTGTAGCTCGCCGGATGCTCGTTTGGCTGGATGCCCGAATATTTGGTGACGATCTGCGCATTGGCCGCCGACGCGAGTGCGAATGAGGCAGCGGCAAGCAAGGCGAATCTTCGCATGGTATCCTCCCTGGATCAGCTTTGTTATTTATTGTGGCGGAAGCCTATCGCGTCCGCTTGGGTTGTCAAACGGCCGTAACGCCGCGGCTTTTGCGGCGCCTGCGCACGGCGAGCCGGTCAAAGCGCGCGCAGGCGGCGCAAGGCCCAATAGCTGAGCCCACCGGCGGCGAAGGCCACGATCAGCGCGAACCACGTGCCGCCATCGGTGTTCTGCAGCGGCATGTCCTTGGTGTTCATGCCGAAAAATCCGGTCACCAGCGTGGGCGGCAACAGACAGGCGGTGAGGATCGACAGCGTGAACAGACGCCGGTTGGTGATCTCCGTCATCTTCGCCGCCATCTCGTCGAGCAGGAGCCGCGCGCGCTCGTGCACCGAGCCGAACTCGTGGTCGATGGCGTCGAGCTTCTGCGCCAGCGCACGGAGCGCCTGAGCGATCGCGTGATTGTCCCGCTCCATGCGCGGCTCAATGCGGTGAAACATGATGCGCAATTGCGTCAACTGCCGATGCACGCGCACCGCCTGCGAGCGAACGCGGCCGATGCGCGGGCGGTGATCGGCGGGCTCGTCATGCACCAGATTGTCCTCGATGACGTCGAGTTCGGCGCCGAGGCGCTCGGCCATGTGGCCGGTGGCGTCGGCGAACTGGTCGACGATGGCGTCAAGGAACGACATCGCGGTGGGAAAGCGCTTGCCGGATTCGATGGCGCGGCGGCTGTGGTCCACCGAGTGCGCCGGCGCGCGGCGGGCGCTGATCAAAAGCCGCTCGGTCATCACGAAGCGCACGCGCACCAGCGTCTCGCCGGTCTGCGACATTTCCTGCTGCAGGTCCGGCACCACGCCGACGATTTCCTGGCCGATGACGTCGAGCCGCATGTGCTCGTCGGCGCCGATCAGCGTGTCGCGGGCAAGCTCCGACACCGGTGCGTGCTGCGAAATCCAGACGCGGCAACGCGTGTCCGCGAGTGACAAGTGCACCCAGGTCCAGCCGGTGTGGCTGGCGAGCGAGGCATCCACAGCGTTGCCGGCAACGGCCGTGGCCGAGCCGTCGGGCTCGAAATGATAGACCCAGACGAGGCCGGCGTGCGGCGTGGCATCCGCGGTATCTGCGGTACCGGCGCGATTGGCGGTCATGGACGCGATCCCTGCTCGCAATTCACGCAAGTGGGTGCGCGGCCTGTGACAGGACGATGACAGCGCCCTGCCGTGCGCGATCGGGCCGAGTTTTGCGCCGCGCGCTCGACGGCCGCCCGGCGCAGGCAGGCGGGGCAGAGGCAGTCCTCCAGCGCCGCCCTGGTCATCGGCATGCGGTAGGGTTCGGCCGCGCACCAGCAGTCGCCGGAGAGGTCGCAATCGAACTCGCTGCCGCAGCGCCCGCAGGCAAGGCGGCGAGAGGATGCGGAAGGCGGCTCGCTCACGCTCAATGCGTTTTCTCCTGACAAGCCATTATTGCGGATCGCCGCCGCCGACATAGCCGCCGATCTTCCAGCCGCTTTTCACCGGCACGTAACAGATCTGGTCGTTGCCCATCGGCGCGACGGCGTCGATGGCGACGAAGCCGGTCTTGCCGCTCGGCATCGCGATGTGGATGTAGGAGGGCGATGCGGTGATGGCGTCCGGCAAGATGCGCACAAAATAAAGCCCGAGCCTGTCGATCACCGGCGCGGCGTCATCTCCGGCGGCGCGCACCTCGACGCTTGGCGAAACCGGATAACCCCAGTCGAGCGGATCGGTGTCGGTCTCATCGATTAACTGGTCCAGGGCTTTCCTGTCGTAGCCGGGGTCGGCGGGCGAGCAGATGGTTTTCTTGTGGTTCGGTGACAGCGACACGGTCGGGTCGCCGGCAAAAGTTGTCAGCGTGTCCCAGCCGGAGCCGTCGGCATTGTTCAGTCCAAGCGCGGCGGCGAGATTGTCGACGCCGGATTTGTGCCTGTCGGCGCCGTTGCCGTTTTCGCGATCCCAGAAAAATCCAAGCGTCACCACCAGGCGGGACAGCGCGGCGCGATCTCTACGTTCGGAAATTTCCAGCAGCTGCTTGCGCAAATCGTCGAAGGCGGGATCGTCGAACGGCTTGGGCGGCGTGATCGTCACCGTTTTGTAAGGCTTGGGCTGCGCCGCATTGGGCTGGTCTTGCGCCGCTGCCGGGAGCAACGCGCACGCGAGCGCTGCGGCCGCTATGGCGCTTGTACGGAGCATCACCTTGCTTCCATCGTCGATGCGAAAATGCGGATGCCCATGGCGATTCCGCAAGAGCTTCGACGTTACCATAAGGCTCGCGCGTCGAGAGCGCCCGCTGTCGATACGGGTAGCCAAAAATTGCAGCGATTTTTGGAACTTGGGCTGGCCACCGGCCGTTGTCGCTGCGGCCGCCGCAAAAAAATGCGGTCCCGGAGCGCAGGGTCAGCCGCACGGGACCGCAATGGGGATACGCAAGGGTTACTCGATACGCGACAGAAGCGTATTTTTCATAGCGCAGCGATGTGACGCGACGGTGACGTTTCGGTAATGACGCGCTAGAACCCCTCCGCCGCGGCGACACCTCCACCCCGGGATTTCCATGCCAGCATTCATTCCTTACGCGCTGCCGATCGCGTTGCTGATCGGCTCCAACGCCTTCATGACCACCGCCTGGTATTGGCACCTGCGTTACAAGGAGGTGCCGATCTACTGGGTCATCCTGATCAGCTGGTCGCTGGCCTTCGTCGAGTACTGCCTGGCGGTGCCGGCCAATCGCTACGGCAGCGCCGTCTATAATCCGGCGCAGCTCAAGACCCTCCAGGAAGTCGTGACGCTGTCGGTGTTCGCGGTGTTTTCGACGATCTATCTCAAGGACCCTTTGACCCTGAGCCAGGGCTTGGGCTTCGCATTGATCGCGGCCGGCGCGTTCTTTGTGTTCCACAAGTTCTAGCCGAGCGCGCGCCGATGAAAACATCGCTGCGCGCGCTCAATGCGGTCAACTTCTTCATGGCGGATGTGCAGGGCGGGCTCGGACCGTTCCTCGGCATCTATTTGCAGGAGCAACACTGGTCGCCGGCGCAGATCGGCGTGGTGATGAGCGTCGGCGGCCTCACCGGCATGGCGGCCACCGCGCCGCTTGGCGGTGGTCGACGCGACAAGCGCAAAACGCACGCTTGCCATCTGCGCGGCCGCGGCGATCACGGCCGCGTCCCTCGTGGTTCTGCTATCGGACAATTTCATTGTCGTTGCGGCGACGCAGGGCATTACCGGCATTGCCGGCGCGGCAATCGGTCCGGTGCTTGCCGGCATTACTCTCGGTCTAGTCGGGCAGAAGCACTATGCCCATCGCGTCGGCCGCACCCAGGCGTTCAACCACGGCGGCAATGTCGTCGCCGCCGTGCTTGCCGGCACGCTCGGATATTTTTTCGGCATCGGTGCGGTCTTTGCCGTGCTCGCGGCGATGGCCTTTCTTGCGGCCGCATCGGTCGTCTGGATCGATCCCGCGCAGATCGATGCCCGCCGGGCGCGCGGCCAGTCGGAGAGCAGCACGGACGGCGTTTCGGGATGGTCCGTACTTTTCACCTGCACGCCGCTTCTCATCCTCGCTGCGACGCTGACCCTGTTCCATCTCGGCAACGCCGCGATGTTGCCGCTGCTTGGGCAGTCGCTGGCTGCGGCGAAGGCGGGCAACTCTAGCGCCTTTACCGCAGCGACCGTGGTTGTCGCCCAGCTTACGATGCTGCCGATGGCGCTGCTTGCCGCGAGGCTGCCGAGACGCGGGGCTATTGGATCGTCTTCCTGCTGGCGCTGCTCGCCTTGCCGGTGCGCGGCGCGCTCGCCGCCGCCATCGACGGCCCGGTCGCGATCTTTCCGGTGCAGGTGCTGGATGGCGTCGGTGCGGGACTGCTCGGCGTTGCAGTGCCAGGGCTGGTTGCACGCAATCTCGACGGCACCGGCCGGGTCAATGCCGGCCTTGGCGCGGTGATGACATTGCAAGGGGTCGGCGCGTCGCTCAGTCCGGCTCTCGGCGGTCTGCTGGCGGGAAAATTCGGCTCGGGCTGGGCGCAGTGGCGTTTGTTGCGCTTGTGCTTTGGACGTTGGCGCGGCCGGTCACGGCGGAGGCCTGCGCCGGCGCTGCGCGGAATGTCACCGCGCCAACGGCGTGATGCGCAGGATGCGTCCGGCCTCGTTGTCGGTGAGCAGATAGAGCGCGCCGTCCGGCCCCTGGCGCACATCGCGGATGCGCTCGTTGAGCCCCTGCAACAGCCGCTCTTCCTTGACCGCCGTGTCGCCCTTGAGTTCGAGCCGCGACATCAGCTTGAATTTCAAGGCGCCGTTGAACAGGCTGCCCTTCCAGCCGGGGAACAGGTCGCCGGTGTAGAACGCCATGCCGGACGGCGCGATTGACGGCGTCCAGTGCCACACCGGCTCCACCATGCCCGGCGCCGAGGTCTTGCCGGTGCCGACCGGCGAGCCGTCGTAATTGACGCCGTAACTCACCACCGGCCAGCCGTAATTCTTTCCCTTCTCGACGATATTGATTTCGTCGCCGCCCATCGGCCCGTGCTCCTGCTCCCACAACTTGCCGTCGGCGGGATTAAAGGCGAGGCCTTCGGCGTTGCGGACGCCATAGGCCCAGATTTCCGGCAGCGCGCCGGCGCGGTTCACGAACGGATTACCCGGCGGGATGCTGCCGTCGGGACGGATGCGGATGATTTTGCCGATGTGGTTGTCGAGCGTCTGCGCGAGCTTGGCCGGCGAGAAGTGATCGCCCAAGGTGACGAACAGATTGTTGTCGGGCGCCTGCGCGATGCGGCAGGCGACATTGTTGCCGAACGATGCCGGGCCTTGCTGGCGGAAGATGATCTCGACGTTGTCTAGCCGCAGCGCCTCGCCGGCATCGAGCCTGGCACGGGCGACGGCGACGCTGCCGCCGAAGTCGGCGTTGAAGCAGAAGTAGATCGTGTTGTTTTTCGCAAAGCCGCGGTCGAGCGCGACGTCGAGCAGGCCGGCCTGCCCATGCACCGAGGGTTTGGGCACCTCGGAGAGCGGCGCCGAGAGCCTTCCGTCGGCGGCGACGATGCGCATGCGGCCGGCGCGCTCGGTGACCAGCATGCGGCCGTCGGGCAGGAAGGCGAGCGCCCACGGGTGAACCAGGCCCGCGGCGACGATCTCGACCTTGAGCTTGCCGGCTGATGAGTCGAAGGTTTGCGCGCGGGCCAACGCCGGGACGAGCAGCAACACGCCGAGGCAAACGAGCGTCTTTTTCACCCGCATCATGATGGAGCAAACACCGCTCGGCGGCGAATGGTTTCAGTCCGGCTCGCCGAAATGTGAACTCTGCGGAGATGCCCGGGTGGCGGTTTAGTGGCGCGGGCGCCGGTTCGTCAGCGTCATGGTGCCGAGGCCGACAAAGATCACGAGGCCGAGCACGAGGGCCACGGCGAAGACGCCGCTTTCGTTGTCGACGATGCCGCCGCCGACGTCGGCGCGGGCGATGCCGGCCGTCACCACGATGCACGCAACCACGATGCCGAACATCAGTGCCGCGGTGGCGACGAGTTCGGCGAAGGCAAGACGCCGCCGTTCGTTGCCGAGGGTACGCGCTGCGGGCGCCTGGAAACCGGTATCAAAATGCCGGTGCATGACAAAACCTGAGACGAATCGGATTCTCCGATTCAGCCAAGGTCGCGCGCAAAGCGGGCGGCGTTGGGTCCGCACTGCGGCAAAGCCGCAAAGGAAGCGCGGCGTTTTTGTGGCTTATGGTTAACGAAAGGTGAACAAATGCTGGGCTAGACCGCGGCGTCCAGCGGCTGCGCCTGCGCTTCCATCGCCACGTGGCCGGGTTCGGCGGCGACGCGCCCGAGCCAGCGGCGGATGGCGGGATAGCGGCCAAGGTCGAAGTCGCATTCGTGCGCGAGGTGGGTGTAGGCGTAAAGCGCGATGTCAGCGATGGTGTAGCGGTCGGCGACGAAAAAGCGGCGGCTGGCGAGATGCTGCTCCATCACGCCAAGTGCGCGATAGCCGTTTTCCATCCAGTCCTCGAGCGCGTGCTGCTGCAAATCACGCCCTCCCTTGATCAGCGCCAGCCAGAAAAATGCGGCGCCGATGTTGGGCTCCAGGCTGTGCTGCTCGAAAAACATCCACTGCATCGTTTCGGCGCGTTCGATGCGGTCTTCCGGCGCCAGTATGGTGCCGCCGGCGACATACCAGAGGATGGCGTTCGATTCGGCGAGATAGCGGCCGGGCGCCACTTCCAGCAGCGGGATCTGCCCGCTCGGGTTTTTCTTGAGGAATTCGGGCGTGCGGCTTTCGCCTTGCAGGATGTCCACTTCGACCAGTTTGTAGGGAATGCCGAGCCGCGCCAGAGCGAGGCGCACCTTGTAGCTATTCCCCGAACGCTGCATCGAATAGAGCGTATGCATTTCCAATTTCCGGTTGTCCACGTGGCGCCGGATAGGGCCGACAGAGTCCGGCAATTGCGTGGCCGCAATGCGAAACTTTTATTCGTCGTTACGCAAACTACAAAAAATTTATTCTGCGGCGACCCGATGCGCGCGCGCGTATTCCACCAGCGCGTCATCGTCCACCGGCACGATCGGCGTGAAGTCGCGATGCGCGATGAATTCGGGACGGGTGAATTTGGTGATGTGATTGGAGACCGCGCAGAGCGTCAAATAAACGATCTTGCGCGGATAGGGCGTGATGTTGGGCGGCGAGGCATGCACCAGGTTGCCGTGGAACATCAGCACCGAGCCGGCCTTGCCGGTGGGCGCGACGATGCCGACGCCGTCGGCGCCCGCGGCTTCGGAGGCGAGCCGTGTCACGGTTTCCTTGTCCAGCGTCCACAACGGATAGGACGTCGTCGTCTTGTCGTGGCCGGCGGCGAGCACGCCCTGCCTGTGGCTTTTCGGAATGATCATCAACGCGCCGTTGATCGGCAGCACGTCGTCGAGGAAAATCGCGATGTTCATCGCCCGCGGCGCCGGCATGCCGTCGTCGCGCGCCCAGGTGCCGTAGTCCTGGTGCCATTGCCAGACGTCGCCCTCGAAGGCGGCCTTGGCGTTGAGCTTGAACTGATGGACGTAAACCGGCTCGCCGAACAGCTGCATCAGCGGCTCGACCAGCCGCGGATGGCGCGACATCACCTCGAACACCTTGTTGAACTTGTGCGCGGCGAAGGCGGTGCGCGGCGCGCCGCTTTTCTCGCGCCAGACCTCCTCGCGGTCGAGCCTGAGGATGTTGTCGGCCTCGGTGCGCAAGAGCGCAATCTCTTCCTCGGAAAAGCAGTTGGGGAAGAAGACGTAGCCCTGCTCGTCGAAGGCCTTGAGCTGCTCGGCGGAAAGCTTCATGGACGCGGCTCCCTGAGGTCGCGGCCGTTCAAACCGGCTCTTTGCCCCTATTTTAGTACGCGCGGGGCAAAATGCCAGAAGCGCGCGACGCCGGTCTCGTTTATGGCGCAGCGCAACACGAAGGCGAAAACGACGAGCATCGCCGGAACCGCCAATGGAATCAGCGTCGCCTCCGGCACCGAACGGGCAACCAGCGGAACAATCCACAGTGCCGCCAGAATTGTCTTCTCCCAGGGCGCAAAGCCGCGCGCGAAACCGTCGGCGGCGAGGAAGGCAATGGCAGGCGCGAGCAGCATCAGGTCGTAGTCGAGGCTATAGGGTGTCGCCAGCAGCGTGCCGCTCAGAAGGCCTGCGGCCTTGAGCGGGAAGGCCGCCTTGCCGCGCCAGAGCCAGACGAGGCTTGCCGCGACCGCAAGCGTCACCGCGGCTTGCACGGCATAGGCGAGATCGACGCCGCCGCCCCACATGCGCACCCAGGAAAACACGCTCTGGATTTTGTACCAGCCGGTCTGCCCTTCTTCGAGCACGGCGATGCGGGTGAATTTGGTCGAGGCGAGGAAAGCCGTCCACACGTCGGCGCCGAACGCGAGCGTAACCATGAGCGCCAGCACGCCGACGGTTGCCGCCGCGGCGGCAAAGACGCGCCAGCGTCCGCTCGCCGCCAGTACCAGCGGCAGCAGCAGGCCGAACTGCGGCTTGTAGGCGATGAGCCCGATAAGTACACCGGCGAGGATCGGCCGTTCTTCGAGCATGACCAGCGCGGCGCCAAAGAGCGCGGCGGTGAGAAAGCCGTTGTGCCCCTGCCCGAGACAGACGATCACGCCGGGAAACGCAAGAGCGAGGAGGAGCCAGAGCGGGTCGCCTTTGACGCGATCGAATAGGATCGATCGGATCGAGAAGACGTAGAGCGCAAGCGTAACGCCCTGCCATAGCAGAAGCGAAAGTGCGTAGGGCATCAGCGCCAGGAGCGCCGCGAGGCCGAGGAAGAACGGCGGATAGTGCCAGCCGAAGAAATCGGTATGTGCGCCGAAAATCGTCTGCTCGCGCGCGTATTGCAGGCGAGGATCGAAAGGCGCCGTCGGTTCGCCGTCGAGCACGTAAGTGCCGGCGGCATAGACGTTGGAATAGTCGGTGCCGAGCGGACGGCCACGCCAGTCATGGAGACCGTCGGAGGTGATAGCCACGAAGGCCACGGCGAGCGCGGAAATGGCGAGCAGAAGGAGCGCCACCATGCGCGCTCGTTCGCGCGTCGCCCAAGCGCCGGATCGCAAAACCGCAATAAAACCCGCCATGCTTGGCGTTTTAGCAGGGCAGGCTTAAAGCCTCGTTATGGCGTGATCCCGAGAATTGCCGCCCGGCTGTCAGGCAACATCATGCTTCCTAAAGGGCCATCAACAGACTTGATGGACCAATCACTTATTGCGTCTTGCTGTGGTCGTTTTCGCCGATTACGACATTACCTCACTGTCGGAAACCTCAGAGATTCGGAGCCTGCGATGGCCTTTCTTGCGGACCAGCTCAAGCGCATCAAGCCGTCGGCGACCATCGCGGTCACCGACAAGGCGCGCGCATTGAAAGCGGCGGGGCGCAATGTCATCGGCCTCGGCGCCGGCGAGCCGGACTTCGACACGCCCGACAACATCAAGCAGGCTGCGATCAAGGCGATCGAGAGCGGCAAGGCGTCCAAGTACACCAACGTAGACGGCATCGCCGAACTCAAGGATGCCGTAGCGAAGAAGTTCAAGCGCGAGAACGGCCTCGACTACAAGGCGTCGCAGATCACCATCGGCACCGGCGGCAAGCAGGTGCTCTACAATGCCTTCGTCGCGACGCTTAACCCGGGCGACGAGGTGATCATTCCGGCGCCGTATTGGGTGAGCTATCCCGACATGGTGCTGCTCGCCGGCGGCGAGCCGGTCGAAATCGTGTGCCGTATGGAAGACGGCTTCAAGCTGAAGCCGGCGGCGCTGGAAAAGGCGATCACGCCGAAGACCAAATGGCTGCTGCTCAACTCGCCGTCGAACCCGACCGGCGCCGCCTATACGCGCGCCGAGCTGAAAGCGCTGACCGACGTGCTGCTGAAACATCCGCACGTGCACGTCATGACCGACGACATGTACGAGCACCTCGTCTACGACGACTTCGTATTCACGACGCCGGCGCAGGTGGAGCCGCAGCTCTATCCGCGTACGCTCACCATCAACGGCTGCTCCAAGGCCTATTGCATGACCGGCTGGCGCATCGGCTTTGCCGGCGGGCCGGAGCCGCTGATCAAGGCGATGGCGATGATCCAGTCGCAGTCGACGTCGAACCCGACCGCGGTGTCGCAATGGGCGGCGGTAGAAGCGCTCAACGGGCCGCAGGACTTCATCGCCAAGCACAACACGATTTTCAAGGAGCGACGCGATCTCGTGGTGTCGATGCTCAACCAGGCCAACGGCATCAAGTGCCCGACGCCGGAAGGCGCCTTTTATGTCTATCCGTCCTGCGCCGGTACCCTCGGCAAGACGGCCTCGACGGGCAAGAAGCTCGCCAGCGACGAGGATTTCGTCACCGAACTGCTGGAAGCCGAAGGCGTTGCCGTCGTGCAGGGCACGGCATTCGGGCTGGGACCGGCGTTCCGCATTTCCTACGCCACCAAGACCGAAGATCTGGAAGAGGCCTGCCGGCGCATCCAGCGTTTCTGCGGCAATTTGAAGTAGCCGGCCTTCCGCCTGCGGCTGATTTTGAATTTTTGACTTGGCGCTCGGTTCCACTCACTATCGGCGACATTGAGCAATTGGCTCAGCAGGGGGTTTACATGCGCTCCGTGAATCTAGCGTTCGCTGCCGTGCTATTGGCTTCCGTCAACGTGATCGGCGGCGCGTCGGCCCAGCAAGCGGTGCAGGCCGGCACGCTGAGTTGCGATGTTTCCGGCGGGCTCGGGTTCATCATCGCCTCGAAAAAGGCGGTGAGCTGCGTCTTTACGCCGGTCGCGCCGGGCTGGCTGCCGGAAGTCCTATACCGGCTCGATCAGCAAGTTCGGCCTCGACATCGGCGCTACCACCGGCGCGCAAATGACCTGGGCAGTGTTCGCGACGGGCGCGCCGGGTCCTGGCTCGCTCTCGGGCAGCTATGCCGGTGCGACGGCAGAGGCGACTTTCGCGGTCGGGCTCGGCGCCAATGTGCTGGTTGGCGGATCAAACCGCTCGATTGCGTTGCAGCCGCTTTCGGTCACTGGGCAGACCGGCTTCAACGCCGCCGGCGGCGTTGCCGTTTTGCAGCTGTCGCGGGTCCAGTAAAATTTGCCGAAGCCGCGAGTTTCAGACGGCCGCCTCACCGGCGGCCGTTGCATTTTGATCCACCGCCGGCCCTTGCCACGCCCGCCCTCTCCTGAGACGATATCGTGACAAGGACCGGGAAGGTCCAACTCCCGGTCCAGTCAGGGAGGTGGCAATGGGACAAAACGGCTCGGGTCCCAATGGTACGAGATATTCGGGTCCACGGTGCATTGCGCTGGTGGGCCCGTTCCAGAGCGGCAAGACAACGCTGCTTGAAGCAATCCTCGCCCGCACCGGCGCGATCCAGCGCCAGGGCACGGTCGATGCGGGCACTACGGTCGGCGACGCCAGCAAGGAAGCGCGCCATCACAAAATGAGCGTCGAGGTGACCGTCGCCACCACCAATTTCATGGGCGACAGCTTCACCTTCCTCGACTGCCCCGGCTCCATCGAATTCATTCATGATACACGCGCGGCGCTGCCGGCAATCGACGCCGCGATCGTTGTTTGCGAGGCCGACGAGAAGAAGGTGCCGCAGCTGCAGTTGATTCTGCGCGAGCTCGAAGACCTCAACATCCCGCGCATCCTGTTCCTCAACAAGATCGACAAGGCCGACAAGCGCGTGCGCGAGACGCTCAAGCTGTTGCAGCCGGCCTCGCGCGTGCCGCTGGTGCTGCGGCAGATTCCGATTTGGCACGGCGACATCATTTCCGGCTTCGTCGATCTCGCGCTGGAGCGCGCCTTTGTTTACAAGGAGCACGCGCCGTCCGAGGTCATCGAGCTCAAGGGCGAAGACGCCGACCGCAAGAAGGACGCTCGCTTTACCATGCTGGAGACGCTGGCCGATCACGACGACCAGCTCATGGAGCAACTGCTCGAGGACATCGAGCCGCCGCGCGACAAGGTGTTCGACGACCTGGCCAAGGAATTGCGCGACCGCATCATCTGCCCGGTGATGATCGGCGCCGCCACGCGCACAAACGGCGTGCTGCGCTTGCTCAAGGCGATTCGCCACGAAGTGCCGGGGGTCGGCGAAGTCGCGGCGCGGCTCGGGGCCAAACCGAGCAGCGAAGCGCTGGCGCTGGTGCTCAAGACGCTGCACACCGCGCACGGCGGCAAAATGTCGATCGCGCGCATGCTGGCGGGCACCGCGGGGGACGGTGTCACGCTGAATACGCCGACGGTCGAGGCCGGCCGCATCGCCGCGGTTTTCAAATTGACCGGCCAGCATTCGGAGAAACGCGGGGCGGCTGCCGCCGGCGAAACCGTCGCCTTCGGCAAGCTCGACCACGCCAAAACCGGCGACACGCTTTCGACCGGCAAGCAGCCGCACGCTTCGCTCGTTGAGGTAAAACCCTATCCGCCGGTGCTTGCCATCGCCGTGCAAGCCAAGGAACGCAAGGACGACGTCAAGCTCGGACAGGCTTTTGCCAAGCTGACCGAGGAAGATCCGTCGATCACTGTGGTGCACAATGCGGAAAACCACGACGTAGTGATCTGGGGCCAGGGCGAAATGCATTTGCGCGTCGCAACCGAACGGCTCGCCGACCGCTTTGCCGTGCCGGTGTCGACGCGGCCGCCTTCCGTCGGCTACCGCGAGACCATCAAGAAGCCGATCAGCATTCGCGGCCGGCACAAGAAGCAGTCCGGCGGCCACGGGCAGTTCGGCGACGTGGTGCTGGAGATCAAGCCGCTGCCGCGCGGCTCCGGCTTCAAGTTCGAAGAGAAGATCACCGGCGGCGTGGTCCCGCGCAATTACATTCCGTCGGTGGAGGAGGGCGTCGTCGACGCGCTCAAACACGGGCCGCTCGGCTTTCCGGTGGTCGATCTCGCGGTGACGCTGGTCGACGGCTCCTATCATACGGTCGATTCATCCGACATGGCGTTCCGTACCGCCGGCCGCATCGGCATCGTCGAAGGCTTGCCCCAATGCCAGCCAGTGCTGTTGGAGCCGATCCACCTGGTCGAGATCGTCTGCCCGAACGAGGCGACGGCAAAGATCAACGCCATCCTCTCCGGGCGCCGTGGGCAAATCCTCGGCTTCGACACCCGCGAGGGCTGGCCGGGCTGGGACATGGTGCGCGCGCAGATGGCAGAAGCCGAGATCGGCGACCTGATCATCGAAGTGCGTTCGGCGACCGCCGGCGTCGGTTCCTTCACCTTCAAGTTCGACCATATGGCGGAACTGACCGGACGCACCGCCGACCAGATCGTCGCGGCGCGAAGGGCGGCGGAGTAGTCAGTTCGCAATTTGCGCATCCTTCTGCGCCGGCGCTTCGTATCTGGGGGTGCCGACGGAAAAGGTCTTCCGCAAAGGCAGGTTCCTTTTCCCAGAACCGTGACTTGCCTGTGAGCACGTGCGGCCCTAGTGGTTTGCTCAACAATTCCACGAGGATTAAAGCGATGAACGTGATCCGCCGCCACGGCTGGGAGATCCCCGAGCGTCTTGCCACGCCCGAACATCTGGTGTTCAGCCGCCGCTCTTTTGTCGTGGGCGGTGCGACAGCTTTGGCGCTGGCGCCTCGCACCGCCGGTGCGCAGCGCGTCACCGATCTGCCGGACCCAACCGCTGATCTCTATCCGGCCAAGCGCAACGAGAAATACGCCCTCGACCGCCCGATCACCGACGAGAAGATCAACGACCACTACAACAATTTCTACGAATTCAATTCGTCGAAGGAAGTCGCCGATCAGGCGCAAAAGCTGCCGATCAGGCCCTGGACGGTGAAGATCGACGGCATGGTGGAAAAGCCGATGGAGGTCGGCATCGACGACCTCATCCGCAAGATGACGCTGGAAGAGCGTACCTATCGCCACCGTTGCGTCGAAGCCTGGAGCATGGCGATCGCCTGGACCGGATTTCCCTTTGCCAAGCTCGTCGACTTCGCCAAGCCGCTCGGCTCGGCGAAATTCGTGCGCATGGAAACCTTCAACAATCCCAAGGTTGCACCCGGCCTGCGGCAGAGTTGGTATCCTTGGCCCTATGTCGAAGGTCTCACCATGGCGGAAGCGACCAACGACCTCGCCTTCCTCGCCACCGGCGCCTACGGTCATCCGATGTCGAAGCAGCATGGCGCGCCGCTGCGGCTGGCGGTGCCGTGGAAATACGGCTTCAAGTCGATCAAGTCGATCGTGCGCTTTTCCTTCGTCGACAAGCAGCCCAAGGGCATGTGGGAAGCGTTGCAGCCGTCCGAATACGGCTTCTGGGCCAACGTCAATCCGGCGGTGCCGCATCCGCGCTGGAGCCAGGCGAGCGAAGAGGTGATCGGCACCGGCGAGCGGCGGCCGACGCTCATCTACAACGGCTACGGCGAATACGTCGCCGACATCTACAAGGGCCTCGACAAGGAACGCCTCTGGGCCTGAGCGCCCCTTCCGCAACGCAGCCTCCATTGTTATGTCGCAGGAAGCTCGATGGAGGGTTTCGTGCGCGCATATTTTGCCTGCCTCATCGCCGGATTGGGCCTGTTTGCGGTTTCCGCACAGGCCGCCGACGAGCCGGATCTGATCTTCAGGAAATCGACGGTGTTCAAGCTTCTGACGCCGAACGACAAGCTTGCCACCTACGGCATCGACGATCCCGTGGTCGAAGGCGTCGCCTGTCATTTCACCGCGCCAGAGCGCGGCGGCATCAAAGGCTGGCTTGGCGTCGCCGAGCAGGTGTCGGACATTTCGCTCGCCTGCCGGCAGATCGGGCCGATCACGATCAAGGAAAAATTTTCCCAAGGCGAGGACGTGTTCCGCAAGCGGCGCTCGCTGTTCTTCAAGAAGATGCAGATCGTGCGCGGTTGCGACACCAAGCGCAACGTGCTCGTCTATATGGTCTACAGCGACCGCGTGATCGAAGGCTCACCGAAGAATTCGACTTCGACCGTGCCGATCATGCCATGGGGCGCCAATGCCACAGTGCAGAAGTGCGCCGACTGGGTGGAGTAAAGCATGGCTGACGGACGGGTTATCTTGCTCACCGGCGCCGCCGGCGGCCTCGGCACGGTGATGACCGCGGCGCTGCTCGCGGACGGCCACGCCATCGCCGCGCTCGACCGCAACGCCGCGGCGCTCAAGCGGCTATGTGCCGGGCACGACGAAAAGCGCCTGTTTCCGATTGAGGCTGAGCTTGCAGATGTGGCTGCTTGCGCCGCGGCGGTGGACAAGACCGTCGCGCATTTCGGCCGCATCGACGCGCTGGTCAACAATGCCGGCATCGGCATGAGCTCGATCCGTCCCGACGCCGAAAGCAGGCATCCGCAGATCGAGGAACTGACCGCCGACATGTGGGACCGCTTCTTCGCCATCAATTTGCGGGCTCCGATGCTGCTGACCCAGGCCGCGGTCGCGCACATGCGCAAGGCGCGATGGGGCCGCATCGTCAACAACACGACAAGCTACCGCACCATGCACCGGGTGCTGCCTTATGGCGCGGTCAAGGCTGCGTTCGAATCCATGTCGGCGGTTCTTGCGCTGCAGCTCGAGGGCAGCGGCATCACCGTCAACGTGCTGGTACCGGGCGGCCCGACCGACACGCCGTTTATTTCCGATGGCGCCGGCTGGCCGCGCGACAAGATGCTGCGGCCGCAGGTCATGGCGGCGCCGATCCGCTGGCTGATGTCGGATGCCTCCGACGGCGTGACCGGCCGCCGCTTTACCGCGGGCGAATGGGACGCAGCCCTGCCGCCGGCCGAGGCCGCGCGTGCGGCGTCCCGCGACATTGGCTGGCCAGAGCTTGCCGCCAAACCGTCCTGGTGGTGAGTGGCGATATTCCGCTGTCACGGCCAGGGGTATATGCTGTTGTCCGGGGCAACGAGCGGAGGCTGTCATGTCCACGAGTCAACCAAATATCGGCGGGATTCAACGCGCGGTGACCAAGGCGCTGCATGAGCACTGGAAGCTCTATCTGGCCGAGGGCGTCGCGCTGATCGTGCTCGGCCTCATTGCGATTCTGCTGCCGCCGATCGCCACGCTGGCGATCACGATCGTGCTGGGCTGGCTGTTCCTAATCAGCGGCGTCTTCGGCCTCTATACGAGCTTCATGATGCGACAGGCACCGGGCTTCTGGTGGTCGCTGATTTCCGGCGCGCTGGGCGTTATCGTCGGCGCGCTGCTTCTGGTGCAGCCGCTGCAAGGCGCGCTGTCGCTGACGCTGGTGCTGATCGCCTTCTTCGTCATCGAGGGCATCGCCTCGATCATGTTCGCGCTCGATCACAAGCGCGAATTGTCGGGTCAATGGGGCTGGATGCTGTTCAGCGGCCTGGTCGACCTGGTGCTCGCCGTCCTGATCCTCACCGGCTTGCCGGGCAGCGCTGTCTGGGCCATCGGGCTTCTGGTCGGCATCAACATGATCTTCGGCGGCTGGGCATTGTTTCTTCTGGCGCTGGGCGCGCGCAAGGCGGCAGGGGCGTAATCTACTTCGCGCGCTCGGCCAGTTGCCGGTCGTAGTCGAGCACGGCCTGCAGCAGTACCTGGGCACCGGCGGCGCATTGCTCCTTGGACGAATATTCAGCCTCGTTGTGGCTGATGCCGTCCTTGCATGGAACGAAGATCATCGCCGTCGGCGCAACGCGCGAGATATAAGACGCGTCGTGCCCGGCCCGTGAGATGATGTCGCGGCTCGAAAAGCCGCAGACCTTCGCCGCCGCGCCAACGGCTGCGATGCAATCCTTGTCAAAGTGCACCGCCGGCACGTTCGACACCGGCTTTAACGCGATCGACAGGCCGAGCGCCTCGCCGATGCGCTTGGTCGCCGTGGCAAATTCCTGTTCCATGCGGTCAATTACGGTGGAGTCAGGATCGCGCAAATCGAGGGTGAAAAAGACCTCGCCAGGAATGACGTTGGGTGAGCCGGGTCTGACCTCAACGCGGCCGACGGTGCCGACCGCCTCGGGAAATGTCCGCGCACAATCGTTGACGAATGCGATGAGCCGGGCGGCGCCGAGCAGGGCGTCGTGACGGCGCCGCATCGGCGTGGTGCCGGCGTGGCTTTCCTGCCCCATCACGGTGACCTCGTACCAGCGCATTGCCTGCACGCCGGTAACGACGCCGATGTCCTTGCCCTCGGCTTCGAGGTAAGGGCCCTGCTCGATATGTAGTTCGAAAAACGCCGAAAGCGGATGCGCGCCGCAGACTTCCTCGCCGCGGTAGCCGATCCTGTCGAGCGCATCGCCGAAGCTTTCGCCGCCGCGGTCGGTCCGCGCCCAGGCAAAGTCGCGCGCGAACGCGCCGGCAAAGACGCCGGACGCGATCATTGCCGGCGAATACCGCGAGCCTTCCTCGTTGGTCCAGTTGACTACTTCAATGGGCGCGAACGTTTCGTAGCCGGCGCGGTGCAGCGCCGTCAGCGCTTCCAAGGCCGCGTGCACGCCGAGCGCACCGTCGAACTTGCCACCGGTCGGCTGGGTGTCGAGGTGGCTGCCCATGGCGATCGGCGCGATATCGTCGCGCTGGCCTCTGCGCCGCGCAAACATCGTGCCCATGTCGTCGACGGTTACCGTGCAACCGAGTGCTTCGGCGCGGGCCCTGAACCAGTCGCGAACCTCACGGTCGAGATCGGTCAGCGTCAGGCGGCAGATGCCGCCCTTGGCGGTGGCCCCGATCTGTGCGGTCTGCATCAGGTCGTCCCACAGCCGCTGGGGATCAATGGTGAGGTTTTTCATCGTGACCTATAGTGTGCGCGCTGGCGGCAATCTCGTGTCCGACAGAAGTGGAGTTACCAATGCCGGCTTATTGGGTAGCGCGTTCAAAAGTCAACGACCCCGTCGAGTACAAGAAATACACTGATTTGGTGCCCGGCATCATTGCTAAATTTGGCGGCAAGGTGCTGGCGCGCGGCGGCCGCTTTCAGATCATGGAAGGGCCTGACAAATTTCAACGTTTCATCGTGATTGAATTTCCGACGCTGGAGCAGGGCGTCGCCTGTTTCACGTCACCGGGATACGACCGCGCCGCAGCATTTCGTCGTGGTGGTGCCGGCGAAGTGGAGACGGTGATGGTCGAGGGGATATAGCCCACTGGCCGAAGGGGATCATGTGCAGGCTTTCCTCTGGCCTTTGCTGCCGGAATTCGCATAGGATGTAAAAAAACAACATCAATCGGGAGGACAAGAATGCTCAACAAGCTCAAATCGCGAACCTTTGCCTGGATTGCCGGTGCGGCGATCACGCTCGCGGCCGGCACGATGCTTACGGTTTCCGCCAACGCCCAAAGCAAGGAGCCGATCAAGGTCGGCTTCAGCATGGCGTTGACAGGTCCGCTTGCCGCCAATGGCAAGCAGGCGTTGCTCGGCATGAAAATCTACGAAGAAGAAATCAACGCCAAGGGCGGCTGGCTCGGCCGGCCAATCAAGTTGGTCTTCTACGATGATCAATCGAATCCGTCGACGGTGCCGGGCATCTACACCAAACTGCTCGACGTCGACAAAGTCGATCTGGTGCTCGGCCCTTACGCCACCAACATGGTGGCGCCGGCGATGCCGATCGTCATCCAGAAGAAGAAGACTTTCATCAGCCTGTTTGCTCTCGACGTGAACTCGCAGTTCCACTATCCGAATTATTTCTCGGTACTGCCGACTGGACCCAAGACCAAGCCTTCGTTTACCGAAGGCCTGTTCCAGGTCGCGCTGCAGCAATCGCCGAAGCCGACGACGGTTGCGTTGACGTCGGAAGACGCTGAATTCTCCAAGGCGGCCTGCGACGGCGCGCGTGAAAACGCAAACGAGTTCAAGCTCAAGATCGTCTACGACAAGAGCTTCCCGCCGGGCACGACCGACTTCTCGCCGATCGTGCGCGCGCTGCAAGCTTCGAACGCTGATATCGTGATCGTTTGTTCTTATCCGCTCTCGTCTGTGGGTATCGCGCTCGCCGTGAACGAGGCGAACTACACGCCGAAGATCATCGGCGGCGCTATGGTCGGCCTGCAAGCCACTGTCTTCAAGAGCAAGCTGGGTCCCAAACTCAACGGCATCGTCAATTACGAGACCTGGGTGCCGTCGGACAAGATGATGGCGCCGGCTGCCGCCTTCTTCAAGAAGTACCAGGATCGCGCCAAGGCTGAAGGCGTCGATCCGCTCGGCTACTATCTTGGCGGCTGGGGCTATGCCTACATCAGCATGCTCGGGGACGCCGTCGCCGGCTCAAAGAGCGTCGAAGACGGCAAGATCGCCGCCTGGCTGAAAAAGGCCGACATCAAGACGATCATGGGCGACTGGAAGTACGGCCCGAACGGCGAATGGACCAAGTCCGGCATGATGCAGGTCCAGTACCACGACATCAAAGCCGGCGAAGACTGGAAAGGTATGGGCTACCAGACCGTGCTCACTCCGGCCGCCCTGGCGACCGGCAAGGTGATCTATCCTTACGCGAAGGCGAAGGGCGGCAGCTGATAGCGGCCCGTCCTGAGTGACGGCGGCGCGGGATCTTGTCCCGCGCCGTCTGCATTTATTCGCTGCTTACATCCCCAGATAAAACTGGCGGATAAGGTCGTTGTTGTTGAGTTCGTCCGCCGAGCGGCCCTCGAAGGCGATCTTGCCGTGCACGATCACGTAGCCGCGGTCGGCGATGCGGATGGCCTGGGTGAAATTCTGCTCCGCCATCAGCACCGTGAGCTGGTAGTGGTCCTTGAGCTGTTTGATGGCATCGATGGTGCGCGATACCAGTAGCGGCGCGAGGCCGACCGACGGTTCGTCCACCAGCAGGATGCGCGGCGCCAGCATCAGGGCGCGAGCAAGCGCCAGCATCTGCTGCTCACCGCCGCTCATCGACCCCGCGAGCTGGCGGCGCCGCTCGGCGAGGCGCGGAAACGCCTCGAAACAGAAATCGAGATTACTCTTGATTTGTGCACGCGCCTTGGGGCGGAAAGCGCCAAGCAGGAGATTTTCCTCGACAGTCAATTTCGGGAACAGGCGGCGGCCCTCCGGCACCAGCGCGATGCCAAGATCGACAATCTGTTCGGTCGCCAGCCCGGCAAGATCGTGCTTTTCGCCGTCGATTTCGGCAACGATGCGGCCTTCGGCGGGCCGCACGATGCCCATGATGCACTTCATCAGCGTGCTCTTGCCGTTGCCGTTGGTGCCGAGCAACGCCACCGTTTCGCCGGCCCGGACGGTCAACGACACGTCATGGATCACCCGCACCGCGCCGTAAGCGGCGTGCACGTTCTCGATGGTGAGGCTACTGGCCAAGATACGCCCTCACCACCTCAGGATTGCGCACCACATCCTCCGGCTTGCCGTCGGCGATCTTCTTGCCCGACACCAGCACGGCGAGACGCTGCGAGAAGCTCATCACCGCGCTCATGATATGCTCGATGAGAATTATGGTGATGCCGCGCTCGTTGAGCTGCTTGAGCAGCGCCAGGATGTCTTCGATCTCGGAATGCGACAACCCGGCCATCGATTCGTCGGCGATCAGAAGTTTCGGCTCGGCCGCCATGGCGCGGGCGAGCTCGAGCTTGCGCATCTCGACCTGCGTCAGGTCGCGCGGCAGGTGCCAGGCTTTCTTTGCCAGCCCGACCATCTGCAGCAGTTCGGTGCATCGCGAGTCGAGAGCGCCCGCAGAGCGCAGCGGTCCCATGCGCGCGTGTACCGTGTAGAGCAGGGGGATGCGAAGATTGTCGGCGAGCGACATGCTGTGGAACGGTCGTGGCAGCTGGAAACTGCGTGCGAGCCCGCGATGCGTGCGCTGATGCGCGGCGAGGCCATCCACCGGCCGGCCGTCAAATTGCACGCTGCCGCTCTCGTTCTGCAGCGTGCCGCAAATGCAATTGACCAGCGTGCTCTTGCCCGATCCGTTCGGGCCAATGAGCCCCAGCCGCTCGCCTGGCTGCACCTCAAGCGAGATACCATCGAGGGCGACGAACCCGCCGAAACGCTTGCTGATGTTGTCGACGTGCAGCAGCGCGGTCACGTCTTCCTCCGCGCACGCAAGCGTTCCTGCACCAGTCCGACAAGTCCGTTGGGCGCGATGATGACGAAGGCGACCAGCATCAGGCCGACAATCAGCAAGTTGACCGCCGAGGAAATGGTCACGGTTGCGTATTGCTGCGCCGAGCCGAGCAATACGGCGCCGACCAGCGGCCCGACCCAGCTTGTGGTACCGCCAATCATCGGCATGGCGATCGAATTGACGGCGTAATCCAGAGCGAAGGCCGACGAGGGCTGTAGATAGCCGATGTAATAGGGAAACGGCGCGCCGGCCATGCCCATGAATGCGCCGGAGAGCGTCGTGGCGATCAGCTTGAGCTTGAGCGTCGGCACGCCGGAAGCTTCGGCCGCTAGTTCATCGTCGCGGATGGTGGCGAATCCAAAGCCGAGCTGCGAGCGCTCGATGGTGCGGGCGGTAATCAGCGCGACGACTGCAAGCGTCAGCATGAGCGTGAAGAGATATTCGATGTAGTGGACGCTGAAATTGCCGATGTCGAGGTTCTCGTCGTGGATGATATAGGCGCCGCGCGAACCGCCGACATAATCCCAGTTGACGATCAGGGTCTGCAACACGACGGCAAGCGCCAGCGTGGCGATGGCAAAGAACGACCCGCGCAGCCGCAGCGTCAAATAGCCCATGCCGAATCCGACGACGCCGGAGACGACCGCGCCGATCAGCATTAGCACCGGGATCGGCACCGGGAGGAATTTATACATGAATACCGACGAATAGGCGCCGAGCGCAAAGAATGCCGCCGAGCCGAAATTTACGTAGCCGCAGTAACCGCCGAGAATATTCCAGGCGGTGGCCAACACGATGAATTGCAGGATCGTGTAGCTGGCGAAAAAAAGATAATCGACGTTGATTGCGTGCGCGATGAGCAGCACGACGGCAGCGATGGCGGCTAAAACGAGGGAGAATTTCGCGGTGCTCACTTTGCTTACCGTCCCAATATGCCCGAGGGGCGAAAAGCAAGCGTCAGCAGCAGAAATCCGAACGCCACCGCCGGTGCCCATGACGGACCATAGAAGGTCGCGGTGATGCTCTCTACGACACCAAGCAGGAAGGCCGCGATCAAGGTGCCGGGCATGCTGCCGAGCCCGCCCAGCACGCAGATGGCGAAAACACGGCCAATGTATTCGCGGCCGACTGAGGGCTCGACCGGCTGGATGACGATGAGCAGCGCACCGGCCAACGACGCGGTGGCGATCGAAATTCCGAAAGCGATGCGCTTGATGCGGATCGGATCTGCCGCCATCAGTTGCAGCGCCAATTGATCCTGCGACACCGCCATGATGGCCCGGCCAAGGAAGGTGCGAGTCACGAACAATTCAAGCGTACCGAACATGGCAAGCGATACCAGGCACGGCACCAGCATGCGCAAGGGCAGGTCGAGCAGGCCGATATGGATGCTGGGTCCAATGTAGATGGCCTCGACGTAACGATAATCGACGCCGAACACGAGGATTAGCGTTACCTCGGTGACGAACAACAGGCCGAAGAAGAACGCGAGCCCGCGCAGCGATTCCTGGCCGCGGCGTTCGAACGACACGTAATAGACCTGATAGACGGCAATGCCGAGCACATAGAACAGCGGCATCGCCAGGATGCTCATGATGATCGGATCGACGCCGAAGGTCACGCTGGCGATATAGGCGATGTAGGAGCCGAGGATGATGAACGCCGGATGCGCGATGTTGACGATGTCGAGCATGCCGAAGGAAATGGAGACGCCGGCAGTCACCGCCGCATAAAAGCCGCCGAGGAGAAGCCCGGCGGCGATCGCGTTGACTACGAGATCTGCGGAAATATCCATGCGCAATTCAACCGGCACAGTCGCGCCCGCGCATCGTCGTTCGAGTTTCGATGCGGTGGCCGCGAATGCGGAATTGCCGGCGTTGCTCCCCTCTGAAAGCCAAGTATTTTTTATCGCGCGGCGGCTTGGGGCCATCATGCGATGCTTTGCAACAGTGTGCAGGAAGCCCGGCGGCTTGGCCAGCCCATTGATCGCTCTGCCGAAGCTACCGCAACGCCGTGGTCGACGCGAGGCAGGAACGGCCGCGCTGATCCGGTCAGGCGGCGGCTTGCGGACGCACGCCGGCGGGCAACGACATCGGCTGATTGGCGCTGTCTTTGAACTCGACGGTCATAAATACGAGTTCGCTGTCGCCGAGATTTTCCAGATCGTGCACCTTGAACTCGCCCTCGCCGTAACTCTCGTGGCGCGTTTCGCCGGGCTGATAGGTGTATTCAACCGTGGTGCCGTCGTGCACGTGTTGACGCCCGCGGCCGCCCGATACCGAGGTCCAGAAATAATCGAGCACGTGACGATGGAAGCCGATCCGCTCGCCGGGAGCGAGACGGATGATCCACACGCGGGTGCGCTCGGTGTCCGACAGCAACGTCGAGCCGACGCATGGGTTCGGGTTCTTGCTCTCGCGCTCGAATTCCGCCGCGATCGCGGCCGGCCACTGCGATTTGTCCTTCTTCTCAGCGGCCTTGTCGAGCATGGTCAAAGCCATGGCAATTCCTCCAATGCTATTTGTGCTTTTATATAGCATATTCGGGTGGACGAAAAGCTTGAGGCGGATCGCTTGCCGGATCCTGCGAGAAGACGCGCCATCGTTGTCGGCGGCTCCATGAGTGGGCTGCTCAGCGGCCTTTTGCTGCGACGCGCGGGTTGGACCGTTGATATCTACGAACGGGTGGGCAGCGAGTTGTCGGGCCGCGGTGCTGGCATCGTCGCCCAGCAGGAGCTGATCGAGCGGCTGCGCACGCTTGGCCTCAAGACCGAAGCGCTCGGTGTCGCCATCACTACGCGAAAGATCATCGATGCAGAGGGACAGACCAGCGACGAGATCGAATGCCCGCAGGTGCTTACCGCCTGGGAGCGCGCCTACCGCCTGCTGCGCGACGCCTTTCCGCCTGAGCGCTATCACCGCGGCCGCGGGCTTGCCGGCTTCGAGACGCGTGCGAATTCAGTCACGGCGCGCTTTTCCGATGGCGAAATCATCGAGGCCGATCTGCTCGTAGGCGCCGACGGCATCCGCTCGACCGTTCGCCAGCAGGCGCTGCCCTGACGTTACGCCGCGTTATGCCGGTTATTCAGCCTGGCGCGCGCTGATTGCGGAAAGCGCGATCCCGCCCGACGTGCACCGCGAGTTGTTCGAGACGATGTCCTTTGGCCTGCCGCCGGGCGAGCAGTTTCTCGGCTATCCGGTTGCGGGGACGGACAATGACCTGCGCCTAGGCAAGCGCCGCTACAACGTTGTTTGGTACAGGCCGGCCGATGAGCGCACTAAATTGCCGTGGCTTCTCACCGATGAAAGCGGGGTAGGTCATTCGATTTCAATTCCGCCGCCGCTGATCCGGCGCGAGGCGATTGCGGAAATGCGCGCCGACGCCGAACGGTTGCTGGCCCCGCAATTCCGCCAGATCGTGCGGTTGATCGAGGAACCGATCCTGCAACCGATCTACGACCTGGAATCGCCGCGTATGGCGTTTGGCCGCGTGGCGATTGTCGGCGACGCGGCTTTCGTCGCTCGTCCCCATGTTGCCGCCGGCGTGTCGAAAGCCTCGGATGACGCGGCGGCGCTGGCCACGGCGCTGCAGGCGGAGAGCAACGTGGCCACCGCGCTTAAGCGCTTCGAGGCGGCGCGGCTGCCGGAAAATTTCCGCATCATCGAGCGCGCCCGCCACCTCGGCGCCTATCTGCAGGCAACCCAGACGCAGGAAGAGCGTGCGCGCGCCGGACGCCACTCAACCGCGGGCGCGGTGATTGCGGAAACCGCGGTTCTGGACTTTCTTTACGCCTAGTTACATCCCCAGCAACTTCTTCAAATTTCCGCCGGCGAGCGCGGCCTTGGTCTTGTCGTCGAAGCTGTCGACCGAGTTGAGATGCCCGATCGGGTCATGTTCGAGCATGTCGAAAGGATAGTCGGTGCCCATGATGACGTGATCGACACCGAAGGTCTTGACCAGCGCTTCAAGCTGCAGCGGCGTAAACACCACGGTGTCGAAATAGACCTGCTTGAGATAGTGCGTCGGCGGCTTCGGCAAGTTGGCCTGGCAATCGGAGCGGGCGCCCCAGGCGTGGTCGATGCGGCCGGAATAGCCGCCGAGATAGCCGCCGCCGTGCATGGCGAAAATCTTCAGCTTCGGGTGCCGCTCGAGAACGCCGTCGAAGATGAGGTAATGCAGCGCCAGCGTGGTCTCGAACGGGTTGCCGATGATGTTGTTGAAGTAGAACCGCGAGAGCCGCTGTCCCTCGGTGAACCCATTGGGATGGATGATAACGAGCGCGCCGAGTTCCTCGGCCTTTTTCCAAAACGGCGCGAAGGCGGGATCGGAGATTTCCTTTCCGGCGACATTGGTGAGGATTTCGACGCCCTTGAACTTGAGCGTTTTCATGCAGCGCTCGAGTTCCTTTGCCGATTCGTAGCCGTCCTGCATCGGCACTGTGCCGGTGGGAATAAATCGATCAGGATGTTTGGCGACGAATTCGGCGATGCCGTCATTGATCATTCGTGCCGCCGGCACCGCATATTCGACCGCCACCGTGTGGTAAAGTTGCGGCGGCGGCGGCATGACAAGCTGCACGTCCACGCCCATGCGGTCCATGTCGGCGAAGCGTTCGTCGTAATTGCCGCGAATGCGCGAGCCGATGTCGGCTTCTTGCTTAGCGTTGAGTTCCTTCGTCGCGGCACTGGCGAAATGCGCGAGCGGGATTGTGCTGACGTCGAGATAGGGCTTGATGTATTGCCCGGCGGCCGCAACCGCGACATGGGTGTGCGCGTCGATAGTCGTCGATTTCGGCCGTTGCTCGCGTCCCTGCTTGTTGTGTTTGCGCGCCGCGGTGTCGGCATATTTATTCCAGATTGCCATTTGCACGTTCCTGAATGATTAGGGGATCAGAAGACGCCGAGATGCTGGCGCAGATCGACGCCCTCTTTCTCAATCCTGGCCGGCGTGGAAACCACGGCGACGTGGCCGGTGTTGAGTATGACGATGTCGTCGGCGACATCGAATACCAGCTTCGGGTTCTGCTCGACCAGTACGATCGACAATCCGCTTTCCTTGAGCTTGCGGATGGTCGCCATCACCTCGGCGACGATCTGCGGGGCTAGGCCCTCGGAGGGTTCGTCCATCAGCAAGACGCGCGGGTTGCCCATCAACGCGCGGCCGATCGCTAGCATCTGCTGTTCGCCACCGGACAGATGTGCCGCGATCTGTTTTTGCCGCTCTTGCAGCCGCGGAAACATTGCGAACACCGTTTCCATCGTCCACGGCGCATGCTTTCCGTTGCCGTCCGGCTTGCGTGCAGCGACGCCAAGATTTTCGCGCACGGTCAGGCTCTTGAAGATGCGGCGGCCTTGCGGCACCAGTGCGACGCCGCGCGCCGCGACCATTTCCGGCGACAGCCCCGTGACCGGCTCGCCGAACACCAGCACCTCACCGCGGCGCGGCGGCAACAGGCCCATGGTGACGTTCATGCAGGTGGACTTGCCGGCACCATTACGCCCGAGCAAGCCGAGCATGCGCGCTTCGCCAAGCTCGAACGACAGGCCCTGCAACACGTGGCTGTCGCCGTAGAAAGCATCGATGCCGCGCAGGATAAGGGCACTAGTGGCCAAGGTAGACCTCTTTGGTGCGCGGGTTAGCCACCACTTCGGCGCGGTTGCCCTCGACGATCACTTCTCCGAAATGCAGCAGTGTAACGCGCTCTGCGAACTCGAGCGCCACGTCCATGTTGTGCTCGATCATCACGATGGTGACCTCGCTCGGAATCGCCATCAGCAGCTTGTGCACGTCGCCGCGCTCGTCGATGGAAAGGCCGGCGAACGGCTCGTCGAGCAGAAGCAGCTTCGGATTTTGCGCCAGCGCCATAGCGATCTCGACGCGACGCCGTTCGCCATAGGAAGTTTGCGCCAACGGCCGATCGGCGATCTCGGCAAGACCTACGCGATCGAGCGCCGCGCGGCCCTGATCGGTGAAATGGCCGTGCCGCTCAAGGGCGGTGAAAGGATTCCACCGCGCCGGCGACAAGCCGAGCAGCGCCAGCCGCACGTTATGGATGATAGTATCGCGGCCGAACAGCGTGATTATCTGGTAGGTGCGTGCCATACCGAGGTGCGTGCGTCGGCGGCTCGGTACCTGGGTGATGTCATCGCCGAATAGCTGGATCGTGCCGGCGTCGGGCGTAAGTTCACCGGTAATCAGGTTGAATAAGGTGGTCTTGCCGGCGCCGTTGGGTCCGATGATCAGGCGCCGCTCGCCGGGCTCGACGGTCAGATCGACGCCGCGCGTGACCTGAAGGCCGCCAAAGGCTTTGCTCAAGCCGTTTATGACCAAGGCGCTCAAGATTTTGCCCCCGTCGCGGCGGGTTTTCCGGGCGGAACCAATTTGCGCTGCATCAGCCGCCACAGCCGCGCGCTACCCGGCACCAGCCCTTCCGGCATGAGGATGACGATGGCGACGAAGATGGCGCCGAGCAGGAAATTCCAGCGCTCAAGGAAGCCGCTGACGACGCTCTTGACCACGACCACCAGCCAGGCGCCGACAATCGGTCCAAGCAGCGTGCCCGGTCCTCCGGAGATCACCATGAGCAGCACTTCCGCAGAGGACGTCAGCGCCAACGTCTGTGGGCTAATGAATTGCGTGTAGTAGACGAACAGAATGCCGGCGATGCTGGTGAGCAGGCCGGAAAACAGGCAGGCGTAAAAGCGGATTGCCCAAACGTGATAGCCGAGTGCGTTCATGCGGCGCGGCTGGTCGCGCGTTCCCATCAGTGCGGCGCCGAACGGGGAGCGCACGAACACCGCCACCGCGGCCACCGAGGTAAAGAATACGACCAGCGTCGCATAGTAAAAGCCAGTCGGAGAATTCAGCGTCTGGCCGAACGGCGCCGGGCGTCCATGCAGGCTGATGCCATTGTCGCCTCCGGTGAGGCTGATCCAACGATAGGCGAGACCCCAGAGAATTTCACCCAGCGCCAGCGTGATCATGATGAAGCCGATGCCGGTGGCGCGAAGCGACACCACGGCATAGACCGCGGTCGACGCCAGACCGACTGCTAGCGCGACGACGATCGCGACGCCGTGGCCATATCCGTGCTGCAGCATGAAGCCGGTAGCGTACGCCGCGATGCCAAACAGCCCCGCGTGCCCCAACGACACAAGCCCAGCATAGCCCACCAGGACATTCAGCCCGAGCGCGAACACGCCATAAAACAAAATCTGGCTCGCGACATTGGTGTAGTAGATGCCCGGCGTCCAGAAGGGTACTGTCGCTAACACCGCGAGCGTGACGACAAAGAAAAAGACGCGGCCGCTCATGGAACATGCCTGCCGAACAAGCCCTGCGGCCGCAGCATCAGCACTAGCAGCATCGGCAGGAAGAGGACGAAATAGGCAAGCTCCGGCAGCAGCGCCTGGCCGAAATTGTAAATGAAGCCGACGATGATGCTGCCGACGAAGGAGCCCAGCAAGCTGCCGGTACCGCCAAGAATGACCACGACAAGGGCCAACGGCAGCATGTCCTGATCGAGGCCGGGATAGACCGACAGGATCGGCCCGCCGATGACGCCGGCGAAGGCGGCGAGCCCGGCGCCGAGCGCAAAGACGATGGTGAACAGTCGCGACACGCGGATACCGACCACCCGCGCCATATCGGGATCATCAACGCCTGCGCGGATCATGGCGCCGAGCCGCGTCCGGTCAAGCAGCAGCCACAGGCCGGCGGCGACAATTGCCGCAATGATGATAATTGCCAGCCGGTAGAGCGGGAACACGGCGATGCCGACGTGAACAAGTCCACCGAGGCCCGCGGGCGTGACGACATTGAGAGGATCTCCGCCCCATACCATGAGGCAGAAGTCGGCCACCATGAAGGACAGGCCGAGCGTTACCAGAACCTGGGCCAGCGCATCGCCCGGCAGCCGCCGCAGCAGCAGTCGCTCGATCAGCGCGCCGAACGCGGCGACGATCAGCGTCGCCAGCAACGCGGCCACCCAGAAATTGAGGCCGAAGCCGAGTAGGCCGGCGACAAAGGTCACGCCGATATAGGCGCCGAGCATGAACAGCGAGCCGTGCGTCAAATTGGGGATGCGCATCAGCCCGAAGATCAGGGAGAATCCCGCCGACAGGAGAAACAGCAGGCCACCGAAGGTGACGCTGTTTGCCGCCAGCACCAGCCAGAAATTCATAGCTACTGTTTTTCCTGCTCTCGTTCGTCCCCTCGGCGAACGGCGGGCGCCGTCGGCGCGGCGCCCGCCAGCACGTTACGGCTTGAGCGGCGGATAGTCGCGCGAATAGACCGGCTGTTCGAGGAACTTCTTTTCGTCGTAGGTCCAGAACTGGCTGACGTTGTGATAGGTCTTTATCGTCTTGTTCCAGAGGGTGAGCCCATATTTGGCGCCCTCTTTGCCCAGTTTGCGGATGTAGAAGTCACCGATCACGTTGCCGAAGTGATCGAACTTGAGCGGCCCGCGCGGCGTGTCCGTCAGGCTGACCGCCCGCATTGCCGTGATCAGCTTGGCCTTGTCGCTGGAGTCGCCGTTAAGTGCCTTAAGCGCGGCCTCGACAACCTGGCAATTGACGTAGAGCAGCGCGGCGTACTGGCCCGGGAACGTGTTGAAGTCCTTGATGATGGCTTCGACAAAGCGTTTGTTGCCATCGGTATCGAGGTCCATCGTATAGGGGACGCAACTGACGATACCAAGCGCCTCGTCGCCGTAGCTCTTGAGCAGGGCGTCGTCGGCGCCGGTTTCGCCTGTAACAACCGGGAATTTCAATCCGGCCGCGGCGTATTGCTTCATAAAGCGTAGCGGATTCGATCCGGCGAAGCCCTGGCAGACGCCGTCGCAGTCGGCGATCTGCGCGAGGTACGGCGTGTAGTCGGGTGTGACCAGCGGCGGCCAAAGCTTCTTCAGGATCTTGCCGCCGTTTTCCTCGAACGTCTGCTGAAAGCCGCCCATCTGCTCGTAACCGAAGGCGAAGTCCTCGGAGACGGTAATGACGCGCTTGAGTTTCATTTCCTTGGCGGCGTAGTCCGCCATTGGGTGCATGAACTGGGCGGACGTCGCCGAGGCGCGGATGAAGTACGGGTTCGGCCGGCGCTGCGTCATGTCCTCGGCCGCGGCGAGGCTCAACAGCGGAACCTTGGCCTGTGCGATATAGTCGGTGATCGCCAGCAGTTCGAAGGCGGCGAGCGGGCCGAGGATGCTGTCGACCTTGTCGCGCTCGACCAGCTCCTGAACCTTCGTCTTGGTGCCGGCCGGGTTGCCGCCGGTGTCGGCGGAGAAGAACTCCACCTTGCGGCCGGCCATCATGTTATTCTTCTCTTTCAGGTACGTCAGAACGCCCTGTTCCATCTGGATGCCGCCCTGGGCGAGCGGCCCGGTCTTGACCGTGAGCAATCCAAGTTTGAAGGGCGCTGCCTGCGCGATCGCCGGCATCGAAAACTTGAACGTTGCGGCAGCGGCACCCGCAGCCGTTGCAGACATGAGCGTACGGCGGCTGATTCTTCGAGACATTGATGTCCTCCCTTTGTTGCCCATGCGGGCTTCATTGTTGCTTGGCCTTTTCGGCCATTTTGTTCGAAGGCTTTACGCGGCCGGCGCGGCCTTAGATGTCACATCGCGAATATGTTGGCGGCCACGCATCCCCAATCTCACAAGACCAAACCCATCATCCGCCAATGTATTCCACGATGTAAAGCCCGGGTTGTAAGCAGCCGCACTGCACACTCAAATGCCAAGATAGCTCGACTTGATCTCGTCGTTGGCCTTGAGCGCCGCTGGCTTGCCCGAATAGACCACGCGGCCCTTGCTCATCACGTGGACATAATCGACGAGCTTGAGCGCCAGATTGGCATTCTGTTCGACCAGCAAAATGGAAAGCCCCTGTTCGCGCAGCTTGCCGATCGCCTCCCACAGGCTCTGGATGATGATGGGCGCGAGCCCCTCCGAGGGCTCATCCATGATCAGGCAATCCGGATTGGTCATCAGCGCGCGCCCGATCGCCAGCATTTGCTGTTCACCGCCGGACAGGGTCTTGGCGCGCTGGTTGCGGCGCTCCTCCAGCCGCGGAAACAATTTGTAGACGCGCTCGAGGGTCCAACCGTGGCGGCCGAGGCTGCGTTCGGCGACCAGCAGATTTTCTTCCACGCCCAGCGTCGGAAACACGCGGCGGCCCTGCGGCACCAGCCCCATGCCGATGCGCACGGTTTCGAACGACGGCGAATGCGTAATTTCCTCGCCCTTGAATACGACCTTGCCGCGGCGCGGAGGATTAAAGCCAACGATGGAATTCACCAACGTGGTTTTGCCGACGCCGTTGCGGCCGAGCAGACCGAGGATCTGTCCCTGTTCGACCTTCAATGACAGGCCCTGCAACACATAGGCGTCGCCATAGTAGGTGTGGATGTCCTGGACTTCGAGGATCGCAGCCATGGGTTAGTCGGTCCCCAGGTAGATTTCCTGCACGCGCGCGCTGTCGTGGATCTGCTGTGGCGTGCCCGTTTCCAGCACTTCACCGAAATGCAGGACAGAAATCTGGTCGGCCACGTCGAATACGACGTCCATGTCGTGCTCGATCAGCAGGATTGCCAGTTTGGGATCGAGCTTCATGAGGAACTTGGCCATTTCGGCCAATTCACCGGAGGAAAGGCCGGCTGCCGGCTCGTCGAGGAGCAGCACTTTCGGGTCGCTAGCGAGGCCAAGGACGATTTCGAGCTGGCGCTGTTCGCCATGCGAAAGGTTGCGCACCTCGACATCCTTGCGGTCGAGGAAGCTGGCGGCGTCGAGCAACTGATAGGCCTTCTCGTAGATGTCGCGGTAGGACGAGAGGAACCGCCACATCACAAATTTGGAAGGCTTGAGGCCCTTGATCGCCAGCAGCACGTTGTCGAGCACGGTCAATTTCGGAAACAGGCTGGTGACCTGGAAGGTGCGCGCCATGCCGAGCGCTGTGCGCCGGTGGCTCGGCCATTTCGTCACGTCCTGGCCGAACAGCAGCACTTGACCGGAGGTGACCGGGTAAATTCCGGTGATGAGGTTAAACAAAGTCGTCTTGCCGGCACCGTTCGGGCCGATGATGGCTTTGCGGTCGCCGGCCATGATGCGCAGCGAGACCTCGCGCGTCGCCTGCAGGCCGCCGAAGCTTTTGCACAAATTCCTGAGTTCAAGAACCGGAGTTGCGCCGGTCCCGTTTGTCTCACTGCTCACGAAGCGTCGTCCTTCTGCGCAGGAAATGCCGGGGCCGATCGGCCCCGGCATAAGTCAGCGTCTTATTCGCAGAATTTGCACGGTGGGAAGTCGCGGCTATAGACCGGCTGCGCCAGGAACTTCGCCTTGTCGTAGGTCCAGAACTGGGTCACGGCCGGATAGGTCTTGATCACCGTGTTCCACAGTTCGTCCTTATCGTAGCCGAACATCTTCTTCTTCTCGACCTTCTTGATGTAGATGTTCTCGATCGGGCTCTTGGTCGAGGCATCGAGCTTCACCGGCCCGCGCGGCGCATCGAGCGTGATCGATGCCATGGTCTTGATGAACTCGACCGGCCCCGGATATTTGCCGTTGCTCTTGGCGATGGTTTCGTCGATCCACTGCGCGGTGGAATAGTTGCCTTCCGAATAGTAGGACGGCACCTTGTTGTACTTGGCCCGGTAGCGCTTGACGAAGTCCTGGTTTTTCGGCGTGTCGATTGCCGCGGAATACATTAAGGCGGAAACGTCGCCGATGACTTCGTCGCCCATGAAAGGCAGCACGAATTCGTCATAGCTGGTGCCGCCGCCGACGATCGGCTTCTTGTTGCCGGAGGCGCGCAATTGCTTGGGAAACTGCAGCGCCATCGGTCCCACCATCAGCGAGAAGATGGCGTCGGCGTCGCCCTTCATGGTCGGGATGTAAGGCCCGAAATCCTTGGAACCGAGCGGTACCCATATCTTCTGGATGACCTTGCCGCCGCAGTCCTCGAAGGCCTTCTGGAAGCCGCCGGTCTGCTCGTAGCCGAAAGCGTAATCGGCAGCGATGGCGACCACCTTTTTGTAGCCCTGGTCGCAGGCCCATTGACCGAGCGGATGATTGGGCAAGGACGGCGTCCAGGTCGAGAACGCAACATACGGATATTTGTCCACCTGCCGCTGCGCCAGATCGTCGGCGGTCGCCGAGGAGCCGATGTAGAGAACCTTCTCCGACGTCGAAACCGGGCCGAGCGCATAGGCGGTCGATGCGAGCAGGCCGCCGACGATCATGTCGACCTTGTCCTGGAGGATGAGCTTTTTCGCCTTGGTGACGGCGGTGTCGGGCTTGCCCTCGGTGTCCTCGACCGTGAGGACGACCTTGGCGCCGCCGAGCATGCCGTTGTGTTCGTCCAGATACATCTGGAAGCCGTTCAGCATGTCGGTGCCGATGGCGGTGAAGATGCCGGTTCGCGGCGCCAGGAAGCCGATGCGAAGGTCTTCCGCATGTGCCGGTGTCGTCAAATTCGTGCCAAGTACAAGGCCGCAAACAGCAGCCGTGTACCAGAGCCGTTTCGATGTTCTTGTCATATGTTTTCCCCTCGTTGAAGCGGTGGCGGCCGGTCAGGACGCCAACGGTGCCAATTTTTCATTCTTCTCCGATTGACTCGGATGTTTCGTTGACGCGCCGCGGCCCTGACGAATTCGAGCAGGAATTCCCATCAGTCCCATCGGCAAATAGAGAATGGTGAGCACATAAACGCCGCCGAGCACGTACTGCCACCACGGCACCAGGGTGCTGAGAAATTCGCGCAGTGCAAAAACGATGCCGGCGCCGATCACGCCGCCGATCAATGTGCCCGCGCCGCCGAGCACGACCATCAGCAGGGCGTCGACCGATGTCGTCAAGACCACGGTTTGCGGACTGACATGGCCATTGGTGACCGCCCACAGCACTCCGGACAGGCCGCCGAAGCCGCCGGCGATAACGAAGGCGATGTATTTGTGCAGCCACGTGTTGTAACCGAGGATCTGCATGCGCAGCTCGCGTTCGCGGATGCCGGCGAGGCTTCGGCCGAATGGCGAGCGCACCAGCACATACATTATTACCAGGGACGCCGCGAAAAACGCGAACACCAGGTAGAAGAAGGTCGTCTCGTTGGCGAGATCCAATCCGATGTTCGGGCGGCCAGTCAGGTTGATGCCGTTGTCGCCGCCGGTCAGCGAGTTCCAGCGATAGGCCAGTCCCCAGACGCACTGGCCAAGCGCGAGCGTGATCATCAGGAAATAGACGCCGGTCGCGCGCATGGCGAAGAGGCCGAATACCGCTGCGAATGCGGCGCCGATCAGGATGCCGAGCACGACCACGATCCAGAAATCGGAACCGAGGCCGAAATGAAATTTGGTCATGCAGACAGCGGTGAGATAGGCGCCGGCGCCGAAATAGGCCGCCTGGCCCATCGACGACAGACCGGTAAATCCGAGCAGGAGATCGACGCTCATGGCGAGGATGGCGAAGCACAAAGCCCGCGTCGCCAGCAGTACGACGAACGAGCCTGAGTACGGGACGATGATGGCGACAACGACCAGCGCCGCGGCGACCACAAGAATTTTGATTTGCTGCGTCATGAATTCTACTCGCGGCCGAATAGGCCGGTGGGCTTGATTGCCAGAATCAGCACCATAGGAGCGTAAAGCGTGAAGTAGGATACTTCCGGAAATAGCGCCTTGCCGAAATTGTCGGCGAGGCCGACGGCAAGCGCACCGATGGCGGCGCCGCCAAGCGATCCCATGCCGCCGATGATGACGACCGCGAAGGCGAGTGGCAGGATTTCGAAATCGAGGCCGGGATAGATGCCGGTGAAGCCGCCGCCGATTACACCGCCGAGCGCGGCGAGGAAGGCGCCGAGCGAGAAAATGAACATCGAGATGCGGTTGGTGTCGATGCCGACGCCGCGCGCCATTTGCGCATCATCGACGGTGGCGCGCACCGCTGCGCCCATTCGCGTCTTTTCCATGACCAGCCAGAGCGCGATGCCGATCGCCAGCGCCAGCGCGATCATGAACAGGCGATAAGCGGGAAAATACATTCCCCCAATGACGATGCTTTTCTGCAGCGCCGCGACCGGATTGATGTCCATATTGTCGCCGCCCCACAGGTCGAGCGCGCCCTGCTGAAACAGGAAGGCAAAGCCGACGGTCAGCAGCACTTGCCGCAACGGATCGGATTCGATCGGGATGATTGAAATGCGGTTGAGCAGAAAGAACAAGGCGATCGCGGCGACAACCGCGACGGCGGCAATCTGCACGCGCGGCGTGCCGAAGAACAGGCCCCAGCGGCGAACCGCAAGGCCGATGAGCACGCCGACGCCGATCGCGATTATCGCGGTCCGTGCTGCCTCGAAGCCCTCGGAGCGCAGGAACAGTCGTTCCATCGCCAGCCCGATCGCGGCGACCGCGAGCGCGGCAATTGGCAGCGACAGCGCCCATGAGCCGGTTGCCCAGATCACCGACAGCGCGATATAGCCGCCCCACAGAAAATAGGCACCGTGGGAAAGGTTGACGATCCGCATGACGCCGAAGATCAACGACAGGCCGCTGCCGACGAGAAACAGCAGGGCGCCATACGAAATGCCGTTGAACGCCTGAATCACCCAGAATTGCGCATTCATTTCCCACACCGGTCCTTCTGTTAGCGCGAAGGTTGCGGGAAGCTTACCTGAGCTTGGACGCGAATGAAGCCCCGTCGGCCTCGATTCGCACGCGACCGTGGGCACGCTGGGCGGAGACGGCGCAGGGTCGCTTTATTTGCGCCGGCGTTTTTTCGCCGATGCCCGTTTTTTCGGCGGAATGATGGGCAGCAGCAAATAGGGCATCTTTCCGCTGGCGAAATGCAGTGTGCTGATTCCGTTGAATATAGCCGGCGGGCGGTCGCGGGGATCGTCATGAAGGAACGGGCCGCAGCCTTTCAGCTCGTTCTTGAAATTTGACAGCTTGCCGCCACTGGCGCCGCCATATTCGTAATCCTTGCCGCGGATCGACAGGGCCACACGATAGCCTTGCGGAGCCACGATCGCCGTCGGCCAGATCTCGATGTCGAGTTCGACCGGTTTGCCTTTGGCGAGCGGCTGCATCTGGTCGTGGGTATGGTAGGGGCGGTATGGCGTCGATAGTTTCTTGTCGAGCTTGCGGTGCGACGCGCGCAGCCAGCCTTGCGCGACAGGGGTATGCGGATCGATCGCGCCCTGGAACACCACCTCCTTGAGATCGCCGGAAAACACGCGCAGCACGATGAAAAAATCGGCGTCGCGGGTGGATGACGAGGCGAATAGCTTGAGGGCCGATGGGCCGGTAATTTCCGTCTCATGCTCGAGCGGCGGCGTCATGAACACCAGCCCGTCGCCCATGGCCGGAAAGGAAAGCTTGGCGCCGCGAGCCGGCCTTTTCTGCGTCAACGCCATGCTGACGGGATCGAGATAAAATTTGCTCCAGCGCGTGCGCTTGAGCGGCCATTCGTTCTCGGCACGGCCTACGAATTTTTCACCGGGATGGCGGACCTGCAGCAGCACCTTCGGCTGTTTATTCCACCTCGCCTTCTTGCCGTGCAGGAAGCAGTCGAAGAACCTGAGCTGCTGTTCGCGGCCGTAGTCGGTATAGAAATGCGTCCAATGCTCGATGCCGTGCGCCTCCAGCCATTTCTCCTTGGACGCGGCGCGCATGAAGCCTTCGAAGTTGCCGCGCGGATGCAGACCCTGACCGCCCCAGTTGGCGGCGGTAAACAGCGGCGTCACCACCTTCTCCCAGACCGGCGAACGAGCTTTGTGATAGCCGTCATCCATCGGGTGCGCGCTGATCTCGGCGCCGAAATTGGTGCGGTTTTTGGCAAGCTCATCGTCGGTCATGATCTCCGGGCCGCACACCAGCCCGCCATGCACGCGACTGCGCTTACCGCGCTCGCCAGCGCCGTATTGCACGGTCTTGACCTGCATGTCGTACCAGTTCTCCCAGAACGTCGAGAGAATGCCGCCGTGATGCGTCATGTCGCGGTACCAGTCAGCCGCGCCTTCCCACACGCACATCGCGGCAAGATGCGGCGGCTGCAGGGACGCCACGTGCCACTGGTTGATGCCGTAATAGGAAATGCCGTTGAGCCCGACCTTGCCGTTCGACCACGGCTGCACGCCCGCCCATTCGATGCAGTCGTAGAAGTCCTTGGTCTCGCGCGGCGAGAAATGATCGATGTACCCGGGCGAGCATCCGGCACCGCGAGAGTTGACGCGCACGCAAGCGTAGTTGTGCGGCACCCATTTCTCCGGGTCGACGACCTCCCAACTTTGATAGAGGTTGCTTGAGCCCTCGACAACGTCAGGATGCTTTTGCGCCATGCGCTCCCAGGCACTCGGATATCCGTCCTGAAACGCGAGCCCCTTGGCATACGGCCCGTAGCTGAGCATGACCGGATAGTGGCCGTCTTTCACCGGACGAAAGACGTCGGCGCGAAGCACGAGGCCGTCGTCCATTTCGATCGGCACATCCCAATCGATGCGCATGCCGTCGCGGACTTCCGATCGCTGCTGCAGCGCGGCCATTGTTGCCTCCCGGGCATTGTTCTTGGTCATGCCCGCGCTTTTGCCGGGCATCCACGTCTTTAGGTCATGTTACGAAGTCGTGGATGGGCGGGACAAGCCCGGCCGAATCGGAATCAGCGCGCAGCCTTGCGTTTGCCGCGCTTGAAGCTTTGCCATCGATTCAAGCACCGCGCAGACCGCGGCGGTGTCTTCGGCGCCATGGCCGGTCTGTATGGCCTTGAGGTAGATCGGCTTCGAGGCGTCGAACATCGGTGTCGGCACGCCGATCTTTTTCGCGTAGTCGCCAATCACCTGCATGTCCTTGTCCCAGACGTCGATCTTCATCGTGGGATTGCCGTATTGTCCCTTGACCATCATCGGCGCGCGCAACTCGAAAATGCGCGAATTGCCGGCGCCGGACTTGATCAGATCGAAGATGAGCTGCGGCGCAAGACCGGCTTTCATGCCCAGCACCATCGCTTCGGCGCTGGCGACGTTGTGAATGGCGACCAGCAAATTGGCCACGTATTTCACGCGGCTGCCGTTGCCGAATTTGCCCACGTAATAAACGTGACGCCCGAGCACCTCGAACATCGGCTGCAGTCGCTTGATCGCACGCGAATCACCGCTGGCGTAGAAGACGAGATCGCGTTGGGCCGCCTGGGAGCCGGTGCCGCTCACCGGCACGTCGAGCATCGTGTGGCCGGCCTTGGCGAGCACGCGCTCCGCTCTCTCCTTGTCCTCGATGGCGAATGTGCTCATTTCGACCATCACCTTGCGCGGCAGCTTCGCCGCGGCGATAGCGCGCGTGGTGGCGCCCAACGCCTGCGGCTTGGGTAGGCTGGTGAGGATCACCGGCACTTTGCGGGCGAGGTCGGCGGCGTTTTTCGCGATGTGAACACCGGCGCGGCTGGCGTCGCGGCGGCGTGCGGCGCTGATGTCAAAGCCGACAACGCGCCAGCCGGCCTGGCTGAGATTCCTGGCGAAGGCGCCGCCCATGATGCCGAGGCCGATCACGCCGACCGTGCCTTTGTTCTTTTTTGCCGCAGCCATTCACGGTCCCCGTTGCGAAATGTTTTGCCACTTATGCGGACGGATTCGAAGTCTGTCGAGTGCCAGTTCCCGCCGGGATGGCTTTCGTGCCGCGCCGTGATCGCCTATCGTCGCTGGCAAAAGCTACGCGGGAGGAATGAATGCAAATCGGCGTGGCCGGTCTCGGTGCCATGGGTGCGGCAATCGCCGCCCGGCTCATGGAAGTGGGCCATCAAGTCACGGTCTGGAATCGCACACCGGCCAAGGCCAAGCCGCTTGTCGAGGCCGGCGCCAAAGTGGCCGCCAATCCTGCCGCAGTCACAGCCGCGAGCGAGGCCGTCATCAGCATCCTCACCGACGGCGCTGCAATCGACGCCGTCTATAATGGGCCATTCGGCCTGTTGTCGGGCGACGTCAAAGGCAAGTTATTCATCGAGATGAGCACAGTGCCGCCCAAAGTCGCGACGGCTCTGGCACCGGCGGTGCGCGGCAAAGGCGCTGTGTTTGTCGAATGCCCAGTCGGCGGCTCGACCACGCCGGCGCGCAAGGGCCAGTTGCTCGGTCTCATGGGCGCCGAAGCGGTCGACGCCGACCGCGCCAGGCCGATCCTCGACCAGCTTTGCCGCAAGGTCGAGCACTGCGGACCGGTCGGCAGCGGCGCGTCGATGAAACTCGCTATCAACCTGCCGCTGATGGTCGCCTGGCAGGCCTACGGCGAGGCCTTCGCCATTGCGCGCGATGCCGGATGGGAGCCGCAGCGCCTGCTCGATTTATTCGCCGAGAGCAACGGCGCCAATAACGGGCTGAAGATGCGCAAGGACATGATCGTCGCCATGTTGGAAAACCGGGATCCAGGTGCGACTACATTCAGCATCGCCAACGCCGTGAAGGATCTGCGCACCATGGTCGAAACGGGCACCGCGAAGGGCGCGGACATGCCGGCGACGAAAGCTGCGCTCGCGGCTTTCGAGGAGGCCAACAAGAATGGCCTTGGCGGCGGCGACGGCGCGCAGCAGTCCGTTTATTGGTCGAGCCGGAAAAAAACCTCAAAGGAGAGTCCATGACGGTCACGCTGGCGCAAGCCTCAATTATTGTCGACGCGACGCTGAAGAAGGCGCGCGAGCTCAAGCAGATGCCGCAGACCGTGGTCGTGCTCGATTCCGGAGGGCACATCGTCTGTGCCAAGCGCGAGGATCATTCCGGGATCATTCGGTTCGAAGTCGCGGTCGGCAAGGCCTATGGCGCGCTGGGCATGGGCTGGGGCACGCGCACCATGATGGAGCGCGCGGCGCAGAATCCGAACTTTCTCACCGCCGTCGTGGCAGCAAGTGGCGGACGCATGGTGCCCAATCCGGGGGGCGTGCTGATCCGCGACGCCGGGAACGCAATTATCGGCGCCGTCGGCATTTCCGGCGACACCGGGGACAATGACGAGATCATCGCGGTCGCCGGCATCGAAGCGGCGGGATTGAAGGCCGATCCGGGCGGCGCGAAAAAGTAAAAGGATTTTTGGGGAGACAAACATGAAGCTATTTTCGTTTTGGCGCTCGCTGGCGACGTTTCGCGTTCGCATCGCGCTCAATCTCAAGGGCATCACGCCCGATGAGGTGATCGATATCAATCTGCCGCAGGGCAAGCAGCGCGAGGAGAGCTTCCGAAAGATCAATCCGATGATGGCGATCCCGGCGCTTATCGAAAACGACGGCACCGTTTTGTTTGAATCGCTGGCCATCCTCGAATACCTGGACGAAACCCATCCCAATCCGCCGCTCCTGCCGAAAGAGCCGAAAGCGCGGGCGCGCGCACGCGCCATCGCCCAGATATGCGCCTGCGACACGCATCCGCTGATCGTGCCGCGGGTACGAGAGTATCTTGAGCACGAGTACAAGATTGACGCGGCCGGCGTGAACAAGTGGGGCCATCACTGGCACGAGATCGCGCTCAAGGCGCTGGAGACCAATCTCGCCGGCAACCCCCAGACCGGGCGCTACGCGCAGGGCGATGCGATCACAGTGGCCGATATCTGCCTCGCCGCGCAGTCGATGGGCTGCGCTTATTTCAAGGTCGATATCGCGCCCTACCCAACGTTCAAGCGCATCGTCGATACTTGCTTCCAGAACGAGGCCTTTGCCCGTGCACATCCATTGAAGCAGCCCGGCGCACCAGCCTCGGTGTGACCTTGCTCAGGACAGCGATCGTCGGCCTCGGCTGGTGGGGCAAGACGCTGGTGAAGGCGGCGCGCGCGTTCGGCGCGTCCATCCAGTTCGTACGCGGCGTGTCGCTAGAGCCGGACGCGGTGCGCGACTTCGCCGCCGAGCAGAAGATGACACTTGGCACGTCGCTCGACGAGGTGCTGGCCGACCGCGAGGTCGAGGCGGTCATCCTGGCGACGCCGCACAGCAAGCATCCTGAGCAGGTCAAAGCCGTCGCTGCGGCCAGGAAGCATCTTTATTGCGAAAAGCCGTTCGCGTTGAGCAAGGCGGACGCGGTCGCTATGCTGGATGCGTGTAAGCGCGCCGGTATCGTGCTCGGCGTCGGCCATCATTTCCGCCTGATGCCGTCGATGCGTGTGCTCGCGGAGCTTAAAGAGAAGGGTGCCTTCGGCACCATCATGCATGTCGAGGGCAATTACAGCCACGACTGGCTCGCCGACTATCCGCTCGACAGCTGGCGCATGCAGGCGGACGAAAGCCGCGCCGGCGGCATGACTGGCATGGGCGTCCATGTGCTCGATTGCCTGCGCGACATAGTGGGACCGATGACGCGCATCGCCGCGCTGTCGAAATCGCGGGCCCTGAAGCTGCCGACCGGAGACACCACGGCGGCGTTGATCGAATTCGAGAACGGCTCAACCGGCACGCTCGGCACCACGCTGAAGACGCCGTTCCGCTGGCGCATCGCGATCTTCGGCGAAAGCTGCTGGGCGGAAAGCGTGAGCGAAACGCGCGCCATCGTGCAATACGCGGGCAAGGACGAGCCGGAGGTGATCGACAGGCCCGCCGACAATCATCTCGGCCGCAATCTGGATCTGTTCGCCAAGGCTGCGCTGGGGCAGGGCGCATTTCCGATTTCGGCGGCTGGCATCTTGCAGACGGCAGCGGCGCTTGAGGCGGTGTTCAAGTCGGCGGATGCTGGTGGCGCCTGGATGGACGTCTGAGATGGCGGACGAGAAATCGAAACTCTGGGGCGCGGCCGACTCCTATGAACGGTACATGGGGCGATGGAGCCGCAAGGTCGCTCCCTTGTTTGTCGATTGGCTCGAGGCGCCACAAGACAGAAGCTGGGTCGACATCGGATGCGGAACCGGTGTGCTGAGCGCGCAGATCGCGAGTACGACCAAGCCGCGCCGGCTCGTCGGCGTCGACGCGTCGGTAGGTTATGTCGCGCAGGCAGCCAAGAACGTGCCTAGCGCCGAGTTTCGCGAGGGCGATGCGACGAAACTCGACCTTGCCGACGGTGCGGTGGATTATGCTGTCAGTGGGCTGGTATTGAACTTCGTTCCCGACAAGGCGAAAGCACTGAGCGAGATGGTGCGCGTCGTGCGCCCTGGCGGCACTGTCGGTCTTTACGTGTGGGACTATGCCGGGCAAATGCAGATCATGCGCATATTTTTCGATTGCGCACGCACGATCGATCCAAATTCGGCGGCCTATGACGATGGAATCAAGGCGCCGATCTGCCGACCGAAGCCGCTTGCAGAGGCATTCGCCGTGGCGGGTCTCGCGCAAGTCGAAACCACGGCCATCGACGTCACCGCGGCGTTTGCCGACTTCGACGCCTACTGGACGCCGTTCCTCGGCGGCACCGGCTCTGCGCCGAAATACTGCGTGTCGCTGGACGAGTTGACGCGCGGCAAGGTCAGGGATGCGATCCGTGCCCGGCTTCCAATCGGGCCGGACGGAGAAATTCTGCTGGCCGTCCGCGCCTGGGCGGTCAAAGGTAGGGTTCCTGGACCGTCGCGCGACAACCACTCCTGAGGCGAGGCGAAATGACTGAACAACAAGTCCGCTTCGAGGACGGCGCCGCCTACGAAGAGATGATGGGGAAATGGAGCCGGATCGCCGGTGAGGTTTTCCTTGACTGGCTGGCTTTGCCGACGGCTTTGCGTTGCCTCGACATCGGTTGCGGCAACGGGGCATTCACCGAATTGCTCTTGCAGCGCTGTGCCCCCGCTGAGGCGCACGGAGTCGATCCGGCGCCGGCCCAGCTTGCCTTTGCGCGAACGCGGCCCGGCGCGCGGGCCGCGCAATTCCACGAAGGCGACGCGATGGCGCTGCCTTTTGCCGAAAACCAATTCGATGCAGCACTGATGGCGTTGGTGATTTTCTTCGTGCCCGAGCCGGCGAAAGGCGTCGCGGAAATGGTGCGTGTTGTGCGGCCGGGAGGCTGGATTGCCTCCTACGCCTGGGACGTGCCCGGGGGTGGATTTCCGATGGAGCCGTTCCGGGCACAGATGCGCGCCATGGGTCTCAAGCCCATAGGGCCGCCGCGCGAGGACGCGTCGCGCATGGACGTATTGGGCAAGCTATGGGCATACGCCGGTCTCGAATATGTCGAGACCCGGGAAATCACGGTGCACCGGACCTTCGCCGATTTCGAGAACTGTTGGACGACCACCCTCTTGGGCGCCAGTGTCGGTCCGATGGTAGCGAAGATGACGCCGGACGAAAGGGAGCGGTTCAAGGAAGGCGTGCGTGCGCGGGTTTCCGCCAACGCCGACGGAAGTATCACGCTCGCGGGCCGCGCCAACGCCATCAAGGGCCGCGTGCCGAAGTAATCGGCATTCGATTAGGCGAAAACTTTTTCTGCAAAGCCCCGCGAAAGGCGACCGTGCTTGTGCGGTGCCGCGAGCCAGCTTAGGCTTTGCGCCAATCAACACTGCGCGCCCACAAGCGCCATTCGGAGAGGAACCATGGGCACTGCGAATTTCGGCACCGTCGGTCTTGATTGGCAACAGCGGGTGAACTGGGACCGGCTGCGCGAGTATCGCATCAGCCGCGCGCGGGAGATGATGAAAAAGCACGGCCTCGGGGCCATGCTCTGCATGTACGACGAGAACGTTCGCTACATCACCGGCACGCTGACGCCGGGCTGGAACCGGCTTAAGCCCGGCCTGCGCTACGCCATGCTGTGCGGCGACGGGCGGCCGATATTGTTCGAGCAGGGCGATCTCGGCTTCCAGATCGAGCGGCACTCGCCGTGGATCCCGAAAGAGAACGTGCGGCACTCGTTTGCCTGGATCAAAGGGGCTGCCGGACCGGCTTCGACGCAGCAGGTCAACAAGTTCACCAAGGCGGTATTGGCCGCGATGAAGGAAAACGGCGTCGCCGGGCAGAAGCTCGGCTGCGACTTCATCGACATCAACATGATTCAGATTTTCAAGGAGAACAACATTAACTGGGTCGACGGCATGACCCCGATGATGGAAGCGCGCGCGGTGAAATCGCCGGACGAGCAGGAATGCTTCCGCATCGTCGGCGCCATTGGCGACGCTACGCACTGGGAGTGCATGAAATTTTTGCGGCCCGGCATCACCGAAAACCAGGTGACCGCGCATTTGATGGAATATCTCTATCGCATTCCCGGCATGGAGGACGTAGAGGACGTCATTGTCTCGTCCGGCCCCAATACTTGGCCGAACTGGCGCAATTTCTCCGACCGCATTATCCAGCCAGGCGATATCGTGTTTATGGATTTGGCCGCGCTGACCTGGAACGGGTACAAGTCCTGCTATTACCGCACCTATTGCGTCGGCAAGGAGCCGACCAAAGAGCAGCAGGAAACCTACGCGACCGCGCTCAAGTGGCTCTACGATTCGATCGGCGCAGTGAAGGTCGGCGCCACCACGCGCGACATAGCGCTCAAGTGGCCGTCAGCGATGGAGACCTGGGGCTACGAGGACGAAGACCAGGCCGCTGCGAATTTGTGGGGTCATGGACTCGGCCTCGCGCAGTACGATCCGCCCGTGATCTCACGCATCTGGTCGCTCGACCACCCGGTCGAGATTCAGGAAGGCATGACCTTCGCGCTGGAGACGCAGCACGGCAAGCGTTATCGCTACGGCGTGCGCATCGAGGAAATGCTGATCGTGCACAAGAACGACATCGAGATCGTGTCGAACTTCCCGGTGAAGCAGATCACCGTCGTCGATCCAATTCCAGGCTACGGCGATCACGTGAAGTGATCGAATGGACACGTATGTAGCCGCCCTCAACACTCCGCAGGGGGCTGACGCTGACTGCGTCGGCCCCAAGGCGGCAAACCTTGCCGCGTTGCTGCGTGCCGGACTGCCGACGCCGGGCGGCTTTGCGCTCACGGCGGAAGCCTATCGCCATCAGTTGCGTCATCTTGGCGTCGAAGCGCTGGTACGGCAATTTATCGAGGCGGATATTCCGGCCTCGCGCAAATTGTCGGTGCAGATACGGCTCGCGCTTTATCAGGAGCCGATCGCGGCGGAGATTATTGCGCCTTTGCTCGCCGCGTGGAAGACGCAGCGTGCCGACGGTTCGCTCGGCGTGGTGCGCTCCTCGGCGCTGATTGAGGATCGCAAGGGAGCGAATTTCGCTGGGCAGTTCGAGAGCTTCCTCGGGCTTGCCGACGAAACCGAATTCTTGACCGCGGTGCGCGCGTGCTGGGCGGCGCTGTGGACTTCGCATGCGCGGCGCTACATGGAGAATTACGGGCTGTCGCCTGCCGACACCGCGATGGCGGTGCTGATCCAGCCGCTGATTTCCGCGCGCGCCTCGGGCGGGGCTTTGAGCGAAACCGCCGAAGGACAGATGCTGATTTCTGCGACCTGGGGGCTCGGGTCCGCGATTGCACAAGGCGAAGTGGTGCCGGACCGCGTCGTGCTCGCCAAGAACGGTTTCCTGCGCTGCATCGAAGCAGGCCGCAAGAACCATCGCGATACTTGCGCTCATGGGGTTGCCGCGCCGCAATTGGTGCCTGCGGATATGGTGAGCCAGCCGTGCCTGTCGCCAGGCGAAGCGGTGACACTTGGGCGCCTACTGCGCAAAGCCGAGGCGCTCGCCGGGTCGCCGGTCGAGATCGAATGGGCGATTGACGATGCGGGCTTCAGGCTGCTGCAGTCGCGGCCGCTGCATGTGGAGGCGCCGATCGTACCTGATGCGATCTGGCTGCAGCACCCCGGCATCAACGGCCATCCGGCCGGCATAGGCTGGGGTTCGGGCCGCGCGGTGGTCGTCAACTGCGAATGTGAATTGTCGCGCGTTGCGCCCGGCGACGTACTTGTGACCAAGGTCGCGGGGCCGGCGCTCAGCCACATTCTGCCAAAGGTTTCAGGCGTCGTTGCTGAACTAGGCGGCTCGACCTCGCATCTTGCCTCGCTGGCGCGCGAGCGCGGCATCCCCATGGTGCTCGGCGTGCTCGACGCCACGCGCAAGATCCCCGATGGCGCGCAATGCGCGGTGGACGGCGTTGCCGGTATTGTGCGGTGGCTCAAATGAGAAAGCCGCGCATCTTTGTGACCCAACCGGTCGCCGAGAGCGCCATGAAGCGCATGCAGGCCTTGGGCGCGGTAAAAGTCTTTCCAGACGACAGCCGCATCATGCCGCATCGCGCGCTCGTTACGGCGGTGCGCGAGGCGGATATCCTGTTCTGCCTGCTGCACGACAAGATTGACCGGGCGGTGATTGCCGCCAATCCGAAACTGCGCCACCTCGCCGCGCAGTCGATTTCCCCCTCCAATATTGATGTTGCCGAGGCGACCGCACGGGGCATTCCGGTGACGGTGGTGCCGCCGGTGACGACGGAAGCCACCGCCGATTTGACCTTCGCTCTCATGCTTGCGGCAGCGCGGCGTGTGTTCGAAGGCGACCGTCTGATCCGTGCCGGAAAATTTCCCGGTGGCCAGTCGCGGCATCTGCTGGGCGCCGCCGTTTACGGCAAGACACTCGGGCTAGTCGGCGGCGGCGGACTGATCGGCAAGGCGGTGGCCAAACGCGCTCACGGCTTCTCGATGCGGGTGCTTTACTGGACGCCGCGGCGCAAGTCGGAAAGTGAGGAGCGTGAGAGCGGCCTGACCTTCGTTCCACTCGACCAGTTGCTTCGCGACTCAGACTTCGTTTCGCTGCATTCTCCGCTCAACGCCGAGACCTGGCATCAGATCGGCGCGCGCGAGCTCGGTTTGATGAAGAAAACAGCGTTCGTCATCAATACCGCGCGCGGCGCCATCATCGACGAGGCGGCTCTGGTGCGCGCGCTGAAAACGAAAAAGATCGCAGGCGCTGGCCTCGACGTATTCGAGTACGAGCCGAAGGTGCATGCCGAACTAAAGCGCATACGCAATGTCGTGCTCGCGCCGCATCTCGGCAGCGCCACGCCCGAGGTGCGCGAGCTGATGGCGAATATCGTGGTCGACAATATCGAGGCGTTGCTCGCCGGAGGCACACCGCCGAATTGCGTCAACCCGCAAGTGCTGAAGACATGAGCAAAGAACTGGGAGGAGCGTCATGGCGGAATTGCCCAAGCTCGATGTGGTGATCGGCAACAATTTCGGCCACCTGCCGATGTTCGTGGGTGCCGAGAAGGGTTTCTTCAAGGATCATGGCGTCGACGCCAAGATGCTGGTGGTTGATACCGGCACCGACATGGTCAACGCCATGCACGATGGCCGCGCGCAGATTGGCGACATGAGCACCACCACATATCTCAAGGCGGTGCATGCCGGCGAGCCGTTCAAGGTCATCGGCCTGATCATGAACGACGCCACCCGCGACAACTGCGACGACCCGCTCGCGATCGTCACCAAAAAAGGCAGGGGTATCGCCGAAGGAAAAGTCACCGACCTCAAGGGCAAGATCGTCGGCCTCGCGCGTGGCCAAACTTCGGACGAATATTTCAAGATGGTGCTGCGCCGCGCTAAGATGAAATACGAAGACCTGACCATCGAGAACATCTGGTCGCAGTTCGGCCTTGCCCCGGCGCTCGCCGAGGGCAAGGTCGACGCGGTGGTATCGTGGGAGCCTTACGTCACGCAGGTGCTCACCCAGGTGCCAGACTCGTTTCCGGTGATCCGCGCCGGCCAGTACATGTCCTACGTGATGGTGGCGACCGCGCACGGGCCGACCGTCGAAGCAAAGCCTCAACTGGCGAAGGCGATCGCCGGCGGCCTCGCGCAGTCGTCGCACTTCACACGCAACAACCGCGGAGAGGCGGTGGAGATTTTCGCCAAATGGGTGCCGAAGACCGACGTGGCGATCGGCAAAAAGGCGGTGAAACACATCAGCTTCGATCCGCGCCTGTCACCGGCAGTGCTGCGTGCCTTCGAGAACGCCGAGGATGAAGTGCTGATGAACACGCTGAAAGGCGCAGCTCGCCTCGACGTACCCAGCCTGTTCCGGCCGCGGTTCATGGCCGAGGTAGAGAAGGAGCACCCGGAGTATTTCGTCGACCTGCCGAAGTTGCAGTAGGCGGCGCGAGACCGCCGTGGTTTGTCTTCACTCCCTCTCCCCTTGTGGGAGAGGGCGGGTGAGAGGAGAGCCGATGCCGCGGGTCCCCCTCACCCAACTCGCCTTCGCTGTCGCTCCGGCTCGCCACCCTCTCCCACGAGGGGAGAGGGAAAGCGAACTCGCGGCACGTACTGCGCAGTTACTTGATCGCCTGCGGATTGATCGGGCTTCCGGTGGCGCCGGTGATGATCAGCGGCGGGCCGCAGAAGAAGAACTCGTAGACCCCGTCCTCGGCGCAATCCTCGGCTAGTTCCTTGAGGTAGAAGATCTCGCCCATGCACAGGCCCATGGCGGGGATCACCACCCAGTGCCAGGGCTGGTTGGCTTCCGTGGTCTCATTCGGCCGCACCTCGACGCCCCAGGTGTCGGTGCAGATCGCGGCGATTTGCTTCTCCTGGCACCAGTAGCAGTTCTCGAATTTGACGCCGGGCGCGTCGCCGCCGGCATAGCCGCCCCATTCTTCCTCTTCCAGGCAGCGTTCCATCTGCCCGGTACGCACGATGACGAAATCGCCGCGGCCGATGGACACGTTGGCGTCCTTGGCGCACTTGTCGAGTTCGTCGTTGCCGATGCTGTCGCCGTCGTTGAGCCACTTCACGCCGCGAAACCGGGCGATGTCGAGCAGCACGCCGCGGCCGACCATCTTGCTCTTGGAATGCTCGATGCCGAGCACGGAGAGCCCTCGCGAGTCGATCAGCTTGGCGTCGTAGCCGTTATAAGCCTTGTCCTCGTAGAACAAATGGCCGAGCGCATCCCAATGGGTCGCACCTTGCACGCACAGCATCAGCGTATCGTCGGCGTAGCGAATCTTGTTCCAGTCCTGCTGGCCGGCGACGGCGTCGGTCCCGGTGGCGAGCATCTGGTGGATCGGATTGAAACGGCCGCCGAACAGGCCGTTCTGCGGGCCTTCGCGGTCGAGTGGAATGCCAAGCGCGAATACCTTGCCGGTACGGATCAGGCCCGCCGCCTTGACGATGTCCTCGGGCGTGACGTGATTGAGTGTGCCGATCTGGTCCTCTTTGCCCCAACGGCCCCAGTTCGAAAGCTTGTTCGAGGCTTCAGCGATGGCTGCTTTGCCGACTTTTATGTTCATGCCGCGGTCCCTTTTTGCGTCTTATGAGCATCGGCCGCGTGTGTATTTTCCCGCAGTTGCCGTGTTGCGATATTGCGCCGGACCGCAGTACTTCTTCAAGCGGCATCGCGGCCAAACAGCAGCGTCACACCGCCGATCGGTTTCTTATGATCAAAATTGCCGGCGTGATCGGCCGTGCTGGAAACTAGAGCCTTCCAAGTGCCTTGAGAATCTTGCCAGGCGTGAACGGCATGTCGGTGAGCGGCGCGGCGCCAAGCGGGCGCAGTGCGTCGTTGATCGCGTTCATGACGCAGGCCGGCGCCCCTGCCGTTCCGGCTTCTCCGGCGCCCTTGGCACCGAGCTCGCTGTCGGCCGTCGGCGAGACCACATGGCCACACTCGATGTCGGGCATTTCCGCCGCCATCGGAACCAGATAGTCGGCCATGTTGCCGTTGAGCATCTGTCCGCGATCGTCGTAGAGGCACTGTTCGAACAGTGCCGCGCCGATGCCCTGCACCACGCCGCCGCGAATTTGCTCGTCGACCAGTTGAGGATTGATGATGGTGCCGCAGTCCTCTACGCACCAGTGCTTGAACAATTTGACAAAGCCGCTGTCGGTATCGACCTCGAGATAGCTCGCCTGCACGCCGTTGGTGAAGGCGAAGGGCCAGGCGCGCGGCACGTAATGGCGTGTCGCTACCAGCTCGGCCTGGATGCCGGCGGGTAGCGTGTCGGGGCGGAAATAGGCGATGCGCGCCAGCTCCTCGAGTGGCAGCCGTTCCGTTCCGGTGGCGGCATCGACCACGATGCCGTTGCGGATGTCGAGCGCCTCGGGCTTGGCCTGCAAGACGCTGGCGGCGACAGCGAGCACGTTCGCACGCAAGGCCTTGCCGGCCTGCCATGCGGCTTCGCCCCCGATTCCGGCGGCGCGGGAGGCCCAAGTACCCCCGCCATAGGGGGTGTTGTCGGTGTCGCCCATGATGACGCGCACTTTGTCGATCGCGACGCCGAACGAAGTGGCGACGCATTGCGCGATGACCGACTCGGCGCCCTGGCCCTGTTCGGAAACGCCGGTGGCGACGGTGATCGCTCCCTGCGCGTCGAGCTTCACGGTGGCGCCATCCTGCGAGGAAATTCTTGCGCCACCGACGCCGTAAAAAGCCGCAGAGGGATTGGTCACCTCGATGAAGCTGGCAAAGCCCAGCCCACGATAAATGCCTTTCTCACGCAGCTTCTTCTGCTCGGCGCGCAGGCCGGCGTAGTTCATCAACGCGTCGAGATGCGCGAGCGCTTCATGATGCGACAGCTTTTCAAACTTGAGACCCGCGGCGGAGGTGCAAGGATATGCGTCGTCGGCGATGAGATTGCGGCGGCGGATTTCCAGCGGGTCCATGCCGATTTTCGCGGCGGCAAGCTCGACCAGGCCTTCGGTCACCGCCACTGCGATGGGGTGCCCGACGGCGCGGTACTGGCACATGACGTTCTTGTTCTGGAACACCACCCGCGTCTGCGCCCGGTAGTTGGCACAAGTGTACGGCCCGCCGGTGAGATTGACGACCTGGTTTGCCTCGATGCCTGAGGTGCGCGGATAAACCGAGTAGGGCCCGATGCCGGTCAGGTCGTCGATCTCGAAGGCGGTGATGGTTCCGTCCTTTTTGACGCCGATCTTCGCCTTCACGCGGTGATCGCGGGCGTGGATGTCGGTGACGAAACTCTCGATGCGGTCGGCGACGAATTTGACCGGCCGCTTGAGCAATTTCGACAACGCCACCGTCGCCATCTCGTCGGCGTACGTGTGCACCTTGATGCCGAACGAACCGCCGACGTCCTTGGTCAAGACGCGCACCTGGTGCTCGGCGAGATCGAGATGCTTGGCGAACAGGTTCTGCATCATGTGCGGCGCCTGCGTGCCCTGGTAGACGGTGAGACGCTGTTCGCCCTCGTTCCAGTCGGCGACGACGGCGCGCGGTTCGGTGGTCACGCCGGTGTGGCGGCCGAACATGAAGGTGGTCTCGATGACGGCGTCGGATTCGGCAAAGGCCTGGTTGACGGCGCCGACATCCAGTTTCCGCTCAAAACAGAGATTGTCGCCGAGCGAGGGATGGATCACCGGCGTCTCCGGGCGAAGCGCGGTTTCCGGATCGGCGACAACGGGCAGCGGCCGATAATCGACCTCGACCAGCTCGCACGCGTCCTCGGCTTGCGCGCGCGTGCGCGCGACCACGGCGCAGACCGCTTCGCCCTGCCAGCAGGCATGGTCGATGGCGATTGGCGGCTGTGGCGCCGACTTCAGGCCTTTCAGGTGCGTTAGCACGCCGACCCAGGGCGTCATCACGTTGATGAGTTCAGCGCCGGTGACCACGGCGATGACGCCCGGGGCCTTTTTCGCGGCATCGGTTTTGATCGCGGAGATTTTCGCATGTGCGTGCGGCGAGCGTACAAAGGCGACGTGCGCCATGCGCGGCAACGAAACGTCGCTGACATATTGCCCGCGTCCTTGCGTGAGGCGATGCAGATTGGGCCGTGGCACCGAGCGCCCGATATAGGAGTTCGGCCGGTCAAGGGCCGTGAGCACGGGTGGAGAATCCGCGGTGACCTTCATCGCTTTCCTCCCGCACGCTGCTGCGCGACCGCTTCGATGGCGTCAACAATAGCGTGATAGCCGGTGCAGCGGCAGTAATTGCCGGAAATATGCGCGCGGATTTCGTCGCGGCTCGGCACGCCTCCGGGCGCGAGCAGGTCCTGCGCGGCGGTGAGCATCCCCGGCGTGCAGTAGCCGCACTGCAGGGCATTGCGCTGCTCGAAAGCGGCCTGCAAATCGGCAAGCTCGCCCGAATCGGAGAGCCCTTCGATGGTCTCTACTTTAGCGCCGTCGCATTGTATCGCCAGCATGAGGCAGCCGCGTACAATCTCACCGTCGACGCGCACGGTGCAGGCACCGCAGACGCCGTGTTCGCAGCCGACATGGCTGCCCGTGAGGGCGAGGTCCTCGCGCAGGAAATCGACCAGCGTCTTGCGCGCCTCGACGCGTTCGGCGACCGGCTCGCCATTGACGGTCATGGAAATGTCGAGCGTGTACTCGCTCATCGCCGTGGCTCCATCAGCTGGCTGACGACGCGGCGCAGCAGTACAGCGGCCAGATGCCTTTTCACCGCGCCGGTTGCCTGCACATCGTCCGGCGGATCGAGATCGAGTGCGGCGACAGCGCCCTCGACGTCGCCATCCGCGAGCGCTATTTCTGACTTTTTCGCGCGGAGGGGCGTCGCGCCGACACCGAAGTAGGCCAGCCGCACGTCAGCAAGATTTTTGCCGCTTGCCCGCGCTGACGCAGCGAGGCCGACAATGGCATAATCGCCGTGCCGTCGCGCCAGTTCGGCAAAGCCGGTGCGGGTATCGATTCCTGCCGCCGGCAGCCGGATCGCGGTGAGCATTTCTTGCGGCGCCAGCGCTGTCTCGAACAGGCCCTTGAAGAAATCGTCAGCCTTGATCGTTCGTTTGCCCCTTGGGCCGCTTGCGTCCACCTCGCCGTGGAGCGCCAGCAGGCAGGCTGGCAATTCCGCGGCGGGATCGGCAAACGCGATCGAACCGCCCAGCGTGCCGCGATTGCGGATGGCGACGTGGCCGATATGGGGCATGGCGCGCGCAATCAGCGGCGCGTGTTGGGCGATGGTTGCGGACCGCTCTGCGGAGGCATGGCGCGTCAGCGCGCCGATTTCCACGGCGCCGCCTTTCAGGACGATTTTGTCGAGGCCGCCAATTCCATTGATATCGATGAGCATAGACGGTGCGGAGAGCCGCATGTTCAGCGTGGCGATCAGGCTCTGCCCACCGGCGAGCAGGCGGGCGTCGTGATGTTCGCCCAACAGCGCGACAGCCTGCTCGATGGAGAGCGCTTTGGCGTAGGCGAACGGCGCCGGCTTCACGTTTTCCTCCACGTTTTTTCTTGGCCGGCATTGTGACCGGGAACGCGGCGAGGTCAATGCGGCAGCCCTCTCGCCGGATCGGGCGGAGCCGCGTATAAGCGCCATTCGCTTTTGGCAGGGAGAGTGCGATGGCTGGAGAATTTCAGGGAAAAGTCGTGGTGGTCACCGGCGGCAGCCGCGGCATCGGGCGGGCGATCGCCGCCGGTTTCGCGCGTGAGGGTGCGCAGACGGTGCTCGCGGCGTCCAATCCAGCGACGCTTGCCGAAGGCGCCAAAGCCGTTGCCGCCGCTGGCCTCGAGCCGTTGACGATTGCCGGCGACCTGCGAACGCTGGAAGCCTGCGAACAGGTGTTCAAGCAGGTCAGCGAACGCTTCAAGCGCTGCGACGTGCTGGTCAACAATGCCGGGGCGACACGCGGCGGCAGTTTTCTCGAACTTCCGGATGACGCCTGGGCCGACGGCTTCGCGCTGAAGTTTCACGCCGCGGTGCGGCTGACCCGATTATTCTGGCCGCTGCTCAAGTCCGCGCATGGCAGCGTGGTTAGCATCGTCGGCGGCGCCGCGCGCACGCCGGGTCCGGAATTCCTCATCGGCGGCGCGGTCAACGCGGCTTCCGCGAATTTCGCCAAGGGCCTCACCGCGCTCGGCAATCGCGATGACGTCAACGTCAACGTCATCCATCCCGGCGTGACACGAACAGACCGCAACGAACAGCTCACGCAGCAGTTCGCCAAGGCGCAGGGCAAGACCGTGGAGCAGGTGCGTGCCGAGGCCTTGAGCAAAAGCGGCCTGCGCCGTATCGCCGAATCTGGAAGATATCGCCGCGCTCGCGGTATTTCTGTGCCGGGCCGCGGCGCGACAAATCCACGGCACCGCGGTCGATGTCAACGGCGGCTCAACGCCGGGCTACTACTAGGCGACGATTCTCTTCACGATATCGATCGAGCGGCGCAGCAGGGTCTGCGAGGCTTCCAACGTGCGGAAGGCGGCGTGCGCCGTCAGCGTGACGTTTGGCAATGCCGCCAGCGGGTGGTCGGTCTTCAGCGGCTCGTGTTGAAAGACGTCGAGTCCTGCATGGCGGATTCGGCCGCTCTTGAGCGCGGCAACGAGCGCATCCTCGTCGGTCAGCGCACCGCGCGCGGTGTTGACGAAAATGACGCCCGACTTCATGCGCGCGATGCGCTCCTTGCTGAGGAAGCCGCGGGTCTCATCCCCCAGCGTGAGATTCATCGACACGACGTCGGAGCGTGCGAGCAGCGTGTCGATATCGACCAGCGGTACTGAAATCTCGGCATGCTTGGTGCGGTTCCAGCCGATCACCTCCATGCCCATGCCTTTGCCGATGCGCGCCACCTCGCGGCCGATGCCGCCGAGGCCAATGACGCCGAGCGTCTTGCCGAGCAGTTGCACGCCCTCGTGCGGCGTCCAGGTTCCTTCGCGCACCTCGCGGTCCATGCGCGCGACATCGCGCGCGGCGGCGACCATCAGCGCGATCGAATGCTCGGCGACGGCTGTATCGCCGTAACCCTTGATGATGTGCACCTTGATGCCGCGCGCCTCCAACTCACCGACGTTCATGTAGCTCGCCGGTCCGGTGCCGAGAAACACGATATGCTTGAGCTGCGGACACTGCGCCACCAGATCGGTCGGCATGTAGGAATGGTCGTCGATGGCAATGTCGTAGCCTTTGATCACGCGCGGCAACTCCTCGCGCGCAAAGGCCTCGTAGTTGACCTCGATCGGCGGATCGTCGGCGCGCAACACGCTTTGCCAGACCGGCGCCAGTTGGTCGTTGCAGTCGAGAAATATGGTCTTCAAGGTGGCCCCCGAGGTTCGGGCGGGATTGTCTGTGCCGAATGGATAGCGCGGTCAAGCCTCGTGTTGAATGGCTCCTATGCCGTTGCCAGCTTCGGCGTTGACGCCGCGGCGCGCGGGGAATAGATGCATCCGACCCCCGAAACTCGAGGAACCGCCCGTCAATGACAACGATGGCGAACGTATGAGTGAAAAGGCCAAAGCCGTCTGCATCATCGCATGGCCGGCGGGTCACACGCGCTCGCCGTTGATCCACAATTACTGGATCAAGCAGCATAATCTCGACGCCGAATATCGGCGCGAGCCGGTGCCGCCGGATCAGCTTGCCGACTTCGTCGGGCATCTGCGCGAGCGCGGCTATATCGGCGCCAACATCACGGTCCCGCACAAACAGGCGGTGATGGCGCTGACCAAGTCGGATGAGCGCGCCAACCGGGTCGGTGCCGCTAACACGCTATGGTTTGAAGGCGAGACGCTGCGCTCGACCAATACCGACGTCGAAGGCTTCCTCGGCAATCTCGACCTTGTGGCGCCCGGTTGGGATCGCGGATTGGAAAACGCGGTGGTCATGGGCGCCGGCGGCGGAGCCCGCGCCGTGGTGTTTGCGCTGCTTGCGCGCGGCGCGAGCCGCGTCACCGTGATCAATCGCACTGAGAAACGGGCGAAGGAATTGCAGAAAAAATTCGGCTCACGCGTGCACCTTGCCGGATGGAACGAGACCACGGGTCTCCTCGGTGGCGCCGGGCTGCTCGTCAACACCACCACCCTTGGCATGGTCGGGCAGCCGCCGCTCGAGCTCAACTTGCGCTGTCCAGCTTCGCTGGTGGTGGCGGACCTCGTCTACGATCCTTTGGAAACGCCCTTACTGAAAATGGCGCGCGAACGCGGGCTGCGCGCGGCCGACGGTCTCGGCATGCTGTTGCAGCAGGCGGTTCGCGGTTTTGAATTGTGGTTCGGCGTGCGTCCGGTGGTGACGCCCGAGTTGCGCGCTCTGGTCGAGGAAGATCTGCTGAGGCAAAAGCAGCAAAAGTGACGCCGGGTGCGTCGGGGCTGCGGAATAACCGCATCGATGTGGGGTTCTCTGCCTGACTGCGCGGCTTCGGCATAAGCCCGCGGATGGGAGCAGGGAGATGAAACATTGGAACCTGGCATACGGGGCATTCGCCGTTATCATCGCGCTGAGCTTTGGCGCCGGCACCGCCGTCGCCCAGCAGCCGGGACGCATTCGCGCCGAGATCATCAAGGCCGACGGCGCGATGTTGTCGGTGAAGACGCGCGACGGCGCCGTGCTGGATGTGAAGGTCGCCGACGACGCGCGCGTGTCGGCGCTGGTCAAGGCCTCGCTCGCCGATATCAAAACCGACAGTTTTGTCGGCATCGCCGGCATGCCGCAGCCGGATGGCAGCATCGAGGCGTTTTCGATCCACATGTTTCTTCCCGCCCAGCGCGGCGTGGTTCCAGACCGGCATGGGCCGTGGGATGCGCCGCCGGGCAGCACCATGACCAACGCCTACGTCGAGAGCATGGTGGCGGGCAAGGATGGCGAGGTGCTGATGGTGAAGTACAAGGACGGCGAGAAAAAGATCATGGTGACGCCGCGCACAGTGATCGCCGCAGTCGCTCCGGGCAACAAGAGCGAGCTCAAGGAAGGCGCGCATATCGTCATTTTTGCTTCGGAGAAGCAGCCGGACGGCTCGTTGTTGGCGAAAGTGATGTATGTCGGCCGCGATGTCGTCCCGGCGATGTAAGTCGATGATTGCACGCCTTGTTTTCGGCATCGCATTCGCCGCAATCGTGACTGTTGCGTCGGCCTCGGCGGAGCAAACCGTACGCGTGCGCGGCACCATCGAGGGGGTGGATGGGCCGCTTCTCATCGTGAAATCACGGGATGGCGAAACGCTGTCACTGAAGCTCGCCGACGAGGTCAAAGTCGTCGCCATGGTCAAGGCGTCGCTCGCGGATATCAAGGCCGGCTCGTTCGTGGGTTCGACGGCGCTGCCGCAGAGCAATGGCCGCTGGCAGGCTGTCGAAGTGCACATTTTCCCCGAAGCGATGCGTGGCGTCGGCGAAGGCGATCGGCCGATCGATTACCGGCCGCTAAGCACCATGACCAACGGCACCGTCGGCGATGTCGCCGGTGGTCCGGGCGGCGCGACGGTGACCAAAGCGGAAGGCGTGACGCTGACGCTGAAATACAAAGAGGGCGAAAAGAAAATCGACGTGGTGGCGGCCACGATTATTCACACCTACGCGCCGGGCAGCAGTGATGAGCTCAAGGTCGGTGCGATTGTGTCAGCGGCGGGGACGAGACAGAGCGATGGCACCCTGATGGCGGCGCGCATCAGCGTCGCCCGCGGCATCATCCCGCCGATGTGAGATTTATCCTGCTCGCCGCGACGGTGCATGCGCCGAACCCGGCGCGGTGACGCCGAGGTCGGCGGCCAATTCCGGCATTTCCCGCATCAGGCGTACCAGGCGGCTGTGCCGGCCGCCAAGGGCCTGCGCCTCGCGCTGATCCTCGATCGGGCGGCGTACTTCGTCGGAGCGAGTGAGACTGTCGATGTCGGCGCCGTGCTCGGCGAGGCGACCCAGCAGCACAGTCAGATCCTCGAGCTGATCCGCCACAACGTGGATAACGCCGGATTCCGCCTGCACGCGGCCTGCGACCGCCACATAGCGTGCGCCCAGCACCACCGGGCGCACGCGTTCGAACACCTTCGGCCAGACGATCACATTAGCCACCGCGCTCTCGTCCTCGATGGTCATGAACACCACGCCCTTGGCCGAGCCAGGCCGCTGGCGGCAGGTGATCAGACCGGAAATGCGCACGCGCGTATTGTTGGCGATGCCACGGAGGGCTTCGTTACGCAAGATGCGGCGGATGTTGAGATCGGCGCGCAGGAACTGCGCTGGGTGAGCGCGCAGCGACAATCTGAGAAAGCGATAGTCGTTGACGACTTCCTCGCCCAGTGGCATCGGCGGCAGCGCGACATCGGGCTCCCGAGACACAATGTGCAGCGGTGCGGCGATGCTTTCGGGCGCAAACAGCGGCAAATCGTCGTCGCGATCGCCGACACGGCCCAGCGCCTTCGCCGCCCATAGTGCCTCGCGCCGGGTGAGACCGAGCGAGCCGAAGGCATCGGCGTCGGCCAGCCGTTCCAGCAGACGTGGAGAAAGCTCCGTGCGCAGCCAGGCATCGCGCACGGAGTCGTAGCCGGCTCCACGCTGTTCCACGATCAGCCTCCCGTCCTCCTCGCGCAGGCCCTTGATTTCGCGCAGGCCGAGGCGGATGGCGTGGGTGGTACGCACATCCTCGCGCATGTTGCGATGCAGGTCATGCAGGCGCTCGGCGGCGCACGGACCGGACTCGAGCGTCGAATCCCATAGCGAATGATTGACGTCGGGCGCCCGCACCTCGACGCCGTGTTCGCGCGCGTCACGCACGATCTGGGCCGGTGCGTAAAAGCCCATCGGTTGAGCGTTCAGCAGCGCCGCAGCGAAGGCATCCGGATAGCGGCATTTGAGCCAGGCCGAGGCATAGACCAGCAGCGCGAAACTCGCGGCGTGGCTTTCCGGAAAACCGTATTCGCCGAAGCCCTCGATCTGCTGGAAACAGCGCTCGGCAAATTCGCGCGCGTAGCCGTTGGCCAGCATGCCGTCGATCATCTTGCGCTGGAAGGTGCCGATGGTGCCGACGCGCTTGAAGGTGGCCATGGCGCGGCGCAGCCGATCGGCCTCGGAAGGGGTAAAGCCGGCGGCGACGATGGCGATCTTCATCGCCTGCTCCTGGAACAACGGCACGCCAAGCGTCTTGTGCAGCACCGCTTTCAGCGCTTCCGACGGGTAGGAGACCGGCTCCTCGCCGCGGCGGCGGCGCAAATAAGGATGCACCATGTCGCCCTGGATCGGACCGGGGCGCACGATCGCAACTTCGATGACCAGGTCGTAGAAGTTGGCGGGCTTGAGCCGCGGCAACATGGTCATCTGCGCACGGCTTTCCACCTGGAATACGCCGAGTGAATCGGCGCGGGAGAGCATGTCGTAGACCGGCTTTTCCTCGGCGGGGATGGTGGCGAGGGTCAGCTTTTCTCCATAACCTTTTTCGACCAGATCGAACGCCTTGCGGATACACGACAGCATGCCGAGGCCGAGCACGTCGATCTTGAGAATGCCAAGTGCGTCGAGATCGTCCTTGTCCCATTCGACGAAAGTGCGATCGGGCATGGCGCCGTTGCCGATCGGCATCACCTCGTCGAGCCGGCTGCGCGTGATGACGAAGCCGCCGACATGCTGGGAGAGATGGCGGGGAAAGCCGCTGATCTCGTTGGCCAGCGCCGCGATCTGGCGCATGCGCCGGCTCGCGGGATCGAGCCCGGTGCGCGTGATGGCGGCTTTCGAGACGTCACCGCCGCCCCCGCCCCAGATCGAGGACGACAGCGCGCCGATGGTGTCTTCGGACAGGCCGAAAGCCTTGCCGACCTCGCGGATCGCCGAGCGGCCGCGATAGGAAATAACAGTGGCGGCGATGCCGGCGCGCTCGCGGCTGTATTTTCCGTAGATGTACTGGATCACCTCTTCGCGCCGCTCGTGCTCGAAATCGACGTCGATATCGGGCGGCTCGCGCCGCTCCGGCGAGATGAAGCGCTCGAACAGGAGATCGGCACGCTCGGGGTCGACTTCGGTGACACCGAGGCAGAAGCAGACCGCGGAATTGGCTGCCGAGCCGCGGCCCTGGCAGAGGATGCCCTGACTGCGGGCGAAGCGGACGATGTCGTAGACGGTGAGGAAGTAGGGTGCGTAAGCGAGTTGCGCGATCAGCTCCAACTCGTGCTCGATTGCGGTACGCACCTTGTCCGGCAAGCCTTGCGGATAGCGTTTGGCCGCGCCTCCGTAGGCGAGATGCGTCAGCGCGGCCTGTGCGTCCGGAAAGCCGTCGATGCTCTCGTCGGGATATTCATAACGCAACTCGTCGAGCGAGAAGGTGAGGGCCTCGCTCAGGCGCAGCGTCTCCTCGATCGCTTCCGGCGCGTCGCGGAACAGCCGCGCCATTTCCTGCGGCGGCTTCAAAAAGCGCTCGGCATTGACCGCCAGTTTCCGCCCGGCGCGGTCGATGACGAGCTTCTCACGGATGCAGGTGACGACGTCGGCGAGCGGGCGGCGGTCGGGATGATGGTAATGCACGTCATTGACCGCCATCAGCGGCACACCCGCTTCGCGCGCCAGCGCGGCGGTACGCGAAAGCCGGGCGCGGTCGTGGCCACGATAGAGCATCGCGCCGGCCAGCCGTACGCGGCCGGGTGCGGCCGAGCGCAGGCGCGAAAGCAATTGCCGCTCGCCGCCCATCACCACCAATTCCAGTCCAAAGATATGCGCGATGAGATCGTCGAGCCTGAGGATGCATTCGCTCTTCTCGCCGCGCAGGTTGCCGAGCGTGAGCAGGCGGCAAAGCCTGCCCCAGGCGGCGCGGTCCTGCGGATAGGCGAGAATGTCAGGCGTGCCGTCGGCAAAGATCAATCGCGCGCCGGGGTGGTATTTCAGCGGCAAATTTTGCTCGCGCTTGGCCAGATGCGCGCGCACCACGCCGGCGACCGAATTGCGGTCGCAAAGGCCAAGGCCGGCAAGGCCGATCGCCTGCGCTTGCACCATAAGCTCTTCCGGGTGCGAGGCGCCGCGCAGGAAGGAAAAATTCGAGGCAGTGGCGAATTCAAGATAACGCATGACTAAAATTCGAAACTTCACGCATAGGTCCCGTGCAGGAACCAGGTCGGCGCCGCGGCGTCTCGCCTGAGATCGCGATAGAGACCGGCGCGGAACAGCCAGAATCGCAGGCCGGATTTATCCTCGACGCGGAAATAGTCGCGAGCAAGGCTTCCTAAAGAGTGTCCGTCCTGTTCGCCCCACCAGGCGCCTTCGATGCGCTCGGGGCCTTCGGCGGCGATCACCTCGTGCAGCGCGCGTCGCCAGCGGAAACGCAACGGCGGGCCGTCCGGAACTTCGGCGACGGCCTCGATCGGCTCCGGTTTTTGCAGCAGCCGCAACGGGCGCGGCGCGAGGTCCACTTCGGCGCGAAATTGACGAAATGCCTCCCATCCACAACCGGTGCGCGTTTGTGCAGGCACGCTGCAAGCAGCGATCTCTGGGATATGACTGTCCTGCGCGATCAGCCGGCGCACGTGAGATGCGCCCAGCCGTGCGCTCAGACGGTCGACGAGCCGATTGATGTCGGCGGTGTTTTCGGCGTTGCCGATGCCGATCTGTTCAGGCGGGCAGGGCTCGGCGACCACGACGCAAAGCCGTGCCATATCGAAACCGAATCCAGGATCGAATTCGTCGGCGAGGGCCGCCAGCCGCTCGTCAAACAGCGTGCGGATATCGCCTTCGTCGCGCAACGGCCGCGAGCAGCCTACGGCGATGCGGCGCAGTGCGCCGTCGGTACGAAATAATGTGAGCTCGATGCGGCGGGCGCCGTCGCCGCGCCGCTCCAGAGCGAATTTGAGCCGCCCAGCCAGCCGCTGCACGGTACCGAGCACGTCTTCCTCGCGCGCGATCGGCTCGGCAAAGCGCTGCTCGGCGACGTAGGGCGCAACCGGCAGCCGCGGATTGAGCGGCTCGTGCTCACGTCCCAAGGCGCGGTCGAGCTGGCGCAGGAGATCATTGCCGAAGCGGGCAGCCAGCGGCGCGCGGGGGAGATCGATAATGTCGCCGATGCGCTTCAAGCCGACACGAGCGAGGCCGGCCACGGTGGCACCATTCAGCCGCAGCGCCGCGAGCGGCAGCGGCGAAAGAAAGCAGCGCTCCTCGCCGCCGGCATAGCTTGCCGGCTCGCCGTAGCGCGCGGCGGCGTGCGCCGCACCGATGCTGCCGGCAACGGCAAGCGAAAAGGCAAAGCCTGCGCGTTCGAGCCGTCCTGCAAGGTCGGCGATCAGCGCCTGCTCGCCGCCCCACAGATGCGAGCAGCCGCCGATGTCGAGCAGCAAGCCGTCGGGCGGATCGCACGCCATCAGCGGCGTGTAACGCAGGCACCATTCGGCGATGGTGTCGAGCAGCTGGCTATCTGCTTCGATATTTTCTTCGAGTGCTTCCAGCCCCGGATGCATGGCCCGCGCCTGCGCCAGCGTGAGACCGGGAGTGAGGCCAAGCCGTTCCGCTGCCGCGTCGACGGCGACGATCAGCTCGGCATTGCCGCGCTTGCCGTAGACGGCAAGCGGCGACGCGACCTCACGCGACTCGTTGCGTGTTTTGGCGATGCGGTCGGTCGAGAGCCGGCACAGCCAGAGGCTGAGCAGGCGCGAGGAGGAAACGCTCATCGCTGTTACTCCATTGCAGAATCCATGAGCCAAGTGGGCCGCGGCGGTTGCGGATGAGATGCGCGGCAAAGCGTGGCGCGCCGGGTCCGTGGGCTGTTGCGGCGGAGGGCGTTGCGCCGACGATCCAGCGCGTGGCGGCGGTGGAGGCATCGGTCACGGGCGCTGCGCGCAATACAAGCACCAGTGCGCCGCTCTCCGCCGCGGCAAGCGACAGCCGCCGCACCGCCACCGCGTCAATCACGCCATGGCGCCATTCGCCGACCACGGCGCCGACCGCGCGGCAGCGCAACGCCTCCTCCATCGCCCACAAGAGATCGCGGGGGCGAGCCACGGCGACGGCAAGCAGGCGTTCGGGTGCAAGGCCGAACAGGTCGAGACCGCCGCCATAAAGCGCACCGCTTTCGGCGAGTGCCATCGCCTCGGCGATCCAGCAGACGCGTGCTCGCTTCTGCGCCGCCAGCCCCAGCGCGAAACCAGTCGTCGCCGCGATATGCGCCTCGCTCGTCGCGGCGATCTCATGCAGCGCGCCGCGGAAGAGGCCGCCGCCGAGCGTTGCGTCGATGCTGTCGATGCCGAGCGGAAGGCAGCCCGGCTCGCCCGCGACGGCGGGCTTTTCCAGGGTGCGCAGGCGTTGGCGCAACTGCTCGAGCATCATTGTTAAGCCTCTGGAGACGCGAAAGAATCCGACCATGAGGCAGGATCTCGCAGTCCCATTGTTCACTATTTGTTCCAATGTCTCCCAAGGTCTTGGGCTCGTCAAGCCGCAAGGGATAGGGGCGGACGAAAGGGGGAGACGCGAGTGATGGTCAACCGCGGTCGAGCAGCGCACGTCCGCGTGGGGTCAGCGCGAGCAGCGCCCCCTGCATGCCGCTCCCGCTCTCGAAGCGGACGAGGCCCGCGGAAATCGCGTCTTCCCAGATCGACAGATGCGGGCAACTGCGCCGCCAGGCCTCGGCGTCGGCATAGCTGCGTGGGGTTTCCTCCACCCAGGCAAGGAATTGTTGTGTCAGCGCGTTCGCAGCGGGTTGCATGGCGGCAGGTCAATACACCTGTCCGGCGCCGGTGAAAAGTCAGGCCGGGCGCTCAACGGTATGGATATCGACCTTCGATTCGAGCGTGCGGTGCACCGGGCACTTGTCGGCGACTTCCATCAGCCGCTTGCGCTGGTCGGCGTCGAGCGGGCCTTCGAGTGTGATGGCGCGTTCGATGTGATCGACCGTGGCGACCTTGGTATCGCAGGACTCGCAGTCCTTGGCGTGAATCTTGCCGTGGGAAAGCCGCACCGACACGTTCTCCAGCGGGATTTTCTTGAAGTCGGCGTAAAGCCTGACCGTCATCGAGGTGCAGGCGCCCAGGCCCGCAAGCAGAAAATCGTAAGGCCCCGGCCCGCTGTCGAGGCCGCCTTGTCCGACCGGTTCGTCGGCGAGCATGCGATGCGGCCCGCTCAAGATTTCCTGTTGGAACTTGCCGCCGTGGGTTTCACGCACCAGCACGAGGCCCTGCTCGACTTCTTCTTCCGTCATGTTCAGCGGCGCATCGAGATATCGCTCGACCCAGGCGGAGATGACATTGGCGACATAGACGGCGTCGCTCTTCTTGCTGAGCAGATGGTCGGCGCCGGCGAGTGAGACGAAACTTTTCGGATGCCGGGCCGTGGTAAAAATTCGCGTGGCGTTGTCGATGCCGACCTGGGCATCGGTCGGGGAATGGAAGATCAGCAGCGCCTTGCGCAACGAGGCAAGACTTTCCTGCAGGCGTTTCTCGGTGACATCGTCGAGGAATTCGCGCTTGATGCGGAACGGCCGCCCGGCAAGCGAAACCTCGACCTCGCCCTGTTCGCGGATTGCCGCCACCTTGTCCTTGAAAAGGCCGACGACGTGGCCGGGATCGACCGGGGCGGAAATGGTGACCAGGGCGCGCGCATCCGGCACCTTCGGCGCGGCGGCGAGCACAGCTGCGCCGCCGAGGCTGTGGCCGATCAAGATTGCAGGCGCGCCATAGGTTGCGCGCAGATGATTGGCCGCCGCAATCAAGTCTTCGACATTGGATGAAAAATGCGTGTTGGCGAATTCGCCTTCGCTCATGCCCAAGCCGGTGAAATCGAAGCGCATGACGGCGATGCCGGATTCGGTCAACCGCTCGGCGATGCGCTTGGCGGCGAGGTTGTCCTTGCCGCAGGTGAAGCAATGCGCAAACAGCGCGTAAGCCACCGGCTTGCCCAGTGGCCGATCGAGAAGCGCCGCAAGCTTCTCACCCTTGCTGTTGGGAAAATCGAAACGCTCGGTGCGCATGGCAGTCCTCACAATTGTCGAGATGCATCCTATATCGGCCGGGTCGCGCCGCTTCGGGCGCTTGCCGGACGAAAACGTTATCGTCTTTTGATTGTCTTGCCTAACCGCTTAACTCCTGTGCAATTTGCCGTGTGAGAGTTGAGGGGCACACTCGATGAGCCTTGCCGACACACGATTTGATCAATTGTTTCCGGTGCTCAACGCCGGGCAGTTCGAGACCGCCAAGCGTTTTGCCAGCGGCCCGGCGCAGGATTTCGCCGCCGGCGCGCTTGTCTATGACGTCGGCGTGCGTAACGCGCCGTCGTGGCTGGTGCTCGAAGGTTCGCTCGAAATCATGCGGCGCGACGGCCTGCACCGACAATCCTCCGTGGTGTCGCTTGGCCCCGCGCAATTTTCCGGTGAGGTGAGCCAGCTCTCGGGACGCGGCACGCTGGCGTCGGCGAATGCCGGTCCCGAAGGCTGCACGGCCTTGCCGTTTGACGCCGCGCATATTCGCGCGCTGGTCATCGGCTCGGCAGAAGTCGGCGAAATCGTTATGCGCGCTTTCATTCTGCGCCGCGTCGGGCTGCTCCAGGAGGGCGGGGTCGGCTCGCTGCTAATCGACCGGCCGGGTACGCCCAGCCTGACGCAACTCGAAGGCTTTCTTTCGCGTAATGCCTATCCCTATGCGGTACTCGATGCGGTCGCCGACGAGGAAGGCCGCGCGGTGATCGAGCGCTTCGGCGTGCACGAGAACGAACTGCCGCTGATGATCTGCCCCGACGGGAGCTTCCTGAAAAATCCAACCGACGCCGAGGCCGCGATGTGCCTCGGCATCACGCCGGAACTCGATCCACAGACCGTCTATGATGTCGCTATTGTCGGCGCCGGCCCTGCCGGTCTTGCCGCCGCCGTTTATGGCGCGTCGGAAGGGCTCTCGGTGATCGTGCTCGACCAGCGCGCCTATGGCGGGCAGGCGGGCGCCTCCGCCCGCATAGAGAATTATCTCGGCTTTCCTACCGGCATTTCCGGCCAGGCGCTCGCCGGCCGCGCCTTCACGCAGGCGCAGAAGTTTGGCGCCGTGGTTGCCATCCCACTGGAGGTGACGCGACTCAACTGCGACGTCGACGCCGACAAGTTGCATCGGCTGGAGATCGCCGGTGGCGAAGCGGTAAAGGCGCGAACGATCGTCGTTGCTTCAGGTGCGCGCTATCGCCGCCCCAACATTTCCAATCTGTCGGATTTCGACGGCGCCGGCGTCTCCTACTGGGCGTCGTCGATCGAGGCTAAGTTGTGCGAAGGCGAGGAGGTGGCGCTGATCGGCGGGGGCAATTCGGCGGGGCAAGCGGTGGTCTTCCTGGCGCCCATGGTCAAGCGCCTGCATCTCATCGCGCGCCGCGGCCTGGAAGCCACAATGTCGCGCTATCTGATCGACCGCATCAAGGCATTGCCCAACGTCGAGTTGCACGTCGGCGCCGAAGTCGTAGCGCTTGCCGGTGACCGCGCCGGGGGGCTCACAGCCGCGAGTTTCCGTGACAATAGCAGCGGAAAAACCAGAACCTTTCAGATGCGGCACCTCTTTCTGTTCATCGGCGCCGATCCCAATGCCGAATGGCTCGCGAACTGCGTGGCGGTGGATGACAAGGGCTTCATCATCACCGGCCAAGGCTTTGCGAACGTCGGCGGCCGCGCGCCGCATGCGCTGGAGACCAGTGTCGCCGGCGTCTTCGCCATCGGCGACGTGCGTGCCGCATCCACCAAACGCGTCGGCGCGGCAATCGGTGAGGGCGCCGCAGTCGTCGCCCAGATTCACCAGGTGCTGGCCGGCCGCTCGCCTAGCCTTTGAAGGTCGGCTGGCGCGGATGAACGACATCCTTGAACTCGTCGGATTTTTTCCATGACGGTTCAGGAGGCTCACATTGTGGCTGCGGCGTATAGGTCGAAGGTCCGGTCAATTCCATGTTGGGAATATAGCGCGGACAGTTGGGAAAAATGGCGCGTGCCGTTACCCGCACGATCAGTTGCGCGCCGACCGTCTCCTTGAGCAATGGGTCGACGTCGCTGACGAGCGCACTGCCGTTGACGCGCAGGCGCTTCGGCTTCCCGTGCATGGCGATGAACAGCATTCCGACATTGTCGTTGACCTTGATGTTGCCGAGGCTCTTGAACATGCCATTGCCGTCATAATCGGGAAAGGCGAGTTCAGAGGCGCCGGTCACGCGCACGAAGCCCGGCATGCCGCCCTTGAACGAGCAGTCCGGTCGGCCTTGCGCGTCGGCGGTCGCAAGAAAGAAATAGGCCGCGTTCTCGATGAAGATCTTGTCGTCGGCGGTGAAGGCCGTGCGCGTGAGCCTTTCTTCCAGCCGGTCGGCGATGCGCCGGCTGTCGAAGCGGTCCTGAAGCTGCCGGTTACCGTCGTGATACAGGACGCTCATCGCCCAAACTCCACGTTGGCCGCACCGGCCGCCAGCAGAGGTCAGCGGCGACGCTTGCGCGGCTTTTCCGGTTCCTCGAAATTGCGCAGCGGCGAATCCGCCAGCACCTGCGGGCCGATTTCGTCGATCGACTTGACGCCGGTGAGCGCCATCGAGACATCGAGCTCCTTCTTCAGGATATCGATCGCCTTGGAGACGCCGGCCTCGCCGTTGGCGCCAAGCCCGTAGACGAAGGCGCGGCCGATCATGCAGCTGCGGGCGCCAAGCGCGAGCGCGCGCAATATATCCGCCCCGGTGCGGATGCCGCCGTCGAACATCACTTCGATGTCGGAGCCGACCGCGTCCGCTATTTTGGGCAGCATCGCAATCGACGACGATGCGCCGTCGAGCTGGCGGCCGCCGTGGTTGGAGACGACCAGCGCGCTGGCGCCGGTCTTGGCGGCCGATCTCGCATCATCGGTGTCGAGAATACCCTTGATGATGAGTTTGCCGCCCCACTGGTCGCGGATCCACTCCACGTCCTTCCAGCTCAGCCGCGGATCGAACTGCTCGTTGGTCCATTGCGCCAGCGACTTGATGCCGTCCATGCCCTGCACATGGCCGGCGAGATTGCCGAAGGTCTTGCGCTTGCCCTTGAGGATCGAAAGCGCCCAGGCTGGCTTGGTGGCGACGTCGATGACGTTGGCGACGGTGACGCGCGGCGGCACGGTCATGCCGTTTCTGATGTCGCGATGGCGCTGACCGAGCACCTGAAGGTCGACGGTGAGTACCAGCGCGCTGCACTTCGCCTTGGCCGCACGCTGGATCAATTCCTTGATGAAGCCGCGGTCGCGCATGACGTAGAGCTGGAACCAGAACGGCTTTGACACGGCGCCGGCGACGTCCTCGATCGAGCAGATCGACATGGTTGAAAGCGTGAAGGGGATTCCGGCGGCTTGCGCTGCGCGCGCGGCGAGGATTTCGCCGTCGCCGTGAATCATGCCGCACAGGCCGATCGGCGCCAGCGCGATCGGCGCCTTGGCCGGCGTGCCGATGATCTTGGTGGAGAGATCGCGATTGTCGACGTTCACCAGCACCCGCTGGCGTAGCTTGATGGCGGCGAGATCGTCGAGGTTGGCGTGGAAGGTCTGTTCGGCATACGAGCCACTGTCGGCGTACTCGAAAAAGGCGCGCGGAACGCGCCGTCGGGCGAGCTGGCGCAGGTCATCGATGCTGGCTGTGATCTTCATGAGGTCGGCCCGGTCCATTCTCGGGTAGCACGTCGGAACCCGTTGAGAAAAGGGTGCATACAGCAACGAATTCTAGGGCGTAGGGGCCCGCCAAACCTCGGGGCGGGTACAGTAATGTTTGCTTACAACATTTGAAGCAGAATGCCGCGATTGGCCTTTTAAAATGGGCTTGATTATAAGGGCCCCCGAGAGGGAGGCGCGACCGCTCAAGCGGTCGAAGGGGTATCGATGGTTCGTCACTATTTCGGCACGGACGGCATTCGCGGCCGCGCCAACAAGGTGATCACGCCGGAGCTCGCGCTCAAGGCGGGACAGGCCGCCGGACTTGTCTTCCGGAACGGCGACCACCGCCATCGGGTGCTTATCGGCAAGGACACCCGCCTCTCCGGCTACATGATCGAGACCGCGCTGGTTGCGGGCTTTACCTCCGTTGGCATGGATGTGCTGCTCACCGGCCCGATCCCTACGCCCGCGGTCGGCGTGCTGGCTCGCTCGATGCGAGCCGATCTCGGCGTCATGATTTCCGCCTCGCACAATCCGTTCGACGACAACGGCATCAAGCTGTTCGGTCCGGACGGCTACAAGCTCAGCGACGAGGTCGAAGCCAGAATCGAGAAGTTGATCGATTCCGATCTATCCACCCAACTCGCCAAGGGAACCGACCTTGGCCGCGCCAAGCGCATCGACGGCGTCCAGGATCGCTACATTGAATTTGCCAAACGTACGCTGCCGCGCGCGCTCGACCTGTCCGGCCTGCGCGTCGTCATCGATTGCGCCAATGGAGCAGCCTACAAGGTGGCGCCGGGAGCGCTTTGGGAACTGGGCGCCGACGTCGTTTCCATCGGCGTCGATCCGGATGGGTTCAACATCAACAAGGAATGCGGCTCGACCGACCTCGCGGCGATCACGCACAAGGTGCGCGAAATGCGCGCCGATATCGGCATCGCGCTCGACGGCGACGCCGACCGCGTCATCATCATCGACGAACGCGGTCGTGTGGTCGACGGTGATCAGTTGCTCGCGGTCATCGCCGAAAGCTGGAAAGAGGACGGCCGGCTGGCAAAGCCCGGGGTGGTGGCGACGGTGATGTCCAATCTCGGGCTGGAACGGCATCTCGCCGGACTCGGCATCGAATTGATCCGCACACCGGTCGGCGACCGTTACGTGCTCGAGCATATGCGCGCGCATGGCTACAATATCGGCGGCGAGCAGTCGGGCCACATCATCCTCTCCGACTACACCACCACCGGCGACGGCTTCGTCGCCGCGCTGCAGGTGCTGGCAGTGGTCAAGCGGAAGGGCAAGCCTGTCTCCGAACTCTGCCACCGTTTCGAGCCGCTGCCGCAGGTGCTCAAGAACGTGCGCTACCAGAAGGGCAAGCCGCTGGAGAACGCCGCCGTGCGCTCGGCCATCGCCAGCGCCGAACGCAAGCTCGGCCGTGGCGGTCGCCTGATCGTGCGCCCCTCCGGCACCGAACCGGTGATCCGTGTGATGGGCGAGGGCGACGACAAAGCGCTGGTGGAGGCCGCGGTCGATGACGTGGTCGAAGCGCTTACAGGCGTCGCCGCCTGAACACCCACGATAACCCGTTCTGTTATCTGAATTTGTCGAGAGCAAGCGCTGGCAAAAGTCAGAAAATCATTACCGTTCAATAGTTTAGAACGTTTTTAAAGAGCGGATTTGCTTTGACTCCCCGAGACGGAGCCGGTAGCGAAATGCCGATGCGCGGTTGCACAGACCGCCAAGGCCGGGCTCGATGATCGTCTGTTCCTGCAACGTGCTGAGCGACCAGGAAGTGCGCACCGCGGTGAATGCCGCGGCGCCACGCAGCGCCGCGCACGTCCATCGCTGCCTCGGCTGCAGTGCCCAGTGCGGGCGCTGTCTGCGCACCATACGCAAAATCATGGACGAGGCTCTCGAAGGCGCCGGCTGCCCGGCCGGTTGCGCCTGTGCCGCGCACGCATTGCCTCGCGACTGATTCGCGCTAGTCTGCCCTTTCGGCAATCTGGAGTGACGCCATGAAGGGCGATGCAAAGGTCGTTGAGTTCCTCAACAAGGCGCTGCGCCACGAGTTGACCGCGGTCAACCAGTATTGGCTGCATTACCGCTTGCTCGACAACTGGGGCTACAAGGATCTTGCCAAGCAGTGGCGCAAGGAATCCATCGAGGAGATGGAACACGCCGATAAGCTTGTCGAACGCGTCATTTTCCTGGACGGCTTTCCCAACATGCAGGTGCTCGATCCACTGCATATCGGGCAAAACGTCAAGGAAGTGCTCGACTGTGACCTAGCGGCGGAAATGTCCGCGCGCGCGCTCTACGCGGAAGCCGCCACCCACTGCCATTCGGTCAAGGATTATGTCAGCCGCGATCTTTTCGAGAAGCTGATGAAGGACGAGGAGCACCACATCGATTTCCTCGAGACGCAGCTCGACCTCGTCGCCAAGCTCGGTCTCGAGCTCTATGCCCAGCACCACATCGGCGAGATGGGCGAGGGCGAGGAAGACTAGGCGCAGTTTCACTGCGCGAGCCGCATTCGTAAATGCTTTCTTAATTCGCGATTCTGTTGCTTTTGTCGGCAAGCCCCGTGTTGCCGTGCAATTTTATGGATATCGTTTCGTTAAAAAACGTCGTTAAAAAACAAGGTTAAGAGCCACTTAACGATTTGCTGCCATCGTCGCGCATCTATCCGCCGCCAGTTCATCCGGCGGATTCGGCAAAGGGATGATGCGATGGTTGGTCGGCGTCTCCAAATCTGCGCACTCGCCGCAGCCTGTTCGTTCGCCGCATCGATGGCGTTGGCCGCCGACTATCCGCAGCCACCACCACCACCGCCGCCGATCTACGTGCAGGACTGCTGCAATGGCTGGTATTTGCGCGGGTTCATCGGCGTCGGCATGAACGCCAACTACACGCTCGACTACCTGCAGAACCCGGCCAATGTTGGAAACGGTTTTGTCTTTCAAAGCAGCTCGATCAGCGACGCTACGTTTATCGGCGTCGGCCTCGGCTACGAGTGGAACAACTGGTTGCGCTTCGAAGGCACTGCCGAATATCGCAGCAAGGCGCGCGTCTATGCCTTCGGCAGCTATCCGCCGGCTGGTCTCGACACCTATGAGGGCTACCTGAAGTCGTGGGTGTTCCTGGCCAATACCTTTGTCGACCTTGGCACATGGGATTGTCTCACGCCGTTCGTCGGTGCTGGTATCGGCGCGGCTTACAACAACCTGAACAATTTCACTGACGTCAATCCAAACGGCGGCTTCGGATTCGGCACAAATCCGGCCAGCTGGAGTTTCGCCTGGGCGCTTTACGCGGGCCTCACCTACAACGTGACCAAAAATTTCAAGGTTGATCTTACCTACCGCTACCTAAACTACGGCTCAATCACTGACACAGTCTATTGCAACGGCGGCTGCAATCCGGACTCCTTCAAGTTCGACAAGCTCTACTCTCACGACATCATGCTGGGATTGCGGTTTGCTTGCTGCGATTTCGCGCCGCCGCCGCCGCCGCAATACGTCTATGCACCGCCGCCTCCGGTGTACGCGCCGCCGCCTCCGGTCTATTCCCCGCCGCCGCCGTTGCGCAGCAAGGGCTGACGCATGCGTAGCGCAGAAAGGCGAGTTCAAAATCGGATGCGGACGTGGGCCGCCGCGGTCGTCGCTTTGGCAGCCGCGCCGGCGGCTGCGCTTGCCGCCGACATGCCCGGCTACGTCTCCCTGCCACCGCCGACGTATAAGGCGCCACCGCGCGTCGACGTATTTTCCGGCTGGTACATGCGCGGCGATCTTGGCGCCGCCTGGGGTGTCCTCGACGGCGCGCAATCGGCTGCGCCGTTTCCAGACCCGACCGGCAGCAAGCTCAACACTGGCTTTACTGCAGGCGTCGGCGTCGGCGTGAAGACGCGTTGGCTGCGCACGGACGTCACCATCGATTACCTGTCGGCGCTCAAATACGAGGGCACGATCGCGGCGCCAGGAGATACCACTGCGAAAATCCAGGCAACCACGGCGCTGCTCAACGGTTATCTCGATCTTGGCACCTGGTACCGGATCACGCCGTATATCGGCGGCGGCCTCGGCGCCGCCTATACCGATGTCACCGGCTACTCGAGCACGGGCGCGCCGCCCTTTGACGGTAGCAGCAAGCAGCAATGGGGTTTTGCCTGGGCGGCGACGGCGGGCGCGGCTTACCCCATATCGCACAACATGCTGATCGACGTTGCCTACCGTTACCTCAACATCGGCGACGTCAAAACCGGCAGCGATGCTTCCGGCTCGATGACGTTCAAGAATGTTGCCGCGCACGAGGTGCGCGTTGGCCTGCGTTGGAGTTTCGATGACTGGCGTTGAGCGCAGCCACGCCGTCGGCGGCGGACGATATATTCGCACCGGTTTGCGGCTTGCCGCATTCGGGTTATTTCTGTTTGTGCCGGGACACGCGGCCGCCGGCGACATGGACTGGCTGCGCGGCTCATTCACGTCAGACAGTTACAGCCGCTGGGAAGGCGTCAATTTCGGCGTTCAGATCGGCGTGACGAACATGAACACGGATTTTGGCAACAGCACGAGCCAACTGATCGCGTACATTCTGCGCAACACCGAGGTCGAAGACCAATTCCATCCTTCGAACTGGACAACGTTACCATCCAACACGACCAATGGGAGACAATACGGCGCCTTCCTTGGTTACAACTGGCAATGGGATCAACTCGTCCTCGGATTTGACGTGAGCTACAATCGCGCCGAAACGGTGTCGACGTCCGCAAGCGATACAATTGCGCGCCAGGTGGTGACTACCCCTGACAATGTCAACAACGCCTTGACGATCACGGCGCAGTCTTCGCTGGAGCTGCTCGACTATGCGACGGCGCGCGCTCGTGCGGGTTATGCCATGGGCCAGTTCTTGCCCTATGCGATGGTCGGCGCCGCGGTTGGCCGCTTCAATTACGCAAACACCGCGACGGTCCACAACGTCGGCACGCCCCCGGCGGGCAGCCCGATAATGCCTTTCGACACCACGGATACGCAGTCCAGCGCAAAGAATAACGCAATTGTCGGCGGGTTCGTCGTCGGCCTCGGCATGGACGTGGCGATCCTGCCGAATGTCTTTTTGCGCGGCGAATGGGAATTTGTCGGCTTCGCCCAGGTCAACGGCATCCGCACCGGCATCAATACCGGCCGGGTCGGTCTTGGCGTGAAGTTCTAGCTCTCTATCATTTTCCTTATATCCTTCAGCCGTCAGCGCGGCAGTTGACCGCGCCTTCCGTCTCGACTATCTCCGCCAGTGGGACACCCCTCCCCACCGAGGGGCGCCTATCTGGAAGGGTAGACCATGACGACACAGAAGCCCGGCGTGCGGCCGGCCGTTCCGCACTTTTCGTCCGGCCCCTGCGCCAAGCGCCCGGGCTGGAGCCTGCAAGCCCTCACCGACGCCGTTCTTGCGCGCTCGCACCGATCCAAGGTCGGCAAGGCGAAGCTCAAGCGCGCCATCGATCTGACCCGCGAGGTGCTCGAGGTCCCCGCCGATTACCGCATCGCTATCGTGCCGGCCTCCGACACCGGCGCCGTTGAATTGGCGCTGTGGTCGCTGCTCGGCGCCCGGCCGGTGACCATGCTGGCTTGGGAATCGTTCGGCGAAGGCTGGGTCACCGACGTCGAAAAACAGCTCAAGCTCAAGGATGTCACCGTTCTCAAGGTGCCCTATGGCGAGCTGCCCGATTTGTCGAAAGTCGATTTCAACGGCGACGTGGTGTTCACCTGGAACGGCACCACTTCCGGCGTGCGCGTGCCCAACGGCGACTGGATCGCCGCCGACCGCAAAGGTCTCACCATTTGCGACGCCACCTCGGCGGCGTTCGCGCAAGGCCTCGATTTCCCCAAGCTCGATGTCGTCACCTTCTCCTGGCAAAAGGCGCTCGGCGGGGAGGGCGCGCATGGCATGCTGATCTTGAGCCCGCGCGCCATTGCCCGGCTGGAAAGCTACAAGCCGGCCTGGCCGCTGCCGAAGATTTTCCGCATCACCAAAGGCGGCAAGATCAATGAAGGCCTGTTCGCCGGCGAGACCCTCAACACGCCGTCAATGCTGTGCGTCGAGGACTATCTCGACACGCTCACCTGGGCGAAGTCGGTCGGCGGCCTGAGGGCGTTGCGCGCACGCGCCGATGCCAATGCCAGAGGTGCTTGGCGATTGGGTTGCCCGCACGCCGTGGATCGAACCGCTGGCGAAGGATGCCGCGTCGCGATCCAATACCTCCGTGTGCCTGCGGCTTCTCGACCCCGCCGTCGCGCGGCTGCCGGCCGAAGCGCAGCTTGCCTTCGTCAAGAGCATGGAAGCGATGCTCGAGAAGGAAGGCGTCGCCTACGACGTCGCCAATCACCGCGATGCGCCGCCGTCCTTGCGCATCTGGTGCGGCTGCACTGTGGAGACGAGCGACGTCGAAGCCTTGACCGCCTGGCTCGACTGGGCCTTCGCCGAAGCCAAAGCCGCGCTGCCGAAGGCGGCTTGACCCATGGCCAAAGTTCTTATTTCCGACGCGCTGTCGCCCGCGGCCGTGCAGATCTTCAAGGATCGTGGCGTCGAAGTCGATTTCCAGCCCAATCTCGGCAAGGACAAGGAAAAGCTCGCCGCCATTATCGGCAATTACGACGGTCTCGCCATCCGCTCGGCGACGAAGGTGTCAGCGAAGATCCTGGAAGGCGCCAAAAGCCTGAAAGTCATCGGCCGCGCTGGCATTGGCGTCGACAATGTCGACGTGCCGGCGGCGACCGCGCGCGGCATCATCGTCATGAACACGCCGTTCGGCAATTCCATCACCACCGCCGAGCATGCGATTTCGTTGATGCTGGCGCTGGCGCGGCAGATCCCGGAAGCCGATGCCTCGACCCGCGCCGGCAAGTGGGAAAAGAACAAGTTCATGGGGGTCGAGATTTTCGCCAAGACCCTCGGCGTCATCGGTTGCGGAAATATCGGTTCCATCGTCGCCGAGCGCGCGCTCGGGCTGAAGATGAAGGTGATCGCCTACGACCCGTTTCTGTCGGAAGAGCGTGCCGCCGACCTCGGCGTCGACAAGGTCTCGCTCGATGAATTGTTCAAGCGCGCCGATTTCATCACGCTGCACACCCCGCTCACCGACAAGACCCGCAACATCGTCGACGCTGCGGCGATCGCGAAGATGAAAAAGGGCGTTCGCATCGTCAACTGCGCGCGCGGCGGCCTGGTTGACGAGGCAGCGATCGCCGAGGCGCTTAAGTCGGGTCATGTCGCGGGCGCTGCCTTCGACGTCTTTGCCGTGGAGCCGGCGACGGAAAGTCCGCTGTTCAACCTGCCCAATGTCGTGTGCACGCCGCATCTTGGCGCTTCGACCAGCGAAGCGCAGGAAAACGTGGCCTTGCAGGTGGCCGAGCAGATGTCCGACTATCTGTTGCGCGGCGCTATTGCGAACGCCATCAACTTCCCCTCGATCAGCGCGGAAGAAGCGCCCAGGCTCAAGCCCTTCGTCGCGCTCGCCGAGAAGCTTGGATCGTTCGCCGGGCAGTTGACCGAGACCGGCCTGATCAAGGTCGGCATTTGCTACGAAGGCGCCGTGGCACAGATGAACACCAAGGCGCTCACCGCCGCCGCCGTCGCCGGGGTGCTGCGGCCAATGTTGCAGGACATCAACGTCGTCAACGCGCCGCTGGTGGCCAAGGAGCGCGGCATCGTGGTCGAGGAGATCACGCGCGAAATGGCGGGGGACTACGAGAGCCTGATTACGGTGACGGTGACGACCGAGCGCCAGTCGCGTCATCTCTCCGGCACCGTCTTTGCCGACGGCCGCCCGCGCATCGTCAATATCAAGGGCATCCGCATGGACGCCGAATTCGGACCGTCGATGATCTACATCACCAATCTCGACAAGCCGGGCTTCATCGGTCGATTTTCCTCGACGCTGGGGGAGGCCGGGATCAACATCGCCACGTTCCACGTCGGGCGCGACGCGCCGGGCGGCAGCGCCATCGCGCTCATCGAGATCGACGGCGAACTGCCCGACGATGTGCTCGCCAAGGTGCGCGCCTTGCCGCAGGTGCAGCAGGCCAAGCCGCTGCATTTCTGAAAATACGGACGTAAAATCAAACCTTTGTGGTGTCAGCCGCTGGCTCCGTCCGGCTTGCCTCGGGGGCCTCTTCCTTTATCCGAAGGTGGACCTGGCCGGAGCGACCCCGGCGCAAGTGTCCGGGCGCTGGCGCAGGGATTAGGTTTGCATGGCCAATGTGGTGGTAGTCGGCTCGCAGTGGGGCGACGAGGGCAAAGGCAAGATCGTCGACTGGCTGTCCGAACAGGCCGACATCGTCGTCCGCTTCCAGGGTGGACATAACGCCGGCCATACGCTGGTGATCGATGGAGTGACCTACAAGCTTTCGCTGTTGCCCTCGGGCGTGGTGCGCGACGGCAAGCTGTCGGTCATCGGCAACGGCGTGGTGGTCGATCCACACGCTTTGCTTGGCGAGATCGCCCAGCTCAAAACGCAAGGGGTTGCGGTGACGCCGGACAATCTGCGTATCGCCGAGAACGCGCCGCTGATCCTGCCGCTGCACCAGGAGCTCGATGCATTTCGCGAGTCATCGAACGCAAATACCCGTATCGGCACCACCAAGCGCGGCATCGGACCGGCTTACGAGGACAAGGTCGGCCGCCGCGCCATCCGTTTCATGGACCTCGCCGATCTGCCCTCGCTTGGGCAGAAGATCGAGCGGCTGCTGGCGCATCACAATGCGCTGCGCCGCGGCAACGGTCTTGACGAGATCGACGCCAAGGCGATCTACGACGATCTCGCGGCGCTGGCGCCGAAGATACTGCCCTACATGGATGCGGTATGGTCGCTGCTCGACAGCAAGGTGCGCGAAGGCAAGCGAATTCTGTTCGAGGGCGCGCAGGGCGCGCTGCTCGACATAGACCACGGCACCTATCCGTTCGTGACCTCGTCCAACACCGTAGCGGCGCAGGCGGCGACCGGCTCCGGCGTCGGGCCCGGCGCTATCGATTTCGTGCTCGGCATCTGCAAGGCCTATACGACGCGGGTCGGCGAGGGGCCTTTCCCCACCGACCAGATGGACAATGCCATCGGCAAGAAGCTCGGCGAGCGCGGCCGCGAGTTTGGCACGGTGACGGGCAGGCCCCGGCGCTGCGGCTGGTTCGATGCGGTGCTGGTGCGGCAGACGGTGCGCGCGTCCGGCATCAACGGGCTGGCGCTGACCAAGCTGGATATCCTGGACACGTTTCCGGAGATCAAAGTCTGCGTCGGCTACCGGCTCGATGGCCGCGAGATCGATCACCTGCCGGGCGGCGAACGGGCGCAGGCACGGGTGGAACCGATTTATGAAATCATCGACGGCTGGAAGGAGCCCACCGCCAAGGCGCGCTCATGGGCGGAATTGCCGGCGCAGGCGATCAAATATGTACGCCGCGTCGAGGAATTGGTCGGTTGTCCGGTGGTGCTGCTCTCTACCAGTCCCGAGCGCGAGGACACCATCCTGATGAAAAATCCCTTCGAAAACTGAGCGCAAAAATATGCCAAGATTAACTGAGATTCAGGTTGAATGGAGCGGGGTGGCGCATGATCGCGAGATGCCGCGAACTCGTTTTCGGATCGTGACCCTGCACGAGGGAAAGCACGGCTGCGTGGCAGGCAATGGCTGACTACTACCCCTTGATCGCAAAGGCGGTCTCCGGTCTCGACAAGAACACCGGGGAAATCCGCCGCGTGCTGTACGATCGTGCGCGCACGGCGCTGGTCGGCCAATTGCGCGGCGTCGATCCGCCGCTCAACGAATCCGATATCACCCGCGAGCGGCTGGCGCTGGAAGAGGCGATCCGCAAGGTCGAGACCGAGGCCTCGAAACGCCGGCCGGAAGCAGATGAGGGCGAGACCCGGCCATCGCTGTCCGATGAAGGCTTGCGCGGGTTCCGCGCTGTGGTCGCCGAGGCGGAGGGACTGGGCGCTGCGACGACGCAAGCCAATCGCGCGGCTCATGATGTCCTTGACGCCGTGCCCGGCGAGCCGCCGGCGGTGGCCGAACCTCCATTCAAGCGCAGCGAATTCACGGCCGAACAACCCTCGGCGGTCGTGACTCCGAGCGATACTGAAACCAGCGACGAGGCTCTTGAGCCCGATCCCGAACGCCCGCAACTGGAGCGTGGTTGGGAGCCGCCGCCTCCGCCGCGCTTCGACGAACCGCAGCCGTTTGACGAGCAGGTCACCTATTCACCGCCGGTGCGGTCATATCGCGGGCTGATCAGGATCGTTGTGCTGCTGCTGGTCATCGCCGGCGCCGCCGGCGCGGCCTACTGGCAGCGGCACACCATCAGCTCGCTGGTGGCGGCCTTGCGCTCGCCGCCGGCGTCGACGACGACCGCGCAGCAGCAACAGCCGGCGCAACCCGCCGGCCGGCCCAAGATCAGCGACCGCGTTGGTGGCGACAATGCGCCGAATGCGGCAAACGCACCCGCAGCCTCGGTGGCGCAAAAAGTCGTGCTCTACGACGAGGATCCAAACGATCCGAACGGCAAGCGCTATGTCGGTTCGGCGATCTGGCGCACCGAAACCGTATCGCCCGGTCCGGGGCTCGCGCCCGAGATCGCGGTGCGCGCCGACGTCGAAATTCCCGAGCGGCATTTGCGCATGACCTGGTCGCTGCGCCGCAATACCGACAAGGCGCTGCCGGCGAGCCACACCATCGAGATCGTATTCACGTTGCCGACGGATTTTTCCGAAGGCGGCGTCAACAACATTCCCGGCGTGCTGATGAAGGCGGACGAACAGGCGCGCGGCGTTCCGCTCGCCGGCCTCGCGGTGAAGGTCACCAACGGCTATTTCCTGGTCGGCCTCTCCGCAGTCGACGCCGACGTGCAGCGCAATATCGACTTGCTCAAGACCCGCGACTGGATGGATATTCCGATCGTCTATGTCAGTGGCAAGCGTGCCATTTTAGCCATGGAAAAAGGCATCGCCGGCTCGCGCGCCTTCGAAGAAGCGTTCCGCGCGTGGGGCCAGTAGCGCGCAGCGCCAAAAAGCAAAATGCCCGACCTTGCGAGCCGGGCATTTCTTATTCGACCTTGACGTCTCGACTTAGTGCACCGTCGCCTCGGCAGCTTCCGGCTGCTCCATGGTGGCGATGCGGTTCTTCACCGCCTTCTGCACCTTCTCGAAGGCGCGCACCTCGATCTGGCGCACGCGCTCGCGCGAGACGCCGAATTCGGCGGCGAGATCCTCGAGCGTGACCGGATCATCGGCAAGGCGCCGCGCCTCGAAGATGCGCCGTTCGCGATCGTTGAGCACGTCGAGCGCGCCGACCAGCGCCTGATGGCGGTTGTCGCTTTCCTCGCTGTCAGCCAGGATTTTCTCCTGCGTCGGGGCGTCGCTGACCAGCCAATCCATCCATTCGCCCGACTCGCCGTCGTCGCGGATCGGGGCGTTGAGCGAGGCATCGCCGCCGAGACGGCGGTTCATGTCGACAACGTCCTGCTCGGTGACGCCGAGACGCTTGGCGATGAGCTTGACCTGGTCGGGGCGAAGATCACCTTCCTCGAGCGCGGAAATCTTGCTCTTGGCCTTGCGCAGGTTGAAGAACAGCTTCTTCTGGTTGGCGGTGGTGCCCATCTTCACCAGCGACCACGAGCGCAGGATGTATTCCTGGATCGCGGCCTTGATCCACCACATGGCGTAGGTGGCCAGGCGAAAGCCCTTTTCCGGCTCGAAGCGCTTGACCGCCTGCATCAGCCCGACATTGCCTTCGGATACGACTTCCGAAATCGGCAGGCCGTAGCCGCGATAACCCATGGCGATCTTGGCGACGAGGCGGAGATGGCTGGTGACCAGCCTGTGCGCGGCTTGGGTATCGCCGTGCTCACGCCAGCTGCGCGCCAGCATGTATTCTTCCTGCGGTTCCAGCATCGGGAACCGGCGGATTTCTTCCAGGTAGTGTGAAAGGCCGGATTCGGCCTTGAGTGCCGGCATTGCGGCTGAACGGGCCATGATAGCGCCCTCCTTAAAATAGCCCCCGATACGATCGGCAGGCTGTTGACGCCGCCGCTCCCCGAGCCGACAGCGCAGACTGCTTATTGCGACCGCGAAATCTGATCGCAGGTGCAGCATACCGAACTGGGGGCACGAAATAAAGTGTCGCGCCCGTCACGTCGCCGTGACCCTGATATGCGCTCTCGGCCTGCCACCAAACCGTTGGTATGGTTAGCTTATTTTGATCGTTCGCGCGTTGCCGCGGCGGACTCCGCAAGGGCGTGACGCAAACGCCCAAGATCGGCCGGCAGTTCCGAGCGGAACCGCAGGACGTCTCGGGTTACGGGGTGTTCGATAGCGAGCAGATAGGCATGCAAAGCCTGTCTTTCAAGGTCCTTTAGAGCCTTTTGCGCGTTGGGTAAAAGGAGGCTGGTCTTGGCTACGAAAACCCGCGCCGTAAGTGCCATCGCCGAGAATTGGGTGGCCGATATGCGCCAAGTGCACCCGAATCTGGTGCGTGCGCCCGGTTTCCAGGGTGCAGGCTAACAGGCTGGCGACCGGCTCACCGTTTTGCCCGGCGTAGCGCTCCAACACCTGCCAGTGGGTCACGGCGGCGCGCCCGCCTTCGCGCACGGCGCGCCGGTCCCTGGATTTAGGATGGCGGTCGAGAGGGGCGTCGACTGTGCCCTTGGGCCGCGCCGGGGCGCCCCAGACCAAAGCCAGATAACCGCGCTCCAGTCCGCTTTCGGTTTTGTTGGCGAATTGGGCCGCGAGCGCCCGATGGGCGCGGTCAGTCTTGGCGACCACCATCAGCCCGCTGGTGTCCTTGTCGAGCCGGTGCACGATGCCTGGCCGCTTGACGCCGCCGATGCCCGACAGGCTGTCACCGCAATGCGCGATCAGCGCGTTGACCAGCGTACCGGTGGCGTGTCCGGCGGCGGGGTGCACCACCAGCCCCGCAGGCTTGTCGATGACAATAAGCTCGGCGTCCTCATAGACAATGTTGAGCGGGATCGCTTCGCCTTCGGGCTCAGCAGGTTCGGGCGCCGGCAGCGTCACGCTGACGAGATCGCCGGAATTGACGGGGACTGCCGGATCGCGGATCGTGCGCGCCGCTATCGCAACCTGACCGTCGAGGATCAAGGCTTTCAGGCGCGAGCGCGACAGCGCCGGGATACGCGCGGCGAGCACACGGTCAAGCCGCAGGCCAGTTTCACCGTCGGCGATGGTCACAGTTTCGATTGCGCGGTCCGTCATGTCTCAGGCAATGCCCAGCGGCGAAAAATCCCTCAGCCCCGATGCCGAACGCGCGATCGCCAGGGTGCGCCGGCTGATGTTGATCGCGAGCGTCACCACATTTGTGGCGGTCGGCGCGGTGTTGCTCGTCATCGGCTATCGCGTTTTCCGCGCCGGGGGAAGTGCGCCTCCGGTGCCGGATATGTCTGCGGCCTTGCCCGCGGGCGCCAGAGTGATATCGACTGCGATCGGCGAGGGCCGCATCGCGGTGACGCTGGAGTCGAACGGCAAGATCGAAGTCCGGCTGTTCGACCTGGCGACGCTCAAACCCGCGGGAACGCTCAAAGCGCCCTGATCTTCTCGAGCACCGGCAATAGATAAGACATGAATGCCTCCGGGTCCTCGCTCATGGGAAAATGCCCGAGGCCCTTCATGATCGTCGCTGGCGCGCCGAGGCGCTCGGCAACCGCGAGCGTTCCCTCAGTGGTGCAGGAATAGTCGTACTCGCCGGTAAGGAAAAACATCGGGCAGCGCCCGATGTCGATCTCGCCGACTTTGCTGCGGATGTCGCCGTCGACCATGTAGAAATGCAAATCGCCCTTGAACACGCCAGGGCCGCTTTGCATGTAGTGCCACAGCGTTTCCCACCGCTCGACCGCAGGTGCGGTTGGAGCGATGAGCCCGGAGACGACGCCGGCGCAGACCATGCCGCCGTGCACGTCGGGCCGGTCGAGCCAGCGCACATCGTAATAAGGCTCGGTAAATGCCGCGGTCTCCAGTCCGATCAGCGCGCGGAAGCGTTCCGGACGCTCGTGGGCAAGATGCAACACGATGCGTCCGCCGATCGAGCAACCCATGACAACCGGCTTTGTCAGCGCAAGCGCGTCGGCAATTTCGACGATCATGCGCACGTAATCGCGCGAGGTCAGTTCGTACTCGGTATCCTGCCAGCCGGCCGGCGGCGAGGATTTGCCGTGCCAGGGCATGTCGAAGGCGATGACGCGGAAATGCTCGCGCACCCGCGCGTTGTTCATCACGCCACGATACTGGCGCGAGTCGGCGCCGGCAGTGTGCAGACAGAGCAGGGGAATGCCTCGCCCCGCTTCCTCGACATAAAGCCGGTGCGGCTTGCCGAGCAGGTCAAGGTGCAGATAGCGCCCGGTCACCGGTTCGAAGCCGGGGGTCATCGCATGATCCCCTTGCGTGGCGCCGCGATGACGTCCTTGAAGTACAAAAGATTTGCCATGAACGGATGCAGATCGCCGTCCAGCCGCATGAGTTTCTGCTTGGTCAAGGCGAACACGTCATTAAAGCCCGGCGGCGGCAGCGGCAGCCAGAATTTTTCCCAGACCTTGCGGGACGCGCGCAGGACAAAACTGTGATCGGGAGAAAGAAAGGGGCCGGAGACGATTTTGGCGACGCGGCCGTGTTCGATGCGCACGGCATAATAGGTTTCGTCGACGACCATCACGAACGCGGTGTTGACGAAGCGGCCGCGGTGCACCAGTCCGGCATCGGCATTTACGTGTCTGGCGATGCTGTCGATCATGCGGCCCACGGCACAGGTTGTCCTTGCACGCCCGAAAGATCGAGGCTAGTCGTAACCATCCCGCTCCCTTCGTCTAGCGGCCCAGGACGTCGCCCTCTCACGGCGAAAACAGGGGTTCGAGTCCCCTAGGGAGCGCCAAAATCCTCACGCCGGCGCCGGCTGGCTGCGCGCTTCGACCAGGCGTCTCCAGGTGGTGGATGTTCTGCAGCAGCCGGTTGCTGGTGAGCTTGAGCAGATAAAATCCGAAGCTCGGATCCTGCAGGCAGAGTTCGCGCACCTTGTCATAGGTGATGGTGAGCAGGTCGCCGTCCTCGATGCATTCGACGGTCTGCGTGCGGCTGTGCTCCGGGTTGAGGAAGCCGAGCTCGCCGACGATCTGCCCGGGCGCCAGATCGAGGTTGAGCTCCTTCACCCGGCAGCGGCCGCTGACGATCAGGAACATTTCGTCGGCTTCGTCGCCCTTGCGAAACAGCACGTCGCCTTTTTTGTAGGCGTGCTTGTGCATGAACGGCTTGAGCCATTCCATCGACAGGTCGCCGCTCGAGGCCGTGCGCACCTTCTTGAGCGTCTGCACCATCTCGTAGAGGCGCAGCGAATTGATCACGATGAGGATGCCGTAGAGCGCAAACGTCGGATAGGACGGATACATGAGCCCGTAGCCGACGAACAACACGTTGCTGCCGATTTCACAGATGCGCAGCGGGATCATCGTCTTCATGTAGTGGCTGGCGATGTAGAGCGCGCCCGCGACAAAGCCCAGCGCCATGACCATCTCGTGCATTAATTTCTCCTTGCCTCAAATGCCTGACCGGCGCCGGCATAAAAAAATTACCGTCAATCAGGATGAGATGCCAGCGGAAGTGATGCCGTGCCGCGGCGTCATGCGTGGCGATTTAGACGGGAAAGCCGATCACAAATCGACGATCTGGCCTTCGCGCGCCATGATCGTGCCGGGCCTCGCGTCTTCGGCCTCGGCGGCAAGCGCGTCCATGAAATCGTCGTCGTGCGAGGGGTCGTGATGGAACAGGCAGAGCTGCTTGGCGTCGGCCTCCTCGGCCAGGCGAATGCCGCGCGCAAAGGTGGAATGGCCCCAGCCGGCGCGCGAGGCGATTTCCTTTTCGGTGAAGGTGCCGTCGTAGACGACGAGGTCGGCGCCGCGCGCGAGCTCGACCAGTTCGCGGTCGCGCTTGCCGGGAAAGCCCTCGGTGTCGCTGAGCAGGGCGAACACGCGCCCGCCGTATTCGAGCCGGTAGCCGCTGGCGCCGTCGGGATGATCGAGCGGCGCGGTGTGCAGCGTGATGCCGTCGTAGGGCCGCAAAACCTCGCCGGAGCGAAAATCGTGATACTCGATCATGCGCCTTGAAGATCTCGACCTGCACCGGAAACAGCGGCGAGCTCATGATCTTGCGCATGACCAGTTCGATGTTGTCGCCGGGCAGAAGATTGCCGGCCCAGATGCGGATGCGGTAGCCCTCGGTGAAAAACGGCGCGAAGAACGGCAGGCCGATGACGTGATCGAGATGGCAATGCGTGAGGAAAATATTGATGTCGCGAACTTTCGAATTGCTGCGCGAGCGCGTTGCCCAGCGCCCGCAATCCGGTGCCGGCGTCGAAGATCAGGACGTTGTCGCCGCAATGAACTTCGATGCAGGGCGTGTTGCCGCCGTAGCGAATGGTTTCCGGCCCGGGACAGGCGATGCTTCCGCGCACGCCCCAGAAACGAACCCGCATTGAGTGGATGCCGTCGCACCACCCGGATGACCTCGGAGCCCGACACTCGTCCGATAAACGCACCGCAATTATTAGCTCAGTCCCGATTTCGGCGATAGGCTGTGATCGCCATCACAAATTGAGCGCCTATTCGCATAATTCATATTCGTCGTCGCCCGGTTGTCGGCGAGTTGCGCGGCCGGCCGCCGCTCCTCGGCGGGCCGCTTTTATTGACGCTGGCGCGGCGCGCGGCCTCTCTTTTCGATCGCCGTCGCCAGGTCCGGATGGTGCGCCATGAAATCGCGAAAATCGGCGACTTCCAGGATCAGCAGTGTCGACGGCGCCGTGGTGACCACGGTCGCCGTGCGCATGCTGTCCTTGAGCAAGGCGATTTCGCCGAAGAACGATCCGGGACCGAGGCGGATCGGCTTGCGGCTCGACCTTCACTTCGACTTCGCCGGAGGCGATGAAATACATGCAGTCGCCCGGCCGGCCGCGCCGCACCACGGTGGTGCGCGCCGCAAGCTCGACCGGCCGCAGCATGCGCGTGAGCGCGATGATGGCGGGCGGATCGAGATTGCGCAGAAACGGCACCCGCGTGACCAGATCCCAGTTGCGGATGAAATCGCGACGGCGATGTTCGGCGGCAAAGCCGTTGGCGAGAATGCCGGTCCACATGCCGAACACGCCGAGGCCGCAGATCATGACGATGCCGGCGATCAGGCGGCCGAGAAACGATCTGCGGCACCGAATCGCCGTAGCCGGTCGTCGTCAACGTCGTCACCGCCCACCACAGCGACAGCGGCAGGCTGCCGAAGCGTTGCGGTTGCCCGCCGCGTTCGAGAATGTAGAGCGCGGTGCCGGCGAGCAGCAGCACGATGAGAAAGATGACGAGCACGCTCGCCAGCGGCCTCGCTTCGAGCGAGATCACGCGGCCGAGCAGCGCAAATCCCGGAACCAGCGCCGTCAGCTTGAGCAGCCACAGCGAGGCGAGCAGCCAGGCCGTGTCGGCCGGAACGCCGGCCAGCAAGGCAATCGGAATGGGCATCACGGCAAGGACGTCGATCACGCCGGCGGCGGTGAACAGGTAGTTCGGCTCGCCTTCGTCGCCCGATCCCGGCCAGCACTTGATCGCCAATTCGCCGGCGAAGATGGCCAGGGCAAGTCCAGAGCGTGATCGTGAGCCAGGGCTGCAATTCGGCGCGCAGTTCCGGCACCGTCATCGCGGTCATCGCCGCCAGTCCGACGCCGAGAGCGACGAACTGCAGGACGCGTAGCACGCTGGCGCGAAACGGCCCGAACTGGACGTGCAGTGTTCGATGCGGTTCTGCGGCATGCCCTTAACGTTGATGAGTGATAAAAATCACGTCGCGCCCGGCAAAACTACTATCAAAGCGCCGCCGCGTCGGCACAATTCTCCAACAATTTCTGATGGCTACCGGGCGGGTAGCGAGCGCACGGACGGCACTCTAGGCGATTAATAATAATCGCGCAGGATGTGATGCCGCGTCACGTCTATCCCATTGACCTTAAGGCATTTTCTGCAATAAGTCTACGGTTAAGAATTGGTTAAAAAATGCATTTTCGAATTGTCGGTCGGCGTTGGGCTCCCCGGGAAACGAGCCCATCGTCTGGAGCGCTACAATGTTTGGCGGCAACGGGTCGACGGTCATAGACCTGAATGCGGCCCCGGGTTCAACTGGCTTTGATGCCACCGGTGGGTTCACGGTCCCCGCCGAATTTCTGTTTCACGGCGACTACAAACGCGCCGGCAACGACCTGAAGATCATCGGCGAGCACGGCAAGGCGTTTGTCGTCCACGACTACTTCAAGACCGACCAGCACCACACTTTGTTTGCGCCGGACGGCGCCGCGCTCACCGGCGACATCGTCGCCGCGCTGGCCGGTCCGCTGGCGCCCGGCGAATACGCGCAGGCGACGCCGCCGCAAAGCGCGGCGCGAAGCGATCGGGCGCGTTGCCACCGAACCGGGCACGCGCGGTCGCCGTGCGCAACGGCGTCGCGGTCACGCTCAACGTCGGCGACGCCGTGCTCAAGGGCGACGTCATCCAGACCCAGGGCAATTCGGCGGTCGGCATCATCTTCGGCGACGGCTCGACGTTCAATCTCGGCGCCAATGCGCGCATGGTGCTCAACGAGTTCGTCTACAATCCGGCACCCGGATCGGCGAACTCGTCGCTTCATCAATCTGGTGCAGGGGTCGATCACCTTCGTCGCCGGCCAGGTCGCGCACACCGGCGACATGAAGGTCGGCACGCCGTCGCGACCATGGGCATCCGCGGCACCGCGGTGCAGGTCGACATCGACGTCAATAACGGCACGACCAAACTGTCGGTGCTGATCGAGCCGGGCGGAAGGGTCGGCGAGTTCCACATCTATTCGCTCAGCGGCCAGCTGCTCGCCACGTCGACAATGCCAGCAACCAGAGGACCGTGACGCCGGCCGGCACGGCGACGTCCATTGCCAAGACGCCGGCGGAAATGGCGCAGGCATTGACGTTGGTTCAGCAGGTATTCCAGACGCAGGCGGTCGGCCAGGCCATTCTCGCCGCGCAACCGCTTCCCGGCAACAACTCGAATCAGAACAATCAGACGCCGGACCCGAATAGCCAGCCGCACGATCAGAATAATCAACCATTGCAAAAGCAAAATTCGACGCCGCCACAGACGCAGATCGCCTCGACTGATGTGTCGTCGAGCCACGTCACGGTCAATGTGACGCAGACGCCGACCGATACCGTCGTCGTCGTGCAGCCGCCGCCGAGCAACCCACAATCCCTTCCACTTGCTTTGTCGCCACCGCCACCGCCCCCGCCCCCGCCGCCACCGCCACCAACGCAGCCCGCGGGTCTCGGCGTCGTCCCGTCCTCGGCGCCGGCTCTGGTCGAGGCCGCCGGCGGTCAACCCGGCAATAGCGCTTCGGTTGCCGTGCTGACCGTGACCGGCGGCGACACTGCGACATTCGATACCAGCAAGCTACTCACCGACAATTGGAATGACGCCGGCAACGGCGTTTACACCAAGGACGGCATCTACGGCACGGCGGTGCTCAGCACCTCCGCCGGCACGCTGAGCTATACGCTCGATAACAACAGCGCCGTCACCCATAGTCTTGCCGCCGGCGAAGTGCAGCACGATGTCTTCACCATTCCGGTGACCGACGGCACGGCGACCGCCAACGGCACCGTCAGCTTCGAGATTGACGGGCGCAACGATGCGCCGGTGCTCGCCAAGACTGCCGATTTCAGTTTCGAAAGTGGTTTGTCCGGCTGGCTGACCATTGGGCAAGTCACTCAGGTTCCGGGAGGGACCGACGGCACGCACACCGCGCAGCTTGAAACCGCTGGCGTTACGGCCGTTTCCGCCGCCGCAATCGAGACTTTCCTCGGCCTGTCGCCGGGGACGCTGGCCGCGATCAATGCTGGCACGGGCAGCACCAATCCGACTGACGGTTCTGCGATGGCCATGAATTTCGATCTTCACGCCGGCCAGACACTGACCTTCGACTGGGACTTCTCCACGACCGACTATTCTCCGTTCAAGGATTTCGCCTTCTACAGCGTCAGCAACGGCGCCATCAAACTGTCCGACGTTTTTATAGTCGGAGATTTCGGCAATTCCGGCTGGCACACGGTGACTTTTACCGCGCTGACCGACGGGACCTATCTTTTCGGTTTCGGGGTGCTCGACGCCGGCGACACCTCAGTTGCCTCAGACCTGCTGATCGACGACGTCCAGGTTTCGACATTTGCGGCGTACGCCGAGAACCAGTCACCCATAGCCGTCAATCCTACCGCCGTCGTTACCGATGTCGACAGCACCACGCTTGCCGGGGCGACGGTCGCAATTACCGGCGGATTCCATAGCGGGCAAGATGTCCTCGGCTTCGTCGACCAGAACGGCATCCATGGCAGCTACAATGCCAGTTCCGGCGTGCTGACGCTGACCGGCACAGCGAGCCTCGCCGACTACCAGGCCGCGCTGCAATCGGTCACCTATTTCAATTCGAGTGATAATCCATCGGCCGACACGCGCACCATCAATTTTCAGGTCAATGATGGCTCGGCAGAAAACAACCTCAGCAATGTGGGGGTGGCGACCGTCGCAGTGACGCCGGTAAACGACGCGCCAACGCTGGTGTCGCCGGCAATCTCGGAAGTTACGCAAAACGCCGGGGTACAGACGTTCACCGCCGGTAGCCTGCTGCTGGCACTCAATGCGCACGATGCCGAAGGCGATGCGCTCAAAATCCTCAACCTTGCCCTGCTCGGCCCCGACGGCAATCCGATTGATCTGAACAGTCCGCCCTCGGGTGTGTCGGTCTCGTTGGCCGGTGACGGCTCGCTCATTTCATTTTCGGTCGATGCCGGCACCTTCAAGAGCCTGAACGCCGGGCAGCACGTCACGCTAACGGCGAATTTCACCGTGTCCGACGGCAACGGCGGGCTTACCCCCGCGTCGGCGCAGCTCATCGTCGACGGGGTCAACGATGCGCCGGTGACGACGAATGCGGCAGTGACGACCAACGAAGACACGCCCTATGTTTTCCAGTTGTCGGATTTTCCATTCGCCGATCCCAATGACAGTCCGGCCAACAGTCTGGCCAGCGTGGTCATCACCTCGTTGACGCAGCCGCAGGGTTCGACGCTGACGCTGAACGGGTCGGCGGTGACGATGAATACGCCGATTGCGGCGTCCGAGATTGCCGCCGGCCATTTGGTGTTCACCGAAGTGGCGAACGGCAACGGCAGCAACTACGCTTCGTTCGCCTTTGCGGTTGTTGACAACGGTGGCACCGCCAATGGCGGGCAAAACACGTCATCAGCCGCCACGATGGCGATCAATGTCACGCCGGTAAACGATGCACCGGGCGGCAGCGACAATGCCGCGGCCACGACCGTAAACCAGGCCTACACGTTCCAGGCAGCCGATTTCGGTTTCAGCGACCCCAACGACACGCCGGCCAACGCGCTGCTCGCGGTCGAAATCACGACGCTGCCGGGCTCGGGCACGCTGAGTGACAATGGCGCGGCCGTCGGCGCCGGGCAATTTATCAGCGCAGCGGACATCAACGCCGGCCAGTTGGTGTTCACGCCAGCTATCAATGCCAGCGGCTCGACCAGCTTCAGCTTCCAGGTGCAGGACAACGGCGGCACTGCGAATGGCGGCGTCAATCTTGATCCGACGCCAAACACCATTACCGTCAATGTGGGAGTGGTCACCCCGATCAACAGCGCGCCGATTGGCGCCGACAATGCGGTAACGACCAACGAAGACCAGGCTTACACATTCCACGCCGCCGATTTCGGCTTCAGCGACCCCAACGACACGCCGCCCAATTCGCTGCTCGCGGTGGAAATCACGATGTTGCCGGCCTCGGGAACGCTGACCGACAACGGGATGGTCATCGGCGCCGGCCAATTCGTCAGCGTAGCCGACATCAATGCCGGCCAACTGGTGTTCACGCCGGCGGCCAATGCCAACGGTTCGACCAGCTTCACCTTCCAGGTGCAGGACAACGGCGGCACCGCCAATGGCGGCGTCAATCTCGATCCGACGCCGAACACCATCACCGTCAATATCACGCCGGTCAACGACGCTCCGGTGGTGAACGCCAATGGCGGCGGGCTTGCCTATACCGAGAACCAGGCGGCAGACGGCGATCGATACGGCGCTGACGCTATCGGATGTCGACAGCGCCAATCTCGCGGGCGCGACGGTGTCGATCACCGGCAACTTCGCTTCCGGTCAGGACGTGCTCGGATTCACCAATCAGAACGGCATCAGCGGCAGTTACAACGGCGCCACGGCGTGCTCACGCTGAGCGGTTCGTCGAGCCTTGCCAATTATCAGGCGGCGCTGCGCTCGGTGACGTATTTCAATTCCAGCGACAATCCGTCCGGCCTCGCGCGCACGGTGAGCTTCCAGGTCAATGACGGCGCGGCGGCGAACAACCTGAGCAACGTCGTGACGGCAAACGTGACGGTCACGCCGGTCAACGACGCGCCGGTGGTGAATGCCAACGGCGGCGGGCTTGCCTACACCGAGAACCAGGCGGCGACGGCGATCGATACGGCGCTGACGCTGTCGGATGTCGACAGCGCTAATCTCTCCGGTGCGACGGTGTCGATCACCGGCAACTTCGCGGCCGGTCAGGACGTTCTCGGCTTCACCAACCAGAACGGCATCAGCGGCAGCTACAACAGCGCGACCGGCGTACTCACCCTGAGCGGTTCGTCGAGCGTCGCTAATTATCAGGCGGCGCTGCGTTCGGTGACGTATTTCGATTCGAGCGACAACCCGTCCGCGCTGCCGCGCACGATCAGCTTCCAGGTCAATGACGGCGCGGCGGTCGAACAACCTGAGCAACGTGGCGACAGCAAACGTGACGGTCACGCCGGTCAACGATGCGCCGGTCATCGACCTCACGCCGATCGTCACCGAAGTGCCGATCCCCAAGTCCGCTCCCGGCCGGCACCGACGCGGCAGCGCAGCAGGAAGTCGCGCCCGTGATCAGCCAGGATTCGGCCGTTTTGTCGCGTTCTTCAGCAGCGAGGTTAATCCCGACACCAACAACGGCAATGACAATTCCCCGGGGGATGTCTTCCTCTACGACCGGCAGACCGGCATCACGACGGTGCTGACCGATGCCGCGCACGTTGGGTCATTGTCGCCGGGCGAGACCTTCGGCAACGGGTTGGTGTCGATCAGCGGCGACGGCGTCGACCGTCGTGTTCAGAGGCCAACAACAGGTCGCCGACCCGCAGTCGCCGACCGGCTTCGACCAGATCAAACCAGATTTACGTCTATGACCGCGTCTCGGACACGGTGCGGGTGCTGACCAATCCGGACAACGGCAATACTCCGTACAATGTCGACGATAGCGCCGTCATCTCCGATGCCGGCAACCGCATCGTCTTCGACAGCACTGTTTCCAGCGGCAACGGTCCTCCCACGGCGCATCTCTATGTCACCGACCTCGCCGGCCACATCCAGACCGATCTGGTGACGACCCAGTTCGTGCCGCAACCGTCGGATCCGAACCAGTACGTCGCCTTCAGCCAGCCCGACATCAGCGGCGGCGGCCGCTATCTGACATTCTGGGTTGAGACGCGCAGCTTCGATTCCGGGACCGGAACCGACACGCCGATCGGTTCGGAAACGCTCTACACCTACGACCGCGCGACCAGCACCGCGAAAACCGTCGCCACGACGACGGCGACCAACAACGACTGGCCGGCGTCGATGAGCGATGACGGCCGCTACATCGTGTTCCAGAGCGACTCCGACGCGCTCGACGTGCAGGCCGGCGGCACGGCGAACGGCAAGCTCGATATTTTCGTCTACGACCGCAACGCCAATGGCGGCGCCGGCGGTATCATCGGCGTCACCGACAGCGCGACGATGCAGGCGAACGGTGACAGCGAGCGCGCCTCGATCAGCGGCAATGGCCGTTACGTCATCTTCGCGCAGCACCGCGACCAACCTGGTGCCGGGCGACACCAACGGGCAGGGCGACACTTTCGTCTACGATCTGCAGACGCAGACCTTCCAGCGCATTTCGGTGGCGATGGACGGCAGCCAGGGCAACGGCGACAGCACGCTTGGCGCCGACGCTCGCGCTTTGGCGCAAACGGGACCGTCTTCGGCAGCACCGCGAGCAACCTCGTCGTGCCCAACGACACCGACAACGGCAATTCCGATATTTTCACCGTCGACCGCTCGGCCGGCACGCTCAGCTCGGTGGTCGAAGACGTCACCACGCCCGCCTTCGCGGGCGCCCCGCGCGGGACTCGCTCTCGACCCATAACGCATTCCATTTCACCGACGTCGATCTGGGCGACACGCATACCGTTTCGGTGACCGGCGTCAGCATCGACACTTCCAACGCGCCCGCCGGGTTCAGCTGGCCGGGCGCGCTCGGCACCTTCACGCCAACCATTGTCGAGACACCCGGCAGCGGCAGCGGCGAAGTGGATTGGACCTTCACCATCGACAATGCCTTGGTCCAGGGTCTCAGCGCCTTCCAGAATGTGCAGCAGATCTACACCGTCCAGATCTCGGACGGTCACGGCGGCAAGGTGTCGCCAGGCGGTCACGGTATCGATCTTCGGCGTCGACGACGCGCCGGTTCTGGGCAACGTCGCGGCGAACGCGGCGTATACGGCCCAGGGTGCAGCGGCGACGCTGGCGCCCAGTCTGACAGTCAATGACATAGACACTGCCACCATGGTCTCGGCGACGGTGTCGATCACCAGCGGCTTCTTCGCCGGCGATACTTTGGCGGCGGCGATCGCGGGGACCGCCATCACGGCAAACTACAACGCGGCGACCGGGGTCCTGTTTCTCTCGGGAAACGACACGCTGGCGCACTACCAGTCGGTGCTCGACAGCGTGAGCTTCTCGTCGAGCAGCTCGGATCCGACCAACGCGGGCGCCGATCCCAGCCGCACCATCAGTTGGGTGGTGAACGATGGCATCCTCAGCAGCAATCCGCAGACGACGGCCCTGAGTATAGCATCGGGCAACGTGTCGCCGACCATCTCCGGGGATGAGTCGATCAGCGTCGGCCAGGGCGGTTCCGTCGTCCTCACCACGGCCGATCTGGACGGCATCGACCCGGACAATACGGCAAACCAGCTCGTTTTCTCCGTGACCGCGGCAGCGGCCGGCTGGGTCGCGCTGTCGTCGGCGCCGGGCACGCATCTCACGAGCTTTACCGAAGCGCAGCTCGAAGCCGGCTCGGTCGTCTTTATCCAGGACGGCTCACCGACGACATCGTCGAGTTTCTCGGTTTCGCTCACCGACGGCGTTGCCGGATCGACGCCGGCAAACGCGACCGTCAATGCCTCGGTCGGCCTCGCCCAGCGGAATCTGTGGGGCGACATCCAATACCCGGCGGTTACACCGGGCGTGCATTTGTTCGGGATCAACCCGCAGGTCAACGCAACGTTCGGATTCGTGATGCTCGGGATTACGAGTTCGCCGGATTACGTCTACGGAGCGCCGAGCTACCAATCGATTAGATCGTTCGCGACGCTCGATCCGTTTTTTCTGCCAGAACAGGTGGTGACGGCGAGCCCGCTATTTGCGGTAAACACGCCGGCCAAAAACTTCCTGATCGTTCCCAACGTCAATATCTCCGGTCAACTCACGCCGGAGGGAATTTATGTTTACAAAGGACAGGATATCGGCAGCGGAGCCAACGAAATATTCCGCGTCATCGGACTCGGTAACGCGAGCGGCGGAATCGATTTTACCCCGGTGACGCCGATCGATGAGAGCTTCACCCAGTTCACCAATTTCGATCTCTATGAGGCTTTCCGCAATAGCGCCGGAGTTGCCCAGAATTCGGTCGTTGAGTGGGACCAATATAATCCGGCCGGCGCCGGCAGCTACAATGTCTATTTCCAGGCGTTTGACCTTACCTCGAACGCCGCAACGGGCGGCATACCGTCGACGATTGTTACCACGCCGATCAGTCTTTCGACTGTCGCGACCGATCCCGGCAACGGCCAGCCGGTGTTGCCGGCGTGGTTCATGGGAGCGGCCGCAGGCGGCTATGTGCTGGCCTACGCCAATTCCAGTACGGCCAGCGGCACCACGCAACTGACGAACTTTGGCCTCGTTGGGCAGGCGTTCGATTCCGTTCAATTCCAGGCCTACACGTCGACCGGAGCCACGAATAACGCGTCCAATTTTACGGTTATCCCCGACGTTTCCGCGCATCCCGGCGCGACCAACCACATCACGCAAAACGTCATACCCTCGCTCAATCCTTATCCGGGGCAGGGTGTGCAACAGCTCCAATTCCAGCAGCTCTCGACCAACAACAACATCTACGGCATCGGCTGGAACGAAACGGTGACCTACACGGATGCCCAAGGGTCCCACACGTATGACCAGGTGGAATTCGACGCCGTCAGGCCAGGCACCGGGCTGATTTACCATCAAGTGATCGACATTCCGGACGGCCAGATTCAAAATCTTCGGGTCAAGAACTTTACCGACCCGTCTGTCGCCGGTGCTGACGATTTCGTCATCGCCTATGGCGATGACAGCGGCACCAATATCCGCGAGTACAGGGTGACGACCTCCGGCGGCACGACGACCGTCACGCCGGTCGAGTTCTCGCCCGGTGTGTTCGTGCTCACCGATCCGACGACGGTGGTCTTCGACAACATCACCGCCACGGGCGACGGCCGCATCGTCGTCACCTACGACCGCCTGGTCAACGCCTTGCCCGACCAGACGTCGCAGTACGAATTCAAGACTTTCGACCTGCGCACCACTGGCGTGACCATCGACGGCAATGCTTCGCCCTCGGGTCACGATCGATACGTCGCCGGGAACTCAATTCTCCGACACGTTCTTCGGCGAAAACAACGTCGACAACACATATTATTATATCGGCGCCAATCTCCCCAGCTCCGGCCCGACGCCTCAGGATGTCTTCCATGGCGGAACCGGCGGCTGGAATACGGCGATTTTCGCGGACGACTATAAAAATTACTCGGTCAATGGCTTCGTCATCACCAATATCGGCGATCCGGCTCATAACGGCTCGCTGACCATCGACGCCAACGTCGAGGCGCTGGCGTTTAATCCGACGCAAGATCCAAGCCCCTTCAACGGCGGCTCGATCGAGGCGACGGGCGACCGGCTGGTGATCCTCAGCTCCTTCTCGCAAAATGCGAGCATCGACGCCGGCGCAACGCTCGAATTCCACGCGGCCGCTTCAGGCACGGTCACCTTCAACGGCGCCACCGGCACGCTCGTCCTCGACCAGCCTTCCAGCTTCAACGGTCAGATCGCCGGGATTACCGGGAGCGGAAATGTATTGGACCTCGTCGGCTTCGATAACGCAGCCAACGTCAGCTACTCCGGGACCTCGTCGAGCGGCACGCTGACCGTGAGCGAAGGCGCGACCACCGTTCACCTGAATGTCGCGGGCACGAACATGGGAGCCTTCGTCAACGCGGGGCTCGACAGCAGCGGCACGGGCCTGCTGATCCACGATCCGGCCGCCGATCCCGCGGAGCAGCATCACGTCGCCGACGGAACGCTCGACGGCGCGGCGGCGAGCGATACGATCGACGTTACATCGCAGGGCAATTATCCCGGCGTGCTGACGGTAAGCCCGAACGGCAACGGCGGCGCCGATTGGCATTTTGCCGCGTCGGACAATGACATCGCTCAGCAGGCGGGGCAGACGCAAAATTACATCGGTGCAAGATCTGACGACGCCGTCGGCGAGCCAGGCGCTCAGCGTGTCAATCGGCGGCTCCGGACAAGATCAGTTCCAGTTCTCCTCCGGCAGTGGCGCGCACGCGCTGGTCGATTTCTCGACCTCGAGCGATGCCTCCGGGCACTACGCGGGCGACACCGTCAATCTGGTCAATTTCAGCAACGATCAGGGCGGCAGCCTGACGCTCAATGACATCCTCGCCGACTTGACCACCGACAGCCACGGCAATGCGGTCGTCAATCTCGGTCATGGCGACAGCATTGTCTTTGAGCACATCAGCGCCAGCGTCATCCTCTCGCAGGTCGATCAAGGACACCCGGTCTTCACGCTTGGCGTGAACCAGGCCTAGCGACGTCGGGCGACGGAAATCAGCGTGATATGCGCCGGTGCGCGAATTTGCGCTGTGGGCCGAACAACAGACTAAGCCAGTCGGCGTCCTCGCGCTGCGGCTTTGCCATAAGGCGCGGCTTGGTTGTGGGCTTTGCATGACGCGACAGGCGGCCCTAAGCGCCGGCATTCGGCGGCGTAGCGCAGCGCCTCTTCACCGAAAAATTGCTGGTACAATGTCTTCATGTGCCACCTCGCCAACACTGCGATAACCGCGGGATGCGGGAACGGGTTCCCGCGGGCGTCTCACAAGTGAAACACAAAGCCGCGAACAGCCGCTGAAGGCGGTCGCTAAATTGAGCCCGCACCCGATACCGCTTCGTTCACCGTGTCGATTTCTGGCTGGTCGGGCGCTTTGCGGGGCTCGGCGCGCCCTATTTCGGTCAATTCGCGCAGCAAAATTGACGGCCGGCCGTTTACCACGTTTGCAAGCGGGGCCCACCGGGTTCCCCAAGGGCGTCTGGCGGCGTGGTATAAGCCGTTGTTTTCAAGACGGAATAATCCGTCGTCGCGGATCAGCAGCGAAGCTGACAACACCTGATATCATGGGCTTAAGGCCCCGCGCCGCGTAACGAGCAAGAACTCGTTAAGGAAACGGAACTGATGCGACCGGATAGCCGTTCTCCGAACCAGCAACGCTCCGAACTCGCGACGGCTCTTCACGCCTGCCGCAGTGCGTTTATTGCGACCGCGCTGATGAGCGGCATGAGCAATATTCTCATGCTCACCGGCGCGATTTTCATGCTGGAGATTTACGATCGCGTGCTGCCAAGCCGCAGCGTGCCCACGCTCGTCGGCCTGGTCGTTCTCGCCGGCGGGCTGTTTACGGCGCAGGCGCTGATCGACATGATCCGCGGCCGTGTCCTCATACGTATCGGCGGCGCCCTCGACGAGGCACTCAGCGGCCGCGTCTATGAAACGATCGTGCAACTGCCGTTGAAGATCGGCGACCGCACCGACGGCATGCAGCCGCTGCGCGATCTCGACAGCGTCCGCTCATTTCTTTCGGGGCTCGGTCCGATAGCGCTGTTCGACCTGCCGTGGCTGCCGGTCTATATCGCCGTCTGTTTTGCCTTCCACCCGCTGATCGGAATTGCCGCGCTCGTCGGCGCGATCGTCCTCGGTCTGCTCACGTACATGACCGAAGTCATGACCCGCGAACCGACCCGGGCGGCGACACGCCATGCGACGGCACGCAATGTTCTTGCCGAGACCAGCCGCCGCAACGCCGAGGCGATTGCGGCCATGGGTATGACCGCCCGCATCGCGGCGCATTGGGGCGATGCCAATCGGAAATACATGATGAGTCAGCGGCGTGCGAGCGACGTCGCCGGCGGCTTCGGTTCGGTGTCCAAGGCGTTGCGCATGATGCTGCAGTCGGCGGTTCTTGCCGTCGGCGCCTGGCTGGTGATCCACCAGGAAGCGACCGCGGGCATCATCATCGCCGGCTCTATCCTGAGCGCGCGCGCGCTGGCGCCGGTCGACCTCGCTATCGCCAACTGGAAGGGCTTCGCCACCGCGCGCCAGGGCTGGCAGCGCCTGACGAAATTGCTCCGGCTAATGCCGCCGCAGGCGGTGCTGATGGCCTTGCAGCCGCCGCGCAAGAGCCTGACGGTCGAAGGCATTGCCGTCGCTCCTCCGGGCACCCAGCGCATTGTCGTGCAGGACATCAGCCTCAATCTGCAGAGCGGCAACGGGCTCGGCATTATCGGGCCGAGCGGGTCGGGGAAATCCTCGCTGGCGCGCATGCTGGTCGGCGTCTGGCAGCCGCTGCGCGGCCGTATCCGCCTTGACGGCGCCGCCTTCGAGCAGTGGTCGTCCGAAGCACTAGGCGCCCATATCGGATACCTGCCGCAGGATGTCGAATTGTTTGCCGGCACGGTGGCGCAGAACATCGCGCGCTTCGCGCCGCAGCCAGATCCGGATGCGATCCTCGCGGCTGCCAATGCCGCCAATGTCCACGACCTCATCGTCGGTTTGACCGACGGCTACAACACCCAGATCGGGGAGGGCGGCCATGCCCTGTCGGCCGGGCAGGCGCAGCGCGTCGCGCTGGCGCGCGCGCTCTACGGCGATCCGTTCCTGGTCGTGCTCGACGAGCCGAACTCAAACCTCGACTCCGAAGGCGACGAGGCGCTGAGCCGCGCCATCATGGGGGTGCGGGCGCGGGGCGGCATCGTCATTGTCATCGCCCACCGGCCGAGCGCCATCGCCAGCGTGGACATGCTGCTGATGATGAATCAGGGGCGCGCGGTCGCGTTCGGACCTAAGGACGAAATCCTGTCCCGCGGACCGCCGCGCGACGGCGTCGTCACGCGGCCGCTCAAGGTCGTTCCCGAAACGGCAACGGCAAAATCATGAGCTTCGTGCACAAGATCGTCGAACGGTCGCGCGAACTCATTGAAGCCGCGAGCAGGCTGATTGGCCCGGCTCCGGTTTCGGAATCCGGCCGCTCGATCCGCCGTCACATGGTGGCCGGTCTTGCCATCGTCATGGTGCTCGCCTTCGGCGTCGGCGGCTGGGCGGGAACGATGAAGCTGTCCGGCGCCATCATCGCGCCCGGTCAAATCGTCGTCGATTCCAACGTGAAAAAAGTGCAGCACCCGACCGGCGGCATCGTCGGCGAATTGCTGGTGCACGACGGCGACCGCGTGAAGGCGGGGCAGGTCCTGGTTCGTCTCGACGACACTGTGACCCGCGCCAATCTTGCCATCGTCACCAAGGGTCTGACCGAGCTTACCGCGCGCAAGGCACGGCTGGAGAGCGAGCGTGACAATGCCGACAGCGTGAAATTTCCTCCGGAGCTGCTGGCGCAGGCCAACAATCCCGATGTCGCCAGCATTATGGATGGCGAGCGCAAGCTGTTCGAGCTGCGCCGCAGCGCGCGCATCGGGCAGAAGGAGCAGTTGCGCCAGCGCATCGAGCAGCTCAAGGAACAGATCCGCGGCTTCCAGGCGCAAAAGGACTCCAAGGAAAAGCAGATCCAGCTGATCAACCGCGAAGCCGCCGGCGTCGAAGATCTCTGGAAGAACAAGCTTGTGCCGCTCACCAAGCTGACCGAATTGCAGCGCGAGGCGGCGCGGCTCGATGGCGAAGCCGGGCAGTTGATCGCGCAGACCGCCGAGGCCTCCGGAAAGATTTCCGAAACCGAGTTGCAGATCATCCAGATCGACCGCGACCTGGGCAGCGAGGTGGCCAAGGAGACGCGCGAGATCGACAGCAAGATCGGCGAATTCATCGAGCGCAAGGTCACCGCCGAGGATCAGCTCAAGCGCGTCGACATTCGTGCGCCGCAGGACGGCATGGTGTTTCAGTCCGCCGTGCACACCGTCGGCGGCGTGATCACCGCCGGCGACGCCATCATGCTCATCGTGCCCGACGCCGACCAGCTTTCGGTCGAATCGCGGGTCAATCCGCAGGACATCGACCAGATCCAGATCGGCCAGAGCACGGTCCTGCGTCTGTCCACGCTGAACCAGCGCTCGACGCCGGAACTCGTCGGCAAGGTCACGCGCATCGCCGCCGACGCATCGACCGACCAGCGCACCGGCCAGAGCTATTTCCTCATCCGTATCGCCATGCCGCCCGAGGAGATCGTCAAGCTCGGCGATATCAGGCTGTTGCCGGGCATGCCGGTCGAGGCCTTTGTGCAGACCGGCGAACGCACGATGATTTCCTATTTGACCAAACCGCTGCGCGACCAGTTAAATCGCATGTTTCGCGAGTAGGGGCAGACGCCCTAAAGCAAGCGCGGGTTTGGTTCGTTCGACATGAAATGGCCTGTCCAGTTGGCTCGACGGTTCGGACTGGCGCGCACGTTGTGCCTGGGCCTGCTGTTCGCCCTGGTTTTTCTGCGCATTGCCAATCCGCCGCTGATCGAGGAAATTCGCTTTCAGGCATTCGACTTCTTTCAGGCTCTCAAGCCGCGCGTCGCCGAGCAGCGGCCTGTCGTCATCGTTGACATCGACGAGAAAAGCCTCAAGGCGCTTGGCCAGTGGCCGTGGCCGCGCACCCGCGTCGCCGACCTGATCACGCGCCTGACCAAGCTCGGCGCCGTGGTCATCGGCTTCGACGTGGTCTTTGCCGAACCAGACCGCATGTCTCCACAGGTGGCGGCGGAGAATTTTCGCGGTCTTGACGATACCACGCGTCAGGCCTTGCTCACTCTGCCGAACAACGATCAGGTGATGGCGGACGCCGTCCGGCAGTCGCGCGTGGTGCTCGGCGAGACCGGCTTGCCGTCGGTCGTCGCCGCGAATTCAAATGTGCCGTCGGCGGGCATCGCCATGCTGGGCGGCGACGCCAAGCCCTATCTTTTCAAATTTCCCGGCCATCTGCGCAACATTCCGGTGCTGGAAAAGGCGGCGGCCGGACGCGGATTGTTCAGCATCCGCACCGAGCGCGACGGCATCGTCCGGCGCGTGCCCGTGGTGCTGGAGGCACAGGGCGAGGTGCTGCCGTCGCTGACCTTCGAGATGCTGCGGGTGGCGACCGGTAAAAGTACCATTCTCATCAGGTCGGATGCGGCCGGCATCAAGAGCGTCGCCATTCCGGGCTTTGAGGTGCCGACCGACCGCAACGGCCAGCTCTGGCTCCATTTCGCGCCGCACGATCTTTCGCGTTTCGTCTCCGCCGTCGACGTCCTCGAAGGCCGCGTCCCACCCGACCGGATTTCGGGCCGGCTGGTCCTGGTCGGCACGTCGGCGGCCGGTCTTCTGGATATCAAAACGACGCCGGTCGATTCGGCGATGCCCGGCGTCGAGATCAACGCCGAGGTGCTTGAAAGCATCCTCACGCAGTCGACGCTGTCGTCGCCGAGTTACGCCATCGTGGTTGAATTGGCGACGGCTCTCGTGCTTGGCTTGGTGATCATCTGGCTCGCTCCGATTTTAAGTCCGCTGCTGTTGCTGGCGCTGGGTGCGGCGGTCGTTGCCTTGCTGATCGGCGCGTCGTGGTATTTTTTCACGCAATACAGATTGCTGCTCGGCTTCATCTATCCGCTGCTGTCGAGCGCGGTGATTTACCTGACGCTGGTATTCACCAATTTCGTCAGCGAACAGGCCAAGCGCCGGCAGATCCGTTCGGCGTTCGGCCAATATCTGTCGCCGACGCTGGTCGAACAACTGGCGCAACAGCCGGAAAAGCTGGTGCTCGGCGGCGAGCAGCGCGACATGACAATCATGTTCAGCGACGTGCGCGGTTTCACCACGATCTCGGAAATTTACAAGAGCGATCCGCAAGGGTTGACGGCGCTGATGAATGGCTTCCTCACGCCCTTGACCAACGCCATCATCGATCGCAAGGGCACCATCGACAAATATATGGGCGACGCGATCATGGCGTTCTGGAACGCGCCGCTTTACGACACCAACCATGAAATCAACGCCTGCGAAGCCGCGATCGACATGCTCGACCGGCTGGAAAAGCTCAACCACGTGCGCGAACAGGAAAGCAAAAGCAACGGCAAGCCCTTCATTCCGATCAACATCGGCATCGGCATCAACACCGGCGCCTGCGTGGTCGGCAATATGGGCTCGACACTGCGCTTCGATTATTCCGTCCTCGGCGACAGCGTCAACCTCGCCTCGCGGCTCGAAGGGCAATGCAAGACCTATGGGCTGCCGATTATCGTCGGCTCCAAAACCGCGCTCGCCGCCAAGGACAAATTCGCCGTGCTGGAGATCGACTTCGTCGCGGTCAAAGGCAAGAAGGAGCCGGAGGTTGTCTATGCGATCATGGGCCGCGACGAACTTGCCCGTTCCGGACAGTTCCAGCGCTGGCGGGATCTGAACATCAAAATGCTGTCATGTTACCGAAGCCGGGATTGGGCGGGAGCGCTGACCGTTATAGACGAGGGGCAAGCGGCTGACGCGGAGGCAAGGTTCGCCACTCTCTATAAGGTCTATGCCGCCCGAATCCGGGCCTTTCAGGCGGCGCCACCTCCGGACGACTGGCAAGGCGCCTACGCTCTGGAATCGAAGTAGGACAGGCCAATTTAGCCGTTTATATGCCGTGTTTTTACCCGCCGGCAGCGTGTGCGCGGGCGCTGACGCGACCGGTCGGACCGGGTAAAGCTATTGCGTCTATTTGCAAAAAGTGAGCCGTGAAAGCCACAGCCGGGCAAAATCACGACCGGATAGCCGGGACTTTCCCCGGCCCCCGTTGGAGAATCGTGATTAGTTTCATACGATAGCAAGGCAATTGGGGTCGGAACGCGTGAGGCTTGGGCAAGCGTCAGGCGGGGAAATGTTTGTTGGCAGTTTTTGGGCTGGCAAGGCCAGCGCCGTTATCATGGCTATCGCCTGCGTGCGATGCCGTGCGGGTCGGCGTTTGCCCAATCGCTCGAATCGGCGCTGACCTACGCCTATCAGAACAATCCGCAGCTCAACGCGCAACGCGCGCAGCTTCGCGCCACCGACGAGAACGTGTCGCAGGCGCTGAGCGGCTATCGGCCCAAGATCACCGCCAACGCCAGCGGCGGCATTCAGTCGCTGTCGACCACGATCAAAAACGCCGGCACGACAATTCCGCCGAACGCGCCGGCGACGTATTTCACGCAGAGCGGCGAGAACTCGCCTTATGGCGGCGGCGCCACGATCTCACAGACGCTCTATAACGGGTTCCAGACCGCAAACCGGACCAGGCAAGCGGAAAGCCAGGTCCTTGCCGCGCGCGAAACCTTGCGCTCGATGGAGCAGACGGTGCTGCTCAATGCCGTCACCGCCTACATGAATTTGTTGCGCGATGGCGCCATTCTCGAATTGCAACGCCGCAACGTCCAGGTGCTGAACGATCAACTCGGGCAGACGCGCCAGCGCCTCGATGCCGGCAATGTCACCGCCACCGACGTGTTTCAGGCGGAGTCGCGGCTGGCCTCCGGACGCATTCAGATGTTCTCGGCGGAAGCGAACTACGAGACCTCGCGCGCGGTCTATCGCCAGGCGATTGGTTTGGAACCGGGAAAACTCGTCGCGGCATCGCCGGTCGATCGTTTCATTCCCAATAGTCTCGGCACCGCCGTGGCCATGGGCACTGCGCAGAATCCGACGGTGACCGCCGCCCAGTACAACGTCGATGTCGCGGTGCAGCAGGTCAAGGTGGCAGAGTCGGCGCTCGCCCCGACGGTGTCGTTGCAGGGCAACGTGCAGCAAAACAATGAAAGCTCACTGCAGACGCTGCAGTCGTTTTCGGCCTCAGTATTGGGCCAGATCACCGTGCCGATCTATCAAGGCGGCTCGGAGTATTCGCTGATCCGGCAGGCCAAGGAAACGCAGGCCCAGCAGCGCCTCAATCTCGATTATACGCGCGATCAGGCCCGCGTCGGCGTCACGCAATTCTGGGCGCAGACCGAGGCGGCAAAGCACAACCTGGAAATGGCCAGCAACCAGGTGAAGGTTACTGAATCCGCGCTCAACGGGGTCAGCGAAGAAGCGCGTCTCGGTCAGCGCACGACGCTTGACGTGCTCAACGCGCAGCAGGAACTTGTCGGCGCCCGCGTCAATCTGATCTCGGCGCAGCGCGACCGCGTCGTTTATTCATACAGCCTGCTCGCGGCGCTCGGCCGGCTGTCGCCGCAAGTTCTCGGACTGAAAGTTTCTCCCTACGACACGCAAGTGCATTATCAGCAGGTGCGCGATGCCTGGTTCGGCACGCGCACGCCCGATGGCCGCTGATTTTTCCGCGCCGGGCTCAATTTAAAAATTGAATCAATTGTCGCGAGAAAAACGCGGCGCATTTGAATATTTCGAATTTTGTTCAACTAAGCGCGACTGTTTGCCGCTTTTCTTTCAACCGACCTTCAGCATACGCACAAGCACTGCCGCGATTTTAGTAATTGGATACTGCCTGCGCCATTAGGGTTCCCTACCGAGACACCAGAGAAGTTTCACGTCTCGTCGGGACCGAGCATGCGCGCCAGCACTGTCGTGATGATTGCCTTCGCCGTCGTGTTCGGCCTGCTCGCCGTATTCATCGCGCAGGCGTGGCTCAATAATCAGGCCGACCTGCGGGCGAAGAATTTCGACGCCAACAAGCCGTCGGTCGCGACGCAAACCATCGTCGTCGCCAAGCAGGCGCTGCGTTTCGGCACCCAGATCGATCGTTCCATGCTGGAGGAAGTGCCGTGGCCGAGCCAGGCGTTGCCGGCCGGCGCCTTCGCCAAAATCGGCGAACTCCTCAACGGCACCCGCGTGGTGCTGGCGGCGATCGAGGCCAATGAGCCGGTGCTGGCCGTCAAGGTCACCGGCGCAGGCCAGCGCGCGACGCTCTCGGCGCTGGTCGGCCGCGGCATGAAGGCGGTTACCATCCGCGTCAACGACGTCGAAGGCGTCGGAGGTTTCGTGCTGCCGGGCGACCGGGTTGACGTTGCGCTGACGCGCCAGATCGACAAATCCTCCGCCACCACCGAAGTCGTGCTGCAAAACGCCCGCGTTCTGGCGATCGATCAGACCGCCGACGAGCGCACGTTCAAGGCCGCGGTCGCCAAGACCGTGACGCTGGAGGTGGACACCGTCGAAGCGCAGAAACTGTCGCTGGCGTCGACCGTCGGCAGCCTGTCGCTGCTGCTGCGGCAGGCCGGCGATACCACGGATGCGCGCACGCGCAAGATCACGCTCAAGGATCTCAGCAGCAATGAACCGTCCGGCGACGACAAGCGCGGCACTACGACCATCGTGGTGACTCGCGCAAATGCGACGCAGGAATACAGCGTGCCGGTTGAAAAGCGGATCGATGATTTTGCCTCAGCCGGAAGAGACCAGCCTGCCCACTAAATGCGGATGTCGAAGAATTCGGGGGTTTGCGTCGTGAGTAAAAAAATCCGTGCCGCCAATTGGCGGTCTGTCGCCGCGTGCACCGTCACGATCGTGGCATCGCTGCTCTGGAGCGCTGGCGCCCAGGCGCAGGAAAAGTTGGTGCAGATCAGCGGCGCCAGCCGCACCTCCACGGTCGTGGTCTTCATCGGCAAGTCGCAGGACGTGCGCACCGACGCCAATTTCGTCGACATCATGGTCGGCGATCCGGAAGTGGCCGACGTCAATCCGCTCACCGATCACACGCTTTCGATCCTGGGCAAGAAAATCGGCACCACCCGCGTCTCGGTGTACGGCCAGGGCAAGAAGCTGGTCGGCATATTGGACATCGAGGTTTCCTACGACGTCACCCGGCTGACCAACGAACTCGCCCGCGTCTTCCCCGGCTCGCACATCCATGCGAGCTCGGTCAATGGCCGCATCATGCTCACCGGAGAGGTGGCCGACGCCGTTACGCTCGATCGCGCCGTGACCATCGCGCGGCAATTCGGGCCGGAAGTCATTAACTCAATGGCGGTGACGTCGCCGCAGCAGGTGTTGCTGGAGGTGCGTTTCATCGAGATTTCACGCACCGCCGGCCGCGAATTGGGCGTGCAATGGAACCGGTTCGGCGGCTCAAGCATCATCAACGTCGGCAACAATGTGCCGGCCGGCGCCCTGCCGCGGCCGGATAACGGCATCGCCAACGATATCGCCGCCGGGGTGCTCTCCGGCGCCAACCCTTACGGCTTCCTGATCGCCCGGCTGGCGGCAAGCGGCGCCTCGGCAGACGTCGCCATCAACGCGCTCGAGCAAAAGGGGCTCGCCCGCAGCCTGGCCGAGCCGAACCTGACGGCGCTGTCCGGCGACACCGCGAGTTTCCTTGCCGGCGGCGAATATCCGATCCCGGTGTCGGCGCAATACGGCCAGATCACCGTCGACTACAAGAAATACGGTGTCGGTCTCGCTTTCACGCCGACCGTGCTCAGCCGCGGCTTGATCAACATGAAGATCGAGCCGGAGGTGAGCCAGATCGACCCCAACCATGCGGTCGCGGTGGCCAATGGCATCGCGGTGCCGGCGCTGATCGTGCGTCGCGCCTCGACGACGGTCGAATTGCGCGATGGCCAGAGCTTTGTCATCGGCGGCTTGCTGCAGACCGACCACAAGAACCAGATCGATCAGTTGCCCTGGCTCGGCTCCGTGCCGGTGCTCGGCGCGCTGTTCTCCAGCAAGTCCTACCAGAAGGATCAGACCGACCTCGCCATCATCGTGACGCCGCATATCGTGCGGCCGGCGCGGCCCGGCGATGTCCTGAAGGCGCCGACCGATGACTCGGTGCCGCCGAACGACGCCGATTTCTTCCTGCTCGGCAAGACCGACCTCACGCGTGACGAGGCGCGCGCCCTTACCCCGATCGAAGCGCGCATCATCGCCGCCGCCGATCAGCCTCATACCGGGCACACGCTCGATCTGGTAGCACCGACGGAGTTTTCGCATGCAGCCAACTAATACCTTCCTGCGTTCGCTGGCGTGCGCCGTCGGCCTCGCTCTCGCTGCTCGCCGGGTGCTCCGAATATACCGATCGCCGCGAGACGATCGCGCTTAGCGGGGGCAACGCGCTTGCCACAGACCGACTTACCGAGATGGTCGATCCGTGGCCGGCGGCGAGCGCCGACCGCAACATCGCCTTCAACGGGTCGAAAATGCAGAGCGCCGTGCAGCGCTACCGCACCAATCAGATCATTCAGCCGAACGGCAATTCAACATCCGGATCCTATTCGCAACAGGGCTCCGGCAATCCGCCCGCGGCATCGGATCCGACGGCGAGCCAGCCGGCGACGCCGAAGTCTCCGTAACGCGGTAAGCGACATGCGTATTGGCCGGACCGCAAACTCAGATCGAACCCGCGTCGTCGTATTGACCGCCGACGTCGAATTCGATCGTTCCTCGCGTGCCATTTTTGGCACCAGCAGCCAGATCGACCTCAACGTCGTGTCCGGGCGG
>CAVTYO010000011.1:0-260241 GCA_963738915.1 uncultured Alphaproteobacteria bacterium
TCGCTGATAAACAAAAGCCTGAAGAGGCGCTACGGGAAGCTGAGAAAAACTACGACAGCGTGCGCGAATAAAATGTCTGAACAGGACCTCAGGGGGCGGCCGCAGTCGGCCGCCCCTCCTCCACCGCAGGAGGCCGCGTGCGCAGCGAACGAAATTCCAGTTGATGCGAGCAGGTTGATTGCGCTTATCGAGGACATTTTCGTTCGGGCAAACATGCCACCGGAAGAAGCGACACTGGTGGCAGATGCACTAGTGCTTGCCGATTTGCGCGGCATGCAATCGCACGGGGTCCTTCGGGCGCCAATTTACGTCGAGAAAATACGCGCCGGGGGGTTTCGTCCCGGGCGCAAAGGTCGTGTCGTGCGCGAGACGGCCGGCACAGTGTTACTCGACGGAGAAAACGGTATCGGCCAGGTGCTAACCGTCGCGGCGATGGACCGGGCAATCGACAAGGCGAAGGAAAATGGCATCGGCGCGGCAGGCGTGCTCAACAGCAATCACCATGGCGAAGCCGCTTATTACATTTTACATGCGCTCAAACGCGACATGATTGCAATCGTTGCCACCAACGGCTCGCCCAATATGCCAGCATGGGGCGGCACCACCAAGATGACGGGACCGCTACCGTTTACCGCCGGTGCGCCGACGAAGGAGGAGTTACCGTTCGTCATCGATGCCGCACTCGGAATGACCAATCGCGGCAAGCTCATTTATCTCGCCGACAAAGGCGAGAAGGTGCCGTTCGGATGGGGGGTCGATCGCCATGCGCAGTCAACCGACGAACCGTCGAAAATTCTCGACGGCGGATGGATATTGCCGATCGGGGGCCATAAGGGCTTCGGTATTACAATGTTCACCGAAATCCTGGCGGGGGTTCTCACTGGCGCGCTCATCGGCAGCGCCATCCGCGATCTCTACAATGCGCCGCGCAACGAATCCCAGGGCCTCGGCCACTTCTATTGCCGTCGACCCCGAGGCGTTCATGCCGATTGAGCAGTTCAAACAGCGTATGGACGAGATGATCCGTATGATCAAAGCTTCACAGCTTGCGCCGGGCAATGAACGCATGGTCATTCCCGGCCAGTTGGAGTTCGAAAAGGAACAGGCACGGCGCGCACACGGCATACCGCTGGCAGCAAAACTCGTCGAACAACTACGTCAGCTTGGACGCGACCTCGGATCGGTTAAGACGGTTTAGGGAGAGAAGGAAGATGCATGCGCCGTCGCCTGGCGAACCGGCGGCTACCCTTTGCGAGAAACTGATGCGTGTGCCGACGGCCGTCGTCAGCGACGTGCTGGCGGCGATGGGCATGATGGAGCAGGTGCTTGCTTCGAATATTCGCGCGGTTGGTCCTCCGCATAGTTTTGCTGGACCGGCGCTGTGTTTGCGCGGCAGCGAGGGCCCCGAGCCCCCTGCCATGGCCGAGGGCTCTAAGCCAGTATTCGAAATCGACCGACGCATCACGAATGGCTGTGTGGCGGTGATTGCAACCGGCGGCCACAGGATGGGGGCGGTCATCGGCGGCAACGTCGCGCTCAGTTGGCACAAACGCGGTTGCGCCGGCGTCGTCACCGACGGCGGGATCCGTGATGCCGACGAGTGCAATGACATGGGCTTACCGGTCTTTGCCACTTTCGTCGGCCCGATGAGCAACAAGGGCCTCTGGGCATTTCGCGAGATCGGAATCCCGGTGACCTTGCCGGGCCAGCGCGGGCGGCCCGTCCTCGTGCACCCGGGAGATATTATCCACGCCGACAATGATGGCGTGGTGATTATTCCGACAGCCTATGCTGAGCAGGTGGTGGACGATGCGGTCTTCCTCGAGGAGATGGAAGGCCGCATTCGCCAGGATTTGGCAAGGGGCGACGATCGTGAGGCGGTCTATAACCGCCATGATCGCTTCGGGCACATCAAGAAAATTGCCGGAAAATAAATTGCGATCTGGCCGGACCTAAAATCATCGTGGCCACAACACGATCTTAAAGGCGCCGCCTGGCACGAGCGACTGCCATATCCATATTTATGGATCGCGCGCCGAATATCCCCTTGCGCCAACGCATCCCTACCCGCCGCCACTGGCTACGGTCGCTGATTATCGCAACGTTATGCGGCGGCTCGGCGTTGATCGCGTTGTCGTGGTGCAGCCGGCGGCTTACGGGACGGACAATCGCTGCACCTTGGATGCGGTGGCGGAGCTTGGGGCCGATGCAAAGGCCGTAGTCGTCGTCACACCAGACACCTCGCGTTCGGAGATAAAACGCCTTCACGACGGCGGTGCCCGCGGTGCGCGGTTTTTTATGCTGCGTGGCTCAGTGGTAAATTGGGATATGCTGGCGCCGGTCGCAAGCAGCGTAGCCGACTTCGGCTGGCACGTTCAGTTGCAATTCGACGGCCGCGATCTGCCGAAGCACGACACGATGATCCGAGCGCTGCCGTGCACGGTCGTAATCGATCACGTCGGAAAATTTCTTGGACCGGTTGGACCCACTGATCCGTCGGTGCAGACATTGTTGAGACTTTTGGATACCGGAAACGTTTGGGTAAAGCGTCGGCGCCTTATGAGACTTCACGCAGCGGGCCACCATTTTACGAAGATGTCGGATCGATCGCGAGCGACTTGATTAGGGCGGCGCCAGAGAGAATTGTATGGGCAACAAACTGGCCGCATGGCGGGCGTGCGATAAAACCGGACGATGCAAGTTTGCTCGACCTCTTGATGCAGTGGGCTCCTGACGAAGCTGTTCGCCATCGCATCCTTGTCGAGAACCCGGTTAAGCTCTACGGCTTCGATCGCAAGCCCGCCTGAATACTCATACGCCGTGCTACCGGGTTATTTGGGTTCGTTTTGTCAAAGTGGGGTCTGGGCTCGCGGTCCTGCCGGATTCCGGGGCGCGCTGGTGTCTTTGCAACAATCGACCGGCTGGATCGATTATTTGCGCCCCTTTGGCTGCTGCCGTTTGTGCAGCCGCACGCCAGGGCCTCTCCATTTTCGTCGATAAATTCGATGCCGGCCTCCTCTAAGGCGCGTCGAATGGCAAGCTCGTTAGCCGCAGTTGCGACGTGCCGTCATCTGACACTTCAGCCCGTCTCACTGTATTCAGGCCACTACCCGCCCTTCGCGCCAGATCGACTGCACTCCATCGCAAAAGCGCGCGTGCCGCTCGGATTTGAGCGCTCGTGATAACGAGTGTTCGCATATCGCCCACAAAAAAGAGACCGCCTCGCGGCGGTCTCAGGATCTCGCAATTTGGGAGTTGAAGCCGATTATAGCGCCAGTTTTGCCTTGCGTCGACGCAGGCCTACGGCCCCACCGGGTCCGACAACGCAGCAGCTGCCACATAGAGCTTGATCGAGGCTTGGATCTCACCCTCGCGTGCAGTGCAGCATTGTGCGTCGTTCAGCCATTGAAGCAAACTTGACGAACGGATAGCGTCACGACGCGTGATGAGCCTCCCTTTTGGTTCTCGCGCCACAGGGTTGGCCCCGACGTCCCATAAACGGCGGGGTCAACTTTGTTTTAAAGGTAGGAATTGCCTCTTCAATAGCTTGCGGCGTTTGCGCCACGCGCAGACTGGGCGGGGTCAGCGCTCTGCTTTTTCCGCCTAGGCCACTCGAACCTGAGCTAAAAAGTGCTCGACTTCTTGTCGCAAATGTTGCGACTGCCGCGCGAGGTCCCCTGACGCGGCGAGCACGGTGTTCGCCACTTGGCCGGTCTTGATCGCGGCGGTCGAAACCTCGCTGATGTTTGCGGACACATCGCGAGTGCCCTTAGCCGCGGCGCTGGCGTTGCGGGCGATTTCCTGGGTCACCGAATCTTGCTGGCGCACCGCGACCGATACGTCATTGGCGAGATTGTCGAGCTCCATGATCGTCGCGGCAATCGCCTTCATCGTTAGGACCGAGCTGGTCGTTGTTTGCTCGATGGATTTTATTTGTTGGGTAATTTCCTCGGTTGCCTTACCGGTTTGTGCGGCAAGGCCCTTCACCTCTTGAGCGACAATCGCGAAACCGCGGCCGGCGTCCCCGGCGCGGGCAGCCTCGATCGTTGCGTTAAGCGCCAGCAAATTTGTTTGTGCCGCAATGTTACGAATGAGTTTGCTGACGTCCCCAATCTCGTCGACCGACGCTGACAGGCTCGCGACGGCGTTGGATATCGCCTGCGCTTCCGTGGTTGCCTGACGTGCGATCGTTGCGGAATCGGCGACCCGGCTGGCAATGTGCTCAATCGACCGGGCGATTTCCTCTGCCGCCGAAGCGACGGTCTCAACATTCGTTGTTGCTTGTTCGGAGGCCGCCGCTGTCGACAGTGCTTGTTGCTGATTGTGGTCGGCGCTTTCAGCCATCTCGCGCGCGGAACTATCCATCGTGGTCGCGGCGCGATCAAGGGTTTGCACGATATTCGAGACGACGTGTTCGAATTTTTCCATTGCCGCTTCGATCAATAGGCGCCGTGACTCCGAGTTTCGCCCCTGTTCAATCTCCTTTTGTCGCGCGGCGGCAGCGTCCGCGGTTGCTTGACGGAAAAATAGCAGCGCCCGCGCCATGTCGGCAATCTCGTCGCCGCGGCTCATCATGAACCTGAACGCTCAAATCGCCGTCGGCAATTCGCCGCATGGCATCGCTGAGCAGACCCAGGCGCCGGGCGACACTGCGGCCGACATAGAGCCACGCCACAAATGACGCGACGATCACCGCGGCAAGTGACAGCAGGATCAAAATAATTTGACCCGAGGTGATCTGCCGGCCGGCGAATACCGAAATGTCGTGTGCTGTGCGGTCTTGCTGCTCGACCAGAGCATCAACGGCCGTTTTGAGCTTCGCTGCTTCGGACTGCGCGGCCTCAAACGCGATCTCGGCGTCGTGCTGGCGATTGAGTTCGTAGGTGCGCAATACAATAATGCCGTCGTCCGATCCGATAACGCTGAGTTGATTGAAAAGTTCGACAAGCTTTTTCTGCTGCGCGGAATCCTCAATCGCGCTCAAGTTTGTCTTAATCTTTCTCTGCGCTGCCGCGATTAGATCGCGCAGCGGCTCGAGACGGTTAGGGTCGATGACCAGCGAGGCCTCGGTTAGAAGGCCCGCCAAAAGATTTGATTCGGATTGAATTTCGAGTAGCCGGCGCAGCAATTCGAGCGTGGCATTAAGCCTCGCGTCCATCCCCGCCTGCTTGCTCTTCGTCATGAGGTCAAAATTGGCGTCGTCGATGGCCGGCGCTAGAGCGGTGAGCAGCGCTTCATGGGCGCCCCGGATAGATGCCGCCAGTGCGCGCCGTTCGTTCGATATGGTTAGCATGTCGGTCACCGCGTGATTGAGAGCGGTCAGCCGCTCCAATAGCGCGCTACGAGCGGAATCAATTGTCGCCGTTATTGACGAAGCCCAGCTCTTTAAGGCGTTCGATGCCAAGCGTGAGATTTTTGGCCTGTTGATCGATTCGACTTGCTATTTCGGAGCGGCTTTTGTCGTCCTTGGACGACATTAAACGCGGACTTGAAGCGACGAGGCTGCTCGCCTCCTCGGCAAGCCTCAACGACACGATCGTCGCCGGCAGGCTGCGCGAAACGATCTCGTTCGTCGTCGCCCCGATCTCGACGAGGTCGTAGAAAGAAACCAACGAGCAAACGATCGTCAATGCTGCAGCAAAACCGAACGCCAGATAAAGCCGGGCGCGCACGGTTGAAAACCAGCCAAAGCGTCTGGCTCCCGATGCGGCTGGGCCTGGAGAACAGATTCAGCCCTTTGATGCGCATGCGAAGAAGTCGTGTGATTACTGCGCGGCGGTCTTGATCAATCTCGAAACGGGCCTGAATGAACCGTCCGCTTGCAAGACAGTGAAGTAAACCTGATTTGATCCCTGATTTTTGTCCGCGCCGAATTTGAGAACTACGCCGCCCAGGTCGAAGGGCGACTTAGCGATCGCGTCGAGCAGGGCTTCGCGGGTGGGCTCTCCCGGAATTCTCTTCAGTGCTTCGACAACAAGACGGCCGACCATGTAGCCTTCCAGGGACACAAAGCCGGGCTTAGCACTCGGATTCACCGCAGTGATTGCGGTTTGATACGCAGCAATCAAAGGCAATGATTTGTCGAACGGGAACGGAACGACCTGACTGATGACAACGCCGGCGCCCTGGCTTCCCAATTCCGACGCAAGTGAATCTGATCCAACGAACGATATTGCGACAAAGACCGCGTTCAATTTCACTTGGTGCGCGAGCTTGATGAACTCCGCGATCGGCTTGTAGGGGCCGACAGTCACGACCGCCTGCGGATCACCTTTCATGATGTCGAGCAGAGCCGACTTGACCGCGGTGGTATTGCGCTTGAACGTTCCCGAAGCAACCAGCGCCATGTTGCGTTTGGCAAGAGCCATCTTGACCCCCTCCAGCCCGGCAAGACCGAAGGCATCGTCTTGGTAGAGGATCGCGATTTTGGTGATGCCCAGATCTTTGGTCAGGTGCTCGATCCAGGCCTCTGTTTCTTGAAAATACGACGCGCGGATATTGACGACGTAGCGGTTATAGGGATTGCGAAGAAATTCGGCGCCGGTGAACGGCCCGATGAACGGCACTTTGGCGTCGGTTGCAATCGGCTGGCCAGCTTTCGAGGTCGGCGTTCCAACCGGTCCGACCAGAGCAAAGACCTTGTCGTTGTCGATGATCGCTTTCGTGGCTTCGATGGTTTTTTCAGGCTCGTAGCCGTCGTCGGTCGATTTGAGTTCGAGCTTGCGGCCGCCTACCCCACCGGCGCGATTGGCTTCGCCAAACGCGGCGAGGATTCCCTCGCGCATGCCTTGGCCGAGCGCCTGCGCCGGACCGCTTAGGGCCGCGACCTGGCCAAAAAGAATCTTGTCTTTGGTGACACCGTCGTCCGCAAGCGCGGAGGCTCCAAACAGGGCGAGGAATATTGCCACCAAAGCGAAATGCCGACTGCAATGAGAGCCCATGTGAAATCCCCCATCAAAGTTGCCGGGCAAACTTGCACGAAATGTCGTGTGACCTTATGCCCGCGCGATGGTGGTCGCGCAGGGTTAACGAATCCCTAAAATTCACGAAATAGCGCTCGGCAAGGCCGTTTATTTGCGGTGATAACAAACATCCGGCTCTATTCGATCAATCGCAAGCAAGGCCCCTACATACGAGCGAGCTCTCAAATCCATGCGCGCAAATTCAAACCTCGGTCAAATTGCAAAAATTAGACGCGCTTCGATACGATCAAGCGGCACAGTCCCTTGCCAATCCAGCGGCCCTTGAGCGCAAAAAGAAAGACCCGCCTCGCGGCGGTCTCAGGATCTCGCAATCTGGAAGTTAAAGCGAGACTATTAGGCCAGCTTTGCCTTGCGCCGACGCAGGCCCAAGGCCCCGCCGAGTCCGACAACGCTGCCGAATAGCCACACAGCACCGGGAAGCGGAGTAGTGGCGCTTGCGACCGTTCCGAACTCGAACGCCGCCGTCCCGTTATCTCCAAGCACCACGGACCCTATCGTGCCGCTGTCAATTTGGAATGTCACCAAATCGTACCCCGAGTGCTTGCAAGTGTTGGCGATATAGCAAGCCAACTGACTGCCATTGAAAGTCGTAATTAATGTGCCCGTGCTCGCCCGCACCGGTCCAGAATTGGATGGTGTTGTAATCATCGGGTGAGCCCCACAGAATGGAGTAGGTCGTAGCACCGACGTTAAATGCTGCACTGCCTGCACCCGGCGAGTTGCCCGATGATATGACGTCATATTTCCAGTTTTTTGCGGTACTGCCGTAGTTGCTGTTCGTGTCGTAAGGCGATCTATCGAGACCAGGATCGTCTATCGCACCAGTTACACCCGATGCAAAGAAAACAGGTGCAGGTGAAGCGAGCGCCGCGTCAGCGCCCTGTTGCGCCGCATCGCCCGTAAACAGGTGCCTCTATCTTGCGCATGTCTGGCGGCGGCGTTCGCCACCCTCAACCCGGGCCAGCCCTACACCCATAACTGGCACATCGACGCGATCGCCTGGCAGCTAGCGCGCGTCAGCCGCGGTGAGATCGGGTATGGGTCGAGAAGATTGGGGCGCCATTCTCGTATTGCCGAGCGCCTGAGAGCTTCTTGCGAAATGAACATTGGCCTCGAGCCCCTCGGTGGCCGGCCCACTGCGGTTGAATCATTATCCGTCAAATTCGCCTATCCGTACAATCCTGTTCGCTCGGGGTTTGTCTGCAATACAAGGATTTAGATTATGTCGGCCAAAATGCCACCTGTTCCGCCAGCAAATCGGAGCAAAGACAATCATGGGAGCGACTCGGGGAAAAAAGTCCCGAATGACAAGTTGGTGAAGCATGAACATCATGCTAACGCCGCGGAAAAGGGCGAGACTGCCAATATCAAGCAGAATACTACGAACAAGGGCTTCTTTCGCGGCCGACGGTTCAGTTGATTCTGCGCTTGGCTGGTTAGATGCGCCCCAGCAGCATAAGCACGACCACGATGATCAAGATGGTGCCGATAAGGCCGACACCGCCATGACCGTAGCCATAACCGTAGCCGCCGAAGCGGCCACTAAAGCCGCCGAACAAAAAGATAACTAGGACGATGATGAGGATGAGCCCGATAGACATAAGTTTCTCTCCCGTAGAAGTCTCAAACCGAAATTTTGCGCGCCAGCGCTCGTGTCGCGCCGTTACTTCGATCCAACGCGTAGATTATTGCCAGGGACAATAAGCGACACATTGATCGACAATGTCGCCCTCCATCGTTCGTACCTGCTGCCAATTCAATTCACAGCCATCTTCGGTCAGGCCTTGGCAATAATCTTGTGGTGCCGAGATGTAGGCGTAGGGGTAGTATTCGCCTGAACCAACGGCGATAGCCCCCAAAGTGCTGAGCGCGACAAACGTCTCCCAACTGTTGCCATGGCGGACGCGGTATCCGTTGCGCCACGCCGAATAGTTCTGCCCGCGAATGACGGTTCGGCCGGCGCCGCGTGCCGGTGCACCGCGCAGGCTTGACGCGGTAACGGCTCTGCTGCCTTGAGGCGTAACGACACGGGCGGCGGCAGGCGACGCCACGCTGGCGTGGGTAGCAGCCGGGGTGGCCGCTTGCGGCACGGCTTTCGGGTGCCGGGCAACGCGCCCCGAGGCAGCCGGTCGTGCACTCGGGCCGTTGCGGTGTTGTGTTGCCACGCGCGGCGTGGTTTGCCGCGGTGTCGCTACACGCTGAGCTCTCTGCGGCGCTGCGACGCGCGGAGCCGTTCTTTGCGGCGCCGCTACCCGAGGGGCTGATCGCTGCGGAGCAGCGCGCGGCTGAGCTGGGCTGCTGAGTCGGGGCGGTCTTTTCTTCTTCAGCAGCGGCCGCCGCTCGCGACAGCCCAGTGCCCGGCATAGCCGACGCAATCAGTACGGCTCGCGGCCAATAGGCCAATAGTGAAAATCGTAAAACCTGTTCTCGTTGCCATATTAAACTCCGCTTGACCGATGTTTCGTGCATCGGGCCATGATTTCTATTTTTGATGCTTCACCAGAATATTCCTCGGCCATGAGTCGGAGATCTCTCGCCGTCGAGAGGTCCATGCAGTCCCGCGAGAGACGATGACAGCGGTCCGCCTGTAGCCGCAGATAATCGACTCCCAATTGCGTTCCTAAGCCCATCGTCATGTCCGGCCCTAATGTCGGTGAATCTGAATTTCGGTGAGGTGAACCCGGAGCGGCAAGTAGCCGCCCGGGCCGCGAAAGCGCGAACGTCAAGCGGACGCTCAGCGCCATCCGCAATGACGATGGCCGTATTCGTTGGTCCAGCAATGACGATGCCGATGCGTCACGACATCCGGACCGCCGACCACACCGCCAATGACGCCGCCGGCGACTGCGCCGACAGGCCCGGCAATGACCGCGCCGGTGCCCGCACCAATAGCAACGCCTTCCAGTGTCCCGGCCTGGGCGGCCATGGGCATCGCCATCAGAGCCAGCGCGCATATTCCAGTCTTGATGATCGAACGCATGCAATCTCCTTGGTTAAGTTATGAGTGCGAGTATCGCGGAGACTGAACGGTCGTCTGAAATCGTTGATCCCGTAGATATTGCGGCGTGTATGGTGACGCAACGTCGCGAGCGTCGGCTCGACGATCGTTGCGACGGTATTTGCGATTCGGCAGAACGATGATTTTCGTGCCGACATTCACGCGGTCGTAGAGATCGATGACGTCGGCGTTAAGCAGGCGGATGCACCCGCTCGAAACGTTGGTGCCGATCGTCTCCGGCATGTTGGTGCCGTGAATTCGATATTGCGTATGACCGAGATAGATGGCGCGGGCGCCGAGTGGGTTGCCTTCTCCGCCGGCGGTAAAGCGGGCGAGATAAGGCTGGCGTCCGATCATCTCCGCTGGCGGTGTCCAATCCGGCCACTCCGCCTTGCGCGTGACCTTTTCTATGCCGGACCAGGTGAAGCCCTGGCGTCCCACGCCGATGCCGTAGCGGATCGCCTTGCCGTCACCGAGCACAAAGTAGAGGTAGGTGTGTGCGGTATCGATGATAACGGTGCCGGGCGCGATTTGAGCCGGATAGTCGACCAGCTGTCGACGAAGATTGGGCGCGAGCTCAGTCGTGTCGGCCGCAGCCGGCTGATCATTGGCACTGGCGTCGGAGGGTATCCCCGGAGGTACTGCGACCGGTAATGGTGCCGCTGCGGCCGCACCAATCCACAACGCCGCGCTGGCAAGCAAAACGCTAGTTTTAAGCAGCCACAAGCGGGACTTCATGACGTATATCCTTTGAGTGCTACTAGATAAGTAGCGCCGTGCACTTAAGTTCCACCAGTAATCGGTAATATTCGTTGCAGAAATTACCTGGGAAAAAACGTGACAATCGTCATGAATATTCAGTTTTACTCGCTTGCGGAGGGAACGTTCCGATGTACCGCAAGTTACCGCTGCGTGCGCCAATGAGACGCGCCAGGGGACAAAATGTTCAAACCGTTTATCAGAATGACAGCAGCCATCGCGGTCGCGGGCGTAATCGCCTTGGCCGTAACCGCCGCACCGGCAGCAAAAGAATACGCTGCGCGAGGCGAGGAGCTCCAACATGCACTACCGCAGCCGTTCGCGAAGGCCGATCGCCTTCGCGTCCCAGTGCGGGAAACGGCATGCATGCAACAGAACTGGCCGAATTTCGAGCCGAAATGCCAATTCGATCTCAGAGAAGCCGCCGGCAACGCGCGCGCCGTTCGGGTCATCGCGCTGCGTTAGGACGGCTTCAGTCTCTAGTTCTCGACCCGTCTCAACCCTGATTGGACAACCCATGACAAATCATTACGAGCAATTTTCGGGCGAAAGATATTCGCGATACACTGCTGAGTGTGCCCGCATGGCCAGCTTTGCCCATAATCCGGACGCGCCATCGCTTCATACAAAGCCACAAGATGATGCTTCTGAAATTGAGGCAATTCGGTTGGATTCAGGCAAACAAAATCCTCGCGAAGCTATATGTTTCTCGCGAGCCCAAACAATTCGCCACGGCGGCGATTATTACTTCGCCAACACGCTTTTTACCGCCCCGTTCTACATTCCGAATGCGTCCAATCGGACCTAAGTGGAATTTCAGGAGATTTAAGCAAAGGCCGTTCTACCGTGGATCATCGTGCAAGATTTTCAACGCTGAATGCCAGGTACGAAAACTTTCTGTTTGCGCCAGTCTGCGAGGACGCAAACGGGATGCATCTCAGCGTCCTTTCTGCTTTGGCAAGAACTAATGTTGATCCGTGGGAGGAGGCAACCCGATTGGCGGCTATGCCGGCGGCGATCGCGGAGAAGACACTGACTTCGATCCTCGATTTGGTCTCGGGCAGAAGCTGGAAATCGCCGGAAGCCGCGACTGTTGTTGCGCGGCTGGTTCGATTGCTGCCTCGATCGGACGCGTCTGGCGCGATCACTGCAATCGGAACCATGGATGCCGCGCCAGGAATTGCAAATGCCGCCACTCTACAGAGAAATTACTGGTGGCTATGGGTGGCGATCGCGTTGGCGCTATTGTTGATGACGCCACACGATCAGGCAGCGACATCAAGCGCACCGACCATCGAGTTCGGACTTCGGCGCAACATCCCCGTCAGAGAGCAGCATCGAAGCGCCGGATCCGGTCAGTCAATCTCGATAGTCGTGCGCATCGGCCGCAAATCGCTATTTGGCCATCGGTCATGCGGACAGCGACACCGCCGTGCCAACCCGTGCGTAAATCTTGTCAAAATTGACTACGTTTGGGCCCCGTCACCGTCCAATATGCCAAGACAACATGATGGTGGAACTTTAGCGGGTACCGAGGGTTCAAGCTGTAAGGGCGGGGCACAGGTTCAATAATGAAAATCGCGCAAATCGCGCCTCTTATGGAGAGCGTTCCTCCCCGGCTTTATGGTGGCACTGAGCGGATCGTCTCCCACCTGGCGGAAGAACTCGTGGCCCTCGGCCACGAGGTAACTTTGTTTGCCAGCGGCGATTCAACGACAAGGGCGACACTCGCCCCCTGCGTGCCTCAAGCGTTGCGCCTCGATCCAAACATCCGTGATACCATACCCTATTACATGCTGATGCTTGACCGTGTTCGCCAAAGGGCGGCAGATTTCGACATTCTGCATTTCCATATTGATCAGTTCCATTTCCCCTTGTTTCGGCCGATCGCGGGCCGCACTGTTACCACGCTGCACGGCCGCCAGGACCTGCCCGATCTCCACCCGCTTTATGTCGGCTTCGACGACATGCCGTTGGTTTCGATCTCCAATGCGCAACGCCGACCGATACCGACCGCAAATTTCGTGGCCACCATCCACCATGGCATTCCGGCAGGCCTCCATCGACCCTGCGCGCGAGTGCGCGACGGCTATCTGGCGTTCCTGGGTCGCATATCGCCGGAGAAGCGTCCCGACCGCGCCATTATGATTGCGCGTACCGCAGGTATTCCGCTCAAGATCGCGGCCAAGGTGGATCGCGCCGATGAGGTTTATTTCCGTACCCAGATCGAACCACTGCTCCAGGGCCCGGGCGTGGAGTTCATTGGTGAAATCAACGATGAGCAGAAGACGCAATTCCTGAGCAATGCGCAGGCCCTATTGTTTCCCATCGACTGGCCGGAGCCGTTCGGATTGTCCATGATCGAGGCCATGGCGTGCGGAACGCCAGTACTTGCTTTTCGCTGCGGCTCGGTGCCGGAGGTCATTGACGACGGCATCACCGGCGCCATTGTGGACACCATGGACGAGGCAGTCGCGGCTTTGCCGTACGTCATCGCGCTCGACCGAAAAAAGGTACGCCAGCGCTTTGAGCAGCGCTTTTCCGCCGCACGCATGGCGAAGGATTATGTTGCTGTCTATCGCTCGCTACTGGCTGCCCAGTCCAAGGTCGGCGATGAAGAACGGGAAGATCACCCGCCAATGATCAGTGACGCAGTCCCAGGGCTTCAGGTTGCTTAAGACGAACCCGACCGTAACGCCGGTCGAGGAGGTTCCGGAAACTCCTTTCTACATTTCCGGCACAGGATCCTCGACGCGGCCCCGCCGTACCCTCAAACAGGGCGATTGCTTCGCCGTGTTCGACAGCTATGCCGACGTCGGGGCAACACCGGGGGGGACCGATGGTATTTATTTTTGCGACACGCGCTACCTTTCGCATTTTGAAATGCTGCTCAATGGCAGGCAACCCTTGTTACTGGGCTCGAACGTGCGCGACGATAATTCCATCCTCATCGTCGATTTAACCAACCCCGATATCTATCTCGATCAGAAACTGGTGCAGCCAAAAGACGTGTTGCACGTCGTACGCACGGTATTTCTTCTGCACGGCGCCGCTTATCACCGCTTCCGTATGCAGAACCATGGGGACAGCCCGTTTGATGTGCGCCTTTCGATTTCGTTTGCCAGCGATTTCGCCGATTTGTTCGAAGTCAGGGGGATGCACCGCGACCGTCGCGGTGCCTCAACCACGGGTGTCGGTCAGGCCGAGGTCGCACTGAACTACCAGGGTCTCGACGGGGTGCAGCGGCGCACGACGATACTGTTCGATCCGGCGCCAGCGCAGCTTTCCGACAGCGCGGCATCGTATGCCTTCAGCTTGGAGCCCAATGAATGCCTGTCGGCTTATGTGACGGTGAAATGTAGCCGTGGCACCACAGAAACCGTCACGCTGCCGTTTCGCAAGGCCCTGCGCGCCGCGTTCAACCAGCGACTGACTGCAACCCGCGGCATGACCACAATCACCACATCGAACGAGATTTTCAACGAAGTGGCATGCCGCTCGATGGCCGATCTTGCGATGTTAACGACCGAAACGGCACAAGGCCCCTATCCTTACGCTGGAATTCCCTGGTATTCGACTACGTTCGGCCGTGACGGCATCATCACGGCGATACAGATGCTGTGGTGCGACTCCCGTGTCGCCAAGGGAGTGCTGGGGCGATTAGCGGCCTTTCAGGCCAACACATTTGATCCGATTGCCGACGCCGAACCCGGAAAAGTCCCTCATGAAATGCGTGGTGGCGAAATGGCGGCACTGCACGAGGTGCCGTTCGGTCTCTATTACGGCAGCGCAGATGCAACACCATTATTCGTGTTGCTGGCCGGGCTTTATGCCGAACATACTGGCGACGTCGAGACACTGCGCGAGCTCTGGCCAAAGGTCGAAGCGGCGCTAGGCTGGATCGACGGTCCAGGCGACCCCGATCGTGACGGGTTCGTCGAATATCGCCGCGCCGACGAAAAAGGCCTCGTCAACCAAGGGTGGAAGGATTCCCAGGACGCGATCTTCCACGCCGATGGTGCACTAGCGCAGGGACCGATCGCGCTGTGCGAAGTGCAGGGCTACGTCTATGCGGCCAAGCGTCTGGCAGCGCGCACGGCCCGGCGGCTCGGCATGACCGCACGAGGCGACGCGCTTGATGCGCAGGCGGCCAAGCTTGGTGAACAATTCGAGGCGGCGTTCTGGTGCGAAGACATTGGCACGTATGCGATCGCGCTCGACGGCCAGAAGCGCCCGTGCCGTGTGCGGACGTCGAATGCCGGACAGGTGCTGTTTAGCGGCATTGCCACGCCGGAGCACGCCGAAGCCGTGATGCGCGATCTGATGAGCCCGTCGTTTTTTTCGGGCTGGGGAATCCGCACGGTCGCCCGCGATCAACCGCGCTACAATCCGATGTCGTATCATAATGGCTCGGTATGGCCGCACGACAACTCGTTGATCGCGGCCGGCTTTGCACGCTATGGGTACAAGGACGCGGTCGATCGCCTGTTCAGGGGCCTGTTCGACGCCGCAACCTACATGGACCTGCGCCGGCTACCCGAACTATATTGTGGCTTCCAGCGCGGACGCGAACGCGGGCCGACGCTCTATCCGGTCGCCTGTTCGCCGCAGGCTTGGGCCGCGGGTACGCCACTCCTGCTTTTGCAGTCTTCGCTCGGTCTCGAATTCAACCGTGACAGCAACGAAATCCTGCTGCGCAAGCCGCGGCTGCCGCCGTTCCTCGATGAGGTGACCCTACACAACCTGCGTCTCGGTCAATCGGCGGTTGATTTGATGCTGCGGCGGCATGGCAACGACGTGTCGCTACAGGTGCTCCGCAACGAAGGGCAAATCCGGGTGGCCGCGATTTATATGTGACGGTTGCCGCCATCAGCGCGGCGCGTCCACCTTGTGTCAGCATCAGACATTTTGCAAAGGTCTGGGTGCACGATTGTCCGCTAACGAAGCACTGCGAGCGGATCGCGGACGATACCCTCGAATTAGACTAAAGCCTGCAACCAAAGTGCAGCGGCGCTGGCCACGAGCCCAAACGCTAAGAGTGCCACCATTTCCGGCGCGTTGAAGATTTCAAAAACCGTTCGCATGGCTTGGTCTCACAATCCCCCAGCCAACAACTCGCGGCAGACCGTTTAGTTCACGGCTGGCGAGCAAATCGAGGAAATGGCCGACTGCAAATCCTCAAGCGGCTGCTTTTGTCCTCAAACCCCCAATGGCACTTTTGACCCCTCGCGGCCTGAAAGTGGAGGTATTTCGGCCCGCTGATACGTCTTATGAGGTACTGGACTGTCTATGTCGGGAACCCCACAAACAGTTATCCCCGGCAGCGGCTCTGAGCCAGGCGCCGGCGACTGAGAGAGGTTCGCGCTCCCGCCTGTAACAAGGGAGCGTCTCGTGTCCACCGAGAACCGCAGGATTTCTCTGAAGGTAGTTGCAGCCCCCACAGGCGACTCTCTCGAGGCCCCACCGGTCCTCATGGCGAGCGATCACACAATCGAATACCTGTGCGGCACATGCGGCGTGGTACTTATGCACGCTGAGGATCATCAGGTTTACAACCTAGTGGTCCATTGCACGGCCTGCGGCGGTTACAACGCGACGGAGGTATAGAGCGCGCGCTTATCGCCTCTAATGTCCGCAGTTAGTCCAATAGGCGACAAACGCGGACGCGGACTATTTGTCCGGTAAGTGCCCCACAAGCGGACACGCTCGCGCGCGATGTGCTAAGTCGATTTATTTTCATTTCCCTCGCCATTTACCGGCAAAAGGCGCAGGCATGAGTATGTTAGCCACCGAACAATGCCAAATCCAAGCTTCTTCGTGGGCCCGAATCCACCGAACAATTCGCACAAGATAATCGTGTTTTCTTCCTCAATAAAATTGTCAGGCCAGCATGTCCTCAGCACCAACCGGGTCGCCACCGAACGTTCTGGTCGTCGAAGATGAGATGTTGTTGCGCCTGCGAGCAATCGACATCGTCGAGCATGCTGGGTTCACTCCGATTGAAGCCGTCAATGCTGACGAGGCGCTTTTAATTCTTGAGTCACGCTCCGACATCTCGCTCCTGTTCACGGATATTCAGATGCCCGGAAGCCTCGACGGATTAAAGCTTGCCCACGCGGTGCACAAACGTTGGCCCGCAATTAAGATTATTTTGGTTTCCGGCCAAGTGAAACTCTCGGACGCCGACAAGCCAGCCGACAGCCGCTTCTTCGGTAAGCCGCTCGAAGTAAAGCGGATGATCGCCGAACTGCAAGAGATGGTGGGCGCGGGAGTGTTGGCTATCGTCCCTGACGCGATCGGATCGGCCGCAATAGAACGGGTATTGAAACCAACGGCCGACGCCATTCTGCTTCGTCCTGCCACGCAGGAAAATTTGACGGCGGAGAACGACAGCCTCCGCTTGTTGCTGGAGCAAGCAGGCATCGATGCCAAGGCTTTGCTCGCACAAGCCGGTATCGACGCCAAGGAGCGCGAGGCGGCGGATAAACTACAGAAACTTATCCTCGATGAGATGCATCATCGTATTAAAAATACACTCGCCACCGTAAGTGCTATCGCGTCCCAGAGCCTGCGTACCGCGACCAGCCTACAACATGGTCAGCAGGCTATAGAAGGCCGTTTAGTAGCGCTTGGGCGAGCGCACGATCTGCTGATGCAGGTCAGTTGGGCCAATGCCAGCCTCCTTCAAACCGTTCGCGGTGCCACCGAGCCGTATGATAGCCAAGGTTCCGGACATTTTTCGATTCATGGGCCTGACCTAGCTATCACTTCTGGCGCTGTGATCGCCTTGGCGATGACCTTCAACGAACTATGTACCAATACGACGAAATTCGGCGCTCTTTCAGTCCCGACTGGTCGCGTTGATATCGGATGGCTGGTCGACGAAGAAAAGAAGCGACTCCGCTTGATTTGGAGCGAAAAAGACGGCCCCGCGGTCGAGACACCGACTCGGCGAAGTTTCGGGACCCGAATGATGGGGTCGCTGGGACAGCAGTTGAACGGCGAAGTCCATCTTGCCTACGAGCCGAGCGGGTTTATTTACACTCTCGACGTTCCGGTCGCCTCGCTGACAGATACCGCATAAGGGGCTCGTCCGCTTTGGCCGTCAAAAGCGAACATGCACGATGCAAAGCAACATTCGTCCGACGATTTACCAACCGGAAAACAGGGATAACATTCGAGAATCGACCGGAGTTGCCGTACAACAAGTGCAAATTGGTATAACGAACTTAGCCGTGTCTTTGAACGCAGGTCCCCGTGCCTTACCGATCCTCCGACGAAGAAGTCGGGTGCAAAATTCTCAGAATTTTTATGCGCCGCCGTGTAACGGCGAGCGGCACACTTCGGCGTTATCATTTCTTCGACGTCCGTGCGCGGCTACGACAGGCAGTGGCGAGCAAGTTGAGATTGAACTGGTCGCCCGAGCAAGTTGCTGGCTGGCTGAAGAGAACCCATCCTGGCGATGAGAGTTACCGCAGTGTTGCCGGGTACAAGGGACCGGACTCTTTCACGATTGCTGTCAATGGCCACAACCGTGCAAGTAGCGAACCGGCTAAGATCGCCTTCGACGTGACAGTTAGATAGCAACCCCGCGACTGGCTTTGGCGAAGCCTAAGAGGACCGATGCCGACCAACACTGTGCTGCGGTACGAAGCCATTGCCGCTATAGGCGTCGCAGCCGCCATCTATTTTTCTTTCAAGATTGTCGGGTTCCTGGGTGTTGGCATCTTAGGATTACTAATGATGTTCGTCGCGTTTCAGGCTGAACTTACGAAAAACGGTGCTTCTTCCACTTACACGATAATTCCGAGACCGCCGCACCTGATGGACCATTCGGAGAAGACCGCGCGCCAAGCTGAGGCAAAATCACTTTCGCATCCGATCCTGATAGGGAAAATTCTTGGGCTGAGCTTAGCCGTGATTGGCTTTGGAGCCTTGCTTCTTCTTTGACCTTATTTGACGGCCGCTTTCATTTTGCCGCAATGCTTTTGATGTCGGCTATTGCAGCCAGTTCAACCGGTCGACGCAACACCTGCGTAACGCATACAAAAGCTCGCCTAATCGATTTCAAGATCACCGGCGGCCAGCAATGCCAAAGCGCCAGGTTTCTCGGGCCGCAATGAGCCCTGGACGACAATTTTCCCTTATCAGCCTGTGCTCTCTATCTTTTCTGTTTTCGATAAGTGTTGCGTCGATCCGTTGAGACCACGCTACGAGCGGAGAAGTTTTTTTGCATTTCCACTCCCTCCGCCAACCTCTGTTCGCAGATGTTCGCGGCCGTTCGGAAACTCCAATAAAATCTGCCACTTGTAGTTTTCGAATCTTTACGCGTTCGCCCAAATTCGTCAGAATCCTCCCCAGACTTGTAGGTACGTTTGTGGGTAGGAGTTCGAATCCCAAATGAGCGCTCTTGGCGGACGACTGACGGCGCTTCAATGGCCAGCCAGAAAAATTCGGCAATAGGATTCTGAGTCCTATTTAGGCACAAGTCGAGCGGTGGCAAAGAGCGGCTCGGGCGTATCTCCAAGATGGGCGACAAGTACCTGCGCAAACTCCATGTGCCGCGTCTCGACACAGATCACCGGTAAGCCGGCTTCGGCGAGAGCGCTGAAAAGCCACTGTGACAGCGGCCCCTCCGGCTCGCTCGCCACCTTCACTTCCCGAACGATCCTGCCCGTGTCGTCCACAATGCAGACGCTCGTGTCCTTGACCGAAACGTCTAATCCAGCAAAATGGTCCATGGCTCACGCTTCTCCTTCTGATGCTTGAGGCCGTTCACACGGACCTCGTTTCACCATCAGCCTGAAGCGCAGCACCCAAAATCTTCAGCTATCCACAAGCGGCCGGCCGATTACCCCATCTTTGTGCCATGTGTGGACGGCTCCGAGTTGGCAAGAGCCTACTTCACGTTTGCAGGCTTCGCGATATCGAGACCGATTGTCGTGATCGCTTGCATGATTGGCTCCTTCAAATTGCGGGAGCTTTAACAGCACCCAATTTCATGGCACTGACGTGTCGGTGGAGGAGCCGTCCACAGCATGACATCGCTCAGTTGGTCCGCAGCGCACTAGGATCAAGCCGCGAGACTTATTTATGCTTGCTGCGCTGGCGCAATTCGAGAGTCACAAGTCTTGCCAGCAGCGTGGCTGGATAAAGCTGGCCAATAACACTTTCGATGTTGCAGAGACTTCGCGCTATCGGATGCACCGGAACGATGTCGCCGTAGCCTGTCGACGTCAGGGTGACGAAGCTCAAATAAAAAACCGAGTTTGCAAGGCCCGGATTGTCTTCGAAGGTTATTCCCTTAAAAGCATCGGGAACCGACAAGCCAACAAATATGAACAGCGTCCCGAACGCGACAGCGATAAGCAGGTACAACAGGATCGCGCCGACAATTCGATGGTAAGTGACGCGGCCACGTCTGAATACTGCTTGTGCAACGACCGCTCCGACCGTAATCGCAATGGCGAACCAAGCGCCAGCCAAGCCATAGAGATTATATGGCCATGGAGGGAAATACAGACGCAACACGAAGATGACGACATTGGCGATAAAACAGAGCGTCATCACGGCCAGGGCCGTGCGGTTCTCGGAGATGACGATCATGCCGCCACCGGCGTATTTCGCTTATGTTTTTCACGACAGTATTTGGCGTCCCGAAACAGCGTGCCGAGGGTATTGTCCTAGACGCCCCTTAATATTTTGCTGCTGTCCTTGGCGCAGGGGCCCCGTATTCTCCGCGTTGGGTGGTGGATTCAACCGGCCACCCAAAGCGTACATTGCGCCGGGATTCCCGCAGCTCGCCGGCGTGAGCGGTCATCCCGATGTCTCATTCTATGTTAACGCATAGCTTGTGCTACTTGGACTTGCGATGTTGCAAATGAAACATTCCGCGATGCGTAGAGCACGGTCAGAGCAATCATAGCGCGACTTGAAGAAGGCTTCATGAATAACTGTATGCTTTTGAAGATGATACGCTACCCTTTGATGGGCGTGTTTTTTCTCGTGATAGCGGCGCATTCGGCGCTGCACGCACAAGTGAAATCGCCTAGCATCGCGAGTGGCGCGGAGCTCGTCGTCGGTATCAAGGATACGCCGCCTTTTGCGATGAAAGGTATCGACGGCGAATGGCAAGGTATCAGCACTGATCTTTGGCGGCGGGTGGCTGCCGAAATGGGCGTGCGCTTTATCTTCGCCGAAGCGCAGACAGTTGACGACCTTATCGAGGGCGTTGCTGCACGGAAATTCGATGTTGCGATTGGTGCGCTGACAATTGCACCGGAGCGCGAGCGTATTCTCGATTTTACCCAGCCTTACTATGTGTCAGGCCTCGGGATCGCCGAGCCGGCCGCCAATTTGGCAAGCTGGCTTCCTGTCATCCGGTCGATGACGTCTTTCGGCTTCCTGCAGGCGGTTTTGGCGTTGGTTGGTCTCTCGCTTGCCGCCGGACTGTTGGTCTGGCTGTTCGAACGCCGTCACAATGAGCTTTTCGGCGGAACTTTTGTCAAAGGCTTGAGCTCAAGTGTTTTGTGGTCGACTGCAGCGATGACGCAACGGGCCGCCGGAGATTTCCGTCCGACGACCTTACCCGGCCGCGCCATCGCGATCCTCTGGATGGTGATATCGATCGTCGCAATTGCTGTTTTCACCGCTGGTCTCACCTCGACGCTCACGGCCCGCAAGCTGCAAGGCGCGGTGCAGAACGTGAGTGATCTGACATCGGTCCGCGTCGGCACCGTATCGGGAACCGCGACAACGGATACGCTCGCGAGGATGCGAATTGCGCACCGTGATTTCGGCACAGCCTCGGACGGCCTCAAGGCACTCCGTGACGGAAAGATTGACGCCTTCGTTCATGACAAACCGCTCTTGGCTTGGATCATCGCTCGGGATTATTCGTCCTCGATCAGGTTGCTTGAATTTACCTTCGAACCTCAGAACTACGGCTTCGCTTTGCCGAACAATAGCCCGTTGAGAAAATCAATCGATTTTGCACTGCTCAACGCGGTTCAAAGCGATTGGTGGCACGCCACTCTGTTTCGCTATCTCGGCGAGAGATAAGGCGTGCCGTCCGCTATATTTCGCCGATTGACGCATAAGCGACATTCGCTGTGCACAGGGGCAATGGCCACGGATATGTATTGATCCCAGTTAGAGATCGGCTCAGTATATATGGCGATGGGCGCTGCAGCGCTTGCATTAAGTCCAATGAGTGAATTCTCCATTTGACTGGCCGTCAGGTTTGCGGGCCGCATCCGCCCCGGTCCGACCGACCACACGAGACGCAGATCGTTGGGCCAGCCAGCTAGGAGGCGATGCTAACAACCCACGTTAGTAGGCTCTCGAAAATAGCAGAGACCACTGCACCCAATGGGCAGGAAGTGACTTCCCATACAAATCCGGGACAGAAGGAGTGATTTATGTCCAAGCTCATCTCAGTAAGCTGTACACTTGCAGCGCTCCTAATCTCAATTTCGGCCGCCTCAGCGCAGCAAAAAACCCAAGCGGGAATGCTGACCTGCAATTCGTCAGCCAGTCTCGGCCTCCTCATTGGCTCGCACCAGAAATTGCGTTGTAGCTTCGCACCGAATTCCGGGGCTGCACCGGAATATTATTCAGGCACCATCAATCGGCTCGGTATCGACATTGGCATAAAGGGTGGTGGAGTTATGGCGTGGGCAGTACTCGCGCCAACAAATGGCGTGTCGCCACGGGCGCTTGCTGGAAAATATGTGGGCGCAAGTGGCGACGCCTCGCTTGGGGTGGGCGGCGGCGCAAATGTCTTGATCGGCGGCTCGCACCGGTCTGTGGCTCTGCAGCCAGTCTCGGTGACGGGCAACGTTGGTGTCAATCTCGCCTTGGGCGTCGCAGGTTTGACGCTGAGGTGATCGACTCGAATGGCTGTCGGCACGAAGCAGACAAACCGACCGCGCTCGGTTATGGGGCTGAATGACTCGGCAGTGAATGACCTATAGCGGCATCGGGGCCGCTGTTTTGAGCTTGCCAATTCGGAGGTACTTCGCAAGGATGACTGTCTTCGGGGCTTGCGGGTCCTCCTCCTGTTTTTGAGTGCGCGCTGCAGTGGGAATAAAATATGGCCTCGTCGATCAATCCGGTTGCGCCGCACGCTCTTCCAGTGTTCATAACGGCCCCCGGCGAGACCGATACGTTCACGGTCGTTATGGGCCTTTTCCTGGTTGCCGCTGTCCTCGCCTTTGGCGTTCTTTTTCTGCGGCTGCACACTTTGCCCGAGCGCATGGCGCACAAGTCCCAGAAGCTGCAATTTGAGATTGTAGCTGTCCTCGGGCTCATCGCTCTGTTCACACATATTCACCTTTTCTGGGTCGCAGGTCTGCTCCTCGCGATGATCGACCTCCCTGATTGGGGCACGTCGTTTTCGCGGATCGCAGGATCCGCTGAGAAGCTTGCCGGTATCCCAGCTAGCGAGGGTCCGAGCACCGAAGCCCCAGCCCTTACGAGCGAGGGCGGCGCCGAAAATAACGCGCGAGTGGATACGCCTCGCCAGCATGGGAGTTGAGCCGTGCTCGAACTCCTTCTCTGTTCACTGCTGACGATCCTTCCGGACTATCTTTATCGCCGCTACCGGCAGGGCAAGCGGTTTGGGAAGGAGATCAACCTTTTCTCGGTCTGGTTCGAGCTGCGATGGGGCATAGTCAGCTGCGTTATGCTCACGGTGGGGCTCATCGCGCTAGTGTTCTATAACCATCCGAGCACCAGCGACGTGATCTCCTACTTCAGAACGGTGCCAATTGCCCCGGAAGCGAATGGACGGGTTGCTGAGATTTTCGTCGGTCTCAGCGGTCGGGTTGAGAAGGGCGCGCCGATCTTCCGGCTGGATAGTTCGCAACAGGAGGCTGCCGTTGAATCCGCACGCCGGCGGATTGCCGAGACTGAGGCGGCAATCTTGGTCGCACGCGCAGACCTCCTGGCGACCGACGGCCAGATCCAGCAAGCCAGATCGAGTTACCAGCAGGCTCTTGATGAAGTAGAAACGAAGGAAGAGTTGAACCGGCGCGCTGCTGATACTGTCGCGCGCCGCGAGATCGAGCGGTTGCGCAATATCGTGGATGCGCGCAAGGGCGCTGTCGACGCGGCCACTGCAGGAAAACAGGCGGTCGAAGCCAAACTCACGGTCTTGCTGCCGGCCCAAAAGGCAACCGCTGAGGCTGCTTTGGCCCAGGCGGTAGTCGAACTGAGCAAGACGGTGGTCCGCGCCGGGGTAGCCGGGCGAGTAGAGCAATTCGCGCTGCAGGTCGGTGACATCGTCAATCCCTTGATGCGCGCCGCAGGCGTTCTCATCCCGGAAAACGCCGGACGGCGCGCCCTCCTGGCCGGCTTCGGACAGATCGAAGCGCAGGTGATAAGAGTAGGAATGGTCGCAGAAGCAACCTGCGTTTCAAGACCGTGGACGATCATCCCGATGGTCGTAACCGGAGTGCAGGACTACATCGCCGCCGGTCAATTCCGCGGCGGCGAGCAGTTGATCGACACCCAACAGGTCAGGGGGCCGGGCACGATCCTCGCGACGCTTGAGCCACTATACGAAGACGGGCTCGAAGGCGTGACGCCGGGCAGCAGTTGCATTGCAAACGCTTACACCAGCAATCACGAACTCTTGGCCTCCGGGAAAGTCGGGTTCTTCCGGAGTATAGGTCTACACGTAGTCGACACGGTCGGCGTTGTGCACGCGATGCTGCTTCGCATACAGGCACTGCTGCTGCCGTTCAAGGTCCTTGTATTCAGTGGACACTGACCGGTCCTGGCCGCCGTCCCTTTGTGGTATTCCGAGAAAGGCATAGATAGCTGCTCATGCAGTGCAATTGTCCGCTCGCGCACTAAGCGGACATGCTAACTGCAGTCCAGAATGGCCGCTTCTGGCACATCGCGTCATTCGCGGCGGCGCAAAAGTTTGGTCGCAATTGGAGGCAAAGCGGATAAACAAGGACGTCGGCCTTAAGCCCACAGAGGGGGTTCATCCCTGTCGGCAAGGATGCGGACGGGCATGCCCATGCGGCGTTACATTCGATCAAGCCCGAGACATCGGAATTTGCCGGGTCCATTGCAAACGTCGCTGGAAAAATGCAAGGCTGGCGGCAGTCAGAGAAAAGTTTTCGAAAATTTGCACTCGGCAGGGCTATCCGTTGAGCGCGATTTTATCGTCAGTGACAGCATTCCTTGCCGGCTGTGCACGCCCGCGAACAACGCTCGCGAAGGCGATCGTGCTGATCCTCGTTATTAAGCTGTTCGGAATTGTTGGCATGAAAGTTTTCATGTTTCCAGACAGCGCGCGGCCAGTTGTTGACGCCGCCGCCATGATCCGCGTGATAGGTCCTTCCCCGCCGTAGAGAGCGATGGTTATCGACAATGTTTGACGTCGACCCCGTAAGTCTTGCTCGGCTACAATTTGCCACAACGGCTCTCTATCATTTTCTGTTTGTGCCCCTGACGCTTGGGCTCTCTTTTTTGCTTGCCATTATGGAGAGCGTGTACGTGATGACAGGTCGCGAAATATGGCGCGACATGACGAAATTTTGGGGCAAGCTCTTCGGCATTAATTTCGCCATGGGTGTTGCCACTGGCATCACCATGGAATTTCAGTTCGGCACCAATTGGGCCTATTACTCTCACTACGTCGGCGATATCTTCGGTGCCCCATTGGCAATAGAAGGCTTCATGGCCTTCTTTTTGGAAGCGACTTTTGTCGGCATATTTTTCTTCGGCTGGGACCGGCTTTCGAAGCTCGGCCACCTAACGGTGACCTGGCTAGTTGCTCTCGGCTCTAACCTCTCCGCATTGTGGATATTGATCGCCAACGGATGGATGCAGAATCCGGTCGGCGCCGTGTTCAACCCCGAGACAATGCGGATGGAACTGACCTCGTTCTGGGATCTTGTTTTCAATTCGGTCGCCCAAGCAAAATTCGTTCACACCGTGGGCGCCGGCTATGTCACGGGGTCAATGTTCGTCCTCGCTATTTCTTCATATTATTTACTAGCAGGCCGCTTCCACGCCCTTGCCAAACGATCGATTATTGTTGCGTCAGCATTCGGGTTAGCGGGCGCGCTGTGTGTCGTCATTCTCGGCGACGAAAGTGGTTACACCGTATCCGAAAACCAGAAGATGAAACTCGCCGCCATCGAAGGCATGTGGCACACCGAGCCGGCGCCTGCGGGTTTTTATCTTTTCGGAATACCCAATACCGCGAACCATCGCGTTGACTACGGCGTGAAAATTCCCTGGGCTCTGGGCATTATCGCCACGCGTTCATTTGACCAGAAGATTCCAGGGATCAACGATCTTGTGGCGCATGACGAAACGCGAATCCGCAATGGTCTGATCGCCTTCGACGCACTCGATCGGCTCAAGCGAAACCGCGACGACAGCCAAGCTGCGGCAAAGCTTCGCGATCATGCCGTCGACTTGGGGTATGCGCTTTTGCTCAAGCGCTACGTCGCAGACCCACGCACCGCCGATGCCGCCACCATTGCCAAAGCCGCCGCAGATACCATCCCCAACATCGGCCCGCTGTTTTGGAGCTTCCGGGCGATGGTGGGATTGGGCTTTTACTTCATGGCCTTGTTCGCGTTCATATTCTGGGATGTATCGCACCGCAATTTCTCGCGCGTGTGGCTGTGGCGCTTGACACTCTGGTCGCTGCCGCTACCCTGGGTTGCGGCTGAGCTCGGCTGGGTTGTCGCCGAATATGGGCGGCAGCCATGGGCGATTGACGGCGTTCTGCCAACATTTTTGGCCGTGTCCTCGGTGTCGGCCACACAGATTTTGCTCACGCTTTCGGGCTTTGTGCTGTTCTACTCATCGCTTCTCGTCGTCGACATCATCCTCCTGCACAAATACATCCGCATGGGGCCAGTCGAGACTTTGGGTCTCGCTGCGTCCGCGTCCGGTGGGGTAAAGTCCATGCCATGACGATCCCCCTCGACTACGAAATCCTGCGTCTGATTTGGTGGCTCTTTCTCGGGGTACTGCTAATCGGCTTCGCCATTATGGGCGGCTACGATCTCGGTGTTGCGATGCTGCTACCCTATGTAGCGAGGACCGATGTGGAGCGACGCGTCACGATCAATGCCATCGCGCCGTTTTGGGAAGGCAATCAGGTGTGGCTGATACTCGGCGCGGGGGCGGTATTTGCCGCTTGGCCGCCGGTTTACGCAGCATCCTTCTCGGGCTTTTACATAGCGATGTTTCTGGTGCTTGCGACGCTGATCTTGCGGCCGGTCGGGTTCAAGTTTCGCAACGCATTTGCCAAAATGCGCTGGCGGGCATTCTGGGATTGGGCGCTGTTCTCGGGCGGTCTTGTCCCAAGCCTCGTGTTCGGCGTCGCGTTCGGCAATTTGCTGCAAGGGGTACCCTTCCGCATCGATAGCGACCTGAGGATATTCTATGAAGGCGACGGATTGTTGGAACTGCTCAACCCCTTCGGGCTTTTATGCGGCTTGCTCTCGGCGGCGATGTTGGCCGCCCATGGTGCCGCTTATCTTGCCCTGCGGACCGATGGTGCAGTGCAGGCGCGGGCGCGCGGCACAGTAAAATTCGCCGCTCTTGCGACAATCGTTTTGTTTGCCGTGGCGGGTCTCTGGGTGTGGCTGGGCATCGATGGCTACGCCATCACGAGCACGATTAATGAAGACGGTCCCTCGAACCCATTGCTGAAGACTGTTGTTCGACAATCGGGGCAGTGGTTCGCCAACTACACAGCACATCCATGGACGATCGCCGCGCCTGCCGTGGGCTTCCTCGGGTTTATACTTGCGCTCTTTTCGACCGCGTCCCGCTGGCACGGGCTGGCGTTTGTTGCCTGTGCGCTCGGCATATTCGGTATCATTGCGACTGCCGGCGTGAGCATGTTCCCGTTTCTCATGCCATCAGACATCGCGCCGGAGGCGAGCCTGACCGTCTGGGACGCGTCTTCGAGCCGGCTTACTTTGTTCGTGATGCTGGTCGTAACGCTCATCTTTCTTCCGATTGTACTGATCTACACGTCGATCGTATTCCGCGTCATGCGCGGGACAGTGACCGAAGGCCAAATCGAAAGGAATTCCGCCAACTTCTATTGAGGGCGCACAAAATGTGGTATTTTACTTGGATCCTTGGTGTTGGCTTTGCCTGCAGCTGCGGCATTCTAAATGCACTCTGGCACGAACATTATTTGCCGAATCAGGAGATCGACGCCGAACATTAAACTGGAGACTAGCGACGTGGCCGGTCGAAAGCACCGGCCACGGGATTGGAGCATAGGGCCTGGTACGCAGTTGAGCGGGCTCATCGGACCACCACAGTATGGAGGCCGTCGTGCTGATCAGGAGGATGGAGCGTCATAGGCGTCACGGCAATCTTGCCGACGCACTACAGACTCACGCGAACGGCGGCCTTGATCGCCGCGCATTTCTGAACCGGTCAGGGCTCGCCGTACCACCTACGGTTACGATCCGGTCACCGGCATGCAAGAGCCGAAAGCTACGCTTTGCCAGATTAGCGCGGCTTGAGGTGCACTTGCCGCGGCACGATCAGGGCGCAAAATTATCATGGATCTCCCAAGCGTCCGACGCAAATAGAAGGGATTGGAGAACGGAAAATGATTAAGGTCAAACTGTTGATTGCAAGTACCATTCTTGCTCTGGTGGCGGCTTCTGCAAGTCGCAGCTAAACAATTGTTGATATGTCGAAATTTACATGTGCTCAATTACTGGAGGGAACGGGAGACTCGTTGGCAACGGCAATGTGGTTCAGCGGGTACTACAATGGATTTTACAAAAATACCAAGCTCAACCTAAATCAAGTCAGCCGCCGAGCCGGAATGGTCGTGGACGAGTGCCACACCGATCCGAAAAAGACCGTCATGCAAACTGTCGAAAGATTGCTTTCCGGAAAGTAGCAACGGTGGTTGCCTCACTCGTGAGCTTCTGCATTCGTTCACCAATTTCGTTCGATACCGGAGGGGATCCGTCGGCGGGCCTTTCACAGCGAAGGAGGGAAATTATGCAAGGACCAGCTACGCCTTGACCCGTGCCGGCGACGCCGTCTGGACGACCGTGCAACGTCAAATTGCAGCCGCCGTATTTATATTTTTTGTCAGCGGATTCGTTCTAATAATGGTCGCAAAAGAAAAACCTGATCCAAACACCGGCGGAAAGTAGCAAGAGGGTCAATGACGTCGAATCCAGATCAAAGAAAATGGCTTAAATTCGCCGTCTACGAGAGTTTCGAGCAAATCGCGCTCGGGAGCATCTTGTTCATACTCAGCGTTATCACGGTGTTTGCAACTTTGGCGACTGTGGTTCAGCTTATTGGCGACTTTAAACTTGGCGACTTTTTCCTGGAAAGGTCGGCTTTCCACGAGGCATTTGGCTCGATTTTGACAGTCCTCATCCTATTGGAATTCAACCATTCCATATATGTCGCACTCAAACGGAAGTCGGGCGTCATCCAGGTCAGAGCCGTCATTCTGATCGCCGTGCTGGTCATTGCCCGCAAGCTGATGCTGCTGGACTTGGCCGTGACGAGTCTTCAGACCCTGCTGGGGTTTGGCGGACTTCTGCTCGTGCTGGGGACCCTTTACTGGCTTATTACTAATGCCGATCGAGTGCCTGAAATGTCTGCATTACCGCGTGATAAGTCAAACGTTGGCATTGGCGCTTAACGGCTAGAGCTTACGCAGTTATGCTTGAGCGCTGCCAACGCATAGGCAGTGACCGCTCTGTTTGCCGATGGCGATTCAAAACGAAAATTCCGATCTCTTTGGTGGCATCGCCCTCGGCGCGGCTCTGCGCTCGTGATTGCAAATTCATCGTTTGCTCCGCAGTGTAATTTTCTTATTCATGCGACTGGCGAAATCCGGATCTGCTCGATTGGCTTGTCAAAAAGCCTAGAGCATTGGATCAACGACGGTCTCATGGCGATCTTCTTTCTTCTGGTCGGGCTCGAAATCAAACGCGAGCTGATTGAGGGCTCGCTCGCCAGTGCGCAGAAGGCAGTCTTCCAGTCGCCGCCGCAATCGGCGGCTTTGTCGTGCCTGCGGCAATTTATGCCACGCTAAACTGGTATGACACCCAGGCCCTGCGCGGCTGGGCTGTACCAGCGGCCACCGACGTCGCCTTTGCTATCGGCATCTGCGCTCTGCTCGGGCTAGCCGTTCCAACGTCACTGAAGATGTTCCTGTTGGCTCTGGCCATTATCGACGATCTGATGGCGATCGTCGTTATCGCTATATTTTATACCGAAGATCTTTCGGCCCTCGCGCTGGTATTGGGCTCGTGTCAACAAATAGCAGTGCCCGGACAAACGCGGGCGCGGCTGCACGTCCAGTTGACCGATGGATGTTATTTCCGTTCGAGCACTTCGACGGCAAGAATCGTTGGCAAGTGACGGGCGATCTCCTGCCAATTCTCACCTTCGTCGAAGCTCGCGAAGACCGAGCCGCTGTTTGTGCCGAAGTAGATTCCCGCTGGATCGCGTTCGTCGCCCGCCATCGCCTGACGGAGCACAGTGAAAAAACAACCCTCCTGCGGCAGCCCTTGGCGCATCGCCTGCCAACTTTGCCCGCCGTCGCGTGACCGCCAGACCGCTGCGGCTGCATCGGGCGGAAAACGTCCGGCCATGTCACCGTTGAGTGGCAAGGTCCAGATGGTATTCGGATCGCGCGGATGGACGCGGATCGGAAAGCCGAAAGTCGACGGCAAGCCCTTGGTCAGGTCGTTCCAGCTTCGGCCGCCGTCGGCCGAGCGCCATACCCCATGGTGGTTCTGCTGGTAAAGCACGTCGCTTGTGCCGGGCGCGCGGACCATGTTGTGAACGCAGTGTCCGACGTCACCGTCGCGCGGCGCGGCAGGGTGGTCGTGGTGCCCACATGCTTCGGCGTTCGAGAGCCGGTTGCGGCGTTCCCAGGTCGCTCCGCCGTCCTCGGTAGCGAAGACGCCGGCCGCGGAGATTCCAACCCAGAGCTTTTTCGGGTTGCCTGGATCAGACACGATGGTGTGCAGCACCAGCCCGGCGGCGCCGGGGTTCCAGCTACCCGCGGACGGGTGATCCTTCAGAGCTTGTATCCGTTTCCAATCTTTACCGCCGTTCTCGCTTGCTAGAAGGTTCGCTGGTTTGGTGCCGGCATACAGCGTGCCGTGGGCGTAGCCGAGCGACCAGATTTGAGCGAATGCGTCGGTAAAGGGCAGCGGTTCGCCGGTCCAGCCGATCATTTTTGCAAAACTGGGATCGTTGGCGGCCCAATCGTCCATCTTTCCCTTTGTAAATCGGGTGACCTTCCAACTCGTACCGCCGTCTTCGCTGCGCCAGATGCCTGCGCCGTGCCATTCGCCGCCACCCCCGGCCCAAATGACTCCGGTATCAGGATCTCCAATCACGTGATTGATTGGCCACCCGTCACAGAACGGACCCTGGATGGCCCAGCCGCGACGGTCATTGGCGTCAGAAATCAAAAACGCGCCTTTGGTTGTCCCGACCAGAAGGGTCATGCGAGTAGAGGACATCGTATTTTTGCTCGCCATTCGGAAAAACGACGGCGCAAATATACAGATGGAGCGGAATGGAGCAATGCGCGACAGCGCAATGGAACCCGAGTGGAATTTTCGGGTTGATCAAATCAGCGGCCAGATCGCCCTTGTTCCGGTATTAGTCAAATACTCGACAAACTTTTGCCTTACGGCGAGCGACGTTAAGTGCCATTGGCGGGCATTGGTTTGATTCCGGCGATGCGAGCCTAGCGAACCGCCTCTTGTTTGGTCCGCGTCACAATCTGCGTCGGATCGACAAAGCGCATTGCAATCAAAAGCCAGACCAGTGTCGTCAGCATGTAAACGACGGCCATGGCGTCGATAGACTGGTTCGAGCGAACGCCCGCGGCGCCAACGGCGTAATAAAGAGTCACCACCAGCGTCTGGCTGTCAGGTCCGGCGGTGAAGAATGTCAACTCGAACATGGCGATGGTGCGCACCAACACCAGCAGCAGCGCCGCGAGGATGCCCGGCGTGAGCAGCGGCACCAGAACATGGAGGAACAGGCGCCCGGTCCCGGCGCCAAACACCCGCGCCGCCGCTTCGACACGCGGATCGATCTGCTCGATGAACGGAATCATCACGAGCACGACAAACGGCACGGTCGGCACCAGATTGGCGAGGACGACGCCGGACATGTTGCCGCCGAGGCGCGCTTGATAGAGCACGGTGGCGAGCGGAATGCCGAAGGTGATCGGCGGGATCATCATCGGCAGCAGGAACAATAAAATCACGAACTGCTTGCCCGGGAAATTGCGTCGCGCCAGTGCATAGGCCGCGGGTACGCCGAGCAGCCCGGACAGCAGCACGACAGCGCCGACCACCTCGAAAGTGACGATCAGAACGTCATGGAGCTGAAATTCGTTCCACGCCGCTTGGTACCAGCGCGTTGTGAAGCTGGCCGGCAGCCAGGAATTGAACCATCGGGTCCCGAACGAATCGACGCTGACCGCGGCAATCGTGGCGATGACATTGACGACGAAAAAGATGACCAGCGCCCAGATCGCAAAGGCCCACAGCCGTTCGCCGATCGATTTTTCCTGCAACATCGGCGTCAACCTTTCCCGCCTGCGGCGGCTCCGCGATAGGCAAAGTTGCGGCCGGCAAGAATGAGAATGACGACGGCGAGCTGGCAGAAACCCATGATCATCGCGATGGCGGAAGCCATCGAATAATCGTATTGCTCATAGGCGGCCTGGTAGGCGGCGATCGAAATGACGCGCGTTTCGCCGGCCGGGGCGCCGAGCAGCACGGCCGAAGGAAACACCGAGAAGGTCTGCACGAAAGACAGACAGAGATTGATCGCCAGGCCCTGCGCCAGAAGCGGCAGCACGATGTGGACGAACCGCGCCCTCGCCTTTGCGCCGAGCGTGGCGGCGGCTTGCTCGAGCGAGGGATCGATGCCGGTCAGATAGGACAGCGTCAGCAAGAAGGTGAACGGGAAACCGGACATGATCAGCGACAGCATGACGCCGACGTAGTTGTGCACGAGCCGCACCTGGCCGATTCCGAGCATGACCATGACGCGATTGAACCAGCCCTGGGGACCGAGATAGATCAGCAGGCCTTGGGCAATCAGTACGGTGCCGAGGGTGATGGGAACGACGAGAATCGTCGTCAGCACGCGCCTGTGGCGCATGCGCCGCACCCGAAGCGCGACCGGCACAGACAGCAGCACATTGATCAGCGTTGCCGGAATAGCGAGCCGAAACGTCGACGAGATGGTGTCGTACAGGAAAGGGTCGGAAAAAAACTTCGAATAATTGGCCAGCCAGTCGCCCTTCTTGGGCAGGAACGACAGCACGAAGCCGTAGGCAAACGGGTAGACGAACAAGGCGATGACGAATAATACCGCCGGCACGACAAGGAGTGTCACGCCGTCGAGATCATAGAGCGCAAGCCGTACGCGTAGAGGGATGCGTTCCACGGGCACTTCGGCGGCGCGGTCGCTCATGCGCCTACTCGCGAATAGACCAGCACCCGGCCAGGATCGGCGGAGAGCCGGACGACGTCGCCCTTCTTCACTTTTTGCGCGGAGCGGAAATAAAGTTCGATGCCGTCGCTGGTGCGGCCCAGGCAATAGAAATCATGGCCGTGATATTGCGCCGATTCCACCGTCGCCGAGAGCGGCCCGCTGGTGGCGACCTTGAGGTCGTCGGGCCTGACCGCCGCCACCACGTCGCCGTCGGCGATGGCATCGACCGGCGTACCTTGCAGGTTGACGCCGCCGACGGCGATGTTGACCAGGTTGCCGGATTTTGCCGCGCGCGAGCGGATTTGATTGCGATAGCCCATGAACTCAGCGACATCGGCATGCGCTGGACGGATGTAGAGATCTTCAGGGGTGCCGACCTGGCGCACCTCGCCTGACTGCATGACCACAATGCGGTCGGCAAGCGACAGCGCCTCTTCCTGGTCATGCGTGACGTAGATCGTCGCCGAGCCGATCAAATCGTGAATGCGGCGGATCTCCGCGCGCATTTCCAGCCGCAGCTTGGCATCGAGATTGGACAGCGGCTCGTCCATCAGCACCAGCGGCGGTTCGATGACAATGGCGCGGGCGATGGCGACGCGCTGTTGCTGGCCGCCCGACAACTGACCGGGAAATTTATCGCCCTGATCGCCGAGACGAACGATCGAGAGTGCTTCGTCCACCTTGCGCTTGATCTCAGGCTTAGGCAGCCGTTGCATGGCTAGGCCGAAGCTGATGTTCTTGCGCACGCTCATGTGCGGAAACAGCGCGTAGTTCTGAAACACCATGCCGAAGCCGCGATCTTCCGGCTGGAGGCGATCGATGCGGGTTTGATCGAGCCAGATACTGCCGCTCGAGAGTGTTAGCAGGCCGGCAAGGCAGTTGAGCGCGGTCGATTTCCCGCAGCCGGAAGGCCCGAGCAAGGCGATGAACTCGCCGCGCCGCACGTTCAGGGTGACGCCCTTGAGCGCGTTGACGCTGCCGAAATTGCGACTCATTCCGTCGAGTCTGAGCTCGCGGAAATCGCGTGCGGCAATAGCCATAGTGGACCGCTCCTCCCCGGAGATGCCGGACGGCGCAGAAAAGATTGTGAAGACTGGCGACGACGATCGCCAGTCTTCATTTTTTGCGCCGGAAATTACTTCTTCTTCTGCGCGCCGACCTGCTCGTCCCAACGGGCGAACGCGTAGACCAGCTTGTCCGGCAGCAGCGGCAGTTCCTGCGGGGCCGCGGTGATGGCCTGGGCGTATTCGGCTCGCCCATATTCCGCAATCACCTTCTGGCTCGCCGCAGGCGCCATCGACAGCGGCACATCCTTCACGGCGGGGCCGGGATAGAAATAGCCATCGTCGTAGGTAAATGCCTGCGCCGCCGGCGACAGCATGTAATTGAGGAAGTCGATCAGCACGTAAAGCTTGTCGTTCGACACGCCTTTGGGGATGCAGAGATAGTGCGCGTCGAGGACCCAATGGTAGCCCTTGAGGAAGAACACCTTGGCTTCCTTCGGCACCACGCCAAGCGCGCGCGGATTGATGTCCCAGCCCATCTGCGACGGGGTCATGTCGCGCGAGCCTTCGCCAAGTTCTTTCATCACCGGGCCGGTGCCGCCGGGATAATATTCGACGTATTGGCCGAGTTCCTTGAGATAGGCCCAAGTCTTGTCCCAGCCGTCTTTCGGGTCCTTGGGGTCCTTGTCGCCGAGGATGTAGGGCAAGCCCATCATGAAGATGCGGCCGGGCCCGGAATTTGCCGGGCGCGCATAGATGAAGCGGTTGGGGTTGGCCTTCGCCCACGCGAGCAATTCCTCCGCTGTCGTCGGCACCTGCTTCACTTTATCCGGCATGTATTCCATCACCGGGCCGGCCGGGCAGAACACGATGCAAACGCCCTGGTTCGACGCCAAGGCCTGCATCTGCTTTGCGCCAGGAAGGTAAATATCGTCGAGCTTCGGCAGTTTCGATGCGTACTCGGACGCGATCGGGATCCACAGCTTCTGGTCGACGCCGGCCGACAGCGCGTCGATGCCGGTGAGCACGCCGTCGATGTCGACACGGTTCGCATCCTGCTGGGCCTTGATCTTACCGGGCAGTTCCGGCGCCGGCGCCTTGCTGAAATTGACTTTGGCGACCAGCTTTGGATTCTTGTCGCGGTAGGCCTCGATGGCCTTCTGGGTGAGCGCGAGATTGCCGGCGACATCGACGAAATTCAGCGTGACCGGAGCACTCGGCATTGGCAGGTTTTGCGCCAGCGCCGGAAAGGCCGCGGAGCTGGCGAGACCACCCACCAACGCGCGGCGCGTTAAATCATAGGACATCGAACATTTCTCCCTCGGGATTTCATGCCATTTGGCTTGTGTGATTTGATTTTATAGATTCGTACAGAGACGACGTCCTAGGCTCTGAGTCCGGGGCGTCGTTGAATGAAGAAGCTAGCTTACCGCGCCGGTTTACGGAAGGGAGCGCCTCGGCCCAACGCCCGCGCCGGAGGCAGCGAATAACCTACGGAAGTTGCTGATAAACGGCGGGGCAGGCCAGTCAGGATCTGGATGGGCGACGCCTGCCTATTCGATGACGACGCGTGGCGTGCCGTTCTCAATGCTGCCGATAATACGTGCTGCCGGATAACCGGTTACGACGATCATATCGAGCAATGCCTCTGCGCGATCTGGCCCGCAGGACACCAGCAATCCGCCCGATGTCTGAGGATCGCAATACAGCTGCCGCTGCCACTCCGGTGTATTTTCTGGCAGCGTGACATTCGTATCGTAGCTTTTCCAATTCCGTCCCGACGCCCCGGTGATGAACCCCTTTCGCGCGAGTCCCGCCGCTTCTTTCAGGAACGGCAACGTCGATGAATTTATCTTCACGGTTTTGTCGGAGCCGCGCGCCATTTCCAGTGCGTGGCCGAGCAGTCCGAAACCGGTGACGTCGGTCATGGCATGCACGGCAGAGTCCTTGGCAAGCTGTGTGCCGACGCGGTTGAGCAAGGTCGTTGTCGCGATGAATTCGTCGTATGCCCCCAAGGAAAGCGCGCCTTTCTTGAAGGCCGCCGAATAGATTCCGACACCGAGCGCTTTCGTGAGGATCAGCCTGTCGCCGGCCTTTGCATCGGAGTTTCGCCGGATATTGCCTTTCGTTCCGGTGCCGATGACAGCAAGACCGTAGATCGGCTCTGGCGAATCGATGGAATGCCCTCCGGCGATAGGAATGTCGGCCAGCTCGCAGACCGCTGCGCCGCCCTCCAAAATGTTGCGCATCATCTCGGGCGGGATTTTGTCGACGGGCATGCCGAGAATGGCCAGCGCCATGATCGGTGTGCCGCCCATCGCATAGATATCGGAGATGGCGTTGGTGGCCGCGATGCGGCCAAAATCGCGCGGGTCGTCCACCATCGGCATGAAGAAGTCGGTGGTGGCGATGATGCAGGTGCCGTTCTCGAGCTCCCAGACGGCGGCGTCGTCGCCGGTTTCGACGCCGACCAGCAGCTGCTTATAGGGTCTCGTTGCCGGGTGGCTGGACAACAGTTGTTGCAGCACCGACGGCGCGAGCTTGCAGCCGCAACCGCCACCGTGCGACAGGTGGCTCAACCGGATCGGTTGCATGATGTTCACAGTGTTCTCTCCCGGTTAGCCGGCGATGCGGTCATCGCTGCTTGACGATCTTGAAGACGTAAATCCCGCCGTCACGCGATTGCGCGCTCAGCGAATGACCGGTTTGTTTGACGAAATGCGGCACATCGATAACGGTCAACGGATCGGTGCATTCAAGCACCAGCGTTCCGCCGACTGGCACGTTGCGCAACGCCTTCTTGGCGCGCAGCACCGGCTGTGGGCAACGAAGGCCGCGCAGATCGAGAGTCGTTTCGGTCGTCTTGGATTTCAACACGGCGTCTAGCATGCGCGTTTCCGCTCCGACTCGGCAACGCCGGATCCCTGTGAGTGCGCTATTCCGGAGTAAGACGCGCGGGGAAGCGTCGCGGCGGTCCATTCAGGTCGAGGCCTTCGGCCATCAAGGGCTGCGTCTTCGCCGATTCCGCGTCGCGCCCGTCCTGCGCCACCTTGGCGGCTTGCGCGTCCGCCGCATCCTTGGCGACCTGTGCGGCTTTGGCGGCTTCCGCGTCCTTTGCAGCTTGTGCAGCCTTCACCGCCTCCGCCGCCGCGTCGGGTGTGCTCGGGCTGCTGGCGTCCGGAGCAGCTTGCGACGGGGTTGTCGAAGGCGCCGGCGTTTGCGCGGACGCCAAGACGGTCCACGCAATTGTTGCCGCCGCGACCGCGGTGATCAATCCTGGATTCTTCATCGTAGCCTCCTTCGGAGAACTCTGGAATGAACGGCGCAGTCGGTCGAATCGTTCCTTGAGCGCGTGAACCGCGCGGAGAAAACGGGCGCCACGACTGTAGCGCCCGTTCGTAACAGCCGCAAAACCGTATCACGCCGCCGTCAGCTCCTTGGCGATGATCTCATATTTGAAGGTGTCGGGATCGAGGCAGTCGAGACGATTCGGGCCGCATTCGGCCTGCGGATACATCAGGAAGCCGATCTTGGGACCCTTGGAGCCGGGCAACGCCACATCGTGCGCGAAATTATAGGCGAGCCAGTTGCCCTCCCAGGCGCCGAAAAGTGTCTTGCGGGCGGCAACCACCTTCGGATCGTCGATCGCAAGCTTACCCGGGGGCTCCTCCAACACCACCTTGCGCACGTCGGCAGGGTCGGTCGCCACCCAACCGTACCCGTTGAGGAAGACCTCGGCACGGCAATGCTGCGCCTTGGTGATCGTCTCGGATCCGGCGCCGAGCGCCTTGAAGCCGAATTTCGACGGCGCGACGCGTATGCCATAGACGTCGCGCGCCGGAATATCGGCGGCGCGCACCAGCCCGACAAAGAGCGCGTTGAGGTCGGCGCACTTGCCGCCGAGATTGCCGGTCTTGAGCATGGCGGCGATATCGCCGATGCCACAGCCGCGCACCTTGCCATCGCGGAACGTGTTCTCGACAATCCATTCATAGATCGCGTGAACTTTTTCGGCTTCGGTCTTTTTGCCGGTAACGATACTGTCGGAGGTCTGCTTGACGATGCCGTCGACCGGTATGAGCTCGCTGCCCTCGGTATTGAATTTTCGCTCGGCGGTGCTGAGCTTGATCGACGGATTGCCGGGCTTGCCCAAATCGACCGCGCGGTCTTGCGTGGAAATCTTGCTGGTGACCTCGACCACCGGAGCGGCTTCACTCGCGGCCCATTCGACGTGCAGCATCTCGGCACCGTAGTGGGAATCGCGCGCCATAACGGCCTTGCCGTTGGTCGTCCATTTGCTGCCGTTCGACTTGAACCAATCCTTCTTGTTCACCGACGGCAGCGGAACCCAGGCCTGCGTCGGGCCCTCGGGCTTTGCGATCGCAAGTCTGGTCGTAACTTCGAAATGACGCCAAAGACCCGGTTTTGGGTCGAAAGCGACGTCCGCGTAGACAAGCCTTGGCAATCCGGCAGCGAATACGAAAGCCGCGCCGGTCTCCAACACGTCACGCCTGTCGATGTGCATGGTCATCCTCCCGAGTGTAGTGGTTTGGTCGTATTTTCAGTTTTCGCGGACCCGCCCGGACTGACGGCGGCATATTTGGCCAGCGTTGCCGTCAGTTTGTCGGCGTCGATGCTGTCCCAGTCGAAATCAGCCTGCGCTGTCAGCCGCGGATTCAATTTCGCGTCGAGCACGATCGTGGTGGGAAGCGTGGCGACATTCCAGGCCCTGGTGACCGTGCGGTCGCGGTCGAGCAAGACGGGAAAATCGACTGGCGTTGCCTCGAAGAAGCGGCGCACACGTGCGTCGACCTCGGCAACCGAAATCGCCAACACCTTGATCTTGTCGCCGCCGCGCGCCGCCAGACGACTAAGCGCCGGCAGTTCCGCGAGGCACGGCTCGCACCAAGTCGCGAAAAAATGCACCAGCACAACCCGGCCACGCTGCGATTCGAGTGCGATTTTGGCGCCAGTGGTGGATGGTAACGTGAACGTGAGAGGTGCCGCGCCGCTGAAACGCTGCAGTTCGGCTGCGCTCGCCGGTTGGCTCGGAGCGGTCACGAGGCCGGCAACGATGACCCAAGCGCCGACGAACGCCGCGGTCGCTAGATAGCGCGATGTGCCCCGATCCTCGGGAGCAGCTCGAAAGGCCACGATGGATGAATACTGGGACTAAGCGTAGCCGATATCAAGGCAGAATTGGCCTCGACGGGGGTACGTCGCGGCAGTGGCCGGCCGGCAGTGCAAGGGGTCCAGATTAAACTATCCACGTCCGGACCGAAAATCCGATTCAGCGTGGGCACTTTCCATTGTGCGTTGCGTTAGAAAAAGCAGCGCCAGAATTGCGTTTGTTTGACACTAGAACAATTCAAACCTACGATTCCTGCAACGTGCGTGGTCGCCCGGCTGTGCGCGGACGAGGAGTCCCCCGTCGGGGGCGCAACGTCTGAGGAGACGAGCCTTGAACATGGAGCTCTCGCGGCGCCAATTTATGAAAGGCGCCAGCGCGGGTCTTGCCGGTACAACAATCGGAGCGCTTGGCTTTGGAGATGTCGAGGCCGCCTATGCCGCGGAAATTCGCCCCTTCAAGCTTCTAGGCACAACCGAAACCCGCAACACCTGCACATATTGCTCAGTCGCCTGCGGCATCATCATGTATTCCAAGGGCAACCTTGCGAAGGGTGAGAAGGCCGACATCATTCACATCGAAGGCGACTCCGATCATCCGACCAATCGCGGCACGCTGTGCCCGAAAGGTGCGGCGCTCCTCGATATGGTGCACTCGGAAACGCGCACGAAATATCCGCAGATCCGCAAGGCCGGCTCGGACAAGTTCGAGCGCGTGTCTTGGGACGTGGCGCTGGATCGCGTGGCGCGACTGATGAAGGACGACCGCGACAAGAACTTCGTCGCCAAGAACAATGACGGCATTACGGTGAACCGGTGGCTGACCACGGGTTTCCTTGCCGCCTCGGCAACCACAAACGAAACGGCGTTCGTCACGTACAAGGTCGTGCGCGGCGCCGGGATGTTGGCATTCGATAACCAAGCAAGAGTTTGACACGGACCGACGGTGGCCAGTCTGGCCCCAACATTCGGTCGCGGTGCAATGACGAACTCTTGGACGGATATCAAGAATACCGACCTCGTCGTCATCATGGGTGGCAATGCCGCTGAGGCGCACCCGTGCGGATTCAAGTGGGTCACGGAGGCGAAGGCCAACCGTGGGGCCAAACTCATCGTTGTCGATCCGCGTTACACGCGATCAGCCTCGGTGTCCGACATGTACGCCCCGATCCGTCAGGGCACCGACATTGCCTTCCTGCTCGGCGTCATCAACTACTGCATCAGCAACAACAAGGTGCAAACGGACTACGTCAAGGCGTTCACCAACGCGCCTTACGTGGTCAAGGACGGCTTCGACTATCACGACGGTCTGTTCACCGGTTACGACGAAACCAAGCGCGACTACAATAAGTCGACCTGGGATTATCAGCTCGGCGCCGACGGCTACGTGGTATCCGACATAGACAACCCGCGCAGCGTCTGGAGCCTGCTGAAGAAGCACGTTTCGGTCTATACGCCGGAGTTGGTCGAGCGCATTTGCGGCACGCCGAAGGACAAATTCCTGAAGGTGGCGCAGATGATCGGCGAGTGCTCGACGCCGACTAAGACCATGACGTCAATGTACGCGCTCGGCTGGACCCAGCACTCCAAGGGTTCGCAAAATATCCGCGCCATGGCGATGTTGCAGCTTATTCTCGGCAATATCGGCGTGCGTGGCGGCGGCATGAATGCCTTGCGTGGTCACTCCAACATTCAGGGGCTGACCGATCTCGGCCTGATGTCAAACCTGATCCCGGGCTATCTGACGATCCCGACGGAAAAAGAGCCGACCTTCGACGTTTATATGTCGACGCGTGGCTTCAAGCCGTTGCGGCCAAACCAAATGAGTTACTGGCAGAACTACAAGAAGTTCATGGTCAGTTTCCTCAAGTCGATGTGGGGCGATGCCTCAACCGCGGAGAATGGCTGGGCCTACGACTACCTGCCCAAGCTCGATGTGCCGGGCTACGACGTCTTGCGTGTCTTCGAGCTAATGCACGAAGGCAAGATGAACGGGTACTTCTGCCAGGGCTTTAATCCTCTGATGTCGGCCCCCAACCGCAGGAAGGTCACCGCAGCGCTCTCCAAGCTCAAGTTCCTCGTCGTCATGGATCCGCTGCAGACGGAAACGGCACGGTTCTGGGAGAACCACGGTGAGTACAATGACGTAAATCCCGCTTCCATCCAGACCGAGGTGATCGAGCTGCCAGCCACGTGTTTTGCTGAAGATACCGGGTCGCTGGTAAACTCCGGGCGCTGGCTGCAATGGCATTGGGCTGGCGGTACGCCGCCGGGCGAGGCCAAGGGCGACACCTGGATCATGGCGCAGATCTACCGGCGCCTTAAAGCGCTTTACGAGAAAGAGGGCGGCGCGTTCTCTGAGCCGATCACCAAGCTCGTATGGCCGTACAAGAATCCCGACGATCCAACGCCGGACGAGATTGCCAAGGAGTATAACGGCTACGTCGTCAGCGACGTTGTCGATCCGAGCGATCCGACCAAGACGATCCTGCAGAAAGGCAAACAACTGGTCAGCTTCGCCGCATTGCGCGACGACGGCTCAACTGCCTGCGGCTGCTGGATTTATTCAGGCTCCTACACCGAGGCGGGCAACCAAATGGCCCGTCGCGACAATAGCGATCCCGACGACACCGGCGCCTTCCCGAAATGGACTTGGTCGTGGCCGGTCAATCGCCGCATTCTCTACAATCGAGCGTCTGCCGACATCAACGGCAAGCCGTGGGACGACAGCCGCAAGCTGCTGTGGTGGGACGGTGCGAAATGGACCGGCTACGATGTGCCGGACATTGCACCCAACGCCAAGCCGGATGTGGTTGGGCCTTTCATCATGAACCCGGAAGGCACCGCACGTTTGTTCACGCGCGGGTTGATGCGCGATGGGCCGTTCCCGGCCCATTACGAGCCGTTCGAATCGCCAGTCACTAATGCCGTCGCTCCGAAGATTCGCGGCAATCCGGCCGCCCGCGTGTTCAAGGGCGATATGGAGCAGTTTGGCGACGCCAAGGAGTTCCCCTACGCGGCGACCTCCTACCGGCTCACCGAGCATTTCCACTACTGGACCAAGCACGTCCAGATCAACGCCTCGCTGCAACCGGAATTTTTCGTCGAGATTTCGGAGCAACTTGCGAAGGAAAAGAATATCAAGTCGGGCGGTTGGGTCCGGATCTGGTCCAAGCGCGGATCGGTGAAGGCCAAGGCTGTGGTGACGAAGCGAATCGCGCCGCTCATTTGCGACGGCAAGACGGTGCACATCGTTGGTATACCAATTCACTGGGGCTTTACGGGTGCGGCGAGGAGGGGCTTCGGGCCGAACTCGCTCACGCCCTATGTCGGTGACGCAAATATTGAGACGCCCGAATACAAGGCGTTCCTGGTTGACATCGAGCCCATCGCGTCCGGACCGGTTGCGTAAGGGGAGGGAACCATGGCATTCGAATTCGAACTTCCCAACCCGAACACGAAGAATCCGACGGTCGGCATGAGCGATGCCGACCTCGTGCGCCGGTCGGCGTCGTCGGTCCCTGCGCCGGCGAAAATGCTGACGCCGATCGCCAAGCTGATCGACGTGTCGAAATGCATCGGCTGCAAGGCATGCCAGTCGGCTTGCCTCGAGTGGAACGACAAGCGCGCGCCGGTCGGCGAGAACGTGGGGGTTTACGACAACCCGCCCGACCTCTCGCCGGAAATGTTCACGCTCATGCGCTTCACCGAGTGGGTCAACCCGGAGACGCAGAGCTTGGAGTGGCTGATCCGCAAGGACGGCTGCATGCACTGCGAGGATCCGGGCTGCCTCAAGGCCTGCCCGGCGCCGGGTGCGATCGTGCAGTATTCCAATGGCATCGTCGACTTCGTGCACGAGAACTGCATCGGTTGCGGCTATTGCGTGAAGGGGTGTCCGTTCAACATCCCGCGCATCTCCAAGAATGAGGCGAGCCCGAAAGCCTACAAGTGCACCCTGTGCTCCGACCGCGTCGCGGTCGGCCAGGGCCCGGCCTGCGCCAAGGCCTGCCCGACGCATGCGATCGTGTTCGGCACCAAAGACGAAATGAAGAAGCACGCCGAGGATCGCATCAAGGACCTGAAGTCCCGGGGCTACAAGAATGCGGGACTTTACGATCCGCCGGGCGTCGGCGGCACGCACGTCATGTACGTGCTGCACCACGCCGACAAGCCGGAAATCTACGCCGGCCTCGCCAAGGACCCGCGCATCAGTCCGCTCGTGGAGTTCTGGAAGGGCACGACGAAATATGTGGGCCTTGCCGCCATGGGGCTGTTTGCCGCCATTGGCTTTTTCCACCATATCGTCGAGGGCCCCAATAAGGTCTCCGCCGAGGACGAAGAAAACGCCAAGCGATTGGCGGGGAGTGGCCCGCGATGACGGCTTACGACGTCGAGAGTGGCGATCAGGTGCACCCCGGCGACCCCGTCAAGGTCGACCGCTACACGGGTGGCGCGCGCATCAACCACTGGATCACGGCGATCTCGCTGGTGCTGCTCGCACTCTCCGGGCTTGCGCTGTTCCATCCGGACCTGTTCTTCCTCACCGGCTTGTTCGGTGGCGGAGAGAACACACGGATGATCCATCCCTGGATCGGAGTGTTGTTGTTCTTCAGCTTCTTCGGGCTATTTATCCGCTTCTGGCGGGCGAATCTCTGGAAGGCCGAGGATGGCACCTGGCTCGCACGTCTCAAGGATGTGCTGACCAAGCACGAAGAGCGGCTGCCGGAAGTCGGCAAATACAATGCCGGCCAGAAGGCGGTATTCTGGCTGATGTCGATCCTTATCATTGTGCTGATCTGCAGCGGTCTGGTGATCTGGGACCAGTATTTCTCGACCTATTCGAGCGTCGACACGAAGCGCATCGCCGTGCTGATCCATTCGATGGCGGCGGTGACCATTATCTGCGTCTGGATCGTCCACGTTTATGCTGCGATCTGGGTGCGCGGTACGATCGGGGCGATGACCAAAGGCCAGGTCACCGGTGGGTGGGCCTGGCGGCATCACAGGAAGTGGCTAAAAGAGCTGATAACCGGTAAGACGTGAAGCCATAGCACCGGCGCGGGGCCCGTAAGCGGGCGTCGCGGTCCGGCCTGTCACGTGGCCCGTGCGGTTCGTGAGGTTTGGTTATGAGTAAAGCCGGTTCGCTTCGGCCCGATCCAACGGTCATCGGCGATGTCGCCGCCCCGCCTTTTGCGCGGCCGCCGGATCCGGTCAAAATTTTTGCCGAGCGCGCGGAGCGCTTCAGGGCCGTGGCGGAAGGCCACCGGCTTGCCCCCTATCTGCGGTTTCTCGGGCAATTGAGCGATTGCCAGCATCACCTTCAGGACTGCTTGCCCGCGCCTGAGCTGCCGGCCGCCGACGCGCGCGTACGGGCGCGCGAATACGCCATGCCGCCGCTCGACCGGACCCGTTTCACCGCCGATGCCGCGCTCGACGCGACGTTCGACCGCCTGTTCGCGCTCACCACTGAAATCGATATGCCCGAAAACGCCCGTTCAGCTCTCGGCTGCGCGCGCAGCGCCGACGCAGCCACCCGTGACGCCATGGTGCGTGATGTCTTGGCCGACGCCATCCCGGTGGAGACGATGGCCGATCACGTCTTTATCGCGGCAGCTTTGCAGGTACATTTCGCCCGCATGGCTTCGCTTCTCGATGTCGAGGCTCTGGTCCCCATTGGTGACGGCGCCTGTCCGTCGTGTGGCGGCGCGCCGGTCGCTTCGGCCATTGTCGGCTGGAAGGGTGCGCATGGCACGCGCTTCTGCACCTGCTCGCTGTGCGCGACGCAATGGCATGTCGTCCGCGTCAAATGTGTGCTGTGCAGCGTGACGAAGGGCATCGCCTATCATGAACTCGATGGCGGACCGGTCAACGTCAAGGCGGAGACCTGCGAGGCTTGCCGCGGCTACGTGAAGATCCTGCATCAGCACAAGGACCCGGCGCTCGACCCGGTCGCTGACGACGTGGCGACCTTGGGTCTCGATCTGCTGCTGCGCGAGGGCGGTTATAGGCGCGGCGCCGTGAACCCGTTCCTGCTCGGATATTAGGCGCGCGATGGAAAAGCCGGCAAACGCGCCGCTGCGCAAGTTGCCCTCGGTCGACGAGATTGTTCGCGGCGACGTCATGGCAGCGGCGGCCGGTCGCTTTGGCCGGGTTGCGGTTGTTGCTGCCGTGCGCCATGTGTTGGCCGCCGCGCGACGCGAAAGGTCGCGGGGGAGCGTCCCCGACGTCGCGCAGGATGCGCTCGCCAGGCTCGAGGCCGAGGCAAAGCCCAATCTGCGGCCGGTCCTCAACCTGACCGGGACGGTGCTTCACACCAACCTCGGCCGCGCGTTGTTTGCTGAAGCCGCTGTCGAAGCGGCGTCAATGGCGATGCGCCATGCCGTGGCACTCGAATTCGATCTCGGCGGCGGTCATCGCGGCGATCGCGACGATCTGGTGCGCGACCTGTTGTGCGAGCTGACCGGCGCCGAGGATGCCACCGTCGTCAACAACAACGCCGCCGCGGTGCTGCTCGTGCTCAACACGCTGGCTAAAGGTCGGGAAGCAATCGTGTCGCGCGGTGAGTTAATTGAGATCGGCGGTGCTTTTCGCATGCCGGAGATCATGAGCCGCGCCGGCGCGAAACTCGTCGAGGTCGGTACCACTAATCGCACGCATAAGAAGGATTACCTCGGCGCCATCGGTCAGAAGACCGGACTCATCCTTAAGGTGCACACGTCGAATTTCCGCATCGAAGGCTTCACCAAGGAGGTCGGCGCCCGCGAACTTGCCGAACTTGCGCGCGCCAAAAAAGTGCCGCTGGTCAACGATCTTGGCTCCGGCACGCTGATCGACTTGTCCCGCTTCGGGCTCGCGCACGAGCCCACGGTGAAAGAGGCGGTCGCCGAGGGTGCCGACCTGGTGACGTTCTCCGGAGACAAGCTGCTCGGCGGTCCACAGGCCGGCTTCATTGTCGGCCGCAAGGAGTTCATCGCGCGCATCAAGAACAATCCGATGAAGCGTGCGCTGCGGATCGATAAGGTCAGATTGGCCGCGCTGGAGGCGACGCTGAAGCTCTATCGCGATCCGGACCGGCTCGCTGATCGACTTCCAACCGTTCGTTTGCTGACGCGCTCGAAAAAGCAAATCGAGTTACTGGCCGCGCGGCTGTTGCCGGCCGTTGCCGAGAAAGTGTCCGGCGCCTTTACGGTCGCGGTCGCCGCCTGCTCCAGCCAGATCGGCTCCGGCGCGCTGCCGCTGGAAACGGTGCCGAGCGCCGGTCTCGCGTTCACGCCGCGTGTTGCGCGTAGCGGCCGCGCGCTCTCCATGCTGTCATCGGCGCTGCGTCAATTGCCTGTCCCGGTCATTGGCCGCATCGAGGACAAGGTGCTGATCCTCGATTTGCGCTGCCTTGAGGACGAAGAAGGCTTTCTCGCCAACTATGGCCATCTCAGCCTCTCGGGGACAGGCGATGCGCTGGCATGACGTCCTCGCCAAGCCGCGCGCTGGAGATGGCAGCGCCGCCGAGCAAATGGCGGCTGCCTATGACGCCTCGAGCCGTGGCGATTATGTACGCGCGCTCGAAATCTGGGGGCCGTTGGCGCACGCCGGCATAGCGCGGGCGCAAAACAATGTCGGGGCCTGTTTTTCAGAGGGCCTGGGTGTCGAACGTGATGCGGCGCTTGCCGTCAAGTGGCTCAGCCTCGCGGCCGAAAGCGGCGATGCCGTCGGACGCCGCAATCTGGCGGCGCTGTATTTCAAGGGCGACGGCGTCGACCAGGACTATGCGCGCGCCATGGAACTTTACCACGCTGCCGCTGAACAAAACGACGGTCCGGCGCAGGATATGTTGAGTTGGATGCTGTTAGAAGGCGAAGTCGCCGAACCGGACTATGTCGCGGCGCGGCGCTGGGCCGAAGCTGCCGCGGCGCAAGGCGTTGCGCCCTCGATGACTCGTCTCGGCATGCTGTTTCACAATGCACTTGGCGTCGAGCGCGACGCTGCGCAGGCGGTCGCCTGGTGGCGGCGTGGCGCTCAACGCGGTGATGCCGACGGCCAGGCAATGTTGGGCGCGGCGTTTCACCTTGGCGCGGGCGTCGCGCGTGATCCGGTCGAAGCTTTCACTTGGCTCTTGCGCGCCCGAGCCGGCGGGTCAGCGCTTGCCGGCCAGTTCTTCCTGGCAGTGCGGGGTTCGCTGTCGTCTTCAGAGATCGCACGGGCCGAAGCGCGCGCGGCAGAGTCATTGCCCGAGCTCGCGCCATGATCGTTGGTACCGCCGGGCACATCGACCACGGCAAGACCTCGCTGGTGCGCGCGCTCACTGGGGTCGACACCGACCGCTTGAAAGAGGAAAAGGCGCGAGGCATTTCTATCGATCTTGGGTTCGCCTATCTGCCGGCGCCGGATGGCTCGGTGCTTGGCTTTGTCGACGTGCCGGGCCACGAGAAGTTCGTTCACAATATGTTGGCCGGCGCCACCGGGATCGATTTCGCGCTTCTGGTGATCGCCGCGGACGACGGTGTTATGCCGCAGACGCGGGAGCATCTGGCGATTGTCGACCTGCTCGGTGTTCGCCGGGGTCTTGTGGTCGTCACCAAAGTTGATCTCGTGGAGGCGCCGTGGCTTGCGAAAGTCTCCAGGGACATCGCGCAGTTGCTCGACGGCACCAGCCTTGACGGCACGGAAATCGTTCCGGTTTCGACGGTTACCGGCGTCGGTGTCGATGTCTTGCGTGATCGGTTGTTCGAAATCGCGCGCACAGTCGCGGCGAGAACGGCCTCCGAGCGTTTTCGGCTTGCGGTCGATCGTTCATTTACGCTTCCCGGCGCCGGTACGGTGGTCACCGGCACGATGCTTTCGGGTGCGGTCGTGACCGGCGACCGAGTGATGATCAGCCCTTCGGGCCTTATGGCGCGCGTGCGTTCCATCCACTCCCAGAACCGGCCGACCGAGCGCGGCGTCGCCGGCCAGCGCTGCGCGCTCAATCTTGCTGGTGACGGTGTGACCAAGGATGCGGTGGAACGCGGGCAGGTCGTGCTCGATCCGGAATTGCACGCGCCGACCGATCGCATCGATGCAACCTTACGGCTGCTGGCGAGCGAGCAAAAGCCGGTGACCCAATGGATGCCGGCGCGCCTGCATCATGCAGCGACCGAGGTCGGCGCCCGCATTGTGCTGCTCGGCGACATGCCAATTTTGCCCGGCAGCGAGGCGCCAGTGCAACTCGTGCTCGACCGGCCAATCGCGGCAAAGGTGGGAGATCGGTTCGTGCTCCGTGACACCACCGCGCAACGCAGCATCGGAGGCGGAAAATTCCTCGATCTGCGTGCGCCGTCCCGCAAGCGTCGCACGCCGGAACGACTGGCGCAGCTGCAAGCTCACGCCATCGACAATGCCGAAGACGCGTTGGCTGCCTTGCTGGAAATCGCGCCGCACTATGCCGATTTGTCGGGTTTTGCTCGCGATCGCGCACTGTCCGGTGAACAGGTCAAAACGATTGGCGATCGGCTCGGCCTCGTTACGGCGGCCGCCGGCGAGCAGGTCTTTGCGCTTTCGGCGCCTTGTTGGCTCGATTTCAAACGGCGCCTGCTGACGGCATTGCGGGATTTTCACGCCGCCAATCCCGATCTGCCTGGTGTCGGTCTCGAAGCGCTGCGGCTGCAGTTACGCCCCAGACTGCCGGCGCTGGCCTTTCTCTCGGCATTGCAGGAACTGGTGCGCGGGAAAGACGTCGGGCTGGACGGCGCCTGGGTACGCCTTGTCGGCCACGAAGTGCGCTTGACGCCGGAAGACGAAAAAACCTGGAGACGCGTCGCGCCGCTGATTGGCGGCGCCGAGCGCTTCCGTCCGCCACGTGTGCGCGACATCGCCGGCATTCTGGCGGTGCGCGAAGCCGACATTCGCCGCCTGCTCAAGCTGCTCGGGCGAATGGGTAAAACGGACGAAGTGGCGCACGACCATTTCTTCATGCGCATGACCGTTGCGGAAATGTTGGAAATCATCGTCGATCTAGGTTCGCATTCGGAGGGTGGTCAGTTTACCGCCGCGCAATTCCGTGACCGCGTCGACAACGGCCGCAAGGTCGCGATCCAGGTTCTGGAGTTTTTCGACCGCCATGGCGTGACGCTGCGCCGTGGCGACCTGCGCCGCGTCAATAAGCATCGGCTCGATTTATTTCGCCGCGTCAGCGCCGCGGCAGACAATTCAGGAAGAGAATCGTCCCCGGTGGGGCGTCCGGACTTCAAATCCGGGAGGGGCCGCGAGCCGGTCCTTGGTGGGTTCGACTCCCTCTCTCTTCCGCCACGCTAGAGGAAGAATGGGATGACGCCTGTGCCATCGTTCCTCGACGAGCTGAGCAAGGCGACCGAGCGCGCCAATCTGGCCGAGGAAGCGTTCCGCCGCGAGATCGCCGAGCGCCTCAAGGCTTTGGAACGGGAGCGCGCCTTTGCATTCCGCAGGCTTAACCTGATGCGAGCAATTGCTGACGTGGTCGCCGGCGCTGAAAGCGCGGAGATCGCGGTCGCCGGCGCGACGGCCGTGCTGAGAGCAAAGCTCGGCTGGTCGAGTGACAGCGAGGCACGCGACGCCGTGCTCTCCCGCTTTGCTCCGGTTGCGCAAGCGATCTTTGCGAGCCTGGCGCCGCTGCAGAGCGAGGAAGGGGCGCCGGCCGACGTGATTGCCACGCTCGACGAATTCGAACGCTGGTATGCCGAAAGCCATCCAAACTGGTTCTGGATTCTGTTCGAGACTTACATGCCGGAGACGCCCGTTGTCGATTTCTGAACCTGTAAAACAGCTGACCGATTTTGATCGCTGGCTGGTGGGCGAGTTTGCCCAGACCGGTGCGTTTACCGCGCTCGTGGTGCTGGTCAAAATCACTGACGCAAAAGTTATTCCGCTGTGTTCAACCTATTTCAACGTCATCGGTGGGGAGACCGATTGGTCAGAAATCACGGTCCTTTTTGCCGGTTCGGGACAGGAATGGGACGCGGCGTCATTCTTCCCGGTAACCGGACGCCATGATGGGCCGCTCGACAATCCGGCCGCGCGCCTGCAACTCCGTGAACTGGAGGCGCGCATCGATGGAGATCCGCTCGTCCTCAATGAGGGCCATTTCTTCGACAAATGGGGTCGGCGGCTCAGGGTTGAGGAAGCCGAGGTCCAATGACCGCAAAGCGCCTGCTGATCGTCCTGGCTAATACGGACCCGCGCAATGCTGAGGAGCTTGGCGCGCCGTTCTACTACGCCGCGGTCGCTGCCGCGATGGATTATAAAGTCGATGTTTTGTGTACCGCGACTGCCGGCAAACTCATGCTTAAGGGAGTTGCCGAATCAATTCACGTCAAGCCGGGCGATCCAATGACAGTCTATGATTGGATAAAAGAGGCCCATGGACATGGCGCGAAATTCTGGGCGTGCCCGGCCAACCTGGAATTGTTCGACAAATCCGAGGCCGACCTCATTCCGGAATGCACGGGCGTGATGGGCGCCGCCGCGATGATCCAGGACATTATGGGCAATGAATGCCGGGTTCTCACCTTTTAAAGGCGTTGTCGTGGCTAAAATCCAAAATCATGATTTTCCCGAGCATCTGCTCTACGACGTCGACAACCAGATCTGGTACGAGCCGATGCCGGATGGAGCGCTTCGCGCGGGTTTTACAAGCTGGGCTGTGGCGCTGATGGGCGAGGTTCTTGTCTTCACGCCGAAACGCATCGGTCACGCCTTCGAGAAGGACCGGTGGTTCGCGATGGTCGAAGGTGGCAAATGGATCGGCGCGGCTCGTGCGGCTTTTGACGGCACCGTGGTAGCGCAGAACGAGACGCTGGTGGGTAAGCCCGCACTTCTGATGACGGCCCCGTTCGGTGATGGCTGGATGTTGATTGTGCGTCCCGCGGGCGACGACTGGCGCGCTGGTCTTGTCACAGGCGCCACCATCGGTTCGAAGATTGAAAGTTGGATCGCCGGCGGCTCGTATAAGGCTCGCGCCGAATAGACGGGTCGGGCAGACCCATCTACATCGACCTTGCACTCAGCAACGGCATGTTCGCGGCAGTGCGCTGGTTTGCTCTGTGCTACGACCAGAGAGTTTATTTTGCGTTTGACGCTCCGCCAGCTTCCGTCGGGGTCCATTCTCTAGGCCGTCAAGTCTGTTAGCGACGTTCGCCCGACGTTGGTCAGCAATTACGAATTCACCTGCACTGAATTCACCGCAATTACATGCGCCCGTCTAACCGCTCGGCACGTCGGGCGCTTCGGATGGCCCGTAAGGCCCAAAGAACATGGCCAGCTGCCATGGCATCGCGCTCAATTCGGATGCCATTATTCTCTCGAAAAATTCCGTTTCGCTAAAGCCACCGCGGAAACCTACTCTGGCCACCCTCAGGTTCCCTTGAACTTCGGTGTGCGTTTGGCGTGAAAGGCCTCGACGCCTTCGCGGAAGTCGTCGGACTGGCGCAAGCGGCTGTAGCCATGGCCTTCGAGTTCGATCGCGGTCGACAGCGTCGCGTCTTCGGTCTCGTTGAGCAGTTTTTTCGCCATGCGCTGGGCAATTGGCGAGAATGTCCGCAATTCTTTGACCAGCGCGTCGGTCGCCTCTTCGAGCTTGCCGTCCGCAACGCACTCGGTGGCGATGCCCCACTCCAGCGCCTGCCTGCCCGGAATGCGCTTGGAGCGCATCACGATGTCCTTGGTGCGGGTAATGCCGACAATTTTCTGCAAGCGTGCCGAACCGCCGGAGCCGGGAATCTGCCCAAGCTTCTGCTCCGGCAACGCGTAAAAGCAGGTTTCCGAGGCGATGCGGAAATCGCAGGCGAGCGAGATTTCAAAACCGACGCCGAAGCAGTAGCCACGGTTGGCGGCGATGACAGGTTTGGAGCAGCGCGCCGGTGCGGCAATGTTCCAGGCAAGCTTCGAGACGTGTTCGGGCGTCGCCTCCATGAAGCCCTTGATGTTACCTCCGCTTGAAAAGTGCTCGCCGATGCTGCGTAACACGACGACCCGCACGCGCGAATCCTCGTCGAGGGTCTCGAACACCAGCCGTAGTTGGTCTCGTTGCGGCATCTCGATGACGTTGAGCGGTGGCCGGTCGAGGATCACGTCAGCGCGCTCTCGGGCGGCGTCGATCTCGACGCGGAAGCCGTCGAGCAAAGCAAGGCGGGCATCGGCAAAAGTCATTGTCGTCATGCTGCAGTTCCATTCTGACGGCCGTTTGGAGGCGTCTGCTCGGAGACGTATTCGCCGGCCACCAGCTTGCGCCGCAAAAGCTTGCCGACCGGTGATTTGGGAATTTCGTTGACGAAGACGTAGCGGCGCGGCCGCTTGAAGTTCGCGAGCCCCGAGGCGCGGCAATACTGGTCGAGCTCCGCATCGGCAACGGGTGTGCGGCGCTTGATGAAGGCGGCAACGATTCTGCCCCAGCGCTCGTCGGCAAGGCCGACCACAGCCACCTCCGACACCGCCGGATGCAGTGACAGGCAGCTTTCGATCTCGACGGGCGAAACGTTCTCGCCACCGGTGATGATCATGTCGTCGACGCGGCCGGTCACGAAAAGATCGCCATCGGCGTCGAAATAACCGGTATCGCCGGTCAGGTACCAGCCCTCGCGCAGCGCCTTGGCGTCTGCGTCGGGCCGTTGCCAGTAGCCCTCGAAGGATTCATCGCCGTCGAGAAAGGCAACGATTTCTCCTTCTTCGCCGGTTGCGGTAAGCACGGTGGGCGAGGCGGCATTGAGCTTCATCACACGCACGCGTTGGTTGATGCCGGCCTTGCCGGCGGAGCCCGGCTTTGCCGGCGCGTTCTGATCGATGGTGAAAGTGTAGATTTCCGACGACCCATAGTGATTGACGAACAGCTCAGGCCTGAAGGCCGACTGCAATGTCTTGAGCAGGCCATCGGTCATCGAGGCGCCAGCAAAGCCGAGCTTGCGCACCGAACTCACGTCGGCGGCGGCGAAGGCTGGATGGTTGACGAGATCATGATAGAGTGTGGGCACCAGATAGAGGTTGGTGACCTTCTCGCCCGCGATCAGATCGAGCGCGCGCACGACGTCGAAACGAGGGAGGCAAACGAAAGTGCCCCCGATCAGCGACATCGCCAGCAGCGAGCGCACACCCATGGTGTGATAAAGCGGCATTACGCCGAGGGTTCGCTCGCCGTTGCGGTAAAGATTCTGTGCGACATGGGCGAGCGCTGCGGCGCGCTCGGCTTTGTGCCGGCGTGGAACACCCTTTGGCTTTGCCGTGGTGCCGGAAGTGTAGAGCATCACCGACCAGGCGTCGGGTCCGGCCTTGGGGGTGGCGTCGCTCGCGCGGCGCTCGATGATTGCCGACCAAGCGGTGTCGCCGGATTTTGCGGCGCCTAAGGCGATGCGCGGTAGCGCTCGCGCCGCCGCCGACTGTGCCACCGCTTCGGCGGCGACATCTTCGTACACCACCAATTTGGCTTGCGAATTCTCGATCAGGAAATCGAGTTCGGCCGCGGTCGCGCGCCAATTGACCGGCGTGATGATGATACCGGCGAACTGGCAGGCCCAGTGCAGGGTCGCGGCCTCCCAGCGGTTTTGCAGGATCGTGAGCAGGTGGTCGCCGGGCTTGAACCCAAGGTCGGAAAGGCCCGCCGTCACCGAAGAGATGCGCCGATACCACTCGGCATAGGTCAGCCGCAGCCGCCCGTCGGCGATCGCGAGAGCGTGCGGATCGCGCTCGACGCCAGCCAGGAAACTGGTGCCGAGATCAAGCATGGGCGTCCCGCAGTCGATTGGCAGCGTCCAAGGCTGCCGCCACGATCGGCACGTAGCCGGTGCAGCGGCACAGATGTCCGCTGAGAAAGTCGCGCAACTCGGCCTCGGCGGGATTTGGATAGTGGCGCAGGTAATAATCGAGCGACATGAGAATCCCCGCGGTGCAGAATCCGCATTGCAGCGCGTGATGGCGGCGGAACGCTTCCTGCAGCACCGATAGCCTCCCAGGTTCCGGCGCCAGCCCCTCGACGGTGCGAATGGTTGCGCCGTCGGCCTGCACCGCGAGTGTGAGACAGGCGCGCGCCGGAACGCCGTTGATCTGCACCGTACAGGCGCCGCAGACGCCGTGTTCGCAGCCAACATGGGTGCCGGTCATTGCCAGCGTCTGGCGCAGGAAATCGGTGAGCAGCATGCGCGGCTCGGCCTCGGCTTCGACGGCGCGGCCGTTGAGTTCAAGCCGGATATGGTGGCGCGCGTCGGCGCTCAGGCGCGGCATCGGCAAGCCTCCTTGATCGACGCGCGTCCGAGCTGGCGGACCAAATTGCGGCGGTAGGTCGCGGTTGCATGCAGGTCGTCACGCGCGTCGAGTTCCCAGGCAAAGTCATCGAGCGCGTCGTCGAGCGCTTGGCCATCAAGATCGGGAAAGTCGCGCGCCGCCGCGATGTCGGCGACGCCGCCGACGGCAAGGCGCACGCCGCCTTTCTGTGCTACGGCCGCGCAGGCGGCGATAGCGAAATCGCCGTGGCGGCGACCGAACTCGCGGAAGGCAAAGCCCTGGCCGGGCAGGGCGCAGGGCGCTTCGATCGCTTCGATCAGCTCATCGTCGGCGCGCGAGGTCGACATCATGCCGATGAAGAATTCCTCAGCCGTCACGCGGCGTCTCTTCTTCTGCGAAGATAGTTGCACGGCTCCCTTGAGTGCCAGCAGCACCAAAGGCAGTTCAGCGCTGGGGTCGGCGTGGGCAACGGAACCGCAGATGGTGCCGCGGCTGCGCGTCTGGGCGTGCCCGACCCAGGGCAGTGCCGCGGCCAGCAACGGCTGCTTTTGCGCCAGTGCCGGCCAGGACAGTAACGCCGCCTGGCGCACCGCCGCGCCGACGCGGATGACTTTGTCGTCGGCCTCGATATTCGCAAGCTGCGGCAGGTGCATGATGTCAACGAGGACCTTGGGCCGCGCCATGCGCATTGACAGCATCGGCACAAGACTTTGCCCGCCGGCGATGATGTGGGCGTCCTCGCCTTCGGCTGCGAGAACCTCATGCGCCTCGCCGAGCGCTGCCGCGCGGATGTAGTCGAAACGCGCTGGTTTCACGAGCGCCTCGTTTTTTCGGCGGGATGGATGTGGGCGGCAAGTTTCGCCGGCGCCATCGGCAGATCAACCGAGGCAATCCCGAGCGCGTCGGCGACGGCATTGGCGAGACATACCGGCGTGCTCATGCAATTACCTTCGCCGACACCCTTGGCGCCGAGCGGCGTAAACGGCGAGGGCGTCTCGACATGCAGGATCAGTGGCGCCGGTACTTCGGTGGTTGTCGGCACCAGATAGTCTGCAAAGGTGCCGCTGAGGAAGCTGCCGTCTGCGCCGTAGGCATATTCCTCGTAAAGCGCGGCGCCGACGGCATGAGCAAAGCCGCCGGTGATCTGGCCGGCGACCATACCGGGATGCAGCACGCGGCCACAGTCGTGCATGGTGACGTATTTGTCGATGCGCACGGCGCCCGAGATGCGGTCGATCTCGACGCCGCAGAAATCGAAGATGAAGCCGTGGCAGAGCGAGGAGTTGATCTCGTCTTCCGGCGTCGGCGGTGTGAGTTCCGGCGCGGTCCAGAACACGGTTTCGCGCAAGGCCTCGTCGTCCTCGGCGACCGTGCCGGGAGCCCAGTGACTGGCGGCGGCGAGCCGCGCGAAGGGCACGCTGTTGTCGGGATTGCCGCGCGCGCGCACGCGGCCTTCGGCGAACTCGATCACGTCGGCCGGTACGTTGAGCTGCGCTGCGGCGGTGCGCGTGAGCTTCGTCTTGAGCCGCATGGCGGCCAAATGGGCGGCCCCGCCAACTGCGGCGGCAAAGCGGCTCGAATAATTTCCCGACGCGATCGACCAGGCGTCGCGCGCTGTGTCCAGTTCGGTGACGACGCGGATGTCTCTTGGCCTAAGGCCGAATACATCCGCCACGATCTGCGACAGCACGGTTCGGTGGCCCTGGCCCTGCGGCGCCGAGGCGACATGCACGCTGACCGAACCGAGCGGGTCGAGCGCGACGGTCGCGGTCGCGTGGGCGCCATTTTTCGGCCCGGCGCGCTGGCGTTCCTGCGGCGTCAGGACCGTGGTGATGTAACCCATGTTGGAGACGCTGGGCTCGACCACCGCTGTGCAGCCGATGCCGTAGATGCGCCCCTCGGCGCGGGCGCGGTGGCGCCGCGCCTGCAATTCGGCGTAGCCGCCATCGGCGAGCGCCTTGTCGAGCGCGCCGGCATAATCGCCGGAATCGAGCAGGCCGCCGGTCGCCGTGCGGTAGGGGAAGGCTTTGGCCGGCACCAGATTGCGGCGGATGACATCGACCGGATCGAGCGAAAGCTCGACGGCGATGCGCTGCATCAGCCGCTCCAGCGGGAAATACATCTGCGGCCCGCCGAAGCCGCGGTTGAGGCCGGTCGGCGTCTTATTCGTGAGCACGACGCGGTTGCGCACCGAGACGTGGCGGATGTCGTAGGCGCCGGTGAGATTGCCGTGCATGCGGTAGAGCGTCGCCGGCTCCGGCGCGCGGATGTGAGCGCCGACATCCTCGATCTGGTCCCAGGCGAGCGCCCGCACGCGCCCGTCGGCATCGACGGCCGCTTCCAGCTTGGTGACGCGGTTGGTCGCCGAGACGGAGGCGGCCAAATGCTCGATGCGGTCTTCCACCCATTTCACCGGACGCCCGGCGACGCGCGCCGCAACGCCCATGAGCACGATGTAGGGAAACACCGCCTGCTTAACGCCGAAGCTGCCGCCGGAGTCGGCCGGCGTGCGCAGCCGCAGCCGGTTGCCGGGCACCTTCAGCGCCCGCGCCATCACCGGATGCAGGCTGAACGGGCCCTGGAAATTGGCCAGAATATCGTAGGCCTCTTCGCCCGGATCGTATTGGGCGACGACGCCGTAGGTCTCGATCGGCGTGCACGAGTTACGCGGATAGTTGATGGTGATTGCAACGCGCCGCGCCGCCTGCGCGAAGGCGCGCTCGGGATCGCCGTAGCGGAAGGAGCGATCGCTTACCAGATTGGATTTGAGGCCGGCGTGTAGCACCGGCGCCGCGGACCTAAGCGCGGCGAGGGGATCGACGGTCGCCGGCAAAGGCCGGTAATCGACCTCGATCAGCTCGAGCGCATCCTCGGCGAGATAACGGTCGGCCGCGACCACGACTGCGACCGGCTCGCCGACGTAGCGCACGCGCTCGACCGCGATCGGCCAGCATTCGATCGGCGCCTTGACGCCGACTGCAAGGCTTGCCGACAGTGCCTTGACGTCGGCGCCGGTGATCACCGCGATGACCCCCGACGCTTGCCGGGCGGCGGCAACGTCGATCGCGCCGATACCGGCATGAGCATGCGACGAGCGAAGAATGGCGGCGTGACAGGTGCCAGGTGGCACGCCGACATCGTCGATGAAACTGCCACGGCCGGCGAGCAGCGTCAGATCTTCGACCCGCTCGATTGATTGTCCGATCCAGTCCGTTAGCGTAGCGGTCATTGTGGGCCGGCCGTTCGCAAAAACGGCGCTCCGCAAAGAGCGCCGTTCTGCCTTGTTGTTACGCGTGCCAAGACGAAAATCCGCTCGGTTCGCTTACTTGAAGACGTTGACGTACTTGCCGTTGACCACCTTGAGAATGGCGGTAATTCCGGTGCCGTCGCGGTTGGCATCCATGGTGATCGGGCCGGCGACGCCCGGAAAGTCCTTGAGCGTGCCGAGACACTCGCGGATCTTGTCGCGGTCGCTGTCGATGTCTTCGGGCTTATTGGTGATGCCCGCCTTCTCGAAACAGTACTTGAACGAGTACATGATGTCGTAGGAGCGCGGCCCGCTGTACGGCGGAAGCTGACCGTTGAGCTTCGGCTTGATCTTATTCACGTAAGCCTGCACCTCGGGCCGCGGATCGTCGAGCCACGCGGCGGTCGACATATAGGTGCCTTCCGTCGCCTTTCCGCCGATTTCGATATAGCCCGGAGCGCCAGCGCAGGCCCCGCCGATGATCGGCACACTGAGGCCCTGCTTCTGCATCTCCTTCGCGATCGCCGCGGCGTTCTGATAGCAGGCGCCAAGCGCGATGCCTTCGGCGCCGAGCGACTTCGCCTTGGTCACCTGCGCCGAATAGTCGGTGTCGTTGGTGCGGTAGGTGAGGCTGTCGAGGATGTCGATGTTGTGCGCCTTGAGAAGCTTCGGCAGTACGGCGGCGCCCTCACCCTTCGACACCGCGTCTTCGGAGTCATAGATGATGACGACCTTCTTGATCTTGTATTCCTTCAGCCAGGCATCGACGACCGGCGCGAGCTGCTTGTCGCTGGTGAGCGTATTGCGGAATGCCCACTTGCTGATGGCGGACAGGCCGGGCTTGGCCGAGCAGTAGGAATCGATCGGTGTCTTGAAACGCGCGTCGAGCTGTGGCGCGATCACCTCGAACGGGCCGCTGAAGCAGGGGCCGTTGACCGCCAAGACCTTGTCGCGATCGACGAGGCGGCTCATTTGCTGCAAGGCTTCGGATTCCTTGGTCTGCGTGTCGTAGCAGATAAGCTCGATCGGCAGACCGCCGATGCCGCCCTTGGCGTTGATCTCCTCGGCCGCCAGTTCCATCGACGGCTTGGCGCCCTGTCCCCATTCGGCGCCCTTACCGGTAAGCGGCGCGAGGCAGCCGATCTTGACCGTGCGGCCCGCGAGCTTTTGCGCCTGCGCGCCAGTCACCGGCAAGTCGGTCGTGAATGCGACAGCGATCGCTGCCACCAACAACAGAATTTTATTCATTGGCCTATTCCTCCGAATGTTACCCATTTGATTTCCGGATAAGGGTCCGGATCGCGACTTCACCGTCTGCCTTGTTGATGTTCCGATCATCATACTCCCCTTTGCCTCGAGACATCACTACTGAAAACACCGCCGTTCATGCCGCACTTTGCCCCAGATAAGTCCGCTGCACTTGCGGCATGTTCAATAGCTCCTGGCCGGATCCGCGAATGACGATACGGCCACGTTCCATGACGCAGCCATAGTCGGCGATCTGGAGCGCCTGGCGCGCATTTTGTTCGACCAGGAGAATGGTCTTGCCCTCGTTCTTGAGTTCACGCAGCGTGAGGAAAATGCGCGTGACGATCTTGGGCGCGAGACCAAGCGAAGGCTCGTCGAGCAACAGCAGCCGCGGCCGCGCCACCAGCGCCCGGCCGATCGCCAGCATCTGCTGCTCGCCGCCGCTCAGCGTGCCGGCCATCTGCAGGCGTCGCTCGGCGAGTATCGGGAAACGCGCGAGCACGCTGTCGATGTCGACCGCAACCTCGGCATCGCTGCGTACGAAGGCGCCCATGCGCAGATTGTCGACCACGGTCATGCGCTTGAGAATGGCCCGGCCTTCCGGCACGTGACTGACGCCGAGGCCCACGATCTTATGCGGCGGCAGGCGCGTTGTGCCTGTGCCTTCGAATTCGATCACCCCGGCGCCCGGCCGCAACAGGCCGGATATGGTCTTCAGCAACGTGGTTTTCCCGGCGCCGTTGGCGCCGATCAGGGTGACGATCTGCCCTTGCTGGATGTCCATATCGACGTCGTGCAACACCTCGATCTTGCCGTAACCCGAGCGCAGCCCCTTGATGCGAAGCATGCTCATAGCTGCACGTCCTCGCCGAGATAGGCCTCGATGACGGCCGGGTTGTTCTGGATTTCGCTTGCCGTGCCCTCGGCGATCTTGGTGCCGAAGTTGAGCACGGTGATGCGGTCGGAAATACCCATGACGAGCCGCATGTCGTGCTCGACCAGGATGATGGTGATGCCGCGGTCGCGTGTTCGGGTAATGACCCCGTCGAGTTCTTCGGTCTCGTGCGGGTTAAGGCCGGCCGCCGGTTCGTCGAGCAGCAACAGCCGCGGCCGAGTGGCCAGCGCGCGCGCCATTTCGAGCTTGCGCTGATCGCCGTAGGAAAGATCGGAGGCCTTGGCGCCGCGGTGATCCGCCAGTCCGAGGAACTCGAGCAATTCGATGCCGTTCTCACGCATCGTGCGCTCTTCCTGGGCCTCGCCGAAGGGCGGCTGCAGCACGACGCTCGCCAAAGCGCCGAATACTGACGGATAAGAACGGCAGTGCTCGCCGACCATCACTGTTTCCAAGGCGGTCAGATGCGGGAACAGACGGATGTTCTGGAAGGTGCGGGCGATGCCGACGAGGGTGCGCTTCGAGGGGCGGGGCTGGTCAAGCGGCTGACCCTCGAAGGTGATACGGCCGGAATCCGCCGGCAGCACGCCGGTCACCAGATTGAAGAACGTGGTTTTTCCCGCGCCGTTTGGACCGATCAGGGCGTGGATGTGGCCGTTGGCGACGCTCGTGCTGATGTCGTTTAGCGCGTAGAAACCGCCGAAGCGTTTGGTCAGCCCGTCGATCGAAAGGCAGATGCCCAATGTCTCAGCCACCTTCGGCCCTCCTGCGCGCGGGCGACAGCCGCCGCAAGCCGTCGCGCGTCAGCAGCCCGTCAGGTCGCACGATCATCATGACGATGAGCACGATGCCGTATGCGATCAGCCGCTTGGCGTTTTCGAAGTCGAGGAAACCGTGCAGGAAGTCGTAGACGCGGTTCATCGGATAGAAATCAGTCCAGGACACCGGCGTCAGTTCAAGCCATTCGCGCAAAGTGCGCAGGAACTCGGGCAGCAGCGTCAGCACGACCGCACCGAGTGCCGGGCCCCAGAAAGTGCTGCCGCCGCCGACCACGACGAAGGTGAGGATCTCGACCGACATCAGGACGTTGAACGTGGTCGAGTCGACGTAAGTGGTCTGGTGGGCGAACAGCGCGCCGGCAAGCCCCGCGATCACTGCGCCGGCGCCGAAGGCGAATAGCTTGGTGCGCACGACGTCGATGCCCATGACCTCGGCGGCGGTTTCGTCCTGTTCGATGGAGTCCATGGCGCGGCCGAGGCTTGAACGCTCGAGCCGGGCAAAGAAGATCATGAGCAGGACGATCAAACCGAAGCACCATTCCATGGTCGAGGGATTGAAGGGAATGTTGCGGAAGCCCTGCGCGCCGCCGGTGTAGTCCCAACTGAGAATGACGACCTGCACGATCTCGGAAAAGCCGAGCGTGAGCAGCAGAAGATAGACGCCCTTGATGCGTAGCGCAGGGAAGCCGACGGCGACCCCGATGATACCGGCAACGATGCCGCCGGCCGGCAGCGCCACGGCAAAGGGCAGGCCCATCTTCTGCGTCACGATGCCCGAGGCGTATGCGCCGATCGCCATGAAGCCGGCCTGACCAAGCGAGACCTGACCGGTCTTGAACGGGGCGAAGAAGCTGTAGGCAGCGATCACATTGATCCCGGTAAAGATCAGGATCGATTGTGTATAATTGTCGAGAAAGCCGTGAAGCATGACCTATCTTTGCTCGGCAGTGCGCGTGCCGAACAAGCCGGTCGGCTTGTAAAGCAGGATAAGAATAAGGATGAGGAACGAAAAGAAGTCACGCTCGGTGGTGCCGATGTAGGCGGCGGAGAGAATCTCGATCAGGCCGAGCATCAATCCGGCGATCATGGCCCCGGGCAGATTGCCGAGGCCGCCAAGCAGCATGACGATGAGGCCCTTGACCGCCGCGCCGAGCCCCATGAACGGCGAGACGCTGCTGTTTTTCAGGCCATCGAGCACGCCGGCGATGCCGGCGATGCCGGAGCCGATGACAAAGGTGAGCAGGATCACCCGATTGACGTCGACGCCGAGCAGTGCCGCGGTCTCGTGGTTTTCAGCGACCGCGCGCATGGCGCGGCCGAGCTTGCTGCGCTCGATGAACAACCAGAGCGCGACCATCAGCACAAGCGCGACGCCAAGAATGAAGAGCTGCGTGGAACTGATGGTGACCGGACCGAAATGATAAAGCGTCTGTTTGATGGTTTCCGGAAACGAGAACTGCTGGCCGCCGAAGATGTAGACCGCAAGGTTTTGCAGCACGATGGTAAGACCGATGGTACTGATCAACGGCGCCAGCGGGCGGTTCTTCGGCACAGGGCGCACGGCGACGAAATAGGCAAATGCCCCGAGCGCGGCGCAGGCGATGGTGGCGCCGATCAGCGCCACATAGATGTCGGTGTGCAGCAGCGTGACAATGAAAAGTCCGACGAAGGCGCCGACCATGAACACTTCGCCGTGCGCGAAATAAAGCAAATTGAGCACGCCGAAAATCAACGTGTAGCCGATCGCCACCAGTGAATAAGAGGCGCCAAGCATCAGGCCGTTGATTAGTTGCTGGTAGAGCATGTCGTCCCTGTCGCTAGTGGGCGGTGGCGGCGAAATCTTGCATGACACGCGATGAAGCGACGCGCGCCTTGCGGGTCGTGGCCGGTGTATTGCGGCTGCGGCCGACAAATCGAGGCATTCCGGCGCTGATCACGGCACCGATCGCGGCGATGTCGCCGTGCTTGATCGCGGCAAGCGCGGTTTCCTGAGTGCCGCCATCGGGCGCGTCGATGAGCACGATATCGGCGGCCTTGCCCGGCGCCAGCGCGCCGCTGTCGAGGCCATAGACCCTGGCGTTGCTGCCGGTCGCCGCGCAGATGAAGCGTTCCGGCGCCATGTCAGTGAGGCTCGAAAGATGCGCGATGGTATAGAGCATGCCGAGCGGCATGACGCCGCTGCCGGTCGGCGTGTCGGTGGCGATGAGAAAGCGGTCGAAGGCGTCATTGGCGTCGGCGAGCCGCGCGCAAAGCAGCGCGGTGCGCAGATTGCCGGCGGTGCAGACCTGCAGGGCGATCTCGGATTCCTTGATGACGCGCTCGAAGTCCTTGTCGGGCATGGCGGTCGGCCCGCCGTTAATGTGGAACGAGACGTGCGGGTGCATCTTCAGCAGATGGTCGCCAGTGATGGCGCCGGAGCCGGGGATCGAGGAGCCGCCGGTGTGGCAAGTGGTGATCAGTCCCGCCGCCTTGGCATCGGCGACCAGCGGCACGTAGTCGTATGAGCTCTTGACCGCGCCGAAGCCGGCCTTGGCGAGCCGCACGCCCTTCTGCTTGACCTCGTTGAAGTCGGCGCGCGCAAGGCCCGGTTCGAGAATGATCGAGCCGGCAATCACCTTCATGCCGCCGGGCCGGTACTCAGCAAAGCAGCGCTGCGCGGCGACGGCAAGCGCCTTGACGCCCTCGACGTCGCGCGGTCGACCGGGAACGTGCACCTCCGACGCCGAGATTGCGGTGGTGGTGCCGCCGTGCAGGTAGCTTTCGAGATAACCCACGGTGCGCTGGCGCGGCGTGTAATCGCCGAACGTGATGTGCACGTGCAAATCGATCAGCCCGGGGATCGCGGTCATGCCGCCGGCATCGATCACCACGTCGGCAGTGTCGACGTCGGCTGGCGCCGCGCCAACGGACGCGATGCGCTCGCCGTCGATGACGATGGCATCGCCCTTGACGAACGGCGCGCGCCAATTGCCGGAAACGATCTGACCGAGATTGACGATGGCTAGCCTCATGCGCTCGGGCCTAATTCGGCTTGCGGCCGAGTTCATCGGCGAGTTGATAGGAATTCATCAGGTCGTCGACCATGCCGGTGGCGCCGGCCCAGTCAAAGGTGCGGTAGCTGTGGCCGGTGGTGACGAAGCGGGCGCCGGCGTAGAACATCTCGTATTGCGTGTGCCGTGAGCCGAATTCGGAGCCGATGGCGTCCCACGCGGCCTTGAGGAACTTGACCTTTTCCTCCGAGTTCATTTTGGCGGCGCGTTGGGTCAAGCCGATGATCTTCTTGAGTTGCGGATCCTCGAAATCGTGGATCGACGACGGCAGCATGATTAACGCGCCACCGGAGAGATCGCGCAGCGTATTGACGATGCGCGGGTAGAGGTCCTGCGTGAGCACCTGCGCGGAATACATGAAATGCTTGTTGGGCACGTACCATTCGCCGCGCATCGAGCCTTCCGCCTCCATCCCGGCCATCATGGCGTTGACCATGCTGCTTTGCGCGGCGAGCGTCCCGAGCTGTTCGCGGATCGAAGGCATGGCGGTGGTGCCGATCGCCTCGGTGATGCGATGGGCGAGGCCGATGAGGAACTTGATCTTCACCGACAGGCGGATCTGCGACTGGTAGTTCTGGTAGGTATGGCCCGCGGTGTCGTGAAACTGGGCGCGGCACATGTCCGGATCGCGATGCACGAAGACACGCTCCCAAGGCACCTTGACGTCCTCGAAGTAGATCAGCGCGTCGTTTTCGTCGAAACGCGACGACAGCGGGTTGTCGAACACCGAGACGGCGGAAGCCTCGTAGGACTTGCGCGACAAAACGCGCAGGCCCTTGGCGTTCATCGGCAGCGCGCAGGAGAACGCCAGGTCCTCTTCGCCCGGCTTCAAGGGTTGCAGGTTGGCGACGAATACTTCGTTGGCCATGATCGAACTCGTGCCCAGCATCTTGGCGCCGCGGATGGTGAGGCCGCCGGAGTCTTCGTCGACAATGCGGGCGACCAGGTCTTCCTTCTGCTCGCCCCAGTCCTTGCCGCGCTCGGCCTGCGGATTGATGATGACGTAAGTGAGAAAATAATCGTTGCGGCTCGCCTCCTCGAAATAATCGCGCAGCGCCTTGGCGCGCGCGGGCCCATGCTTCTCGAACACCTCGATGCCCATGCGCTGGCCGGCCAGCGCCGAGGCGAGATGATCCGGTGAGCGCCCCATGAAACCGTAGGACTGCGCCGCCCAGGCCTGCATGGCCTTGCGACGCGCCACCATCTCCTCGTAGTTACGCGGCATCAGCCAGGAGCGGTTGACGCGCCGGTTCGAACCGGGCGGCACGAACGTCATCCACTCGATGTTTTCCGGCTTGGCCTGAAAGTCATAGAGCATGGCGGCGGACTTCACCGAATTGCGGAACGCCGGATGCTCGGTGACGTCGCCCGCCAGCTTGCCGTCGATGTAGACCGTGCGGCCGTCCTTGAGCGACTTGATGTGGTCGGCGCCAGTTTTACAGGTGGTCATGGCCCGCTCCGCGCTTGTCTCGCTGGCCTCATGTCAAGCCATCGACGCCTTTGATCTCGCTCGCCTTCGGCCCGCCAACGCGATGGTGCGGGCGTCCGCGGTTGGCGAAGGCACAGATCAAGGCGATCTCGTCGGGCAACGGCGCGTCTGCCAGCGTGATGGTAATGCCATCGTAGTGCGAGCGGACGTACAGCGCGTCCTTGTGGGCGAAGGGTATGTCGATTGAGCCGCCCGGCGCCGCGCGCTTGGTCATCGAGGAAATCCACGCCTTGCCGCCGTCCGCCGCCTCGCGCATGACGTTTCCGAACACCGTGGTGAGCATGGCGACGCCGTGCTCTTGCTCGCCGTTCATGCCGATGACCGCACCCTTGCCGTAGCTTTCCGGCTTGTGTGGCGCGAGCAGCGCCATCGCCATCTTGCTCATCTGCCGGCCGATCTCTTCGCTCGCCTCGGTCAGTGGGCTCAAGTCTTGCGCGAATTTTCCGGCAAACGGATTGTCGATGACGGCGACCACCGCGACCTTGCGCAGCGGCGGCGCGACCGCTCGGCCGGATTCGATGGCGGTATCGTCAATGAAGGCAAGCGTGCGCTTGATCTGCATTGTCCATTTTTCCCGGCATGTTTTTGTGTCCTCGAATGATTGTCAGTCTAGTAATGCATGTCAATAGCGGCCGCCGGCCCTTTGTCGTTGGTGCTCGCTCAGCTTTCCTCCAGTGCCAGCGGCCGTCCGGGCTTGAGCGGGCGGCTGTCGCGGCGCGGCCGGTAGTTGAGGCGGTAGCTCATGTCCTTGGCCTTGAGCGGCATGCGGCAATGGTCGCAGACCACTGACGGGTTGAAATCCTCGCCGCAGTCTTTGTGCTTGAGGATCAACGGAACCTCACCGCGCGCCAGCCAAGTATCCCCCCAGCGCAGCATCGCGATCAGCGGCCCGTAGAGATCCTTGCCCTTCTCGGTGAGCGGATATTCGTAGCGTTCGGGCAGATCCTGATATTTGCGTCGCTTGAAGATGCCCTCGGCCACCAGGCGGTCGAGCCGGTCGGTAAGGATATTGGGCGCGATGCCGAGCTTGTTCTGCAAGTCGTCGAAGCGGCGAACGCCGAAAAAGGCCTCGCGGATCACCATGAAGCTCCAGCGATCGCCGATGACTTTCAGCGTCTGCGCCACCGAACTTGGCCGGCCACGGTCGAGCACGCTCGGGTCGGACGGCCGCCGGTTGCGCTTGGCATCGACGAGGGGTGTGACGCCAGCGCCCGGTCCATCGCAATAGCTGACGGTCCTGGTGTTAACCTCCTCCTCGCAGTGCGAGCAGGCGACCATCGGCCGACAAACCTCGCCGCACAGGTTGTGGACCAGATAGATCGGCGGCTTTGCTGTCTTTTTCAGCCATTTGTCGCCGAAGGCGAGCAGCGCCATCATCACCGGATAAAGGTCGATGCCCATCGCCGTGAGCCGATATTCGAACCGCTTGGGCCGCTGCGAATATTGTACGCGGCGCAACAGGCCTTGCGTGGTGAGCATGCGCAGCCGCTGCGTCAGCGTCGCCCGCGGGATTCCGAGCGCCGACTGAAATGTCTCGAAGCGAGTCGCCGCGAAGTAGCTCTCGCGCAAAACGAGAAACGCCCAGGTGTCGCTTAGAATGCCGACGGTGCGCCCGACCGAGCAGTTGCGCTCATGGATGACGCGCACCGGCTTTGCCCGGGCGGTGCTGCCGCGCCGTATCTGCGCGCGCCGCCGTAACGTGACGACCTGACCCAACCGTTACTCCCTCGCCAACACCACATGCTTTCGCCGGCCGCAACCGAGCCGGCTTCTTGACTCGGCCTGAGCCGACATAGTCTAATTATGAAAGTCATTCGGTGTAAAGACGGGTCCGGGTCATCCGAGAGTTATGAAGCCTGCAGCGTTTGATTACGTTGTTGCCGACAGCGTCGCCATGGCGGTGGCATCGCTTGCCGGCGCCGGTGACGATGCAAAGATCATTGCCGGCGGGCAAAGTCTTGTTCCCATGCTCAATTTTCGCCTGCTCAAGCCGTCGGTACTCGTCGATATCAATCGCATCGAGGGCCTGTCGTTCATCGAAGACACGGGCGGCGCCATCCGCGTCGGTGCTTTGACGCGGCATTTTCGGCTTGAGACCTCGCCGCTGATTGCCCGGCACCTGCCGGTCCTTGCCCACGCCATGACGCATGTGGCGCATCTCGCCATCCGCAACCGCGGCACCATCGGCGGCAGTCTCTCGCATGCCGATCCGGCCGCCGAACTGCCGATGATGGCGGTGCTACTCGATGCCGAGCTGCACATCGCCTCGGCCTCGGGCACGAGAAAAGTCTCGGCGCACGATTTCTTTCTCGGCGCGCTCAGCGTCGATCTCGGTCTCGGCGACATCGTCACCGAAATCGTGTTTCCCAAGCTGCCGGAAAAAACCGGCTGGGGCTTCGAGGAAGTCGCCCGCCGCAGCGGAGATTTCGCCCTTGCCGCGGTGTCGGCGACCCTGACCGTTTCCGGCGGCGCGATCGCGCAGGCGCGCATAGCTCTGACCGGTGTCGGGCCAATGGCTTTGCGGGTCGCCAATGCCGAGGCATTGCTGGTCGGCCGGGCCCTCGATCCGAAGCTGATCGCTCGCGCGATCGATGCCGTCCGTGCCGTCATCGCGCCGGAAGCCGATCTGCACGCTTCCGCGGACTACCGCCGTCACCTTGCCGGCGTGCTTACCGGGCGCGCGCTCGATGCCGCCTGGCGCCGCGCCAAAAAGAGCCAAGCATGAGCGGGCGCGACATTTCAGTCACCGTGAATGGAGCTACCTGCCGCGCCAGCGTCGAGCCGCGTCTGCTGCTCGCCGATTTTCTGCGTGGCGAGCTCGGGTTGACCGGCACCCATATAGGCTGCGAGCACGGCGTTTGCGGCGCCTGCACCGTGCTGGTCGATGGTGACAGCGTGCGTTCCTGCCTGATGTTTGCGGTGCAGGCCGACGGCCGCAACGTGGAAACGGTGGAAAGGCTCGGCCGCATTGGAAGCATGAACGATCTCCAGCAGTCATTCCATGAGCATCACGCGTTGCAGTGCGGCTTCTGCACCCCGGGGATGTTGATCACCGCAACGGACCTCATGAAGAAATATCCGCTGGCGAGCGATGACGATATTCGCGAAGGTCTTTCCGGCAACCTGTGCCGCTGCACCGGCTACGAGCACATTGTGAAGGCGATCCGCGCCGTCGTGGCCAAGACGGAGGCTGTGCGATGAAGATGCACATGCTTTCAGGCGGCCGCCTGCGCATGCGCAAAAGCGTCTATCTCGCGGGCGGCGACCGCAACGAAAGGATCGAAATTCCGGTGTCCTGCGTGCTGCTGCGGCATTCGCAGGGTAACGTACTGTTCGATACCGGTTGCCATCCGTCGGTGCCCGACGACCCGGAGGCGCGTTGGGGCGCGGCCATGGTGCGCATCATGCAGCCGATCATGAAGCCGGGTGACAACGTGATCGGCGCACTCGGTGGTATCGGCGTGAGCCCCGACGATGTCGACGTCGTCGTCTGCTCGCATCTGCATCCCGACCACTGCGGTTGCAATGCGTTCTTCAAGCGCGCGACGTTTATCATCCATGCCAGGGAAATAGAGGCGGCGCGCGCGCCCAAGGCCGCCGAAGCCGGTTACCTCGCCGGCGAATGGGAACAGGACGTTCCACTCGACGCCCTCGATGGAGAGCGCGATCTGTTTGGCGACGGGCGCATCGTGCTAATTCCGCTGCCCGGCCACACGCCGGGGACGGTTGGCGCGCTAGCGGCGCTCGACAAATCGGGCGTGTTTCTTCTGGCGTCGGACACGGTCAGCCTGCGCACAACGCTCGATACCGGCATTATTCCGCGCAACACGTGGAACGCTGAAACGCTGGAGAAATCACTGACGGAGATCAGGCATATCGAAGCGGATGGCGCGACCGTGATCTGCGGTCATGACGCGGCGCAATGGGCTAGCCTGAAGAAGGGCGCCGACGCCTATGAGTGAGCACGGCGAAATCCACGCACGGCCGAAAATCGTCGGCGCCAGCGTCAGGCGCACCGAGGATCCGCGGCTGTTGACCGGTGCCGGCTCCTATACCGACGACCGCCAGGTACAGCGGTTGCTGCACGTCGCCTTCAAGCGTAGCGATCATTCGCACGCGCGCATCCGCGGCATCGATTGCGGCCCGGCCCGGGCCGCGCCCGGTGTCGTTGCGGTGTTCGCCGCCGCCGACCTTGCCGAGGTGAAGCCGCTGTTCGCGACCTCTCGCATGCCGGGCTATCATGCGACGCCGATTATGCCGCTGGCGCGGGACAAGGTGCGCTATGTCGGCGAACCGGTGGTGGGCGTCGTGGCGGAGAGCCGCTATCTTGCCGAGGACGCGCTTGAATTCGTTGACATCGATTACGAGCCGCTGCCTTTGGTGATCGATCCGGAAGCCGCCGTGCGCGCCGGAGCGCCTCTGCTGCACGAGGATGCTGGGACCAACGTGCTGGTGTCGCGGGAATTCAAGCGAGGCGACGCCGAGGCGACGATCAAAGACGCTGCCGTCCGCGTCAAGGGGCGTTTCCGCATGAGGCGCAAGACCGCGATGGCAATCGAGCCGCGCGTCTGTCTTGCCGAGCACGACAAGGGCCGAGACGCGCTGACGCTCCATGCGGCAACGCAAATTCCCGGCATTCTGCGCGATGGCCTGTCCGCGGCGCTTGATCTGCCCGGGCATCGCATCCGCGTGGTCGCGGCGGATGTCGGCGGCGGTTTTGGCGGCAAGGGCTCTTTGTACGCGGAAGAGATCTTCGTCTGCGCCGCGGCGCGCCGACTCGGCCGTTCGGTCAAGTGGACCAGTGACCGCATGGAAGACCTCGCCTCGACCAGCCAGGGTTTCGACGAGATCGTGGACGCCGAGCTTGCCCTCGACAAAGACGGCCGCGCCTTGGCCCTGCGGGCCGATGTCATCGGCGACATCGGCGCCTATTCGATCTATCCGTGGACCTGCGCGCTCGAGCCGGTGCAGGTGGTGAGCTTTTTGCCGGGCCCGTATCGCATCCAGAATTACCGCGGCCGCGTGCAGGCGGTGGCGACCTCGAAGGCGCCGACCGGGCCATACCGCGGCGTTGGCCGGCCGATTTCGACTTTCGTCATGGAGCGGCTGATGGACATGGCGGCGGGCAAGCTCAGGCTCGACCCGAGGACGATCCGCGAGCGCAACTTGGTCGCCGACGCCGAGTTTCCTTACAAGGTCGCGTCTGGCATCGTCTGGGACAAGTCTGGCTTTCAGCAGTGCTTGTCGGAGGCTTGTCGGACCGTCGATTACGACGTTCTGCGGGCCAGGCAAGCCGAGGGGCGGAAAAGCGGTCGTTGCTTCGGTATCGGCATCGCCTCTTACGCCGAACTCACCGGTATCGGCTCGCGCATTTCGGTGGCGCCGGGAATGCCCATAAACACCGGTACGGAAACGGCAATTATCCGTATCGATGCCACCGGCGCGGTGACCGCGGCCTTCGGCATTGCCTCACACGGGCAGGGGCTGGAAACGACGCTGGCGCAAATCGTCGCCGAACATCTTGGCGTTCGCTTCGAAGATGTCATGATCGTTCAGGGGGATAGCGCTGCGGTCCCCGGCGGCACCGGGACCTATGCCAGCCGCAGTCTGGTGCTGGCCGGCGGCGCGGGGACGCTGGCGGCAAAAGCCGTGAAAGATAAGGTGCTTAACGCCGCCTCGCATTTGCTCGAAGCCGCCGCGTCCGACCTCGTCGCCGAGGATGGGCGAGTTTCCGTCGTCGGAACAGATCGTTACGTGACCTTCCGCGACGTTGCCCGCGCCGTTTATTCCGAAATGGGCCGTTTGCCCCCGAACGCGCGCGAAGAATTGGCGGCGACCAAGAGCTACGACCCGATATTCGGCACGACGACCTGCGCAACCCACGTTGCCGCGGTAGAACTCGACTTGGAGACCTGCCAGGTCCGCATCGAGCGCTACGCGGTGGCGGAAGACTGCGGAAAACTCGTGAATCCGTTGATTGTCGACGGCCAAGTGCACGGCGGCGTCGCCCAAGGCATCGGCGCGGCGCTCTTAGAAGAGGTGATCTACGACGCCGAGGGCCAGCTGCACACCGCGAGCTTGGTCGACTATCTGGTGCCGTCGGCCTGCGAGGTGCCGCCGATGACGGTGGTGCATCTGGAGTCCTCCTCGCCGACGACGCTCGGCGGCTTCCGCGGCATGGGCGAGGGCGGCACTATCGGAGCCCCCGCGGCAATCGCCAACGCCATCGCTGACGCGCTCAGCCCCCTCGGCATTGAAATCAACGAACTCCCGGTGACGCCCGAGCGCTTGTTCCGCCTGATCGAGGCGGCCAAGGCCAAAGGGCAAACAGCGAAAGTGTGACCATGGATTTTGGACTGAAGGGAAAAGTTGCGTTGGTGACGGGCGGCGCCAGCGACGTCGGCCGCGCAATTGCGCTCGGCCTGGCCGCCGAGGGCGCGAGCATCGCCGTGAATTACCGCTCGTCCGCGACGGAGGCCGAAGCGGTCGCCGCCGAGATCGCGAAAGCAGGCGGCAAGGCGAAAGCCTACGAGGCGGATGTCGCCGACTTCACCGCGGTGAATTCCATGGTCGACGCGGTCGTCAAGGATTTCGGCGGCGTCAACATTCTCATCAATAACGCCGGCCTCGCCAAGCGCCAGCGCTTTGTCGAAACCACGGCCGAGGACTGGCACAAGCAGATCGGCGCCTGCCTCTACGGCGCGATCCACTGCTGCCACGCGGTGGCGCCGCATCTCGATGCCGCCAAAAACGGCCGCATCGTTTCCGTTGTCGGCGATTCGTCGCGCGTGGGCGAATCCGGCCTCGCGATCGTCGCCGCCGCCCGCGCCGGCACCATCGCGCTGATGAAATCGCTGGCGCGCGAGTTTGGCCGCTCCGGCACGACGGCAAACACCGTGTCGCTCGGCCTCGTCGAGACCCCGCACGACAAGGAATGGGTCGACGCTAACCGCGAGAAACTGGTGAAGCTCTATCCGGTGCGCCGGCTGGGCCTGCCCGGTGACGTCGCGCCGATGGTGACGCTGCTGGCTTCGCCGCAGAGCGGCTGGATCACGGGGCAGGTGATCAGCGTGAGCGGCGGCTTCAGCATGGTGTGAGTTACGAGGTTCAAGATGCTGCGAACAGAACTGATCGCACCGATCCCCGAATTGCTGCGCCGCCATGCCTCCGAACGTGGCGGCAAGACCGCATATCGCGACGCGAACGGCGCGGTGACCTACAGTGAACTCGCCGAACGCACCGGCCGGCTTGCCGGCCACCTCGCCGATAACGGCGTAGGCGAGGGCGATACTGTCGCGATCATGCTGCCGAATTCGGTCAACTGGATTGAAAGCTGCTTTGCCATCACCCGCGCCGGCGCCGTCGGCGTGCCCATCAGCTATGACGCCACCGAAACTGAGATCGCCTACCGGCTTGACGACGCCGGCTGCAAAGCGGTCATCACCACGGCCGAGCGCGGCGACCTTTTTGCCACGCTGAAAGCGTCCGCGCCCGGCCTCAAGCTGCTCATCGTCACCGACCGCGGCACCTGCAAGGCGAGTGCGGTTCGTTACACCGACCTGATGGCCAAGGCGCCGACATCAAAGCCGCGCGACCCGGCCTTGATGCACGAAACCGCCTACATCCTGTACACCTCCGGCACCACCGGCCGCGCCAAGGGCGTGCAACTCACCGTGCACGGCATGCTGTGGATCGTGGCGGCGTGCTGGGCACCCATCACCGATCTGTCGGAGAGCGACGCTGTGCTGTCGCCGCTGCCACTGTTTCATTCCTACGCACTCAGCATCTCGGTGCTCGGCGTTCTCGCCACCGGCGCCACCGAGTACATCATGGAAAAGTTCTCGACCAGCGAGGCGGTGAAGCTGCTGAAATCCGGCGAATACACGTATTTCCCCGGCGTGCCGACGATGTTCCACTACCTGCTGCAGGCGGCGCGCGCCGAAAATGTCGTGACGTTTCCCAAGCTGCGGCTCTGCGTGTCGGCGGGCGCGATCATGCCGGCGACACTCAACCGGGAATTCGAGGGGCACGTTCACGTTCCGCTGCTCGACGGCTACGGCATTACCGAAACCTCGACCATGGTGACCATGAACTGGCCGACCGGTGGCCGCGTGCTCGGCTCCTGCGGCCTGCCGGTTCCGGGGCTTGCCGTGCGCATCGTCGATCCGGCGAGCGGACGCGACGTTGCGACCAGCGAAGAAGGTGAATTGATCGTTCGCGGCCCCAACGTGATGCCCGGCTATCACAACAAGCCGGAAGAAACCCGCAACGCGCTGCGCGACGGCTGGTACCATACCGGCGACCTCGCCAGGAGTGACGAGAACGGCTTTCTCACCATCACCGGACGGCTGAAAGAGCTGATCATCCGCGGCGGCCAGAACATCGCGCCGGCCGAGATCGAGGAAGTGGTGAATACCTTCGAGGCGGTGCTCGATTGTGCCGTGGTCGGCATTCCGCACGAGCACCTGGGCGAAGTGCCGGCGCTTTTTGTGGTGCCGCGGCCCGGAAAGACGGTGGAAAGCGAGCTATTGCTGGCGCACTGCAAGGTGCACCTGTCGGCTTACAAGGTTCCGCACACGGTGCAATTGATCAACGAGATCCCTCGCACCGGCTCGGGCAAGATCATACGCTACAAGCTCAAGGAAACGATGAAGGCGTGAGTGGTGGGCGCGAGGAGATTGCCATGATCGACGCTGAGGCCCTCTGGGCCGATTTCGATAAACCGATCGTCACCGCCGATGATTATTTCGATTCGCTGCGGGGCCGCGGCATGAATGTCTTCTTCATGGGCGAACGCGTGGCCGAGCCGGTCGATCATCCGGTGATCAGGCCGTCGGTCAATGCGATGGCGGAGACCTTCCGCGTCGCGTCCGAACGGCCCACTTTCGGCACAGTGCATTCCTCGATCAGCGGCCGGCAGATCAACCGCTTCCTGCACGTTCCAGTCAGCCCCGCCGAGCTTGTCGCCAAGCACGAGATGCAGCGCGAACTGGGGCGGCGCACGGGGACATGCTTTCAGCGCTGCGTTGGGCTCGACGCCATCGGCACCTGCCATTCGGTCACCTTCGATATCGATGCCAAGAAGGGCACCGATTACCACCAGCGCTTTCTGACTTTCCTCAAGCGGGCGCAGACAGCAAACGTCGTCATCGGCGGCGCCATGACCGACCCCAAGGGCGACCGGTCCAAGGCGCCGCATCAGCAGCGCGACCCGGACCTGTTCCTGCACGTCACCAAGCGCGACAACAAGGGCATCTATGTCTCCGGCGCCAAGATGCACCAGACCGGCGCGGTCAATTCACACTGGCTGATCTTCATGCCGACCATGCGCATGAGCGAGGCCGATCGCGAATGGTCTGTGGTCGGAGCCGTGCGCGTCGATGCGCCGGGGCTCACTTACATCGTGGGCCGCCAGACCAACGACACGCGCATCACCGACGGCGGCGCCATGGACGCCGGCAACGCGCAGTTTGCAGGGCAGGAAGCGCTCATCGTCTTTGAGGACGTGTTCGTGCCGCACGAGCACGTGTTCATGGACGGCGAGTGGGAATATGCAACCTCGCTCGTCGAGCGCTTCACCACCTATCACCGCTCGTCCTATGTCTGCAAAACCGGCCTGGGCGACGTGCTGATCGGGGCCGCGGCGTCGGCCGCCGAGCACAACGGCGTCGAAGCGGTCTCGCACATCAAGGACAAGCTCGTCGAAATGACCCACCTCAACGAGACCATCTATTCGAGCTGCATGGCGGGCGCACACCAGTCAAAGCCGCTGCCCTCGGGCGCCTACCTCAACGACGAGATGCTTTCCAATGTGGCAAAGCATAACGTCACGCGCTTTCCTTTTGAGATTTCAAGGCTGGCGCAGGACATCGCCGGCGGGCTCGTCGTCACCATGCCGTCGGAAAAGGATTTGCAGAACAACGAAATCGGCCCGCTGATCCGCAAGTTCCTGCAAGGCCGCGACGGCGTCGCGGTCACCGACCGCATGCGCATCTTGCGGTTGATCGAGAACATGACGATCGGACGCAACGCCGTCGGCTACCTGACCGAAAGCCTGCACGGCGCTGGTTCCCCGCAGGCCCAGCGCATCCAGATCGCGCGCGGCATGAAGATCGACGAGAAAAAAGCGCGGGCGCGCCATCTCGCCGGCATCGCCGAACAAGGCAAAGTCTGACAATAAAGGCTGACAATGACGGTTCGCCGCATCGACCATATACTGATTGCGATGCCGGCCGGGCGCGAGGCGGAAGCGCGTGCGTTTTACCAGGACATGCTCGGATTGACGGAATTGCCCAAGCCGCCGGAATTAGAAGGCCGCGGCGGCTGCTGGTTCGCAAGCGGCGGGGTAACGGTGCACCTCGGTGTCGACAAGAATTTCGTCGCTGCCGGCAAGGCGCACCCGGCATTCATCGTCGACGGCCTCGCCGGCATGGAGAAGAAGCTCAAGCAGGCTGGCTACAGGGTCACCGAAGACGAACCATTGCCCGGCTGCGATCGCCGTCATGTCCATGATCCGTTTGGCAACCGCATCGAACTGATCGAGCCACACGGGCAAACGAAGGGCTAAGGCGGGCAGATATAGTTGCCGGCCGGGCCCTTGAAGCAGCCGACCGATTCCGGAAGCAGCAACTTCGGCAAGTAAAGCACGATGTCAGGGAACAGCATCGTGAAGGCGATAGTGACGAAGAACACGATATAGATTGGCAGCGATGCATACATGGCCTTGCTGAATTGCACGCCGACAAATTTCGATGCCACCAGCAAAGACAACCCATAGGGCGGCGTGATCAGTCCGAACACCAATGTTGTTATGATCACCACGCCCATGTGCAGCGGCTTGATGTTTCCGAGTTCGTTGAGCTTGATGATGATCGGCATGAAGATAATGATCGCCGGTACGGCGTCCATGAAGTCGCCGATCACGATGAACAGCAACACCAGCAAGAACATGATTATGCGGCCGTCGGTTCCGGCGTAGGTCTGAATCCAGTCGGCGACGATATCGGGGCCGCGCAGATAGGCGAGCATCCAGCCGAAGGCGGACGCTGCAGCAACGAGCGCAAGCGGAATCGAGTAGAGCAGGCCAGTATAGACGAAATCGCGCGGTAAATGCCGGACGTGCGCCGGATTGAGCGTCGGCACAACCACCAGCAGGATGTAGACCGACGCGATCATGCCGGCCTCTGTCGGGGTGAACCAGCCGGTGAGAATCCCGCCCATGATGATCACAGGGATCATCATCGGCAGCACCGAGGCGCGGGCCGCATCGGCGAACTGGCAAAGTGTCGCGCGGGGTTTCTTCATGCCCACCGGGCCGAACAAGTGTGAGTAGATCATCAGGCCGATGCCGATCACCAACCCCGGCACAATGCCGGCAAGAAACAGCCCGCCGATCGACACGTTGCCGGTGGCGCCATAGACCACCGCCATGATGCTTGGCGGTATGAGGTTGGCCATGGTCGAGGCGCATGCGATCAGCGCTGCCGTGAAGGCGCGGTCATAGCCTTCGCGGGTCATTTCCGGCGCCACCGTGCGGCTCAGCACCGCGACGTCGGCGGTCGAGGAGCCGGAAACGCCGGCGAAGAACATGCTGAACAGGGTGACGACCTGCGCCAGCCCGCCACGCATGTGCCCGACCATGGTCTGCGCCAGCGCGATCATCCGGTTGGTGACATTGGCCGAGGTCATCAATTCGCCGACCAGCAGGAAGAACGGCACGGCCAGCAGAATTTCGGTGTCGATGCCGTGGAACATCTGCCCGATCATCGATTGCATGCTGATCGGTGTCAGCATGCACGCGGTCAGCACGCCCGCCATCAGCGCGAACGCGACGGGAACGCCCATGTAGCCGAAGACCAGGAACAGGGCCGTCATCAGCAGGAGGATTTCGCCGTGCGTCATTTCAGTACCCCGGCGAAATCGTCGGCGTCTTCCGGTCCTTCGAACCCATTGCGCCAGCCGCAAATCAGCTGCTCGACGCAGAACAGCACGATCAGCACACCGGCGACCGGAACGCTTGCCGTATAGGTGCCGAGCGGGATGAGCGAGGGCGCACGGTAGCTACCCAGGTCGTTGAAGAAATTCTGCACGCCAAACACCACCATGCACATGCCGACCACGAGGATCACGAGGCGGTTAAACGTCTCCATGAAGGTTCGCTTCGGACCGCTCATGCCTTTGGTGATCTCGACAAGATTGAGGTGATCCATGCGCCGCGTCGCGGTCGCCATGCCGATGAAGACGCCCCAGGCGAAAAAGCCCGTGGTCACCAATTGCAGCCAGAGGAACGGGTAGTGCAGCGTGCGCGTGACGACATCGAGAAACACCGAGGACGTAAACCCTATGATCGAGATGCCGCACAAAACCATCAACGCGTGCTCGACCGGATCAAGCGCCTTCCATTTCAGGTGGCGGTGGCGCGCGATGACTAACGGCGGCTTGGTTGCTGCACCCTCCAGCGCGCTAGTCATCGAAAGTCCTTGTCGCGATTGCCGGTTGCATGGCACGGGCGGCGGCGTTTTCACGCCACCGCCCGGAGTTTCAGAAGGCGAAACGAACTACTTCACGTCGCGGACGAGTTCGAGCAGCTTGACCGCGTGCGGGCCAAGCTTCTTGGCGATGTCGTCCTGGATCGGCTTGGCGTCCTTCATGAAGCCCGACTTGTCGACCTTCTCGTTGATCGTCACGCCCATGGTCTTGAGCTTGGCGCCGGAGTCTTCTTCGAGCTTGAGCGCGAGGGCCGGCTCCTTCTTGGAGACCTCGGCGGCAGCCGTCTCGACCCAGCCCTTTTGTTCGGCGGTGAGGCTGTTCCAGGTCTTGTCGGACACCCAGATGCAGTTGTTGTTGGCTTCGTGCTCGGTCATCGACAGCACCGGCGCGACTTCATAGTGCTTGTTGGCCATATAGACGTTGACGCCGTTTTCCGCGACCTGCACGACGCCGGTCTGCAACGAGGTGTAGACCTCGCCGAACGGCATGTGCACGGTCTGTGCGCCGTAGGCCGGGAAGTGAGCGTCCTCGGTCATGGTCGCCTGCACGCGGATCTTCTCGCCCTTGATGTCGGCGACCGAGTTGATCGGCTTCTTGCTGTACATGTTGCGGAAGCCCATGGTCATCAGGCCGAGCACATGCGCGCCTTGCACCTTGTCCTTGACCATGGCCTGGAATTCCTTGGTCACCGCCGGATCGGCCAGCACCTTGGCGAGATGCTCCTTGTCGCGGAAAATAAAGTGCTCGGAGAACACGCCGGCTTCCGGCACCACCGAAGCGGCGTTGGCGGTCGAGGTGATGATGAAATCGATATCGCCGGTGCGGATTTTCTGCAGCATCACCGGCTCCTGGCCGAGCTGCGCGCCCGGGAACTGATCGATGCCCATCGTGCCTTTGCTCAGTTCCATGAGCTTGGCGTTGAACATATCTCCGGCAATGCCGTAGGCGGTCGAATGCGGCTGGTCGTAGCCGAAGGTGTATTTCTTCACTTGCGCATTGGCGCTGGTGGACATGGCGAGCGCCACGGCACCCACGAGCAGTGTGGCGCGCGCAATTATCCTGCAGGCGTTATTCATTGGTATTCCTCCCTGGGTCATTATTGTGCGTGCTTTGTTCGCCGCACTTGCCGGCATCCTAATACTATTAGCCAAAACCGGGCAATGGCGATGCGGCTATTTCGCGTTCCGGGAGCCCGTTTTTGCAGCAGTGGCCGCGAAGGGCCTTACTGGGCGGCGTCGGCGTATCGCTCGGAGATATTGACGCGATGGCGTCGCACGCGGTCCGCATCGACGTCGATGCCCAACCCGGGGCGATCGAGCGTCTCGACATGGCCATGCGCGGTCGGAACCGGATGCGCGGTGACGTCGTCACCCAGCGCGGTGTGAGTGAGCGTGAGCGCCCAGGCAAGGTTGGGAACGACCGCCGCGGCATGCAGTGCCGCCGCGCACGCGATGCTCGATTCGCCGGTCTTGCAGGAGATATTGACGTTCATGCCGAGGCGGTCGCAGAGCCTTGCCGCTTCGACCACGCCGCCAATGCCGCCAAGTTTGATTGCCTTGAGGCTCGCGCCACGCGCTGCCTTGCGCTCACAATGGCGGCTGATGTCGTCGAGGGAGTGGATACCTTCGTCGGCCCCGATTGCGATGGCGGTTGCGGCGGCAATCTGCGCCATGCCGTCCAGGTTTTCGGCTGCAACCGGCTGCTCGAAAAATCCGAGGCCGGAGCCTTCGACTGCACGCACGTAGTCCATGGCTTCAGCGGTGGCGAAGCCCTGGTTGGCGTCGGCCGAAATCAGCAGGCCGGGCCCCAGCGCCTTGCAGATCGCGCGCGTACGCTCTGCGTCGCGCTGCGCGGTATCGATGCCGACCTTGATCTTGTAGGCGGTAAAGCCCGCGGCTTTCTTTTTTTCCGCGTCGCGCAAGTCACTATCCAGGTCGCCGCCGCCGATGACGCAGAGCAGCGGCATGCGGCTGCGCTTCTTCTCGCCAAGCAACGCATGCACCGGCTGGCCTGCGGCGCGGCCGACAAGGTCGTAGAGCGCAATTTCGATCGCCGCCTTGGCGCCATTGTTGCCGTACATGCGGCCGTGCATGGCGGCCAGCGCACCGGAAATGTCGGCGGGCTCGCGGTCGCGCAACGCCGGTTCGAGAAATTGCACGGCGGCGACGATGCTTTCCAAGGTTTCCCCGGTCATGAGCGGCGCCGCCGCCGCTTCGCCCCATCCGGTGATGCCGCTATCGGATTCGATGCGGACCAGCACGTTGTCGGCGCGTCGCACCTCTTCGCCCGCCATGATCACGGGTTTGAGCATCGGCAGGTTGACCGGGATCGGCTCGATGCTCTTGATCTTCACCGGCTGAATTCTCCGCCCGCCTACAGTTTCGGAATGCCCGCCTGATTGATGATGTCGCGGAACAAGCCGACTTCCTTGCTCACGCGCGCCCAGGCGTCGGCACCGCCTTTTGGGCGCACCTGGAAGCCGGCCTTGTACAGCTTCTCTTTCATCGCCTCGGTGCCGAGGACTTTCAGGGTCGCCGTCTCCAGCCATTTCACCGCGTCCGGCGGCGTTTTCGCCGGCGCCAGCAAGGTCGTGTCGGTGGCAAAGACGAAATCCTGGTAGCCGGCCTCCTGCATCGTCGGCACGTCCGGCATGTCGGGCCAGCGTGTTTCGCCGGTGACGGCGAGGCAACGGAAGGTGCCGGCCTTGATGTGCGGTGCTGCCGGCGGCAGCGAACCGGAACTGAGCTGCACGGTGCCGCTGAGCAGTGCGGTGATGGCGTCGCCGCCGCCCTTGAACACCACGTCTTCCAGATGCGGGAGCTTCTCGCGGATTTTGAGAACTTCAAGCTGGATCTGCGGCGTGGTTCCGATGGGCGGTGTCGCACAGTTATATTTGTCCGGGTTGGCGCGCGCGAGCGCGACGAACTCCTTCATGGTCTTGACCGGCAGTTCGGAGCGGACGACGAACGTGTTCGGGGAGGAGGCCAACTCGGAGACGCCGACAAAGTCCTTCGCCGGATCGTAGGGGATCTTGTTGTAGAGCGTGGCATTGACCGAATAGGCATTCGTCGCCAGCAAAATCGTGTAGCCGTCCGGCTCCGCGCGGGCCGCCGCGCCCATGCCGATATTGCTGCCGGCGCCGCCGATATTCTCGATGAAGAAGGTTTTGCCGGTCGAATCCTGAAGCGCTGCCGCAGTGATGCGGCCGACGATATCGGATGGCCCGCCGGGCGTATTGGCGACGATGATTTTCACCGGCCGCTCCGGATACGCGGCGTAGGCCGAGCGTACGCGCAGGATAGCCGGTGCGGCGACGCCCGCCGCGATTGCGCCCGCTGCCTTGATGATGCGGCGCCGAGACAGGCCGGCGCCGGCTTTAAGGAATTCGCTCATGTATCTCCCCAAGATCCGGCAGTTTCTTGTCGTTCACGCCGTGATCTATAATAAGGTAGGCGAAAGCGAAATTCTCGGCAACGGGTGAAGCTCGTTCGATGACTCACCGCAAGACTTCGGACCAGACCTGGCACGAAATCATTCTCGCGACGCTCAAGGCAAACGACGTCAAGCTCGTCGTCTATGTGCCGGACCGCGTCTTCACGCCGCTGATATCGGCCGTCCACGCCGACAATTTTTTCACGACGTTTCCAGCGACGCGCGAGGAAGAAGCGCTCGGCATCGTCACCGGCGCCTGGATGGGGGGATTGCGCGGCGCCGTGCTGATGCAGACGTCAGGCTTTGCCACCATTCCCAATGCGCTCGCCTCGCTGGTGGTGCCCTGCCAGATTCCGGCGCTGATATTCGTCTCCGAGCGCGGCACGCTCGGAGAGTTCAATCTCGGACAGGCGATGGTGTGCAAGACGATGCGGCCGGTGCTCGGCGCACTCGCCGTCGAACATCACACCATCACCCGGCTTGATGAACTCGGCTTCATCGTCGACCGCTCGATCAAGCAGGCGGTGGCAACGCAGGCGCCGGTCACCTTCATCCTTTCGCCTTTGCTGACCGGCGGCAAGGTGTTTGCCGCATGAATACCCGCGCCCACAACGCCAAAGTGATGAACCGCTTCGCGCTGACCCAGCGGCTGACCGGCAAGCTCAAGCGCGAGGAAGCCGTGGTCGGCGGCATCGGCAACGCCAATTTCGACCTGTGGGCGAGCGGCCAGCGCCCGCAGAATTTCTACATGCTCGGCAGCATGGGGCTTGCCATCCCGATCGCGCTCGGCGTCGCCATCGCGCAGCCCAAGCGCCACGTCATCGCGCTCGAAGGCGACGGCTCGCTGCTGATGCAGCTCGGCTGTCTCGCCACCGTCGCCATGTGCAAGCCGAAGAACCTGACCATGGTGGTCTGGGACAACGGCATCTACCAGATCACCGGCGGCCAGCCGACGGCGAGCGCATCCTCCGCCGATCTGGTGGAAATTGCCCGCGGCGCCGGCATCGCCAACGCCGCCTGGGCGGCGGATGAAGAGGAGTTCGAACGGCTCGTCGGCGAGGCGCTCAAGGGCGGCGGCCCGAGCCTGATTGCCGCGCGCATTGACGATAAGCCGGGCGTCGCCACCACAGACCGCGACCCGGTGCGCATTCGTGCGAGCTTTATGGCCGGTCTCGGCGTCAAGCGCTGACGGCGCTACTCAGGCGAGTGTCATCGTATCGAATTCGGCCGGCAGGATGATTTCCAGCAGCTCGCAGTCGTCGGAATAGCCGCGCACGGTGTGCTTGATCTTCGGCGGCTGAATCCAGCACGAGCCGGCGCGGAAGGTGTGCACGCCTTCGCCGTCGAACTCGGTGCGAAACCAGCCCTTGAGCACATAGATCATCTGGAACTCGACGTCATGGAAGTGCGGCGTCGAGACCTCGCCTTCCTCGAAGGGCTTGGTCATGCGGATGACGTGCGCCTGCGCAAGGCCTCCGGTCGCCGCCGCGATGCCGAGATCGCGATAGGCCGAGTAGGTGCGCAGGCCGGTATCGAAATCTTCCTCGCGATGGTGACTGACGGTGAACTTCTGCTTCGGCCGCGGCTTGCCTGCGGACTTGGCGCGGGTCTTCGCCTTGACGGCGCGCCGAGCGGTTGACTTGCCGGGTGCCTTACGCCTTGCCTGGACTTTCTTGCGGGCCTTGGCCATTGATGCCTCCCATATTGTTTGCTGGTTGCGCGAAGTTGACCACGGCGCCAGGTATCATGGAAGACCCCAAGCAGCCTCCGGCGACCCGCATCTTTGTCGACGCCGACGCCTGCCCGGTGAAGCCTGAGATTTATCGCGTGGCGGAACGTTACGTGCTGCACGTCTTTGTCGTCGCCAACTCGTTCATGAACGTACCGCGCAGCGAGCTGATCGAGCGGGTGATCGTGGGTGAGGGGCCCGATGTGGCCGATGATTGGATCGTGGACCGGGTGACGCCGAATGACATTGTCATTACCGCCGACGTGCCGCTGGCCGGCCGGGCGGTGAAAAAGGGTGCGACGGTTATCGCCCCGACCGGCAAGCCGTTCACCGAGGATTCGATCGGCATGGCGCTGGCGACCCGCGACCTGCTCACGGATCTGCGCAGCGCCGGCGCGGTGACGCGCGGTCCGCCGCCGCTGACCCGGCAGGACCTGTCGCGATTTCTTTCCGCGCTCGATCTTGCGGTCACGCGCCTGAAGCGAAAATTGCCGGAAAAATAACGCCTACTCGGCTGCCGAAGCGACGCCGCCGTGCGCTTTCGACCAGCCGGCCGGGTCGTTCATGAATTTCTCGACCTCTGCCAGCATCTTGGGGTCGAACTTGCCGCTGGCCTTGGCAACCGCGAGAACGTCCCACCAGGTGGTGAGATAGTGCAGCGTCACGCCGAGGTCGTTGAGGATTTTCGCGCCTTCCGGATAGATGTCGTAGAAGAAGATCACGAAGCAGTGGTCGCATTTGCCGTCGCCGTCGCGCAGCGCCTTGACGAAGTTGACCTTGCTGCGTCCGTCGGTGGCCAGATCCTCGACCAGGAGCACACGCTGGCCGGGATCGAGTTTGCCCTCGATCTGCGCGCCGCGGCCGAAACCCTTGGGCTTCTTGCGCACATATTGCATCGGCAGGTGCATGCGCTCGGCAACCCAGGCGGCGAACGGGATGCCGGCGGTTTCGCCACCGGCCACAGCGTCGATCTTGTCGCGGCCGACGTCGCGATCGATGGTGGCGACGGCAAAATCCATCAGCTTCTTGCGCACATCGGGAAACGAGATCAGCCAGCGCGAGTCGTTGTAGACCGGGCTTGCCCAACCGGAGGTGAAGATGAACGGCTTGTCGGTCATGAAGCGCACCGCGCCGGTGTCGAGGTAGGCGCGCGCAGTCTCTTCCGCCATCGTTTTCCTGTCGGGCGCAGACATCATGGCGCCTTCGGCCCGGTCTTGACGAACCAGTCGGCGATCTGCGCGCCGGTCCAGAACAGCACGTCTTTCTTCTTTCTGATCTTCTCGAAGATCTTGCGGAAATATTTGACCCGGTGTGGCGCGCCCATGATGTAGGGGTGCACCGAGATCGCCATCACGCGGGCAGAGCCCTTGGCGTCCTTATAGATCTGCTCGAACTGGTCCATCGCCCGCTCGTAGAATTCGCTCGCCTTGTGGTGCTGGATCAGCATCATGGCGACGTCGTTGCATTCCTGCGTGTAGGGGATGTTGAGGATGGGCTTGCCGCGCGTCTTCATCCACACCGGCTGGTCGTCGAGCACCCAGTCGGCGACATAGTCGTAGCCTTCTTCAGCCAGGATATCCGGCGTTTCCCAGGTCTCGGTGAGGCCGGGGCCGAGCCATCCGCGCGGGCGTTTTCCCGTTACGCGCTCCAAGACCTCGATGCATTTGCGGATGTCGGCGCGCTCGTTCTCGACCTTTTGCATGTTGCGCTGCGTGTAGCCGTGCCCGACGAATTCCCAGTTGCGCTCGGCGCAGGCCTTGACGATGTCGGGGAAGGCCTCGACGGCGACGCCGTTGATGTTCATGACGCCTGGAATCTTGAAGTCGTCATAGACCTGCAACAGCCGCCAGAAGCCGACGCGGTTGCCGTATTCGTGCCAGCACCAGTTCGGGATATCGGGCATCGGCGAGCCGCCGGCCGGCGGCGTCAGCACCGTGCGCGGCATGGTCTGCGTCGGGTCCCATTCCTCGACATTGGTGACGGTCCACACCGCCATGCGCGCGCCCTTGGGCAGCTTCAGCGGCTTGCGCGTCGGGATCGCCGAGTAGGCGAGGCGGTCGTTCGGCAGCATGCCGGTTGCGGGCTTGGGGAAATTCATTCGGCGGCCTTCGTCTGCTTGTTGGGCAAAGCGCTGTACCAGTCGAGGATCTGCTCGCCGTTCCAGTGCAGCACGCCCTCGTGCTTGTTCACATAGTCGTAGATTGCTTCCAGATATTTGATCCGGTGCGGCTGCCCGCTGATGTAGGGGTGAATGGCCAGCGCGCAGAATTTCGCGCGACTTTTGCTCTCGGCGTAGAGCCGGTCGAACTGATCGATGGTGCGCTTGAGCAGGTAGTCGCTCTCGTGATGCTGGATCAGCATCATCGGGATGTCGTTGCACTCGATGGTGTAGGGCAGCGTTACGAGCGGGCCCTTGGCGGTGCGGATCACCGTCGGTTCGTCGTCATAGACCCAGTCGCCGATATATTTGACGCCGGCCGCGGCGAGATATTCCGGCGTCTCCAGCGTTTGCGTGAGACCGGGCCCGAGCCAGCCGACCGGCCGCTTGCCGGTGAACTTCTCCATGATGTCCAGGGTGCGGCCGATCATCCCGGCCTGGTTCGGCTCCTTGTGGATCGGACCCTGCTCATAGGCGTGGCCCATGAACTCCCAGCCGTCGTCGCGCGCCTGGCCGGCGACACGTGGATAATCCTCGCAGATGCGGGCATTCGCCGCGAGCGTCGGGCGAATGCCGAGCTTCCTGAACAGTTCGTGGAAGCGCCAGCAGCCGACCCGCATGCCGTATTCGTGAAAGGCCCAATGCACCACGTCGGGCATCAGCGGCACGCCGGTCGGGGCAGGGAGCAGTTGTCGCGCCATCGGTTTGCCGATGTCCCAGACCTCGTAATTGACGATGGTCCAGAACACGATGCGGGCGTTGCCCGGCAGCTTCAGGGCGGGACGGTCGATAATCGCCGAATAGTCGGCGCGGTCCTTGGGAATCATCGGATTGGGCATGGTCAGCGTCCGTCCACGACTGTCTCACGCCGTGGCGTCGACGCGCAACCCGACCAGCCGTTCAAGAGTGGCGCGGTCCTTGCGCAACGCGGCCGAGGGCGCCCGATGCGCCACCGCGCCACGCTCAAGCACGATGGCCTCGGTGGTCAGCTCCAGCGCAATTTCGGTATGCTGCTCGACGAGGACGATCGCGATTTTGCGGTCGCTGAGCATCAATTTGATCGCCGCTATCAGTTCTTCGACAATCACCGGCGCCAGGCCCTCGAATGGCTCGTCCAGCAGCATCAGCGAAGGATTGGTCATGAGCGCGCGGGCAATGGCCAGCATCTGCTGCTCGCCGCCGGAAAGCTGATTGCCCATATTGCGCCGGCGATCGGACAGGCGCGGGAACAGTCTGTAAATGGCATCGAGCGCCCAGGCGCCGGGCCGCGAGGCGACGGTCAGATTTTCCTCCACCGTCAGCGACGGAAATATTTCGCGCTCCTGGGCTACCCATCCGATGCCGTTGGCGGCGCGCCGATTGGGCGGCAGCTGCGTTATATCCTGGCCTCGCCAAATGATGCGGCCGCCGCGCATCTGTGTGAAGCCCATGACGGTCAGCAGCAGGGTCGTCTTGCCGACGCCGTTGCGACCGAGCACGGCGAGGCTACCGTGCTCCGGCAATTCCAGCGCGACGTCGTGCAGCACCAGCGCGTCGCCGTAGCCGGCGCGCACGCCTTGCAGCGACAACAGCGGCTCAGCCATGCTTGCGCGTCCCCAGATAGACTTCGCGCACGCCGGGATCGGCGGCAATTTCGGCCGGCGAGCCTTGCGTGAAGATTGCACCGCCGACCAATACGATGATGTGGGTGGCGAAGCGGAATACCACATGCATGTCGTGTTCGATGAACAACAATGTGAGATCGCCGGAGAGGCTCGCCACCGCTTCGAAAATGTCGCCGCTTTCTTCCTGTGGTACCCCGGCCGCCGGCTCGTCGAGCAGCAGCACCTTGGGCTTGGTCGCCAGCGCCAGCGCGATTTCCAGCAGCCGCTGGCGGCCGTAAGGCAGTTCGCGGGTGATCTGATAACAACAATCGCCGAGGTGCAATTTCACCAGAATGTCGTGCGCCTCGTCGATCGCTTCCTTGTAGATGGCTATGTTATGCCAGAAGCGGCCGGCAAAGCCGCGCCGCTCGGCAACCGCAAGCGTCACCGCCTCCAGCGCGCTCAAGCCGGCAAACAGCGTGTTGATCTGGAAGGTGCGGGCAAGCCCACGCCGCACCCGTTCCTGCGGCTCCAGCGCGGTGATGTCGTCGTCGCCGAGGAATATCTGTCCGGCATTGGGCGCGAGCATGCCGGTCATCAGATTGATCAGCGTGGTCTTGCCGGCGCCGTTCGGTCCGATGAGCGCGTAGCGCGCGCCTTGCGGGAGCGTGAGTTCGATGTCGCGCGCAACGACCAGCGAGCCGAAACTCTTGGCCAAGCCGCGGGTCGAAAGCACCGACGCGCTCATTTGCGCCTCCACCGTGCATACAAGGCGGAGAGGCCGCCAAGAATTCCATTCGGCAGCAGCATCACCACCGTGATCAGCAGCAGGCCGATCCAGAAATACCAGTATTGCGGGGCGATGCCGGAAAACTGGTCGCGCGCGATCAGAAAGATGATCGACCCCACCAGCCCGCCATAGAGCCGGCCGGCGCCGCCGAACACCAGCATCACCAGCACGTCGGCCGAACGCTCGAAGCCGAGGGCTTCCAGCGACACGGTCGACGTCGTCTGCGCGATCAACGCGCCGGCGACGCCGGCGATTGCCGCGGCAATGGTATAGACCTTGCGGATATGCGCGCGGCTATCGGCGCCGATCGCCGGCATGCGCACGAAATTCTCGCGAATGCCGCGCAAGGCAAGACCGAACGGCGAGTGGATCAGCCGCCTTGCGCCGAGGAAAATGATGAACAGGACCGCCAGCGAATAAAGAAAAGCGGTCTTGCCATAAAGATCGAACTTGAAGACGCCGAACAGCGGCCAGATGTCGATGCCCTGCAAGCCGTCGGAGCCGCCGGTCAGCCAGCTGGCGCTGTTGGCCGCCTCATGCAGCAGCAGGCCGAGGCCGAGCGTAATCATGATCAAGGTGAGGTGGCGAAAGCGCGCGACCACGAAGCTGGACAGATAGCCGAGCAGCGCGGCCGCCGCGGCAGCAACGAACAGTCCGGAAATCGGCTCGCCCCAGACGAACTTGGAGAACAGCCCGGCGACATAGGCGCCGGTGCCGAAAAACGCAGCGTGGCCGAGCGAAACGATACCGGCATAGCCGAGAATGAGATCGAGCGAGAGCGCAAACAGCGCGGCGATCGCGATCTGGCTGGCGAGGGAAAGATAATTCGGAAAAAGCACGAACGGCAAAAGCGTGGCGAGCCAGAACGCGATCTCGATCGGCCCCCAGCGGCTGCGTGATTGCAGATAGGCCTGTGGGCCGGTTGCGCCTTCGGTCAGTGCCATGGCGTTATTGACTCTTCGGGGTCATGCGCTAGCGCCTCCCGAACAGGCCGGCCGGACGCCACATCAGGATGATCAGCATCACCAGATAGATGAGGAAGGCGCCGAGCTGGGGCACGTAATATTTGCCGGCGATGTCGCTGATGCCGATAAGGACTGCGGCCGACAGCGAGCCGACGATCGAGCCAAGGCCGCCGACTGAGACGACGATCAGCACATAGACCAGATAGGTGAAGGCAAAATTGGGATCGAGCCCGAGGATATTGATCGCCAGCGCCCCGCCGAGTCCGGCGAGACCGGAGCCGAGCGCAAAGGTGGCGCTGAAGGCGGCGTCGACGTTAAGGCCGAGCCCGCGCGCCATGCGCTGGTTGTCGACCGCCGCGCGCACTTGCGCACCGAAGCGGGTGTATTCGAGGCCAACAACCAGGAGGGCTGCCACCACAACGCCAAAGCCGATCAAAAACAGGCGGTAAGACGCGATGTTCAATCCGTGAAACTCGAAGGCGCCGCTGAGATAGGCCGGCACCGTGATCGGCTGTTGGGTGGTCCCGAAGAACCAGGCGGCAACCGCGACCGAAATGAAGGCAAGCCCGACGGTCAACAGCACCTGGTCGAGATCGCCGGCGCGGTAGAGCCGGCGATAGAGCGTGCGTTCGAACGCCACGCTGACGAGCGCGGCGGCGAGGAATGCAACGGGCAGCGTCGCCAGAAACGGCCAGTGCGCGTCTTGCATCAACATGACGGTGACGTAGCCGCCGAGCATGGCAAAGGCGCAATGCGCCAGGTTGACGAAATTCATCAAGCCAAGCGTCACCGACAAGCCGACCGACAGCAGAAACAGCAGCATCCCGTAAGCAATGCCGTCGAACAGGACACCGAGGACAGGAGGGAGCATGACCGTCAGCGTGACTCCGCGAGCGCCAGTCCTGATACCGTATTAGGCGCGGTTCATAAAGGATGGGGCGACCGCTTGGGCCGCCCCATCCCGACTTGAGATCAAAGCCGGCAATTATTTCTTTTTCATCGCTTCGTGCACCGGGTCCTTCACGTTGGGGACGGTGGCGATCACGACGTTGACCAGGTTGCCGCCGACCTTCTCGACCTTCTGGATATAAATGTTCTCGATCGCGTCGCGCGTCTCCGGATCGATCATCATCGGACCGCGCGGGCTGGTCCACTTGGTGCCCTTCATTGCGCCGATGAGTTTCTCGGCGTCGGCATCGCCCTTGGTCTTCTTCAGGCCTTCGTAGATCAGCGTCATGCCGTCATAGCCGCCGGCCGAGAAGAAGTTTGGATTGTCGCCGCCGAAATCCTTCTTGTATGCGGCGACGAAGGCCTCGTTCGTCTTGGTCTTGAGGTTGTGATCGTAGGGCGAGGCGGTGATGATGCCGAGAGCGGTGTCGCCCATGCTCTTGAGCGCGGTGTCGTCGCCGAGCTCCTGGGTGCTCATCACCTTGACCTTCTTGGTATCGATGCCGCGTTCGGCAAACGCCTTGCCGATCGCCGCCGGCTGCGCGCCGCCCGGAATGAACACGAAGATCGCTTCCGGATTGAGATCCTTGGCGCGCTGCACGTAGGCTGAGAAGTCCGGGTTGGCGACCGCCATGCGCACCGAGCCGACGATCTCGCCGCCTCCGGCCTTGAAGCCTTTCATGAAGCCGGCTTCCGAGTCGTGGCCGGGCGCGTAGTCCGACACCATCGTATAGGCCTTCTTGATGCCGCTCTTGGCCGCCCAACTGCCGAGGGTCTCGGTCACCATCGACAGCGTGAACGCGGCGCGGGTGCAGTAGGGCGACTTGTCGACGATGATCGAGGTCGCCGCGTTCATGATCACGGAAACCTTCTTGGCTTCGGCCGACACGCCGCAACCGGCAATCGCATTCGGGGTCAGCAGCCAGCCGGTGAGGATGTCCACCTTGTCGCGCACGACGAGTTCTTCCGCGAGCCGCTTGGCGACTGGCGGCGCGATGCCGCCGGTGTCCTTGCGGATGATCTCGATCTTCTTGCCGGCGACGGTGTCACCGTGCTGCTTCATATAAAGCTTGATGCCCTCGTCGATTTGTTTGGCGGCGTCGGCGAACTGGCCGGAATAAGGCAGAATGACGCCGATCTTTATGCTGTCGGCGGCAAGCCCGGCAGCAGGCAGCAGGCTGACCGCAATTGCAGCGGCGCCGGCAAATAGCATGCGTCTCATGTTTTCCTCCCAAAGTATCATTGTTGGATTTTCTTGAGCGCCAGAATGCCTGACCTTGCGCGCAAAGAAAAGCGCCGCAAACCTTTGTTTGCGGCGCGTCAATTTGGCTGGACCCTGATTATAGGCGAGCGGGCGGAATTTCAGGCCAGCGAGAACGTCGCTTGCTCGTATTTTCCGCTGCCCATCTTGCCATCGGGGAAGATGCCATGGGCGGCAATCCACTCGAAGGATTCCTCATAGACCTCCTTCGTGTAGGGCTCGAACACCAGCCGCTCGCCGGGGCCCCAGCGCCGCGTGTCCATCCTGGCATGAAAGCGGTCAGGAAATTCGTTCTTGTAATAATGCGTATAGAGCTCGGGGCGCAGGTCGATGTCGCGCTGCGCCTTGCGCAGCGCGCGGAAGAACTTGCGGAGGTCCTCCGGATCGGGATCGCCGTGGATCATGGTGCCGATCATGAACGTGGTGTCGATGACTTTGCGGAAGCCGAGTTGCTCGGCGAAATAATACGGCCCGTTGAACAGGTTCACCGCCGGCGCGGTGCCGTCGAACAGATGCTCCATGCGCTTGAACAGCATGCCGGTTTCGTAATTCAGGTTCATCTGCTCGGACTTAAGAAATGGCTCAAGCGCCTGCACCGTGGCGTAGTGACTGCCAGACTGGAAGCCGACTGAAATCGGCACGCCGGCAAGATCGGCCGGCGTCTTCACCTTGGAATCGGCCGGAACGAAAATGCCGGCCGGCGCCACCGAATAGACGTCGGTGTACATCTTGCCGTGGCCGTTGGAGGCGGCGACGTTGACCGTCCAGTGGCAGGCGCAGCTGACGTTCGCCGTACGGCCTTCCTCGAACGACTGATAAGCGCCCTTGCTGCCCTTGTCGTGAATCTTGCCGTCGGTCGAGCGCATCAGTTCGCGGAAGTCGTAATCGAGACCTTCCTTGGCGAAATAATCCTTCTCGTGGGCGACCCATTCCTGCAGGCGGAAATGCGGTTCGATGAGAAATTTCGGCATGGCTCTTCTCCCTGGGTTGGCTAACAGCAGGAATTTCTCTCTGCTTGCTTCTTGCCGTGTTCGGTGACGCGCCGCGCACGGATCATCTTGACGTGGTCGTCCATCAGCGTGCGGGCGCCCGCGGCGTCGCGCATCTCGATCAGGTCGGTCAACCTGCGATGGGTTTCGAGAACGTGCTGCGCAAGCTTGCGTGTGGCAGTGGCGTTGCGGCGAGGCCACGACACATGCTCAAGCGAGAGCAATTGCACGACGATGACGCGATTGTGCGAGGCCTCGGCCACCGCCAGGTGAAAATCGCGCGACAGTTTGGTAAAGACATCCGCATCGCCGATCGAGGCTTCCGCTTCGTGAAGCAGCGCACGCAATCGCGTGACATCTGCGGCGGTGGCATTCTCGGCGGCGAGTTCGGCGCCCAGCGTCTCGATCGCCCGTTGGGCGTCCATGATCTCGGCGGCGCTGACCCCGGTAAGGTCCAGTTGTACGGCCAGCGCCTCGGCGAAAAGGCGCGGATTGCCGTGGGCTATACGCGCGCCGCCGCCTTTACCCATGCGGATTTCGACAATGCCGAGCGCCTCCAGCGTGCGCAAAGCATCGCGCGCCACGATGCGGCTGGTTCCGAAACGAGCGGCCAGTTCCTTCTCGGTGCCGAGGAAATCGCCAGGCTTCAGACGCTTGGCGAAGAGGCTGTCGCGCACGTCGGCGACGATCTGCGCCGACAGCGAGGACGAGCGACCGGCGAACATGACGCGCGCGGTCAGTTCACTGCTCATCGCCACTGGTTGTCGCAGCGCCCGCATGCCGAGATCCTCGGACTATCAGCAAATTATGCGCTGGGGATCTAAAATAGTAAAGATACTATCTTTCAAAATAGAGCTGCCGTCGCCCGCTGCGACTATGCCCGGATTGCCATTGCGGTACCGAGGCTTAGGGCGGCCAAACGGGCCTCTTTGCTTTACCGCTCCACACCCGCGTGCGCATAATCGCGCAACGGAGAACGACATGCCGCACATCAGCGCGCGCGACGGCGTCCGGCTGTATTACGAGGAAGCGGGCGAAGGGACGCCGGTCGTCTTCGTCCATGAATATGCCGGCGATTGGCGCACCTGGGAGCCGCAGATGCGGTACTTTTCGCGCGCTCATCGCTGCGTCACCTATAGCCAGCGCGGCTATCCGCCCTCCGACGTGCCGGAGGATCCCAATAAATACAGCCAGGACATTTTTCGCGATGACGTCATCGCGGTCATGGACGCGCTGAAGATTCCCAAGGGCCATGTAGTCGGCCACTCGATGGGGGCGCTGACCGCGGTGCATGTCGGCATTCGCTATCCCGAGCGCTGCATCTCGGTGACTGCGGCGGGCTGCGGCTACGGCTCGAGCGCCGACATGGCCAAGGTGAAAGAGGCGCGCGCCGTCTCGCGCGAAACCGGCAAGATGTTCGCCGCTGAGACCATGGCGGTCGCGGCGGCACGCTACGGCGACGGGCCGACACGGCAAGCACAGAAGAACAAGGACCCGCGCGGCTATGCCGAATTCATCAAGATGTTGAGTGAGCACTCCGCGCTCGGCCATTCGCTGGTTATGCTCAATCTCCAGGCCAAGCGGCCGTCGTTGTGGGAGATGGAGGCGGCGCTGAAAAAATTCTCCGTGCCCTTGCTGGTGCTGGTCGGCGACGAAGACGAATGGTGCGTCGATGCCAGCATCTATCTCAAGCGGACAGCGCCGACGGCGGGGCTCTGCGTCATTCCGCGCTCCGGCCACACCATCACCAGCGAGGAGCCGGCAAAATTCAACACCGCGGTCGCCGAACTGTTCGCCGCGGCGGAAGCCGGCCGCTGGCTGGCGCACAAGCCGGGCGCCTGAGAGATGGAAGCGGCACACCAGCTTGAGGCGTGGCGTGAGCTCTATGTCATGCTGGGCACCTCGTCGGCGGCGCTGATCGGCCTTCTTTTCGTGGCGGCGTCGCTGCACTTGCGCGAGATCGCCAACGACGACGTTTATCGTCTGCGTGTGCAATACACGACGCTGATCCTGGTCAGCACCTTGCTGATGGCGACCGCGATACTCATGCCGCAACCGCTCCGGTGGCTCGGCGTCGAACTGCTGCTGGTAAACGTGTGGGGGCTTTCGTTTCCGCTGACGCTGCTGCGGCGAGCCGTGAAGGCTCCCGGCACGCGCGGCCGCGGAAGGGCCTCGGCGGCCGTGGTCACCCTGTGTTACGCAATCTGTCTGGTCGCCAGCATCTGGAACGCGTGGACGTTTCTGCTCGGCATCGGGCGTAACGAACGAAACCGGCAGCATTGAAGTTGGGAGAACGGCAATGGACTTGAAGCTCAAAGGCAAGACGGCGCTGGTCACTGGCGGTTCAGAAGGCATCGGCAAGGGCATCGCGCTGGCGCTGGCCAAAGAGGGCGTCGACGTCGGCATCTGCGCGCGGCGGAAAGAACCGCTTGAAGCCACGGCAAAGGAAATCGCCAAGGAGACCGGGCGCAAAATCGTCGCCATCCCCGCCGATCTGCGGCAGGACAAGGAGGCCAAGAGCTTCATCGAGCAAGGCGCCAAGGCTCTCGGACGCGTCGACATCATGGTCAACAATGCGGGCTCAGCCGCCGGGGGTGTCATCGAGCACCTGACCGAGGACGACTGGGAGAAGGGCCTGCAGCTCAAGTTCATGGGCTACGTGCGCTGCCTGCGCTACGTGCTGCCGCTGATGGTCAAGCAGGGCGGCGGCCGCGTCGTAAACCTGATCGGCAATGACGGGGTGAAGCCGTCCTATTGGGAAATCTGCCCCGGCGCGGCGAATGCCGCAGGGCAAAACCTGACGCTTTCGCTCGCCGGGCAATACGGCAAGGACGGCATCAGCTTCGTTGCGGTCAATCCGGGACCGGTGCGCACCGAGCGCTGGGCGGGCCTCGTCGACGCCATGGCGCGCGACATGAAGATCCCGCGCGAACAAGCCGACAAGCTGGCGCCGGCCTCGATCCCCATGGGCCGCATCGCCGAGGTCGAAGAGGTCGCTGCTCTGGTGGTGATGCTGGCTTCGCCGATGATGAGCATGGTCAACGGCACCATGATCGAAATCGACGGCGGCCAGGACAAGCCGCTGATGGATCGCTTCCGTGACAAACCGCGCGGCTAGAACGGCTCGTAGCCGCGCAGCGCCGGGATGACTTTCTCGCCGAACAGACGGATCGAGCGCATGAGGTCCGCTTCCGGCAAGTCGGAGAAGTTGAATTCGCCGAGGAAGACGTTGAACAGGCCGGCTTCCGCCGCCTTGCGGATTTTCGCGGCAACGGTTTCCGCGGAGCCGATGAACACCAGCTCGTGCTTCATCAGGTAATCGGGATCGAACACATTGGCCATGATGTCGGAGGCCCCCGGCTCACCGCGGCCGATATAGCGTCTGGCGTGTTCCTTGACGCGCGTCTCGAAACTCTCGCCGGGCTTGGGCGGTGGCAGGAAGCCTTCATAGGCGCGGGCCGCGCGTTCAAGCGCCACGTCAAGCGCCCTTTGGTCGCTCTCGTCCACATGGATGACCGTGCAGTAGGCGATGTTGGGTTTGTGCGCGTGCCCGGCCTTGCCCCAGTCGTCGAGAAATTTGCGGTAGCGCGGCGCCGCGTCGTGGCGCGGATAGATGAGAAAGTAGCCGGGATTGATGCCGTTGCGGGCGCAGAATTCCAGCGTCTGCGGATCGCGGCTCATCATCCACAGCGGCGGATGCGGCTTCTGTGCCGGCTGCACCGCAAGAACCGTCGGCTCGGCGGTCTGGAAATTATCGCCGCGAAAAGTGAAGGGCTGCACCTCGCCGTAGGCGGCGCGCAAGTAATCGACGAACTCCAGCGTCGGCGACTTGCGCTGGCCATAGTCGAGCCCGAAGGGGCGGAAGTAATCCGGGTTGATGCCTGGCACCAGCCCGCACTCCATGCGGCCGCCGAGCATCTGGTCGACGATCGCGATTTCCTCGGCGAGCCGCAACGGATGATAGAGCGGCACGATGTAGCCCATCGGGCCGATGCGCATGCGCCTGGTGCGTGCGCCGGCACCGACCGCGTAAAGACTGGGAGAAGAAATCCAGCTCTCGTCAGGGCGGCAATGGTGTTCGACACAGAAGCTGAAATCGAAGCCGAGTTCGTCGCAAAGGATAAGCTCGCGCCACAGTTCCTCGTAGCGCTGGTGCGCCGTCATTCCGGGCTTGGCCCAGACATGACTGAAGTGGGCGAATTTCACGCGTGACCTCCGCGGCGGCGTATTCGCTAAAAGCCGTAGAGCTCGGCCGGATTGTCGACCAGCGCCTTCTTGCGCGCCGCCTCATCCGGGATCCAGTCGAGCAGCATGTCCAGCATCCAGGCATCGTCCGGCTTTTCGGTGGCTGAAGGATGCGGCCAGTTGCTCGCCCACAGCATGCGCTCGGGCGCGGCCTTCGCCGCCGCCTTCGCTAGCTTGCCGACATCATCGTAGTTCGGCGGGCCGATCTTCGAGGTTTCGTACGGCGCTGCGAGCTTGAGCCAGGTGCGTCCGCCTTCGAGCAGGTTCAGGATGGTGCGGAAGCCGGGGTGGTCAAGCGCCACAGGTTCGAGGAATTTTCCGGTGTGGTCGATGATCATCTTGCTGGCAAAACGCTTGAGCATGGCGGCGCGGTCGGCGAGATCGCGCCCGTCCATCTGGAACACTACGTGCCAGCCGAACGGCGCGACCCGCGCCGAGAGCGCTTCGAGCGATTCCCAGGGCAGTGGCGCGCCGGACAGCATGAAGAAGCGTAAGCCTCGGGCCCCGAGCTTGGTCAACCGTTCGAGTTCGGCGTCGCTCACGTCGGGCTCGACCACGACGACGGCGCGCGCGCTCGGCCCGATCGCGGCCACCGCATCCATGGTGCAGCGATTATCGCTGCCATAGGCCGAGGGTTGCACGACGATAGTGCGCTCGATGCCGAGTCGCTGGCGCATTTTCATGTACTCCGGCACCAGTGCGTCGGGCGCGAGGATCTTTGCCGTCGGCGCGATCGGATAGCGCTTGTCGTAAAAATGCATGTGGGTGTCGCAGGTTCCGGCCGGCGCCTTGAGGCGCGGCTTGCTGTCATTGGCTGGCATGCTGGGCATTTCCCGTTTGACGCTGTCGGCCCCGGCATAGAGTATCCGGACCGATTGCGCCAGATTCCCAGGGGAGATGCCGTTGTTCAAAGTGGGCGAGGCCACCATCACGCGCGTCGAGGAAACCAATGTCCCGAGCTATCAACTGCGCGATGTTTTCCCCGAACTCACCGATGCCGAACTGAAAAAGCACCTGCCTTGGCTGGCGCCCCATCACTATGTCGCCGAAACCGGCGCCATGCGGCTGGCTGTGCATAGCTGGCTGTTACAGGTAGGCGGCAAGAAAATCCTCATCGACGCCTGTTGCGGCAACCAGAAGAACAAGCCCGGCCGCCCGTTCTGGCACATGCTCAACGAGCCCTTTCTCGAGCGCCTTGCCGCCGCTGGCGCGCGGCCCGAGGAGATCGACATGGTGATGTGCACGCATCTGCACCACGACCACGTCGGCTGGAACACGCGGCAGAAGGACGGCAAATGGGTGCCGACCTTTCCCAACGCGCGCTATGTGTTCTCCAAGCCCGACGTCGATTATTTTTCCAAGGTGGACGCCGATCCGAAAGAGGGCCCGGCCGAACTCGGCACCTTCCGCGAATGCGTGGTGCCCATCCTCGAACATGGCAAGGCCGACCTGGTCAGCGGCGGGCCTTACCGGCTCAACGACTTCATCGAGATCGATTCGGCGCCGGGCCACTCGCCGGGCCACGTCTTCTTCAAGCTTGAGAGTAAAGGCGAGCGTGCAGCCTTCATTGGCGATGTCTGGCACCACCTATTGCAGGTCTATCATCCACACTGGAATTTCCCGAAGAACTCCGACGCCGGGCAGGCCATCGTCAGCCGGCGCAAGGTGCTCGACTACTGCGCGCGCAGCGGCGCGCTGGTGTTTCCCGCTCATGTCGGCATGCCGTTCGCCGGCCACGTCGAAGCAACGCAGGACGGCTACCGGCCGCAATTCGAGCCGGCGCTAGGCTAGGGCGCTCTGGCCATGGGCAAAGATCGTCTGGCGGCATTCAGCGACGGCGTAATCGCCATCATCATCACCATCATGGTGCTGGAGCTTAAGGTGCCGCATGGCGCCGACTGGGCCGCGCTCGGCAGCATCGGGCCGAATTTCGTCAGCTATGTATTGAGCTTCGTATATCTCGCCATCTATTGGAACAATCACCATCACTTGATCCATACCGTCACGCGGGTCGACGGACTGATCCTCTGGGCCAACTCGCATTTGTTGTTCTGGCTCTCGCTGGTCCCGGCCGCGACCGCCTGGCTAGGCGAAAATTTCCTTGCCGCCGTGCCGACCGCGGTCTACGGCGGCACCTTGCTGCTGCCGGCGGTCGCCTACTCCCTGCTGCAGACGGCGATCATCCACCGGCAGGGCGCGCATTCGGTGCTGGCGCAGGCGCTCGGCAAAGATATCAAGGGCAAGATATCGCTGGTCCTGTATCTCGCCGGTATCGGGCTTGCCTTTGTTTACCCGTGGGCTTCGATCGCGGCCTACGCCTTGGTCGCGGTGATCTGGCTGGTGCCCGACCGCCGCATCGAGAAGATCATGCGCGAGGGCTGACGGTTGCCGCCGGTCCACCTTTCCGTCGTCAAACTGCGCTAGACTGCCGTACATGACGGTCGAGGCCGCACCCATCGCTGACCTGCGTGCGCGCGAGCGCAACGGCAAAACGGGCGTCGTGGCGTGGCTACGCAGCATCAGCGTGCGGCAGGTGCGTTTGGCGACCGGCCTCGTCCTGTTCGCCTACATCCTGTCGCATTATTTCAATCATGCGCTCGGCAATATTTCTTACGCGGCGATGCAGGCGTTCGTGCCCTGGCATACCTGGTTCTGGCGCAGCCTCCCGGTCAACACCGTGCTCTACACCGCGGCGATGATCCATTTCTGGCTTGGACTTTGGGCGCTCTACCAGCGGCGGCATTTTCAGTTCTCTATCGCCGAGATCAGCCAGCTCGTTCTGGGCTTGAGCATTCCGCTCTGGCTTGCCAGTCATTTCGGCGCCATGCGCGTCGCCGGCTGGATGTATGGCGTGGCGCCCCCCGATTACGGCTTGCCGATTTATGCCTGGTGGGTCGAGGAGTCGCAGACCATCGCGCAGACCGGCTTGCTGCTGGTCGCCTGGGCACACGGCTGTATCGGACTTTATTTCTGGCTGCGCATGAAGCCGTTTTACCGATGGGCGGCGCCACTGTTGCTGTCCTTCGCGGTGCTGATGCCGGTGCTGTCGCTGCTCGGCATCTATCAGGGTGGACGCGAGGTCATCGACCTTGCCCAGGAAGCGCAATGGCGGCAGGAAAATCTGCGCTACGTCACGCGGGCGCAGGCGAACGCCATCGACACCATCACGCTTTTCTATTTTCCCATCGCTTACGCCGGCGGCATTGTGCTGGTGTTCGTGGCGCGCGGAGCACGCGCGCTGCGCGAGCGCGGCAGCGGCCTGTTCACGCTCACCTACCCCAACCGCCAGGTGCGCGTGCCCAAGGGCATGAGTGTGCTGGAAGCGAGCCTGCGCTTCAATATCCCGCACGCCAGCGTTTGCGGTGGCCGCGCCCGCTGCTCGACCTGCCGCGTCCGCATCGTCAGCGACTACAGCGCGCTACCGGCTGCTTCGGGGCGCGAGGCGTTGGTGCTGGCGCGTGTCGGCGCGGCCGAAGATCCATCGATCCGTCTCGCCTGCCAGTTGCGCCCGCAGGCCGACATCGCGGTGGTGCCGATTCTGCAGCCGACCATCGGCGCCGCGTCTGTGCGCAGCGGCCAGCGCATGCATGTCGGCGAGGAGCGTTATGTCGTCAGCATGTTTGTCGACATGCGCGGATCAACGGCTTTGGGCGAGGCGCGGCTTGCCTTCGATGTTGTCGTGCTCATCAACCGCTTCGTCGAGGCAGTGTCGAGGGCCGTCACCGACGCAGGCGGCCAGCCCAACCAGTTCGTCGGCGACGGCGTGCTGGCGCTGTTCGGGCTGGGCACCGACCGCACCACCGCCTGCCAGCAGGCGCTGCGTGCCGCCGCGCTGGTCGCCGCCAACGTCAGCCACCTCAATGACCAGATTGCCGCCGAGGCGCATGAGCCGGTGGCCTACGGCATCGGCATCCATGCCGGCGAAGTGATCGTCGGCGACATTGGCTTCCGGGGCCATACAGTGTTCACCGCGTTAGGCGATTCCGTCAATGTCGCCGCGCGTTTGCAGGACATGACCAAGGCGCTGTCCTGCAGGCTCGTGGTGTCGGACGACGTCTGCAAAACCGCCAGGCTTCCGACCGGCGCGCTGCCGCTCACCGAAGTCGAGATCCGCGGCCGCGACGAGAAGATGATGGTGCGTCCGGTGAAGGACCCGGCGGCCTTGGCCAAGTTGCTCGATTCGCGGATCGACGCCGGCGCGGTTGTCTAGGCCGCGCCCGCGTTCATCAATGCCCGCAAGCGCTGCGGCGTCACCGGCAACCTCGTCACCGCGAGGGGGATTCCGATGGCCTCGTCGATTGCCGACGCAATTGCCGCACCGACCGGATTGGCGCCGCCTTCACCGGCGCCCTTGAGGCCGAGCGTGTTAAGCGGGCTTGGCGCGTCTTCGGTGACGATAATCTGCGCGGCTGGCACCTCGCGCGCGGTCGGCATCAGGTAATCCGCAAACGTCACCGACAGCGGTTCGCCGGCCTCGTCGTAGAGAAACTCCTCCCACAGTGAGCCGCCAAGCCCTTGCGCCAGGCCGCCGGCGATCTGGCCCTCGACCAGCATCGGATTGACGGCGCGGCCGACATCGTAGGCGATTGTATAGCGTTCGACCGCGACGCCGCCGGTGTCGGCATCGACGCGCACCACGGCGATGTGCACGCCGTAAGGATAGACCATGTGCGTGGATTCGAAGGTATCCTCGGCGTTGAGGCCCTCGGGCAGCGCGCGCGCGAGCGTGGCGAGCGGCATTGACGGGCCGCCACCATTACGCACGATCTCGCCGTTGACGATGTCGAGGTCGGATGCGCGGGCCTGCATGAGCTCCGCCGCATGGGCCAGCGCCTTGTTGCGCAGCTTTGCCGCGGCAAGCCTCGTCGCCTCTCCGCACATGACGGTGACACGCGACGCAAAAGCGCCCATGCCTTTGCCGATGCGGTTGGTCTGACCGTGAATGACGCGCACGCTTGTGTAGTCCACACCAAGCGCGTCGGCGCAAATCTGCGCCATCGCCGTCTCCACACCTTGCCCGAGCGAGGCGACGCCGGTGATCACCTCGACCGCGCCATCACTTGCCACCTCGATGCGCACGGTATCGAATGGGCCGAGGCCGCTTTTCTCCACGAAGATGGCAACGCCAGCGCCGACCTTTTCGCCGCGAGTGCGCCTCTGCTCGAGGTCGCGCTGCAAATCTTGCCACTCGGCGGCCGTCAGCGTCTTGTCGAGCAGGCCGGCGTAGTCGCCGGAGTCGTAAACAACGTGGGTACCCAGGGTGTCGAGGCCGAGCGTGTAGGGCATGGCGCTTTTAGCGATGAGATTGCGGCGGCGTATTTCGACTTTGTCGACGCCGATTTTGGCCGCGATGGCGTCAAGCAGCCGCTCGCGCACGAAGCTTGATTCGAAGCGCCCGGGCGCACGATAAGTGCCGCACGGCGTCTTGTTGGTGAGGCGGATGTGGCCCACGGCGCGGTAGGCCGGCACGCGATAGGGCCCCGGCAGCATCGCCGCGGCGAGGTCGGGGACGGTGGCGGCGTGGGTGCGCATGTAGGCGCCGTTGTCGTGGAAGAACTCATCCTCGATGCCGAGGATGCGGCCTTCTACATCGACGGCGGCGCGTACCCGGTGCGTCTGCTGGCGCGAGTGGTTGGCGGCGATGAGGTGCTCGCGCCGGTCCTCGATCCACTTTACCGGCCGCTTGAATGTTCAGCGCCGCGGCACAGACCAGCACATCCTCCGGGTAAAGCTCGCCGCGGATGCCGAAGCCGCCGCCGACGTGGCCCTCGTAAAGCTGCACGGAATCCCGTGGCCGGCCAAGCATTTGCGCCAACTGGTCGCGGTTCCAGTGCGGCACCTTGGCGGCGCCGTGCATTTCCAAAATGTCGCGCGCCTCGTCGTAGCGGGCGATGGCGCCGCGCGTTTCCAGCGGCACGCCGGAATGGCGGCCGACGAAAAGCTCGAGCGAAACCACGTGGGCCGCGGCGCGGAAGGCGGCGTCGATGTCGCCGTAGCCCTTTCTGAGGATCCCGGGTTCCGTGCCGAGGTTAGGCTCATAGACACCCGGTTGCTCGGTCGCGAGCAGCGTGACCGGCAGCGGTTCGATAGCAAGCTCGACCAGTTCGGCGGCATCCTCGGCGGTGTAAGCGTCGCCGGCGAAGACCGCGGCGACCGGCTCGCCGACATAACGGACGGTGTCCTTCGCCAGCGCCGGTTGGCGGTAAGGCTCAAGCTCTTTCAACCCGGTCAGCCGAAACGGTATCGGCGGAATGTGCGCGATGTCCGCATGCGTCCACACCGCATGAACGCCGGCCAGCGCCAGCGCGGCTTTCGCGTCGATCGCCCTAATCCGCCCGTGGGCGACCGGCGAGCGCACCACGCGCATATGCAACTGCCCCGGAAACGAGATGTCGGCGGCGAAGCGGCCTTGCCCGGTGAGCAGAGGGCGATCTTCCAGACGCGGGACGGAGCGGCCGACGAATTTCGCCCGCGCGGTCATTTGCCGCGCATTTCCTTCGCCGCCGCGCGCACCGCCTTGACGATGTTCTGATAGCCGGTGCAGCGGCAGAGATTGGACGAGAGCACGTCAAGCAGGTCTTCGTCGTTGATGTTTGGCTCGCGCTCGAGCACGCCGACCGCCAGCATGAGAAATCCCGGCGTGCAGAAACCGCACTGCAGCCCGTGGTGCTCCATGAAGGCGCGTTGCATCGGATGCAGCTCGCCGCCTTTGGCGAGACCCTCGACGGTGCGGATGCTTTTGCCGTCGGCCTGCACCGCAAACATGAGGCATGAGCGCACCGGCTCGTCGCCGACGATCACCGTGCAGGCGCCGCAGATGCCGTGCTCGCAGCCGATATGCGTGCCGGTTTGCCCGCAATCCTCGCGGATGGCGTCGACCAAGGTGCGCCGCGGTTCGACGCTGATCGCGTGCGCATGACCGTTGATGGTGAGCGTGATGGCGGTTTTGTCGGTCATTTGGCTTTGCCAACCTTGCGCAACGCCGCGCGGATGCGCTGCGGCGTCGCCGGCATTTCATCGATCGACACGCCGAACGGCGCGAGCGCGTCATTGATGGCGTTGATCACCGCCGCCGGTGCGCCGATGGCGCCGCCTTCGCCGAGGCCCTTCGCCTTGGTCAGCGAGTTGACGCTCGGCGTTTCCATGTGATGCAGTTCGAGCGGCGGGATTTCGCTCGCGGTCGGCGGCATGTAGTCGGCGAGATTGGCGGTAAGGATGCCGCCCGTCTCGTCGTAGATAATTTCTTCCAGCAGCGCATTGCCGATGCCCTGCGCCACGCCGCCATGCACCTGCCCGTCGGCGATCATGGGGTTGATGATGCGCCCCGCGTCTGCCGCGACCACGAATTTTTCCAGCCTGACGCCGCCGGTCGCCACATCCACGTCCACGATGGCAACGTGGCAGGCATTGGAAAACGTGCCGGGCGGATCATATGAGCCGGTCTCGGTCAGTCCCGGCTCGATCTCGCCGTTGAATCGATGCGTCTGCGTGTAGGCCTCGCGCGCGAGCTGCGCGATCGGCACGGTGCGGTCGGTGCCGGCGACCTTGGCGTTGCCGTCTTCCAGCACGATGTCGCCGGGCGCCGCTTCGAGAATGTGGCTTGCGATCTTGATCAGTTTGGTGCGGACTTTCCGTGACGCGATCAGCGTGGCGCCGCCGGAGATCACCAGCGAACGGCTGGCGAAGGTGCCCCAGCCGTAAGGCGTCGTGTCGGTATCGCCGTGCACGATCCTGATTGCCTGCGGCTCGACGCCGATCTCGTCGGCGACGATCTGCGCCAGCGTGGTGCGCAGGCCCTGCCCATGCGGCGAGGAGCCGATGCGCGCTTCGACAAAGCCCGACGGATCGATGCTGACGATCACGTTTTCCCAGCCGGGCGTGATCTCCATACCGCGTGCGGCGAACGCGGGGCTGCCGTAGCCGGTTCGTTCGGAAAACGTCGCAAAGCCGATGCCTGGATAATGCCCGTGTGTCCGCGCTTTTTTTTGCCGGGCACGGAAAGCGGGAACGTCTACGGCTTTAACCGCCATCTCGAGGGTCTCTTTGTAGCTTGCCTCGTCGAACACCAACCCTGTCGCGGACGTATAGGGAAATTTGTCGATCAGGTTGTGCCGGCGGATGTCGTGCGGCGCGATTGCGAAAGCACTCGCCGCCTTGTCCATCAACCGCTCCAGCGCAAAGGTGATCACCGGCCGCGAAACCCCGCGATAGGGCGCCATGGTGCAGGTGTTGGTGGCGACACCGCGGGTGTGGGCCTGGTAATGGCGCACATCATAGGGACCGGGCAATTCCGCCATGGCCATCAACGGCTCGACGCCGCAGGTCGTCGGATAGCAGGAATAGGCGCCGACATTGGCGACAATGTCGGCTTTCAGCGCCAGCAATTTGGCGTCGGCGTCGAACGCGCCCTGCAGCGCGATCGATTGATCGCGGCTATGGAAGCTGGCGATCAGGTTCTCGCGGCGGTCCTCGACCCAGGCGACCGAGGTCTTGAGTTTCCGCGCCAGCCACACCAGCAGCACATATTCTGGCGCCAGCGACATTTTCTGCCCGAAGCCGCCGCCGACGTCGGGCGCAATGACGCGCAGGTCGGTTTCCGCCATGCCGAGAATCCCGGCGACCGCCGTACGGGTCAGATGCGGCATCTGCGTGGTGCAGGTCAGCGTCAGGCGCCCGGTCGCGGAATCGTAGGCGGCGTGGCCGGCACGCGCTTCCATCGGCGTTGCGTTTTGCCGGCGCGAGCGCGCCTCGACCTTGATGATTTTGTGCGCGCCTGCCCAGACGCCATCGAAGTCCTGCGTTTTTGTCCGGCCCTCGACGACGACATTTCCGGGCACGCCGTCATGGACCAGGGGTGCGCCGGGCTCAAGCGCCGCGCTTGCCTCGATCACAGGCGCCGTCTCGCTGATCGAGACGACGACCTGATCGGCGAGGTCTTCGGCGCGCTCTTTGCTCGCGGCGACGACCGCGGCAATCGGCTCGCCGACAAACCGCACGACGCCGGTGGCAAGGATCGGCTGGCCGACCGGCTTGTAGTTGAACTTGTGCAGCATCGGCAGAATCGGCTTCACGCCCTTGAGGCTGGCGGCGGTAATCACCAGCGCGCCGGCCGGCGCCTCGATATTGTCGATGCGCCCGGCGGCAACCGCGCTGCGCACGAAGCGCACCCAGCGCGTCGCCGGCAGATCGGCGGTGAAACGGCCATGCCCCGCGACCAGCGCAGGGTCCTCCAGCCGACGGATGGCGCGGCCCACCCACGTCGTGCCGGCGCCTTTTGCGATCTGACGTTTGACGTGTGCGGTCATGCGCAGGCCTTCGCGGTCATTCCGGACGCCGCGAAGCGGCGATCCGGAATCCAGATGCAAGCGATAAGCCTGCTTCTGGATTCCGGGTTCGCGGACCAAGGTCCGCGCCCCGGAACGACGTGAAGCGCTTTCATGCGCCTGCCTCCAGCGCCCTGCGCACCACCGCGCGCACCAGGTCGCGACGGTATTCGGCCGTGGTCTGATGGTCCTCCAACGGATCGACTGCGGCCGCCGCCGCTTCAGCCGCGGCGCCAAACGCGGTGTCCCCAGGAGTCTTGCCGTCAAGCGCAGCTTCTGCCTCGGCTATGCGCCGCGGACTTGGCTCGGCGCCGCCGACGCCGACCCGCGGTTCGGACATCTTGCCGCCTTTCAGCCGGTAGGTGACCAGCGCCGCCGCCATGGCGAAATCGCCGGCGCGGCGGTTGAATTCGTTGAAGCCGAACTTCGTGCCGCTCGCCAGCAGCGGCAGGCGTACTTCGGCAAGCAGTTCATCTTCAGCGAGCGCGGTCGACATGATGCCGGTGAAAAAATCGCTGGCCGCGATCTGCCGTTCGCCGCGCACGTTTTTTGCGACGATGGTCGCATCGAGCGTCGCCGCGGTGAGGCACCATTCCGAGGCCGGATCGGCGTGGGCCAGGCTGCCGCAGAACGTGCCGCGCATGCGGATCGGGTAGTGCGCGATGTGGCGGACCACATGGCTGAGCAGTCTCCCGAGCGGACCGTGCACGACGGCTTGGTGAAACGCCGCGTGGCGCACGGCCGCCCCGATCGAGAGCACCTTTCCGTCGTCGGCGATGCGGCCGAGGCCGGCGACGTTGTTGATGTCGACAAGATGCGCGGGCTTGGCCAGACGAAACGCCATGATGGGAACGAGACTTTGCCCGCCCGCGAGCACACGGCCATCCTGCGGCGCGACTTTCGCCAGAACGGCGAGCGCCTCGTCGAGCGTGCGCGGCACATGGCGGACGAAAGGCGCAGGCTTCATGCGGACGGCTCGCCGTAAATAATTGGTGTGAAACGATAAAGCGCCCCCCTATATTGTCAAACGAGGATTAGCGCGAATGGCCAATAACGACACCGAGATCGCCATCATCGGCGGCGGCGCGGCCGGCATTGCCGCCGGACGGCGGTTGGCGCAGGCCGCCACCGATTGCCTCATCGTCGAAGCAAGGCCGCGGCTCGGCGGGCGCGCCTATAGCATCGACGACGGCCACGGCAACGCGATCGATCTCGGCTGCGGCTGGCTGCATTCCGCCGATCGCAACCCCTGGGTCAAGGTTGCCGAAGCGCAAGGTCGCACCATCGACAAGAGCATGCCGCCGTGGCAACGCCGTCCGCTGCCGGTCGGCTTTACGCCGACTGAACAGGAAGACTTCGCGCGCGCGCAGAAGGAATTCTTCCAGCGGCTGGAGCGGGCGGCGAAGGGCCCGGATGGGCCGGCGTCCGCCTATCTTGAGCCGAAGGGACGGTGGAATAATCTGCTCAACGCCATCGGCACCTATATCAGCGGCGCCGAGCTTGACCGGCTCTCGATCCACGACTTCGAAAATTACGCCGGCAACGAGGTCAACTGGCGCATCGTCGAAGGTTACGGGACGACAATCGCCGCCTATGGCGCGGAGCTGCGCAGCGTTCTCGATTGCCCGGTGCTGCAGATCGATCACAGCGGCAAGCGGCTGAAAATCGAAACGGCGCGCGGCGTCATCACTGCCGATCAGGCGATCGTGACGCTGCCGACGTCGGTGCTCGCCGACAAGGAATTCCTGTTCAATCCGGCGCTGCCGGGAAAGACGGAGAGTGCGCGCGGGCTGCCGCTCGGTCTCGACGCCAAATTGTTTCTGGCGCTGGAGAATGCCGAGGAGTTCGGAGAGGACACGCGCATCTTCGGCAGCACCGACCGCGTCGGCACCGCGATGTATCACATGCGCCCCTTCGGCCGGCCGCAGATCGAGGCCTATTTCGGCGGCCGCAACGCCTGGGATCTGGAAGCGGGAGGCGAGGCGGCGTTCCTCGACTTTGCCCGGTCGGATCTCGCCCGCCTGCTCGGCGGCGCGTTCAGGCGCCGCGTCAAGCTGATCGGCATCCATCTTTGGGGCGCCGATCCTTATTCGCGCGGCGCCTATTCCTATGCGCTGCCGAGCAAGGCGGGCTGCCGCGCCACGCTCGCGGCTTCGGTCGACGACCGGCTGTTCTTTGCCGGCGAAGCCTGTTCGAAGAGCGATTTTTCCACCGCGCATGGCGGTTACCTGACCGGCGTTGCCGCCGCCGATCAGGTTATCGCCGCGCGCAGGCGCCGCCGCTCGGCCTGAGGCTCACGACTTGAGGAATTGGTCGAGGCTTCCGGTTTCTTTCTTGCCGCCGGCGAAATCCTCGGCGATGCGTTCGTAGAGCCGCGCCGCGGCTTGCAGCATCTCATGCTCGGCGTGCTCGTCGCCGACGAATGCGGCGATCTCGTCGAGCTCGGCGACCCACCGGTAGGCCTTGGCATACATGTTCGGCGTCTGCCGCGTCAGCCAGGCGAGCAGCGCCGGCTGGCTTTCGGCGAGTTCGGCCTTGAGCGCCGCCGCCGAACCGCCGCGCGCCGCCGCCAGCATCATCGCGGCGCCCAGCGCGGTGAAGCCCTTGGTGATGCCGGCGTACGACATCTTCAGCGCCGAGGCGGCGGTGAGCGGACCTTCGAGCACGCGCACGATCAGGCCGTAATCGTTGAGCGTGGCGGCATCGCGCGCCTGCGGCCCCGACACATAGATTTTCGTGTTGCTCGAACCGGGCTTGGGCGGTGGGCCGATGATGCCGGCGCCGACGAAAGCGCAGCCGGTTGCGGCAATGACTTTCTCGATGTGGTTGACGGTTTGCGGGCTGACCGCGTTGCATTCGACATAAACCGGCTTGTTGTTGGCGGCGGTAAAGACCGGCGCCAGGCGTTGCGCCAGCGCCAGCGCGTCGCCGGGCGGCACGATCGACAGAAAGAAGTCCGCCTCGCCGAGTTCGCGGTCGCTCACCGGTTGCATTCCGGCGTTTCGCGCGCGTGTGGCGCTCGCCTCGCTGCGGCCGGCGAGCGAGGTCAATACCGTCACTTTGTGCTCGGCGAGGCGCTGGGCGACGCCGCTGCCCATGCTGCCGGCTGCGACGATGGCGACGGTCGGTGTCATATTCCGCCTCAATTGCTTCTGGGTACGGTAGCGGACATAGAAAAACCTTGGTAGCCTTGCGCAATTGATTCCCTTAACTCAAAGAGCGTGCGGCGGCGTGGCGTCCGGTCAGCCCGCTCGCCCTCTTACATAAAGGACACTGGCTTGAGCAACGCACAAGGCCCGGCCGGCACGGCCGTGGCGATCGACGCGCGCACCTGGACGCAGAAGCTGGTGCGTTACCGCGACCCGAGCCTGCCGCGCAGCCTGACCGAACTCGGCATCACCTTCGCACCCTTGGCCGTGCTCTGGGCGCTGATGTGGGCGTCGTATCATTTCGGCTTCTGGTGGCTGACGCTGCTGCTCGCCGTTCCCGCCGCCGGATTTCTGGTGCGCCTGTTCATGATCCAGCACGACTGCGGCCACGGCGCGTTTTTTCGCCACCGCCTCGCCAACGACTGGATCGGCCGCGCGCTCGGCGTGCTGACGTTCACGCCCTACGATTTCTGGAAACGCACGCACTCGGTGCACCACGCCACCTCCGGCAATCTGCAGCGCCGCGGCATGGGCGACATCGATACGCTGACGGTGCGCGAATATCTGGCGCTGTCGTTCTGGGGCCGGCTGCGCTATCGGCTCTATCGCCACCCGGCGGTCATGTTCGGCCTTGGACCTGCCTATCTGTTCCTGGTGCAGCACCGTCTGCCAGTCGGGCTGATGCGCGCTGGCTGGACGCCATGGCTGAGCACTATGTCCACCAATCTCGCCATCGCGCTCATCATCGCCGGACTGATGTGGTTGATCGGCATCTGGGCGTTCCTGCTGGTGCACGGGCCGATCATGCTGCTCGCCGCCGCGATGGGCGTCTGGCTGTTCTACGTCCAGCACCAGTTCGAGCACACCGTGTGGGACGACAACGATCACTGGAACCTGCACGACGCGGCGCTGCACGGCAGTTCGTATTACGTGCTCCCGGGCTTCCTGAGCTGGTTCACCGCCAATATCGGCATTCACCACGTGCATCATCTCTGCGCCAAGATTCCCTATTACCGGCTGCCGCGCGTGATCCGTGAAAACCCCGAGCTCGGCGCCATCGGCCGGCTGACGCTGTGGGAGAGCATCAAGTGCGTGCGCCTCGTGCTGTGGGACGAGCGCGCAAAGAAGCTGGTCTCGTTCCGCGAGATGCGCCGCGGTCTCGCCGCCGCCTAAGGATGCGTTGCGCCGCCGTCGACGTTGATCACCTGCCCGGTGATGAACGCGGACGCCTCCGACGCCAGAAACAGCACCGTGCCGACGAGGTCATCCGGCGTCTCCGCGCGCGGGATGCACTGCATGGCGATGATGCGCTCCTTCTGCGCCGGGGTGATGGTCTTGCGCTCGATCTCGGTGAATACCGCGCCCGGCAGGATGGCGTTGACGGTGATGCCGTCGGCCCCAAGCTCCCGCGCCATCGAGTGGCTCATGCCGATCAGCGCCGATTTCGAGGCGATGTAGTGCAGATAGCCGGGGCGGCCAAGCGTTACCGCGCCTGACGACATGTTGATGATGCGGCCCCATTTGGCTCGGCGCATGGCGGGAAGCACGGCACGGGCGCACAGCATCTGTCCGGTGACATTGACCTTGAGCACCTCGTTCCACTCGTCGAGCGGAATCTCCTCGAATGGCCGCATCTGCAAGGTCGAAAAGATCGCGGCGTTGTTCACCAGGATGTCGATGCGGCCATATTCGTTCTCGACCACCTCGATCATTTCGTCGATCGAAGCCGGATCGGCGACGTCGGTCGTGACCGCCAGAGCCTGCCCGCCGGCCTTCATGATCTCGGCGGACACCGATGCTGCGGCCTTTTCATTGCGCTCGGCGATGATCGCGACGGCGCCGGCGGCAGCAAAGGCCTTGGCGAAGGCGCGGCCGATACCCTGTCCCGCGCCGGTGACGATGGCAACGCGGTCCTTGAGCGAGGAAAACACGACATTGCCGTCGCTCATGCCGCGCCCCGTTCCGTCCGCACATGCGCTTCCAGCGCGCTGCGCGCGTCCCACGGCGTCCACCACGGTTTCAGCCCGAGATCCTCGGCGATGATGCCGGCGCTGATATAGCCGGCGCCGCCGGATATGGCCCCGCCAGGATGCGCGGCAGAGCCGGCGTTGTAGAGGTTGGGGATCGGCGAGCGGTAGCCGAAATGGTTGTACATCACCTGCTCGGCGTTGAAGGCGCCCATGAAGATGTCGCCGCCGCGCATGTTGACCATCTCCTGCACGTATTCGCGGCCCGTATAGATGTAGCGACCAAGGATGTTGTTCGCCGTCATGTTCGGGCAATAGCGCGCGAAGGTCTCCTCGATCTTGTCGGCGAATTCCTCCTTGAAGTCGTCGTAGCTCTGACCACCGAGCTCGGGGTCGAGCGGCATCACGTGCCAGCAATAGGTCGTGTGCTTGCCCGGCGGCGCCTGGGTCGGGTCGATGAGGCTCAGCGGTCCGGAGCCGAACTGCACAAGTTTCGGCACGCGGCCGGCCTGCACGTCCTGATGCGCGGAGAACAGATCCTCCATGGTCTCGGCGCCGATCGACCATTTCAGCGCGCGGTTGATGTTCGGGTCGAAATTTTCCGCGGCGAAGCGCGGACTATCGTTGAGCGCCAGGTGCAGGCCGAACAGACTCCATTTCGTGTACTGGAAGCCGTCGAGTTTTTTCAGGAAAGCCGCCGGCAATTGCTCGCGGCCGATCAGCGTTTCGAATGTCTGATGCACGTCGAGCGTGGAGGCGACGAACTGCCGCGCGCGCACCGTGCGTCCGTCATCGAGCGCGATGCCGGTCGCCTTGCCGTTCTCGACGACGATCCTGTCGATGCGGACCTGCGGTTGATAGCTGCCGCCGGCGGCGATGAAGGCTTCCATCAGTCCGCGCGCGAGATTGAACGATCCGCCCTGGCAAAGCTGGTAACCGCTATCGAGATCGAAGGCGCGGATCACCGACCCCATCGGCGATGTCTTCGACAGCGTGTCGGTGAGCCAGGTGCCGAACAGCGACACCTTGAACAGGAACAGGAGCTGCACGTGCTCGTTCTCGAATAGCTCGCGCACCACGTCGAGCGGCTGGCGGCTCGCGACATCGAGGAATTGGCGGCCGAGCGAGGTGCGGCTGAGCAGCGCCTTGCGCCCGTCTTGCGGCAGCGGCTCGGCGTAACGCTCGGGCAGGAAAATCTCGCGCGTGATCTTTTCCGCCTTGCGGTTCCATTCGCGGAAGGTCGCGGCGTCTTTTTTGGAGAATCGCGCGATGTTGGCGACCGACTCCTCGAGATCGCGGCCGAGCACCAGCGCCGACCCGTCGCGGTGCGCCTGGCCGAATTCGTGGCGCGGCGTGATGTAACCCACGCGAGCGTCTAACCCCAGGTCCTTGAACCAGGGCGTCTCGCTGATGTGGAAATGATTGATGGAGTGCAGGTTGTGATAGAAGCCCGGCAGCGTCACCTCGCGGGTGCATAGCCCGCCGCCGTAGTCGAGGCGACGCTCCACCAGCAGGATGTCGAGCCCGGCGCGGGCGAGATAGGTGCCGAGGATCAAGCCGTGATGGCCGGCGCCGATGATGATGCCGTCATAGGTTTTATCGAGCGTCTTGGGCAAGGTTTCCTCGCGAATGCGGCCCGTGTCGTCACCGGACAGGTCCAACACTGCCGGGCCGTGGCCGCGCCGGTCAATGGCTGCAGCCGCGCAGAAATATAGTTCGACCTCGCCCGGTGGACCTTTCCGGCATGAAACCATTACACTGGGCGCTCGCAAAGAGGGCCGAATGGCCCACGGGGGAGGAACATCATGCGTAAAGCGTTATTGGCCGCGACCGCGGTCCTGTTGCTGGCGGTCGCGCCGGCGGCGGCTCAGCAAAAATCCATCAAGATCGGCTTCGTCACCACCTTGAGCGGTCCCGCTGCCGCGATCGGCAACGACATGCGCAATTCGTTCGAACTCGCGCTCGACCACATGGGCCGCAAGATGGCCGGACTGCCGGTCGAGGTGATCTATGAGGACGACACCTTCAAGCCGGAGGTCGGCAAGCAAAAGACCGACAAGCTGATCGAATCCGATCACGTCGATTTCATCGCCGGCTATATCTGGTCGAACGTGCTGCTCGCCTCGCTCAAGCCGATCGTCGATTCCAAGACCTTCCTGGTCATATCCAATGCCGGGCCGTCGCAAATCGCCGGCGAGTTGTGCTCGCCGACGGTGTTCTCGACGTCATGGAATAATGACCAGACGCCGCAGGCGATGGGTCACTACATGAACGAGAAGGGCGTGAAGTCGGTGTTCCTGATCGGCCCGAACTATGCCGCCGGTAAGGACATGTTGGCCGGCGTCGCCGCCACCTTCAAGGGCAAGATCGCCGGCGAGGAATTGACCACGTGGCCGGCGCAGCTCGACTTCTCCGCGGAACTGGCCAAGGCCAAGGCGGCGAACCCGGATGCGATCTTCGTGTTCTATCCGGGCAAGGCCGGCGTGCAATTCCTTGCGCAGTACGCGCAGGCCGGGCTCAAAGGCACGATCCCGCTTTATACCGCCTTCACCATCGACGAGACCACGCTGCCGTTGCAGAAGGAACTCGCCCTCGGCGTCCCGGGCGCGCAGGAATGGGTGAACGATCTGCCCAACGAAGCGAACAAGAAGTTCGTTGCCGACTACATCAAGAAGTACCCCGGCCACCGGCCGTCGTTCTACGGCGCGCAGTCCTACGACGCGGCGAACCTGATCGCCTCGGGTGTCGAGGCGGTGAAGGGCAATCTCACCGACAAGGCGGCGTTGCAGAAGGCGCTGGAGAAGGCCGACTTCAAGTCAGTGCGCGGCGATTTCCGGTTCGGCAATAATCACGTTCCGATCCAGGCCTTCTACCTGCAAGACGTGGTGAAAAACGGCGACGACTATGTGCTCAAGACGGTCGCCACCATCGTCAAGGACAATCAGGACAGCTTCCACGGCAAATGCCCGATGAAGTGATCTTGAGTTAAGTGACGGCGGCGGCGCTCGCGCGCTGCCGCCGTTTGCTTGCCGGCGAACCCGCGGCTTTCACAATCGACGCGCCATGACGCTTTTCATCACGCAATGCCTCAACGGCCTGCAATTCGGCTTGCTGCTGTTCCTGCTGGCGGCCGGATTGACGCTGGTGTTCGGCATCATGGATCTGGTCAACCTGGCGCACGGCTCGCTCTACATGATCGGCGCTTATTTCGCCGCCACCTTCGCCGCCTGGACGCACAGCTTCGTGCTCGGCGCCGTGCTCGCGCTCGGCGCAACCTTGCTGGTCGGTATGGCGGTGGAAGTCATCGTCATGCGCAGGCTTTACGGCCGCGATCATCTCGACCACGTGCTCGGCACCTTCGGCTTGATCCTGTTTTTCGATGAGGCGGTGCGGCTGATCTGGGGGCCGGAAGGCTTGAGCCTGCCGCTGCCGTCATGGCTCAACACCTCGGTGCAGATCCTGCCCGGCGTGCAATATTCCGCGTACCGCCTCGCCATTATCGTGGTCGCTATCGCGGTCGTGGTGCTGCTCTATCTGCTGGTCATGCGCACACGCATCGGCATGCTGATCCGCGCCGGCGCCTCCAACCGCGAAATGGTCGGCGCGCTCGGCGTCAACATCAAGCTGCTTTACACGCTGGTGTTCGGGCTCGGCGCCGCGCTCGCCGGGCTTGCCGGGCTGATGCAGGCGCCGATTCTCACGGTGCAGATCGGCATGGGCGAGAACATCCTCATCCTCGCCTTCGTCATCACGGTGATCGGCGGCATCGGCTCGATCCGCGGCGCCTTCGTGGCCGCGATCCTGGTCGGCTTCATCGACACACTCGGCCGTTCGTATCTGCCCGACCTGCTGCGCACGTTGCTCAGCAAGGATGCGGCGGCAACCGCGGCGCCGGCGCTCTCCTCGATGCTGATCTACCTGCTGATGGCGATCGTGCTGGTGGTCAGGCCGGAAGGCCTGTTCTCGACGGGCGGCAAATGAGCCCGGTGCTCAATCTGCGCAGCGCAGCCATTGCCGTCTTGTGCGCGGCACTGACGCTGCTGCCGCTCTACACCGGACTTTCGGGCAACTACTTTCTGCTGACGCTGTTCACGCGCATTCTGATCCTCGCGCTCGCCGCGGTGAGCCTCAACCTCATCCTTGGCTACGGCGGCATGATGAGCTTCGGCCACGCCGCCTATCTCGGCATCGGCGGTTATGCCGTCGGCATCCTGGCGCACGAAGGCATCGTCTCGGGGTTCGTGCAATGGCCGGTGGCGCTTGCCGCTTCGGCGCTTTTTGCGTTGCTAATCGGCGCGCTGTCGCTGCGCACGCGCGGCGTTTATTTCATCATGATCACGCTCGCCTTCGCGCAGATGGCTTATTACATCGTCGCCGGGCTGTCGCGCTACGGCGGCGACGACGGGCTCACCATCTACAAGCGCAGCCAGTTTTTCGCGCCGATCAACCTCGCCAACAAGACGCAGTTCTATTACGTCTGCCTGGTCATTTTGTTTGCCTCCATCTATTTGGTCTGGCGGCTGACGAATTCGCGCTTCGGCCTCGCGGTGCAGGGTTCACGCTCCAACGACTTGCGCATGCGCGCCATCGGATTTCCCACCCGGCGCTATCGCCTGGTCTGCTTCGTCATCGCCGGCACCATGTGCGGGCTCGCCGGTGCGCTGCTGGCCAATCACACCGAATTCGTCAGCCCGGCGATGATGTACTGGACGCGCTCCGGCGACCTCATCATCATGGTGGTGCTCGGCGGCATGGCTTCGCCGTTCGGGCCGCTGATCGGCGCGGTGGCGCTGCTGGTGCTGGAGGAGGCGCTCTCCGGCATCACCGAATATTGGCAGATCATCCTCGGCCCATTGCTGCTGCTGGTCGTGCTGTTCGCGCATGGCGGCATCGACGGCCTGCTCAAGCTCGCGCGCGGCAGGCAACCGGCAAAGGCGTCGACATGAGCCCGGCGCTGTTGCAGGTCGAGCGGCTGGCCAAGCGCTTCGGCGGCATCGTCGCCAGTGACGATCTCACGCTTGAGGTTGCCGCGGGCGAACTGCATGCGGTGATCGGGCCGAACGGCGCCGGCAAGACCACGCTGATTGCCCAGCTCAGCGGTCAGGTGACGCCCGATTCCGGCCGTATCACGTTTGCCGGCGAAGATATTACCGGGATGCCGATGCACCTGCGCAGCCGCCTCGGCCTCGCGCGTTCGTTCCAGATCACGTCGCTGTTTCTCGACCTCAGCGTGCTCGACAACGTGGCGCTCGCCGTGCAGGCCCACGCCGGGCACTCGTTCCATTTCTGGCACGACGCCCGTGCCGAGCCGGGACTGCGCGAGCCGGCGCGTGCGGCGCTTGCCCGCGTCGGCCTCGGCGCGCGCGCCGGGGAGCAGGTCGCGGCGCTGAGCCACGGCGAACATCGTCAGCTCGAACTCGCGATGGCGCTCGCCGCCGAGCCGCGCATGCTGCTGCTCGACGAGCCGATGGCCGGGCTGGGGCCAGAGGAATCGGCGCGCATGGTCGAGATGCTGCGCGCGCTCAAGAGCGAGCTCACCATTCTCCTCGTCGAGCACGACATGGAGGCGGTGTTTGCGCTCGCCGACCGCATCACCGTGCTCGTTTATGGGCGCGTCATCGCCTCCGGCCGCCCGGATGCGATCCGCGCCAACGACGACGTGCGCCAGGCCTATCTCGGCGAGGCGGAGGCGGCCCATGCCTGAAGCCGTACTCGACGTTGCCGGCATCGAGACCGCCTATGGCCTGAGCCAGGTGCTGTTCGGCGTCTCGCTCTCGGTCGGCGCCGGCGAGATGGTGACGCTGATGGGGCGCAACGGCATGGGCAAGACCACCACCGTGCGCTCGATCATGGGGCTCACGCCCTCGCGCGCCGGGCGCATCCGCTTTGCCGGCGAGGACATCAGCCGGCTGCCGCCCTATCGGGTGGCCCAGCGCGGCATCGGGCTCGTCCCCGAGGGGCGGCAGATATTCCCCAACCTCAGCGTGCGCGAAAACCTCGTGGCGACGGCGGCCGCGCGCGCCGGCGCCTGGACGCTGGAAACGGTCTATGCGCTGTTTCCGCGGCTTGCCGAGCGCGACGCCAGCATGGGCAATCAGCTTTCCGGCGGCGAGCAGCAGATGCTGGCGATCGGCCGCGCGCTGATGACCAACCCGCGGCTCTTGATCCTCGACGAGGCGACCGAAGGTCTGGCGCCGTTGATCCGCGCCGAGATCTGGCGCTGCCTGGAAGGCCTCAAGGCGTCGGGCCTCGCCATTCTGGTGATCGACAAGAATGTGCGTACGCTCACCCACGTCGCCGACCGGCATTTTCTCATCGAACGGGGACGCGTGGTGTGGAGCGGCGCATCGCGCGAGCTTGCCGCGGCGCCCGAGGTGCAGCACCGCTATCTCGGGGTCTGACTATTCCGCCGGCTGTGCCGCGTCGGGATCGGCACCGCGGCGAAGCAGCGAGCGGAAGCTCGCGCCGCCAAGCCTGCGGTGCAGCCGGTCGAGCAGCAGGTAGATCGCCGGCGTCGTGTAGAGCGTGAGCACCTGCGACACCAGAAGGCCGCCGATGATGGTGATGCCCAATGGACGCCGCAATTCCGAGCCGGGACCGGAGGCGATCACCAGCGGCAGCGCGCCGAGCATCGATGCCAGCGTCGTCATCATGATCGGGCGGAAGCGGGCGAGGCAGGCTTCGTGGATCGCGCGTCCCGGCGGCAGCCCGCGCTGGCGCTCGCCCTCGAGCGCGAAGTCCACCATCATGATGCCGTTCTTCTTGACGATGCCGATCAGCAAGATAATGCCGATGAAGGCGATGACCGTGAGTTCGGTGCGGAAGACCTGCAGCGCCAGCAGCGCGCCGAGCCCGGCCGACGGCAGCGTCGAGATGATGGTGAGCGGGTGCGCCAGGCTCTCGTAGAGCACGCCGAGCACGATATAGACCGCGATCAGCGCGGCGATGATCAGCAGCGGCTGCGCGCTCAGGGTCTGGCGGAAGGCTTGCACGTCGCCGGCGAAATCGGCGCGGACAGTGTCGGGAATATGCAACTGCGCCACCGCCTGCTGGAGCGCGGCCGTCGCCGTTTCCAGCGGCATGTCGGGCGCGACGTTGTAGGTGATAGTGGTCGAAGGGAATTGGCCCTGATGGTTGACCACCAAAGGCGCGATGCCGCGGGTGAACTTTGCCACCGCCGACAGCGGCACCTGCGAATTGCCGTTGCCCGGCACGTACAGGTTGGCGAGATTGGTCGGGTCGCGCTGATATTTATCGTCCACCTCCAGCACGACGCGATACTGGTTGCGCGCGCTGTAGATGGTGGAAATCTGCCGCTGCGAGAATGCGTCGTTGAGCGCGTTGTCGATATCCTGGATGCGCACGCCAAGCCGCGTCGCCATGTCGCGGTCAATCACGACATTGGCCTGCAATCCGCCCTGTTCGCGGTCGGTGGTGACGTCGATAATGCCTGGCAGTTGTCGAACGCGATCGAGCACCTTCGGCACCCAGGCCTGCAGCTGGTCGATGTCGGGGCTCCACAGCGTGAACTGATATTGCGAGTTGCTCTGCCGGCCGCCGACGCGCAGATCCTGCGAGGGCACCAGGAACACGCGCATACCCGGGATATTGCTCAGCTTGGCGCGCAACCTGGCGATGACCGCCTGGGTGGAAACGTTGTGGCGCTGATCCAGCGGCTTGAGACTGATGAACAGGCGTCCGTTGTTGACCGAAGCGTTAAACCCGGACGCGCCGACCGACGACCCCAGGCCGGCGACGGCCGGATCGGCCAGCACGATATCCATGGCCATCAGTTGCATCCGCTCCATCGAAGAAAACGAGATGTCGGTCGAGGCCTGCGTGCCGCCGAAAATCAGGCCGGTGTCATCCTGCGGAAAATAGCCCTTCGGCGTGATGACGAAGAGGTAGACGGTGAGCGCGACGGTGGCGACGAAGGTGACCAGCGCCAGCGAGCGGTGCGCGATCACGTAATTGAGACTGTGGTCGTAGAAACGGATCAGGCGCTGCAGCAGGCCCTCGACACGGCGGTCAAGCCAGGTGGCATCGGGGCTCGGGGCTTCGCGCACGAAATAGGCGCAGATCATCGGCGTCACCGACAGCGATACGAGCGTGGACACGCCGATAGCGAAGGCGAGCGTTACCGAAAATTCGCGGAACAGCCGTCCGACGATGCCGCCCATGAACAGCAGCGGAATAAAGGCCGCGATGAGTGAAATGCTGATCGACACGACAGTGAAGCCGATTTGTCTTGCGCCCTTGAGGCTGGCGCGCAGCGGCGAGGCGCCGCGTTCGAGAAAGCGGAACATGTTCTCGATCATGACGATGGCGTCATCGACGACGAAGCCGATGCTCACCGCCAGCGCCATCAGCGACAGATTGTCGATTGAAAAGCCCGCAGCCCACATCGCCGCGCACGTGCCGGCAAGCGACAGCGGCACCGTGACGCCGGCGGCGAGCGTTGCCGCGGTGCGCCGCAGGAACAGGAACACCACCAGCATCACCAGCACCGCGGTCGCGCCCAAGGTGAGCTGCATGTCGTGCACGCTGGCGCGGATGGTCTGTGTCCGGTCGGTCAGAACCGAAATCTGCAAAGCCGCGGGAATCCATTCACGCAGCGTCGGCAACAGCGCGTAGATGCGATCAACCACGTCGATCACATTGGCGTCGCCCTGCTTGGTGATGATGAGCAGCACCGAGGGGTCGCGGTTGTACCAGCCGGCCGACAGGCTGTTGCGCACGCCGGGGCTGATGGCGGCGACATTGGACAGGCGGATCACCGTGCCGTTCACCGTCTTGACTACCAGCGGGTCGTATTCATTGGCCGTGCGCAGCTGATCGGTGATGCCGATGGTCACCGCGCGCGTGCCGTCGAAGCTGCCCAGCGGCCCGACCGAATTGGCGTTGACGATGGCGTTGCGTACGTCCTCCAGGCTCAATCCCATGGACGAGAGCCTGGTCGGATCGACGCTGACGCGGATCGCCGGCTGTTCAGAGCCGGCCACGGTCACGTCGGCGACGCCCTGCACCTGCGACAGCCGCTGCGCGATCACGGTGTCGGCGGCGTCGTAGATTTCGCTCGGCATCATGGTTTTGGAGGTCAGCGCCAGAATGAGGACCGGCGCCGCCGCCGGGTTGGCCTTGCGGAAGGTCGGCAGCGTCGGCAGGTCGCCGGGCAGGTCGCTGAGCGCGGCATTGAGTGCGGCCTGCACGTCACGGGCCGCGCCCTCGATGCTGCGCGAAAGGTCGAACTGAATGGTAATGCGCGAATTGCCGAGCGAACTCGTGGAGGTCAGTTCGGTGACGCCGGAGATTTCACCCAGCCGCCGTTCGAGCGGTGCGGCGACCGTCGCCGCCATGGTGTTCGGGTCGGCGCCGGGGCGGCTGGCGCTGACATTGATGGTGGGGAATTCCACGCTCGGCAGGCTGGCGACCGGCAGGAACGCATAGGCGATGGCGCCGACCAGAAACAGCCCGATGGCCATCAGCGTCGTACCGATCGGCCGGCGAATGAAGGGCCAGGAGAAGTTCATCGGCCTTTCTGCCCGCTACTTTTAGCGACCATGCGGCGCTACTCCGCCGGGCCGGGCGCGATCCCCGGCACGCTCGGTTGCCGTGGCGTCGTCAGCCGCGCGCGCAACCGCTCCATGTAGAGATAGATGACGGGCGTCGTGTACAGCGTGAGCAACTGGCTGAGCAGCAGGCCGCCGACGATGGTGACGCCGAGCGGATTGCGCAGCTCCGAGCCGGTCCCGGACTCAAGCGCCAGCGGCAGCGCGCCGAACAAGGCGGCAAGCGTCGTCATCATGATCGGGCGGAAGCGCAGCAGCGCCGCCTGTACGATCGATTCCTGCGGCGACAGCCCCTGATGGCGCTCGGCCTCGATGGCAAAGTCGATCATTAAAATCGCGTTCTTCTTGACGATGCCCATCAGCAGCACGATGCCGATCAGCGCGATTACCGACAGGTCGTAACCGAACAGCATCAGCGCCAGCAGCGCGCCGACGCCGGCCGAAGGCAGCGTCGAAAGGATGGTGAGCGGGTGAATGAAGCTCTCGTAGAGCACGCCGAGCACGATGTAGATGACGACGGCCGCGGCAAGGATCAGCCACGGCTCGCCGGCGAGCGATTTGGCAAATTCCGCCGCGTCGCCGGAATAGCTGCCGGTGACGGTTGCCGGCATACCGATCGCGTTCTGCGCCGCCAAGATGACGGCGACCGCGTCGCTCAAGGCGTAGCCGGGCGCCAGATCGAAGCTGAGGGTCACGGCGGGAAACTGCGCCTCGTGAGAAATCACCAGCGGCGCCGACGCGTTCTGAAAATCGGCAAAGGCCGAGAGTTGCACCTGGTTGCTGCCGGTGACCGTATTGGGGGTGGCGCTGGTGTTGGTGTTGGTGGTGCCGGTTGCGTTGTTGGAGACGGTCGCCGTGGTGCCGGTCGAGGTAGTCGCGCCGGTGACGAAGATCTTGGACAGCGAATTGGGATCCTGCTGATACCGGGGCTGCGCCTCGAGGATCACGCGGTACTGGTTGGATTGCGCGTAGATCGTCGAAATCTGCCGCTGTCCGTAAGCGTCGTTGAGCGTGTCGGTGACACTCTGCATGGAGACGCCGAGCCGCCCAGACTGGGCGCGGTCGACCTGCACCATCACGCGTGGGCCACCCTCCTGCGCCTCCGAGGCGACCTCGCGCAGCGCCGGCTCGGCGCGCAGCCGCACCACGAGTTTCTGCGCCCATTCCGCGAGTTCGTCGGGATCGGTATCCACCAGCGTGTATTGGTATTGCGCGCGGCTGTTGCGCGTTGAAATCTGGATGTCCTGGGCGCCCTGGAAATAGACGGTCATGCCGGGAATATCGGCGACCGCGTTCCGCAGCCGCGCGATGACGTCGCCGACACTTGCGCTGCGGACGTCGCGTGGGCGCAGGCTGATCGACAGATGGCCGGCATTGGGCGTCGGGTTGATCGGGCTGACGCCGATCACCGAAACCACGCCGGCGACGTCGGGGTCGGAGCGGATTACAGTTTCCACCCGCGCCTGCAGGCGCTGCATGGTGTCGAAGGAAACATCGGTGCCGGCCTCGGTGATGGCGGTGACCAGGCCGGTGTCCTGCTGCGGCAGAAAGCCCTTGGGCATGATGGCGTAGAGGCCGACGGTGAGGGCGAGCGTCGCGAGCGTCACGAACAGCGTCGCGCGCTGCCGTTGCAGCACCCAGAGCAGGCTTGCGTGATAGCCCTCGATTGAACGCTCGATCAGCGCATGGAAGCGGCGGGTGAACGCATTGTCCATGCCGCCGTGGCCGGCGCGCAGCAGCCGCCCGCACATCATCGGCGTCAGCGTCAGCGAGATGACCGCGGAGGCGACGACCGCGATGGTCAGCGTCAGTGCGAATTCGCGGAACATGCGCCCGACCAGGCCGGTCATGAACAGCAGCGGGATGAACACCGCGATCAGCGACAGGGTCAGCGAAATCACGGTGAAGCCGATCTCGCTGGCGCCGCGCAAGGCCGCCTGCAGCGGCTTCTCGCCATTCTCCATGTGGCGGACGATGTTTTCGATCATGACGATGGCGTCGTCGACGACGAAGCCGGTGCCGATGGTCAGCGCCATCAGCGACAGATTGTCGAGCGAGAAGCCGGCAAACCACATCACGCCGAAAGTCGCGATCAGCGACAGAGGCAGCGCCACGCCGGCGATGATGGTGGCGCGCGCGCTGCGCAGGAAAATCAGGACCACCAGCACGACCAGGGCGACGCTCAAAACAAGCGTGAACTGCACGTCGTGGATGGAAGCGCGAATCGTCTCCGTGCGGTCGGAAATGACGGTGAGCTTCACGCCGGAAGGCATCGCCCGCCGCAGCCGCGGCAATTCGGCGCGCACGCGCTGCACCGTCTCGACGACGTTGGCGCCGGGCTGGCGCTGCACGTCGATCACGATCGCCGGCTTGCCCAGATAGGAGGCGCCGACCTTGGAATTTTCCAGGCCGTTGACGACGTCGGCGACGTCGCTGAGCAGCACCGGCGCGTTATTGCGGTAGGCGACGATGATCGTCTTGTAGATGTCGGCGCTGCTGATCTGGTCGTTGGCGGCGATGGTGTAGGACTGCTGCGCGCCGTCGAGCGAGCCCTTGGCGCCGGCGACGTTGGCGCCGACGATTGCGGTGCGCAGGTCCTCGAGTCCGATGCCGTAGGCCGCAAGCCGCGCGAGATCGGCCTGGATGCGGATCGCCGGGCGGATGCCGCCCTGCACCGACACATGCCCGACGCCGGTCAGTTCGGACAGCCGCGGCGCCATGATGGTGTCGGCCATGTCGCTCAAGGAGCGCAAATCGATCGAGTCGGAGGCGAGCGCCAGGGTGACGATCGGCGTGTCGGCGGGGTTCACCTTCGAATAAAGCGGCGGATAGGGCAGGTTGCGCGGCAGCGTCGAGGCCGCGGCGTTGATCGCCGATTGCACGTCCTGCGAGGCCGCGTCGATGTCGCGGGAGAGGTCGAATTGCAGCGTCACCTGGCTGATGCCGAATGAACTCGACGAGCTCATGTCGGCGAGCGCCGGAATCTGGCCGAACTGGCGCTCGAGCGGCGCCGTCACCAGCGCGGCGATGGTGTCGGGGCTGGCGCCGGGAAGCTGGGTGGTAACCTGGATGGTGGGAAAGTCGACCTGCGGCAGCGCCGATACCGGCAGCCACCAATAGCCGAGCGCCCCCCCCAGCATCACCGCGACGCCGAGCAGGGAGGTGGCGATCGGGCGCTGGATGAAGGGTGAGGAGACGCTCATTGCGGCGGGTTTGGCCGCTGTCCGCTGGCGTTGCTTGGACCGGCGCGATAGCCGCTGCCGCGCTGGCCGCCGCGCGGCCGCGTGTTCGGAGCGGGCGCGGGGTTTCCGGCGGTGCCGATTTCGACCTGGGCGCCGTCGGTAAGGCGGGCAAAGCCGGTGGTGACCACGCGTTCGGGCGGCGTCACGCCATTGGCGATGACGGATTGCATTTCATCCTGTTTGGACACCGTCACGGCACGGATTTTTGCGGCATTGTCGTCGCCGACGACGTAGACAAAGGTGCCGGTGGGCCCGCGCTGCACGGCGCCGGTCGGAATCACCACGACCTGTTTCAGCGTGTCGATGAGCAGCCGGACGTTGACGAATTGTCCCGGCCACAGTTGCACGTCGGCGTTGGGAAACTCGGCTTTGAGTTTCACCGTGCCCGTCGATGGATCGACCTGGTTGTCGAGCACGGTCAACTTGCCGCGGTCGATGACGGAATTGTCATCGGAGCGCAGCGCGTCGACCGGCAGCACGCCGTTGGCAAGGCCGGTGTTGATCTGCGCCAGGTTCTGCTGCGGCAGGTTGAAGATCACCGAGATCGGCCTGATCTGGGTGATCACCACGATGCCCGGCGAGCTCGAGGCGCGCACGATATTGCCCTCGTCGACCATGCGGATGCCGGTGCGACCGTCGATGGGCGCGACGATATTGGTATAGCCCAGCGTTGCCTGCGCGTTCTCGATCGAGGCCTGGTCGGCCTGTACCAAGGCTTCGTCCTGCTGCACCAGCGCGCGCTGGGTGTCGGCCTGCTGGCGGTTGATGGCGTTGGTCGCCGCCAGTTTCTCGTAGCGGTCGAGGTCGATCTTGGCATTTGCCAGCACCGCCTCATCCTGCGCCTTCTTGGCGATCGCCTGGTCGAGCTGTGCCTGGTAGAGGGTCGGATCGATGCGGGCGAGCACGTCGCCCTTCTTGACGTCCTGGCCTTCCTTGAAGCCGACGCTCAGGAGCTTGCCGTCGACCTGCGGGCTGACGGTTACCGTGTTGAGCGCTTTGACGGTGCCGACGGCGTCGAGATAGACCGGCACGTCGGCGGTCTTTGCCGCCGTCGCCAGCACCGGCACCGGGCCGTTGTCGGCCGCGAAGCGGCCGCGGCGCTGCTGCTGTACGGAGCCGGTAAAATAATAAATCGCTGCGGCCGCGAGCGCGATCACGAGGATGCCGATGATCAGCGTGCGCCGCTTGCCGGTTTTGGCTTTGGCCAGAAGCTGTTTGGGCGCTTCACCGTGCATCGGTTGTTTCCAAGGGCTTGGGCAGCCAGCCGCCGCCCAGGGCCTGATAAAGGCTGACAATCGCCTGCACATGCGCGAGTCGCGCCTGCACCAGGTTATCCTCGGCCTGGTAAAGGGTCTGTTGCGTTTGCAGCACCGTCACCAGATCGATCGTGCCCTCGCCCAGGCGTTGCTCGGAAATGTCGAAGGCCTGGCGCGAGCTGGTTACCACGTCCTGCTGCAATCGCTCGCGCAAGGCGGTCTGGCGGATGGCGTCAAGCGCGTTCTCCACGTCGGTAAAAGCGGAAATCACCGCCTTGCGGTAATTCTGCAGCAACTCGTCCTCGACGCCTTTTTGCAGATCAAGATTACCGAGCAGGCGCCCGCCCTCGAAGATCGGCTGCGTCAGGCCGGCGGTGGCGGTGAAAAAAGTCGATTCCGGCCGCAACAGCAGCTTGAGGATCGCGCTTTGGTAGCCGCCTTCGCCGGTCAAGGTGATGCTGGGCAGGAATTGCGCGCGTGCATTTTCGACATTGGCGTTGGCGGAGGCGAGCCTCGCCTCGGCTTCACGAATGTCGGGCCGCTGCGTCAGCAGTTCCGAGGGCAGGCCCGGCGTCACCCGCGGATAGCGGATCGCGCGCAGGCTGCCGCCGCTGACACGCACATGCTGGGGCGGCCGCGCGATCAGCAGCGCCAGCGCGTTCCGGTTCTGCGTCACGGTCTGCTCGAGCGGCGGTATCGCCGCTTTCTGCGTGTTCACCACGCTCTGCTGCTCGGCGACCTCGAGGTTGGAGGCAGTGCCGGCGCTGAGCCGCTGTTTGATGAGATCGAGCACGCGCGTCGCGCTCGCCTGATTTTCACGCGCAACCCGCAAGCGGTCCTGCGCGGCAAGCACCTGGAAATAGGCGTTGGCGGTGGCAACCACGGTGGCGAGCCCCACCACCTCGCGGTCGTAGCGGCTGGCGACGGCGTTTTCCTCCGCCGCGCGCTGCGCCGAGCGGTTCTTGCCCCAGAAGTCGATCTCGTAGCTGGCGGTGAGCGACGTCGAGAGCAGATTACGCTCGGAGCCACCAAGAGAGCCGGTCGAACTGCCGGCCGAGGTCGACTGCGAGGAACGCAGATGCGTCGCCGAGCCGCCGAGATCGATCACTGGCAGCAGCGCCGCGCCGGTGATGCGTGCCTGTGCATCGGCCTGCACGATGCGGGCGATCGCTGCGGCGATGTCGAGATTGGCGCTGCGTGCTTCTTCGATCAGCGCGGTGAGCTCCCTGGAATGAAATCTCGTCCACCAGTCGAGCGGCGGCAGCGCCGCCTCGGCGGCCGCAGGCTTGGGTGAACTTCCGGTATAATTTGGCGGAATATCCAGCGCCGGATCGGGCCGCTCGCCGGTGAGCAGGCATCCGCCAAGCGGCAACATCAGCGCGAGAGTCGACATCATGGTGACGAAGGGCCAATCCCGCCGTTTTGTTCCCCCTGCTATTCCACCGCGACCCATACCAACGACTCTTGCAAACGCCCGGAATCGGGTCCGGCCGGGAACCTAGCCGGAATTACGGGCTCTTGCTCGCGGTTTTGCGCCCCGGAGGCCAATCGGCCAATGCGTTCCGACCGGCCTGTGACATCTGTGCCGCGGTGGTGGCGAAGACTCCCTGGATGGTCTGGTCGTAGGTCTGGCGGGCGGTCCGGGTCTTGGCCATGGCCGCGCGCATGGCTTCGACGTCGAACGGTTCCTGCCGCAGCGTCGCGCGGATTGCGTCTTGCGATGCGCGGTAATTGCCCTGCGCGGTTGCTATGGCGTCGTGGTTGGATTGGATCTGTCCGCGCAGCAGGGTGGCGTCCGCCTGCGGCAGCGTTGCCGCCAGCCGGTCGACGCGGACAAAGACGTCCTGGTTCCACCACGACTTGGCCGGCGCACGCACCGCGATGGCGATCGCGATGCCGACGAAAAACAGGTTCAGCGCCAGCGAGCCGAGCAGCAGCCAGCGCGAGCCGCCGCGCACGGCCGGCATTGAAGTAAATTGGGCGACGCTCATGGCTCGTCTCCGGCAGAATTCGGCTCGAACAGGCCGGGGCTGGAAGTGCCGCTGATGAAGGAATAGGGCGAGGCTGGCTGGCCGGCTGTGCGGTCAACTCCGGAGAGGCCGATGGCAAAGCCGATCACGGCGCAACTGGCGAGCGCGGCGACGCGCGGCCACACCGGCGCGAACTGCCAGTCGAGCAGCACGCTGGGCAGCCGCCAAAAAGGCAGCTTTTGCCGCGGCAGGTCGCCGAGCCGCGCCAGGATGCGCGTGGCCGCGGCCTCGTCGCCGTGCGAGACGGGTGCATCGCGCCGCAGCGTTTCGTTGAGGATGGCGTCGAGCCGGTTTTCGTCCATTTTCATTCCCCCTCGATTACGCGGGCTAAACTGCGGCGCAGATTCTGCTTGCCGCGCACTAGTAATGTCTCAACCGCCGAAACGGACGTATCGAGTGCATCGGCGACCTCGGCATTGCTCAGGCCCTCGCTATAGGTGAGCACGATCGCCGCGCGCTGACGCGCCGGCAATCTGCCGATTGCGGCCCGCACCAGTTCATCGCGTTCGCCGCGCTCGACCTGTTCGCCGGCATTGGCGGCTGGGTCGACAATCTCGCCGGCCGCTTCAAGATCGACCCACTGCGCGCGACGCTTGCGGTCGAGGCAGAGGTTGACCACAACGCGGCGAAACCAGGTGCGGAACAGCGCCAGCGGCTGCCAGCGCGGCGCGTTAGTCCAGACGCGGAGCATGGCTTCCTGCGCCACGTCCTCGGCATCGGCGGTGTTGCCGAGGACGCGCCGGGCAAGCGCCACCGCCACCGGAAGGTGCCGGCGGGCAAGCTGGCGATATGCCGGTTCGTCGCCACGGGCGATCCGGGCCATGAGCGCTTCGTCGCTGTCGTCCATCGCGATGCGGCGGCCGTGATCGTGGAATGGGCGTTCATATTAGTCCCTCGACTAACGGATTAACGCCCCGGCGGGCTAAAACCTGTGCCGGCGGGATAGCGGGGAAAACCGGGACAAACCGTGCCCCATCAAGTTAACGCGTTGAATTTATGCAATTTTAACGGCGGCCGGGCGCCACGTCGGCCAGCGCAAAGCCGGCGATACGCTTGTAGTTCTCCGACAGTGCCCGCAATTCGTCCTGGCTGATGTATTTGTCGAGGTTGTCGAATGGCTTGTCGCCCACCAATTGCTCGACCCTGATGTTGATGAAATCCGGCGGGTGCTCGCGGTTGGTACGCACGATCTTGGCGGCGGGTTCGACCCGGGCATCTTCATAGGCCTTGAGCGCGTCGCGCGGATCGGCGTGGCCGCGCAACGCATCCGCCAGCACACGGGCATCGATCGCGCTCTGCGCCGCGCCGTTGGAGCCGCGCGGATACATCGGATGCGCGGCATCGCCGGCGAGTGCCACCCGTCCAAAGCTCCAGCGCGCGACCGGATCCTTGTCCACCATCGGATATTCGAGAATCTGGTCGGCGTCGCGGATCATCGCGGCGACGTCGAGCCAGTCGAAGCGCCAGTTTTTGTAGAGCTCGTAAAAGTCAGCAAGGTTGCCGGGCTTGTTCCAGTCGTTCTGTTCGAACGTGTCGCGCTTGATTTCCGCCATCCAGTTGATGAGCTGGTTGCCGTCGGCATCGGCCCGGTCGACGATCGGATAGATCACCATCTTGCCGGTGAGGATCGAACCAACGCGCATGTAGGTGCGGCCGCCGAGAATGGGCTTTCGCCGCGTCACCCCGCGCCAGGTATTGATGCCGGCAAAAGCAACCTTGTCGTCGGGATAGAATTGCTTGCGCAGCGCCGAATTGATGCCGTCGCAGGCGATGGCGACATCGGCGCGCACCGGTTCGCGCCCGCGGAAGTGGATGGTCACGCCGGCGTCGTCCTGTTCGACGCCCGTGCAATCGTGATCGGTGACGACCGTTGCCGCGCCCATCCGCCGGCGCACGGCCTCATAGAGAATCATGTGCAGCCGGCCGCGATGGATGCCGACCTCGGGAAACCGGTAGCCGCCGAACTTGCCGCGCGGTTCCTTGTAGATGAGCTGACCGAAGCGGTTGAAGAAGCAGCTTTCGCGGTTCTCGATACCGGCGGCGAGCAATTCCTCGTCGAGGCCCAGCGCCGCAAACTCGCGCATGGCATGCGGCAGCAGCGTGATGCCGACGCCGAGCTCCTTGATCTCGGCCGCGCGCTCGTAAACGCAAGCCTCGATCCCGCGCTGCTTGAGATTGAGCGCCAGCGAAAGCCCGCAGATGCCGCCGCCGACGATGGCTACCTTCATGCGCAAAGAATGGACGAAATCGGCAAATGCCTGTCAACATGCGCCGGCAAAGGCGAATTCAGGGGAGGCTTCCCGATGGACAAGACTATTTACGACCGCGGCATGGCGATGCGGCGCAAGGTTCTGGGCGACGACTATGTCGACCGCTCCATCGCCAATATCGACGATTTCAATCGCCAGTTTCAGGAACATCTGACCGAATATGCCTGGGGCGCGGTCTGGGGCGACAATTCGCTCAAGCCCCGCGACCGCAGCATCCTCAATCTCGGCATGATCGCCTGCCTCGGGCGCATGCACGAATTCGAGATTCATTTCCGCGGCGCGCTGCGTAACGGGCTTACGCCGAAGGAACTTTCCGCGATTTTGCGGCAAATCGCCGTCTATTGCGGTTTCCCGGCCGCCGTCGAATGCCATCGCGTGGCCAAGCAGGTGCTGGCGGCGGACGCGAAGAAAAGCTAAGCCTCGGCGGCAACACCGGATTAACGAGTTGGTCGCATTCTGGTCTTGAATGTGCCTTCATCTGAAGGCATTTCAAGGCGGATTGGCGGGCTCGGCCGCTGGGCCGGCCAAGGGTGGATGATGATTCGACAGTTTTCTGCAATCCTGCTCGCGCTGCCGCTGGCGGCGGCCATGGCGTTTTCGGCTCAGGCGCAGTCGAATTCGTCGCCTTATTTCCGGCCGTCGACGCTGCCGCCGGTGATGGCCAACGACAACGATGCCGTGCCGCCGTCTCGCGATCCGCAGCTTGGACCGCCGCCGCGCGGCGTCTATCAGGATCGCACCGACACGCTGCCGCCGCCGGGCTTTGCGCCGCCTTACGGCCACCAGTTCAATTCCGTTACGCCCGCCGAGCCGCCCGCCGCCGGTGATGTCGTCGTTCGTCCGCCGGGCGCCGTCGGCAACGCGCCGCAAGCGGCACCGCAGCCGCAGGTTCCGGCCGGCACCGCTCTGCAGCCGCAAGCGCCGGCAGGAACCGCCGCGCTGCCGCCGGAAGACCAGCCGGAAACCGGGCAGCCGAAAGAACTTCCCGCCAACCTCAAGCGCCAACTGGTCGACTACGCCACCAAGGAGCCGGCCGGCACGATCGTTGTCGATACCGCCAACACCTATCTCTATCTGGTGCTCGGTGGCGGCAAGGCGATCCGCTACGGCGTACGCGTTGGCCGCGACGGCTTCACCTGGACCGGCACCGAACGAATTTCCAGGATGAAGGAATGGCCGGACTGGTTTCCCCCGTCGGAAATGATCGAGCGCCAGCCTTACCTGCCACGCATAATGGCTGGCGGCGCCGGTAATCCGCTCGGCGCGCGCGCCATGTATCTCGGGCATACGCTTTACCGCATCCACGGCACCAACCAGCCTTCGACCATCGGCCATTACGTTTCGTCGGGTTGCGTCGGCATGCTCAATGAGGATGTCGAGGATCTCTACGACCGCGTGCAGGTCGGAACTCGCGTCGTCGTGCTGCAGGGCAAGCCGCCGGAGACCGTCGCCAATAGCGGCGCGCCTGCGGCCGCTGCGCCGGCCAGTCTCGCGCCGACGAATACCGCGGTGTCGAGCGCGCCGCTGCCGGCGGCGCGCTGATCATTCCGCCGCGGTTTTGGATTCCTTGCCGATCGCCGCATTGACGCGCGGCATGACCTCTTCGGCCATCAGTTGCATCGAGCGCCTGGCGAGCGCCGGATCGACCCAGTCCATCCCGGCATAGACCAGCTCGCCGAAATCGCCGGTCTCCTCACGCAGCTTCAGAATGGCATCGACCACCTTGTTGACGCTGCCGCAGGTCACGCAATTTTCCATGACGTAGTCGAGCGTGATCTCTTCGTCCGGCTGCTCCTTGCGGCTCTTGAAGACGTAGAGACGGTTGCCGCGCATCATCTTGGCGCGCATGTTGCCGAAGTAGTGGCGGTACGGGCTCTTGGCGTCGTTCCCGCCGTAGCGGGCCGCGACCTTGTCGTCGTCGGCGACGAAAATCGTGCGCGCCACGCGCCAGTCGTCGACATTGGCCTTTTGTCCGGCCTCGGCCTTGCCCTTGGCGTAATTGGCCCAGTGCGTTTTCAAGTGCTGCGCCAGCAGGAAGTTCGCCGACAGTGGATGGAAGTCACGCTTGCCCATCAACACCACGCCCGGCGAGAACGGCGCCACCACGGTACCGACGATTTCCGGCCGCGGCTTCTGAAAGGGCTTGGCGAGAACGCCGACGCCAAGTTCAAGCGCGGCGGTTCGGGCAAAGCCGACCTTGAAGCGGTTGTCGGGAAAATCGATGTCGTAAGGCGGGTCGCGCTCCCAGACCGCCAGGATCACGTCGATTGCCTCGGCGAAAATCTTGTTGCGGTCGAGGTCGAGAATACCGATCGCCTCGCTGTCGGAGGTGAGCGCGCCGGGCGAGATGCCCATGACAAACCTGCCTTGCGCCAGATGATCGAACATCGCGGCATTCACGGCGACCACGACCGGATGCATTTGCGCGAGGTTTGTCGTGCCGGTGGCAAGCTTGATGGTCTTGGTGTCGTGGATCAGCGTTGCCAGAAACAGCATGCTGTTGGTGATGTTTTCGCAGGCGTCGGTCAGGTGCTCGCCCATGAAGGCGTCATGAAAGCCGAGCCTGTCGGCGAGGATGATCGCTTCGCGGTCCTCGCGCAAAGTCGCCGACCAGTCGCGGCCCATGGGATGCACCGGCATGGTGAAGTAGCCCAACCGCATTCGCTCGTCTCCGCGTGTTTCGGAAACGGCAAATTAGCCGAGCCGGCGCGCCGATGCAGCAATTCTATTCAACGGCGAATTTGACGGGACGAAAACGCGTGGGTTGCGTGCCGGCGGGTATCGCCGGCTAGGCGGCGACGCGGGCGAGGAAACCCTCGATCTCGCTGCGCAGCGCGGCGGCCGCGGCTTCGGCGGTCTGCGCGGCGGTGAGCGCATCTTCCGCCGATGTCCGCGTCTCGGTGGCGGCGCCCGCCACCTCCGCGAGCACGGCAACCACCAGCTTGGCGCCGCCGGCGGCGCTGGCGACGTTCTGCGAAATCTCCGCGGTGGCGGCGCTTTGCTCTTCAAGCGCGGCGGAAACGGCGGTGGAATAGGAATCGATCTCCAGCATGCGCGAGGAAATGCGGCCAATTGCCGACACCGCGCTGCCGGTCGAGCCCTGCACCGCGGCGATCAGCTTGGCAATGTCTTCGGTGGCCTTGGCGGTCTGCACCGCGAGCGACTTCACCTCGGAGGCGACCACAGCAAAGCCCTTGCCAGCGGCGCCCGCTCGCGCCGCTTCGATGGTGGCGTTAAGCGCGAGCAGGTTGGTCTGCGCGGCGATGGCGCGGATGAGCTTGATCACATCGCCAATCTTCTGCGCCGCCGCCGCCAGAGCCGCGATTTGCTCGTTGGTGCCTTTGGCCTCGACAACCGCCGTGCGCACTATTTCGGTGGTCGATGCAAGCTGGCGGCCGATTTCATTGATCGAGCCGGTCAGTTCGTCGGCGGCGACCGCGGCGATTTCCACATTGGTGCTGGCTTCGTTGGACGCGGTGACCGCGCCTTCGGCGCTCTGGGAGGTTTGGCCGGAACTGGCGAACAGCGCGGCAGCGGTAGAGCGCATGGCCTGCGCACCGTCGGCGACGCTGCGCAGGTGCTCCTCGACGCCGCGGCGGAACACGGCGATCGCCTGTTCGATCGCGGTGCGGCGCTGCTCCTGTTCCCGCATCGAGGCGCGTTCGCGCTCCGCTTTGCGCCGGTTGCTGATGTCCTCGTGCATCGCCACCCAGCCCCCGTCGCCTGTCGGCCGATTGTTGATGGAAATCACGGTTCCATCGGGGGACATGACTTCCGCGTGCATGGCGCGGTTCTCGCGCATCGCGGTAATAATTTCGCGCCGGTATTCCAAAGGGTCACGCGCGAAGCTGCCGTTGGCAATGCGATGGTCGAGGACGGCCTGCAGCGTGCCGCCGCGCTTGGTCACGTCGGCAGGCAGATCGTACAGTTCCCGGTAACGCTGGTTGCAGACGAGGAGGCGCTCACGGGCGTCGAACATGCACAGGCCTTCCGACATGTTGTCGAGCGCCGCATAGATGCGCCGGTTCCCGCGCTGAAGACGATGAATGACGATAAGGCCGGCCATGGCCATGGCGATCATCGCTGCGGCGACGGCGCAGATCAGCGGCGCCATCATCCCGGAGAAGCCGAGCCAGATGCCAATGGGAAAATACAGGCGAAGCAGCGCGAAGCTCGCGGCAAAGCCGGCGAACCCGATCAAGACGATCGGCCGCCAGTCGGCGCGGTCTGCGACGCCGGTGTCGGCGTCTGTGTCGGCGGCTGCCATGATCGCCGGCTAGCGTAGCTGCGACCGGTTTTTAGGCAGTTAATTCCCGGCGTTAAGTGGTTAAGCGAAGTTTAACGAACTGGCGGCCATCAAGGTTCGGCCAAGGTCCGCCGTCACGCTGGGCCGCAAAATCGGAGCTTTCTTCAAAATGCCCGTTCGTCCCCAGGCGAGAAAATGGCGGCGGAAGCTGGCGCTGACGCTTGCGCTCGTCTCGCTTGCCGGATGTGCCGACAGCTATGTGCCCAAGGCGGAGCCGAGCTTTTATCGCGATCTCTCGATCCCCGGCAACGAGCTTGACGCCGCCGCCGCGGCATCGATGATTTCCGGCTACCGCGCCAACAACGATCTGCCGCAGGTCACGCTCGATCCGGCGCTGATGCAGCTTGCCCAGGCGCAGGCCGCGCTGATGGCCAGGCGCGACAAGCTCGACCACGACGCCGGCAAGCCCTTTACCGCGCGGCTGAAAGCTTCCGGCTACGATGCTAGAACCGCGGCGGAAAATATCAGTGCCGGCTACCATACGCTGGCCGAAGCCTTTTCCGGCTGGCGCGATTCGCCGCCGCACCGCGCCAACATGCTGCTCAAGGGCGCCTCGCGCATGGGCATCGCCGCGGTGATCGCGCCGGCGTCGAAATACAAGGTCTACTGGACGCTGATACTGGCCGAGCCGGACGAGCCGAAAGGTTAGGGTGCTGGACCGCGCGGCGTTGACTGAATAACGTCGCGCCATGCCGGCGCTGCCAAAGGTGCGTGATTACGACGCGCTCTATCGCCAATTCCGCTGGAACATTCCGGCGCACTACAATATCGGCGTCGACGTCTGCGACAAATGGGCCGCCCGCGAGCCCGACCGGCTTGCCATTGTGCATGTGCGTGCCGACGGAAGCGAGGACGCCGTCAGCTACGGTCGCCTGCGCGAGATGTCGAACCGGCTCGCCAATGTGCTGCGTGCGCACAATATCGGCCGCGGCGACCGCGTCGCCATCATGCTGCCGCAGGTGCCTGAAGTCGCCGCGACGCACATCGCGATCTACAAGCTCGGCGCGGTGGCGCTGCCGGTTGCGATTCTGTTCGGCCCGGATGCCTTGCTCTATCGCCTGCAGAATTCCGGCGCCCGGGCGCTGGTCACCAACGCGCAAGGCGTCGTCAAGCTCAACCAGATCCGTGACGGCGTGCCGGACTTGTCTTGCGTTCTTTCGCTCGATGACCGCACGGACGGGGCCGATAGCCTCACTAAAATGCTCGCGCGCGCCTCCGCCGATTTCATGCCGGTCGGCACATCGGCGGACGATCCGGCGCTGATGATCTACACCTCCGGCACGACCGGCCAGCCCAAGGGTGCGTTGCACGCGCATCGCGTCCTGCTCGGCCATCTGCCCGGCGCGGAAATGCCGAACTATGAATTCCCCCAGCCCGGCGACCGCTACTGGACGCCGGCCGACTGGGCCTGGGCCGGAGGGCTGCTCGACGTGCTGTTGCCGAGCCTGCATCACGGCGTGCCGGTGGTGGCGCGACGCATCGACAAGTTCGATCCGCAGGACGCCTTCGCGTTCATGCAAAGGGCCGGCGTGCGCAACGCCTTCATTCCGCCGACCGCGTTGCGCATGATGCGCGCGGCGCCGAGCCCGCGCGGCCGCTACGACTTCAGCTTGCGCAGCATCGTGTCGGGCGGCGAATCACTCGGCGTCGAGGCGCTGGAATGGGGCAAGGAAGCCTTCGGTCTCACCATCAATGAATTCTACGGCCAAACCGAATGCAATCTGACGCTGAGCTCCTGCTCGGCGCTCGGCGTGCTCAAGCCCGGCGCCATCGGCAAGCCGGTGCCCGGGCATACCGTCGCGGTGATCGGCGCCGATGGACAGGTGCTTAAACCCGGTGAGCTAGGGCAGATCGCGGTGAAACGGCCAGATCCGGTGATGTTCCTGGAATACTGGGGCAAGCCCGAGGCTACCCGCGACAAGTTCATCGGCGACTGGATGACCACGGGCGATCAGGGGATCGTCGACGATGAGGGTTATTTCTCCTTCGTCGGCCGCGACGACGACGTCATCACCTCGTCCGGCTTCCGCATCGGCCCGGGCGAAATCGAAGACTGCCTGTTGGGCCATCCGGCGGTGGCGCTCGCTGCCGTGGTCGGCAAGCCCGACGCCATGCGCACCGAGATCGTGAAGGCTTTCATCGTGCTGAAAGGCGATCACGCGCCTTCGGACGCACTCGCCGCCGAGATCCAGAACTTCGTCAAGACGCGGCTCTCCGGCCACGAATATCCGCGTGAGGTCGCCTTCATCGACGCCATGCCGATGACCACCACCGGCAAGGTGATCCGCCGCCTACTGCGCGAGCGCGCCTAGGGCGCCCGGTTGCCGAGAATGAAGACGTGGAAGCCGAGCCGGCGCTTGGCCACGACGTAGAGTGCGATCAACTCGGCAACGATGGCCGCCGACGTCGCCGCCGCCGCGCCCTCGATGCCGATACGCGGAATGAGGATCACGCACAGCGCGAGGTTGATGGCGAAAGCGCCGGCATAGATCGCCGCGCATTGCTTGCGCTCGCCGAGCATGTTGAGCAGTCGCTCGGCAGGCCCGACCGCGGCGCGCGCCAGCATGCCGACGGCGAGTATGAACATCACGCCATAGCCCGTGGCAAAGTCGGCGCCGAACAATTCGAGCAGCGGCTTGCCAAACGCAAGGATAAGCGCGCATGCGGCGAGCGACGGCCAGAAGGTCCACTTGACGGTTTCGGCGAAGAACGAGGCGAGACGCTTACTGTCGCCGGCGACGTGATACTCGGTGAACTTGTGCGTGGTGGCGCCGGCGATGGCGAAATAGACGAAGGCGACAATCGCCAGCAGCCGCGCCGCGGCATAATAAACGGCGACCTCGTCGGGCGAGCGGAAATGCTCAAGCGCGAGAATGTCGACATAGGTGAGCAGGAGATAAAAACCCTCGACCACAAAGATCGGCAGCGAGGTGGCGAACCAGGTCTTGACGTCGTACTGCTTTGCCCCGTCCGGCACTTTGCGCTTGAGCCTGCCGTCGAGCACCAGCATCTGCCCGAGCGTCACGATCCATGTGGCGGCGAGCGCAACCAGCATGGCGGTGACGGCATGCGTCGTCGCCCCGACGACATAGGCAGCGCCGACGAGCAGCGTAATGCCGAGCTGGCGGATGATGTAGAACGGCACCAGCGCCAGATTGGGCCAGTCGTAGGATTGTGCGATGCCGGCCTGCACCTGCACCAGCCCATAGATGGGAATCGTTGCGCAGGCGAGATAAAGCGGGATCGTCTCGTAGTCGCTCAGCCAGGGCGCGGCGAGTCGCACCGCGATCACGCCGGCAAGGCCGATGGCCGTGGCAATGGCAAAGGCGAGCCAGCGCGAGCCGGAGAGGAACCCGCGTAGAAGCTCGAACTGCCTGAACTCGGTATATTGGGGGATGAATCGCCGCGCAGCCGACGACAGCCCCATGTCGGACAGGGCGCCGATCATCAGCACCCAGGTCCAGGCGTAGATATAGATGCCGAATTCGAACGAGCCCATCCAGCGCGCCAGCAGCACCTGCGAGGCGAGCGCCAGCAGCGCGCTGCCGACACGGACGAGAAAGACCTTGCCGGCGACGAGCTGCGCCAGTCGGCTATCGCTGTTGTCGGCGAACATCGCGCGCAAACGGGCAAGCGCGCCTGCAAGCGGCGAGCGCGCGGTCGTATCAGGCTGAGATTGCGCTTCCGGCTCCGCCTGCGGCAGCGGCCGTGATGCGAGCGACGATTTGACCATCGCGCTCCGTTAGCAAGGAACCGTTAAGAATCGGTGGCCCGAGGTGCGGGCTTAACGCAGCGACGCCAAAATCCGCGTGACGCTCTCGCGTTCCTCGGCCGTCAACGACGCCTGCGGCGGCACCGGATCGCCGACCGCGTAGCCCTGGATTTGCAGGCCGGCCTTGATGCAGGCGGCAAGATTGAAGCGTGCGAAAGCCTCGTTGACGCGCCACAGGTCGCGCTGCAATTCCATCGCCTCGGCCCATTTGCCGGCGCGGCACAAATCGTAGAGCGCAACGCTCTGCCGCGGCACGATGCAGGCAGGTCCCGCCATCCAGCCAACGCCGCCGATCAGCATCACCGCCGCCGGGATATGCGCCGACGCCGAGAACACCTTCAGCTTCGGTGCACGGTTCATGATCGACAGCAGCCGTCCGGTATTGGCCGATGCGTCCTTGATGTATTGGATGCGCGGATGCTCGGCGAGCCGCGCAATCACGTCGAGCGTGAGATCGCTGCGCTGGAATTGCGGATTGGTGTAGAGCACCACTGGAATGTCGACGGCATCGGCGATGGCGCGGAAATAGGATTCGATCTGCGCGTCCTTGAGCGGGAAGTAGGCTTCGAGGATGGCGAGGATGCCGTCGGCCCCGAGTTGCTGATAATGCCGGGCCTGCTCGACCGCGTCGGCGGTCGCCGTCGAGGCGACGCCGGCGACGACCGGCACGCGCTTTGCCGCCGCCTCGATAGTCGCCTGCACGACGGACGCGCGCTGCTCGCGCGACAGATAGGCGAATTCGCCGGTCGAGCCGAGCGGCGTCAGCCCATGCACGCCAGCGGCGATGAGATCGGAGCAGAGGCGTCCAAGCACGCCGGTGCCGATGCGCCCGCCCGCATCGATCGGCGACACCAGATAGGGAAAGACGCCGTGGAAGCTGCTCATGCGTGCTTGCATAGCACGGCAGTCAGCCGGCGAAACCGCCGCCGTCGAGAAACGCCTGCTCCGCCGGCGTCGTCGTGCGCCCGAGCGCGGCGTTGCGATGCGGAAAACGCCCGAAGCGGCGGATGATGTCGGCGTGCAGCCCCGCCCATTTCAGTCCGTCGGCGTCGCCGGCCGCCTTATAAAGTGCGATGCCGTGTTCCTGGTCGGTGAGATTTTCCGAATGCTCGAACGGCACGTAGAAGAAGGCGCGCAACTCGGGCGGAACCTGCGCGTCGAAGCCGCGCATGATCGCGTGCGCGGTGACGGCAAGCGCCATGGAATCGTTGGCGAAGGCACGCGGATCGCCGCGAAACATGTTGCGCGGAAACTGATCGAGCAGGATCAGCAGCGCCAGGGCGCCTTCGGCGTTGTTCTCCCAGGAGGCGAGCTTGCCGGCGGCGGCCGCTTCATGGGTCGTCATGAAGCGGCGGCGGATTTCCTCATCGAATTCGGGAATCTTGGCAAACCACTTGTCGGCCCCGGCCTCGCGCCAGAACGCGACCACCTCGGCGGCGCTGGCGAGCTTGGTGTCGGCGGTCATGCGCCGTCCCGCAAGGCGCGGCGCAGGACCTTGCCGACGTTGGTCTTCGGCAGTTCGGTACGGAATTCGATGTATTTTGGCACCTTGTAGCTGGTAAGCCGCGCCGCCATGAATTGCCGCAGATCCTGCGCGTCGATTTCTGCCTTCTTCACAGCGAACAATTTCACCGCCTCCCCGGAATTGGCATCGGGCACGCCGACCGCGGCACATTCAAGCACGCTGCCCTGCATCATCGCCACATCCTCGACCTCGTTGGGGAACACTTTGAATCCGGACACCGAGATCATGTCCTTCTTCCGGTCGACGATGGTGACGCGGCCCTGCGCGTCCATGATGCCGATGTCACCGGTGCGGAAGAAGCCGTCGGCGGTCATCACCAGCGCGGTCTCGTCCGGCCGCTGCCAATAGCCGGGCATCACTTGCGGCCCGCGGGCGCAGATTTCGCCGCGTTCGCCGGGCGGCACTTCTTTGTCGTCTTCGCCGCGAATGGAGATATCGGTCGACGGCAGCGGCAGGCCTATGGTGCCGGTCCATTGCGTGATGTCGCCGCGATTGCAGGTGAGTACCGGCGAAGTCTCCGACAGGCCGTAGCCTTCGATGATCGGCTTTCCGGTCGCCTTGAACCAGGCGTCGGCAACCGCCTTCTGCACCGCCATGCCGCCGGCGACCGCCGCCTTGAGCATGCTCCAGTCAAGCGTGGCGAAGTCCTTGTGATTGAGCAGCGCGTTGTAGAGCGTGTTGACTGCCGGAAACATGGTGACGTGATACTTTTTCAGCTCCTTGATCACGCCGTCGATATCGCGCGGGTTGGGAATGAGAACGCAAAGCGTGCCGCTATGGACCCCGAGCAGCAAGCACGCCGTCAGCGCAAAAATGTGATAGAGCGGCAGCGCCGTGAAGATCACTTGGCGTTCGACGCGCGGCGGCACCGCCAGCAACGGCTCATGCCAGGCCGCGACCTGCAACAGGTTGGCGACCAGATTGCGATGCAGCAGGATGGCGCCCTTGGCGACGCCGGTGGTGCCGCCAGTGTATTGCAGGAAGGCGATATCGTCGGGCCCGACCGCGGCCGGCGCGAACGTCAGGGCGCGGCCGGCGGCGAGTGCTTTTGGAAATTTCACCGCCTGCGGCAAACTATAGGCCGGCACCATTTTCTTCACGCGCCGCACGACGAAATTGACCACGGCACCTTTCACCATGCCAAGCATGTCGCCCATGCTGGCGACGATGACATGCTTGATGCCCGTTTGCGGTAGCGCCTGCTCCAGCACGTGAGCGAAATTCTCCAGCACGATGATCGCTTCGGCGCCGGCGTCCTTGAGCTGAAATTCCAGTTCGCGCGGCTTGTACAGCGGATTGACGTTCACGGTGGTGAAGCCGGCGCGCAGGATGGCTGCGATCGCGACCGGATATTGCAGCAGGTTCGGCATCATGACGGCGACGCGGGCACCGTGCTTGAGGCCGCAATTCTGCAGCCACGCCGCAAGCGCGCGCGAGGCGGCGTCGAGTTCGGCGAAGGTCACGGTTTTGTCCATGCAGACGAAGGCCGGCCGCTCGGAAAAACGGGCGAAGCTTTCCTCGAACATCGCCGCCAGCGAGGCATATTTGGAGACGTCGATTTCGGCGGCGACGCCCGGCGGATAACTCCGCAGCCACGGTCGTTGCATGGCGTTTCCTTGGCGTTTCCCTGGCGTTTCGTCGAAAAGCCGCCGGCTCTCTTTTTCAGGCGCGTCCGGAGCTGGGCGCTAACATGAGTCGAGTCGAGGCGCCGCGCAAGGGCGGGTGCAACATCAGCGATCGACGCCGCCGAACGGCACCAGCGGATTGTCGATGAGCGCCGCCCGGTCCGGACGGTCGGCCGCGGCGGCGCCGATAAAGGCCGCAAACAGCTCGGCGACCGTGCGCTCGGGCAGGTCGCGGGTAATGAACACCAACCGGGTGCGGTGGTCGTCGTCCGGCCAGCGTTCGAGGCGGGCGGTGGGGTGAAAGACGTGCTGCACGCCATGAACCACGACCGGCGTTTCCGGCATTTCGGCAAGTTTCACGATGCCCTTGAGCCGCAGCAGCCTGTCGCCATAAGTGGCGCGCAACAGTTCGAGGAACATCTCCAGCGTGCCGGCGGGGATCGCTGTATCCGCGGTGAGAACGAAGGAGGAGATGTGCTCGTCGTGGCGGTTGACGTCGTGGTGATGATGGTGGCCGGGCCCGTGCGCGTCTGAATAGGCCTCAGCCGCCAGCCATTTCTTCACGTCGGGAATTTTCCTGTCCGGATCGTAGAGGCCACTGTTGAGGATGCGCGCCGCGGTGGCCTCGCCCTTCACAGCGTCGAGGATCGGCGCCGCCGGGTTGAGCGCATGCAGGCGCGCTTTAAGACTGTCGATCCGGGCGTTATCGGCGAGGTCGGCCTTGGTCAGGACCAGCCGATCGGCCATCGCCGCCTGTTTCACCGCTTCGGCATGCTCGTTGAGCGCGGCCTCGCCGTTCACGGCATCGACCACGGTGACCACGCCATCGAGCCGGTAGCGCAGCAGCAGATAGGGGTGCGCCATCGCCGTGTGCAGCACCGGCGCCGGGTCGGCGAGCCCGGTGGTTTCGAGCAGCACGCGGCGGAACGTGCAGCGCCGGTTGTCGAGATCGCGCAACAGCGTCTCCAGCGCGTCGACCAGGTCGCCGCGCATGGTGCAGCACAGGCAGCCCGATTGCAGCAGCACCATGTTGTCGCCGATATATTCGACAAGCAGGTGGTCGAGGCCGACCTCGCCGAATTCGTTGATGATGACGGCGGTGCCGGCGAGCGCCTCGTCTTTGAGCAGGCGATTGAGCAGCGTGGTCTTGCCGGCGCCGAGAAAGCCGGTGAGCACGGTCAAGGGAATGGGGTCCGCCGGCCGGCGGCGCGCGGCACTATTGCCGGCTGCGCTCATTGCGTCGCCGTGGAGACCTTGGGCTTAGCCGTCTTCTTGGCGGTCTTTTTCTCGGTCTTTATCGCAGGCTTGTCGGCGCTATCGGCTTTCGCCTCGGCCGAAGCGACCGCCTTTTTGCGCTTCTTCTTTGACGGTGCGCTTGCGCTTTGCACCGGATCGGGATGGTCGGCGGGGCCGGTGAACACGCGGATTGGCGCTTCTGTCTCAACCGCAGGGCCGAGGACGAATTTGCCATTGGCCGGTTTTAGGTTGGAAAGCATGAAGGCCTGCGCTGAGCCGGAATCGCCTTCGGTGCTCGAAGATGCTGCGGCTGCTGTCGGCTCTTCTTCCTCGTCATTGTCCTCGGAGGGCGGCTTGCGCCGGTGACCGCCGCACATCTCCTCGCGCAGATTCGGCGGCTGCGCATCGATCGGCGCCAATGCGTCGACGGTGCCGAGCGATGGCGTGAGCCAAGACAGGCCGCCGCCGTTGAAGCCGCGCTCGAGCAGTTGCCCCGCCTTTTGCGAGCGCGCGCCGCCGGACCAGGCGCCGAGCACGATGGCGATCAACCGCCGGCCGTTGCGCGTGGCGGAGGCGACGACGTTGTAGCCGGAGGCGCAGATGAATCCTGTCTTCATGCCGTCGGCGCCGGGGTAGCGGTCGAGCAGCGAATTGTAGTTGTGCATCACGCGGCTGCCGTACTGGATCGCGTGGATGTGCCAGAGATAATCGTACTCGGGATATTCGGTGATCAGGGCGCGGGCGAGAATCCCGAGATCGCGCGCCGAGGTGACATGATTTTCCGCCGGCAGGCCGTTCGGGTTGACGAAATTGCTTTGGGTCATGCCGAGCCGGCGCGCGTTGGCGTTCATCAGGTCGGCGAAACCGGAGATCGAACCGCCGACGCCTTCGGCAATCGTCACCGCCATGTCGTTTGCCGACTTCACCATCAGCATCTTCAGCGCGTTGTCGATGGTGACGGTGGTGCCGAGCTTGAAGCCCATCTTGGTCGGCTGCTGCGCCACCGCATTGCGCGACACCGTCAGCAGCGTGTTCATGCTGACGCGGCCTTCCTTGATTGCGCGCAACGTGGTGTAGGCGGTCATCAATTTGGTGACCGAGGCCGGGTACCACGGGTAGGTGGCGTTTTCCGCGTGCAGCACCTTGCCGGTCGAGGCCTCGATCAATAGCTGCGCCTCGGCGCGGGCTTGGCCGTTACCGGCAAGCGCTAAAGCGGCGGCCGCAGCAATGCCAAGGAGAATGCGGGCAGTCGAGGAATGTGGCACTCTTCGCGGTCCTCGCTTCGGGCCTTCGTGAATGGCCGGGTTCCATCGGCTGCGCGCTTAAGCTATTTAAGCCTTGTACCTAAGCTTTATATGAGAGGCAAAGCCGCCCGATCCCGAGCCCCGTGAATATCGGTGACACCCTCGGCAATTAATGCGACCAAAGTTCGGCAAAGGAGACTGCGATGACAGCGGCGATTGTCGGCTGGGCTCATACGCCCTTCGGTAAACTGGCCGGAGAGAGCGTCGAAAGCCTGATCGTGCGCGTGGCGAACGAAGCGCTGGCCGACGCCGGCGTTGCCGCCAAGGACGTCGACGAGATCGTGCTCGGGCATTTCAACGCCGGCTTTTCCGCGCAGGACTTCACCGCAGCCCTGGTGCTCCAGGCTTCCCCCGATCTGCGTTTCAAGCGCGCGACGCGCGTCGAGAACGCCTGCGCCACCGGTTCGGCGGCCGTGCATCAGGGCATCAAGGCGATCGAGGCGCGTACCGCGCGCGTCGTGCTTGTGGTCGGCGTCGAACAGATGACGACGACACCGGCGGCTGAAATCGGGCGCAATCTGCTCAAGGCGTCTTACGTCCGTGACGAAGCCGAGATCGACGGCGGCTTCGCCGGGATATTCGGCAAGATCGCCGGGCTCTATTTCCAGAAATATGGCGACCAATCCGACGCGCTCGCGATGATCGCGGCGAAGAACCACAAGAACGGTGTCGGCAATCCTTACGCGCAGATGCGCAAGGATCTCGGCTACGACTTCTGCCGCACCGAAAGCGAGAAGAACCCCTTCGTCGCCGGTCCCTTGAAGCGCACCGATTGCTCGCTGGTCTCCGACGGCGCCGCCGCCGTCGTGCTTGCCGACATCGACACCGCGCTCAAGCTCGACAAGGCGGTCGCTTTCCGTGCCGCCGAGCACGTGCAGGATTTCCTGCCGATGGCCAAGCGCGACATTTTGAAATTCGAAGGCTGCTCGCTGGCGTGGCAACGCGCGCTGGCAAAGTCGGGTCTAGCCCTTGGCGATCTGTCCTTCGTCGAAACCCACGACTGCTTCACCGTTGCCGAGCTCATCGAATACGAGGCCATGGGTCTGGCGCCGGAGGGGCAGGGCGCCCGCGCCATCACGGAAGGCTGGACGCAGAAGGGCGGCAAGCTGCCGGTCAATCCCTCCGGCGGGCTCAAGGCCAAGGGCCATCCGATCGGCGCCACCGGCGTTTCGATGCATGCGATGACCGCGATGCAATTGACCGGCACCGCCGGTGAATTGCAGGTAAAGGATGCGCGCCTTGGTGGCATCTTCAACATGGGTGGCGCGGCGGTTGCCAATTACGTGAGCATTTTGGAGCGCATCAGGTAGCGCAGCGGCCGCTGGCCGACCTGAGCCGTACCCATCACGGCGCGCTCGGGCAAAATTCCCTTGCGGCGGCTTCTTATAAAATTTTATGGTCGCGGATGGCTCATGGTGTCGAGCCATGAGGGAGGTCGGCGCAATGACCAATATTCCCACCGATCTCCTGCGCACGCTGGTCGCGGTCGTCGACCAGCGCAGCTTCACCAAGGCGGCGGCTTTGCTCGGCGTTACCCAGCCGGCGGTGAGCGCGCAGATCAAGCGCCTGCAATGCCTGCTCGGGTGCGATCTGCTCGACCGCAGCGCGCAAGGCGTTTCGCTCACCGCCCAGGGCGAACTGGTGGTCGGCTATGCGCGCCGGCTGTTGTCGATCAACGACCAGATCGTCAGCCTCGGCGGCGCCGGCCAGCGCTCGGAGCTGGTTATTCGCATCGGCACGCCGAGCGACTACGTCGCGTCGATCCTGCCGGCAACCTTGGCGCGGCTTCGCGACGAATGGCCGGATGTGCGTTTCATCGCGCGCACCGGCTTTAGCGAGCCGCTGATGCGCGAATTGCGCAACGGCGAACTCGACCTTTACATCGGCCTGTCGATGACGCCGCCGCAGGATGCCCGCTGCGTCATGGCGGAAGAAGTGGTCTGGGTACGCGGCGCCGCTACCCATTTCGACCCAAAACGCCCGGTGCCGCTGGTGTCTTATGGCGGGCCCAACATTTACCGTCGCGTCATGGTGACAGCGCTCAAGGCCGGCGGTTACGACTGGGAGGACGTTTTCAACGGGCCGAGTATTGCCAGTCTGAAAGGTGCGGTGGCGGCCGGACTTGGCGTCATGGCGATCACGCGCCGCCGCGCCGAGGCCCACGGCCTCACCGTCTGGGAAGACCCGCCGCTGCCGAAGCTGCCCGATGTCTATTGCGGCATCTACGTGCGCGAGGGCGGCGCCAACGCGGCCTATGAGCGGATGGCCGACGAAATCGCCGCCACTGTGTTCGGGAAGCCGGCAATAAATCAGCGCCAGGCGAACACCGCGGCCTGAAGGTACGGCTGATTTTACGCTAGTTGACTTTGCGGTCGGCGGCGGGCGGCAGATACGAGGCGTCGAAAATATCGTCCGGCTTTGGCTTCTGCGTCTTCCATTTGTACGCCGTCCCGATCTGGTCGATGGCTTTTTCGAATCGGACGGCATCGATGCCGCCGTAGCCGGTCGCCTTCACTTCCGGCGTGATGATGTTGTCCCTCAGCGCCATGTTGAGCCGCTCGAGTTCGATCGCCTTCTTGGCGACGTCGTTGCGCCTGAGCACCGATTCGACGGCAGTGGCCGGCGACTTCACCGTCTCCTTCAAGCCCTTGAGAAAGGCGCGCAAGAATCTTTTTACCGCGTCCGGATTTTCGCTCAGGAATTTCGGATTCACAAAAATAGCGTTGCCGTACAGGTTGACGCCGTAGTCGGCCATCATCAGCACGGTGATGTCGTCGGGTGCGACGCCGCGATCCTTGAGATTGACGAAGGAGGAAAAGGAGAATCCGGTGACGGCGTCGACCTGTCCGGCGGCCAGCATCGGCTCGCGCACCGGGAAGCTGACATTTTCTATCGTCACTTTCGAAGCGTCGATGCCCGTCACCTGCACGAAGATCGGCCATTGAGCGTAGGCACCGTCGGCCGGCGGTGCACCGAGTTTCTTGCCTTCCAGGTCCTTCGGCCGCTCGATGCCGCGGCTCTTGCGCCCGATCACGGCGAAGGGCGGGCGGTTATAGACCATGAACACCGCCTTGACCGGCATTTCGGGATGGACGTCGCGGAACTTGATCAGCGCATTGATGTCGCCGAAACCGATCTCGTAGCTGCCGGAGGCAACGCGGGTGATCGACTCCAGCGAGTTGGCAGCCGGATCGATCGTCAGGTCGAGGCCTTCGGTCTTGTAGTAGCCCTTGTCGAGCGCCAGCAGGAAAGGCGCGGAAGGGCCCTCGAACTTGAAATCAAGGCTGAGCCTGGCGATGGTGGTGGCGGCCATGGCGCCGGTCGCCAAGCATCCTGCCAAGGCCAGCGCCAATGCTGCCGCGACGGCCAAACGGCCGGGATGTAACGCGTTCATCGCATCGGTCCTTTTAGCGGTGACCCCGGCATCCGGCGGGGTCACCGCGGGGTGCCGTGGTGAATTCTTCGCCACAAGCATCAGTAAATGATGACAAGAGCAATGATGACAAGAGCCATGATGACGAGAGCCATGATGACGAGAGCAAAGAACATGCCGTGGCAAAGGGCAAGATATTGGGGCGAGCCGAAGCGGAAAAATTGCCGCTGGTAAAAGATGGTAACTCTTTGGGGTGGAAATGATTGGCTTCCTGAGACAAGTCTAACGGCGTAACCGAATGCGCGGGCGACCCGCGCCGACCCTGAGTGCAACTCATGTCGATGGCAAAACCCGCAGTCGCTTCAGGCGAGGTCCCGCCGTTCGTCGCGGCCTACGCGCCGGCGGACGAGACGATTGCTGCGCGGCTCCTTGCCGAGGCGCCGCGCGATCTGGACGTCGAACTCACTATCGACGGCATCGCTTCGGGCTTGATCGAGGCGATTCGCGCCCGTACCGGCCGCCTCGGCGGCGTCGAGGATTTTCTCCACGCCTATGCGCTCTCGACCAAGGAGGGCCTGGCGCTGATGGTGCTCGCCGAAGCGCTGCTACGCGTGCCCGACGCCGACACTGCCGACCGGCTCATCGAGGACAAGCTCAGGGCTGGCGAATGGTCGAGCCATGACGCGAGATCAACGGCGTTTCTGGTCTCGGCGTCCGCGTGGACGCTCGGCATCACCGCGCGCATCATCCAGCCCGGCGAGACGCCGGAGGGCATCGTCGAGCAGCTCATCAAACGCCTCGGCCTGCCGGCGGTGCGCGGCGCCACGCGGCAGGCAATGCGGCTGCTCGGCTCGCACTTCGTGCTCGGGCAAACCATCGAGGAGGCGCTCACGCGCGCCGGACGCGGCGGCGAATATCTTTATTCCTACGACATGCTCGGCGAGGGTGCGCGCGCTGCGGACGACGCCGCGCGCTATTTCGACTCTTACGCCAACGCCATCGCGGCGATCGGCAAAAGCGCCGGCAACGCGGCGCTGCCCAACCGGCCGGGCATTTCCGTCAAGCTCTCGGCGCTGCATGCGCGCTACGAACCGTTGTCGCGCGCCCGGGTGCTCAAGGAGCTGACGCCGAAGGTGCTGGAGCTGGCGCAGCTCGCCAAGAGCCACGAACTCAATTTTACCGTCGACGCCGAGGAAGCCGACCGCCTGGAATTGTCGCTCGAAGTGATCGGCAAGGTACTCGCCGACTCTTCGCTGCGCGGCTGGGACGGCTTCGGCCTGGCGGTACAAGCCTATCAGAAGCGCGCCAGCAGCGTCATTGACTGGATTGCGGAGACGGCGAGCGCGCTCGATCGGCAAGTGATGGTGCGGCTGGTAAAGGGCGCCTATTGGGATACCGAAGTCAAACGCGCGCAGGAGCGCGGCCTTGCCGAATATCCGGTGTTCACGCGCAAGGCGATGACCGATCTTAATTACCTCGACTGCGGGCGCCGCCTGCTCGCGGCCTCGCGCATCTATCCACAGTTTGCCACCCACAACGCGCTTACGGTTGCCAGCATCATCGAGGATGCCGCCGACCACGGGCCTTACGAATTCCAGCGGCTGCACGGCATGGGCGAGGCGCTTTATCACGAGCTGCTCGCCGAGCTTCCACAGCTCACTTGCCGCGTCTATGCGCCGGTCGGCGGCTATGCCGACCTGCTCGCCTATCTGGTGCGGCGGCTCCTGGAGAACGGCGCCAATTCCTCGTTCGTGTCGGTCGCCGCCGACCCGGCGGTGCCCATCGCCGACATCCTCAAGCGCCCGCAGAGTTGGATCGGTGATCCGGCCCGCGCGCGTCATTCGCACATCCCGCTGCCGCGTGATCTATTCGCTCCACGGAAGAATTCCTGCGGCGTCGAGTTTGGCGACGGTGCTTCGCTCGCCACGCTGCTCGCCGAGATCCAATCCGCGCCGAAATATACAAACGCCGTGCCGCTGATCGACGGGGTTTCCGTCCGCGGGCGCAAGCGCGATGTCGTCTCGCCGGTCGACGGCGCGAGCATCGGCACGGTTGACGAGGGCGATGAGGCGATCGTCAACGCGGCGATCGCTGCGGCGCAGAACGGTTTCGCGGCATGGAACGCGACGCCGGTGCAATCGCGCGCCGGAATTCTCGAGCGCGCCGGCGATCTCATCGAGCAGAACCGCGGGCGGCTGATCGCGCTCCTGCAAAGCGAAGGCGGCAAGACGCTCGACGATTGCCTCTCCGAGGTGCGCGAGGCCGCCGACTATTGCCGTTATTACGCGGCCGAAGCCAGGCACCTGTTCAAGCCGCAGGCCATGCCGGGTCCGACCGGGGAAAGCAACGAGCTGCGTCATCGCGGCCGCGGGGTCCTGGTTTGCATCAGCCCGTGGAATTTTCCGCTCGCCATCTTCACCGGGCAGATCGCGGCGGCGCTTGCCGCCGGCAATACGGTTATCGCCAAGCCCGCCGAGCAGACGCCATTGATCGGCGCGGCCGCCGTCGAACTGCTGCACGCCGCCGGCATCCCGGGCCCGGCGCTGCATCTGGTGCCCGGCGACGGCAAAGTCGGCGCCATGCTCACCGGCCATGCGGCAGCTTCCGGAGTGGTCTTTACCGGCTCCACGGAAGTCGCCCGCATCATCAATCGCACGCTCGCCGCCAAGGAGGGTCCGATCCCGGTACTGATCGCCGAGACCGGCGGCATCAACGCCATGATCGTCGATGCCACCGCTTTGCCCGAGCAAGTGACCGATGACGTCATCACATCGGCTTTCCGTTCCGCCGGCCAGCGTTGCTCGGCGCTGCGGCTGCTCTGCCTGCAGAATGACGTGTTGGACCGCGTGCTCGCCATGGTCGAGGGCGCGGCGCGCGAACTGGCGCTCGGCGATCCGCGCGATCCGGCGACCCATGTGGGCCCGGTGATCGATGCCGAGGCCAAGGCCAAGCTCGAGCGCTGGATCGCCGGCATGCACGGCGCCGTGCGCTTTCGCTGGGACTCCGGGCCGGTGCCGGAGAACGGCACTTACGTCGTGCCGGCCATCATCGAGCTCGACAGCGCCCGCGAGCTGAAAGAGGAAGTCTTCGGCCCCGTGCTGCATGTCGTGCGCTGGCGTGCCGGCGAGCTTGACGCGCTCTGCGATGACATCGCCGCCAACGGCACCGCGCTGACGCTGGGCATCCATTCGCGCATCGATGCCACCGTGGCGGCGATCGCCGCTCGTCTTGGCAACGGCAATGTCTACGTCAACCGCAACATGATCGGCGCCGTGGTCGGTTCGCAGCCGTTCGGCGGTTCCGCGCTCTCCGGCACCGGGCCCAAGGCGGGCGGACCGAACTATTTGCGCCGCCTGTCCTTGGAGCAGGTGGTGACCGTCAACACCGCCGCCTCCGGCGGCAATGCCGGGTTGCTGGCCGAAGACGAGGACTAGCGGCGCGCCGCGCTGCGCAGCGCAGTCACAAGTGTGATGCGCAACACGATTGCGCCGTTTTTCCGGCACTTCCTTGCGCTGCGGCAGCAGGAGATGACGCGCCTCGGCGTTTATCGAGCGTGGTCATCAATAAGGAGAAAGACGATGCGCACCACTTTGCGTCGTTTCGCCGTCGCCGCGCTCGCCGGCATTATCGCGTTCAGCGCAATCGGATTGACGCCGGCCGAGGCTCGGCACTGGCGCGGCGGCGATGCGGCGGCGCTTGGCGCGGTTGCCGGCATTTTCGGCACCATCGCGGTGCTGGCCGCGCGCGACCGCTATCGCGACGACTATTATGGCTGTTACGGCTGCGGCGGCCCCTATTATGGCGGCCCGGGGCCTTACGCCTACGCGCCCGGATATCGCTATCATGGCTGGCACCATCACTGGCACCACTGAATGTAAGGAACGCGTCAAGCACGATGACCGATTTGCCGCGCCTCTTAACGCTCGTTAACCGGTTTGTTGCCCGGATCGGCTATTGTCCGCCGCATGACTGATTCGGTCGACCGGCTCTATACCGCCGTCATTGCTGCACGCAGCAGCGATCCGGCCAAGTCGCGCACCGCACGGCTGTTGCGCGCCGGCCGCGCCAAGATGGCAAAGAAACTCGCCGAAGAGGCTGTCGAAGTCGTCATCGACGCCATGCACGGCCAGCCCGAGGCCGTGGTCAGGGAAAGCGCCGACCTTCTTTATAATCTCGTTGTGCTTTGGGTCCACGCCGGGGTTCGCCCGGAGGCTGTCTGGGCCGAAATGCGTCAACGCGAGCAGATGTTCGGCATTGCCGAAAAAGTGCCAAAGGATTATGTGCGCGGTGCGCCGCGGCGTAAGGTCGTGGCACTTGAAACCAGGCGTATCCGCAAGCGCCGCTGATCAGCTTTCCGATTTCTGCGAGCATCACATATGGCCGTTGAGGCTGCCGAGCCGCGTTCTCTGCTGCGCCGTCTTTACGACTGGTGCGTGGACGCTGCGCACAAGCCGCACGCCATGTGGATCATGGGCGGGGTGGCCTTCGCCGAAAGCTCGTTCTTCCCGGTGCCGCCCGACGTCATGCTGATCCCGATGGCGCTGGCCTATCCCCGCCGCGCCTATGTGATGGCCGCATGGTGCACGGTGGCTTCGGTGCTTGGCGGCATGGTCGGCTACGCCATTGGCGCGCTGCTTTATGACTCGGTCGGCGGCTGGCTGATCCAGCTTTACGGCTACGGCGACAAGGTCGAGACGTTCCGGGAGGCCTACGCCCGCTGGGGCGCCTGGATCATCCTGCTCAAGGGGCTAACCCCGATCCCCTACAAGATCGTGACCATCACGTCCGGCTTTGCCGGGTACAATTTCGGTCTGTTCGTCGTCTTTTCCATCATTGCGCGCGCGACCCGTTTCTTCTTTCTGGCCTTTCTGCTGCATCGGTACGGCGAACACGCCCGTCATATTATTGAAAAGCGTTTGGGATTATGGGTATTTCTCGGCGCGGCCGTGGTCGTCATCGGCCTCGTCGCCGCGCTATACTTGATCTGAGCGAGCCGTTAATTCCTCATTTTTGCCACCTGTCCCGCTTAAGAGGGTTGGATGGCGCAAATGCCGTTGGGCAATGGGCGACTGACCCTGGCCATGGGTACCCGTTCGAACTCTCAGATAATGCGTAACGCGGCGTCGCCGCTGCTTGCTGGTCTGTGCGCTGGCTTGCTTGTCGTTCTTGCCGTGAGCGCCATGGCGCAGGACGGCCCGAAGGCTGGCGCGACGGCGCCAGCTCAGGAGCGCGATTTTTTCGGCAAGGTCTGGCACTGGTTCGGCGAGCAGGCGTCGAACTTCAATTCCGGTCTGAAAAATGCCGGCTCGCAGGTGGACAATTTCGGGCGTGAGGCCGGTGTTGCAGCCAAGTCCACGGTCGACGTCGCCAAGGACGCGGCTGACGCGGTTGCACGTATTCCCAAGACCAGCGTCGTCACCGTGCATGAGAAGTGCCCGGTCGCGCCCAATGGCGCGCCGGACTGCGTCTCCGTGGCGATGAATTTCTGCAAGGCCAAGGGCTTTCAATCCGGCAAGAGCGTCGACATGACCACCGCCGAGATCTGCCCGCCGCAGGTGCTGCTGTCGGGCCGCAGTACCGGACCGGAATGTCACGACGAGACCTTCATGTCCCGCGTCCTCTGCCAATAGATGGACTGGCCGGCGCTTGTCTCAGGCTGGCGCCTATGTTTCCGTCGCACTCTCAGAATGATGGAGCGCCGGTACCATGAATCTGCATAGCAAGCTGCTGGAGCGCGAAGCCGCCGGCCGTCCGGTGAAGGTCGGTGTTATCGGCGCCGGCAAATTCGGCACCATGTATCTATCGCAGGCGCGGCTGACCGCCGGCACTCACGTGGTCGGCGTTGCCGATCTCGACGTCGCGCGGGCTCGCAGCCAGCTCAAGACGGCGAATTGGCCAGCGGAGGCGTATGCCGCCGCATCGCTCGCCGACGCGCACCAGCGGCGCACGACGTTTGTCACCGACAACGCCGCTGCGCTGATTGCCGATCCGCAAATCGAGGTCATCGTTGAGGCGACCGGCGTGCCGGGCGCCGGCATCCAGCATTGCCTGCAGGCCATCGTCCACGGAAAACACATCGTCATGGTCAATGTCGAGGCCGACGCGGTGGCCGGGCCGCTGCTCGCCCGCAAGGCCAAGGCCGTGAACGTCGTCTATTCGCTGGCATGGGGCGACCAGCCGGCGCTGATCTGCGAGCACGTCGACTGGGCGCGTGCGGCGGGCTTCAAGGTGATCTGCGCCGGCAAGGGCACGCGCTACGAGCCGCATTATCACAAATCCAACCCCGACAATGTCTGGGACATTCTCGACAAGTACCTCAACATTTCGGATCGCAAGTCGATCAATCCGAAGATGTTCAATTCGTTTGTCGACGGCACCAAGTCGGGCATCGAGATGACCGCGGTGTGCAACGCCACCGGTCTCGTGCCGCAATCGGACGGATTGCATTTTCCGCCGGCAACGCGCTTCGAACTCGCCGAAATCTGCAAGCCGAAAGGCCGACGGCGGCACCCTGGAGAAGGCCGGCGTCACCGAGGTGACGTCGTCGGTCTATCGTGATGGCCGCGACGTGCCGCATCATCTCGCGCTCGGCACCTACGTGGTGTTTGAAGGCGACACCGACTACGCGCGGCGCTGTTTCAAGGAATACGCCATGCTGCCGGACACGAGCGGCAAATACGCCGCGCTCTACCGGCCGATCCACATGATCGGGCTCGAACTCGGCATCTCCGTTGCGTCCTGTGCGCTGCGCGGCGAGCCGACCGGGGCGCCCACCGGCTTCCGCTCCGACGTGGTGGCGACCGCCAAGCGCGATCTCAAGGCGGGTGAAATGCTCGACGGCGAGGGCGGCTTCTGCGTCTGGGGCAAGCAGACGCCGGCGGACGTTTCCCTGCGCGACGATCTCCTGCCGCTCGGCCTCGCGCACAGCGTCAAGCTTAAGCACGACATCGCGGAAGGCGGGGCGCTCAAGTGGGCTGATGTCGCCTACGATCCCGACGATACCGCCGTAAAAGTCCGTCGCGAGATGGAAGCGGCCTTCGGCCGCCGCAATGTCGGTGCCGATCCGGTGGCATAAAGTGCCGATTTAAAACGGCACAGGGCAACGACGAACCGCTGCCCTGCACTTATTCGGCTTGCATCACCAGTTACAGCGACGCACCCAGCCGTGCCACGTGCGCACGGTCCAGCAATGGCGGTACCGGTAGGGACTGTAGGCGTAGCTGTTCCAGCCGCGGTAGCCACGGTAACCATAGTGACGGTGACCATAATAATATTGGGCGAGCTGCACCGTCGCAGGCGCGTTGACATTGAGCTGCGGGTTCGCCGGCATGGCCTGCGCCGCCGCGCCGAATGAAATCGCCGTCGCTGCAACGGCTGCGCAAATAATCGGTCTCAACATGATGCCCTCCTGTCAGAGACTTCAAAAGGACAAGCGTTGAGCGCAGCATAGGTTTCCTAAATTTTTACATCGCGATTACGCCGCCGCGGGAACCGTGGCGCAATCGCGACGAAGCGGTGGCAAGGCGGTGGCGCGCGGGTGCAAATCGCGAACGTCGCGCCGTCGAAAGCATTAAAGCTCGATGGTGCCGTCGACCTTGTGACTGAGCCCGACCTTGCCGATGGTCAGCACCATCTGCGCCTGAAGTTTTTCACCGCCCTTGATGCGGCCGTCGGCGACCGCCGCGCGGATCGCCTTTTCGATTTCCTGCTGCGAGGTCACTCCCACCGCCTTGAGGAATTTCCGCAGCGACATATTCAGGGCTTCTTCGTTCATAGGTCACTCCATTCGGTGAGCGAACGATGGGCGCGCGGGATGGAATTGGTGCCCCTGGCCGGACTCGAACCAGCACGATGTTTCCACCACCTGATTTTGAGTCAGGCGCGTCTACCAATTCCGCCACAGGGGCATAATCGGCGCGGATCATAGTGCCGGGCGCCCTCGCGTCAACGTTTCTCCGCAATCTTGCCGTGGGGTCGACAGCGCCGCCCATGGGCGCTATGCCGTTTTCCCGCCTGGCCAATCATGACCAATACGCTCATCGCCTTTGCCCATGCCCGGCCGCGATCTGCAGCCGCTGCCGCCATTGCCATAGGCGGCGCGCTGACCATCGCCGCGGTTTATTATTTTCAATATGTGCTCGGCTACCAGCCGTGCCCGCTCTGCCTCGAGCAACGTAAGGCGTTTTACGTCTGTGTGCCGCTGGCGGCGTTGCTGTGGCTCGGCAGCGAACACGGCGCATCGCGCAAGGTCATGGCTGCCGGTTTTGCCGTCATCGCGCTTGGCATGCTTTGGAACACGGGGCTTTCCGCCTACCACGCCGGCGTCGAGTGGAAGCTGTGGGCGGGGCCAACCGAATGCTCCGGCGCGGTCAACAGCTTTGGCAGCGCCGGTGGTCTGCTCAAGAGCCTGCAGGAAATCCATATCCCGCGTTGTGACGAAGCCGCCTGGACCTTCCTCGGCATTTCCCTTGCCGGCTATGACGTGCCGGTCTCGCTGGCGCTGGCGCTGATCGCGCTATGGGGCGTCAAGGCTTCACTGGCGCAAAGCGAATGAAGGGCATGGCCGGCCGGAAGCTTGCTCCAAAAATGCTAACGACCACGAACGAGGGGCGCGCGTACATCCGGCGTCGCCTGCTGTGTCGTGGCCGTCCCGCAGGGTTTTCACACCCCGCGCCGATGCTGGAGCCTTGCGGCTCGACATCATCGCTTGACCCGATATAGGAGCGAATTGTTCCAATGCAAGGGTTCACGTAACCATGCCGCAATCGACAGGCTACACCGGCACCGCAAAGACGCTGCACTGGCTGATCCTGGCGCTGCTCATCGCTCAGTTCGCGGTTGCCTGGACCATGCCGCACATCGGACGCAACACGCCGGTCGGCACGTTGATCAGTCTGCATTTTACGCTCGGCGTTGTAATTCTGGCGGTCGCCGTCGTGCGGCTCGCCTGGCGGGCGACGCACCGCGAGCCCAAACCGCTGGATGGCATCCCGCCCTGGCAGACAATGTCCGCCCGCGTCGTTCACTGGCTGCTTTATCTCCTGCTGTTCGTGATCCCGCTGCTCGGCTGGATCAATGCGTCATACCGTAACATGCCGATTGTCATGTTCGGCCTCGAGCTGCCGAAGCTGGTTGCAACCCGCGCGCCCACCTGGCGCTGGACCGGCGACGTGCATGTGCTGCTCGCGGAATATGCAATGTTGGGGCTGGTCGGCCTGCACGTCGCGGCGGCGCTCTATCACCATTTCATTCGCCGCGACGGAGTGCTGCGGCGGATGTTGCCGGGCGGCCAATAAGTCGGACGATCAGGGTTCGAGCTCGGTATCCCAATAGAGATAGTCGAGCCAGCTGTCGTGCAGATAGTTTGGCGGGAACAGCCGCCCATTCTTGTGCAGGTGATGCACCGAAGGCTGGAACGGCATCTGCGCCGGCCACATCTTGGCTTCGCGCGGCGTGAGATTTCCCTTGCGCAGATTGCAGGGCGAGCAGGCGGCGACCACGTTGTCCCATGTGGTGTGCCCGCCGCGCGAGCGTGGCAGCAAATGGTCGAATGTCAGGTCGTCGCGGTCGCCGCAATACTGGCAGGAGAAGCGGTCGCGCAGGAACACGTTGAAGCGCGTAAAGGCGGGGTGCGTCGACGGTTTTACGTAAGTCTTGAGCGACACGACGCTCGGCAGCTTCATCTCCAGGCTGGGGCTATGCACCGCGCGGTCGTAATTGGCGACGATGTTCACCCGGTCGAGGAAGACGGCCTTGATCGCGTCCTGCCAGGACCAGAGCGACAGCGGATAATAGCTCAGCGGCCTGAAATCCGCGTTGAGCACCAGCGCCGGAAACCCGCTGGGCGATACATGCACGTTCAAGCGATGCTCCTGGACCTAAGCGCCCGCCATGCAACTGACCGCCTAGTAATAGGGCAGCGTGACAAGATTGTGAAGTACCTGCCGTGAGTTACCCCATACTCCTCGGGGCGCGGAAGGCTCGCACCAGAAACTCTCCGCCATGCCGCAGTCCCTCGGGGTCGATGCCATGGCCGATACCGGGCGAGATATGCCACTCGACCGGGACCTCCAGCGAGGCCAAGCCTTGCGCTGCCTGCAACAAGGCCTGCACCGGGATCAGCGGGTCCTGGTCGCCATGGACCAGCAGCACCGGCGGGCGCGACACGATTTCCGCGGCAAATTGATTCGGGTCGAGATCTTCCGGCGTCACCAGCATGCCGGAATAGCCGACGATGGCCTTGGGCGCGACGGCGCGGCGCAAGCCGACATGCAGCGCCATCATCGTGCCTTGGGAGAAGCCGATCAGCGCCAGCGCCGATGGCGGCAACCCGCGGCGCGTGAGTTCAGCGTCGAGAAAGGCGTTGAGCACCGGCATCGCCTGGTTGACGCCCAGCCAGCGCTCGTTGGGATCGCGAAACGTCAAAGGAAACCATTCGCGTCCGACCGGGGCCTGACCGCAAGGATTGGGCGCGTGCGGTGAGACGAACGCAGCGTCGGGCAACAGGCCCTGCCAGGCACGGCCGATGTCGATCAGGTCATTGCCGTCGGCGCCGTAGCCGTGCAGGAACACGACGAGTTGTTTGGCATTGCCGGAGCGCGGCTCGAGGCGCGGGCCGTCGAGGTCAGCCATTCACTTTCCTTTTCTTGGATTTCTTTTTGGTCTTCTTTTTTGACTTCTTCTTTGACGGGGCGGCTGACTGGGCGGGAACGACGTCGCGCTTCTTTACCGCGTGATAGTAGGCCCAAAGCAGATGCGCCGCCACGCCGCGCCAGGGCCGCCAGGCCTCGGCCATCTTGGTGAGCGCCTTGGCGTCCGGCCGCTTGCGCAAGCCGAAGGCGATGCGCGCCGCTTCCTGCACTGCGAGGTCGCCGGCGGGAAAAGCATCGGAGTGGCCGAGACAGAACAGCAGATAAATGTCGGCGCTCCACGGTCCGATGCCGTGCAGCGCGACGAGGGCTGCGTGCGCGGCGTCTGCGTCCATGTTGCCGACGGCGTTGAGATCGATTTGGCCTTTAGCGAGGGCCTTGCCGATTTCACGAATGGATTTGATCTTGGGCGCGGAGAGGCCAAGCCGCTTGAGTTTTTCGTTGCGCGCCTTCCGCACTGTATCGTGATGAAACGGATCGAAGGCCGCAAACAGCCGGTCGCGGATCGCCGCGGCGCTGGCAGTCGACAATTGCTGCCCGCAGACGATGGCGCACAGGCCGGCAAAGCCCGCCTCGCGCCGGCGCAAGGCGAACGCGCCGGCTTTATCGGCCACGGCTTTGAGGCGCGGATCGGCTTCGATGAGCCGGGCGAGACCGGCGTCGAGATCGGCCTGGGTGTGCAGGAAGTGGGTCATGGAGGGCCGCACATAATACACCGTTCGTCCCCGCGAAAGCGGGGACCCGGCCAATATGCTTGACTGGATTCCCGCTCGCGCGGGAATGAACGGAGAATGTTGCCACGCCGGTAGGACCATGAGTGTTTTCCGCTTTGCGCCATCGCCCAACGGCTTTCTGCATCTCGGCCATGCGCTCTCGGCGCTGCTCAATGCCGACCTGGCAAAGGCCGCAGGCGGGCGCCTGCTGCTGCGCATCGAAGATATCGACGAGACGCGTTGCCGTCCGGAATATGAGGCGGCGATCTACGAGGACCTCGCCTGGCTCGGCGTTGAATGGGAACGGCCGGTTCGCCGGCAATCCGCCCACTACGACGATTACCGCGCCGCGCTGGGGAAGCTCGCCGTCATGGGGCTGATTTATCCGAGTTTCGAAAGTAGAGCCGAAGTCGCGGCGCTTGTCGCCGAGCGCGAGACGAGAGCGCCGTGGCCGCGCGATCCCGACGGCGCGCCGATTTATTCCGGTACGGCGAAGAACATGCCAGCCGCGCAGCGCGCGAAACGCATTGCCGATGGAGAGCCCTATGCCTTGCGCCTCGATATGGCTGCGGCGACCGCGCGCGCCGGAGTGCTCACCTGGAGCGAGGGCGGGCGAGGTCCGTCCGGCGAAACCGGCGCCGTCGCCGCAGACCCCGCGCGCTGGGGCGACGTCATCCTCGCGCGCAAGGAAACGCCGGCCAGTTATCACCTTGCCGTCGTCATCGACGATGCAGCACAGGGCGTCACCGATGTGGTGCGCGGGAACGACCTGTTTCACGCAACGTCGGTCCACAGGTTGCTGCAAACCCTGCTTGGCCTGACCGCGCCGCGTTATAACCACCACCGACTGATCGTCGGCGCGGACGGCAACAAACTGTCGAAATCGACGCAGTCGACGGGTTTGCGCGAGCTGCGTGCGCAAGGCGTGAAGCCCGCCGATATCCGCCGTCTGGCCGGGCTCGGCTGAGTCTGGCATTGTCGGCGCGAGGGCAGGGGACATGGCCAAGCGCAAAGCGAAAAAACGCGGGCGCCGACGCGGTACACACAAGCGCGCCGCCGGGCCGTCGCAGGGCGCCGTGGAAGTCGCGCTCGCGGGCATCGCGCACGACATCCGCACACCGTTGACCGGCATAGTGGCGCTTGCCGAATTGCTCGCCGCCTCGGGTCTTGGCGCGCGCGAACGCGAGTGGGCGAACGCCGTCAAAAGCGGCGCTGACCATCTCGCCGCGCTCACGACGCTCATCGTCGATGCCGCGCGAGCCAACGTCGCCGGGCTGACGCTGCGTCACGAGCCATTCTCGCCGCGCCGGCTTGCCGAGGCAGTCGGGCAATCGCTGAGCGCCCGCGCCGAGACGCGTGGCATCAAGGCCGACGTCGTCATTGCCGATGACCTGCCGGTGATGGTCGCGGGAGATGCCTTGCGCCTGCGGGCGGCGCTTGAAAATCTCGCCGACAATGCGGTGAAGTTCACCGGCGAAGGCGGCGTCTCCTTCGCGGCGGACGCTGAATCTGCTGCGCGCAATCGCGTGCGGCTTGTTTTTGCGGTATCCGACAGCGGCATCGGACTGAGCAAGCGGGACATTAACCGGCTCTTTCGCCCATTCGCTCAGGCGAGCACGGAAATCGCGCGCCGCTACGGCGGCGCAGGGCTTGGCCTCGTCTTCGTCAAGCGCATCGCCAAGATCATGGGGGGCGGCCTCACCGTTACCAGCACGCCCGGCCGCGGCAGCACTTTCCGATTGACCGTGTTGGTTGAGCGGGCCGACGCCGCCGGCCACGCCGAGTCTCACGTGCTCTCGGCGCCATCGCGGCCGCTTGCCATTCTATGCGCCGAGGATAACCCCTACGGCCGCGTGGTGATGAACACGATCCTCACCGAGCTCGGCCACCGCGTCGATTTCGTCGAGACCGGCGAGGCGGCGCTGCGTGCGGTCGAGCGCACGCATTACGACGCGGTGCTGATGGACGTGATGCTGCCTGGCTTCGGTGGCGTCGAGGCGACCCGGCGTATCCGTGCGCTGCCGGGCAAGGCCGGACAGGTGCCGGTGATCGGCATTTCTGGGCGCGGCGAAACGGTGAGTGAAGACGTCGCGCGTGCCGCCGGGATGAATTTCTACTTCGCGAAACCGGTGAGTCCCGGCAAACTGGCACAGGCGCTGGCGACGATTGCGAAATAGCGATTAGACGTTGCTGACGCCGTTCTTGCGCTCGACGATGCGCACCACGTCGGACATGATCTTGTTGAGTTCGAAGTCCTTGGGCGTGTAGACTGCGGCGACGCCGGCGTCTGTAAGTTGATCGGCATCCTCGGGCGGGATGATGCCGCCGACCACGACCGGGATGTCGAGGCCTTCCTTTTTCATGCGGTTCACGACGTCTTCGACCAACGGCATGTGGCTGCCCGAGAGCACGGAAAGGCCGATGACATGGGCCTTTTGTGCGCGCGCGGCGTCAACGATTTCCTCCGGCGTGAGGCGGATGCCCTCGTAGACCACCTGCATGCCGGCGTCGCGGGCGCGCACGGCGATCTGCTCGGCGCCGTTGGAATGACCATCGAGGCCGGGTTTGCCGACGAGGAACGTCAGCCTGCGCCCGAGCTTGCGCGACACGCGATCGACCTCGCCGCGGATGTCGTCGAGGCCATCGACGTCGTTGCGCATGGCGTTTCCGACGCCGGTCGGCGCGCGGTATTCGCCGAAGGCTTCGCGCAGCGTCCAGCCCCATTCGCCGGTGGTGACGCCGGCTTTGGCACAGGCAATCGAGGGCGGCATGATGTTGGCGCCGCTGGTAGCGGCACGCTTGAGCTCGGCGAGGGCGTCGACGACTGCGCGCTCGTCCCGCGCGGTTTTCCACGCTTTGAGCCGCTCGACCTGGTCGTGCTCGGCATCTTCCGAGACGACCATGATCGATTCGACACCGCCGGTGAGCGGCGAGGGCTCGGTCTCCAGATATTTGTTGACGCCGACCACGATCTGATCGCCGCGCTCGATCGCTTCCAGCCGCGCGGTATTCGATTCAACCAGCCGCTGCTTCATATAGCCCGACTCGACTGCGGCGACCGCGCCCCCCATCTCCTCGATGCGCTTGAGCTCATCAAGCGCCTCGCGCTTGAGCGCGTCGACCTTGCGGGTGATTTCCTCCGAGCCGTCGAAAATGTCGCCGTAGTCAAGCAGGTCCGTTTCGTAAGCGAGGATCTGCTGCATGCGCAGCGACCACTGCTGGTCCCACGGCCGCGGTAATCCAAGCGCCTCGTTCCATGCCGGCAACTGCACGGCGCGGGCGCGCGCGTTTTTCGACAGCGTTACCGCCAGCATCTCGATGAGGATGCGCGAGACGTTGTTTTCCGGTTGCGGTTCGGTGAGGCCGAGTGAGTTCACCTGAACGCCGTAGCGAAACAGCCGCTGCTTGGCATCGGTGATGCCGTAGCGCGTGCGCGTGATTTCATCCCACAATTCGCAGAAGGCGCGCATCTTGCACATTTCGGTGATGAAGCGCATGCCGGCGTTGACGAAGAAGGAAATGCGCCCGACCACCTCGCCGAATTTTTCGCCATCGACCTGGCCGGAATTCTTCACGGTGTCGAGCACGGCGACCGCGGTCGCCAATGCGAAGGCCAATTCCTGCACCGGCGTCGCACCTGCTTCCTGTAGATGGTAGGAGCAGATGTTCATCGGGTTCCATTTCGGCAGTTCGGTCGTGGTGAAGATCGCCACGTCTTTGATCAGCCGCATCGAGGGCGCCGGCGGGAACACGTAGGTGCCGCGCGACAGGTACTCCTTGATGATGTCGTTCTGGATGGTGCCGGTGAGGCTAGCGCGGGCTGCGCCCTGCTCGTCGGCAACCGCGATGTAAAGCGCCATCAGCCATGCCGCGGTGGCGTTGATGGTCATCGAGGTGTTCATGGTGCCGAGCGGGATCTGATCGAACAGCGCTCGCATGTCGCCGAGATGACAGACCGGGACGCCGACCTTGCCAACCTCGCCGCGCGCCAGCACGTGGTCCGAGTCGTAGCCGGTCTGCGTCGGCAGATCGAAGGCGACCGACAGGCCGGTCTGCCCTTTGGCCAGATTCTTCCGGTAAAGCGCGTTGGAGTCAGTCGCCGTTGAATGACCCGCGTAGGTGCGGAATATCCAGGGCTTGCTGCGCTTGGGTTTGTCGGGCCGGGTCTGGTCGAGCATCGGGTCCGTACAATCGCGTTTCCGCAACAGTTTGGACCGACCTTTGTTGCAATGCAACATCGCTGCGGCAGTTGTTCGCTGCCGGCCAAGACCCTTGGAGCCGTGTAAAGGCTCAGGCGCGCTTGATCAGCCTGATGACGAACAGCAGGATCACCGCGCCGATGGTGGCGTAGATGATGGCGCCGATGATGGTGCCGCCGATCATTGGAATGCCGATAGCTGGCAGAAGGAAGCCAGCGATGAAGGCGCCGATGATGCCCACGACGATATCGCCGATCAGGCCGAAGCCGCCGCCTTTCATGATTTGTCCGGCCAGCCAGCCGGCGATTGCCCCGACGATGACGAAAATGATGAGGCCTTCTGCGCCCATGACGTCCCCCTAAATCCGTGGCCACCCGTGCCGGCCACGGCTGAGCGGCATTCAAGCCGAGTCTCACCGCGGCGTCGATATGGGTGGCGCCGAATTCTGGATCAGGCGTGAGAGCGCTTGGGCTTGGTCTCGACGACCTCGTCGGTGTGCACCTTGAAGCCCGACATCACGCAGGGCCCGAACGAGGTGACCAAAGCGACGTCGGTGGCGTCGCGTCCGCGTCCCATCAGGATGCGGCCAATGCGCGGCGTGTTGTGGCGGGCGTCGAACGTGTACCAGCGCTTGCCGAGATAGACCTCGAACCAGGCGCTGTAGTCCATCGGCGTATCTTCCGGCGGCACCCCGATATCGCCGAGATAGCCGGTGCAGTAGCGCGCCGGCACATTCATGCAGCGACACAGCGTCACCGCCAGATGCGCGAAGTCGCGGCAGACGCCGCGCTTTTCGTTATAGGCGTCCCATGCCGATTTCATGGGATTGGCATGCTGGTAGCCGAAGGTGACGTGACCGTTGACGAAATCGCAGATCGCCTGCACCAGCGGCCAGCCCTTCGGCGTCTTGCTGAACAAGGACCAGGCGATATTCATCAGCCGGTCGGTCTCGCAGTAGCGGCTGCCGAGCAGGAAGATCAGCGCGTCGACCGGCAGACCCTCGAGCGCGTGCTGCTTTGCCCGCGGCGCTACCGCATCAGGCTTGCCTTCGTCGTGAATCTCAAAATCGGTCGACATGGTCAGCCGCCCGGCCGGGGCGCGGATGACGTGGCAGTAGTTGCCGAAACTGTCGGTGTAGGTGTTGGCCGGAATCTGCGGATCGAAATGTACGCGGTCGGCATTGAGCAGATCGGGAACGCGCGAGGGATGTACGCTCAACTGCAGGATCATCGGCGTCGGCTGCGGGCAGTCATAGGAGATCTGATAGCCGGCGCGGATTTTCATTATTCGTCTCGCAGCGCGTTGACTTTCACGGCGACGTTCATGGCGAGATGGTCCGATGGAGCGCCGATCCAGCTGCCCTGCAGCGGGATCGCCTCCTCTGGCGTCGGCACGGCGGCGACGCGCACCAGATTCTGATTGCCGACCATTCCGCTCGAGGGGTCGAAATCGATCCAGCCCGGCCCGGGGATGAACACCTGTACCCAGGCGTGGGTATTGCCGCCGGCAAAGTTGTCGTCGTCGTTTGGCAGATGCAAATAGCCGGAGACAAAGCGCGCGGCGATGCCGAGACAACGCAGCGCGGCGATCATCAGCACGGCGAGGTCGCGGCAGCTGCCGCTGCTAAGCTCCAGCGTCCGCGCCGGGGCGAAGATGCCTTTCTCGTGGCGCGCGGTGTGACGGAAGTTGCGCCAGATGGTGTCGGTCATGCCGACGAGCAACGCGTGCGTGTCAGCCGATCCGTAAGCGTCGAGGAAGCCTTGAGCAAAACGCCGGACCTTCGCTTGCACCGACGGCATGCCGATGAAGTGCTCAAGACTTAAGCGATCGCCCGGCGCGTAGCTGAACGGGTAGCGGCGGGCGTAAGGCTCGATGTCGCCGGCGCGGAAGCCGACCGGCGCGTGGTCGAGCCGGATGCGGCTTTCAAACCGCAGTTCGCGGGCACGCTTGATGAAATGCGCGGTGGCGACGTGGTTGCCGAAGCGGTCGCGGCTCCAGGAGATATGGCTCGGACGTGGCGTGATCTCGAGTTCGGACTCGATCACGGTCTGATCGCCGTCGTCGCGCGGACGCAGCATCATCCGGTGCTCGCCGAAGGCGACCGGCTGTCTATAGTGGTAGCTCGTCAGGTGCCTAATGGTCAGAATCGGCATGGCACGTCATGATAATGCATAATGCGGCTTGATAGCTCCTTGCGTCTCATGCATTTTTCGCGCCAATTCCCTTCCATGTGCCTGCAATCGCGCAACTTTTTTGCATGTCGGGGGGCAGCATGAGCGTCCCGGCGCGGCGGCTTTTGGCGGCCGGCGACTCGGCGCCCGTGACCGTGCGCAACGAAAACGGCGCTTCGCCGCTACTCATTGTCGCCGATCACGCCGGCAAGCTGATCCCGCGCGCGCTCGGCGATCTCGGCGTCAGCGAGGCCGAGCGCGCCCGCCATATCGGCTGGGACATCGGTATCGCCGGCGTGGTCCGGCTGCTCGCCGATGCGCTCGACGCCGTATTGGTGCAGCAGAATTATTCGCGGCTGGTGATCGACTGCAACCGCACGCCGGGAACGGAAACCTCGATGCCGACGGTGAGCGAACTCACGCCGGTGCCGGGCAATGTCGGGTTGAGCGAGGAGGACAAAGCCGCGCGCGTACGTGACATCTTCCGGCCCTATCATGACGCGATCGAGGCCGAGCTTGACCGCCGCCGGAGCGCCGGCCGTGCAACGGCGCTGATCGCCATGCACAGCTTCACCCCTTCGTTCAAGGGCGTCGCGCGTCCATGGCATGCCGGCGTTCTTTACAATCGCGACCCGCGCTTTGCGCATTTGCTAATGGCGCTGCTCAAGCGCGAGGGCGGGCTTGTGGTCGGCGACAACGAGCCCTACAGCGTCACCGATCACACCGATTACACGATCCCGGTGCACGGCGAGCGGCGAAAGCTTCATCACGTCGCCGTCGAAATCCGGCAGGATCTGATCGCTCACGAAAAAGGCCAGCAGGATTGGGCGGCGCTGCTGACACGTCTGTTGCCGCAGGCCTATCGCGAGTTGGTCGCGGCCGACGCTCTCAAGCCGGCGTAAGCGGGGCCATGCCCTCGCCGCGCCGCTCCATGGCTATGCGCTGCACGATCAGCATGGCGACAATCACGGTTGCGGCCACGCCGACCTGTGCTTGCGCGTAAGGATAGCTGAGCAGCAAGGCAACGGCGGCGCTGAGCCCGACCGCCTCGCTCGGCAGTAAGCCGCGAGCAAACCCAAACCGCAGCAGAAACGCGACAGGGATTGTCAGCGCCACCAGGTCGTAAATGTAGAGATAAGGCGTCGCCAACAGCGCGGCGCAGGACAAGGCCGCCGCCTTTAACTCGAACGCGATACCGCTGTGCCACAACAACATGACGGTGAGGACTAGCAACCCGGCGCAACCGCCCTGGAGCTGCCACGCCAGCAGTTCGCTGCCGCCCAGCGTCCGCACCAGGCCGAACAGGCTTTGCAGCCGGCTGAAGTCGGCGCCGCCCTGGCCAAGAACCACGTGGCTGGTTGTCGGTATCCACTCGACGAAGGCGTTCCAGCTCGCCTCGCCGAAGACGAGCCATGACGACACGGCGAGCGCCGTGGTCACCAGCGCCGCACCGAAAAACACGCGCCAGCGCGATCCCGCTATCAAGGCCAGTGGAAACAGCAGCCCGAGATGCGGCTTATAGCTAAGCAGCCCGAGGCAGAGGCCGGCAAGCCACGGCCGCCGCTGCATCAGCCCAAGCGCTCCGCCTATCAACGCAGCTGTGAAATAGCCGTTTTGCCCGGCGCTCGCGTTCCACAGCACTGCCGGAGAACCGAGCGCGATGAATATTCCGGCGCGCTCGCCGACAATGTGACGCACCGCGACCACATAGGCGGGCAAGGTTGCGCCGAGCCAGACCAGCGCCGCCGTCGAATAGGGCAACGTTGCCAGCGTTACCGCCACGAAGAAGAAAGTCGGCGGGTAATGCCAGCCGTAATAATTCTCGAAATCGTGGCCGACGGCAGCGACTTCGGCGGCCTTGTGCAATGTCCAGTCGTAGGCCGCCGCGGCATTGCCATCGAGCGCGAGGTGTCCGGCCGCCCAGACGTCGACGAAGTCGTTGGCGATCGGGCGGCCATAGGCATCGAGCAGCCAGGTGCCGACGATCCAGGCGAGGGCAAGCACGACGACAAAACCGAGGGCCAATGTGAATCCGATCAGCGAAATCCGCCGTGCCGCTGTTTCGGGACCACCGCCGCTCGAAAGAATTTGTGGGCTCACGCCGCCGCGCTAGCTGGCGAGAATTGCGATGTCAACGCCCGTCGCGCAACCAGCGCCATGACGACCAGCACCGCGGCAAATCCGACTGGCGCCTTGACGAACGGAAATATCAGCACCAGCAGGCAAGCCACGCCGATCCCGGCGACTTCATGCTGCCGGAACCCCTGAATGCGGCCGAGCCGGAACAGAAAGGCAAGCGGCACAGCCAGCACAACCAGGTCGTAGAGATAGAGGTAGGGGGTTGCCAGCAAAACGCCGCAACCAAACGCGGCGGCCTTGAGTTCGTAACGGGCACGACCGCGCCAAAACAATGAGACGACCGCGGCGGCAACAAGGGCGACAATGGTCTGCAGCGTCCAGGCCAGCGGCTCCGATCCGCCGAGCACGCGGGTGAGACCGAAAATGGTTTGTAATTTGCCGAAGTCGGCCCAGCCGTCAGACAAAAAGGCCTGCGAGGTGTGGCCGATATTGGCGAAGAAGGCTGCCCAGGTTGTCGTGCCGAAAGCCGCGAGCGAGGCGAATGCCATCAGCGCCGCGGTGATGCCTGCGGCGGCGAACACGCGCCAATGCCCGCCGGCAATAAGCACGATGGGGAACAGCAATCCGAGGTGCGGCTTATAGGCGAGCAGACCGATGAGAATTCCGGCGAGTGCCGGCCTGCACTCGAGCAGGAGTAAGCTGCCGCCAAGCAATGCCGCGGATAGAAAGCCATTTTGCCCGACGACGAAGTTGCCCAGCACGGCCGGAAACGCCGCCGCGAGAATGTAGCCAACGCGTTTGCCGACGATGGCGCGGATGACCGCGAGGTAAAGCGGGAAGGTGCCGAACACCCACAGGGAGTAGGCGGCGGCATAAGGTATCAGCGCAAGCATCGCCGCCACGAAAAGAAACGTCGGCGGATAGTGCCAGCCGAAATAGCCGTCGAAGGCGTGGCCGACCGCCGCGACCTCGACCGCCTTGTGCACCGGCCAGTCATACGCAGCAGCCGGGCTGCCCTGCCAGACCAACTTTCCCGCCGCCCATACGTTGACGAAGTCGGAGGCGACACCGCCGCCGTCCGGTGCGACCAGCCAGGTGCCGCTGCAATAGGACGCGGCCAGATAGATCGCCTGCGCGACGATCAACGCAAAACACGCGAGTTCGACCGGCCGCGCTAGCGGCGCGTCAGCGCGATTTGGCGCGATTTCATAAGCGGCCATGATCGTCGTGCCGGCCTCGTTGCGGATGTGTGGCAAGCTAGAGGCGGCTGCCTTGAGGAACCCTTAAAAAGTGAGGGTTTGCGCGAGTCGCAGCGGGTTATTATTGCACCGCAACATGAATTGCGTCACACTCCGCGAAACCTTGCCTACGGGGAGAGAGTGGATGCCGGCCGTCGCACAGATGAAGAGTGTCGCTAAGCCGAAAGATGTCTACGGCATTGGCGAGATTCCGCCGCTCGGCCACGTGCCCGAAAAGATGCACGCCTGGGTCATCCGCCAGGAGCGTCACGGCCCGCCGGACAAATCGTTCCAACTCGAAGTGGTGCCGACCTGGCCGATCGGCGAAGACGAAGTGCTGCTCTTGGTGATGGCGGGCGGCGTCAATTACAACGGCATCTGGGCGGGCCTGGGTCAGCCGATCACGCCGTTCAACGTGCACAAGCAGCCCTATCACATCGCCGGGTCCGATGCCTCCGGCGTTGTCTGGGCCGTCGGCAACAAGGTCAAGCGCTGGAAGGTTGGCGACGAGGTCATCGTCCATTGCAATCAGGACGACGGCGACGACGAAGACTGCAACGGTGGCGACCCGCTGCTGTCGCCGTCGCAGCGCATCTGGGGTTACGAAACGCCGGACGGCTCCTTCGCGCAATTCTGCCGCGTGCAGTCGCGCCAGTTGATGCTCAAGCCCGCGCATCTGACCTGGGAGGAGGCGGCCTGCTACACGCTGACGCTCGCCACCGCCTACCGCATGCTATTCGGCCATCCGCCGCACACGCTGAAACCCGGCGACAACGTTCTGGTGTGGGGCGCCTCCGGCGGCCTCGGCGTGTTCGGGGTGCAACTCGTCGCCGCATCGGGCGCCAACGCCATCGGCGTCATCTCCGATGATTCCAAGGCTGAATATGTTTTCAATCTCGGCGCCAAGGGTGTGATCAACCGCAAGGAATTCAAGTGCTGGGGTCAGTTGCCGCAGGTCAACTCGGCCGAGTTCAACGACTGGACCAAGGAAGCACGCCGCTTCGGCAAGGCGGTCTGGGACATCACGGGTAAACGCGATGTCGATATCGTGTTCGAGCATCCCGGCGAGCAGACTTTCCCGGTCTCGACCATGATCGTGAAGCGCGGCGGCATGGTGGTGTTCTGCGCCGGCACCACGGGTTTCAACATTACCTTCGATGCGCGTTATGTCTGGATGCGGCAGAAGCGAATTCAGGGCTCGCACTTCGCACATTTGAAACAGGCCTCTCAGGCCAACCGCTTCGTCATCGAGCGCCGCATCGATCCGTGCATGAGCGAAGTCTTCTCTTGGGACAAGATCCCGCTCGCGCACATGAAGATGTGGAAGAACCAGCACCCGCCCGGCAATATGTCGGTGCTGGTGAACGCGCCGCGCACCGGCCTGCGCAATTTCGAGGACACGCTCGAGGTGGCGGGCGGCTAGCGCACCTAAACTCCGCCCGGCGTCTTTCGCATGCTTGCAGTAACCGAATTCAGTTCGCCGCCGTAGATGAAAATCGACGCGCAGACATAGAGAAAGACCAGCGCGACCATGGCCGAGGCAAGCCCGGCATACATCGACACGTAGGCGAATGCGTATTCGGCGAGATAGCGGCCGAACACTGCGCCGCTGATGAGCCACAGTACCAGCGTGGCGGCGATGCCGGGTGAAACTTGCGCCAGTGAACGCCGCCCCGCCGGCAGCCATAGATGCAGGATCATCAGGGCGACGACGAGCACGAGCGCGGCGACGGCATAACGGGCCAAGGTTATGTACCGGGAGAATGGCTCCAGTGTCGGCACGTATTCGACGAGCTTGCCCCAGATGAACGGCGCCAGCACCACAAGAAAGGAAAAGGCGAGCATCGCCACCGCACCGACCAGCACATAGACGATCGACTCCAGCCGAAGCATCCACCATGGGCGCGGCTCAACGGCGTCGTAGGCGCGATTGAGGCCGACGCGAAGGCTCTCGACGCCGCTCGATGCAAAGTAGACCGCAAACAGCGCGCCGAAGGTCAGCACGTCGCCGCGTGCGCCGGTAAGAACGCCGGCAATGTCGAGCGCGATCGGCCCGGCGACGGCCTGCGGCCACGCCTGCAGCAGAAGGCGTGCGGCCTCGTCAGCGAGTTCCACCGACCCGAAGAAAAATCCGGCGAGAGCGGTCACCACGATCAGGAACGGAAACATCGCCATCAGCGTCGAAAGCGCGATGTGGCTGGCGATCGCCCAGCCGTCGTCGGCGAGAAAATGCCTGAAGGCTTCAAGCGCGATCCGGTAAGCGAGTTTGAGAAGCTGCAAAATATCGATCCGCCTAAAAAATCCCGCCGGTTCGGCCGGCTATCGTGACAAGCCTTGCCGGTGCATCCGATTCCGTGCCGGCAGGGTCGAGGCTTAGGCCGCCTCGACGTCGGTCAGGAATTGCCGCACTTCCACTTCCAGACTCTCCGCCTCGATGGCGACGGCGTCGGCAAGGCTCTTTACGTCGGCGGCGGTCGAGCGCGCATCGGCGGTGACGCTGGCAACGCGGCTCATCGCTTCGGCTCCGCCGCGCGCCTCCCCCGAGGCGCGGTTGACGCCCTCGGCGATCGAGGAAACTGCGGCATTTTGCTGATCGACGGTCGCCGCCACGGTGGTGGCGATCGCCGCCATGTCGCGGATGATGGCGTTGACTTGTTCGATCGCCTGCGCGGCGTCGGCGGCGGCCGACTGAATCGAGCCGATCTGCTCGGCGATTTCTTCGGTCGCTTTCGCTGTCTGCCCGGCGAGCGATTTAACCTCGGAGGCGACGACGGCAAAGCCGCGGCCGGTCTCACCGGCGCGCGCGGCCTCGATGGTAGCGTTGAGCGCCAGCAAATTGGTTTGTCCGGCGATCGCCTGGATCAGGCCTACCACCTCGCCGATGCGGGTCGCGGCGTTGCCAAGCTCGTTCATGATGGCGACGCTGCGCTGCGCCTCCGATACCGCGCGACCGGCGACGTCCGTGGACTTGCCCGCCTGTGCTGCGATCTCGCCGATCGAGGCGGCCAGTTCCTCGACTGAGCCGGCAGCGCCGGTCACGTTGTCGGAAGCGGCGGACACACGCCGCTCGGCGGCCCGCGCTTCGGTCGACATCGCATCCGCCGACTTGTTGAGGTCGGTAGAACTCATCTCCAGCCGGAGCGAGGCGGCGCGCAGTTTCGTCAACGTGTTGCCGACCGTATTGTTGAAATGCGTAATCGTCGTCGCGATCGTGTCGCCGCGCTGCTCGCGAGCGCGGATGGCGTCCGTTTGCGTCAGCACAAGTTTTTCGCGCTCAAGCATCGTGTCGCGGAATACGATCACCGTGCGTGCCATGTCCCCGATTTCGTCGCGCGCGCGTGTGGCCGGAATGTGCGCTGTCGTATCGCCGGCGGCGAGCCGTTTCATCACCGAGACCAGGCCGGTCAGCGGATGGTTGATGCTGCGGCCGATCAACCAGCTAAACCCGACGCTGCACAAGACCATGATCAAGCCGACCGCGATGATGGCATCGCGTGTCTTCGCTTGCGAAACGAGCAGCTTGCTCGAAGCAAGGTCCGCGGCCTGCCGGGCCGTATCGATGATCTTGTCGGCTTTGGGCAGCATGGCTTCGCTGTCGTGATCTATGATGGCATGCAACGGATAGGCCGCATCGGAGGCCTCGATCCATTGGGCGAAAGTGTCGGCGTAGGTTTTCACTTCGAGATTGAGCTTGTCCTTCATTTCCGGCGTGCCATCGACGTTGTCGAAGGTGTGCGTGAATTGCTTGTAGGTGTTCACGAACAATTGCCGCATCAGCTCGGTCGGGTCGAGTCGATATTCGGCTTCATGTTGCCGCATCAGCATCAACGACATCAGCAACTTGTTGGAGTCGGTTTCGGCGAGCCATGACATGTTCTGGTTGATGATGACCTCGACTGCGTTGCCGGCTTTGCGCAGTTTTCCCCGCAATCCTTCCGATTCCGTGTAACCCAGCGTCTGCTGCGTTTTCACCAATTCGTCGAAATTTGACTTCAAGCCGAGAACTTCGTTGCGCAATTGCGTGATGTTCTGGGCCTGTGCCTCGTCCACCGACACTTCGATGGTGCTCAGATTAGTCAGCGCGTAGGTGAGAGCGCTCTCGAATGAGCTAATCAGCTGCGGCGACGGCGCCGCGGCGAAATCTTTGGCGTTCAAACGCATGGTGGTCAACGCCGTCTTGAAATCACGGCTGGCATCGGCAAGCGAATCGGACTCCTTGTAGGTGCGAAACGCGGCGCCCACTTCGCCTTCGCTCGATACATAGGTGAGGCCGTTGGCGGCAAAGCCTGCCACTGGGATCAGCGCCAGCACGATGATGCGGGCGCGCACCGACATCGAACCGACCGCTCGGGTCAGCCATTTGAACGGCAGCGAGAGACGCCGGAGTTGCATGAGGCTGGTCGGTTTTGCCAATGCGTCGAGGATGCGGTAGCCCGCTCAGGAAAGCGTGAAATGGTTAATATTGTTGGAATTTCGCTTGAAAATGGCCGTGAAACGGGACTCGGTAAATCAAAAATGGCCCGGTTTTCCGCTGCGCTTTGCTTTTGTGCAGTGCACACGTAAGCTGATGGGAGCCGGGCTTTCGTCGTCTTGAGGGTGCCAATGCCGATCGCCGCTTCCCGCTCCGTCCCCGAACTCCAGCTTGTCGAGCTTGCCCGGGCGGCGACCGGCGCACTCGACGCTTTGCTCGCCGATGCGGTGCGCAAGGTACGCGAAAAGGTGGTGGTCGAAGGCAGAGTGGTCGGCAAGATCCTGGACCGCGAGCAGCGCGCCGCGCACGGCCTTGCCTGGCTTGCGACTTACGTCGAGTCGGTGCGCCAGCTCACCGCCTATGCCGAACGCATGACCGCCAAGGATGCCTTCGGCGAGCTAGAAGAGCACCTGGTGCGCATCGGCATCGGCGAATGCCTGTCCCAAATCGCCGGCGGCATTCCCATGAGTCAGGGCGAGATCGTGCGGCCGGGCGACTTCGGGCTCTCAGCCTCGCAAATCGCGGCTCGCTTTAACCCGATGGTCGAGGTCCTGATCGGCACCGGCAACACTCCCGAGCGGCGTGCGCGCGTCATCGAACTCATCAAGTCGAACCACAACGCCACCATCGGTTCCGCCGGACTCGACGAGACGCTGGAGTCGATCCGTGAGGAGATGCGCAAATTCGCCGACAGCGAAGTCATCGGCCGCGCGCAGGATTGGCATCGCACCAACAGCTACATTCCGATGGAAGTCATCGCGCAGATGTCCGACCTCGGCGTGTTCGGCCTTACCATCCCCGAGCAATTCGGCGGCATGGCGCTGGGCAAGGAATCGATGTGCGTCGTCTCCGAGGAACTGTCGCGCGGCTATATCGGTGTCGGATCGCTGGGGACGCGCAGCGAAATCGCCGCCGAGCTAATTCTCGGTGCCGGCACGCCCGAGCAGAAGGAAAAGTGGCTGCCCAAGCTGGCTTCCGGCGAGGTGCTGCCGACCGCGGTGTTCACCGAGCCCAATACCGGTTCCGATCTTGCCTCGCTGAAAACGCGCGCGGTGCGCGAAGGCGACGTCTACAAGGTTTACGGCAACAAGACCTGGATCACCCATCCGGTGCGCGCCGACGTGATGACGCTGCTGGTGCGCACCAACCCCAACGAAAAAGGCCACCGCGGCCTGTCCATGCTGCTCGCGGAAAAGCCGCGCGGCGACGACAAGAACCCGTTCCCGGTGAAGGGAATGACCGGCACCGAGATCGAGGTGCTCGGCTATCGCGGCATGAAGGAATATGAGATCGCCTTTGACGGTTTCGAGGTCAAGGCGGAAAATCTGCTCGGCGGCGTCGAGGGACTCGGCTTCAAGCAGTTGATGCAGACATTTGAATCGGCGCGTATCCAGACCGCGGCGCGGGCGATCGGCGTGGCGCAAGCCGCCATGGAGCGGGCCATCGACTATGCGCAGAGCCGCGTGCAATTCGGCGGTCCCATCATTGCGTTCCCGCGGGTCGCCGACAAGATCGTTATGATGGCGGTCGAAATCCTGATCGCGCGACAGCTTACCTATTACGCGGCGCGCGAGAAGGACTCCGGCCGCCGCTGCGATCTCGAAGCCGGCATGGCCAAGCTCCTCGGCGCGCGCGTCGCCTGGGCCGCCGCCGACAATGCTCTGCAGATTCACGGCGGCAACGGCTTCGCGCTGGAGTTCCCGATATCGCGCATTCTTTGCGATGCCCGCATCCTCAACATTTTCGAGGGCGCCGCTGAAATCCAGGCGCAGGTCATTGCCCGTCGGCTGCTCGACGACAGCAACTGACGTGAACACTTTTTCAAGTTTTGGCGCCGCAGCGGCGATGCTATGGTCGCCAGCGACTCTTCAACAAAGGCCGGTAAATGAACGGGATCAGCGGTCAACGCGCGCGCGGCTTTTTGCTCGCCGTTGTGCTCGTGGCGGCGGTTACCGCCGTCCATGCGCAAACGCCCAACCCGCCGCAGGGCGCGGCGCCGTCACCCGCGGTCAAGCCGCCGGCCGATGCCATGGCCGTGCCGGGCTTCTGGGATCCGCGGCGGCGGCCGGAGCGGCCGGACCTGTCGCGCATCAACATCATTCGCTTCCTGACTGAGACCGACTATCCGCCGTTCAATTACGCCGGGCCGGACGGCGTGCCCGCCGGATTCAACGTCGAACTGGCGCGCCAGATCTGCGAGGAGATCAAGGTCCAGTGCACCGTGCAGATGCGGCGCTTCGATACCTTGATCGACGCCTTGAACGCCAACCAGGGCGACGCGGTGATCGCCTCCCTCGCCGAGACGCCGGAGATGCGCCGCCGTGTCGACTTTACCGACCCCTATTACCGCACGCCCGCGCGTTTCGTTTCGCGCAAGGACAGCGGCATCGACGACGTCTCGCCGGAAGCGCTGGAAGGGAAAAAGGTCGCGGTGGTTGCCGGCACCGCCCATGAGGCCTATCTGCGCACGCTGTTCACCGAGGTCGAGCTACACGCATATCCGGATGCCGATGCGGCGCGCGCCGCGCTGCGCCGCGGCGAGGTCGACCTTCTATTCGGCGACGGCGTTGCGCTCGCTTTCTGGCTCAACGGCACTGATTCCGGCGGCTGCTGCGTGTTCCGCGGCGGGCCGTATCTCGAAAGCCGTTTTTTCGGCGAGGGCGTTGGCATCGCGGTCCGCCGCGGCAACGAGTTGCTGCGGCAGGCTTTCAACTGGGCGCTGTTCCAGTTGTGGGAGAAAGGGCGCTTTACCGATCTATGGCTGAGATATTTCCCGATCAGCCCCTTTTGACGAGTGTTTGACCTTCGCGCGCGGGATTCATAGTGTCCGGCGCGCTGGAGCAAAGTCGAATGTCAGTCACCGAATCCGTTGCGTCTTTGCGCGCCGTCGCCGAGCAATCGGGCGCCTGGCCGTTCGAGGAGGCGCGCAAGATCGTGGCGCGGCTGAAGAAACATCCCAAGGATGAGGTCATCTTCGAGACCGGCTACGGCCCGTCGGGTCTGCCGCATATCGGCACCTTCGGCGAGGTCGCGCGCACCACGATGGTGCGTCACGCCTTCCGCGTGCTGACCGACGACAAGGTAAAGACGCGTCTGATCGCCTTTTCCGACGACATGGACGGCTTGCGCAAGGTTCCGGACAACGTGCCGAACAAGGAGATGCTTGAGACGCATCTCGGCAAGCCGCTGACCAAAATTCCCGATCCGTTCGGCACGCATTCGAGCTTCGGCGAGCACAACAATGCGCGGCTGCGCGCGTTCCTCGATCATTTCGGCTTCGACTACGAGTTTCTGTCGTCGACGCAATGCTACACGTCGGGCCGCTTCGATGTCGCGTTGCGCACGGTGCTCGAACGGTTTGATAAGGTGATGGCGATCATGCTGCCGTCGCTGCGCGAGGAGCGCGCGCAGACCTATTCGCCGTTCCTGCCGATCGATCCGAAAACCGGCATCGTGCTGCAGGTGCCGGTGATCGCGCACGACGCCAAGGCCGGCACCATCACCTATGAAGATCCTGCCACCAAGACACCGGTGACAACGCCGGTGACCGGCGGACGCTGCAAGCTGCAATGGAAGCCGGACTGGGCCATGCGCTGGGTGGCGCTTGGCGTCGACTATGAAATGGCCGGCAAGGACCTGATCGACTCGGTCAAGCTCTCCGGTGAAATCTGCCGGGCGCTCGGCGGCGTGCCGCCGGAAGGCTTCAACTATGAGCTCTTCCTCGACGAAAACGGGCAGAAGATTTCCAAGTCGAAGGGCAACGGCCTCACCATCGACGAGTGGCTGCGCTACGCGTCGCCGGAGAGCCTGTCGTTGTTCATGTACCGCGAGCCGAAAGCAGCGAAGCGCCTCTATTTCGATGTGATCCCGCGCACCGTCGACGAATACCAGCAGTTCCTCGACGCCTTCCCGCGCCAGGACCCGCGCCAGCAACTGCAAAATCCGGTCTGGCACATCCATTCCGGCAAGCCGCCGCAGGTCGAGATGCCGGTGACCTTCTCGATGCTGCTGACGCTGGTGTCGTCATCGAATGCGGAAAACGCCGACACCTTGTGGGGCTTTATTGGCCGTTACCGGCCGGGCGTCACGCCGCAAACGCATCCCAAGCTCAAGGCCCAGGTCGAATACGCCATTCACTATTTCAACGATTTCGTCCGGCCGACCAAAAAATTCCGCCAGCCGAGCGAGGTCGAGCGCAAGGCGCTTTCCGACCTGCGCGACGCACTATCGCAATTGCCGGCGGAGGCCACGCCGGAGGCGATCCAGGATGTCGTCTACGAGGTCGGCCGCCGCGAGCCGTTCCTCGACCAGAAGAAGAAAGCCAAAGACGGCAAGCCGGGCGTTTCGCTCGACTGGTTCAACATGCTCTACCAGGTGCTGCTCGGCCAGGAGAAAGGCCCGCGCTTCGGGTCTTTCGTCGCCGTCTATGGTGTGGGCAATACGGTCGACATGATCGACGGCGCGCTGGCGCGAAGCGCGTAGCAAGTTGCAGATACTGGATGCCCCGCTTTCGCGGGGCATGACGGCGGAATTGTTTCGCAGTCGCGCCGCGCTACTGGCTCGCCCAGACGATGCGCGCCACCCACAGCACGTCGGCCATCGGCAGCGTGCGGTCGCGGTGTTCGGCGTTTAGCGATTTGAGCTCGAGGCTTTTGGCGTTCTTGCGCCTGAGCTCCTTCACCATTACCTCGCCGTCCTTGGTCTTGACCACGACGCGGTCGCCCTTGCGCACCGTCGCCGCCGGCGAGACAACGATGACGTCGCCGGCGCGGTAGGCGGGCTTCATCGAGTTGCCGGAAATCTTCAAGGCGTACGCGTGCTCGTCGTCGACCGAGGGGAATGCGATCTCCTCCCAGCCCTTGCCGACGGGAAATCCGCCGTCGTCGAAATAGCCGCCGCCGCCGGCCTCGGCGAAGCCGATCAGCGGCACTGCATGCACGGCGGCCTGCTTGCTTGAGTCGACGATGAGATGCACGAAGGTGTCGACCTTGGTGCCGGTGGCGGCCAGCGCCTTCGATACCGATTCCGTGGACGGCCAGCGCGGGCGCCCTTCGGGGGTTATGCGCTTCGACTTGTTGAACGTCGTCGGATCGAGGCCGGCCTTCTTGGCAAGCCCCGACGGCGACAGCTTGGCGCGCGCCGCGAGCCGGTCGATGGCAGTCCAGATCTGGTTATGCGTCAGCATGGTGAGCGACCTCGGTCCGCGGGCCGTCCGCCCAATTGCATATAGGAATTATAACCTTGAGTCGCCCCCCTCGGGCAACAGGGTGCGAAACGCTTTGAACAATGAGGTTTCATCGGTAGGGTTCTAGCCTTCGACGCTCCGGAGTAAGCGCCGGTGATCGGGTTTTTCGACCGCCTGTCCCGCCCGCTGTTGCGGGCAATTGATGCCGAGGATGCGCACTCCTTGGCGGTGAAGGCGCTGCGGTTCATGCCATCGGCGCGGGCGCCGCGCGACCCGCGCGAGTTGAGCGTGCGCGCCTTCGGATTGAATTTTCCAAATCCGCTTGGCATCGCCGCCGGTTTCGACAAGAACGCGCAGGTGCCCGACGCGCTGCTGCGCCTCGGTTTCGGCTTTGCCGAAGTCGGCACGGTAACACTTCGGCCGCAGGACGGTAACCCGCGGCCGCGGCTGTTCCGCCTCGACGCCGACGAGGCCGTGATCAACCGGCTTGGCTTCAACAACGAGGGCCGCTCGGCGGTGCTGGCGCGGCTTGCCGCGCGCGCCAACCTCGGCGGCATCGTCGGCGTCAACATCGGCGCCAACCGCGATTCGAGTGACCGCGTCGAAGATTACGGGCGGCTGATCGAAGCCTTCGCCGCCGTCGCTGGCTATTTCACCATCAACGTGTCGTCGCCGAACACGCCGGGCCTGCGCGATTTGCAGCAGGCTGAGGCGCTCGACGATCTGCTGGCGCGCGCGATCGAGGCGCGCGACCGCATGGTGCCGCTCGCCGGGCCGACGCCGCTGCTGCTGAAGATTTCACCGGACCTCTCGCTCGCCGAACTTGATGACGTCGTCGGTATTGCCCGCAAGCGGCGGGTCGACGGCATGATCGTCGGCAATACCGCCCTGGCGCGACCGGCGTCGTTGCGTGAATGCGACCGGGCGAGCGAGCAGGGAGGTCTTTCCGGCCGGCCGCTGTTCAGGTTGTCGACGCGCATGCTGGCGGAAACCTTCGTGCGTGCCGAGGGTGCCTTTGCGCTCGTCGGCGCCGGTGGCATCGATTCAGGCGCGACCGCGATCGCCAAGATCAAGGCCGGTGCCTCATTGCTTCAGCTCTACACGGGACTTGTGTTTCACGGCATCGGGCTGGTTGCGGAAATAAAATTCGACCTGCTGGCGGCGCTCAAACGCGGCCATCGCGATTCGCTTGCTTCGATGGTCGGCTCTGATGCCGCCAACATCACCGCAGAGAGCTGGCCGTCTTGAATTACACGCCGGTCATTTTCCGCGCGGTGCGTTGAACAGACGTACGACGATCCAGATCGGGACCACGATCACCGCGCCGAGCAGGAAATAGCGCCACAGCCAGCGCACCGCGTCGAAGCCCATGTTCCAGATGTTGCGGATCAGCCGCTCGATGCTGCGCACGATGTCGAAAGGGTCGAGCCCGAGGGCGGACAGCACAACGCCGACCAGGACCGAAACCAGCACCAGCCGCGCGAGCACCCCGAGCGGCGAGCCGCCGAAAACCTTGGTCACCGTGTCGTTGCTCATGGCCATCACAATCTCCTCAATGCTCGCTCCTCAATGCTCGCGCCATCCTAGCACGATTTACGCGCACCGATTTTAGATATGCCATAAAATCGGTGTTGCCATCCCACGAGGCCCTGCCTTGCCACCGCAACCGATCCATCTCAGCTCCGGCAATCTGCTCGCCGACCGCCGCTACGAATGGGCGCGCGAGGTGCGCGACCAAGGGGATCTCGCCGCCGCCGCCGATCTGCTCGCGCAGACGCTGGAGCTTGTGCCTGGCTATGCCCCTGCCTGGTTTACGCTGGGCGAGGTGCGCGACCGGCTCGGCGAACGCGAGGCTGCCCTTGCGGCATTCAGGCGGGCGCGCGAAACCGAGCCGTTGGACCGCCACGGCGCCGGCCTGCACCTGATCCGGCTCGGCGCGCAGCCTGCATCGGCAATGCCGAAGGACTATCTGCGCACGCTTTTCGACGGTTACGCGGCGAATTTCGACCGGGCGCTGACCGAGGGGCTTAACTACCGGGCGCCGGAGCTCTTGCGGCGGGCGGTCGAAGTCACCGGCAAGCCAATGAAGTTCGGCGCGGCGCTCGATCTTGGCTGCGGCACGGGACTTGGCGGCGCCGCGTTCCGCTCCGGCACCGACTGGCTGGTCGGCGTCGATCTGTCGCCGGCAATGTTGGCGCAGGCCCGGGCCAAGGGGGTGTACGATCGACTGATCGAGAGCGAGATCCTCACCTTTCTCGCGGTCGAAGCAGGTATTAAGGCGCGCTATCACCTCGTCCTCGCCGCCGACGTCTTCGTCTATCTCGACGACCTTGCGCCGATACTGAATGCCGTGGCGCAGGTGCTGGGCGGCATCCTCGCCTTCAGCGTGGAGACACACAGGGGCCACGGTGTGGTGCTGCAGAACACCTTGCGTTACGCCCACGGCGCGGCGCATGTGCGCAGCGCGATCGCGGCCGCCGGATTAAAACTGATCAGCCTCGATCCCACCTCAACCCGCACCGAGAAAGGCATCGCGGTGCCGGGGCTGATCGTGTTGGCTGAAAGCTGAAATGGAACCTGCAACCGCGGCTGAACACGACGATGTGCCGCTGCTGCCGCAAACCTTTGCGCGCTGGTTCGCGCAGCGCGGCTGGGCGCCGCGCCCGCACCAGCTCGAGCTTCTGGCCAAGGCGCACGCCGGCCGCTCGGTGCTGCTGATCGCACCGACCGGCGGCGGCAAGACGCTTGCTGGCTTCCTGCCCACGCTGGTCGAGCTTTCCGAACGCGGCCTCCGCCCGCGCAACCTGAAATCGACCGGACGCGTGCTCACGCGCAGCCAGGGCCTGCACACCCTTTATATTTCCCCGCTGAAGGCGCTCGCCGTCGACATCGCCCGCAACCTGGAAATTCCGGTGCGCGAGATGGGGCTTCCGGTGCGGCTGGAGACGCGTACCGGCGATACGCCCACGTCGAAGCGCCAGCGCCAGCGCCGCGATCCGCCGGATATTTTGCTCACCACGCCGGAGCAATTGGCGTTGCTGTTGGCCAGCGCCGATGCCCCCTTTCTGTTCGGCACGTTGCGGCGTGTCGTGCTCGACGAACTGCATTCACTGACGGTATCGAAGCGCGGCGATCTGTTGTCGCTGGGGCTCGCGCGTTTGTTCGCGCTGGCGCCGAACCTCACCACTGTCGGCCTGTCGGCGACGGTTGCCGAGCCGGACGACCTGCGCCGCTATCTCGTGCCGCAGCGCGGTGGCGAGGCATCCGCCGATCTCGTCGTGGCGCAAGCCGGCGCGCAGCCGAAGGTCGCCATGCTCGACACCGAGGAGCATCTGCCCTGGGCCGGGCATTCGGCGCTGCACGCGCTCGGCGAAATCTACGCGCTGATCAAAACGCACAAGACCACGCTCATCTTCGTCAACACCCGCAGCCAGGCCGAATGGATTTTCCAGGAGTTGTGGGGCATTAACGACGACAACCTCGCCATTGCGCTGCATCACGGTTCGCTCGATGTGGCGCAACGGCGCAAGGTCGAGGACGCCATGACCCGCGGCAAGTTGCACGCCGTGGTCTGCACGTCGTCTCTTGATCTGGGCGTCGACTGGGGCGACGTCGATCTGGTGATCAATGTCGGCGCCCCCAAGGGCTGCTCACGTCTCTTGCAGCGCATCGGCCGCTCCAACCACCGGCTCGATGAGCCCTCGGAAGCGGTGCTGGTGCCGGCCAACCGCTTCGAGGTGCTCGAATGCCGCGCGGCGATCGACGCCGTCGCCGAGAATGCCCAGGATACGCCGCCTTTGCGCACCGGCGCGCTCGACGTGCTGGCGCAGCATATTCTCGGCCGCGCGGTCGGCGAGCCGTTTCTCGCCGATGAACTCTACGACGAAGTCCGCGCTGCCGCGCCCTATGCGGGGCTGGCGCGAGCCGATTTCGACGCGGCGATCGATTTCGTCGCCACCGGCGGCTACGCGCTCAAGGCCTACGAGCGCTTCGCCAAGATCAGGCGGGGTAAGGATAACCGCTGGCGTATTACCCATCCGCGCGTGGCACAGCGCTATCGCATGAATGTCGGCACCATCGTCGGGGCCGACATGCTCAGGGTCCGCCTGGTGCGCTCGCGCGCCTTGGGCACCATGATCCCGCGCGGCGGCAGGCTACTCGGCGAAGTCGAGGAATACTTCATCGAAATGCTGTCTCCCGGAGACACCTTCGTCTTCGCCGGAGAAATCCTCAAATTTGAAGCGATCGTCGAAGACCAAGTTTACGTCTCGCGTTCGACTGCCACCGATCCGAAAGTGCCGTCTTATGAGGGCGGTAAGTTTCCGCTTTCGACCTATCTCGCGAGCCGCGTCCGCAAGATATTGGCCGAGCCGCAATCATGGCACTCGCTGCCCGGCCAGGTGCGCGAATGGCTGGAGATTCAGGAGTGGCGGTCGCTGCTTCCGCGCGCCGGCGATCTCCTGGTGGAAACCTTTCCGCGCGCGGCCAAATACTATCTCGTCTGCTATCCGTTCGAGGGCCGTCTCGCGCATCAGACGCTCGGCATGCTGCTCACGCGCCGGCTCGAGCGCGCCCGCATGCGCCCGCTCGGCTTTGTCGCCAACGAGTACGCGCTCGCCGTGTGGGGCCTCGGTGATGTGGCGCTGCACCTCAAGCGCGGCGACCTTTCGCTCGCCCAACTGTTCGACCAGGACATGCTCGGCGACGATCTAGAGGCTTGGCTCGCCGAATCCTCGTTGATGAAACGGACCTTCCGTTCCTGCGCCATTATCGCCGGCCTGATCGAGAAGCGGTTTCCCGGCGAGGAAAAGTCGCGCCGCCAGCTCACGATATCGACCGACCTCGTCTATGACGTGCTGCGCAAGCACCAGGGCGACCATCTGTTGTTGCGCGCAGCGCGCGCCGATGCCGCGACCGGCCTGCTCGACATCAAGCGGCTCGCCGATATGCTCTCGCGTATTCGGGGCCGAATCGTCCATAAGGACCTCGATCATGTCTCGCCGCTTGCCGTTCCGGTGATGCTGGAGATTGGGCGCGAGACCGTTTATGGCGAGGCGGCGGATTCACTGCTGGCCGAAGCCGCCGATGAACTGGTGAAGGAGGCGATGAAGTGAGCCTTGCGGAAAGACACGCCGCCGACAGCATGGGCAATCTCATTGTCCTTGCCGGCGTGTCGCTGCTCGCCGATCCCGATGGCGCGCTTTATTGGCCCGAGCATGGCCTGCTCGCGGTCGCCGACCTGCATCTGGAAAAGGGTTCGAGTTTTGCCGCGCGCGGTCAATTGCTCCCGCCGTATGATACGGCGGCGACGCTCGCCCGCCTTGTCCGCTTGATCGCGCGCTATGCGCCGCGCTGCGTCGTGGCGCTGGGCGACAGTTTCCACGATGGCGGCGGCCCGGCGCGCCTTGCTGACAGCAATCGAGAATCGATCCGCGCCATGCAGCGCGGCCGCGAATGGATCTGGATCACCGGCAATCACGATCCGGAGCCGGCCGACGGCGTCGGCGGCATCTTTGAGGCAGCCCTTGCAATCGGGCCGCTGACGTTCCGTCATCTTCCGGGCGGCGCGACCGGCGAGATCGCCGGACATTTGCATCCGGTCGCGCGCGTTGCCCATCGTGGCCGCGCCGTTTCCCGCCGCTGCTTTGCCGCCGACGACCAGCGCATGGTGATGCCGGCCTTCGGCGCCTTCACCGGCGGCCTCAACGTGCGCGACGCAGCATTTGCGGATGTGTTCGGCACGCTTGCCTTTACCGCGCACATGCTTGGCGACGGCCGTCTCTATGCCTTCGCCGCCAAGCGCTGCCTGCCGGACTAATCTCTGCGGAACACCGCGCTGGCGGCCCATCCCGTTAACAGCGCCATCAGCGCCGTCGCCAGCCCATAAAGCAATCCGTCGTCGCGCGCGGCATCGGCAACGTATTGCTCCAAGCCGGCCTTCATCACTTCGAGCGCCGAGCTGGCGCGGGTGACCAGGACGCCGTCGGCAAATAGCTTGACGTCGACCGCATAATTTCCGGTGGCAACGTCCGCGGGCAGCGCGATGCCGGCGCGGAACACTGCCGGCGTGAGATAGGTAACTGCGTTCGGCTGCTCAAGATAGAAATGATGCTCGCTCTGTTGGCGCACGAAGGCCTGACGGAACGGCTCGTCGCGCACCGTATCGGCGAGGTCCGGCCCGATGCGCTGCGGCAGCAGAAAATTGTCGAGGCCCACCTGCAGGCGCCGCAAGGTATCGACATTGGCGATTGCCGTCACCGGCCGGTTGCTCAGGATCGCGAGATACGACGGCACCCGCACGAATTCGCGCGAGTCGACGTTGACCCAGAGGCCGAGCACGCGCGCCTTACGCCGCGCGCGCAGCGTCACCCGCGGTCCGGTGACGGTCACAACCAAATCGTAAGCGCCGCGGCGCAACGTCTTGCCGGCATCGGGCTCGATGGCGCCGAACAGAACCAGATTGTCACCAACGAAATTCGAGTTGATCAGCACCCGGTGGTCCGACAGCGATACCACCAGTTGCTCGGCGCTTGCCGGCGGCGCTACGCCGGCGAGGGTGGCGATCAGCAAAACTGGTGCGGCCCGCGTTATCATTCGGGCCCCACGAAACGGATCGAATAAAGCTCGTCGGGCTTCGCCACCAGCTCATAGGCAAAGCGCAAGCCCACCGCGAAGACGAGTATGCCGAGCAGCAGGCGCAGGCGTTCGCCGCGCATCTGCTGTCCGGTGCGCACGCCGAATTGCGCGCCGGTCACGCCGCCGACCATCAGAATCAGCGCCAGCACCGCGTCGACGAGATGGTTGGTTGCCGCGTGCATGACCGTCGCCGAAGCCATGGTCACCAATGTGAGCACCATCGAGGTGCCGATCACCGTCGCTGTCGGCACGCGCAGGAAATAAATGAGCATCGGCACCAGCAGAAATCCGCCGCCGATGCCCATGATCGCGCCGAGGAAACCGATGCTGAAGCCGATGATCCAGACCGGGATGGCGGAGACGTAGATTTTCGAGCGCTTGAAGCGCAGCTTGAACGGCAGCTTGTGCATCCAGGTATGACTGCCCGGGCGGCGGATCGTGGCCGGCTGACCTTGGAAAGCGCGCATGGTCGCGCGCATCGCCTCATAGATCATAATGGCGCCGACCACGGTCAACAGCGTCACGTAGGACAGGCCGATGACCAGGTCGAGTTGGTCGACGGCGCGCAGCACGGTGAACAGCCAGACGCCGGTTGCGGTGCCGACGATGCCGGCGCTGAGCAGCATCAGCGCCAGCGCCACATCTACGGCGTTGCGCCGCCAGTAATTGATCGCGCCGGAAAACGACGAGGCGGCGATATGGCTCGTCACGCTTGCTACCGCCACCGCCGGCGACACGCCGATGAAAATCAACAGCGGCGTCATCAGGAAGCCGCCGCCGATGCCGAACATGCCGGAGATGAAGCCGACCGCGATCCCCATCCCCAACACCAGGAAGATGTTCACGGGCAGGTCGGCGATCGGCAGGTAGATTTGCAAGGCTATGAGTGTCCGCTGCGTTGGCGATGGACGACGCCGCCACTCTTAGCGCAAAAATACCGCGCCGCTTAGCTTTTTCCCAGCACCAGAGGCCCGCTCGCGCGCGGCTTCACGTGCGCCGGCGCTGAGTTGGCATTGTCCCAGCCCCCTGTTGGTGCCGGTACATTGACGGCGCTGTCCGGCTGCGTCTCGGCAACGAAGCCCTTGACCGCAAGCTGTGCGCCGGCAAGCGCCTGCGCATCGAGCCGGCTCGCGATCTCGTCGCGTTTTTTCACCGCCTCCTTGTCGCCCTTGCTCGCGGCCAGCGCGAACCATTTGTATGATTCCGCCATGTTGATCGCGACCCCGAGCCCGCGTGCGTAAAGAACGCCGAGGTTGAATTGGCTGTCGGGGATGCCGCGCATCGCCGCCTTGTGGAACCATTGCGCGGCCACGTTGTAGTCCGGCTTGCCGTCGACGCCTTCGGCGTAGAGTACAGCGAGATTGTGCATAGCCTTGGCGTTACCGGCGGCGGCGGCGGCGAGATAGAGGCGGCGCGCCTGGGCAATGTCTTTTTTCACGCCCTGGCCTTTTTCCAACAGGCTGCCATAGCGGAACTGCGCCGGCGCAAGGCCCTTGGCCGCCGCACGTTCGAACCAGCGTGCCGCTTCGCCCACGTCAGCCGGCACGCCGCGGCCTTCGGCAAACCGCACGCCGACTTCGTAGGCGGCGGCGGCGTCTCCGGCGGTCGCCGCGCTGCGCAGGCGCACGCCGCCGATAGCTGCGGGCAATTGGTCGCCATTGCGTGCTGGCGACAAAGCCATGGGATTCGGCGGGGGTGTCAGCAGCGGTGCGGCGGGGCGCGAAATCGATCCGGTAACAAAGCCGGGGAGATTGGCACCCGGGGCGCTCCATGATGGTGGGGTCGCGGCGCTCGCGCCCGGCTGTACAAGCGCAATCGCTGGCGACGCCAAAGTGCGGCCACTCGGCGGCAATGCTTGGGTCGCAGCGGACGCTTGGGCTGTCTCAGGCGCTTGCGGCACCGCTGCGGTGGGCGCCGCCTGCGCTGGTTCGGTTGCGGCGGCAACCGTCGCCGGCGCCTCGATCCGATCGGCAGGTGCCTTCTCGGCGGTCTTTTCGGGGACTACGTCGATCTCTTGCGCTAGTTTGTCGCGCGGCCCGCTGAAATCGACAAAGTGGGATGCGAGCTGCACCCCGCCGATGGCGATGGCGATAATGCTCGCCGCACCGAACAGACTTTTCACTCTTTTCATCAGGCTGGTGCGCGCCTTTGGCGTGGCGTCACCTGCGTCCGCATCCATGAAATCGGCGGCGGTGCGTGGCGCACGCGTCGGCCGCTCCTGCACGGCGGCCTGTGCGGCGCGGCGCGCCGCAGCAATGAAATTGGATTTGTTGCTAGGTCCCGCCGCCGGCGCCGCTGGCCGGGCGCCACCAAGGGCGGCTTCCGACGCGGCGATCCGCGCCGCGGGATTCGCACGCAGCGTCGGGGGGCCGGATCCCGGCTCGAGCGGCTGATCCGGCGGCAGATCGGGATCGATCGGGAGCTGCCGCGCTGCGGGCATCCGCCGCGGTGCCGGCGACGGCTCGGCCATGACCGGTTGAGGCTGCGTCTGAGCCGCTGGTGGCGGAGGGGCTGGTGGCGTCGCCGGCGCAATCGGAGGGGCCGATGCGGCATCGATCAAGCGCACCGCCAGCTTGCCGATCGGCTCCTTGAGGTCGAGCGGCTCTGTAAGGTCGAGCGGTTCGTCGGCTGCCATGGGCGGTGCGGGCCGCGGCGCGCTGTGCATGCCCCGCTCGATCATCGTCAGCCGGTCGACCACGTCGCCGAGCGTTCCGTGAACGGCGCCGAGGGCGTCCTGTGTGCGCGCGATTTCGCTCTTCAAGGAATCGACGGCGGGTACTTCACCAGTTGCGCCTTTGCTCGCCTTGATGTCCTCGATATGCACCAGCAGATCGGCGAGCCCGCGTTCAATCGCCTCAAGATGGCCGAGTCGGGAATCCGAGGCGTCGAGCTTTTGCACCAGCGTAGCAATGCGATCTTCGAGGTGACCGACTGCGGCATTGTCGCCGCGCGAAAGCTGTACCTGCTCGATCTTGTCGGAGAGCGAATGCACCAGCGTTTCAAGCTGCGGCGGGATCATGGCACCGCTTTGCGCCCGGTCGGCGAGTGCATCCGACAGCGCATTGATGCGCTGCTCAAGGTGCGCCAGGGCATCGCCGCCGCCGGAAGCGAGCGCGATCTGCTCGACGCTCTGCGATAGGCGCTGCACCTCGGCGGCAAGGTGGCCGACCATTTCGTTCGAGGCCACATGCGCGCTGATATCGCGCAGCGTGCCCACGGCATGCTCGAGCTGCTGCATCGTCGCCGGATCCTGCTGGGCGACGATCATGTCGATCTTGTGCGCCAGTCCGTTGACCGCGTCGTTGAAGCCGACGAGGTTCTCGGCCGGGGTGAGGTGGTGCAGGGCGTCACGGATCTCGGCGAGCCCTTGCTCGATGCCGGCCAGCGCGCTGCCGTCGACGCCGGCCTGCCGTCCCTCGGCGATGCGCTGGGCAAGCCCTGCAATCTGCCGCTCGATGGCATCGAGCGCGCGCTTGGGCATGGCCTCGGTCAGCGTGTGCGCGATACCGGCGAGTTCGTCGCGCAAGGCGTTGATCGCGTCCTCGACGCCCGGTTTGCGCAGTGTCTCGATCTGACTGGTGATGGTGCGCAACTGCTGCTCTAGCCCGGACAGATCCTGCGCCGGCAGCGACGGCCGCGGTGCCGCGACGATGGCGGGCATCGCCGGCTGACTTGGTTGCGGGGGCTGCGGCGGCGGAGCCGAAGTTTGAGCTGAAGGGTGGGCCGTCGGTTGCCGCGGCGATTGTCCGTTGAGCGCCCGCTGGCGCGCGGAAATTTCCGCAACCGCGAGATCGAGCGCAGGCGGCAAATGCGCCGGCGGCGGGACCTGCGGCTGCATCGCGTGCAAAACTGGAGGCGTCAGCGGCGCTGGAGGCCGCGTCATCGCGGCAAAATGGTCGAGCTTGCGATCAAGCCGGTTAATCAGCTCGGCGAGTTGGTCTGGCTCGGCGCGGGCGTGGCGCGGTGCGTAAGCGGCGGGTCCTGTCTGTGAGGCCCTGTCGATGCGGCGGCTGATATCATCGAGCCGCTCATGCACGCTGCTCAGGTCGGCGCCGTAGGTCTCGTCGTCGTCTTGTCCGGACGCGCCGGCATCAATGCCGTCCTGTTCTGCCTGATGCAGGATAACGCTATTGAGCCAGTCGCCGAGCGACATGCCCGACCGGCGCGCCGCTTCGCGGGCGGTCTCGCGGGCTTCCGGCCGGATGCCTTTGACACTCCACGGCACGCCAAATTTCATGCTCGCATCCGCCTTCGAGGTGGAGGCAAAGAGCCCTGCGACTCTCGTGGAACCGGCGCGCGTTAACGGCTGGTGGATACGGGCTCGGTCCTCAGTCCACAGACCGACTTTTTCCCGTTCGCGGTAAACAGGAGGTTAAGGATTCGCCGAAGTATCGGACTTGGCCGGAGAATTTCTGTCGCTGGAGGGACCCCTCCGAGGGACGAGCGGAGTAAATAGGCACCTCTCGCGAAGCCGGCTAAAGTATTGGGGGGCCGGATAACAGTAACATTTTCACATTGCGTAATTTTCCCAATGTCGAATCCCGCGACGCAAGTTACGCTCCCGTACAAATGCTCAGATGTCGGGGAAGCTGAGATGCCTGCCCACACGACCGACGCGACACTAGGGGATATTCTCAAGGAAGATCAATCTGTTGCGGACCGGAGACCGGAACCGCAGTATTCACGAGTCGGTTCCGGCCGGATGACGATTCGCGATTTTGCGCGCAAAGAAGGGGTCACCTTAAGGGCGCTGCGCTTTTATCAAAGCAAGGGCTTGCTCACGCCGGACCGCGCCGGCCAGGCGCGCGTCTACGGCCAGGCCGATCGCGAGCAGCTCGCGGTCGTCCTCCAGGGCAAGCGGCTTGGCTTCACGCTCAGCGAAATCCGCGACATGCTGGCGGCGCGTATTAGCGGCTGCGAAAGGTCGCTGCCGATCAGCCGCAAGAAATGTATCGAACATATCAAGCTTTTGGAGCGGCAGCGCCGCGATGCCGAACAGGGCTTGGCTGAATTGCGGCGGATTTATACCAGCATGTTCAAGGCTGTGCTGAATGCCGGCGACTCTGCCGACCCCGCATTCTGAAGCCAATCCGGCCTTTTTCTCGTCTTTAACATAGGTGTAAACCCGCACGGCCATAATCCGGCCGGACAGTACGTTTTGGCGCGAGCAGCAGGCCTGCGCGCGGCGAAACCGCTCACTACATCATTCGTTAATCGCTCACCGCAGAATGCCGGGGAGACTCCGATGCCGACCTATAAAGCGCCCGTGGACGACGCCCTGTTTCTTCTCAACGACGTCTTCCACTTTGACCGCTACGGCAATTTGCCGGGCTTTGCCGATGCCTCGCCCGACATTGTCGAGGCGGTGCTGCGCGAAGCGGCAAAATTCAGCGAAGAGGTGCTCACGCCCCTCAATCGGGTCGGCGACAAAGAGGGCTGCGTTCGCAATACTGACGGCAGCGTCTCGACGCCGACCGGCTTCAAGAACGCCTTCAAACAGGTGGTCGAGGGTGGCTGGATCGGCATTTCGGTGCCCGATGAGTTCGGCGGGCAGGGCCTGCCGGCAACGCTCACGGTGGCGGTCAACGAATTCCTCTGCTCGGCGAATATGGCCTTCGCCATGTATCCGGGTCTGACGCAAGGCGCCATTGCTGCGCTGCTCACGCATGCCTCGCCGGAGCTCAAAAAGAAGTATCTGCCGAAGATGACGACCGGCGAGTGGACCGGCACGATGAATTTGACCGAGCCGCATTGCGGCACCGATCTCGGTCTATTGCGCACCAAGGCTGTGAAGCAGGCCGACGGCAGCTACAAGATTAGCGGCACCAAGATCTTCATTTCGGCCGGCGAGCACGACATGGCCGGAAACATCATTCATCTGGTGCTGGCGCGCATCGAAGGCGCTCCCGCCGGCACCAAGGGCATTTCGCTGTTCGTGGTGCCGAAATTCATGGTTCTAGAAGACGGCAAGCTCGGTGCGAGCAACGGCGTTTCCTGCGGCTCGATCGAAGAGAAGATGGGCATCCACGGCAATGCCACCTGCGTGATGAATTACGACGGCGCCACCGGCTGGCTGATCGGCGAAGAAAACCGCGGACTCAACGCCATGTTCGTGATGATGAACGAGGCGCGTCTCGGCGTCGGCGTGCAGGGCCTGGCGCAATCCGAAGTCGCCTACCAGAACGCCGCGATCTACGCCAAGGAGCGGCTGCAGGGTCGCTCCATTTCCGGCGTCAAATATCCCGACAAGCCGGCCGATCCGATCGTCGTGCACCCGGACGTGCGCCGCAATCTGATGAACATGCGCGCGTTCAATGAGGCGGCACGCGCGCTGGTGATGTGGACCGCGCTCAAGGGCGATGTCGCCCACCGCTCCGAGGACAAGAACGAGCGCCAGAGCGCCGACGACCATATGGGCCTGCTCACGCCGGTCATCAAAGGCGTGCTCACCGACACCGGCTTTGCCAATACCGTGATGGCGCAGCAGGTGTTCGGCGGCCACGGCTACATCGCCGAGCACGGCATGGAGCAGTTCGTGCGCGATGCCCGTATCGCGCAGATCTACGAAGGTGCGAACGGCATCCAGGCCCTCGATCTCGTCGGCCGCAAGCTCGGCCGCGACGGCGGGCGCGCGATCACGGCTTTCTTCAATGAGGTGCAGGGCTATCTCAAGGAGAAGGGCACCGACGACAAGATGAAGCCGTACATCGCGCCAATGGGCGCCGCGCTCGGCCATCTGCAGCAGGCCTCGATGTGGTTTGCGCAGAACGCGCTGGCCAAGCCGGACAATGCCGGCGCCGGCTCCTACGATTACATGCACCTCTTCGGTCTCGTGGCGCTCGGCTACATGTGGTGCAAAATTGCCGAGGCCGCGCTTGCCAAATTGCCGAAAGCGAACGGCTCGGCGCCGCGGATGACGGCAAAGCTGACGACGGCGCGCTTCTTCATGGAGCGGATGCTCCCGGAGACTGCTGCCCACCTTGCCCGCATCCAGGCCGGCGCTGGCTCGACAATGGAATTAGCCGACGACGCGTTCTAGCTCGGGCGAAGATCTCCGAAAAGCAGACGCTGGCCTCTGGTCATTTTCCGGCTATCATCCCGCATCAGCCTCCGCCCCCATCAAGAAAACGGCGGCGGGCGAGGGAGATTGGAAAATGCGCAAGGCTCTGCTTGGATTGATTGCCGCGCTCTTTGCCGTCACCACGGCGCAGGCGCAGGATACGGTGAAGATCGGGCTGATCATGGCCTATTCCGGCCAGTTCGCCGATACCGCGGCGCAGATGGATAACGCCGTCAAGCTCTACATGAAGCAGCACGGCGATATGGTCGCCGGCAAGAAGATCGAGATCATCCGCAAGGACACCGGCGGTCCGAGTCCCGATGTCGCCAAGCGACTGGCGCAGGAATTGATCGTGCGCGACGGCGCCGACATCATCGCCGGCTTCACGCTGACGCCGGAAGCGCTGGGCGCCGGCCCGGTCTCGGCCGAAGCCAAGAAATTCATGGTGGTGATGAACGCGGCAACGTCGATCATCATTACGAAGTCGCCCTATATGACGCGCACGTCGCTCACCATCCCGCAGCTCGAGCAGGTGTTCGGTGACTGGGCCGTGAAGAACGGCGGCGTGAAGAAGGTCTACACCATGGTTGCCGACTACGGCCCCGGCATCGATGCCGAGACCTCGTTCCAGAAGGGCTTCAAGGCCGCGGGCGGCGAAGTTGTCGGCTCGGTGCGCATGGCGGTCGCCAATCCGGACTTCTCTTCCTACGTGCAGCGCGCCAAGGATTTGAACCCGGAGGCGATCTTTGTCTTCATCCCGGGCGGCGCGCAGCCGCCGGCTTTCGCCAAGGCGCTGGCCGAGCGTGGCATCGATCCGCAAAAGACCAAGGTCATGGGCCAGGGCGAGATCACCATGGACGACAACGCGCTCAAGACCATGGGCGATCAAGGCGTCGGCATCATCACGGCATTCCATTACGGCTGGACGCACAACTCGGCGATGAACAAGGCCTTCGTCAAAGCCTATAACGACGAGTTCCACCGCAATCCCGATGTATTCTCCATCGGCGGCTATGACGGCATGCACCTGATCTACGAAGCGTTGAAGAAAACCGGCGGCAAGGCCGACGGTGAATCGCTGATCGCGGCGGCCAAGGGCATGAAGTGGGAAAGCCCGCGCGGTCCGATCTCGATCGATCCGGAAACGCGCGATATCGTGCAAAACGTCTACATCCGCAAGGTGGAGAAAATTGGCGGCGACTATCGCAATGTCGAGTTCGACACGATCCGGGACGTGAAGGATCCGCCGCGTTAAACGAGGCGGGCTGCCGTGGCCGGTAAATCGCTCTCCATCGCCGTTGTCGGCGGCGGCATAGGCGGCCTGCACGCCGCCCTGTGGCTGCTGCGGGGCGGCTTCGACGTCCACGTCTATGAACAGACGCCGGTGCTGCGTGAAGTCGGCGCCGGCTTCGTGCTCTCGCCCAACGCCACACGGCTGCTGTACCGGCTCGGCTTCACCGACACGATGCAGGCGATCGGCGTCGCGCCCGATGCGTGGCGGCAGCGTCGTTGGGAAGATGGCAAGACGCTGATGCATACGCCGGTCAAGCCCGCGCCCGGCACGCCGCCGCTGTTCTACACCTCGCACCGCGCCGACATACTCTCGATGTTGACCGGCGCTATTCCGCCAGAACGCCTGCATCTCGGTCATCGGCTTGTCGGCCTCGCCGACGGGGGCGATCGCGTCGAAGCGGAATTCGAGAATGGTGTCCGCGCGCAAGCCGACATTCTCATCGGCGCCGACGGTATCCATTCGGCGGTACGCAGCCTGCTGCTGGGGCCGGAGAAGCCGCGTTATACGGGCTGCGTTGCCTACCGCGGACTCGTACCGCTCGAACGCCTTGCCCATCTCGACCTGCCGCTCGAATCGCAACTTTGGTTCGGGCCGGGCGCGCACGTCGTGCATTATCCGGTGCAGGCCGGACGGCTGCTCAATCTCGCGTGCCTGGTCGATCGCGATACCTGGGTCAAGGAATCCTGGACCGAACCGGGGAATCTCGCAGATCTGCGGACATTTTTTGCCGGATGGCATCCGCAGGTGCGTGGCATCCTCGCGGCGATGGATGAGACCTTTGTCTGGGGTCTGTTCGACCGTGCGCCGTTGCCGCGCTGGTCGGTGAATCGGGTGACGCTGCTCGGCGATGCCAGCCACGCGATGCTGCCATTTCTGGCGCAAGGTGCGGCACAGGCGATCGAGGACGGCGCGACGCTCGCCGGGGTGCTGGCGCGGGGCGGCGATGTTGTCGAAGGCTTGCGCCGCTACGAAGCATTGCGGCTGCCGCGTACCACGGCGGTTCAGGCGACTGCCACCGGCAACAAAAAGCGCAATCACCTGCCGGACGGGCCCGAGCAGATCGAGCGCGACCGGCGCATGGCAACGGGCGCTCCCGACTGGTCAATCGGCGCCAGCACCTGGGTCTATCAGTATGATGCCTTTGCCGCGGCGCAGACGGGCGCGCTCGGGGTTCCGGCGGCGGCGTAGTTTTGGTCTTTCCCAAAAACTAGGCCGGCACGAACCGTGCGCCGCCGCGGCGCGAGCGCAGCAGCAGGAAGGTCGCGATCGAGATGTTGAGCAGGTTCCAGGCGAGGCCGTTGAGGAAGGCCGCCTGATATGAGCCGGTCAGGTCGAAAATCTCGCCCGACATCCAGCCGCCAAGCGCCATGCCGAGCACCGTGCCCATGATGACGAAGCCGACCCGCGTGCTCGCTTCCTTGGCGGGGAAATATTCGCGCACGATGATGGCGTACATCGGCACGATGCCGCCCTGGAACAGGCCGAACAGGCCGGAGATGACGTAAAGCGAGAACATGCTGTCGAACATCAGATAGAGCAACAGCGCGACGCCCTGCATCACCGAGCCGAGGATCAGGGTGCGCACGCCGCCAATACGGTCGGCGATGAAGCCCGAGCCGATGCGGCTGATGATGCCGAGGCCGAGCATCAGCGACAGCATGTCAGCGCCGCGGGCGACGCCGTAACCGAGGTCGCCGCAATAGGCGACGATGTGCACCTGCGGCATCGACATGGCGACGCAGCAGCACACGCCGGCGAAAAAGAGCAAAATCATCAGCGCATTCGGCGACAGCGGCAGCGCCGCTTGCCGCCTAGCGGCATCGGCGGTGGCGACGGCGGCGTGATGGGCGTCGATCCTGCGGCGCAACAGCAGTGTCAGCGGCAACATGGTGACGACACAGAAGATGCCGATGCCGATGTAGGTCGTTCGCCAGCCGTCGGCGGCGGTGAAATGCTGCACCACTGGCGGCCAGATCGTGCCGGCGAGATAGTTGCCCGACGCGGCGATGGTGACGGCGATGCCGCGCCGGCGGCGGAACCAGTGCGAGATGTCGGCCATCAGCGGTGCGAAGGTTGAGGACGTGCCAGCGCCGATCAGCACGCCATGCGCGATCGCCGCCTGCCACAGCGTGCCGGCGTTGCCGACCACGATATAGCCGGCGCCGAGCGCGAGCGTGCTGGCGATGACCGATACGGTAATGCCGAAGCGATCGGCGAGTTTGCCGGTCGCGACGCCGCCGGCGGCAAAGCCGAGCATGGTCAGCGTGTAGGGCATCGAGGCCGCGGCGCGGTCGACGCCGAACTCGGCCTGCATGGCAGGCAGCACCACGACCACCGACCACATGCCGACGCCGCCGATGGTGGACAGTGCCACCGCCACGGCCAGCCGCAGCCAGGACACTGCGGAATCGGTCGCCGCGCCTGGGGCGGCGATGCTTGGGTTTATGGGGGTCACGATGAGAAGTCCGGCCTTTCCGGACGCGGTCGTAGCACCGCAAGGGCGTCCGTTCCATTCCTTGCGCCGCAAATGGCGTTGATCAAATATATTGATGCTCCTTGCCGCGAGGCTCGCGCGCGGCGGGGGGCGGCCCTATGGTACCGGTGAGCAATTCGTCGCAAATAGCGCAGTCTATGAACGCCCTCAATCTCCCGCGACCGGGTTGGATGACTGAGGACCTCGTCCTGCTCGAGGAGCAGGCGCGGCGCTTCATCGCCGACGAATTCGTGCCGCATCTCGACGACTGGCACGCCAAAGGCATCTATCCGCGCGACGTCTGGACAAAGGCTGGCAGCGCCGGCCTCCTGTGCGCGTCGATGCCCGAGGACTATGGCGGCGCCGGCGGCAGCTTCGCACATGAAGCGGTCATCAATCGCGAATTCTCGCTCGCCGGCTTCGATACCTTCGGCGCGCCGCTGCATTCCGGCATCGTTGCGCCCTACATCCTCCACTACGGCACCGAGGAACAGAAAAAACGCTGGCTGCCGAAGCTCGCCACCGGCGAGATGGTCGGCGCCATCGCCATGACCGAGCCGGGAACCGGGTCCGACTTGCAGGGCGTGCGGACAAAGGCCGAGAAATCCGGCAATGGCTATCTGCTCAACGGTTCGAAAACCTTCATCACCAACGGTCAGCACGCCAATCTCATCATCGTCGTCGCCAAGACCGATCCGAAAGCCGGCGCCAAGGGCGTCTCGCTGCTGGTGGTGGAAACCGAGGATGCGCAAGGCTTCCGCCGCGGCCGCAAGCTGAAAAAGCTCGGCATGGATTCCGCCGACACCTCGGAACTGTTTTTCGAGGACGTGAAGCTTCCCGCCGAAAGCCTGCTCGGCACCGAGGAAGGGCAGGGCTTCTATCAACTGATGAAGGAACTGCCGCAGGAGCGTCTCATCATCGCCGTGCACGCAGTGGCGATGATGGAGCGGGCGCTAGCGTTGACCATCGATTATGTGAAGCAGCGCAAGGCCTTCGGCAAGGCGATTATCGAATTCCAGAACACCCAGTTCGAACTCGCCGCATGCAAGACCGACACCACCATCGCCAAGGTGTTCCTCGACCACTGCATCGGCCAATTGGTGGAGGGCAAGCTCGACACCGTCACCGCCTCGATGGCGAAATACCGGCTCGCCGACACCCAGGCCGAAGTGATCGACCGCTGCCTTCAATTGTTCGGCGGCTATGGCTATATGGACGAATACCCGATCTCGCGCCTCTACCGCGACGCGAGGGTGCTGCGGATCTACGGCGGCACCAACGAGATCATGAAGCTGCTGATCGCGCGCAGCCTTTAACGCTGCGCAGGAGAACGCCGATGACCGACGCATTTATCTACGACGCCGTCCGCACCCCGCGTGGCCGCGGCAAGGCCGACGGAGCGCTGCACGAAGTCACCGCGCTCAATCTCGCGGCGCAGGCGCTCGGCGCGATCAAGGATCGCAACAAGCTCGATCCGGCGCTGCTCGACGACGTGGTGCTCGGTTGCGTCGATCCGGTCGGCGAGGCCGGCGGCGACATCGCCCGAGCCTCGGCGCTTGTTGCCGGATTCGGCGATAAGGTGCCCGGCGTGCAGATCAACCGGTTCTGCGCCTCGGGCCTCGACGCGGTGAATTTCGCCGCCGCCGAGGTGATGTCCGGCCAGCACGACATGACCATTGGCGGCGGCGTCGAATCGATGAGCCGCGTCGGTATCGGCGCCTCCGGCGGCGCCTGGCCGGTCGACCCCTCGATCGCGGTCGCCACCTACTTCCTGCCGCAGGGCATTTCCGCCGATCTCATCGCCACCAAATACGGCTTTTCGCGCGACGACGTCGACGCCTACGCCGTCGAGAGCCAGAAGCGCGCGGCCAGATCCTGGGAGGAGGGCCGCTTCAAGAATTCAGTGATGACGGTCAAGGACCCCAACGGCCTGCCGATCCTGTCGAAGGACGAGCACATGCGTCCGTCGACGACGATGCAGACGCTTGCGGCGCTGCAGCCGTCCTTCGTGCAGATGGGCGAAATAGGCGGTTTCGACGCGGTGGCCGTGCAGAAGCATCCCGAGGTCGAAGTGATCAATCACGTCCACACGCCGGGCAACTCTTCGGGCATCGTTGACGGCGCTGCCGCCGTGCTCATCGGCAGCAAGGCCGCGGGACAGGCCGCTGGCCTCAAGCCGCGCGCACGTATCAGGTCTTTCGCCAATATCGGCTCGGAGCCGGCGATCATGCTCACCGGCCCGATCCCGGTTAGCGAGAAGGCGCTGAAGAAGGCCGGCATGAAGAAGAGCGACATCGACCTGTGGGAACTTAATGAGGCCTTCGCTTCGGTGGTGCTTCGCTACATGCAGGCGATGGACATTCCGCACGACAAGATCAACGTCAACGGCGGGGCCATCGCCATGGGCCATCCGCTCGGCGCCACCGGCGCCATGATCCTCGGCACCGTGCTCGACGAACTGGAACGCACCGGCAAATCCACCGCGCTGATCACGCTCTGCATCGGCATGGGCATGGGCACGGCGACGATCATCGAGCGCGTCTGATGCCGAAGATCGATATTTCGAAGGCGAAGGTGCGGACGAGCACCAACTATCCGCCCGAGTACCAGAAGGTCGTCGAAGGGCGCGAGAAAACGGTGCTCGGCGACGCCGCCGGTCTCACCCAGTTTGGCGTCAACCTCACGCGGCTCAAGCCCGGTGCGGCCTCGGCGCTGCTGCATTGGCATGAAGAGGAAGACGAGTTCGTCTATATCGTCGAGGGCGAACTCGTTCTCCTCGAGGAGGGCGCCGAGACGGCGCTCAAACCCGGCGACTGCGCCGGCTGGAAGGCGGGCACGCCGCTTGGCCATCAGCTTGTCAATCGCTCCGGCCGCGACGCGGTCTATATCGAGATCGGCACGCGGGCGCCGCGTGAGCGCGCGCATTATCCCGGCCTAGACCTCATGTTCAGTCGTGACGAAAGCGGCGTGCGCGTGACCCACAAAAACGGCGAGCCATACTGAGGGAGCCGGCGATGGCCAATTTCAAGTTCGATGTCGATGCGGACGGCGCAGCGCTGATCACCTGGGATATGGCCGGCCGTTCGATGAACGTCATCAATGCCGACGTCATCGAGGAACTGGGCAGGCTGGTCGAAAAGGTCGCAACCGATAGCGCTGTCAAAGGCGCCGTCATCACTTCGGGCAAGCCGACCTTCTGCGGCGGCGCCGATCTCACGCTGCTCGAGCGGCTCGCAGCCACCTTCGGCACCATGGCAAAGGCCCAAGGCGACGAAGCCGCCAATGCCATGCTGTTCGCAGAGAGCCGCAAGCTGTCGCAGCTCTACCGGCGCCTGGAGACCTGCGGCAAGCCGTTCGTCTGCGCGCTCAACGGCACGGCGATGGGCGGCGGCTTCGAGCTCGCGCTCGCCTGTCATTACCGTGTCGCCGCCGACAACGCGGCAACGCGCCTCGGGTTACCCGAGATCAAGGTCGGGCTGTTCCCCGGCGCCGGCGGCACCCAGCGCATCGCGCGCATGCTGCAGCCTGCCGACGCGCTGCAGTTCCTGCTCAAGGGCGACCAGCTCAAGCTCGACCGCGCCAAGGCGATGAAGCTCGTCGACGCCGCCGTGCCGCAGGCCGACCTCATCAAGACCGCCAAGGACTGGATCAAGGCCGGCGGCAAGGCCGTTGCGCCATGGGACGAGAAAGGTTTTCGCCTGCCCGGCGGGCTCGTCTACTCCAAGGCGGGGATGATGACGTTCCCGGCGGCGAACGCGATCTATCGCCGCGAGACCTACGACAATTATCCGGCCGCGCGCGCAATCCTCCAGGTCGTCTACGAAGGCCTGCAGCTCGACATGGACACCGCGCTGCGTGTCGAGTCGCGCTGGTTCGCCAAGATCCTGCGCTCGCCGGAAGCGGCCGCCATGATCCGCTCGCTGTTTGTCTCAATGCAGGAGCTCAACAAGGGTGCGCGGCGCCCCGCCGACCAGCCGGCGACCGCCTTGAAAAAAATCGGCGTCGTCGGCGCCGGCTTCATGGGCGCCGGCATCGCCCAGGTAAGCGCCGCCGCGGGCCTTGCCGTCGTGCTCATCGACCGCGACCAGGAGACCGCCGACAAGGGCAAGGCCGGCCTGCACAAGGCGCTCTCCGACCGGGTGATGAAAGGGCGCATGAAAGGCGCCGAGCGCGACGAATTGCTGGCGCGCATCACGCCGACCGCCGATTACGGCTCGCTGAAGGATTGCGACCTGGTGATCGAGGCGGTGTTCGAAGACCGAAAGGTAAAAGCCGAGGTCATCGGCAAAATCCAGGCCGTCATCGGCGACAACATCATCTTTGCCTCCAACACCTCGACGCTGCCGATCAGCTCGCTTGCCGGCGAATTCAAGGACCCGCCGCGCTTCATCGGCATTCACTTCTTCTCGCCGGTCGACCGCATGATGCTGGTCGAGATCATCCTCGGCAAGAAAACCGGCGATAAGGCGCTGGCGGCTGCGCTCGATTACGTGCGTGCCATCCGCAAGACGCCGATCGTGGTCAACAACTCGCGCGGCTTCTACACCTCGCGCGTTGTCGGCACCTACATCCGCGAGGGGCACCTGATGCTGGCGGAAGGCGTCCCCGCGGCGATGATCGAAAACGTCGGTCGCATGGCCGGGATGCCGGTCGGTCCGCTCTCGCTCAACGACGAGGTCGCCGTCGATCTCGCCTGGAAAATCCTCAAGGCCACCGAGGCCGATCTCGGCGAAAAAGCCATCGACCTGCGGCAGAAGGCGCTGCTCGAGGAAATGGTGGAAAAGCGCGGCCGCTTCGGCCGCAAGAACGGCAAGGGCTTTTACGACTATCCCGCCAACGGTCCGAAGAAGTTGTGGCCCGGCCTCGCTGAGTTGCAGGCAAAGAAGCTCAATCCGGACGACATCGATATCGAGGAAATCAAGCTTCGCCTGCTTGGCATCCAGGCGCTGGAAACCGCGCGCTGCTTCGAAGAGCATGTCTTGACCGACGTGCGCGAGGCCGATGTCGGCTCGATCCTCGGCTTCGGCTTTGCGCCGTTTTCCGGCGGCACGTTGTCGTGGGTCGACGGCATGGGGCCGAAACGCTTTGTCGAGGTCTGCAGGAGACTTGAAAAGAAATACGGCGACCGCTTTGCTCCTTCGAAGCTGCTCATCGACCTCGCCGAGCACGACGAGACCTTCTATCGCCGCTTCGCGCCGCCAAAACAAAAGCAGGCGGCGTAAAGCCGCAACGCAACACTGGGGAGAGTTGCCGTGAAAATCTTCAAGCCGCTGCTCGTCGGCCTTGGCGTCCTGCTGTGGCCGGCCTTGGCCTTGGCACAGGTTTTTCCGGACAGGCCGATCCATCTGATCGTGCCGTTCCCGGCCGGCGGACCGAACGATATCATCGGCCGGGTCGTCGCCCAGCGCATGTCGGAAATCCTCAAGCAGCCGATCGTCATCGAGAACAAGTCGGGGCAGGGCGGCGTCACGGGCACCGATTTCGTCGCCCGTTCGGCGCCCGATGGCTACACCATCGGTATCGTCAGCGCCGGGGCGCTTGCGATCAGTCCGAGCATGGAGAAGGTGTCTTACGAGACGCTGAAGGATCTGGCGCCGATAACCCTTGTCGCCAAGGTGCCGGAAATGCTGGTGGTCGCAACCAGTGTGCCCGCCAATAACATGAAGGAACTATTGGCGCTGGCCAAGGCGGAGCCCGGCAAGTTGAACTTCGCCTCGACCGGTCCCGGCAGCCTGCCGCATCTGGCGGGCGAACTGTTCAAGCTCACCGCCAAGATCGACGTCGTGCATGTGCCGTATCGCGGCGCGGCGCCGGTGATCAATGACCTGCTCGGCCAGCAGGTGCAGATGGTGTTCCTCGATCTGCCGGTGCTGCTGCCCCAGATCAAGGCCGGCAAGTTGAAAGCCATCGCCGTCGGCGCACCCGCGCGCGTGCCCAGCGCGCCGGAGGTGCCCACTACCGCGGAGGTCGGCATGCCCGGCCTGCTCACGGAAAACTGGTACGGAATGATTGCGCCGGCAAAGACTCCGGCGGCCGTCGTCGCAGCGCTCAACAAGGCGGCGGTCGAAGCGATGAAGGACGATGCCGTTGTCGCCAAGCTGTCGAGCCAGGGCGCGATCCTGTCGGGCGGTACGCCGGAAGAATTCCGCGCCTTTATCGACAGCGAAACCAAAAAATGGGCGCAAGTGATCAAGGACGCCGGCGTCCATACCGAAAAGTAAGGCCGAGGCTCTTCGCGTCTTTTGACGCAATTGCTTGCATCGCCGCGCTGCCTTCCTATCTACGCGGCATGCCGCCGACCATCACCATCGATCAGCCAAGCCGCCGGCGCCGGCCGCACTCGGCGCAGTCCAGGCGCGCTACGCTCGAGCGTATCGATCTTTTGGCGCGGCTGTTCGACACCGCCTTCGTCGTCCCCGGAACCAAGGTGCGCTTCGGCGTCGAGGCCATGCTGCGCCTGGTTCCCGGCATCGGCGATGCGGCGGCGTCCGCGCTGTCCTGTTACCTGCTCTACGAGGCGCACCGGCTCGATCTTCCTACGCACGTCTTTGCGCGGATGGTCGGCAACGTCGCGGTGGAGGGGATCGTCGGCGCCGTTCCGGTGCTCGGCGATCTGTTCGACGTCGGCTTCCGCGCCAATCGCCGCAACGTACGTATCCTGCGCGACTATTTCGCGCGCGAGGGATTGCTTTTAGCTACATCACCACCGTGAGTTTCTTTGCGGCGCGGGTGACGCCCGTATACAGCCAGCGCGCGCGCGTCTCGGCGAAGGCGAAACTCTCGTCGAACAGCACCACATCGTCCCATTGCGAGCCTTGCGCCTTGTGCACGGTGAGCACGTAGCCGTAGTCGAACTCGTCGTAGGGCTTGCGACGCGGCCAGTCGATCTGCTCGATGCCGCCGGAAAAACATTCCGAACGCACCGAAACCTTGACGGCGCGCGTCGCCGTTTCGTCGTCCGGCAAAAGGCGCATGGTCATGATGCCGGTTTTGCGCCCGCCGCGCTCCTTCACCGTCCACAGGCCGCCGTTGAACAGCCCCTTCTTGCGGTTGTTGCGCAGGCAGACCAGCTTGTCGCCGGCCGACGGCATGTTCCCTTCAAAGCCGCGGCGCTCGCGCAAGCGCGCATTGTAAGCGCGGCGCGTGGCGTTGCGGCCGACCAGCACTTGGTCGGCTTCGAGCACGCGGCTCGGATCGAGCTCGGCCTTGGCCACCACTTCGGTCTCGCCATAGCGGCCCGGCTCCAGATATTCGCCGGCGCGAATCTGCATCGACAGGCGGATGATCGGGTCGTCCTGTGCCTGGCGGTGCACCTCGGTGAGCATCACGTCGGGCTCGGCCTCGGTGAAAAATCCGCTACCGGAGTTTCCGCCCTGAATCGGCGGCAGCTGCGCCGGGTCTCCGAGCACCAGGAGCGGCACGCCGAACGACAACAGGTCGCGGCCAAGTTCGGCGTCGACCATCGAGCACTCATCGATGATGATGAGTTCGGCCTTGGAGGCCGGCGCCTCGTCCCACAGATCAAAGCTCGGGATTTCCTCGCCGCTCTCGCGCGCGCGGTAGATCAGGCTGTGGATGGTGGAGGCGCCGTGGCAGCCTTTGCCGCGCATGACCGACGCCGCCTTGCCGGTGAAGGCTGCGAATTTCACCTCGCCGTCGGCGTGATCGGCGAGGTGCTTGGCGAGCGTCGTCTTGCCGGTGCCGGCATAGCCGAACAGGCGAAACACCTGCGGTGTGCCGTTCGAGCCGGGCTTGGCCTTGAGCCAGTCGCCGACGGCCTTGAGCGCATCGTCCTGGCGTGGAGAAAATTCAGTCATGCAACTCTCTCATAAGGCATCGGCACCGGACCAAAAAGAACAAAAAAGGAACATAAAATTTCTTTGTTGAATCAACGTAATCGGCCAGATATCGAGCCCATGGACGGCGTCCCTCACATTGCCCTTTCCGCTTCCCCATGTTTAACGTCGCGCCCTTTTTGCACCCGCGCATGATCCCCGAAAAGCAGGCACGGTTTTCGAACAAGATCGTCCGCAATAAAAAAGTACCTGCATGGCTCGTGACCAGATCGACATGACCCCAATCGAGACGCGCGACGAACTCGTCGCCTGGTTCGAGGCGGGCTGCAAGCCCAAGGCGCAATTCCGTGTCGGCACCGAACACGAGAAATTCGTCTTCACCGTGAACGAGCACCGGCCGGTGCCCTACGACGGTGCGCGCTCGATCCATGCGCTGCTCGTCGGCATGGACGACCTGCTCGGCTGGGAGCCGATCATGGAGGGCGAGAACATCATCGGCATGTTCGACGTCACCGGCGGCGGCGCCATATCGCTGGAACCGGGCGGGCAGTTTGAGCTTTCCGGCGCGCCGGTCGAGACCGTGCACCAGACCGCGTCCGAGTTGATGGCGCATTTGGCGCAGGTGCGTGAAGTGGCCAAGCCCCTGGGCATCGGTTTCCTCGGCCTCGGCATGACGCCGAACTGGAAGCGCTCCGACATGCCGATGATGCCGAAGGGGCGGTACAAGATCATGACTGACTACATGCCTAAGGTCGGCAAGTACGGCCTCGACATGATGTACCGCACCTGCACCGTGCAGGCGAACCTCGATTTCTCCTCCGAAGCCGACATGGTGAAGAAGCTGCGCGTGTCGCTGGCGCTGCAGCCGGTGGCGACCGCGCTGTTTGCCAATTCCCCGTTCACCGAAGGCAAACCGAACGGCTTCCTCTCCTTCCGCTCGCACATCTGGACCGACACCGACAATGCGCGCGCCGGCATGCTGCCTTTCGCGTTCGAGCCGGGCATGGGCTTCGAGCGTTATGTCGATTACGCGCTCGACGTGCCGATGTATTTCGTCAAGCGCGGCGACAAATACATCGACGTATCCGGCAAGTCGTTCAAGGATTTTTTCGCTGGCAAGCTCACCGCATTGCCCGGCGAACGGCCGACGATCTCCGACTGGGCCAATCATCTGTCGACTATCTTTCCCGAAGTCCGACTCAAGCGTTTTCTGGAGATGCGCGGCGCCGACGGCGGGCCGTGGCGGCGCTTGCCGTCGCTCACCGCCTATTGGGTGGGCCTGCTCTATGACGACGACGCGCTCGACGCCTGCTGGCAGATGACCAAGGACTGGAGCACGGCGGAACGGCAGAAGCTGCGCGACGATGTGCCCAAGCTCGGCTTCAGGGCGGAAATCGGCAAGCGCAACGTGCTGACGCTGGCGCAGGAAACGCTGCGGCTTTGCGCCAAGGGCTTGCAGCGCCGCCGCAGGCTCGACCGCAACGGCCGCGACGAAACGCGTTATCTGCGTCCGCTGGAGGAAAGCATCGCGCGCGGCATCACGCCGGCCGAAGAACTGCTGGAAAAGTATTTCAACGAGTGGAACAACTCGGTGGAACCGATCTTCGACGAATACGCGTACTGACGCCGGCGGAAAAGCCGATGGCCAAAGCCACACCCGCGACGCTGGCGCTGGAAAAGGCCGGCGTCGCCTTCACGCTGCACGAATACGATTACGATCCCAACGCCGAACGCATCGGCATGCAGGCGGCGCAAGCGCTCGGCATTGAGCCGGCGCGCCTGCTCAAGACGCTGATGGCGCGCGCGGGCGACGCGGTTGTCTGTGTGCTCGCGCCCTCCGACCGCGAGGTGAACCTGAAAAAGCTCGCCGCCGCGGTCGGCGCCAAGAGCGCGGCCCTGCTCGGCGTCACTGAAGCCGAGCGCATCACCGGGTATCACGTCGGCGGCATCTCGCCGTTCGGGCAAAAGAAGCACGTGCGTGTTTTCATCGAGCAATCGGCGCTCGCCTTCGAGCACATCGTCGTCAACGGCGGCCGCCGCGGGCTACAGCTCGAACTGGCGCCGTCGGTTCTTGTCCGCCAGCTTTCGGCGCTCGCTGCCGATCTCTGCTGAGGCCTATTCCGCCGCCTGCTGCTGTTCCGAAAGGTTATCCAGCGAGGAAATAATGTGGCCGGCAAGCGCGTCGGCAAGCGCTGAGGGTTCATGCGCGCTGCGCACCAGCCCGACGCGACAGGCGGGAAGCTCGGGAAATCCGTCGGCGGCGGAGAGCACGCGCATGCCCGGCCGCAATCCGGATTCGGCCAGCACTGACACCGCAAGCCCCGACAGTACGGCGGCCGCCACCGCGCCGGCATTCGAGCTTGAATATAAAATTCGATATGGCCGACCGACCGACTCAAGCCGTTCGACGGCGGTGCGCCGCCAGGAACAGGTCGGCCGTCCGAGCGCCAGCGGCAGCCGCTCTTCCATGTGCGTGGGATGGCGGTTGGAGGTCACCCACAGCAGCCGTTCGCGGCGGAAGTTTTCCGTGGCGCGCTTGGACTCGCAATTGGTGACGATGGCGAGGTCGATTTCATTGGCATCGACGCGATCGAGCAGGTCGACCGACGGCTCGCAGATCACGGTCAGTTCGACGCCGGGGTAGGCGCGCGAAAACCGCGCCATGATTTCCGGCAGATAACGGTCTGCGTAATCGTCGGGCACGCCGAGGCGCACGCGGCCCGACAATTCGCCGTCGGAGAAGGCGGCAAGCGTCTCGACGTTGAGCTTGATGATGCGGCGGGCGTAATCGAGCAGCCGCTGGCCGTCTTCGGTGAGCTTGGAGGCGCGGCCGTCGCGGGAAAAAATCGGCCGCTCGATGCGCTCTTCGAGCCGCTTCATCTGCATCGATACCGCGGATTGCGTTTTGTTAACCACCTCGGCGGCCTTGGTGAAGCTGCCGGTCTCGGCGATGGCGATAAAGGTGCGCAACTGGTCGACATCGATCATGGCGGTCATGGCGGCAAATCCTCAGTTTTCAGGCCCTCAGGCCATATCACCATTTGTGATTGATCAGATTACAAACATTCGTTTCACTTATCAATAGTGCTGGCGCATATAGATCGTGCCAAGGGACGTCCTGAGGAATCGGGTGGGGGAATCGGGTGTTCCGGGGCGCGGTTAGAGGCGATTTTGCCGCAATAGCCGCGAATCAAAGGAGACTGACGATGACTACAAGTATCCCCGTTCTGCCTCTCGCCGGAGCGACCTTGGCGCGGGGCTTTGCCGGTCTGGCGGCGCAAGTCGCCCGGTTGGCCCATGCCGTGGCTCGGGCACAGAAGAACCGCCGCGATGCGCGCATCCTGGCCGGTCTCGATCAGCACATGCTCGCCGATATCGGCATCAACCGCGCGGATGTGAACGACGCATTTTCCGCTCCGTTCTGGGAAGACCCGACCGCGCTGCTGCACCAGCGCGTGCGCGAGCGCCGGATTAACCGTCAGTTGCTGGCGCCGTCGAAACAGCCGCGCATTGTCGAGCCGGGCTTCCACCGGCCGCCGACCAGCCGTCCGTCGCGGCAGGCCATCTAGGTCACGAAATCTGAAAACGGCCGATCCTCCCATCGGCCGCCCGATCCGATAAGCCGCAACCATCCCCTCTGCGGCACCGGATCCGAAGCGCCCGCCGGCCCCTCCGGCGGGCGCATTCTTTTTTGCCAAGTTGCGCTAGAGTGCCCGCGAGCCAAGTTATGGCAACGCTGAAACGGCGCGCATGCGGGTCTTGTTGATTTTAATCGGCGGGCTCTTGGTCGCGAATCTCGCGCAGGCGCAAGTCGGCTACGACCGCCGCGGCGGCGACTATACCTCGTTCAAGGTACCGACCGGCGACCCGGCGGTGTGCGCGGCGCGCTGCGAACGCGAGGCGCGCTGCCGCGCCTGGAATTTCGCCTATCCGCGCACCGCCAACACGTCCGCCGTCTGCTGGCTGAAGTCGCAAGTGCCGCCGCCGGCCGCCGATAGCTGTTGCATCTCCGGCGTACGCGGTGCCGGCATTGTCGAGCCGCACGCCGCGGGCCTGGAATTTTCCATCGACCGCCTTGGCGGCGATTACCGGTCGTTCGACGTGCCGACAGAACCGGCCGGGGCGCCCTGCGAAGCGGCCTGCAAGGGCGACAATCGCTGCCGCGCCTGGACCTATCTGCGGCCCGGCTATCTCAGCGTTTCGGCGCGCTGCTACCTCAAGGAGGCGATCAAGCCGCCGCGGCACAAGCCGTGCTGCATTTCCGGGGTCGTTCGCTAGCTATTCGACGGCAGTAAAGAACCGCGACAGCCGCAAGCCTGAAGGCCAGGTCCAGATCGGCTGGTGGCGCGTCGCCAGGTCCCAGGAGCCAACGATACCGTCGACGCGGCCGACAAGGTTATCGACCGGCAGCAGGCCGACGCCGCCGGCGCGCACCGGAACGCGGCTGTCGGCGGAATTGTCGCGGTTGTCGCCCATGACGAAGACGTGGCCGGGTGGCACCACCGTCTCCGGCACATTGTCGAGCGGATCGACCGAGGTCAGCTTGAAGATCAGATGATCTTTGCCGCCGGGCAGCGTTTCGACGTAGCGCGCCGCCGGAACGGTCGAGCCGTCTTCGGTCTCCGCAAGCCCTTCGCCGTCGGCCTTGAGCCCGACCGGTTCGCCGTTGATCGACACCCGGCCGCCGGTGAGCGAGATGCGGTCGCCGGGCAGGCCGATGACGCGCTTGACCCAGACCTGGCTGAGGTCGCCCGGCCAGCGGAACACGACGACGTCGCCGCGTTTCGGCGTCCCCGGCAGGATATGCGCGGAAGCCGGCAGCACGATAAAGGCCGGCAGCGACGCCGTGCCGTAGCCGTACGGGTATTTCGTCGCCAATAGCTCGTCGCCGATCAGCAGCGTCGGCTCCATCGAACCGGACGGCACGTAAAACGGCTCGGCGATCGCCGCCTTGGCGGCGAAGACGGCGAGCACGATGCCGGCCAGCTCGAGGACCGACCTGATGACTCCCTTGGTTGCGGGTTTTTGCGCCGTGACTGACATGAGGTGCTCCGGTTATGCGGTGCCGCCGACCGTGATCTTGTCGAGGCGCAGGCTCGGCTGCCCGACGCCGACCGGGACGCCCTGGCCGTTCTTGCCGCAGGTGCCGATGCCGGGATCGAGGGCGAAATCGTTGCCGATCATGCTGATGCGATGCAAATCCGTGGGCCCGTTGCCGATCAGCATCGCGCCTTTGACCGGCGCGCCGACTTTGCCGTTGTCGATCCGATAAGCCTCGGTACATTGGAACACATATTTGCCCGAGGTGATATCGACCTGGCCGCCGCCGAAGTTCACCGCGTAAAGCCCATTCTTGACCGAGGCGATCATTTCCTTCGGGTCGTGGCTGCCTGCGAGCATGTAGGTGTTGGTCATGCGCGGCATCGGTAGGTGCGCATGGGATTCGCGGCGGCCGTTGCCGGTCGGTGCCATCCCCATCAACCGAGCGTTCTGCCGGTCCTGCATGTAGCCGACGAGGATGCCGTCCTCGATCAGCACGGTGCGATTGCTCGGCGTGCCCTCGTCATCGATGGATACCGAGCCGCGGCGCGCGGCGACGGTGCCGTCGTCGACGACGGTCACGCCCTTGGCTGCGACGCGCTGGCCCATGAGCCCGGCGAAGGCGGAGGTCTTCTTGCGGTTGAAATCGCCTTCGAGCCCGTGGCCGACGGCCTCGTGCAAAAGGATGCCGGGCCAACCGGAACCCAAAACGACATCCATCTCGCCGGCGGGTGCCGGCACGGAATCCAGATTGACCAGCGCCTGACGCACGGCTTCGTCAACCGCGCCATGCCAGCTGTGCGTCTCGATGAAGCGTTGATAGGCCTCGCGGCCGCCAAAGCCGTAACCGCCGGTTTCCTGCCTGGTGCCGTCGCCGACAACCACTGAAACGTAGACGCGCACCAGCGGGCGCACGTCGCGATAGATTTCGCCGTCGGCGCGCAGGATTTCAACGACCTGCCAGGTAGCGCCGACACTGGCGGTCACCTGGCGCACGCGCGGGTCCTTGGCGCGGGCATAGGCGTCCATCGCCTCGAGTAGTTTCACCTTGGTCTCGAAGGCCGGCTCGCCGAGCGGATTGTCATCGCCATAGAGTTTGCGGTTGGTGCGGCCGGGCGCCTCGGCGTAACGGCCGCCATGTCCGCCTTTGACTGCGCGCACTGCCTCGGCGGCGCGGGCAATCGCCGCCTCCGAAAGATCGGAGGCATGCGCATAGCCGACCGCTTCGTACTTCACCGCGCGCAGGCCGAAGCCTTGCGCGGTGTCGTAGGTCGCCTGCTTGAGCCGGCCATTGTCGAAGGTCAGCGCCTCGGCCTGGCGATATTCGAGGAACAGTTCTCCGTCGTCGGCGCCATCGAGACCGCGCGCGATCAACTTGCCGACCTTGACCCTGTCGAGGCCGGCGCGGTCGATCAGGGAGGCGAGGGGGGTTGCCATTGCGATACTCCGGCGGGAACGTCCGTCCTATCTCAGATAGGTCGACTGTGGCGATTCTGCGAGGGGCCCCGCGCCGGCCGGCGAGGTGACGCAAGGCGTCGGTCATGCTTATAATTTTGCGCTTGCGTGGCTTTTGGCGAAAGCCGGGTCTGTGTGTCGCCTGCCGGTTCCGTGCAATCAGAGAGATCCACGTGAAAGCTGAAAGCCCCGGCAAATTGCGCCAATTGGTCATCACCGAATGGTTTCTCGGCGTCAGCCTGGCTACCACAGCCGGCTTTGCGCTTGCCGGCGACCGGGTTTCCGAGGCGCTCGAAAATCCGTTCTGGCTCGCGGTGATATTCGTCTGGCTGTTCGGCGTGGTAATGGGCTCGGCGCTCGCGGTCGCGCGCCACGCCGACGCTGTCGCCGAAGCGCTCGGCGAGCCTTACGGCACGCTGGTGCTCACGCTGTCGGTGACCGCGATCGAGGTCATGAGCATCACCGCCGTGATGTTGCACGGCGAAAACAATCCGACGCTGGTGCGCGATACGCTGTTCGCCATCGTCATGATCATTCTCGGCGCCATGGTCGGCGCCTCGCTGCTGCTCGGCGGCATCCGGCATCGCGAACAGCACTACAATTTGCAAGGCGCCAATCTTTATCTCAGCGTGATCATCCCGCTCGCGGTGCTGACGCTCAGCCTGCCGAACGTGACTGTGACGACGCCGGGGCCGACGCTGTCATTCGCGCAGCAGGTCTTTCTGGTCGTCATGTCGGTCGGACTTTACTGCGCTTTCCTTGCCATTCAGACCGGGCGGCATCGCAGCTATTTCACGCTCGAGGAAGAAGATAAGAATAAACAGCATCGGGCAAAAAAAGCCGCCCCGCCTCTCGCGCTGAACGCCGTGTTGCTGATCGCCTACATGGTGCCGGTGGCGTTCCTGGCGGAAGACCTGGCGCTGCCCATCGACTATTTCATCGAGACTTTGCGCGCGCCGGCCGCGCTCGGCGGCGTCATCATCGCCATGCTGGTGGCGATGCCGGAGGCCATCGGCGCGACAAGCGCGGCGCTGGTGAACAACGTCCAGCGCTCGATCAATATTTTCCTCGGCTCGGTGCTCGCAACGATCGGATTGACCGTGCCGGTAATGCTGGCGATCAGCCACTTCACCGATCACGCGGTCTATCTCGGACTCGAGAGCGCCAATAATCTGCTGCTGATGCTGATGCTCGGCGTCAGCGTCGTGACCTTTGCCAGCGGCCGCACCAACATTCTCCAGGGCGCCGTGCACCTGATGCTGTTTGCCGCCTTCATGATGCTGATCTTTCAGGCCTAACGGCTCATTCCCGCGAGAAGCTCACCGACACTTCGCCGATCGGGTCGATGGCGTGGCCTAATTCCGTCTCATCCGGCTCGATCTGGATCGGCGGCGTGATCGAGCCGGTAATGATGACATCGCCGGCGGCGAGCTTCTCGCCGAAGGCGGCAAGCGTATTTGCCACGTGCGCGACGATGGACGTGAGCTTGCCGGTCAAGGCCTCCGGATCGGTCGTGCTCGCTGCTTCCTTGCCGCGCCGGATGAGCCGCGAGGTGAGGCCGGAGGTTGCGCCGCCGAAGCGGGTATTGCCGCAGAGCACGACGTGGCGCTGATAAATGTCGCCCTCAAGCACCGCGTCGAGGTTGTCCGGCGTCGGCGGCGGATCGAAATCGGCAAGCTCTATTGCCGGGAAGATGTCCTTGATCGCTGCCAGTGCGTCGCCTTCCGAGGCGCCGCCGGGCAGGTCGCGCAACATGCGCACGGCGATTTCCGGCTCGGCGACCGGCTTGGTCCAGCCGGCGAAGGAAACCGTGCTGCCGGAGAGAAGCAGCGCACGCTGCATGAGGAAGCCGACGACCGGTGCGGCGAGACCAAGCCGCTGCATGGTGGCCGGCGCGCCGAGCCCGACTTTCCAGCCGAGCGGTTTCTCGCCGGCGGTAATGCGCGCGCGGCGCTTGGCAAGCTGCGCCGCCATGCCTTTCTTGATCAGTGCCTTGTCGAGGTCTGTCAACGCAAAGGTCATTTGTGGCTCTCCGGATGCACTTCGTAGCCGGAATCCTCGATGGAGCCCGCGCCCATCCAGCCCCAGACCAGCACCACGTCTTCGTCCGACGTGTTGTTGAAGCCATGCCAGCAGCCGCGCGGCGAATAGACCACGTCGCCCTCGCTCGATGGCTTGTCGCCGTGATCGGTGTAGATCATGCCCTTGCCTTTGAGCACGATGAAGAACTCGTCGCAATTGTGATGGCGGTGGTTTTCATGCCGGGCGCCGGGCTTGAGCACGGTCCAGCCGACAACATGATCGGCGCCGGCGGATTTCTTGTCGATGAGGAATTGCACCTGCATGTCGACCCAGCCGTCGTCGCGTTTGAGGCCTTCGACCTTGGGCACGTCGCGCAGGTTGGTGCGGTACATCACCGGGGCGTCGTCCCCCTGTTTCCACGCGTCGGCTGCGCCTTTCACCGCCTTGCCAAGCGCGCGTCCTAATTTTTCTGCCGAAGTCGTCACGGTTTTCCTCCTCAACTCATAATGGCCTGGTCAGCGGCTTCCAATGTTCTGAAGCGCCCATCGACATCTTTGACACATTGTTCCCAGGGCAGCACCAGCCCGTTCATCGCCACGTAGGTGCCCGGCGCGGCGGTCAGTGCCGCGCCAATAGCGAGGCCGAGATTAAAATCGGTGTCGGTTTCACGCATGCTGGCGGGCTGCGCCGCGCCGGTGAGCACGATGGTCTTGTCGAGTTTGCGCTGGGCAATGACCGCAGCGGTGCAAGGCTGCGCCGAGACGCGCCGTGTCGCCGGATCGATGCGGCGGGTCATGGTGTCGGTGCCATGGGTGACGACGATATGCGTCTGCGCCGCCTGTGCGCAGCGGTCGCCGATCATCTCGCGTTGCGCATCCGTGATCTTGGTGCTGTCTTCGGCGAACACCCAGCCGTGCTCGAAGCTGTCCGGCGCCATGCGGGCGCGGCGCAGGATCTCGAGCGCCGCCGACTGCTGCGAGGGCGGGAAGGCAAACTCCTGCACCCATTGGCCCTCCGGGTACATCTTGTCGAAGGTGCCGCCGGTGGTCAGGATCAGCAACTCCTTAGCCATGGCCGTGCCCCCGCCGCGTCATGACTGGCCTCCGAGCAGCCGGTAGACCTTGTGCGCGACCACGAAATCATTGCCGTCAATGCCGAGGCCGCGGCAGGCATTCATCATTTCGTTCGCCGCCGCGGCAAGCGGCACCGGCGAACCCAGCGTGCGGCCGAGATTGAGCGCCAGCAGCATGTCCTTCTGCTGCAAGGTCACGTCGGCAAGCGGCACCGCCGGCATCTTGCCGTCGAGAATAAACGGCCCGCGATAGCCAAGCACCGGCGACGCGGCGACGCTTTTGAGAATCGCATCGAGCGCGACATCGCGGGCCACGCCGCCCTTTTCGGCGAGCGCCACGGCTTCGCCGAAGGCGATCACCTCGACCATCAGCAGCAGATTGACCGCGATCTTCATCTGGCAGGCAAGTCCGTTGCCGCCGATGCGCGTGACTTTCGGGCCAATCGCCAGCACCACCGGCTTGACCCGCTCGAACGCTTTCTCGTCGCCGCCGATCATGATCGAGGCATTGCCCTGCACGACGGTGACCGGCGAGCCGGAGAGCGGGCCGTCGAGCATGATCGAACCGGCTTTGGCGAATTCAGCGGCAACCGCACGGCTCGCGTCCGGCTCGATGGTGCTCATGTCGATGTAGATGCCGCCTTGCTTGAGGCCGGCGATGATGCCGTCTTTGCCCAATGCGACCGACTTCACCGCCGCCGAATCGGTGACGATGGAAAAAACGATGTCGGAATTCTCCGCCACCGCGCGCGGGCTTTCGGCGAAGCGCATGCCCGCCTTGACCAGTGGCTCGGCCTTGTCGCGCGACCTGTTCCAGCCGGTCACTGAGTGTCCCGCAGCCATCAGCCGCGGCACGATGAGCTGGCCCATGGCGCCGAGCCCGACAAAACCTAACTGCACGACGACGCCTCCGGCATTTTTCAAGATATCGCGCGCCGCAAATAAACGGCGCCGGACATTGTATTCACGGTTTGGCGAAAGAGGCGAGGGGCGTGGAGATCAGGGCAGCTTGTCGTAGCCCTCGCCGAAACCGGCGAGGCTCATGGGAAAGCCGATACCTTCTTCCGGCGTCTGGAAAATGATGAAGGTCGCGGTCTTGCCGGTGCGCAATTTTTTGATCAACTCGTCGTCCATCACCACCTCGGCGATGCAGCCGTTGGGCAGGCAGCGCACAAAGCCGGCGCGGCCAACGTCGGCCTGATCGATCTTGAGGCCGAGCCCCGAGGGCAAGAGCACGCCGAGCGGGGCCACCACGCGCATCAGCCGGCTCTTGGCGTCGGCAGTCTTGAGCACGATCACCGTCAGTCCGACATTGGCGCGGTCTTCGGCGGCCACGCTTTGGATCAGCACGCATTGCTCGGCCTTGGCGCCCGGCAGCGTATCGCAGCGGATCTGCCAATCCTTGTGCACGGAACGGACGGCGCCCTGGGCCTGCGCGCTCTCGGGCTGGCCGGCGGCCAAAGCGAGAGCGGCAATGGCGAAGCCGGCCCAAGCTGGGAGGTAAAGCCGGCTATGCCTGAAAAAGCCCATGGTTCAATCCCTTGGCGGTATGCTGCCGCTGCCCTTGCGCCGAATCGCTGCCTCGCGCCGAATTTTATGCGCTCCCCTTGGGTCACGCACGGGTTGTTGTGTCAAGCAACGGCCATGGCGTCGTGGCGGTAATGCGGCGTCACCGTGGCCGAAGCGGATAAGCCGTTTGTCGCAGCTTGAGCGTGGATAAGGTGCATTGCAGCAGGTCCTGAATTATGGTTTGAGGAACAGGGATTTCCCCCGCCCCGCCTTACGACGGCGACACCCTGCCACGCCCGTGGCAGCCAGCCGTGCCGAGCGGGGCCGTGCCGGATATCGCGACCTGCGGCGGGCGGCAATTGGGCCCGTCGCGGCGACTTTTCGACGAGGAGCGCAGAGAAAGATGCCAGTGCTCAAACGGTTGATTGCTTTCGCGGTAGCCGGCCTGACCATTCTTGCCGGCAGCGGCGCTGCCCTCGCCGGGCTCGGTCAGCCGACCGAATGGGAAATGGGCCTGCAGCAGTCCGCAACGCCGGTCATGGACGACATCGTCTGGTTCCACGACTTCCTGCTTTGGCTGATCGCCGCGATCGCGCTGTTCGTCCTCGTGCTGCTGCTGATCGTCATGGTGCGGTTCAATGCCCGCGCCAATCCGGTGCCCTCGCGCACCACGCACAACACCTTCATCGAGGTGTTGTGGACGGTGGTGCCGGTCGTGATCCTGGTTGCGATCGCTGTGCCGTCGTTCCGCCTGCTGTTCTACGAATTGAAGGTGCCCAAGCCCGACATCACGGTGAAGGCGACCGGCAAGCAGTGGTTCTGGAGCTACAGCTACCCGGACGCCAAGATCGAGTTCGACTCGCTGATGGTGCAGGCGAAGGACCTCAAGCAGGGCCAGCTGCGGCTGCTTTCGGTCGACAACGAGATGGTGGTTCCGGTCAACAAGGTGATCCGCGTCGAAGTCATCGGCGCCGACGTCATTCACTCGTTTTCCGTGCCGTCATTCGGCATCAAGATCGACGCCATCCCCGGCCGCCTGAACGAGACCTGGTTCAAGGCCGAGCGTGAGGGCATGTATTACGGGCAATGCTCGCAACTCTGCGGGCGCGATCACGCCTTCATGCCGATCGCGGTGCACGTGGTCAGCGACAAGGAATATTCGGCCTGGCTCGACATGGCGAAGAAGAAATTCGCGGTCGACGATGCCGCGCCGACGCCGGCAACCGCCGCGGCCGATGCCGACCGGCACGCCGACAAGGTCGCGGACGTCGGCTCGGTCATAAAGTGATGGCGCGGTGACATATATAAGAAATAGAATATAATACGGGCGACAGTGACGTAAGGCCTTAGAGGACGAGAGCGATGGCGAGCAAGGCAAAGGCGCACGGCGGACATGGGGCCCACGAAGGCCATGAGGCGCACGGTCACCCGACCGGATGGCGGCGGTTCGTCTATTCGACCAACCACAAAGACATCGGCACGATGTATTTAACGTTCGCGCTGATCGCCGGCTTTATCGGCGCCTGCATGTCGATCGCCATCCGTGCCGAACTGCAAAACCCCGGTCTGCAGATTTTCCCGACGCCGCACGAATACAACGTCTTCGCCACCTCGCACGGGCTGATCATGATCTTCTTCATGGTGATGCCGGCGATGATCGGCGGCTTCGGCAATTGGTTCGTGCCGATCATGATCGGGGCCCCGGACATGGCGTTCCCGCGCATGAACAACATCTCGTTCTGGCTGCTGCCGGCGTCTTTTGCGCTGCTGCTGTCGTCGCTGTTCGTCGAAGGGGAACCGGGCGCGCTCGGCGCCGGAACCGGCTGGACCATCTACGCGCCGCTTTCGACCAGTGGCCATCCCGGACCGGCCATGGATTTCGTCATTCTCTCGATCCATCTCGCCGGCGCATCCTCGATCCTCGGCGCCATCAATTTCATCACCACCATCTTCAACATGCGCGCACCGGGCATGACGCTGCACAAGATGCCGCTGTTCGTGTGGTCGCAACTGGTCACCGTGTTCCTGTTGCTGCTGGCGCTGCCGGTTCTCGCCGGCGCCATCACCATGCTGCTGACCGACCGCAATTTCGGCACCACGTTCTTCAATCCCGAAGGCGGCGGCGATCCGCTGCTGTTCCAGCATCTATTCTGGTTCTTCGGCCACCCGGAAGTCTACATTCTCATCCTGCCCGGCTTCGGCATGGTCAGCCAGATCGTTTCGACATTCTCCAAGAAGCCGGTGTTCGGCTATCTTGGCATGGCCTATGCGATGGTCTCGATCGGCGCGATCGGCTTCGTGGTGTGGGCGCATCACATGTACACGGTCGGCCTGTCGACCGGCGCGCAGGCTTATTTCATCGCCGCCACCATGGTGATCGCGGTGCCGACCGGCGTGAAGATCTTCTCCTGGATCGCCACGATGTGGGGCGGCTCGATCGAGTTCAAGACGCCGATGCTGTGGGCGATCGGCTTCATCTTCCTGTTCACCGTCGGCGGCGTCACCGGCGTGGTGCTCGCCAATGCCGGCGTCGACCGCGTGCTGCATGACACCTATTATGTGATCGCGCACTTCCATTATGTGCTCTCGCTCGGCGCCGTGTTCGCCATCTTCGCCGGCTGGTACTACTGGTTCCCGAAAATGTCGGGCTACATGTACAACGAGGCGATCGGCAAGGCGCACTTCTGGATCACATTCATCGGCGTCAACATCATCTTCTTCCCGCAGCATTTCCTCGGCCTCGCCGGAATGCCGCGCCGCACCGTCGACTATCCGGATGCCTTCCACGGCTGGAACGAAGTCTCCTCTTACGGCTCCTACATCGCCGGCTTCGGCATGCTGGTGTTTTTCTTTGGCGTCGCCGAGGCGTTCATCAAGAAGCGCGCCGCCGGCAATAACCCGTGGGGCGCCGGCGCCACCACGCTCGAATGGACGCTGTCGTCGCCGCCGCCGTTCCATCAATTCGAGACGCTGCCACGGATTAAATAGGCGCGTGATCCCGAAAAGTGGGAACCGGTTTTCGGAAAAGATCACGCGCAAGAAAAAAAATGGTAACGAGAAACACACGCTGTAAGGGACCGGCCTGACGATGTCGCTTGTTGGCGAGGGTGCGGACGTCGGCGCGGGTTTGCCCGGGACGGCTGGACTGCGTCTTGCCGAGCCGAGCTTGGCGACTGTCGGCGACTATCTGGCGCTGATGAAGCCGCGGGTGATGTCGCTAGTGGTGTTCACCGCGCTTACCGGTCTGGCGGTTGCTCCGGGCGCCCTGCATCCGTTGATCGGCTTTACCGCATTGCTCTGCATCGCCGTCGGCGCCGGCGCCGCCGGCAGCCTCAATATGTGGTACGACGCCGACATCGATGCGCGCATGACGCGAACGCAACGGCGCCCGATTCCTGCGGGCAAGGTGCAGCCGGGTGAGGCGCTGGCCTTCGGGCTGACGCTTGCGGTCTTTGCCGTCGTGGTGCTCGGGCTTCTGGTCAATATCTTCGCCGCGGCGCTGCTTGCCTTCACCATCTTCTTCTACGTCGTCATCTATTCGGCTTGGCTCAAGCGCTCGACGCCGCAGAACATCGTCATCGGCGGCGCCGCAGGCGCCTTGCCGCCGATGATCGGCTGGGCCGCGGCGACCGGTTCGCTGTCATTCGAGCCGGTGCTTTTGTTCCTAATTATCTTCTTCTGGACGCCCCCGCATTTCTGGGCGCTGTCGCTTTACCGGGCCGACGACTATGCCCGCGCCAATATTCCGATGCTGCCGGTGGTTGCCGGCGATGCGGCGACGCGGCAGCAAATCCTGCGCTACACGCTGATTTTGGTGCCGCTCGGCGTATCGCCGTGGCTGCTCGGCTATGCTGGCCTGTTCTACGGCTTGACCGCGACCGTCACCGGCGCCCTGATGCTGGTGCTGGCCTGGCAGGTGTTCTGCGAGCGCCGCCCGGCGGAGCGCGCCAGCCGCAACCTTTTCGCCTTCTCGATCCTCTATCTGTTCCTGCTCTTTGCGGTATTGCTGGTCGAGCAGGGCTGGGACGGCCAAATCGGCCGGTCGCTGGCGTGGACATAACGATGGACAAGAAACGGCAGGACGACGGCATCGTGCTCACCGAGGCGCAGAAGCGCGCGCGGCGTTCGCGCTCGATTGCCATCGCGCTGGCGCTCGGCGCGCTGGTCATCCTGTTCTACGTGATCACGCTGGTGAAAGGCCCGATCATGCTGGTGCGGCCGATATGACAGAGGCGGCGTCGAGCAAATTACCGCGCCGCGACGTCCTGATCGCCGCCGCCTGCGGCGCTGTGGTTGCGGGGATGGTCGGCCTCTCGTTTGCCGCGGTGCCGCTCTACAACATGTTCTGCCGCGCCACCGGCTTTGCCGGCACCACGCAGGTCTCGCGCATCGCACCCAAGAACATGCTCCCGCGCGAATTGACCGTGCGTTTCGATTCCAACGTCATGCCTGGCCTGCCGTGGAAGTTTACGCCGGAGCAGAACTCGATCGTGGTGCATATCGGCGAAGTCGTCACCGTGCATTACAAGGTCATCAACGAGGCCGCACGCACCATCACGGCGCAGGCCTCGTATAACGTCACCCCGACGACGGTCGGAGCCTATTTCGACAAGATCAACTGCTTCTGCTTCACGCAGCAGACCATGAAGCCGGGCGAAACGCGGGAGATGACGGTGGTGTTCTACGTCAACCCCAAGATCGTCGAAGACCGCGACCAGGACCCGCTCAACACGATCACGCTATCCTACACCTTCTACCGCCTGCCCGACGCCGAGCGGCCGGTGGCGGAAGCGCCGGACCCCAACTCGAGCAAGCTTTAGACGCGAACGCTGTTCTCAACGGAGACGACAATGGCCGAGGCTCACGCCAAACCGCACCACGATTACCACCTGGTCAATCCAAGCCCATGGCCGGCAGTGGGCGCGACCGGCGCCTTCCTGATGGCGTTTGGCGGGATTGGCTGGATGCACCAGATGTTCCCGGGGACGCTGCTGGTTTTCGGGGTCGGCGTTGTTACCGTGCTCTATACCTTCATCGGCTGGTGGCGCGACGTCATCCGCGAAGCCGAGTTCGAGGGCTTCCACACGCGCGTGGTGCAGATCTCGCACCGCTACGGCATGATCCTGTTCATCGCCTCCGAGGTGATGTTCTTCGTCGCCTGGTTCTGGGCCTATTTCAACACGGCGCTGTTTCCCAATGAAGCGATCGAAGTCGGCCGCGTCGCCGTAACTGGCGGCGTCTGGCCGCCCAAGGGCATCGAGACCTTCGATCCCTGGCATCTGCCGCTGCTCAATACGCTGATCCTGTTGACTTCCGGCACGACGGTCACCTGGGCCCACCATGCGTTGCTCGAGGACGACCGCGAGGGCCTCAAATGGGGCCTCGCGCTCACCATCCTGCTCGGCCTCACCTTCACTTGCGTGCAGGCCTTCGAATATTCGCATGCGGCGTTCCACTACAGCGGCAACATCTACGGCGCGACGTTCTTCATGGCGACCGGCTTCCACGGCGCCCATGTCATCATCGGCTCGATTTTCCTCATCGTTTGCCTGCTGCGCGCAATCAACGGCCAGTTCAGTCCGAAGCAGCATCTCGGCTTCGAGTTTGCCGCCTGGTATTGGCATTTCGTCGACGTGGTGTGGCTGTTCCTGTTCGCCTGCATCTATGTGTGGGGCGCCGGGATGCCGCATCCGGAGTGACGCTTCGCCTTTGCGCGCATGATTCCGAAAAGCGGGAACCGGTTTTCGGACAAGATCAAGCGCAATTAAAGAGGGCGGCGTCATCGCGCCGCCCTTTTGTTTTTGGAAACTGTAACGATGGCTGAACAACCGCTGCCGATCGCCAGAGGCCTCGCGGGCCGCTGCCCGCGTTGCGGCAAGGGGCGGCTGTTCCAGGGCTTTCTCGGTTTGCGCCCGCGCTGCGAAGCTTGCGGGCTCGACTTCGATTTTGCCGATGCCGGCGACGGGCCGGCGGTGTTCGTCATCCTCATTGGCGGTGCCATCGTCGTCTTCGCTGCCCTGATCACCGAGGTCGTTTATCAGCCGCCTTATTGGGTGCACGCCGCGCTGTGGATTCCGCTGATCCTGATCGTGACGCTTGGGCCCTTGCGCCCGATCAAGGGCCTGCTCATCGCCCTGCAATTTCACCACAAGGCCGCCGAGGGCCGGCTTGAGCAGCGGAGCGACGGTTGAGCGCTGCCCGCACGCAGCGACGTGGCGTAATCGAGCCCACCATCTTTGCTCTGGTCGGGATCGCGATCCTGATCGGGCTCGGCATCTGGCAGCTCGACCGCAAGGTCTGGAAGGAAAATCTCATCGCCACGGTGACGGCGCGCCTTGCGCAAACGCCGCAGGATCTGCCGCCGCGCGCCGACTGGACTCATCTCGTTCAGGCGGACGATGAATATCGCCGCGTCGCCTTTCCCGCCGAATTTCTGCCCGGCGAGGAAGCGCTGGTTTATTCCGCCGGCTCCGCCTTCCGTCCCGACGTGCAGGGCACCGGCTACTGGGTGTTCGCGCCGGCGCGCCTCGCCGGCGGCTCGATCGTCGTCGTCGACCGCGGCTTCATTCCGCTCGAGGCCAAGGACGCGCCGCGCCGCGCACCGACCGGCATCGTCGACATTGTTGGCGTCATGCGCTGGCCGGAAACGCGCGGCCTGTTCACGCCCGCTGACGAGCCGCAGAACAATATCTGGTTCCTGCGCGATCCCGAGGCGATGGCCAGGGCGCACAAATGGTCGGCGGTCGCGCCGTTCTATGTCGAGCAGGAGACGCCGGTGCCCGAGGGCGGTTTGCCCAAACCCGGCAAGCTCACGGTCAATCTGCCCGACAATCACCTGCAATACGCTATCACCTGGTTCGGGCTCGCCCTCGGCCTGGCCGGTGTCTACGTGGTCTTCATTGCCCGCCGTCTTGCCGGGCGCGGCTAAGGCGTTTCTCCCTGTGAAACGGCAAGCCATTTGTCGCCGCGCCGGCGGCATGATTTAGTACGCACCATGCAGCTCCAGGGCAAAACGGTTGTCGTCGTCGGCGGCTCCTCCGGCATCGGCTTTTCCACCGCGCAACTGGCCAAGGCCGAAGGCGCCGAGGTGATCGTTGCCTCGCACAATGCCGAGCGCCTCAAGGCGGCGGCAAGCAAGCTCGGCGCCAAAGCGATCCAAACCGACGTCACCAGCGACGACAGCGTTGCCAAACTCTTTGCCGCCTGCGGCGCGGCCGATCATGTTGTCGTTACCGCGGCGCGGCTCAAGGCCGGCCCGTTCAAGACCTCGCCGATGGACGATGCGCGCTCGACCATGGAGAGCAAATTCTGGGGCGCCTGGCGCGTCGCCCGTTGCGCCGAATTCAAGCCGGGCGGCTCGCTCACGCTGGTGTCCGGCTTTCTCAGCGTCCGGCCGCGGCCCAATGCGGCGATCACCTCGGCGACGAACGGCGCGCTTGAATCTTTGACGCGCGCGCTGGCGGTCGATCTTTCGCCGGTGCGCGTTAACTGCGTCTCCCCGGGACTGATCGACACGCCGATCCGCGCGGCAATGCCGGAAGCGGCGCGGCGCGAGATGCTGGAAAAGACGGCGGCCGCTTTGCCTGTCCGCCGCGTCGGCCTCGGCGAAGACATCGCCCGGCCAATCCTTGCCTTCATGACCAACAGCTTTGCCACCGGGTCCGTTGTCTACATCGATGGCGGCGGCCTGCTGATCTGACCTTACGGCCTGCTTTCTTGTACAAGCGGCGGGCCAAGGCTAGTGTCGCCGGCAACGGCCGTGCTTGAACCATAACATCAGTCGGATCAATGCGTTACGTCTCAACGCGGGGCGAAGCCCCCTCGCTCGATTTTGTCGAGGTGATGCTGGCGGGCCTTGCCCGCGACGGCGGCCTTTACGTGCCCGAGACGTGGCCGGCGCTCGCGCCCGCGACCGTCGGCGGCTTTGCCGGCCGCCCTTACGCCGAAGTCGCGGTCGAAGTGATCCGTCCTTTCGTCGGTGATGCCATTGCGGAGGCCGATCTCGCACGCATGGCGCGGGAGGCCTACGGCACTTTCCGTCATCCCGCCACCGTCCCGCTGATCCAGCTCGGTCCCAGCCTGTTCGTGCTCGAACTGTTCCACGGGCCGACGCTCGCCTTCAAGGATCTGGCGATGCAATTGCTGGCCCGGTTGATGGACCACGTGCTGCAAAAGCGCGCCGAGCGCACCACTATCGTCGTCGCCACGTCGGGCGATACCGGCGGCGCTGCAATCGAGGCATTTCGCGGCCGCGCCCAGGTCGATGTCGTGGTGCTGTTTCCGCATGGCCGCATCTCTGACGTGCAGCGGCGCATGATGACCACGGCGACCGACAGCAACGTGCACGCGCTGGCGATCGAAGGCACCTTCGACGATTGCCAGGCCCTGGTGAAGGGGATGTTCAATCACCATGCCTTCCGTGACCGTGTGCGTCTGTCAGGAGTCAATTCGATCAACTGGGCGCGCGTCGTTGCCCAGGTCGTCTATTACTTTACCGCCGCTGTTGCGCTGGGCGCGCCGCACCGCAAGGTTGCCTTCACGGTACCGACGGGAAATTTCGGCGACGTCTATGCCGGTTATGTCGCATCGCGGATGGGTCTTGCCATCGACCGGCTGGTCGTGGCGACAAACGTCAACGATATCCTCGCGCGAACCTTTGCCACCGGCATTTACGAAATCAAGGACGTGGTGGCGACCACTTCGCCGTCGATGGATATCCAGGTGGCATCGAACTTCGAGCGGCTCCTGTTCGATGCCTATCAGCGCGACGCCAAGGCGATCCGCGCGTTGATGGATTCGCTCGAGCAATCGCGGCGCTTGGCCGTCGCCTCGCAGGCGCTCAAAGGGCTGCGCGCGCTGTTCACCGCCGACCGCGCCAGCGAAGAGGAATGCGCCGCCACCATGCGCGCCACCATGCGCGAGGCCGGCTATTGCATCGATCCGCATACCGCAGTCGGCCTGGCGGTGGCCGAGAAAGAAACCCGTGACCCGTCGGTGCCGATGGTGGCGCTGTCGACCGCGCATCCGGCGAAATTCCCCGACGCGGTCGAGGCCGCCTGCGGTGTACGGCCGGCGCTGCCGGACTGGCTCGCCGATCTTGGCAAGCGGCCGGAGAAGGTCACCGTGTTGCCGGCCGATCAGGCGGCGGTAGAACGTTTTGTTGCGACGGCCTCGCGTGCCGCGCGTGAAGGAGCAGCGGCATGAGCGTGGAAGTCACTCGGCTTAAATCCGGCCTGTCGGTTCTCACCGACCGCATGCCGCATCTGGAATCGGCTTCGCTCGGGGTCTGGGTCGGCGCCGGCAGCCGCGACGAGAAGCCCGACGAACACGGCATCTCGCATTTGCTCGAACACATGGCCTTCAAGGGTACCAAGCGGCGCACCGCGCGCGAAATCGCGGAATCGATCGAAGCGGTCGGCGGCGACCTCAATGCCGCAACCAGCGTCGAATCGACCGCCTATTTCTGCCGCGTGCTCAAGGCCGACGTGCCGCTGGCGCTTGACGTGCTCTCCGACATCCTCGCCGAGCCGGCCTTCGATTCGGAAGAGTTGCAGCGCGAGCAGAACGTCATCGTGCAGGAGATCGGCGCTAAGGAAGACGACCCGGACGACCTGGTGTTTGAGCGCTTGCAGGAAATTTCGTTTCCGCAACAGCCGGTCGGCCGTTCGATCCTCGGCACGCCGGAGACGGTATGCTCGTTCAACCCGGAGCGCCTGCGCACTTATCTGGCGCGCAACTACCGCGGGCCCAACATGCTGGTCGCCGCCGCCGGCGCCGTCGAGCACGGCCAAATCGTGGCCGAAGCCGAGAGGCGCTTTGCCAGCTTCAACGGGCCGGACGCGCCGAAGCCGCAGCCCGCGCGTTTCGGCGGCGGCACCCACGTCGAAACCCGCGATCTCGAGCAGGCCCATATCGCATTGGCGCTCGAAGGCCTGCCGATCGGCGATGACGACATCTACAGCCTGCAGGTCTTTACCAATGTGCTTGGCGGCGGCATGTCGTCGCGGCTATTCCAGGAAGTGCGGGAAAAGCGCGGCCTCTGCTACACGGTGCACGCATTTCACATGCCCTATTCGGACACCGGCCTGTTCGGCCTCTATGCGGGGACCGACGAAAAGGACGCGCCCGAATTGATGCGCGTGGTCATCGACGAGATCACCGCGGCGACCGCCGGGATCAATGAGGCGGAAATCAACCGCGCCAAGGCACAGATGAAGGCCGGGCTGCTGATGGCGCTGGAAAGCTCGGAAGCGCGCGTTGGGCAGCTTGCCCGCCAGATGCTGGCCTATGGCCGCCCGATCCCGCTCGCCGAGATTGTCGCCAAGGTCGACGCGGTCACGGTCGATAGCGCGCGCGCCGCGGGCTTGGCGCTGATCCGCCGCGGCAAGCCGGCCATCGCCGCGCTCGGGCCCGGCAAGACCCTTGAAAGCATGGCGGCAATCGCTGAAAGTCTCGTCGGCCGCGCGGCATAATGCAGGGGCGGCAACCGCCATGGCGATTTTCCGTAGCGTAACTTTCAGCGAGCAGATGCCGGCCGTGAACGGGGACGGCGTCTATCTGCGCGCGCCGGTCAGCGGCGACCATGCCGAGTGGGCGGCCTTGCGCGAGGCGAGCCGCGTGTTTCTCACGCCCTGGGAGCCGATCTGGCCGGCCGACGATTTGTCGCGCAGCGCCTTCCGCCGCCGGCTCAAGCGTTACGCCGAGGATCAGCGCAGCGATCTGTCTTACGCGTTCCTGATTTTCCGTGCCGACACCAACGTCCTGGTCGGCGGTCTCACGCTCGCGAACATCCGCCGCGGCGTGGCGCAGGCGGGCTCCATCGGCTACTGGATCGGGCAGCCTTTTGCGCGTCAGGGCTACATGACCGCGGCGGTGCGCGCGTTGATCCCGTTTTGTTTCGATTCATTGCGGCTGCACCGCCTCGAGGCCGCCTGCATTCCCGGCAATCTGGCGTCGGTCCGACTGCTGGAAAAGACCGGATTCACGCGCGAGGGCTACGCGCGCGAATATCTCTGCATCAACGGCGTGTGGCAAGATCATTTGCTCTTTGGGCGGCTGAAAACAGCCTGACCGGCGAAAGACTTGCCTTGGGGCCGCCACGCTTGGCTTGCTATAAACGTTACGCATAGTCCGGAAAGTTGGGGACCAGTTTCGGATCATGCGCAGAAAAGTCCGGGTTAAGAAACGCGAGCCAGAAAATGCGTGGGGACACGAACCGATATTGGGGCCGTTGCAGCGCGTGGACGGCGCTCGCCGCTGCGCTGGCGCTCGGCGGCTGCAGCTCGACCAGCGACATTTTCAAATCGTCGCCGCTCGATCTGTTCAGTTCATCGTCGAAGGCAACGACAGACAACGCCAACCCGAGCGCGGATTCCGGCGTCGATGCCGAAACCGATTGCCCGAGCATACAAGTGCGCACCGGAGCGGCGACCTTGATGATCGGCAGCAAGCCGGGCGAGGGCGAGCCTTCGGCGCTCGACCTGCGCTATCAGGGGTCGTTCGTGCGGACTGCACGCGAATGCCGCGTTAGCGCCGGCGTCATGACCATGAAGGTCGGCATCGAAGGGCGCATCGTTACCGGCCCTGCCGGCGGTCCCGGCGAAGTCGTCGTCCCGCTGCGCATTGCCGTGGTGCAGGAAGGGCCCGACCCCAAGACCATCGTTTCCCGCTTTGCGCAAATTCCGGTGCAGGTGACGGGAGAAGTCGATCGGGTCAATTTCACTCACATCGATCCCGACATCAGCTTCCCGGTGCCGCGACCGATCGGCTTGATCGATGCTTATGTCGTCTATGTGGGCTTTGACGCGACAGCCGCGGCGCAGCAAAAGAAAAAGCCGGCGGCAAAACCCAAGCCCGGTGCCCGCAAACCGGTGAAGCCCGCGGGCTAACGCGCTACCAGCCGCGCAGATCGATAATCGTGCTTTTGAGGGCGCGCATGTCGTTGATGACGGCGCGGGCGCCGGCGTTGGTGAGATGCTGGCCGAGCCGCGGCCCGGCGTGACTGCCGCCGACAAAGCCGATCACGGTCATGCCGGCGGCAACGCCGGCCGCCACACCGACCGGCGAATCTTCCACCACGATGCAGTCGCTCGGCGGTACCCGCATCCTTGCTGAAGCGAGCAGGAACAGGTCGGGCGCCGGCTTGCCCTTGCGCACGTCATTGCCGGAAAACAAATAGGGCTCGAAAAACCGGATCAGGTCGGTGGTTTCCAGGCTGACGCGAATGCGGTCCACGCTCGACGATGAGGCCACGCATTTCGGGCCGCGCAGCCAGGTGAGCGCGTAGGCGATGTGCCTGGTGGCCCGCAGTTCGGCGCGGAAGCGCCGCAGGATGGCGGTCGTAACGCTGGTGGAGAAATTATCCGGGAGCTTGCGGCGAGCGGCGGCTTCGACGTCGGCGAACATGTCCGCGGGGCGGCGGCCGGCGAAGTAGCGCGCAACAACATCCGCCGTGAGCGGAAAGCCGGCGCGCATGAACTCCTGGGACACGATTGCGGCGGCCAACGGCTCGCTGTCGACCAGAACGCCATTGCAATCGAAGATAACCACAGGGCTCCCCGACGCTCTTGGCCTCGCGGCCAAATGTCTCATTTTGCAAACGAATCAGTTGCGCGAAAGCATAGAAGGGGTGGGGTGCCGCGCAAGTTCGGCCGCCCGCGTGGGCGAATTGTGCACACGATCGGGGGCTAATGGCGGGGAGAACGGGGTCCTACCCTGCGCGCGGCTTAGACGCTAACCGACTCGGCTAGTTCAGCTTTTTGCGGACGTCGTCGATGCCCTTGGCGATCAGTTCGGCGGCGAGCTTGCCCTTGGTTTCCTCGCTGAGGATCTTCTCGGCGGCGGCGACCGCGGCTTCGGCGGCGGCGCCGCGCACGTCGGCGAGTGCCTGCGCTTCGGCCTGCGCGATCTTGGTTTGCGCCATTTGTGTGCGGCGGGCGACGAAATCCTCGATCTTGGCCTTGGCCTCGACCGCCAGACGTTCCGCCTCGGCCCTCGCGCCGGCCACGATCTCCTGCGCCTCGCCCTCGGCCTGTTCGTGCTTGCGGCGGTATTCGGTGAGCAGGGCGGCGGCCTCTTCCTTGAGCCTGCGCGCTTCGTCAAGTTCGGCCCTGATGCGGCCGGCGCGCTCGTCGAGCGACTTCACCAGCATTTTGTGCACGCCGAGGTAGCCGAGCAGGCCGAGAAAGACGAGAAACGCCAGCGCCACCCAAGTCTCGGCGTCGAGGAGGATTTCCATCGCGCTAGCCCTTCAGCACGTCGGCGACTGCCGCGGCGACCGCTTTTTCGTTCGGCGCGGCGCCGATGAGCCGTTCGACAATGGCGCGTGCGGCCTCTTCGGCGATGCCGCGGACGTTCAGCATGGCGGCCTGTTTGGTGGCGGCGATGGTCTTTTCCGCCTCGGCAAGCTTGACGTTGAGCTGATCCTCGAGCCGCTTGCGGCTAGCCGCCGCTTCCGCAGTCTGCTTGTCGCGGGTCTCGTTGGCGATTGCCTGGGCGCGGGCGCGGGCGTCGGCCAGCGCCTTTTCGTAGGCAGCGAGCGCTTCTTCCGATTGGCCCTTGAGCTTCTCCGCTTCGGCAAAATCGCCTTCGATCTTCTTCTGCCGGCCCTCGATGATAGCGCCGACCCGCGGCAGCGCGAGCTTCGCCATGAGCCCATAAAGGAGCACGAAGGCGATCACCAGCCAGATCAGCTGCGAGGCGAAGGTCTGCGAATTGAACGGCGGGAAACCGCCGTGCTCCTCGCTCTTCGGCACGTGCTCGGTGCTGGTGGTATGGGCCGGTTCTGCCATCTCGAAGTCCTGCGAGGCCGCCTTACAGCGCGAACAGCAGCAGCAGCGCGATCAGCAGCGAGAAGATGCCGAGCGCTTCGGTAATGGCAAAGCCAAAGATCAGGTTGCCGAACTGCCCTTGCGCGGCTGACGGATTGCGAATTGCCGCGGCGAGGTAGTTGCCGAAAATCAGACCGACGCCGACGCCGGCACCACCCATGCCGATGCAGGCGATGCCCGCACCGATGTATTTCGCTGCCACTGGATCCATGAATCAACTCCTTCTGCTTGTCCGGTCGGGGCCTAATGGCCCGGGTGAATCGCGTCGTTGAGATAGATGCAGGTAAGAATGGCGAAGACGTAGGCCTGCAGGAATGCGACCAGCGTCTCCAGCGCGAACAGGATGACGATCATCGTGAACGGCAGGATGCCGCCGGCCCAGCCGAGCGCGCCGAGCCCGGTGCCAAGCAAGATGATGAAGCCGGCAAAGACCTGCAGCGTGATGTGGCCGGCAAGCATGTTGGCGAACAGGCGCACGCTGTGCGAGATCGGCCGCGAGATGAACGACAAGATCTCGATGGCGATGATCAGCGGCAGGATGTAGATCGGCACGCCCTTGGGCACGAACAGGTTGAAGAAGTGGAAGCCGTGGCGATAGAGGCCGTAGATCAGCACGGTGAGGAACACGGTAATCGCCAGCGCCGCGGTGACGATGATGTGGCTGGTGACGGTGAAGGCGAACGGGATAAGCCCGAGCATGTTCAGCGTCAGCACGAACATGAAAATCGTGAACACGAAGGGAAAGAATCTCATGCCTTCGGTGCCAGCGGTGCCGCGGATGGTTGTGGCGACGAATTCGTAGGTCAGTTCGGCCGCCGATTGCAGCCGCGAGGGCACCATGGCTTTTTTCGCGGTGGCGCCGACCATGAACAGAGTAAGCCCGGCAACCGCCAGCAGCATGAAAGCTGCGGAATTGGTGAAGGCAATCTCGGAATGGCCGACCGTGGCGATCGGGAACAGATCGACGATGCGGAATTGGTGGATCGGGTCGACGGCCAGGATCATCTCATCACTCAAGATTTCTTTCGCGCACGACACCCGCCGCGCGCATCACGTTGAGAACTCCGGCCGCAAAGCCAAGCAGCAGAAATACGATCAGCCCCCACGGCGTGATTCCCAGCCAGCGGTCCAGCAGCCAGCCGATCAGCGCGCCGACCAGGACGCCGGCTACCAGTTCGGTCGAAAGCCGGAAGCCGCGGGCAAAACCCGAAGCGTCGGCGATGGCCGGGCGAGGACCGGTGTCATTTTCGGACGCTCGGCTCGCGGTTTCGAGCCGTTTGCCGAGACTCTGGAGCCTCGCGGAGAGGGCGGCCTCGTCGTCCGGCGGATTCTTGCGATCACCTTGCCCGTGCTTGTCGTCAGCCATGCCTTCGACTTGCTCGGATAATCAAGGCCTCCGCGCGCCCCGCCGCCCTAAAAGCCGCGCGGACCTTACTGAGCAGGTATGTTCGAGTCAAGAAACGCGGTCTGCCATCTAACGTGCTGATATGGCGGACGAAACACCAAATTCTTCGTGTGATTTTGTGGCACCAAAGTGCACTGCGGCACGTTCTTCAACAGGCTATTTTGCCTTACCGTTTAGTGGCCATCGTGCCGGTGTTAGTTTCCCTTTCCGAATTTGCCGAAGGACGGATGCCATGCGCATCGCCCCGCTTGCCGTTGCCGTATTCGTCGCATGGGCTTCATCGCCGCTGCCGGCGCAAACGCCTGACGCCAACGGCAATATGCCGGCGCCTGCGATAGAGCCCTCCGAAGTCGCGCCGCCCGCGGCGCAGCCCTCTGAGGCTGCGCCACCTCTGGTGCTGGTGAAGCCCGGCCAGCCCGCGGCCGCTCCGCCGGCTCGCTTTGCGTTCAGCCGTATCGAAGCCGGCCTGCTGCGCCTCGACGTGCAGACCGGCCAGGTCGCGCTTTGCCGCTCCCACAGCGCCGGTTGGGCCTGCGAGGCGGTGCCGGAAGACCACGCCGCGCTGGAAAAGGAAATCGCCCGCCTCCAGGACGAGGTCACCGGCCTCAAGCGCGAACTCGCGGCCTTGCAGCCCGCGCCGCCACCGCGGCCGCCGGCGCCGGTACCCGACACCAGCGGCGGAAAGCCTCCGCTCGTGAGCGACGAAGACATTGCCCGCGCCCGCGCCTATGTCGAGGAGGCCTGGCGCCGGCTGGTCGAGATGCTGACGAATTTCCAGAAGGACGTGATGCGCAAGACGTGATGCTCAAGACCTGATGCCCAGATTGCTTTCCGAGATCAGCAACGCCGCGCCGCAACTCATTGCCAGCGCCACGCTGCACGTGGAAACGCTGGGGCAGGGCTTTACCGATATCACTGCCGACGTCGCCGCCTTCCTCGCGCAAGCCAAAGCCGGCGAGGGGACGCTGCTGGTCTATCTCCGGCACACGTCCGCATCGCTGACCATCCAGGAAAACGCCGATCCGGATGTGCAGGCGGACCTCACCAGCGCGCTCGACCGCCTGGCGCCGGAAAGCGCGCCCTGGATCCACGATGTCGAAGGGCCGGACGACATGCCGGCGCATGTCAAGACGATGCTCACCGGCGTCTCGCTGCATGTCCCGGTGGTGAGCGGCAAGCTTGCGCTCGGCACCTGGCAGGGTATTTATCTCGTCGAGCACCGGCGCAAGGCCCACAGCCGCGAGGTGGCCTTGCAGTTCATCGGCAGCAGGCGTTAGCGCGGCGCGTCCAATCGGGCGAGCAAGTCGATCGACCATTTGGCCGCGTCGAGGACAGCGTGGCGGTCGGCAACAGCCGTCTGGTGAAATCGGAAATTGACAAGATTGAGTGCGCATTTGTACGCCGGACTGGCGCGCACGGATTGACCGAGACCCTCGAGCCTTGCGACGAGTTCCGTGCGTCGATCTTCCAGCTGCCGGGATCGGCGGCGAAAATTGCCTTCCTGTCGCCGTGAAGTCGCCGGCGCAAGTTTGATTCGGAGACCTCGGCGCATCGAGATAAATCCGTGCCAAAAGCGACCGAGACGATAGGGCCTGAACACCCTGTAAGTAAAGACTTTTTGCTGCCCTCTTGCTGCTTGCCAAGGCTGCGGCGCATGATGACATGTGCTGCGGCATAGGTTCTCGCCGCGTTCGAAACCAAGGGTCGCGCCACATTGAATAACGGGTCGCATTACCGCCTGATGATTGCCGACGACCATCCGTTGTTCCGCGGCGCGCTGCGCGAGGCTGTGTCCGGTCTGCTGGAGCAGGTCGAAATCGACGAGGCCGGATCTTTCGACGAGGTCGCCGAATTGCTCGAGCAGGGCAGCGACGTCGATCTGATCTTTCTCGATCTGACAATGCCCGGCATGCGCGGCTTTTCCGGCCTGATGTATCTGCGCGCGCAATATCCGAGCGTGCCGGTGGTGGTGGTGTCGGCCAATGACGATCCCGCCGCCATCCGCCGCTGCATGGAATTCGGCGCCTCGGGTTTCATTCCCAAGACGCTCGGCGTCGAGGCGATGCGCGCTGCGGCCTCGCGCATTCTCGGCGGTGGTGTCTGGACGCCGCCGGACGTCGACCTGCGTGTCGGCACCGACAGCGACACCAGCGAATTGATGGCGCGCATGGCGACGCTGACGCCGCAGCAGGTGCGCGTGCTGATGATGCTGTCGGAAGGGCTGCTCAACAAGCAGATCGCCTACCAGCTCGGTGTTTCCGAGGCGACGGTCAAGGCGCATGTTTCCGCGATCCTGCAAAAACTCGGCGTCGAAAGCCGCACGCAGGCGGTGATCGCCGCCGCCAAGATCGAAGCCGGCGGATGGTCGCAAGGGGCGGCTGCCGAGAATTAGCGCACGAATCCTGAGGCGTCCTATTCCGCTGCTGCGACGCGCAGCGCGCGCCATTGCGCCAGCATTGCGCGCAGCGCCGCCGGCTTGAGCGGCTTGTTCAGCACCTGGATGCCCAGCGCGCGCGCCGCCTCGCGCACCGCGGGCGAGCGGTCGGCGGTAATCAAAATCGCCGGCAGGTCGCCGCCGCAGTGGCGGCGCAAGGCGGCGATCGCTTCAATGCCATTGCCCTCGTCGAGGTGGTAGTCGATCAACAGGCCGTTCGGCATGGCCGTGCATTCGGCCAGTGCCGCCAGCGCCAGTTTCAGATTTGGCGCCTTGATCACGGCGCAGCCCCAGCCTCGCAGCAGTGTTTCCATACCGTCGAGCACGGTCGGCTCATTGTCGATGCACAGGGCCACCGCGCCGGCAAGCTGGCCAGGATCGACGCCGCGCTGATCGCGCTGCGGCAGTTCGATCGGCGCAGCATTCGAGCGCGGGACCAGCACGGAGAAATGCGAGCCGCCGCCCGTCGTCGATTCAACGTCCACCGCGGCGCCGAGCACGCGTGCCACGCGCTCGACGATCGAGAGACCGAGGCCGAGGCCGCGCGCGATCTTGGCGCCCTGATCAAGCCGGTGAAACTCGACGAAGACATCGCGCCGCTTGGATTGCGGAATGCCAATGCCGGTATCGTAGATGTCGACGCGCAGGTGCTCGCCCCGCCGCCGGCAGCCGACCAGCACGCGGCCCGACGGCGTGTATTTGATCGCGTTGGAGACAAGATTCTGGATCAACCGCCGCAGCAGCCGGCGATCGGAGCGAACCACCAGCGAGCAGGGCACGAAGGCGAGTTCGATACCGCGCGCTGTGGCGAGCGGGGCGAATTCCAGTTCGATCTGCCGCATCAGTTCGTCGATGCGGAAGCTTAAGAATTCAGGACGCAAGGCGCCGGTATCGAGCCGCGACATGTCGAGCAGCGCACCGAAGATTTCTTCGACCGCTTCCAGCGAGGCATCGATATTGTCGACCAGCCGCGCGTCCTCGCGGCCGCCCTGGCGTTCGACCAGGCTGGTGACGTAAAGCCGCGCCGCGTTGAGCGGTTGCAGAATATCGTGGCTTGCCGCGGCCAGGAACTTGGTCTTGGAAATATTGGCGGCGTCGGCCTCGCCCTTGGCGCGGGCGAGCGCGGCGTTCAGCCGCGTGAGTTCCTCAGTGCGCTCCTGCACGCGGCGCTCCAGCGTTTCGTTGGAGCGTTCCAGCGCTTCGGCGGCTTCGACGCTCGCTGAAATGTCGGTGAAGGTGGTGACCGTGCCGCCATCCGGCATGCGGTTGGCACGCACCTCGATGACCAGCCCCGGCTCGGCAAAGCGCTGCAGGAACGGGTTGGTGCCGGACACGTAAAGATCGATCTGCTCGCCAACGAACGCTTCGATGCGCGCGGAATCGACGCCGCTGCGCCGGGCGTTAAAGCGCAGGATGTCGGCAAGGCCGATGCCGACCAGCGTGAGGCTGGGCGGCAGATCGAGGATTTCGCCGAACTGCCGGTTCCAGCAGATCAGCTGCAATTCCTTGTCGAACACCGCGATGCCCTGGCGTACGTGGTCGAGCGCGGTCTGCAATATCGCGCGGTTGTACTGGATCGCGGCATTGGCGTCGTCGAGCAGCTTCAGCGCCGCCTTGGTGGAGACGGTACGCTTGCGCAGCAACAGCGATAGCACCAGCCGCGACGACGCGGTGCCGATGGCCGAGGCAAGTACGTGTTCGGCATTGCGCACCAATCGGAAATCGGCCTCGTCCGCAGGATCGAGGCTGATGCGGTGAGTGGCGGCAAAGCTTTCGAAGGCGGCGCGCGTGCGTTGCTCGCCGAGATAGCGCGCGATGGTGGTGGTCAATTCTTCGACCGTTACCGAGGAGCGCCAGAGGCGGAAGCTCGGCGCGATCGGTGCGAGATCCGACGGCACGAAGATTTCGGCTTGGAGCCGCTCGATCGGCGAGGGTAGGCGGCGCAGGGAAAAGCCGACATAGGCAATGACGTTGACGACGAGGCTCCAGACCACGCCGTGCACCAACGGCGGCAAATCGAGGCCCAACAGGTGCTGCGGCCGCAGCATGGCGATGGACCAGGGACCGGCGGTGAGGATGTGCTGACTGACCAGGCCGACGTCGGCAAAGCTCGGCAGCAGCAGCGTATAGGCCCAGATCACGATGCCGCAGGTCATGCCGGCGATGGCGCCGGCGGCGCTTGCTCGGCGCCAGATCAGTCCGCCGAAAAACGCCGGCGCGAGCTGGCCGATCGCGGCGAACGAGAGCAGGCCGATCGAGGCAAGCTGGGCGTCACCCGCCGAGCGATAATAAAGGTAGGCGAGCAGGATGATGCCGAAGATCGCCAGGCGGCGCGTGGTCAGCAGCAGCTTGCCGATATTGTGATCGCCGCTGAGCAAGCCGACGCGCCGCTGCAGCACCAGCGGCATGACGATGTCGTTCGACACCATGATCGCCAACGCCACCGATTCAACGATCACCATGGCGGTCGCAGCCGACAAGCCTCCGACGAAGGCAGCTATGGTGATCGCGTTCGAGCCGTTTTGCAGCGGCAGCGCCAGCACGAACATGTCGCTGTCGACGCCGCCGGCGCGGAACGTGACGAGGCCGGCGACGGCGATCGGCACAACGAACAGGTTGATCAGCACCAGATAGAGCGGAAACAGCCAGGACGCGCGCTTGATTTCCCGTTCGTTGTTGTTTTCGACCACGGCGACGTGGAACTGGCGCGGCAGCAGGATGATCGCGACAAATGACAGAAGCGTCGTCACCACCAGCGTGTCGATACGCGGTTCGCGGGCGAAGATGGCTGCGGCATCCGGATGGTCCATGGCCTGCGTAAACAGCGCGGCCGGTCCGTCAAACATCACGAAGGTGATGAAGACACCAACTGCCAGAAACGCCACCAGCTTGACGATCGATTCGGTGGCGATCGCTAGCATCAGGCCGTCCTGGTGCTCGGTGGCATCGACGTGGCGGGTGCCGAACAGAACGGCAAACGTCGCCATCGACAGCGCCACAAACAGCGCCAGATCGCCGAGCACCGGACCGGTGAGGCTGGTGCCGGGCGAGACGTGAGCCAGGATCGTCTGCAGCGACGACGACACCGCTTTGAGCTGTAGCGCGATGTAGGGGATGCTGCCGATGATGGCGATCAGCGCGACGATGGCCGCAACCGCCTGGCCCTTGCCGTAACGGGCGGCGATGAAGTCGGCGATCGAGGTGATGTTCTGCTCTTTCGCCAGCCGCACGATGCGCGCGATAAGCGGCGAGAACAGCCCGATCATCAGCACCGGGCCGACATAGATGGTGAGGAATTCATAGCCGGTGCGCGAGGCGAGCCCGACCGATCCGAAAAACGTCCACGACGTGCAATAGATCGCCAGCGACAGCGGGTAGATCAGCAGGCGCGCGCGGCCGGCGCGGGCAAAGCCGCGCACCCGGTCACCGTAACTCGCGATCAGGAACAAAAGGCCGATATAGCCAAGCGCGACCGCAATGACGATCCAGCCTTGCAGCATTGAGGCTCCGATCCTCCTGTCCGGCTTTGCGTAAGCGCCGGGCGCGATGGGATTTTAGCCGGTTTCCGCGGCAGGCGCGACCCGCGTTTTGAGGCCTGGCATTTGACGGCGAGCCGTACGCGCGGCATTGATTGCGTCCCGTGACTGCAGCCGTCGACCGACCCGAAATGCTCCGCCGCGTGGCGGAAACCCTGACCATTGCCGCGGCCGGCGGTGCCGCGCTTGGCCTTGCCGGCCTGCCCGCCGGCTGGCTGTCCGGGTCGATCATCGCCGTGGCCGCGGCCTCGATTGCCGGCCGCCCCCTGCTGATGCCGACCTTGTTGATGCGCGCCATCTTCGTGCTGATCGGCATCTCGCTCGGCGCGGTGGTGACGCCGGAGTCGCTGCATGGCGTCGCCGCCTACCCGCTGAGTATCGCAGTGCTCGTGGTCGCCATAGCCGTGGTCGGCGTTGCCGGCGCCCGCTATCTCCAGCTGGTGCATGGCTGGGACAAGGCGTCGGCCTATCTCGCCGCCTCGCCCGGCGCGATGTCTCAGGTGATCGTGCTCGCCGCCGAAATCGGCGCCGACCTGCGCGCCGTCGCCATCGTGCAGACGATGCGCGTCGTCATCATCGCCGTCGGCTTGCCCATCGGCCTGGCGCTGCTTGGGCTGGCAAATACCGCGGCGCGGCGCAGCATCGGCGGCCCGTTCGAGCCGTCGCAACTCGGCGAACTGGTGCTGTTGATTGCCGGCTCAGGCGCGGTGGCGACACTGGCCCATCGCGTGCGCTTTCCCGGCGGGCTGCTGTTCGGCGCCATGGTGGCTTCCGCCGTTCTGCACGGCAGCGGATTGATTCACGCGGTGATGCCATGGTGGGCCGTCAACACCGCACAGGTCGCGCTTGGCGCCGTGACCGGCGCGCGCTTCGTCAATACGCCGCTCAGGCTGCTGGCGCGGTTTGTCGCCGCGGCCGTCGGCTCATTTGCCCTGTCGGTGGCGCTCGTTGCGGTATTCGCGGCCGGGCTGGTCAGCCTGCTGCCGGTGCACGTCTCCGAGGTCCTGATCGCCTTCGCCCCCGGCTCGGTGGATGCCATGATGCTGCTGGCGCTGGCGCTCAACCTCGACCCGGTCTACGTCGGCGCGCATCATTTGACCCGCATCCTGCTGGTGTCGGTGGCGATGCCGCTGATCGCGCGCCACGGTCTGCACCGCGATGAAGTGTTTGTCGACGAGGACAAGGCGCCAATTCAGGGGCCGCGGCTGGAGGAGTAGCCGCCCGTCATTTCAGTGACTTGACCCCGTGTCTTTGCGACACCTTGGCACTCTTGACGACATACCAACTGGTTGGTACGGTTCGTCATGGCCAAACCCATCGACGCCCGCACCGGACTGCTGAATGCCGCGCTCAACCTGGTGCGGGAAAAGGGTTATTCGGCAACAACCGTCGATGATCTTTGTGCGGCCGCCGGGGTCACGAAGGGCGCCTTTTTCCATCACTTCAAGAGCAAGGAAGACCTTGGCGCCGCGGCCGCAAAGCATTGGTCGAAGGTGACGGGCGAGCTGTTTTCCACGGCGCCCTATCACCGGCACGCCGATCCACTCGACCGCGTGCTCGGCTATCTCGATTTCCGCAAGCAACTCCTCAAGGGCGGCGTGGCCGAGTTCACCTGCCTGGTCGGCACGATGGTGCAGGAAACATTCGCATCGCACCCGGCCATCCGCGATGCCTGCCGCGCGAGCATCTTCGGGCACGCCGCCACGCTCGACGCGGATATCGCCGAGGCCATGCGCCGGCGGCGCATCCGCTCCGAGTGGAGCGCGGAGAGCCTCGCGCTTCACACCCAGGCAGTGCTACAGGGAGCCTTCATCCTGGCCAAGGCGAAAAGCGGCGCCGAGATCGCCGCCGCCAGCATCGATCATCTGCGCCGTTACATCGAACTCTTGTTTCAACCCGCAAAGCAGAAAAGAAGAAGGAGGCAATCGTGAGCACGAACGACACGTACCTTGCCGTTTTCCTCGGCAGCAAGACGAGCCCCGCCATGACGTCATGGCTGGCTCTCCCCGAAGCAGAACGGCGCTCGAAGGAGCGCGAAGGAATGGCCGCCTGGAAGTCATGGGTGGAAAAGCACCAGTCCGCGGTGGTCGGCATGGGTGGGCCGCTGGGAAAGACGAAAAAGGTCACCGCACGAGGCATCGAAGACACCAGCAACGAAATGGGCGCGTTCATGGTCGTTCGCGCCGAGACCCACGAGGCGGCCGCCCGGCTGTTCGAAAAACATCCGCACTTCACGATCTTCCCGGGCGAGTCCGTGGAGATCATGCCGGTTCTGCCGATCCCCGGAACCTGACCAGAAACAACTTGCTTGGAATGGAGGCCAACGATGCCGAATACCGTTCGGTTGCATCGCGTGATGAAGACAAATCCGGAGAAGCTGTATCGCGCATTCATCGAGGCGGACGCGCTGGCCAAGTGGCTGCCGCCGAACGGTTTTACCTGCACCGTTCACCATCTGGATGCGAAGGTCGGCGGTACGCACAAGCTGTCGTTCCGCAATTTCACGACACGGATGAGCCACTCGTTCGGGGGCGAATACGTGGAGCTCGTGCCCAATGAGCGGCTCCGCTACACCGACAGGTTCGACGACGGCAACCTGCCGGGCGAAATGCAGGTGACGGTGACGCTCAAGAAGGTCTCCGTCGGCACCGAGCTGAACGTCACTCAGGAGGGCGTTCCCGACGCGATCCCGCTGGAAGCCTGTTATCTCGGCTGGCAGGAGTTGTTGCGCAACTTGGCAAAGCTCGTGGAGCCGGACATCAACCAGTAGCGCGTTCTCAAAAACAAAGCGCCGGCGCATTCGCCGGGGCTTCGCATTGATCGGTTGAAGCGTTACAGCGCGCGAACCGTCGGAATCTTCTGCTTCCTGCGCCAGCCAAGCAGGCCCAAAGTGGCACTTGCGGCTGGATGCCCCGCAAGCCTACTCGGCGGCGATTGCCTGCTTGCCTCGCGGCAGGTCGAGCCGCTCCCACACATCGACCAGCGCTTCCGCGAGCCGGTCGATCAGCGCGTCGTCGTGATAGGGCGAGGGTGTGATACGCAGCCGCTCCATGCCGCGCGGCACGGTTGGATAATTGATCGGCTGGATATAGATGGCGTGCTCGGCGAGCAGCATGTCGCTTGCCTGCTTGCACTTTTCCGGGTCGCCGACCAGCACCGGGACGATGTGGGTGTCGCTTCCCATGACCGGCAGGCCGGCAGCGGTGAGCACCGCCTTGACGCGCCCGGCGCGGTCCTGATGGCGCTCGCGCTCCCAGCTCGAAACTTTCAGATGCCTGATCGCCGCGGTCGCGGCGGCGCAGATCGCCGGCGGCAGCGCTGTCGTAAAGATGAAGCCGGGCGCGTAGGAGCGAACCGCGTCGACGATCTCTTCGCTGGCGGCGATGTAGCCGCCGAGGCAGCCGAATGCTTTCGCCAGCGTGCCCTCGATGACATCGATGCGCGCCATGGCATTGTCACGGTCGCCGATTCCGCCGCCACGCAGCCCGTACATGCCGACCGCGTGTACCTCGTCGCAATAGGTCATGGCGCCGTATTTTTCCGCGAGATCGCAGATCGCATGAAGCGGCGCCACGTCGCCGTCCATGGAGTAGAGGCTCTCGAACACGATCAGCTTCGGCCGTTCGGGCCCCGCTGCCTTGAGCAGCTCTTCGAGGTGGGCAAGATCGTTGTGGCGCCAGATCTGCTTCTCGCAGGCCGAGCGGCGCACGCCCTCGATCATCGAATTGTGGTTGAGCGCATCGGAGAGCAGCAGACAGTTCGGCAGCAGCCTGGCGATGGTGGCGATGCCGGTCTCGTTGGACACGTAGCCGGAGGTGAACACCAGCGCCGCCGGCTTGCCGTGCAGGTCCGCCAATTCCCGTTCAAGTTCGACCAGCGGATGGTTGGTGCCGGCGATGTTGCGCGTGCCCCCGGCGCCGGTGCCCATGCGGGCCGCGGCTTCGACCATGGCGCCGATCACCTTGGGGTGCTGGGCCATGCCGAGGTAGTCGTTGGAGCACCAGATCACCACCTCGCGCGGGCCAGCCGGGGAGTGCCAGCGGGCATACGGAAAGCGCCCGGCGATGCGTTCGAGATCGGCAAAGACGCGATAGCGGCGCTCGTCGCGCAATTTGCCCAAGGCGGCGGTGAAATAGGCCTTATAATTCATGCGCTTCTCTTTCCCGCCCCTCGGCTTGGCCCCTGTTTTTTAGAAGGGTTCCAGGGCATTTGTCGAGGCGAGATTTATTACATTTCGAAGGACCAGCGACCCAGATCAAACCGCTTTCTTGGCCGCCACTGTAAATGCGCCGAGGTCGAGGTGCCCGGCCATGCCGGCAAGCAACAGCGCGCCGAGGTGGAGTTGCAGGACAAATTCACCGCTGCGGATCAGCGCCGCGAGTTCGGGGAGCGCGACCAATCGGACCTCGATGCCGGGCTCGCCCGCCGCGCCGGTCGCGGCCTCGGTCTCGACAAAAAACGAATGGACCCGGTTCGACAGCCGCGCCGTGCACGGTGCGTAGTCGCCAAGCGCATGGACCTTGCGCGCGGCAAGTCCGGTTTCCTCCTTGAGTTCGCGCGCGCAGGCAACGCTTGCCTGTTCGCCCGGATCGACGAGGCCGGCCGGCAATTCCCAGGTGAAGGCTTCGAGCGCGGGGCGGTATTGGCGCACGATCGGAATGCGGCCGTCCGGTGTCCTGGCGACGACGGCGAGATAATCCTGCTGGCCGAGGGCGTGGTAAAGTTCGGGCTTGGCGCCGGTCTTGAATTCGACTTCGCGTTCGATGATTTCCATCCAGGGCGAAATCCGCGTGCGCCTGCGGCTCAGAATTTTCGGTAAGTCCTCAGGCGGGCGCGTCATCGGATGATGTTTGCGCCCTTGAGATCGCCCCAGACGTCGAACACCGGCTTGCCCTTGAAGTCGGCCTTGGCGTAGGCGGCGTGCGGCGCGCAGAGGATGAGCACGTCACTCTGCGCGATGACGTCGTCGAGCGGCTTAAGTTCGGGGTCGGTGGTGACGAAGGGATCGGTGGTCAGCACCGCGCGCGCTAATCCGCGCAGCACGTTCTTGAACTTGTAGCTCAGCGAGGCACGGGTGTCGTCGCTCTCGGCCTTGAACGCCATGCCGAGCAGGCCGATGGTGGTGTGGGCGAGGTCGTAGCGCCGCTTGAGATCGTCGACCACGTGCAGCACCAGGCCCTCGTTGATCAATAAGGCGGTGTGCCCGAGGCCGAACTGGTTGCGGGCAAAGGCCGAGAGTTGCATCGTGTCCTTCACCAGACAGGGGCCGGCGGCAAAGCCGGGGCGCGGGATGCTTTTTGCGCGCGGGTAATTGTGCTTCATGGCGTCGAGCACGCGCTGGTAATCGACCCCGGCCGATTTGGCGATGAGATAGAACTCGTTGGTCGCCGCGAATTCGATGTAGCGGTAAGCGTTGGCGAACAGCTTGGCGAATTCCGCTTCCATCGGCGAGACCACCACGACTTCCGGCGTGATGCGCTCGAACAGCGCCACGGCTTCGCGCTCTGCCTCCGGTGTGCAGCCGGATACGATCTGCGGCATCGCCTTGAGCTCTTTGAGCCCGTAGCCCTGCACCACGCGTTCCGGGCAGTACGCGACCTTGAGCTTGCGGCCCTTGGAGGCGAGATACGACGCCAGCCAGTCGGTGGTGCCGGGAAACACGGTCGAGCGCAGCACCACCAGTTGCCCGTCGGCGAGCCGCGGCAGCATTTCGTCGAAACAGGCCTGCACCACGCGGCGCACCGGATTGAGGAATTCGTCGATCGGCGTGCCGATGGTGACGATCACCGGCCCCTTGGTCGAAATACGGTCGGGCGTGCCGGTGAAGGCAAGGCGCTTTTCGGCCAGCGCCCTGGCGAGCACGGCCTCGGCGCCGTCCTCGAGGAACGGCAGCCGTCCGCCCTTGAGAATGTCGAGGCTTTGCTCATTGAGGTCGTTGACGTTGACGCGCAAGCCGGCTTCGACCAGCGCCAGCACCAGCGGCACCCCGATATGGCCGGCGCCGCCGACCACGGTGACGTCGGCGTTGTCGACGGTCGTTGGACTGCCGGAGGCAGCGATGTCGGGCCGGACGGTCATGCTAGAGTTTTTCCCCGCTGGTGAGGACGAAAGGGCGCAACGGCTTCATCGGCGCAAGGTTGAACACGGCGCCGTCGATGAAATTATAGACCGGCAGCAGCGCGCGCGTGCGCGCCGAGGCGACGTAGCGGTAGGGCAGTCCCGCCAGGTAGTCCGTGTGCACGGCAAATCCCTCCTTGCGGAACACCTCGGCGAGCCGCCAGGCCAGCACCGGCCGCTCGTTCTCGGTGACGCCGAGCCTACTGTAAAATGGCGAGGATGGGTCGCGATAGAGCCACATGAACGGATTCATCCGGTTGGGGTCGAAGGCGACGAAACGCCCGCCGGGCTTGAGCACGCGCGCGACTTCGGCGGCAAGGCGGCGCGGATCGGGGAAATGGTGCGCCAGGCCGCTCAGCAGCACGCCGTCGAACGTCCCAGCCTCGAACGGCGTGTTTTCGGCGTCGCCGGCAAGAAACTCGATGCCGGGAAACTTTGCCTGCGCCAGCGCAATCAGCTTCGGCGCGATGTCGATGCCGCACACATTGTAGCCGCGCGCCGCCAGCAGCTCCGTAAAGGCGCCGGAGCCGCAGCCCATGTCGATGACGCGCGCGCCGGGTGCAAGGCCGCTCAGGCGGACGAAGCCGTCGATGATGCGCGCCTTCGCCTCGGGAAGGAACACGTCGTAGTCGTCGTCGTCGGCGAAGCGGTCGAAGAAGGCAACCTCTTTCGCCTTGTCCTGCGTGGCGGCCGGCATGGAGCGTCTCAAAGCATCTTCGGCACGGGCAGCGGCGTGATCAGCTTGCCGCGGAAACCCTTGGCCCGAAGCTTGGGCGCGAGTTCGTCGGCGATATGCCAGGAGAAGATCACTGCGCAGTCGGGCTGGTCGGCGAACAGGCGGGTCTCGTCCACCACCGGGATCTGCGTGCCCGGCATGTATTTGCCGATCTTCAGCGAGCCTGGAATTTCGCAGACGTAGTCGATCAGCGCTTCATCGAGCCCGACATAATTCACCAGCGTGCTGGCGCGCGACGGCGCCGAGATGCCGGCGACGCGGGCGCCCTTCTCCTTGAGTTCGCGCAACATCGACAGCAGCCGCAGCTTCGAGAGCATGACCTCGCGGGCAAAGTCCGCGAGCCGCTTGGCCAGCGCATCGCCGCGCGGTTCGGCGTCGAGCATGCGCGCGACGCTCTCCTGCACGGCTGCGAGTGCCGCGCCGCGCCGCATAGACGCGGATCGAGCCGCCGTGGCTGGGGATCGGCCGCGCGTGAAAGACGTCGAGGCCGTGCATCTCCAGCAGCGCCTTCAGGCTCGTCACCGAATAGTAGCGCAGGTGCTCGTGATAGACGGTGTCGTATTGCAGCGTGTCGAGAAGCCCGATGAGATAATGCGATTCGGAAATGAACACGCCGTCGGGCCCAAGCATCGCGACAATGCCGTCGACGATCGCGTGCACGTCCTCGATATGGGCAAAGCAGTTCGCCGCGGTAACCACGCGCGCTGGCCCATGGTCGCGCGTAACCTCGCGCGCGGCCTCGACACCGAAATAGCGCTTGATCGTGGGAATGCCGCGGCCGTTGGCGATGTCGCCGACATCGGTCGGCTCGATGCCAAGCACGCGGATGCCCGCCGCCTTGAAATTCGACAGCAGCGTCCCGTCATTGGAGCCGATATCGACGACGAGATCGTCCTTGCCGAGGCCCAGCATCTTGGCGGCCTCGCGCTGCAGCTCGGCGAAATTGTCGCGCAGCAATTTGGTGGTGCCGCTGGTGTAGGGATATTCCGGCGGGAAGATGATCGCCGGATCGACGGCGAGGCCGAGCTGCACCAGGTCGCAGTTCGCACAATGCAGGAGGTTGGTGGGAAACCATGGCTGCTGATGCGCGAGCGTGCCGACCGGCACCATCTGGTTGACCGGCGGCATGAAGCCGAGCGACAGCACGGCGTTGAGCGGCTCGTGCCCGCAGATCTGGCAGGATTCAATCGGAACGCTTGCGCCGGTGCCGGCGGCGCGTGCTGTTTTTGTCGGACGCAAAGGCATCAACTCCGGTCTCGTCCATGCAATTTCGAGGCTTTATACACAAGTCGGCCGGCAAAGCCGAACGCCCCGCGGCACGTTTGCGGCTGGTCCCGGCAAACTTGTATGATTAAGGTGCATCTTCAATCGGCCGCGAAGGCCCCATGCGTTTTGCGACATCGTTGTGCTTCGGCGTTGTCGTGGCGGCGTTATTGGCCGCGCCCGCGCGCTCCCAGGACATCGACGATTCGCTCAAGGTTTATGGCGTCCACGTCGACAGAACGCCGGGGCAATCCTGGACTGGGCTCGGCATCTATCTGGGGCAGGGAATCGTCCTGACCCCGGCCCACGTGAGCGGCCTCGGATTTTGGCGACCGCCGCGGGTGGATATCGCCGGCAAGCTTTACCCGACGCGCGTCCTCAAGGACGGCCACTTCCACCGGGTGGACCTCACACTTCTCTCCGTCGACGTGAACGAACTCCCGGTCAGCCTGGGCTTGCGCCGGCTGCCGCCGTGTCCGGATCCATCCTGGCCCAACGAGCAGGTTGTGCTCGTCACGCAGGAAAACGCGGTGCGGGCATCCGTCGTACCGCCTTCCCGACTTCCTGGCGGCATTCGGTCAGCTTATCGAACGGCGGTCGGCTTGGCTCCGGAAACGGGCGGTTCGGGATCCGCCGTCATTGACGCTAACAAGAGATGCCTCGTCGGCATGATCACACGGACCATTGAGGCCGGTGAAATGACCGAGGAGGCGCAAGACCGAGAAGTCGGTCGCTGTCGCCAAATATTTCATACCGGCATCGGAGATCGCGAGTTTCTTGCCGCCGGGCCTTCGCTACTAGTTGCGCGCGCCCGCGGCCGTCAGCTCGTGGCGCCGGCGTGCTGCCAATACCAGGCCAGCGTCGGCGGCAATCCCTGATCGAGCGTGACGCGCGGCGCGTAGCCGAGCCTGGCAAGTTTGGAAATGTCGGGGCAGCGGCGCTGCGTGCCGCCCGGCTGTGCCGCGCCGGGGACAATCTCGATCTCGCGCGTGGCGAGCGCGGCGATGCGTTGCGCAAGGTCGGCAATGGCGACTTCTTCCGTGGTGCCGACATGATAGACGCCGAGGTGTTCGCCCTTCTCGCGCATGAGCATGACGCCGGCGACCAGATCGTCGATGAAGCAGAAGCTGCGCGTCTCCCGGCCGGTGCCCTGAATGTCGAAGCGCAGCTTTCCCGACGGCTGCTTTTTGCCAAGTGCGTTCAGGCGCAGCGCCAGTTGGGGAATGACGTGTTCGTTGCCCATGTCGGGCCCGTAGATATTGTGCGGGCGGAAGATGAGCACGCGCTCGAAATACTTGCGGCCGAAATTGACCGCCATCACTTCGCTGATCAGCTTGCCGGCGCCGTAGGAATAGCGCGGGTTGGCGACGTCCGGTACGGTGAGCGGCGCGCTTTCGTCGGTCGGCACCTTCGGCGGCGTCTGGTAGACTTCGGAGCTCGAGGCGAGCACGAGCCTGCCGATGCCGTGCTTGCGGGCGGCGTCGATCACGTTGAGCATGCCGCGCACGCCGACATCGAGCACCAGATCGGGCTGGGTGTAGAAGAATTCCGTGCCGTTGATGAAGGCGAGATGGTGCACTTCGTCGATGCCTTTGGCAGCGCGCTCGACCGCGGCGGCATCGCGGATATCGCCGGCGACGAAGTCGATGTCGTCTTTGACCTCGACGAGCCGGCGCGGATGACCGCGCGAATTGTCGTCGAAAACGCGCACGGCCGCGCCCGCGCGCAGCAACGCCTTGACCAGTCCCGAGCCGATGAAGCCCGATCCGCCGGTGACGAGGACGCGGCTCATGATGCCGCCTCACGGTCCTCATCGGCCCCGGCGATGGCCGCCCAGGCGCCGGTCGCGTGCGAGCGGCGCGCGGCGTCGATCATCTGTTGCACGCGATAGCCTTCGGCAAATCCGGGCTGCACGCCGCCGCCCTTTTCGATGGCGTCGAAGAAATGCCGGGCCAGCCGCGACACCGGCGCGATGCGTCCGTCGGGATATTGCGCGTCCTCGGCATCGGTGACCGGGATGTGCTGGTAATCGCCCGGCCGTCTGGCATGACGGATTTCAAAGCCGCGCATGTAGTCGGCGCCGGGATTATGCAGCAGCAAAGTGCCGTCTTCACCGAAGAATTCGATGCGATGCCCGGCGCCGCGATAGGACGCGCAGCTCATCGACAGGCTGACCAGCGGGCCAGCCTCGTATTGCAAGGCCATGGCCACCGTGGTTTCGGTCGCCGGATCGTCCGGCAGGCCGCCGATGCGTGCCGCGAGCCCGCCGATCGGCCCGGCGAACCATTCGAGATAATGGAAGCAGTGGCTGACGAAATTGCCGATGACCCCGCCGCCATCGTCGCCGCCGACGGTCTTCCAGTTGCGCATGCGCGTCTGGATGGCGCGGCTTTCCACCTGCCAGTTGATGACGATATGGCGCAGCGCGCCGATGTGGCCTGCATCGAGCATCTCCTTGGCGCGCTGCCAGGCGGCGATCTGGTGGAAATTAAAATCGATCATGGTCGGTTTGCCGGCGAGGCGCGCCTGTTTCAGCATGGCGCGCGCGCTGGCGAGGTCCGATGCCATCGGCTTTTCGATGAACACCGGCTTGCCCAGTTCGAGCGCGCGAATGGCGATCTGCGCCTGCAGGCTCGGCAGCGTGGCGATCGCCACGGCGTCCACGTTGTTGTCCTCGACCAGTTCGCGCCAGCCGCCGTAACCCTTGGCGACCCCGGCTTCACGCGCGAGCTGTTCGGTCCGTCCGGCGTCGCTGCCGGCAAGCGCCACCACTTCGCAGCGCGCGTCGGCGCGAAAGGCCGGCAACTGCACGGTGCGCCCGTAATTGGTGCCGACGATGCCGAGGCGGATCACGGCCCATTCTCCGTGCGGCGCAGGATCACGTTGAGCCTGGTTCGCCTGGCGACCTCATAACCATTGCCCGCCAGGATCGAGAAAAGATCGCTGCGCCACAATTGACGCGCGTCCTCGACGATTATGAGATCGGGCCACAGCGATTGCGGCGCGTCGCGGAAGAACGGGACGAGGACCGCGTCCTCGTTTCCCTCGACGTCGATCTTCAGCGCGTCGATGCGCGAGACGCCTGCTTCGCGCAGGACCGACAGAAGCGGACGGCATTCGACGCGGACACCGCCGGCGTCTCCTTGAGCCAGCGGGAGCGTGCGCGTGCCGCCTTTGTCGCGGCGATCGATGTCGAGGACGACCGTCTCCGCCTTCTCGCCCAGCGCAAGCGCGGCGACATCGACAGCGATAGCGGGGTTCAATGATATGTTGAAGCGCAGCCGAGTCAGGTTTTCCGGTTCCGGTTCGATTGCGAGAATTCTCGCGTCCGCCCCGGCGTAGGATGCGACCAGCAGCGAGAACAGCCCGACATTGGCGCCGATATCGATGAATTCAAAGCGGCGGCCCGCCGCGCGCGCGGCATCGATGGCGGCGAACAGTTCCTCGCGTTCGCCGGCCTCGTACATTTGCGGCGTGAACAGGACGCCCTTCTCGCAGCCGTTTCGTCGCGGATGCAGCCGCATGCGCAGGCCCCAGCGGACGACGTCGAGGCCGCCATCGCCTCGCAGCCGCGCGGTGACGATGCGGCGCAGGAGAATCGCAAGACGCAATCCGAGCCAGTTGTCCGGCAGACGGCTGGTCGCGGCCATCACCAGACGATCAATCCAAACGGGAGCCAGCGCTCCAAACGGTTCGGTCATGCGGCGATCCGCAATGCTCACGCGATCCTCTTGGCTAACGGCGGGATGGATTTGGGCCAAATCAAGATGCTAGGCAAGGGTGAATTGTCCGGGGACTGAGGCGATGGCGCCAGCGCTAGAATCGACACCGGCAGCCGGTTTGGCGTGGCGCAGGCTTGCCGCGTTGCTGCTGACCGTCGTTGCGGTCGGTCTGCCGATCAATCATGTCGGCGCCTATGCGCTCCTGGTCGTGGCCGCCGTGATCGTCTTCAACGGCGAGGTGAGCGCGCGGCCGCGCTCGTGGCTCGCGGCGATTGCGATCGTCGCCGTTGCCTGTGCCGCGCAATTGGCGCTTGCGCCGGCGCGTGTCGACGAAGGGCACAACGTGTTTCTGCCGCGGGTTCCCGGCGATGTGCTCGAACGCGGATTGCCGGCCGACGTCTACCGGCATATGCAATCGACGTTCGACGCGGTCTATCCGCCCTCGGTGCGCTGCCGGCCCGACAGCCTCGGCTGCTGGCAAAGCCTCGGCTTTCCCGACGCCGTTTATGCCTTTTCCGCCGATGGCATCTGGCACAAGACCGGCGCCTCGCGTTCGGTGACGGCGCTCGATTTTTCCGATCCGGTCTGGCTGCGTCTCGGCTTCACCAATGAGCTCCGCTACAACTGGTATACGGCGCCGCCCGACGTGCATCGGGCCGACCGCGACCGGCGCTTCTGGATGGGTCTTAATCGCTGGCATCTCACCATGCCCTGGTACGAGATGCTGCGCCTGCCGGCGGCCTATGCCGGCGGCGAACTGTGCTGGCGCGGCGACGTAATGTGGGAAGGCGAGGGCGGGGCGTTCGCCATCATGCCTGACACCGGCTGCCGAGCCATTGCGCCGGCCGACGCCGGCCGCAGGGTGTTCGGCATCGCCATCAAGCCGGAGACGCTGGCGATGACATTGACGCCGCCGTGGAGCGTGCGGCTGCGTCAGTTTGCGGGGATTGTGCTGAAGCTCGGCGCGGTGCTTGCCGTGATCGTCATGCTGGCGCAGTGTCGCGCCCAGCGCGCGGTCGTGCCGTTTATTTTCATTGCGCTGTCGGTGATCGTCATTGCCATCGACGACGCGAGCTTCCTCGGCGGTGTACGGCCCTTCGACGGCGGCGACGATGGGCTGTTCTACGACAGTGTCGGTCGCATCATCTTGCAGAAATTGCTCGCCGGCGATTTCTACGGGGCGCTGCAGGGCGGCGAAAACGTCTTTTATTACGGCGGTCCCGGCCTGCGTTATTTCCGCGCGCTCGAGCACATCATCTTCGGCGAAACCTATCTCGGCTATCTTTCCGTGATCCTTCTGCTGCCGTTCTGTCGTCTATTTTCTTTTCCGGCGCTTTCTGCCGCCGAGATGGGCGCTGTGTCTGGCCATCATCTTCGTTGCCGTTCCGGTCGGAACGATTTTCGGGACGAGCTTCATCGACTACGCCAAGTGGGCGTCGCGCGGCTTTGCCGATCCGATGGCCTACAGTCTGTTCATCGCCGGGATCGTTCCGATCATCGGCGCGTACCACCGCCGGTCCAAGCGGACGGTTCGCGTCGGCGTTTTTCGGCGCGCTGCTCCTTGCGCTCGGAATTTTCATGAAGCCGCTCGTCGCCCCGGCCGCCGCTGTCCTGCTCGGCGGCGCCGGTCTCGTCTGTCTCTATTCCCGGCAATTTCGGCGCCTCGCCGGGCTTTGTCTGGGCTTCTCCGCCGTGTTCTCCATGGCTCTGCACAACTGGATCTATGGGCATGTTTTCGTGCTGTTCAGCGGCAATTTCGATAACCCCCTGGTCTTGGTGATGCCGCCTGCCGCCTGGGCATCAGCCATGCAGGACGTGCTCAATTTGAATTTCACCGGCGGCCATTTGTTTCGCGCGCTCAGGCAGATACCAGACTGGCTCAGCGGCCCGGCCGAATCCTACGCAACCGTTCCGTTGAATGCGGCCGCGGTTACTGTTCTCGTCTATGTCGTTGTTCGTGGCCGGCAATTCGATCCGTGGCTGCGGCTCATCGGCGCCGCCGCGCTCGCCCAGCACGCGGTTGCGTTTTTCTATATTGGCACCACTGCTCGCTATCATTTTCTTACCTGGTTTCTCACCGCGCTGGTGGTGCTGGTCTGGTTTCACCAGGTGGGAATGCTTTGGCTGCGCCGGCGCTATCCTGATCTGTCCAATCGCTTTGCCGCGCTTACATGGCGCAGGCGGCTTGCATCCGGCTTGGCGGGGCTGCAAAAGATGAGTGCATGAGCAAAAAACCAGTCGGCCTGGCGCACGGCCTCACCAACTACGGCGATCCGGATTTTTCCCGTTATCTGCGCCGTTCGTTTGCCCAGTCGATGGGCTATTCGCGCGGCATGCTGGATAAGCCGGTGGTCGGCATCGCCTATACGCCGTCGGGCTTTAATAATTGCCACCGGCATTTCCCCGAGCTTTTGGCCGCGGTGAAACGCGGCGTGCTCGCCGCCGGCGCATTGCCGATCGAATTTCCCACGGTTTCGCTCGGCGAAGTATTCCTGTCGCCGACCAGCATGAAATTCCGCAACCTGATGTCGATCGACACCGAAGAAATGGTGCGGGCGCAGCCGATGGATGCGGTTGTGCTCATGGGCGGCTGCGACAAGACCGTTCCGGCGCAATTGATGGGCGCGGTGTCCGCTGGCCGTCCTGCCATCATGCTGGTCGCCGGCCCGATGATGACCGGTCGGTATCGCGGGGAACGGCTCGGCGCCTGCACCGACTGCCGCCGCTTCTGGGCCCAGTATCGCGCCGGCACAATCAAAGACGAGGAAATTACCGACATCGAGGGCCGCCTTGCTGTGACCGCCGGCACCTGCGCGGTGATGGGCACGGCATCGACCATGGCCTGCATCGCCGAAGCGCTCGGCATGATCCTTCCTGGCACCGCGGCTATCCCCGCCGTGCACGCCGACCGTTTGCGCGCCGCCGAAGCAACCGGCGCCGCCGCGGTCAAGCTCATCGGCTCGCGTCTGACGCCTGAGCGCATCGTCAATGTCCGCTCGGTTGAGAACGCCTTGCGCGTGCTGCTGGCGCTTGGCGGCTCGACCAATGCGGTGATCCACCTTACGGCGATCGCCGGCCGCGCCGGCGTTCCCGTTTCGCTTGAATGGCTCAACGAATTATCCGACACGACGCCGGTGCTGGTGAATCTCAAGCCGGTCGGCAACGGCTACATGGAAGATTTTTTTGCTGGCGGCGGCGTTGGCGCCTTGCTGCGCGAACTGCGCGACCTGCTGCATCTCGACTGCCTCACCGTGACCGGCGAAACCTTGGGCGAACGGCTCGCCGACGACGCCAAAAATTGGGTCGATCGCTCGATCATTGCCGAACGCAAGAAGCCGTTGGAGCCGCAAGGCGGTCTCATCGCGCTGTTCGGCAATATCGCACCGAAAGGCGCGATCCTTAAACGCTCAGCCGCCGACTCCAAGCTGTTCGAGCACGAGGGCAGGGCGGTGGTGTTCTCTTCGCTCGAAGATCTCGCCAAACGAATTGATGATCCCAAGCTCGACGTCGATGCCAAGGATATTCTGGTGCTGCAGAATGCGGGACCGCATTCAGCCGCGGCGATGCCGGAGGCGGGCTATTTGCCGATTCCGAAAAAGCTCGCCAGCAAAGGCGTCAAGGACATGGTTCGGGTGTCAGATGCTCGCATGAGCGGCACCGCGTTCGGCACCATCGTGCTGCATGTGACGCCGGACGCCGCGAGCGGCGGCCCGCTCGGTCTCATTCGCAGCGGCGATCGCATCCGTCTGTCCGTCAAAGCACGCCGCATCGACCTCATGGTCGACGACGCCGAACTCAAGCGCCGCGCCGCAGTCTCGCGGCCGGCAGCGGACAAGCCGAAGCGCGGCTACTCCCGTCTTTACGCCGAACAGATCCTTGGCGCCGATGAAGGCTGCGATTTTGCCTTTCTGCGCCCCCTTGACGTCTAGCGCGTCCGGAATGAAGCACATACCAATCTTCAGCCAAGCAAGGACGAGTTGGAGTGTGGCCGGCGGCGGTGAGGTGACGTTGACGGCGTTACCTGCAATTCCCACGCGAGAGCAGCAGCCGGGCTGATGATCGCAATTTGTTGATGGCGCGGCAATAACATTGCCTAATTATGCAATACTACCTGCTTACGCGACGCCGGAATTTAAATGAATGAGATTTAAGTGTTGCTGCAAGTAAGATGCGGTCACATTCGCTACCGTTATGCTGTCGCCGTGGCCCAAGGTGATGACCGCGTCACCATGCGAGGCATCGACGCCGTTGGAGGTTATCGCCGCAACAAGGTCGTCATGGGTTATTGTGTTATAGCCGTCGAGTTCGATGGTGTCCGCGGCCGTATTGAAGTTCGCAATTGTCTCGGCGCCAAAATGCGTATTGGTGCTAAAGATAAAGTTGTCGTTGTTAGGGCCACCAATTGAGGCCGATATTGTTTGCATGGCCGGCGTGGCGGGCGGAGGGGGGTCGGTGATCAGAGTGCCCCCAGACCCGTCGGACGAGAGCGTGAAACTTGCGCTCGTGTATTCACCATTCGCGAAAACGAGGTTTTCGACGGCGTGGCCCGATTCGAAGATGGTGAGCGTGCCGCCTGTGTTCGTACCGGCATTGGCGTCGTAGGCGAATGTGGTATTTAAACCAAAGGCATTGCCCTTAAGATCGATCGCATCCGAGTGAGCTGTATCGGGTGAGGTTCCGTTAAATCCGGAAATTTGGCCTGAGAAATCCGACGCGATCCCGAGGACGAGTTCGCCATATGCCGGCCCGCCGGTGCCGTTATCGAACGTGACGTTCACGTTCGATTGCGCGTCGAATATCAGCGTGCCGTCTGCGATGAGCGCGCTGCCGCCGCTCACAGGATCGTGGATCTGCAGCGTGCCACCGTTCGTTGCCTCCAGTACTCCGTTATTGTTGATGGTGTTGCCCGTCTCAAGCGTGAGCGTGTCGCCGGAGATATTGGCGTCGACCGTTCCATGCGTCTCGTTAGCCAGTGTCAAGTTGCCATTGCCGGTGCCGATCTCGCCGGCGCCGGAGATAGTGTTGTCGACGTTCGTCAGCATAGTGGCCGCCGTGGCGCCAAAGATAACGTTTTCGTGGCTGCCCGATAGAATTAACTGCCCACTGCCCTGAAGCGTGATGCCAGCGCCTACAACCTGAAGGTTAGTTACATCGCCGACAGAGTTCAGCGCGATTGTGCCGGTATTGTTGATTACGCCGTCTAGTTGCAGCGTTGCGCCGTCGCTCACCGTTATGACGCTGGTGTTGTCGAGGACGGGCTGATCGACGATCAGCGCATGCCCACTACCGTCATTCTCGATCGTAAAATTACCGAGCTGGTAACTTCCACCGAAGGTTATGCTGCCAAGCGCCTGGCCTTGCGCATTCTCCAGGGTCAACGTCCCGCTACCGTTCCCGTTGTCGATATAAGTAGTCTTGTCCATCGCCACGTCGGCAAAGTTGACGTCGGCGAGGCTGATCAGGTCTGAGTTCGAGGTGGTCCCGTCCCCCGCAAAACCGACGATTTGGCCGGCTGAAATCCTTGGTATCGTTGAGCACGAGCTCGCCGGTGTTGCCGCTGCCGTTCGTAAAGCTCACCGTCGCCGTGCTTACGGCGGCGATGTCCAGCACTGTGCCGCTGCCGATCGCTACCATTCCGGAGTTTGGCGGATCATTGATTATCGTCCCACCGAATGTGTCTGCCGCAAGCTCAAACGTGCCTGAAGAGGTCCCGGAAAGATTGATGGTAACAGAAGTTACGCCGTTGCTAACGGTGAGGGCGCCGCTAGTAGAAGGCGGCAGACATATGCCCGGACATATACGCCAGATCTTTCAGATCGACGCGGTTCACTAAGCTTTCGTCGGAATTTGCCGTAAGGCCGACAATGACGCCTTTGAAGCTCATCGAATCATCGAGGATTAGCGTGCCTTGCACGCCCTCGAAGGTCACAGTCTGACCAGCGGAAACCGTACCGCCGATCTCAAGCGTTGCGTTGTCCGCGATATCGATCGATCCCGTTCCGGTAATGTATCCCGTAACGTGCGCTCCCACGGCGACATTAATGGTGCCCAGATTGCTGATCGCGCCGCCGGTGATGGTCGTGTTGTTGAGATCCAGAGTCGAGCCTGCGTCGATCTTGAGCGTGCCCGTAACGGCGGCTTGAATGGCATCGACGATGCCACCGTTCTGGTCCCCCGTGGATGCGGTCGCCACCAACCCCGCCTGGGTGGCCGATACGATCTGGTACTCCGACAGATAGTAGCCGCCGCTCGCATTGATCGCAGTCCAGCCAGAGCCCGCGGCAGGGTGTCGGCATCGATGCCGAAACGATAGCCGGCAATAATAAGGTCGTTGGCATTGCTGGTCGTGATCGAGCCCGCCGATGTGGCCGGCGTCGCAGGAACCGAGGCGTTGCCGTCAAACGGCGACGATGTATTCGCGCCGCTGACACCGAAGGCATTCAGGTCGGCGTAAGAAGCCGTACTGGCAAAGCCGACGGTGATTACGTCCGCCGACAGCGCGTTGGGCGCAATCGCATAGTACTCATAGATGGTCTGGTCTGCCGTGCCCGCCACCGCCCGCTGATGCCAGATGAGACCTAGCCGTATCGGAGACCGAGCTGACGGTGGTGCCATTCAGGACAATGTCCAAAATAATGACGTCGTTGGCGTTCGATGTCGTCAAAAAGACGCCAGTCCCGTTCGACGGAGCTGGATTATTGGCGAACGCATTGCCGTCGATCCCAAGCGGTGCCGTGATCGTCCCGGTCCCGCCGGCGTTAGTGACGCTTACGCCGTTGAGCGTGCTGGTGCTGCCGCCGGTCACATCCACCGTGCCGGCATTGGTCAGCGTGCCGCCAATGATCGAGGCAGCCTTCAAATCCAGCGTCGAGCTCGCATCAATCGTTACAGACCCGCTGATGTCGGTGACGCTTGCCCCATTGAGCGTGCTGATGGCGCTGCCGGTGACATCCAGCATCCCGGAATTGTCCAGCGTGCCGCCGGTGAGCGTCGTGCCGTTGAGCGCCAGCGTGCCCTCGACCGTGAGCAGCGCCCCGGTATTGGTGAAGCCGTCGGCCGCGATCGTGGTGGTGCCGGCGGCAACATCGACGGTGCCCTGATTGGTGAACAGGCCGCCGGTGATGCTGTCGGTGCCCTTGAGCGTCAGCTTCTGGCCGGCCTCGACCTTGATGGTGCCGCTGTCGGTGAAGCTGGTGCCGGTGACGGTGACGTTATCCAGGGTCAGCGTCTGCCCGCTCTCCACCGTCACCGCGCCGCCGTTGAGCGCGGCATCAACCGCCGGGCCGCTCGAGCCGGCGATCTTGCTCGAGCCGGTCACATCGATCAGGCCGCCATCGGTGATGGTGCCGCCGGTGAGCGTCGTGCCGTTGAGCGCCAGCGTGCCCTCGACCGTGAGCAGCGCCCCGGTATTGCTGAAGCCGTCGGCCGCGATCGTGGTGGTGCCGGCGGCAACATCGACGGTGCCCTGATTGGTGAACAGGCCGCCGGTGATGCTGTCGGTGCCCTTGAGCGTCAGCTTCTGGCCGGCCTCGACCTTGATGGTGCCGCTGTCGGTGAAGCTGGTGCCGGTGACGGTGACGTTATCCAGGGTCAGCGTCTGCCCGCTCTCCACCGTCACCGCGCCGCCGTTGAGCGCGGCATCAACCGCCGGGCCGCTCGAGCCGGCGATCTTGCTCGAGCCGGTCACATCGATCAGGCCGCCGTCGGTGATGGTGCCGCCGGTGAGCGTCGTGCCGTTGAGCGCCAGCGTGCCCTCGACCGTGAGCAGCGCCCCGGTATTGCTGAAGCCGTCGGCCGCGATCGTGGTGGTGCCGGCGGCAACATCGACGGTGCCCTGATTGGTGAACAGGCCGCCGGTGATGCTGTCGGTGCCCTTGAGCGTCAGCTTCTGGCCGGCGTCGACCTTGATGGTGCCGCTGTCGGTGAAGCTGGTGCCGGTGACGGTGACGTTATCCAGGGTCAGCGTCTGCCCGCTCTCGACCGTCACCGCGCCGCCGTTGAGCGCGGCATCAACCGCCGGGCCGCTCGAGCCGGCGATCTTGCTCGAGCCGGTCACATCGATCAGGCCGCCGTCGGTGATGGTGCCGCCGGTGAGCGTCGTGCCGTTGAGCGCCAGCGTGCCCTCGACCGTGAGCAGCGCCCCGGTATTGGTGAAGCCGTCGGCCGCGATGGTGGTGGTGCCGGCGGCAACATCGACGGTGCCCTGATTGGTGAACAGCGCCGCCGGTGATGCTGTCGGTGCCCTTGAGCGTCAGCTTCTGGCCGGCGTCGACCTTGATGGTGCCGGTGTCGGTGAAGCTGGTGCCGGTGACGGTGACGTTATCCAGGGTCAGCGTCTGCCCGCTCTCGACCGTCACCGCGCCGCCGTTGAGCGCGGCATCAACCGCCGGGCCGCTCGAGCCGGCGATCTTGCTCGAGCCGGTGACATCGATCAGGCCGTTGTCGGTGATGGTGCCGCCGGTGAGCGTCGTGCCGTTGAGCGCGAGCGTGCCCTCGACCGTGAGCAGCGCCCCGGTATTGGTGAAGCCGTCGGTCGCGATGGTGGTGGTGCCGGCGGCAACATCGACGGTGCCCGGATTGGTGATGGCGCCGCCGGTGATGGAGTCGGTGCCCTTGAGCGTCAGCTTGTGGCCGGCGTCGACCTTGATGGTGCCGGTGTCGGTGAAGCTGGTGCCGGTGACGGTGACGTTATCGAGGGTGAGCGTCTGGCCGCTCTCGACCGTGACCGCGCCGCCGTTGAGCGCGGCATCGACCGCCGGGCCGCTCGAGCCGGCGATCTTGCTGGCGCCGGTGACATCGATCAGGCCGTTGTCGGTGATGGTGCCGCCGGTGATCGTCGTGCCGTTGAGCTTGAGCGTGCCCTCGACCGTGAGCGTCGCCCCGGTGTTGGTGAAGCCGTCGGTCGCGATGGTGGTGGTGCCGGCGGCAACATCGACGGTGCCCGGATTGGTGATGGCGCCGCCGGTGATCGAGTCGGTGCCCTTGAGCGTCAGCTTGTGGCCGGCGTCGACCTTGATGGTGCCGGTGTCGGTGAAGCTGGTGCCGGTGACGGTGACGTTATCGAGCGTGAGCGTCTGGCCGCTCTCGACCGTGACCGCGCCGCCGTTGAGCGCGGCATCGACCGCCGGGCCGCTCGAGCCGTCGATCGTGCTCTAGCCGGTGACATCGATCAGGCCGTGTCGGTGATGGTGCCGCCGGTGATCGTCGTGCCGTTGAGCTTGAGCGTGCCCTCGACCGTGAGCGGCGCCCCGGTGTTGGTGAAGCCGTCGGTCGCGATGGTGGTGGTGCCGGCGGCAACATCGATGGTGCCGAGATTGGTGATGGCGCCGCCGGTGATGGAGTCGGTGCCCTTGAGCGTCAGCTTGTGGCCGGCGTCGACCTTGATGGTGCCGGTGTCGGTGAAGCTGGTGCCGGTGACGGTGACGTTATCGAGGGTCAGCGTCTGGCCGCTCTCGACCGTCACCGCGCCGCCGTTGAGCGCGGCATCGACCGCCGGGCCGCTCGAGCCGGCGATCGTGCTCGAGCCGGTGACATCGATCAGGCCGTTGTCGGTGATGGTGCCGCCGGTGATCGTCGTGCCGTTGAGCTCGAGCGTGCCCTCGACCGTGAGCGGCGCCCCGGTATTGGTGAAGGCGTCGGTCGCGATGGTGGTGGTGCCGGCGGCAACATCGACGGTGCCCAGATTGGTGATGGCGCCGCCGGTGATGGTGTCGGTGCCCTTGAGCGTCAGCTTCTGGCCGGCGTCGACCTTGATGGTGCCGGTGTCGGTGAAGCTGGTGCCGGTGACGGTGACGTTATCCAGGGTCAGCGTCTGCCCGCTCTCGACCGTCACCGCGCCGCCGTTGAGCGCGGCATCAACCGACGGGCCGCTCGAGCCGGCGATCTTGCTCGAGCCGGTGACATCGATCAGGCCGCCATCGGTGATGGTGCCGCCGGTGAGCGTCGTGCCGTTGAGCGCCAGCGTGCCCTCGACCGTGAGCAGCGCCCCGGTATTGCTGAAGCCGTCGGCCGCGATGGTGGTGGTGCCGGCGGCAACATCGACGGTGCCCTGATTGGTGAACGGCGCCGCCGGTGATGCTGTCGGTGCCCTTGAGCGTCAGCTTCTGGCCGGCCTCGACCTTGATGGTGCCGCTGTCGGTGAAGCTGGTGCCGGTGACGGTGACGTTATCCAGGGTCAGCGTCTGCCCGCTCTCGACCGTCACCGCGCCGCCGTTGAGCGCGGCATCAACCGACGGGCCGCTCGAGCCGGCGATCTTGCTCGAGCCGGTCACATCGATCAGGCCGCCATCGGTGATGGTGCCGCCGGTGAGCGTCGTGCCGTTGAGCGCCAGCGTGCCCTCGACCGTGAGCAGCGCCCCGGTATTGCTGAAGCCGTCAGCCGCGATCGTGGTGGTGCCGGCGGCAACATCGACGGTGCCCTGATTGGTGAACAGGCCGCCGGTGATGCTGTCGCTGCCCTTGAGCGTCAGCTTCTGGCCGGCCTCGACCTTGATGGTGCCGCTGTCGGTGAAGCTGGTGCCGGTGACGGTGACGTTATCCAGGGTCAGCGTCTGCCCGCTCTCCACCGTCACCGCGCCGCCGTTGAGCGCGGCATCAACCGACGGGCCGCTCGAGCCGGCGATCTTGCTCGAGCCGGTCACATCGATCAGGCCGCCATCGGTAATGGTGCCGCCGGTGAGCGTCGTGCCGTTGAGCGCCAGCGTGCCCTCGACCGTGAGCAGCGCCCCGGTATTGCTGAAGCCGTCAGCCGCGATCGTGGTGGTGCCGGCGGCAACATCGACGGTGCCCTGATTGGTGAACAGGCCGCCGGTGATGCTGTCGCTGCCCTTGAGCGTCAGCTTCTGGCCGGCCTCGACCTTGATGGTGCCGCTGTCGGTGAAGCTGGTGCCGGTGACGGTGACGTTATCCAGGGTCAGCGTCTGCCCGCTCTCCACCGTCACCGCGCCGCCGTTGAGCGCGGCATCAACCGACGGGCCGCTCGAGCCGGCGATCTTGCTCGAGCCGGTCACATCGATCAGGCCGCCATCGGTAATGGTGCCGCCGGTGAGCGTCGTGCCGTTGAGCGCCAGCGTGCCCTCGACCGTGAGCAGCGCCCCGGTATTGCTGAAGCCGTCAGCCGCGATCGTGGTGGTGCCGGCGGCAACATCGACGGTGCCCTGATTGGTGAACAGGCCGCCGGTGATGCTGTCGCTGCCCTTGAGCGTCAGCTTCTGGCCGGCCTCGACCTTGATGGTGCCGCTGTCGGTGAAGCTGGTGCCGGTGACGGTGACGTTATCCAGGGTCAGCGTCTGCCCGCTCTCCACCGTCACCGCGCCGCCGTTGAGCGCGGCATCAACCGACGGGCCGCTCGAGCCGGCGATCTTGCTCGAGCCGGTCACATCGATCAGGCCGCCATCGGTAATGGTGCCGCCGGTGAGCGTCGTGCCGTTGAGCGCCAGCGTGCCCTCGACCGTGAGCAGCGCCCCGGTATTGCTGAAGCCGTCAGCCGCGATCGTGGTGGTGCCGGCGGCAACATCGACGGTGCCCTGATTGGTGAACAGGCCGCCGGTGATGCTGTCGCTGCCCTTGAGCGTCAGCTTGCCATTATTGAAGATGGCACCACCGTTGATCGACGTGCCGAACACTGTGCCGGTGCTGTTGACGTCAAATTGGATGGTGCCGCCGACGTTGGAAATTTGATCATTGCTCAGCGTCAGCGTACTAGCGTCCAGAACCTCAAGCGTGCCCGTGTTGGTGAATATGTTGATGCCGCCCGAGGCGGTCCCGTCATCGTTCTGAATGACGTTGTTGGTTCCGCTGACATTGATCTGGCCGGCATTGGTGAGCGGGCCATTATAGATCGTCCCATTGTAGATTGAATTGTTGTCGATGGTGTCGTTGCCGGTAAGATTGAGGATGCCGGTGGATTCAACGGTGACGCTTCCGAGAACTAATTCATTTTGAAGATTTAATACCTGACCACTTTTGACGAGCGTCTGCCCAATGAGAAGGCTTTGGATAGTATTGATCGTGGTGTTGCCAAAAATCTCAATAGTGCCGCCTTCGTTAATCAGTTGGGCGCCAGATATATTTGTATCGGTCAGAATGAGGGTCGCTCCAGAATCTACAACGATTCTTGCCGACCCCAGTAACGAGGTCGCCTGTCAGCGTCAGCACGCCGGCAAGAACCTCAAGCGTACCGGTATTGATGATTTGATCGTTGGCCAGGGTTAGCGCGCCGGAGAGAACATCAAGCGTGCCGGTGTTAGTGATCGTCTCGCCGCTAAACGTATCCGTGCCGCTGACATTGATCTGGCTGTTATTGCCGAGCGTGCCGTTCTCAATCGTGTCGCCGCCAGTTAGGTTCAACGTGCCATTATTGGTAATGGTGCCGCCGGTGAGCGTCGTGCCGTTGAGCGCCAGCGTGCCCTCGACCGTGAGCAGCGCCCCGGTATTGCTGAAGCCGTCAGCCGCGATCGTGGTGGTGCCGGCGGCAACATCGACGGTGCCCTGATTGGTGAACAGGCCGCCGGTGATGCTGTCGCTGCCCTTGAGCGTCAGCTTCTGGCCGGCCTCGACCTTGATGGTGCCGCTGTCGGTGAAGCTGGTGCCGGTGACGGTGACGTTATCCAGGGTCAGCGTCTGCCCGCTCTCCACCGTCACCGCGCCGCCGTTGAGCGCGGCATCAACCGACGGGCCGCTCGAGCCGGCGATCTTGCTCGAGCCGGTCACATCGATCAGGCCGCCATCGGTAATGGTGCCGCCGGTGAGCGTCGTGCCGTTGAGCGCCAGCGTGCCCTCGACCGTGAGCAGCGCCCCGGTATTGCTGAAGCCGTCAGCCGCGATCGTGGTGGTGCCGGCGGCAACATCGACGGTGCCCTGATTGGTGAACAGGCCGCCGGTGATGCTGTCGCTGCCCTTGAGCGTCAGCTTCTGGCCGGCCTCGACCTTGATGGTGCCGCTGTCGGTGAAGCTGGTGCCGGTGACGGTGACGTTATCCAGGGTCAGCGTCTGCCCGCTCTCCACCGTCACCGCGCCGCCGTTGAGCGCGGCATCAACCGACGGGCCGCTCGAGCCGGCGATCTTGCTCGAGCCGGTCACATCGATCAGGCCGCCATCGGTAATGGTGCCGCCGGTGAGCGTCGTGCCGTTGAGCGCCAGCGTGCCCTCGACCGTGAGCAGCGCCCCGGTATTGCTGAAGCCGTCAGCCGCGATCGTGGTGGTGCCGGCGGCAACATCGACGGTGCCCTGATTGGTGAACAGGCCGCCGGTGATGCTGTCGCTGCCCTTGAGCGTCAGCTTCTGGCCGGCCTCGACCTTGATGGTGCCGCTGTCGGTGAAGCTGGTGCCGGTGACGGTGACGTTATCCAGGGTCAGCGTCTGCCCGCTCTCCACCGTCACCGCGCCGCCGTTGAGCGCGGCATCAACCGACGGGCCGCTCGAGCCGGCGATCTTGCTCGAGCCGGTCACATCGATCAGGCCGCCATCGGTAATGGTGCCGCCGGTGAGCGTCGTGCCGTTGAGCGCCAGCGTGCCCTCGACCGTGAGCAGCGCCCCGGTATTGCTGAAGCCGTCAGCCGCGATCGTGGTGGTGCCGGCGGCAACATCGACGGTGCCCTGATTGGTGAACAGGCCGCCGGTGATGCTGTCGCTGCCCTTGAGCGTCAGCTTCTGGCCGGCCTCGACCTTGATGGTGCCGCTGTCGGTGAAGCTGGTGCCGGTGACGGTGACGTTATCCAGGGTCAGCGTCTGCCCGCTCTCCACCGTCACCGCGCCGCCGTTGAGCGCGGCATCAACCGACGGGCCGCTCGAGCCGGCGATCTTGCTCGAGCCGGTCACATCGATCAGGCCGCCATCGGTAATGGTGCCGCCGGTGAGCGTCGTGCCGTTGAGCGCCAGCGTGCCCTCGACCGTGAGCAGCGCCCCGGTATTGCTGAAGCCGTCAGCCGCGATCGTGGTGGTGCCGGCGGCAACATCGACGGTGCCCTGATTGGTGAACAGGCCGCCGGTGATGCTGTCGCTGCCCTTGAGCGTCAGCTTCTGGCCGGCCTCGACCTTGATGGTGCCGCTGTCGGTGAAGCTGGTGCCGGTGACGGTGACGTTATCCAGGGTCAGCGTCTGCCCGCTCTCCACCGTCACCGCGCCGCCGTTGAGCGCGGCATCAACCGACGGGCCGCTCGAGCCGGCGATCTTGCTCGAGCCGGTCACATCGATCAGGCCGCCATCGGTAATGGTGCCGCCGGTGAGCGTCGTGCCGTTGAGCGCCAGCGTGCCCTCGACCGTGAGCAGCGCCCCGGTATTGCTGAAGCCGT
>CAVTYO010000012.1:0-43388 GCA_963738915.1 uncultured Alphaproteobacteria bacterium
TCGCAGGGCGCCGGCCGCCTGCTCTGGCCATTCGTGAGCGGCAGCATCCGCATGCTGGTGGCAATTCTCGGCGGCTGGCTGGCGCTGCGTCTCACCGGCTCGTTGACATGGATGTTTGCGGCTTTGGCCGCCGCCATGGTGGTGTACGGCACGTCGATGCTCGCCGCCGTCGCCTCCGGCGTCTGGTTTCGCGGCCCATCTCCGCGGTGATTTGAGGCGCCGAGGGTTGCCGAAGCGGCGGATGTAGGCTAGTCCCGGCATCATCGCCGCACCAATCGCGGGACCGCTCCGGTCCTCGCCGTTTGCCGATTGGCGGAAGATTTTAATCGAACGCCGACGTCCCGACATCGATGCCGGTTTCAAGCGGGAGCTGGCAGAAAACCCATGGATCTCAAGATTTCGCGGTGTCGGACTGTTGGGCCTGTCGATCCTGGCGCTGGTGGTCGGTGTGGTCACCGGCTTCGGCGCCGTCGCTTTCCGCGCGCTGATCGCGCTCATCCATAACGTCGCCTTTCTCGGCAAGTTTTCCATCGACTTCGACGCCAATCAGTTCACGCCGGCCTCGCCCTGGGGCGCCTTCATCATCCTGGTGCCGGTGATCGGCGGCCTGATCGTCACCTTCCTGGTGGTGAATTTCGCGCCGGAAGCGCGCGGCCACGGCGTGCCCGAAGTGCTCGACGCCATCTATTACAAGGAAGGCAAGATCCGGCCCGTGGTCGCCGCGATCAAGTCGCTGGCCTCGGCCTTTTCCATCGGCACCGGCGCCGCGGTCGGGCGCGAAGGACCGATCATCCAGATCGGCGCCACGCTCGGCTCTTCGCTCGGGCAGATGATCCCGATGATGCCGTGGCAGCGCATCACGCTGGTCGCAGCCGGCGCCGGCGCCGGCATCGCCGCGACCTTCAACACGCCGATCGGCGGCGTGATGTTCGCGATCGAACTGATGCTTCCCGAACTGAGCGCGCGGACATTCCTGCCGGTGGCGCTGGCGACCGGCGCCGCCACCTTCATCGGCCGCATTTTTCTCGGGCTGCAGCCGGCCTTCGAGGTCCCCTCCGCGCTCTACCTGCACAGCGAACAGGCGCCCATCCAGGCGCTGCTGGTCTTTGCGCTGCTCGGCGCGCTGATCGGCCTCGCCGCCACCGGCTTCATCCGCGGACTGGCGTTTGCCGAGGACATCTTCCCCAAGATCAAGAACCCCTATCTGCGCCATGCCCTCGGCATGTCGATGGTCGGCGTGCTGATCTACACGCTGTTCCGTTTCCAGGGCCACTATTACGTTGAGGGCGTCGGCTACGCGACCATCCAGGCGATCCTGACCAATAATCTTGTGTCGATCGGCCTTCTGCTTGGGCTGTTCGTCGCCAAGCTTTTTGCCACGTCCGTGAGCCTCGGCTCCGGCGCTTCCGGCGGCATCTTTTCGCCGTCGCTGTTCATGGGAGCGACGCTCGGCGGCGCGTTCGGCGCAGCCGTCACGGCGCTCGGCGGCGTGCACGGCGTCGACATCGTCACCTGCGCCATCATCGGCATGGCGGCGATGGTCGGCGGCGGCACCGGTGCGGCGATGACCGCGGTCACCATGATCTTCGAGATGACGCGCGACTACGACATCATCATGCCGATCATCGTCGCCGTGGCGCTGAGCATCGGCGTGCGCCGCCTGCTTTCGCGCGAGAACATCTACACCATCAAGCTGGTGACGCGCGGCCATCTGATCCCCAAGGCGCTGCACGCCAACATGTTCCTGGTGCGCCATGCCGAAGAGGTCATGGACCGCGACGTCATCGTGCTGCCGGCGGAAACCGATTTCGCCGCCTTCCTGCGCGAGACCAAGGGCGGCGGCTTCCGCCACATCGTGGTGACGCGGGATGATCGCATCATCGGCGTGCTGCGCGTCAACACCGAGCTGCGGCTGGGCCTCGAAGGCGCCTATTCCGGCGTACTGCTCGGCGAAATCGCGCAGAAGAATTTCACCGTCGCCCGCGCCGGTGACGTGGTGTTCGACGTGGTCGAGCGCATGTGGAAGCGCGGCGCCAGCATGTCGATCGTTACCAAGAGCAGCGGGCGCATGCCGCGCGGCAAGGACGTCGTCGGCATGATCTCCAAGGAGCACATCGCCGATTCGGTCGCCGACAGCATCCGTCCCTACGGCAACGAAACAAACGGGCCGATTTAACGGGGTGCTAAGAGCATTCTGCGCTATATGCGGGTCGCATTTGGCGAAAGCGGTGGATCGATGAAGCGGAAGGCCGTTCTTATCCTGGCGCTTGCGTTGGCAGGCTGCGTTCCAGACCAGGCCACGGATCTGGCCGGCTGCGAGGCGCAGGCCGAGCGCTTCTATTCGCTGTTCAAGGCGGTCGAGCCGAACGCTCCGGCGAGCCGCTACCTCATCGAGTGCATGGCGTCCAAGGGCTACGATTTCAGCGTGACGCCCACGGATTGCGACAGCCAGCGCCAGCTGCCGACGCAAGCCGCGTGCTACACGCCGGCAAATTGGGCGGCAAGCCTTTTTGACAGCGCCCGCCGCTACTGGAAGTCGTTCTAGCGGTCGGGGCACGACGAGAAACTGAGCTTCAAAAAAAAGCGTGGTGGCTGGCGAACGCGACGTCCTGACGTCGCCACCGGCGGGCGCAATGGATCAAGTATCAGGACCGCGTCGATTCGGCTGGTGTTCATCGATGAGACCTGGACCAGGACCAACATGGCGCCGCTGCGCGGCTGGGCGCCGCGCGGCAGCCGCCTGATCGGAAGGTCCCGACGGCCGCTGGAAGACCATGACGTTCCTGGCCGCGCTCCGCCACGACCGCATCGAGGCGCTCCGGCCGCAGCCCGACGTCGCCGTCATCACCGGCGACATGACAGACTGCGGCCTGCCGGAAGAATACGCTTTGCTGCGCACGCTGCTCGCGGCCCTGCCGATCCCGGTTTACATGGTTCCAGGCAACCACGACCGGCGCGATAATCTGAGACGGGCATTTTCGGACTGGCCGACGATCGTTGCCGACCCTGAATTCGTGCAATTTGTCGTCGATGACTTTCCGGTGCGTTTGATCGGCCTCGACACCGTGGTGGAAAAGTCGAGCGCCGGCGCGCTGTGCAAGCGGCGGCTCGCGTTTCTATCCGATGCGCTCGATGCCGCGCCGGACCGCCCAACCATCGTCTTCATGCATCACCCGCCATTCGATTGCGGCATCCGCCATATGGACCGGATTCGCCTGCTCGAGGGCAGCGCCGAGCTCTCCGCGATCCTCAAACGCCACCGCCAGATTCTCGGCCTTTGGTGCGGCCATAATCACCGCCCCATCGAAACCGTATTCGGCGGCATCGGCGAGCATCATCGCCGGCGTGGCGCACCAGGTCGAATGCACCAACGACTTCAAAGACTCAGGATATGCACCAGCGTAAATGCATACGCTTTAGTTCACTCCGCCGGGATCGGCGTTGCAGGCGCGGTCGGAGCTTCGGCGGCGGCCGAGGGCCCGGGTCCGCGCAACGGCATTTCCTCCATGCTGATGAGGAAGGCCATGCCGAAGGCCAGCACCAGCGCGCAGGCAAGAAACACGAAGCGGAAGGCAAAGCTCAGCTCGGCGTTCGAGGCCGCGCGCGCCAGCATCTCGATCGACATCCCGGTGACGCCGCCGAGGCCGCCGAGCACGATGGCGCCGAGGATCGCCACCACCAGCGCCGAAAACAGCGCGCGAAAGAAATTGGCGGCGCCCGTGGTGATGCCCATCTGCGACTGCGGCACGGCGTTCTGCATGCACACGGTGGACACCGGAAACACCGTGCCGAGACCGGCGCCGACGATGAAGAGCAGCGTCAGCACCAGCGCGATCGGCATCGCCGCCGGCCAGATGGCGAGGGCGCCGAGGGCGACGAGCGCCACGGTGAGACCGATGAGCGCAACGCGCTTGTAGTGCTCGACCTGCACCATCAACCGCCCGGTGATGGTGGAGAAGACGACGGTCGCCCCCATCAGCGGGATCAGCGCGAGGCCGGACTGGCTGGCGGTGAGATGGCGCACCACCTCGAAATAGAGCGGCACGAAAATTGTCATGCCGACCAGCGTTCCCATGTTGCAGGCGCCGGCAAGGGCCGCGCAGCGCACCACCGGATTGGCGAGCACGCTGAGCGGCAAAAATGGCTCGGCCGTCGCCACCAGCCGCCAGGCGAACAGGCCCCACAGCACCGCGGACACTGCAAACAGCGCGCCGGTCTCCGGCGAGATCCAGGCGAAGTGCCGCCCGCCCCAGGATAGCGCCGAGCAGCAGCGTCACCGAGGCCGACATCATCAGCACGGCGCCGAGCACGTCGAGGCGATGCTTGCGCGCGTGAAACGGCACGCGCTTGAGCGCATTCGCCGTCATGCCCAAAGCGGCAAAGCCGAGCGGAATGTTGATCCAGAAGATCAGCGACCAGTCGAGATGCTGGGTGAGGAAGCCGCCGAGCACCGGCCCGCCGACCGAAGAGGCGGCAAACACCGCGCCGATATAGCCCTGGTAGCGGCCGCGTTCGCGCGGCGACACGATATCGGCGATGATGGTCTGCGCCAGCGCCACCAGCCCGCCGCCGCCCGAGCCCTGCAGGGCGCGGGAAAAAATCAGCGCCTCCATGTTGCGCGACAGCGCGCAGGCGAGCGAACCCGCCATGAACAGCGCGATCGCCGTGAGCATCACGGCGCGGCGGCCGTGGATGTCGGAGAGCTTGCCGTAAAGCGGCGTCACTGCCGTGCCGGTGAGCAGATAGGCCGTCACCACCCAAGACAGGTCGCCGACATCGCCGAACCTGCGGCCGATGGTCGGCAGCGCGGTTGCGACAATGGTCTGGTCGAGCGCGCCGAGAAACATTGCCAGCATGATGCCGAGCACGATTGCGCGGATCTCCGGATGCGAGAGCCGGACCGCCTCGTGCCTCGCCTTATCCCTGGCGTGATGTCTGGTCTTGGTGTCGGTCATTGCGCCGGGCCTGATGTGCCGCGCCGCTCGTGCCTTGGCAATGGGCGCGGGCGCGGGGGTGGTATGTTCGATGCGTTTATGCGGCTACGCTAGAGAATGCCGATGCGCCACGTGACCCCGGCTTTGCTCGCTCTGGCGCTCGCCCTGCCCGCCGCGGGGCGCGATTCCCCGCTCCGACCGCTGCCCAAAGACCTTGTCTATCTCCGCGATGTCGCGCCGAGCATCGCGCAGGACATGCGCTATGCGTCCGACGACAATTTCACCGGCCGCCCCCTGCCCGGTTATGACGCCGGCGAATGCGTGCTGCGCCGCGAGGTGGCGGCGGCGCTGGCCCGCGTGCAGCAGGACCTCGCGCCGAAAGGTCTCGGCCTGAAAGTCTACGACTGCTATCGCTCCACCCGCGCGGTCGCGGCGATGGGGGCCTGGGCGCAAAATTCGCGCGATCAATCGACCCGGCGGTTTTTTCCCGGGCAGCGCAAGGACAAACTGTTCGCGCTCGGCTACATCGCCGCGCATTCGGCGCATTCGACCGGCATTGCGGTCGATCTCACGCTGATCCAGCGCGGCGCGCCGGCAGCGGGGCGCTTCAACCGTGCCGCGCATTATGGTCCCTGCAATGGCGCGGCGAGCGAACGCGCGCCCGACAATTCACTCGACATGGGCACGGGCTTCGACTGCTTCGACCCGGCGAGCTTCACCGCGAGCGCTGCCATCACGCCGGAGCAGAAGCGCTGGCGCAACGTACTGCTTGCCGCGATGCGGGCGCGTGGCTTCCGCAATTATTTCCGCGAGTGGTGGCACTTTTCCTACGGCGCGCGGCCGGCGCAGGCCTACGATTTTCCGATCGAGGCGCGCGCTACCGCGCCCCCTTCGGCCACTTCCCCGGCCACGCCACGATGAACTTCTCCAGCTCCTCGTCCGGCACGTCGACCTCGCTCGCCGCCACGCGCCCGCGCACCGAGACGCCGGCCGCGTGCACGGTGTCGCGCGAGCCCGACACCAGCGGGTGCCACCAGGCCAGATCCTTGCCCTCGGCCACCAGCCGGTAGCCGCAGGTCGGCGGCAGCCAGGGCAGCCGGCGCACGTTGCGCGAGGTGAGCCGCACGCAGTCGTGAACCTTCTCCTGGCGGTGCGCGTAGTCGGTGCAGCGGCAGGCGTTCGCGTCGAGCAGCTTGCAGCCGACCGCGGTGAACACCGTCTCGTTGGTGTCGATGTCGGTGAGCTTGTTCAGGCAGCAGCGGCCGCAGCCGTCGCACAGGCTCTCCCACTCCGGTTTGGTCATCTCGCCCAGGGCTTTGGTGCGCCAGAACGGGGCTTTCGCGTCGGCCATCGCGCCTCTCTATCATCATGCGCGGCCTCGTGCCGGGCACCCGCGGCTTGGAACTTGATGCAAGCTACAGGCGTGGACGGCCGGTACAAGCCCGGCCATGACCCATAAACGGGGCCTTTGCCGGGCCATTTTTCACCGCAATTGCGTGTTCACCGTGCCCGTGTATTAACCCCTTGAACCCCCTGGCGGCCATTGGCCGTCATGGCCGGCATCGGATAAAAATGGGCGGCGCGGCCGCGTCGTTGCGGTGTCCGCCCGCCACCTCGAAGAGACGAGCAAATAAGCCTTGCGCGACCTGTTTCCCGAGGACTGGAAGCCGAACCTCAAGAAGCTGATGCTTGGGGTCAACTCCTGGGTCAATTCGAGCGTGTTCCGCTCGGGCTCGGCGCTGCGCGAGGGCTACGGGCGCTTCTCCACGTTCATGGACCGCTTCCACGTCGCCGGCTGGCGGCGCTGGCTCACCGAGCTTGCCTCGGAGGGCGCAACGCTCGGCACCGCCGGCGCCGTGCTGATGCTGGCGCTGGCGATCCCTGCGTTCCAGGAGACCTCCGACGACGACTGGCTGAAAAAATCGGAGCTCGCGGTGACCTTCCTCGACCGCTACGGCAACGAGGTCGGGAGCCGCGGCATCCGCCACAACGATTCGGTGCCGCTCGACCAGTTCCCCGATCATCTGGTGAAAGCCGTGCTCGCGACCGAGGATCGGCGCTTCTACGACCATTTCGGCATCGATATCGGCGGCACCTTCCGCGCGTTGTTGACCAACGCGCGCGCCGGCGGCGTGGTGCAGGGCGGCTCCTCCCTCACTCAGCAGCTTGCGAAAAATTTGTTTCTGAGCAACGAGCGCACGCTTGAGCGCAAGATCAAGGAAGCGTTCCTCGCGATGTGGCTCGAGTCGCGACTGACCAAAAACGAAATCCTCAAACTATATCTCGATCGTGCCTATATGGGCGGCGGCGCCTTCGGCGTCGACGCCGCGGCACATTATTATTTCAACAAGTCGGCGCGCGACGTCGATCTTCCAGAAGCCGCGATGCTGGCCGGCCTGTTCAAGGCGCCGAGCAAATTTTCACCCAACGTCAACCTGCCCGCGGCTCGCGCGCGTGCCAACGTCGTTCTCGACAATCTGGTTGACGCCGGGTTCATGACCGAGGGCCAGGTGTTCGGCGCCCGCCGCAATCCGGCGACCCCCGTCGACCGCCGCGACGACCAGGCGCCCAACTACTATCTCGACGCCGCCTTCGACGAGATGAAGAAAATTGTCGACACCTTCCCCAAATCGATGAGCGAGCGCGTCTTCGTGGTTCGCACCGCCCTTGACGGCAATCTGCAGCACGCAGCCGAAACCGCGGTCGAAAATTCGCTGCGGCAATATGGGCAGGAATACCACGCCAAACAGGCCGCCGCCGTGCTCATGGACACCGACGGCGCCATTCGTGCGATCGTCGGCGGGCGCGACTACGGCGCCAGCCAGTTCAACCGCGCCACCGACGCGATGCGCCAGCCCGGCTCATCGTTCAAGCCGTATGTCTACGCGACTGCTCTCAAGCACGGCATGACGCCCAACTCGGTCGTGGTCGACGCGCCGATCTGCATTGGCAATTGGTGCCCCCATAATTACGGGCGCGGCTTCGGCGGTTCGATGACGCTGATCACCGCCCTCACCCACTCGATCAACACCGTCGCGGTGCGGCTCTCGGTCATGGTCGGCGATGGAAATCCCAAGCTCGGCCGCGCTCGTATCGTGCAGACGGCGCGCGACATGGGCATTACCACGCCGTTGCCAGACACGCCGTCGCTGCCGATCGGCGCCGATGCCGTCACGCTCATCGAGCACACTGGCGCCTACGCGACGTTTCCCAATCTCGGCAAGCGCGTTAAGGGACATACCATTCTCGAGGTGCGTACCGGCGACGGCCAAGTTGTCTGGCGTTTTGACCGTGACGGACCGAAGCCGAAACAGGTGCTTTCTCCGCAAGTCGCCGGCGACATGATCAAGATGATGAACAGCGTCGTCGAAAACGGCACCGGCCGCCGTGCCCGGCTCGACGGCATCGCCGCAGCCGGCAAGACCGGCACCACCAACGACTACCGCGACGCCTGGTTCATGGGCTACACTGGCAACTTCGTCTGCGGGCTGTGGTTCGGCAATGACGACTATTCGTCGACCAACCGCATGACCGGCGGCGCGCTGCCGGCGATGACCTGGCACAACATCATGGAATATGCCCACCAGGGGATCGAACTCAAACAGTTGCCGGGAGTTGCGGTGCCGCCGGCTCGGCCGGCGGAAGCCTTCGCCGAGTCGAAAACGAAATCCCAGGAACCCGCGCCGCGGCGTCCGATCACGCTCAGCAAACGCGGCGCCGAAATTCTCGTTCAAGTCGAGCGTATGATGGACGATGCGAGCCGAAAGCTTGGACCGGTCCCCTCGGCGCTTTCGACCGCGCCGGCGAAAAAGGTCGAGACGCCGCAGAAGACCGACGCCATGGCGACGGCGCTGGAAGGCAAATCGTTCAATCTTGGCGGCAGAAACTGATTAGCTAAGAGCCATCGGGCCGGCTTAATCTCCGCAATCGTCGAATCAGCCATGTCACCAGCGGACTGACCGTGCGCCTGCTTCTCGGATCGCTTTTCGCCTTGGTCGTCGCCGCGCTGGTCGGTCTCGGCTCAACCTACTTCGCGCTGAACCGCGGCGCCGCATTCGGTGCTTTGTCAATCGGCAGTTGGACCGCATGGCCCAGGAGCGGCACCATCGACGCTGATCCTTACGCACGCGCCACCATTGCCCGCACTGGGCAATTGCCCATGGCGCTTGGCGATGGCGTGTCCTTTTCCGCCAAGGCCGACGACAGCGGCCAGACACTCGATGGACGTTGCGACGTCATCGTTTCGGGGATTACCCCAGCCGCGCGGTTCTGGACGCTGACGCTGTATAATGTGAACGGTGAGTTGGTCGCCAATTCGGTCGGTCGTTACGGATTCACCAGTGAGGAAATCGTCCGCCGCGCCGACGGCAGTTTCGCCGTCGAGGTTGGGCCGCGCGCCGGCCCCGGCAATTGGCTGCCGACCGGCGGCATCGAGCGTTATGAACTCGTGTTGCGCTTCTACGACACCGCGATCGGCGTCGCCACCCGCGCCAGCCGAGAGGTGCCGATGCCGGCGGTCAAAACGAGGCGCTGTCCATGATCCGGTGGCTTCTCCTGCTCCTCGGCGGCGCCCTGCTCGGCGGCATCGTGCATCTCGCCACCGTCATGGCCTTGCCGCGCACGGCGACGCAGGATGCCTATTCGCGTCTGACCAACAGCGCGCCGGTAAATTCGGTCGCCGCCTTGCCGCTACCCGCGCCTGACACTGCGGTGATGCCGTTCATGGATCCGGCATTCGTCAGCGCCGTTTGCCGCTATGATCTGACCGGAGGCCCGCTGAAACTGCGCGTACCCGTTGGTCCGGCCTATACCTCGGTATCATTCTATACCCGCTTCGACGTCGCATATTACGCCATCAACGATCGCGCCGCCGGCCGCCGCATCATCGAACTCGACCTAATGACTACAGAGCAGCACAACGAGATGCCTGAGCAGGAAGACGTCACCGCAGCCGATCGTCTGATCGTCGAATCGCCAACTCCGACCGGACTGATCGCAATTCGGACGCTGGCGCCGGAGCCGGGCCTTGTTCCGGCGGCACGGGCGGCGCTCGCCGGTGCCCGCTGCGAGCGTCAGAATTTGGCCCAGGCTCCGGGCCGTCAATAGGCGGTATCGACGAGCGGCGCGTAGGCCAGCGGCAAGGCGGTTCGATAACGATCTTCGATCACCCGCAGTTGATTGAGCGTCAGGTCCACCTGCCCCGCCTCCGGTGACGGCGCCACGATTGCGAGCCGCTCGAGCGCAAAGCGATATGAAGAGGCCCGTCGGCCGAGCGTGTCGCGCACCCAGGCAAGAATGAGGGCATTCTCATGGTTTCGCCGTAAGGCGTTGGCGCGCTCGCCGGGGCTCAGTTCGGAGACGAACGCGAGACTCTTGCCTCGCTTGGCGTCCATGTCGGCGACGCGTGCTGCGGTCTCGAAGAAGGCCGGCACACGGGTGATGTCATTGCGGATGTCGTCCATAAGCCGCGCGTAGCGTGATGCCGGCGAAGTGTAATGTGACGACAGTAGCCGCGCGCCGTAAACTGTGCGGTCGAAGCGCGCTGCCTGATAGTCGCCGGCAAGGCCGTACTCGCGCAGCACATTGTCCCATTTTTTCCGGTCGTAAGGCGGCTCGATCAATGGAAAGGCAAGATCGCGAAGCTGACGTTCGTCGTCAGTCAATCCGAACGCGGAAGGGATAGCGCCGACACGGGAATCGGCTGCGGGTCCGACCCAATCATGGACGTTGTCGCTGACGAGCGAAGGCCGTACCCGGCCAAAGTCGGTGTTGGGGGTTCCGCAGCCGCTAAGGAGCGAGAGGGCCGTGAGTGCGATCAGACTGCGACGCCAGATGTTCCAGCCAGGCGGCGGCTGCGGCCATATAGGCATCGCGCCGGCGCTCGCCGCTAACGCGCGAGACGACGGCGACGGCGGCGGCCCGGCCCATTGCCGGTCTGCGGCTCAAGGCCGTTGCTTCCGTCAGGATCGCGGTCAATGCGGATCACCGGAAGGATGATGACGGTTGCGGGTTCGGTATTCGCGTCGACGTATTTACCGCCGCGTGCAAGACCCGCCTCGTCGGGAAACCGTATAACTTCGCCCATTACAATCCCCTTTTCCGATCCACTCCGGGCCGGTCGGCCCGCCGGATCGGCGCCTTGTTCCGATTAAAAGGGCTGCAAGGTTAACGCTCCGCTAACGCGCTCTTATTAATGTGAGACGAGTGCGATTTGTAAGGCGTATCGACGATGACGAAGTCCCCCGCGTATTCCCCGCTCGACGGGCTGCTTGATCTAGCCTGCCGTGACGGCGTCGAAATTCGCCCCACTTTGTTGCGCGTCCTGACCGATCTTTACGTGCAGAAACCCTCGCACAGCGCCGAGGAAGAAGCCCAATATGTCGAGCTTTCTCTGCGGTTGATCGAGGCGGTCGATGCCGCGACCCGCAGCGCGGTCTCCACCACGCTCTCAAGATATGCCAACGCCCCGGTCGCAGTGCTGCGACGGCTGATCGAGCTCGCCGTCGAGCCCAGTCGCCACGGCAAACCGGCGGCCGCGCCGCCGCCAAAAGCGAGTGCGTGGCAGCGCGATATGGCGGAAGAATTTTTCATCGCCAATGCCGGCGACCGCTATTTGATCTTGACCAATCTCGGGGCGGCCGACCAACAGGCGCCCCGGCGGCCGGCGCCAGTTTTCAGCGAGGTGATCCGCCGGCTTGAGACCGCGGCCCTTCAGCGCAATCCCGGAGAATTCGCGCGCATGCTGGAGCGGGCTCTCGGTATCGGCATGGCGATCGCAGACCGCGTAACCCGCGACAATTCCGGCGAGCCGCTGCTGGTCGCCGCCAAGGCCCTCGGCATGCCGTCATCGGTGTTTCAGCGGATCGTGATGTTCCTCAATCCCTCGATCGGCCGATCGGTCGAGCGTGTTTTTGAGCTGTCGCAGCTTTACGACGAGATCCAGCCCGCCGCCGCCGAGCGCATGGTGGCGATCTGGCGCGAGATTGCCGCGCGGCGGCGGCCCTCCCATGTGCCCGTTTATTGGGACGACGCCCAGCGCACAACGCGAACTTCGGCCACACCGGCCCGGCCCGGCGCCGATCATGGCCGCGACCAATCTTCCCGCATCAAAAGCAGCCGTTAGAAGCGATCAGCCAACGATATTGTCAAGGAAGGAGCGCCCGGCACGGTCCTCAATCTCGACGATCCAGACGTCCGGGTCGTAACGGATTTCCCGGGCGAGGCGTGCCTCAACATTAGCATCCGCCACCGGGTTCACTCCGCCGAGCACGGCGATGAAAAAGCGGTCGGCGGGCCGAGCATCGTCAAAGGCGCTCTGCGGTGCCGGGCCGTAGAGGCTGGCAGTGGCGTCGAGACGGCTAACCTTTATGAAGATGGCCCCCGCTTCTTCGGCACCACGCCGGCGGACGGCGGCAAAGACGCCTTCGACATTGCAGCGGCGCAAATAAGCCGAGACCCAGATGCCGGATTTCAAGCGCATCGCTGTCAGTATCACGACGCCGGGATCCGCGCATGGGCTCGGGCGGAGACCGGATTAATCGCCCCGGAAACCCTATTCCAGCGTGCGGCCGGTCATGGTGGCCATATCATGCAGCAGCCGATCCGAAATCTGCCCGGTCACCGGCTGGTGGTGATCACGTTCGAATTTCTCGATCGCCGCTTGCGTTTCCGGTCCGACGACACCGGTTGGCTTGATCTGGCCATAGCCGAAATCGGCAAGTGCGCGTTGCACCGCCAGCACGCGTTGCGACGGCGCAAGCAGCGCCGCGATCGGGTCGCTACGCGCTGGCACGGCGGCGGACGTTGCGGGCATGGGTATAGCGCTCGCGTGCCGCACCCCGAAAATCGGAGCCGGATGCGGTCCGTGCTGTAGAAACAGCGCGTTGATGAAAACCGCAAACGTCGCCAGCGTCGCCACCACAATGCCGACGAACTCGCGGGGATGACGCGTGATTGCAACCGCAATGCGGCCGCCCCGCACACGGTTGTTTACACGACGGGTTCGGTTACGCACTTTTCTTCACCGGAATTTGTACGATTGATGTGGGCTCTTCGGGCCGGTCGACCACCAGCTTGACCAGGTCGCCGGCGGGTCGTGCGCCGGTGCCATCGAGCGGGAGCCGCACCGTGACCTGTGTTCCGACGCCGAGCCTACTGCGGATTTCCATGTCGCCGCCGTGCAGGCGCACCAGCCCCTTGACGATCGACAGGCCAAGGCCAGAGCCATCGTGACGACGGTCGTATGATGCGCGCGCCTGAAAAAACGCCTCACCGACGTGCTGCAGGTCGTCCTCGCCGATGCCAACGCCGGTATCTTCGACGCTGACCGCGAGCCTGGCGCCCTCGCGTACGGCGGCAACGGTCACGTTGCCGCCGCGCGGAGTGAACTTGACGGCATTGGAGATCAGATTGATCAGGATCTGGCTGAGCGCGCGCCGGTCGGCGACGATCTCGGGGAGATCCGCGGCGGTCCGCGTCCTTATCTCAACGCCGGCCTCGCGCGCCTTCAGCGCCAGAATGTCGCAACAGTTCAGGATCGACGGTGCCGGCTCAAAGGGCTCAGGTGCAATCTCGAAGTTCCCCGTCTCCATTTTCGACATGTCAAGAATGCCGTTGACGACCGACAGCAAATGGCGACCCGATTCGTTGATAAGCCTCGCGTATTCCAGCTTTCGCGCCTCATCGAAAGTGAGTTGCTCGTTGGTGAGCATTTCAGAAAAACCGATGATGGCGTTCAGCGGCGTACGCAACTCGTGGCTCATGGTGGCAAGAAAACGGCTCTTGGCGGCATTGGCGCGGTCGGATTCGGTGCGCGCGAGCTCAACGGCATCTTCTTGCGCCTTGCGTTCGCTCACGTCGCGCAGAACCGCCACCACCTCACATTCCCCGCCGCGAGTTCTCTCCGCGTCGCGATCGAGGGGCCGGCACCGCATTTCCACCCAAGCGAATTGGCAGTGCTCCTCGTGATCGCGGCGGATACGGAATTCGACGGAGCGGTCTGCGCGCAAGGTTGCCGCGTCGGTCAGCGCGGTGAGATAGGCCGGCCGATCGGCAACATGGACACGATCGAACAGCCCGTGGCCATTGAGTTCGTCGGCACGCACACCGAACAATTGCTGCGCCGCCGGCGACACGAACAGCACCGCGCCATTGCGGCCATGGCGGGTGATCACGTCGGTCATGTTGCGCGCCAGCAGGTGGTAACGGTCCTCCTCGGCATAGAGCAACCAAACACCGGTACGTGCGAGCTGTTCGGCGCCGAGTGCCAGGCCGATGGCATAGAGTGAAGCCGAGATGATGCCGAGCGCGGCGAGCGCTCCGTGTTCGGTCGCAACCGTTGCCGGCGGCGGCAACAAGTCGTAGGCGCTGAGCAGAAGTAAAACGCCGGCAGCTCCGAGTGCGATCGTCGACGCCAGCGCCACCACGCGACGCGAGGCCGAAAGCGCTGCCTCCAGCGGGACCACCACCAACCAGATCGCCGCGAATGAGGCGATCCCGCCGGTCAGCGCAGCGACAATCGTTACCAGTCCGGCGAGCGCCAGCGATGCAAGCACGTGTGCGCTCTCGTAGCGTCCTGTGCGTGACAGGAAATAGGCGATCAGGATCGGCATTGCCAGCCAGGCGAATACGCCGACTTCGAGTGCACTCGGGGCGCCGCGAAAGGCGACATAGACGGGAAAGCTCGCCAACGCTGCAAAGCTGCCGATCAGCCGCGGGGTAATGAAAGCGCGATGCCGCGCCGCCATCAGCGCATCAGCGTGCGCCGACGGATGCACCAGAGCATCCACGTAGCTCCATACCGGTGTCAGGAAGGCCACGGTCCCTGTCCCCGCGTCTTCGACGCGCCCCTTTTTCGAGGGCGAAACTTAAAACAGGCCGGCTTAAGCGAACGCTAAGGCGCCTTGGCGCGGGCTTTCGGCAGTCGATCAAGTCGGCCTTTCTCACGTGAAAACCCGCTCGCACTTGTCGTCATGGTGAAGTTTCTGTTGCCGCGGAACGCCATACAGCTTGCGGTTACCATTGCGGTAACCATGGACATCAGCGCAAAGGCATTCAACGCCGGAGCTGTGCGGCAGCAATTAAAATTTTAATCGAAATTGATTTCGTACAATTTAATGAAAAACAGCTTCGACTTTGCCCAAAAACGTCGCTTCGCCGCCAACGACAGGTTCAGCCCTATCAGTTAGGTTTAGTTCAAAGGCGGCGGAATAACTGCCGGGAATTGGGTCATGTTCTTTCTGTTGCGGATGGCATTTTGGCTGGGCGTCGTCTGCGTGCTCTTGCCGGGGAGTAGCAGGACCGACGCGCCCGAGGCCAACATCGATGCGACGCAAGCAATGACGGTTGCGGGCGCCGCTGTCTCCGACGTACGCGGTTTCTGCGACCGGCAACCGGACGCGTGCGTAACAGGCGGCAAGGTTGCCGTCGCGATCGGCCACAAGGCCGAGGCCGGTGCGCGCACGATCGTCGATTTCATCACCACCAAGATTGCCGAACGGTCTGCGTCGGCTGAGAAACAGGCGGCCACGGAAAAAACCACGGCCAAGGCCGTGACCATTACCGAACGAAGCGTGGCACAAGGTACGTTGACGCCCGCCGATCTCGCCCCGGGCTGGCACGCGTCAGTGCCGCTGCCGCCGCGCCGCGAGGCCCGCGCCGGGAAGCCTTCGGCGTAACCAGCCCTCTATTCTTGCGATTTTTCGGGCCTCTCCTCGGTCCTAGCTTTTCCTTTTGGCGCCCGCGGCGCCGGAGGCCTATATATTAGCCATGCAGACGATCGATGAAATCACCGAGAACTTCGCGCTGCTCGACCAGTGGGACGACCGCTATCGCTATGTCATCGAGCTCGGGCGTACACTGCCGCCCTTGCCCGACAGCGCCCATATCGAGGCGAACAAAGTCCAGGGTTGTGCCAGCCAGGTCTGGCTGGTGACGCACGTGAAGCCGGACGGCGCCACCGGCCCAGTCTTGAGCTTCGACGGCGACAGCGACGCCCATATCGTGCGCGGGCTTGTCGCCATCCTGTTCGCACTTTACTCCGGCAAGAGCGCACGCGAGATCCTGAAGGTCGACGCCTTCGCCTTGTTCGACCGCATGGGCTTGCGCGAAAATCTCACCCCCCAGCGCTCCAACGGCTTGCGATCCATGGTCGAACGCATCCGCGCCGAGGCAAAATCGGCGCTGGTTGCCGCCTGACTTCAAACCTCAACTCCGAAATGAGCGTCTTCGGCAAGCCAGGTGCGGACCTCCGCATACTGATGGCCTCGCGCCACCGGCGCATAGCCGTAGTGACGGGCGAGCCGGTCAAGTGCAAGTTGCAGCACCACCTTGGCCGAACGCGCCGGCCAGGCCCGCTCGCGCTCGATACCTTCCAGGCCTGAGGAAACAACAGACGTCAAGCAGCAGTCCGGCAAATTCCGGCCCGACGCCGTCGAGCGCGTGACGGACGCGCCGGCGCGCGGCGATGACAGTTTCGGTGAAAACGCCGCCACGCTCGCCGCGGCGGCCGGTCGAAATGGGGCTCGCCCAGTTCGACCTCGTTCGTGGCATCAGGTGGGCCCGCGTGAACTCCGCACGCAAACGCTCTCCAGCTTGTAACTGGTGCGGCTCGATCATGGCGCGACCATCGCGGCCGCGGCGTCTCGCCAGCCACGCCAAGCGGCTTTCGACCTCATTAACACTCACACGGCTATGGCCATGCTCGGTCTCGATCTGCCGCGTGGCAAGCAGCAGATGCTGGCCGCGAAATCGATCGTTCGCCGGTTCCGGCTGGTCCGGTAGCCTGACGGGTTTGCGTGACTTTCCATGCATGGGCTGGCTTTCCGACTCCACCTGGGATTTTTTACCTAGGACGCCGCAAACGCCTTTGCAAGGAATTTATTCCGGTCGCGGTGGAAAGCTTTGCGTCGCCGCTATTTGGCGCGGCGGCGGCGCTGCTGGCCCAACCCCATTTGCTTGGCGAGCTGCGAGCGCGCGGCGGCATAATTCGGCGCCACCATCGGGTAGTCGGGGCCCAGGCTCCATTTGTCGCGGTATTGCTCGGGCGTCATATTGTATTGGGTGCGCAGGTGTCGCTTGAGCGACTTGAATTTTTTGCCGTCCTCGAGACAGACGATGTATTCCGGCGTGATCGATTTCTTTACGGATACCGCCGGCTTGAGCGGCTCGGTTGGCGCCTCGTTCGTCGTCCCGGACACGCGGGTGAGCGCCGAATGCACCTGCGCGATGAGAGCGGGAATATCGGCGGTTGCGACCGTATTATTGCTCACATAAGCAGAGACGATATCTGCGGTCAGTTCAATGAAATTTCCGCTTGCGGGATCACTCATCGACGCTGTCCTAATGGGGCCGGCAAGGCTTCGCAGGCATGAATAATATACGCATACGCGGCACTGCAGGAACGTTACTGTTGGAATTCCGCCGCCGCAAGAAAAAGATTGCGGTGACTCCGACTAGACTACGACGAATTCTGTGATGTTATTGAATGAACTGAACTTCGCAACTGAAGAGGCGCCCAGGACTCACCGGCAGGCGACTAACGGCGCCAAACCGGCATTTGCGTCATGAATTCTTTTCGAGATGACTGCGCAGTTCGTTGATCGAGGCAAAGCGCAGCGTGCCCTGCGGCAACTCGGCCTCGATTGAGCCGTCGACATAAAGCGTGTAGCCCATCCCGTCGACGACACCCGATTTTAGGATCGCTACTGTACGCGTCCCGATGATCGGCGGCAATTTGGCACGCTCGGGCTCAACGCGATCGACCGGTGGCTCGCTGTCAGGAACCGGCGCCTCCGACCCGAAATCGGGCATTGATTCAATCTTGGGCTCCGGCGGCGGCGCCTTGACCTGGCGGGTTTCAGGAGCCGGCCACATGTTTTCGAAAAAGCCGGCCTGCTGTCGCAGCGGCGGCAAAGGCGGCGGCGCACGCCAGCCGGCGTCGAGCGGTGGCTCCGGGCGTTTTTCGGCGCCGGAGCCGTTGGTGCCGAGTAACGACGCGGCGGCTCGCCGCGAGGGCAGAAATTCCTCATTATCCTCGACGGCCGACGGCGGTTCATCCGGGTTGTGCAGCATCGGCGCGATCAAATCGTCAGCGGCATCGTGTGACGTCTCTGCGGCACTATCGGCGGTCAGCGGCTCGCGGAATTCGGATTTCGTTTTGGACGGAAACGGAACTCGGCTCGCCGCAGCAGCACGAACCGGCGCATCGAAAGTTTCCATCGGCCGCGCGGGCCGTGGGGCCGGCCGCGTGACGAGCGCGTCAACAACCCTCTGCAACTGCGCAACTACCGCACCAAGCCCGAGGATCACCAGACCGCCCATGAAGGTCGTAACGCCGGCAGCGATCAGCGTATTGCCGAAACTGAATTCGTTGATCGGAATCCCGAAGGCGACCATGGCGGCGCCGGCGACAACGGCAATTGCGCCGACGAGATACAACAAGACCGACATACGCCTGACTGTCCTCTGCTACGCCGCCAATCGGAGGCTCGCTGCGTTTGCCGAACAAAGCCCTCTGCGGTCTGGGGATTTTTGCTCCCCGACGGCTCATGCGGCAACGATAAAGTTAAGATAGCAGGAAATAGGCTCAAACTTGATTAACGCTATTTATGCTGTCCGTACAACGATTTGCGGGCCTATTTTTGCCGTTTTGAGGCACTTTTTCACCTTTGGCGGCCGTTGCCCCCGATCACCGCAAAGCCTATTTAACTTAACGAGGGAACTCGCCTGGGGAGGTGCCGGTTCACCCTGACACCGGCCTTTCTCACAAACATCGATTGCCGTCCAAGGAGGATGTGATGACTTTCAAGCTTCCCGATCTGCCTTACGCCTATGATGCGCTCGCCCCCTATATGTCGCGGGAAACGCTCGAATATCATCACGACAAGCATCACAAGGCCTATGTCGACAACGGCAACAAATTGCTCGAGGGCTCAGGGCTGGAAGGCAAGTCTCTGGAAGAGGTGGTCAAAGGCTCCTTCGGCAAGAATGCCGGGCTCTTCAACAATGCCGGGCAGCATTATAACCACATCCATTTCTGGAAATGGATGAAGGCGGGCGGCGGCGGAGACAAAATCCCGAGCAAACTCAAGGCGAAAATCGATTCCGATCTGGGCGGCGTGGAGAAGATGAAAACCGACTTCGCACAGGCCGGCGTCACACAATTCGGCTCCGGCTGGTGCTGGCTCGCGGTGAAAGACGGCAAGCTCACCGTGATGAAGACGGCGAACGGCGAGAACCCCTTGGTGCATGGGGCAAATCCGGTGCTTGGCTGCGACGTCTGGGAGCACTCTTATTACATCGATTACCGCAACCGGCGGCCCGACTACCTCAAGGCCTTCCTCGATCACCTGGTGAACTGGGAACACGTCGAGGAAATGTTCGCCGCGGCAACCAAGTAGATATGCGCCGCGACGTGCGTCCGCCGAGGCAGAACAGTGCTCGACCGCGCCGGACAAAAGCAGCCAAACGACGTCGCGCCGCCGCTGCCTAGAACTGACCACAATCCCCGGCAGCCGTCGGCGTTCACGCGCGCCGACTGGGTTGCGGTTGGAGTCTTGTGCGCGGTCGCCTTGGTCGCCGCGGCAACGTTTCGCGACTACGGCCTCGGCTGGGACGATTACACCCATTCGCAATACGGCGAACTCCTGCTCAAGCTCTACGGCTCGGGCTTTGCCGACGCCCGCGCCCTCTCCTTTGTCAATCTCTACAAATACGGCGGCGGCTTCGACATGGCGGCCGCTCTCGCGGCCAAGGTGTTGCCGTTTGATCTGTTCGAGACGCGCAGACTGATCGGCGCCGCTTTCGGCATCGTGGGCCTCTTCGCCACGTGGCGGCTTGGCCGCCGCCTCGGCGGCCCCGTGACAGGGCTTGGCGCGCTCGTCCTGCTCGCAACCTGCCCGCTCTACTACGGCCACATGTTCATCAACGCCAAGGACGCGCCCTTCGCCACCGCCATGGCGGTCCTGCTGCTCGGCATGGTGCGCGCCTTCGACGAATATCCACGCCCGTCGGCGCGCACGATGGTGCTCGCCGGTGTCGGCCTGGGCCTCGCCTTCGGCTCGCGCATCCTCGCCGGCGTTGCCGCGCCGTGCGGGATCCTGGCGCTCGCCCTGATGGTCGCTGCCGACGCTTACACGCTGGGCGCAAAGCCGACGGCGCAACGTCTCGGTCAATTCATCGCCGCGATGTGGCCGGCCCTCCTCATCGGGTATCTGCTCATGGGTCTGCTGTGGCCGTGGTCGGTGATCTCGCCGCTCAATCCGTTCTACGCCGCGGAATATTTCGACACGTTTTTCGAAAAGCCATGGAAGGAGCTCTACGAAGGCCGGCTGATCGCGGTGCCGGACATGCCGCCGAGCTATTTGCCGCACTTGTTCCTGCTTAAGTTGCCGGAGATCATGCTGGCATTCGGCAGCATCGGCACGATCGGCGCGGTCATCGCCGCCGCCTTGCCGCGAACGCCGGCAAGCCGCCGCGGCAGCCTCATCGTGGTGGTGCTCGCAGCAATTCTGCCGGTTGCGCTCGCCGTCGCGACCCACCCTGCCCTCTATAATGGCTTACGGCATTTCGTTTTTGTGGTGCCGGCCTTCGCCGCGCTGGGTGGATTTGGCGTCGGTTTGCTCGCCGAGCGCGCGGCACTTTACGGCAAGGTGGCCCTTGCCGCGCTCGCCGTCGCCGTCATCGCCGGCGTGTCGCTGCCGGTCGCCGGCATGGCAAAGCTGCATCCCTACGAATACACCTATTTCAATCTGTCGGCCGGCGGCGTGCGCGCCGCGCACGACCGTTACATGCTTGACTACTGGGGACTTGCTTTCAAGCAGGCAACGATCGCGTTACGCGCGCGGCTCGAGGCCGACCATGCGCGCGCGCCGGGCGGGCGGCGCTGGGTGGTGGCGATCTGCGGACCGCAATCGGCGGCGCGCGTCGCCCTCGGCGACCGGTTCGAAACGACCTTCGACCAGAAACGGGCAGATTTCGCCATGGCGCTCGGCACGTTTTATTGCCGGCATTTGCGGGCACCGGAGCTGGCGCAGGTCGTACGCGAGGGCGTCGTCTATGCCGACGTCTATGACCTGCGTGGACGGCGAACCGAGCCGCTGCTGACCCAACCGCCGCCTTAGACATCTCCACGTTACTTCAATAATCACTGAAATAACTCTTGACGGCGCCAAACTATTTCAATAATCATTGAAGTATGAAAACCGCCGATGCCGTTACCGCGCTTGCCGCGCTCGCCCAGGAAAACCGCCTCGACGTGTTTCGCCTGCTGGTGCAGGCGGGGCCCGAGGGAATGCCCGCCGGCAAGGTCGCCGACGCGCTCGAACTCGCCCCCAATACCCTCACTTTCCATTTCGACCGTCTGCGCGAGGCAGGGCTGGTCACCGTGCGGCGCGAGGGCCGATCGATGATCTATGCGGCGCGTTTCGAGGTCATGAACGGGCTGCTCGGCTTTCTCACCGAGAACTGCTGCGGCGGGGTGGCCGAGACCTGCGCGCCTGCGGCTGCCTGCGGGCCCGCTGCGAAGACGAAGCGGAACGTCAAGGAACCTGTCTGATCGATCGAACAAGTGCTGGACCCATGAAACGAATGCACGTTCACGTCTCGGTCGCCGACATCGACACGGCAATCGGCTTTTATTCGGCGCTGTTTGCGGCAAAGCCCGCGGTGGTCAAGGACGACTACGCCAAGTGGATGCTCGAGGACCCGCGAGTGAATTTCGCCATCTCGACGCGTGGCCGTCAACCGGGGCTCGATCATCTCGGCATCCAGGTCGAAAGCCAGAACGAACTGCACGACGTCTATGCCCGCCTGAAGCAGGCCGGCGGCGCCGTCATCGAGCAGAGCGAAACCGCCTGCTGCTACGCCAAGTCGGAGAAATCGTGGATCTCCGACCCGGCCGGCCTCTCTTGGGAGACCTTCCACACAACCGGCGAAAACGTCAGCTATGGCGACGGCAGCGGCGAGAACGATGCGCGCATCGCCAAGGCCTGTTGCGTGCCCGCGCCCGCCGCGGACTCTGCCTGCTGCACGGCGTCGTCATGACCGGCGCTATCTATAATGTGCTCTTCCTGTGCACCGGCAATTCGGCACGCTCGGTGATGGCCGAGGCGATCCTGAACAAGCTCGGGCAAGGGAAATTCCGCGCCTACAGCGCCGGCAGCCAGCCCAAGGGCAAAGTTCACCCGGCCATCATCCAACTGTTGCAGGGGCTCGGCTACGACACCGACGGCTTCCGTTCGAAATCGTGGAGCGAATTCGCCAGGCCCGGCGCACCGGCGCTCGATTTCGTCTTTACCGTCTGTGACGACGCTGCCGGCGAGGCCTGCCCGGTCTGGCCGGGCCAGCCGATGACCGCGCACTGGGGCGTTCCCGATCCGGCAGCGGCGCGCGGCTCGGAGGCGGAAATCGCGCTCGCCTTCAAGGACGCCTACCGCATGCTAAACCAGCGCATCGGCATCTTCGTCAACCTGCCGATCCGCAGCCTCGATAGGCTCTCGCTGCAGGCCAAGCTCAAAGAGATCGGCCGTGTAACCGATGCGATCGCCAAAGAGCCGACCTGATGGTCTCGTTGCGCCGGCGCGCTGTCGCCGAAATGTTGGGCACCGCGTTCCTCCTGGCGACAGTCATCGGCTCCGGCATCATGTCGCAGCGGCTCGCCGGCGGCAACGAGGCGCTGGCGCTGTTGTGCAACGCGCTACCGACCGGAGCGATCCTTGCGGTGCTCATCCTGATCTTCGGCCCGGTGTCGGGCGCGCATTTCAATCCGGCGGTCAGCCTCGCATTCGCGCTGCGCGGCGAATTGCCGTGGCCGGCGACTGCAACCTATCTGGTGGCGCAACTCTGCGGCGCCGTTGCCGGCGTCTGGGCGGCGCACCTGATGTTCGAATTGCCGGTCTGGCAGCTTTCGACGCACGTGCGCAGCGGGCCCGGCCAATGGTTTGCCGAAGCGGTCGCGACCTTCGGCCTGCTGCTGACGATCTTCGGCTGCGTTGCCCGTGCGCCGGGCGCGGTCGCCTACGCCGTGGGACTCTATATTACGGCGGCTTATTGGTTCACCGCCTCGACATCGTTTGCCAATCCGGCGGTCACGATCGCGCGCGCGCTCTCCGACACCTTCGCCGGCATCGCGCCTGGGGGCGTGATCGCGTTTATCGCAGCGCAGTTGACCGGCGCCGCGGCAGCAACCGCGCTCGCCCGCTGGTTTTGGGCAGAGCCTCCGGCGGCCCTGCCCTACGCCCCTAAAGTCTGACGCCTAGGCCGCGTCGCGGTCACGACTCTCGGCGCCGCTTGCGATCGTGCGGTCGCCGAGCCGCAGCGCCGCGAGCAGGTTGTCGATCTCCAGCCGCGCTGTGGCGTGCGATAGCGTCGGGCGCGTGCCCAATGTCGTCTCGTCGAGATCGTCGAGCGCGGTCAGCCCGCGCGGGTAGAATTCGCGGAATATCACCCGCTCAGCCAGCCCGTCGACGACACGGAAATTGAGCCGCTGTGCCAGATCCTGCAGGCCGTCGCCAACCAGGCGCTTGTTGCGCGAGCCGAGATTGGAGAGGCGGTTGCGCAGCACGATCCAGTCGAAGACGACGTTGTCGAGAAGCTGGCGCTGGCTGCGCGCGTCCTCGACCATCTGCGAATAATGGCTAGTGCCGCTGACCGCCAAAGTCGCAGGGTCGACGGTAGCCAGCACATCGAGGTCGACAAAACTGTCGTTGAGCGGGGTGATCAGGTTATCCGCCATCGTGTGCGCGAGCCGTGTCAGATAACTGTCATGGCCGGGCGTATCGATGACGAGGTAATCGCGTACCTGCGCCTGCCCATGCACCGTGTCGGCCAACGCCGTGCAGGCCGCGGCGCGATCTTCGGCGGCCGGGAAATCCATTTTCCCCTCAACGCAATAATGCTCGGGGATTTCCAGATCGCGTCCGGTTTGCTCGGCCCAGGCGCGACGATTCTCGACATAGTTGGTGAAGGTCCGCTGTCGTGAATCAAGATCGATGGTGGCAACACTTTTGCCGGCCTTGATCAAGGCGACAGCAACATGCATTGCGACCGTCGACTTGCCAGATCCACCTTTTTCATTAGCGACGACGATTATTTGGGCAGCGCGTTGACGAGATTCCATTTCCGACATGAGTTCCCTCGAAAAGTTGTTCCCTCTTGGTGTGTTAGTGGCAATGTGCTGCGAATCATTAGTGTTGATTCGTGAAATCCGCGCAAGCAAAACGCGCTGAAACTTCTCTCCGGTTCGGCAATCGGATTCGGAACTGAGTCTTGCGTGCAACACTTGTGACAAGCGTCACCCCGAGCGTGCGCCGTCGCGATTGTGACAAGACCGCTCGCTCATCCCTCATGAACCGGCGTCGAGTGCGCCGATATCTTTTGACGTAGGTCCGCCGTCGGCGGCTGAGCCCGCAGCGTGCGCAGTCCTGCGTTCCGCGCGATGACCGTTCACGCCCCTTAACGCTTAACCTTACCTGCTCACGCTGTTGAACAGTTGACGTCGCGGCCGCTTCCGCCGCGCGTTACGAATGTGCGGCCGTCGGTATGAGCCACAAACCCGAACGGCCGGCGGAGCCGCCGGATTTGTAACGAGTTCGGCGGCTTCGTCCGGTTTCTTTTCATCACCTAATTATTTTCAAGTGGCCCGGCGAAAGGGCCGCGACTGCAAGCCGCAAAGATCGAATGGAAATCCGCCCGCGCCAGTGTCCCGCGGCGCCGGCGCCGCGATCTATGAATGCGCGTAGGCCCAATAAAGCTCGCGCGCCTTGCGGTAGAACGGGCCGGGCTGGATCGAGTGTTCGCCGATCCGCGTGACCGGCAGCACCTTCGACGCATTGCCGGTGGCAAAAATTTCGTCAGCCGATTCAAAATCGGAATAGCGCAGCACCTTTTCGATGACGGTGACGCCTGCATCGCGCAGCAACGCGATGACACGGCTGCGCGTGATGCCGGCGAGGAAGGTGCGGTTCGGGATCGGCGTCTGCACGGCGCCGTCCTTGCCCATGAAGACGTTGGAATTGGCGAGCTCGGCAACGTTGCCGGCTACGTCGCAGACGATGGCATTGTCGTAGCCCCGAGATTTCGCCTCGAACAGCGCGCGAGCATTGTTGGGATAAAGACAGCCGGCCTTGGCGTCGACCGGCGCGGTCTCCCAGGTCGGACGGCGGAACGGCGACAGCGTGATAGAAAATCCGTCCGGCTTGCGCATGGGCAAATCGTAAAGTGTCAGCGCAAAGCGCGTCGAGTCCGGGTCCGGCGGCAGCGCCTGCGGGCCGGCCCGCTCGGCCCAATACATCGGGCGCACGTAGAGCGTCACATCCTTGTTGAATTTCTTCATGCCCTCACGGGTCAGCGCCATCATTTCATCGGCCGAAACATCCGGCTTGAGATACATGGCTTTGGCCGAGGCATTGACGCGGGCACAATGCAGGTCGAGGTCGGGCGTCACGCCCTCGAACACGCGGGCACCGTCGAATACGGACGAACCGAGCCAGATCGCGTGCGTCCGGGCGCCCCACAGCGGTACGTTGCCCTCGTGCCAGGCGCCGTCGAAATAGGTCCAGGTATCGGATAAGGCCGCACTCGCCGCCATTTGCGTCTCCATCTCGCCTTCGTCATCATAAGTCAGCGGCGGCGCAAAATCCTATGCGATTTGCTGATGGGAGGTATCAATGGCAATTTACGTGTTCGACGCCTATGGCACGCTGTTCAACGTGCACGCGGCGATTGGCCGCTTTCGTGGCCAGGCGGGACCTGAGGCCGACCGCATGTCGGAGACCTGGCGGGCCAAGCAGCTCGAATATTCCTGGACATTGACGCTTGCCGGCCGCTACGCCGAATTCTGGACGCTGACCGAGCGCGCGCTCGACTACGCGCTGACGCGCTTTCCCTCCGTCGACAAGGCGCTGCGGCCCAAACTGCTCGAGGCCTATTTCCAGCTCGACGCCTTTCCCGACGCCCGCGCTGCCTTGCGCACGCTCAAGGCCAAGGGCCACAAGACCGGCATTCTCTCCAACGGCTCGCCGAACATGCTCAAAGGCGCCGTAGACGCGGCTAACGTCGGAGCCGACCTCGACGCAGTCCTCTCGGTGGACACGCTGAAAATGTTCAAGCCGCGGCCGGAAATCTATGGCCTCGTCACCGACCATTTCAAATGCAAACCAGCGGATGTCACCTTCGTTTCCTCGAACCGTTGGGATGTGATGGCTTCCGTCTCGGTCGGCTTCCACGGGCTGTGGATCAATCGCGGCAAGATGCCGGACGAATATTTCGATTTTCCCCCAGAACGCGAGCTTAACGACCTCAACGAGCTGGTGGCCGAGCAATAGGGGCGCCCGCGGGACTGGCGCACCACGGCGGCGGTGCCTATATGGGCCGGACCAGCAGGGGCCCCTCGCTCAACATCAATGCCGCCGATCATTTCAATCAATAATTTGTCGAAGACCTACGCGACCGGCTACCGGGCGCTCAACAACGTCAATCTCGACATCAACGCCGGCGAGATCTTCGCCCTGCTCGGCCCCAACGGCGCTGGCAAGACCACGCTGATCGGCATCGTCTGCGGCATTGTGCGGCCAAGCGCGGGTAAGGTGACGGTCGGCGGCCACGACATCCTTTCCGAATATCGCGCCGCGCGTTCGATGATCGGCCTGGTGCCGCAGGAGTTGCACACCGACGCCTTCGAGAGCGTATGGGCGACGGTATCGTTCAGCCGAGGCCTGTTCAACAAGCCGCGCAATCCCGCCTATATCGAAAAGGTGCTGCGGTCGCTGTCGCTCTGGGACAAGAAGGATGATCGCATCATGACGCTGTCCGGCGGCATGAAGCGGCGCGTGCTCATCGCCAAGGCGCTGGCGCACGAGCCGCAGGTATTATTCCTCGACGAACCGACCGCCGGCGTCGACGTCGAACTGCGCAAAGACATGTGGCAGGTGGTGCGCGAATTGCGCGCCGCGGGCGTCACCATCATCCTCACCACGCATTACATCGAAGAGGCCGAGGACATGGCCGACCGCGTCGGCGTCATCAGCAAGGGCGAGATCATTCTGGTCGAGAACAAGGACGAGCTGATGCGCAAGATGGGCAAGAAGCGGCTGACGCTGCAGATCCAGAGCAAGCTCGAGACGTTGCCGCCGGAACTCGCCAAATTCGATCTGGCGATCAGCGAGGACGGCGGGGCGCTGATCTACGACTACGACACGAAAGCCGAGCGCACCGGCGTCGCCACCCTGCTCGGCGAGCTGTCGCGCGCCGGCGTACGCATTCGCGACCTGCAAACGACGCAAAGCTCGCTGGAAGATATTTTCGTCGGCCTGGTGAGTAATCGCAAATGAACCTGCGCGCAGTCTCTGCCATCTATCGCTTCGAAATGGCGCGTACCGGGCGCACCATCTGGCAGAGCATCGTCTCGCCGGTGATCTCGACCTCGCTCTATTTCATCGTGTTCGGCGCGGCTATCGGCTCGCGCATCAATCACATTGAAGGCGTGCCCTACGGCGCCTTCATCGTGCCCGGGCTGATCATGCTGATGCTGCTCACCCAAAGTACCCAGAACGCCTCCTTCGGCATCTATTTCCCGCGCTTTGTCGGCACCATCTACGAAATTCTTTCGGCACCGGTATCGTCCTTCGAGATCGTGCTCGGTTATGTCGGCGCCGCCGCCACTAAGTCGATCATCCTCGGGTTGATCATTCTCGCCACGTCGTTCCTGTTCGTGCCGCTGCACATCCTGCACCCGTTCTGGATGCTGACCTTCATGGTGCTGACCGCGCTCACCTTCAGCCTGCTCGGCTTCATCATCGGCATCTGGGCCGACGGCTTCGAGAAATTGCAGATCATTCCGCTTCTGGTGATCACGCCATTGACCTTCCTCGGCGGCTCTTTCTATTCGACCAACGTGCTGCCGCCGTTTTGGCGGACGGTGACGCTATTCAACCCGGTGGTATTTCTGGTCAGCGGCTTCCGCTGGAGTTTCTTCGAGATTTCCGACGTCAATGTTGCCGTCAGCATCGGCATGGCGCTGGGATTTCTTGCCGCCTGCCTTGTCATCATTTGGTGGATTTTCAAGACCGGGTATCGGCTCAAGAACTGAGCCGGCCGGCGTGGCTGAAAATGGCGTCTGATAGTGGTGTATTTTGCCGGGATCGACGACTTCAGGGATTGTTAAAGCAAGTTCAATACCGTTGCGGTTGAGCATTTGGCCGCGCGCTACGGTCTGTGCTCGCAGCCGATCATGGCTGGCCACAGAACGTGGTCCTGAAAATTATGGATGCAGAATTCGCATTTTTCCAGGAAGTCGAGTTCGCTATCACGCGGAGCTCGGGAGAGCGGCGTGCCGAGATGGCAAAACATCTCGCCGATCTCCTCTCAGCCAACGCCAACCGATATTCAGACGATGAGATGACCTTGATCGACGACGTGTTCGCCCGGCTCGTCGTCACTATCGAGGAATCGTCGCGGGCGCTGCTCGCAACACAACTCGCGCCGCTGTCCAAGGCGCCTCCCAGAATCCTCAGCGCGCTGGCGTGTGACGACGCTATTGTGGTCGCTTCGCCTGTCCTTACCGAGTGCGAGGCATTGCCGGATCGCACCTTGGTCAAATGCGCCGAGACCAAGAGTCAGGACCATCTGCTGGCGATTTCGCGCCGCAAGGCCCTCGGCGAGACCGTGACCGACATTCTCGTCGAGCGCGGCGATCAGCGCGTCGTGCTGAGCACGGCGCAGAATGCCGGCGCCAAATTCTCGAACAAAGGCTTCGCTGTCCTCATAACCCGGGCGAAGGTCGACGACCGGCTAGCGATATGCGTCGGGTCCCGCGCCGACGTACCGGAAAAACTGTTCCAGCAGTTGCTCGATTCCGCATCGAGCATGGTTCGTGCCAAGCTTGAGGCCGAGAGCCCGCATCTCAAGCATGACATTGAACGGTCCGTCACCGACATCGCCGCCCGCATCGAGACCCATGCTGCTGTGCTGTCGCCCAAATACGCGGCCGCGCATGTGCTCGTTGAATCGCTGAACCAGGCCGGAAAGTTGAATACCGAAAAGCTGGAGGCCTTCGCAACCGCCGACCGCTACGAGGACACCGTTGCCGCGCTGGCCCTGATGTCCGGGGTGCCGATCGATGTTGTCGAACACAAATTGAACGACTCGTTTGTCGAATTCATGCTGATCCTGGCCAAGGCGATCGGACTGTCCTGGATCACGACCAGGGTCGTTCTCCTGATGATCGGGGTACGACATCAGCGTTGCGCGGCCGACGATGTGGATGCAGGCCTCACCACTTTTCAGCAACTGAACCGGGACACCGCTCGCCGCGTCCTTAATGTCTACAGGATTGAAGGCGCGGCTTGATCCCTAGCCTTGCGCTAGCGCGTCGAGGATGCGCGCCCAGGAGCGGATTCCCTTGTGGTAGCAAGTGAGATCGAACTTCTCGTTCGGCGAATGCACGCGGTCGTCGTCGAGCGCGAAGCCGACCAGCAGTGAATCCATACCCAGCACGCTCTTGAAATCCGCCACGATGGGGATCGAACCGCCGGCGCCGACGGCCACCGCCTTGTGGCCCCACTCCTGGCCGAGCACCTCGCGAGCCTTGTTGAGCGCCGGATTGTCGAACGAGAGCTGCAGCGGCGGAGCGAGACCAAAATTGCCGAACTCAACCTTGCAATCGGCCGGCATACGCGCGCGCACGAACGCGTGGAAATTGTCGCGGATTCTCTCGGGGTCCTGTTTGCCGACCAGGCGGAAGGAGACCTTGGCGCTCGCCTGCCCCGGAATGACCGTCTTGGCGCCTTCCCCGGTGTAGCCGCCGACGATACCGTTGATCTCGGCGGTCGGCCGCGTGGTGATCTGCTCGATCAGCATGTGGTCCTTCTCGCCGGCCGGTGTCTTCAACCCGATCGGCCCAAGGAACGTCTCCGCGGTCAGCCCGAGTCCCCGGAGGTCGGCTCTGATGTCGGGCGGAAGCTCCTTCACGCCATCGTAAAAGCCGGGGATGGTGACACGGCCGTTGTCGTCCCACATCGCACCAAGGATTTTCGCCAGCAGCCGGATCGGGTTTTGCGCGGCGCCGCCGAACACGCCGGAGTGCAGGTCGCGGTCGGCGCAGGTGACCTTGACGTCTTCATAGACCAGGCCTCGCAGCGAGGTGGTAACGGCGGGCGTCTTGGCGTCCCACATGGCGGTGTCGCAGACCAGTGCCAGGTCGAGTTTGAACTCGGCGGCATTGTCGCGGACGAAGGCGAAGAGGTTCTTCGAGCCGCACTCCTCCTCACCCTCGATCATGGTGGTAATCGGCAGCGGCAGTTTGCCGGTAACCGCCTTGAAGGCGCGGCAGGCCTCGATGAAAGTCATGGCCTGGCCTTTGTCGTCGCAGGCGCCACGGGCAACAATGATCTTGCGGCCGCCGGGCAGCGTTTCGATGCGCGGCTCGAATGGCGGCGTCTTCCACTGGTCGAGCGGATCGACCGGCTGCACGTCGTAATGACCGTAGAACAGCACGCGCGGGCCGGAAACGCCGTTGGATTTGCCGATCACAACCGGATGGCCCTCGGTCGGCCGCACAGCGGTCTCGAAGCCGATAGTTTTGAGGTCCGCGGCCACGTGTTCGGCGGCGGCGCGGCATTGCTCCTTATAGGCAGGATCGGTGGAGACGGAAGCGATGCGCAAAAGCGCGAACAGCCGCTCAACGCTCTGGTCAATATCCTTGTCGATGCGGGCCAAGACCGCGTCGAGATTGCTCATGGATTGTCTCCTGAAGGTCGGAGATGCACGCTAGCAACGCAAATGTGGCGTGAAAACCGTTTAATGCCGCGTCGGTCCGCGAAATTCGCCTAATTCGAGGGGCATTTGCCGGCCGATGCCGAAGGGAAGAGTCTGCGGCGGGCGAAAACGGGCGCGGCGACCCTGCAAGGCGGCCCCGATGCGGCGATAGAGCATTCGCGGCTTGATTTTCACTGGCACCGCGGCCCGATAACCGGCAAGGCGGGCGATCCTGCGCGAATAAGGGGTCAAGGCATCAATCAACATCAATGACGGGGTGCCGGTGTCCCGGCCCGGGGCGATAGGCGTCACCGGCTGGGCCGCATCGAGTACCGCGCCTGTATAGGCGACGAGGCAGAGCGAGGCATCGCCCTGGGCGCAGAGGCGTCGCGCCTTTTCGACATCGTCTACGGTGCTGACCTGCCCGACCCGCATGCGGCGCAGTTGCGCCACCAGGGCCTCACCGCGCTCGCCTCCCGCCACCACGACAATGTGCGCACGTTCAATCGACTTCATGACGCAACCCTCCTCAAGCCACTCTAGTGGGCGCCACAAGACCGTGGGGACAGTGCAAGGTGAGCCGGGTGCTTCGCAACCGTATAAACAAATTATCCTTTTCGTTCAGGAATTCGAAAGCATAGTCCGTCGTAAACATGCGTTGGTGAGAAAGAATACTGATCGTATTTCTACGCATACTGCTAATGGTATTCCGTCCCCGACCCGGCGAATATCAGGCAGCACCGGCAAAGTTTTACAGTGTGACAGCCGGTCGTGCGGTCGACTACCGCGATTGCATTATCCGAGCGGAATTTTTACAAATCGCCGCCAGCAAAACGTGCACGCGCAATTTTCCTTGACAGCCGACGACAACAGTGCACGCGCGCAGCGCAGGCCGCGCGCAGAATTCTTTGTTACACGCTTGTCATCGAGCATTCGTCCGTTCAATATCACGGCAACTCACCACAGTGTGGGGCTGCGAGGGGAACATGGATGAACTGGTCGCGCGTCTTGTCGCCAAGCTTGGCGTTGACCAGGCCACCGCCGAGAAGGCTGTCGGCATCATCCTCGACTTCCTGCAAAAGGAAGGTCCCGCAGAACAGGTCCGGGCCCTCATCGGCCGGTTGCCCGGCGCGGAAGCGCTTATCAAGGCTCAACAAAACGACGGCGGCGGGGGCTTTGGCATGGGCGGCATCATGGGCGCCGGCACCAAGATGATGGCGGCTGGGCTGAGCATGGGCCAGGTGCAGGCCGTCACCAAGGAAACCATCGCCTTTGCCCGCGAAAAGGCCGGGGAGGATGCGATCGGCGAGATCGTCGGAGCTATCCCCGGATTGAGTCAGTTCGTCTAACCGAAAAATCAAAGACGCAGCGCAAGCGTCGCACGCTCGGAGCCACTTAATGTCGTACCCGCTCACCGATATTGAAGGAATCGACGCCGATGTCGTCGCGATCCTCAAAACGGTGAGAATTCGCTCGACCGAAAGCCTCTTAGAAGCCGCGAGTACGGTGAAAGCTCGCAAGGTCCTCGCCATAAAGACCGGCTTCGACGAGAAGCAACTCCTGTGCTGGGCCAATGTCGCCGACCGCATGCGCATCAGGGGCATCAGCAAGGAATATTCCGGGCTGCTGCAGGCCGCCGGCGTCGATACCGTGAAGGAGCTCAAGTACCGCAACCCGGCCAATCTCGCCAAGGCGATGAAGGAGGTCAACCGCAGGCACAAGATGGTACGCCTGCTGCCCTCGGAGAAAGTCATCCAACGCTGGATCGGCCACGCCAGGACCCTCCCGCTCAAGATCACGTACTGACCGGCTTTGCCCTGCTTGACAGCCCCGGCCGCAGCCCGCAAACCGGCGCCGCATGGCCCTGATGTTCATGAAACCCGCTGAATCCGCGGCAAAAGGCAGCCCGGACGCGCTTGCCGCGTTGCTGGCGCAAAGGCGGCCGCTGGTCATGGGCATCCTCAACGTCACCCCGGATTCATTCTCCGACGGCGGCCAGTTCTACGACGCCGACGCAGCCATCGGCCGCGCCGCGGCAATGGCGAGCGACGGCGCCGATCTCATCGACATCGGCGCGGAATCGACGCGGCCTTACGGCTCACCCGAACCGGTCCCGGCGGACGAGGAACTGGCGCGGCTCAGGAACGTACTGCCCGCGGCGGTCAGGTTCGGCGTGCCGGTTTCGATCGACAGCAACAAGGCCAAGGTTGCCGCCTGGGCGCTCGACCAGGGCGCTTCGATCATCAACGACGTGTGGGGCCTGCAGCGCGACGCTGGCATGGCCAAGCTCGTCGCCGCGCGCGGCGCGCCGGTGATCGTCATGCACAACCGCGACGCGGCCGAGCCCGGCATCGACATCATCGCCGAGGTCGCCGCCTTCTTTGCGCGCTCGCTCGACATCGCGGCGCAGGCCGGCATCGCCCGCGACAAAATCGTGCTCGACCCCGGCATCGGCTTCGGCAAGACCCCGGAGCAGAGCATCACCTGCATTGCTAGGCTCGGCGAATTTGCCCGCTTCGGCCTGCCGCTGCTGGTCGGCGCCTCGCGCAAGCGCTTCATCAATGCAGTGACCAAGGCCGCGCCGGACGAGCGCATCGGCGGCTCCATCGCCAGCCACCTCGAAGCGGTGAAAAACGGCGCGGAGATCGTGCGCGTGCATGACGTGGCCGAAACCGTGCAGGCGCTGCGCGTTGCGGCGGCAATCGAGGCGGCGCGATGAGCGACACGATATTCATCAAAGGGCTGTCGCTGCACGCCTATCACGGCGTCTTACCCTATGAGGGCAAGGTCGGCCAGACCTTCACCATCGATCTTCGGTTGACGATCGACCTTTCCGTCGCGGCACGCTCCGACAAGGTTGCCGACACCGTGTCCTACGACAAGGTGGTGGCGTGCGCGAGCGAAGCGTTCTCGGCGCGGCGCTTCCGCCTGATCGAAGCGGCGGCAGGAAGCGTCGCCGAGGCGGTGCTGGCTAAATTTCCGCGCGTGCGCGAGATCGAGGTCACCATCCACAAGCCGCATGCGCCGATTGCCGCAACCTTCAGCGACGTCGCCGTCACCCTGGTGCGTACGCGGAGCGGCGCGCGGCCATGACCAGGGCGCTGATTGCGCTCGGCGGCAATGTCGGAGACAGCCGCGCCATTCTCGATCGCGCGGTCAAGCTGTTTTGCGACGGCATCACGGCGCGGCTCCTTGCCCGTTCTTCCGACTATCGCACGCCCCCCTGGGGCTTCAGGCATCAGCCGCCCTTCATCAACCTCTGCATCGCGGTGGACACCGCGCTCGCCCCCCGCGACCTCCTGGCGCGCGCGCAGGGCGTCGAATTGCGGCTCGGCCGCGACCGCGCGCACGAGAAGCGCTGGGGCCCGCGCACCGCCGATATCGACATCATCGCCTATGACGATCTCACCGTGGACGAACTCGGCTTGACGCTGCCGCACCCACGCCTGTTCGAGCGCGCTTTCGTGCTGCTGCCGCTTGCCGAGATCGTGCCGGATGAGGTGATCGCCGGGCGCAAGGTAAAGGACGCTCTCGCCGGCATCGACGTTTCCGGGATCGAAAGATTGCCGCCTCTTTCTTAGCCGTCATCCCGGCCGAGCGAAGCGAGAGCCGGAATCCGGATGCAAACTTGGCGCTCGTTTGCTGGATTCCGGGTTCGCTCGCTGCGCTCGCGCCCCGGAATGACAGCATAATGATGAGCCGCGACGGGCACGCGAATTGCTTGATCGCAATGGCGAGCGCGCCGCGTTTATGGCAGTTTCCGCCGATGGATGAACAACTTGTTCTTGCCGCCGAATTCCCCTCAACCAGTGAGGCGGACTGGCGCAAGCTGGTGGAAGCGGCGCTCAAGGGCGCCGCGTTCGAAAAGCGCCTGGTCAGCCAGACCTATGACGGCCTGCGCGTCGAACCGCTTTATCCGCGTGCCAAGGACGCCAAGCCGGTTGCCGGCCGCGCGCCGGGCGCGGCCTGGACGATCATGCAGCGGGCCGACCACCCCGACCCAAAAGCTGCCAACGCGCAGGCGCTGCTCGATCTGCAGAACGGCGCCGGCGGACTGACGCTGGTCTTTGCCGGCTCGCTCAACGCCAATGGCTACGGACTCGAGGCCGCGCCAGAGGCGATCGCCGCCGTGCTCGACGGCGTCGAACTCGACGCCGGCATCACCATCGATTTTAACCTGAGCCCGCCGACGCGGGTAGCCGTGGATCACGTCGTTGCGCTGGTGAAAGCGCGCAAGCTCGATCCCGCCGCCGTCGATCTGCGCGGCAGCCTCAATCCGATCGGCGGTTTTGCCGCCGCGGGCTCAAGTCCGAAGCCATGGTCCGAATTATCGGGAATTCTTGCCAACGCGGTGCGCAAGTTCGCCGACCAGGGCTTCCGTGGACCCTTCGTCGTCGCCGACGGCCGCATCATCCACAATGCCGGCGGCTCGGAAGCGCAGGAATTGGCTTTCGCCCTCGCTGCCGCGGTCGACTGCCTGCGTGCGCTTGCCGGCAACGGCGTTGCGCTCGATGCCGCGCGCTCCATGATCTATTTTCGCCTTGCTGCCGACGCCGACGAGTTTCTCACCATCGCCAAGTTCCGCGCCATCCGCAAATTATGGGCACGGGTGGAAGCGGCCAGCGGCGTGACGCCGAAGCCTGTGACCGTCGCCGCCGAGACGGCGTGGCGTATGCTCACCAGGCGCGACCCCGACGTGAACATGCTGCGCACGACCATCGCGGTTGCTGCCGCCGGCCTCGGCGGCGCCGACAACATCGTGGCGCTGCCGCACACCGCCGCGATCGGATTGCCCGACGCGTTTGCGCGCCGCGTTGCCCGCAATACACAGCTTATTCTGCTCGAGGAATCCAATCTGGCGCGGGTCGCCGACCCCGCAGCCGGCTCCGGCGCCATCGAGGATCTGACCGGAAAGCTTTGCCACGCCGCCTGGACCCTCTTTCAGACCTGGGACGCCGCCGGCGGCGCCTGGGCCGCGCTCGAACGAGGGCTGATCCAGCGCGAAGTCGCCGCTGTGCACGCCGCACGGGAAAAAGCGATTGCCCGGCGCAAGGACGCGCTCACCGGCGCGACCGACTATCCGAATTTGCACGAAACACCGGCCAAGGTGCTCGACGTCGTGCCTGTGAGCCTGCCGAAGCCGAGTCCTGCGACCGTTGAGCCGCTACCGAGCATCCGGCTGGCCGAGCCGTTCGAGCGCTTGCGCGATGCCTCCGACGCCTATCTGAAGAAAACCGGAGCGCGGCCCAAGGTGTTTCTCGCCAACCTCGGCAAGCTCTCCGATTTCACGGCGCGTGCAACTTTCGCCAAGAATTTCTACGAGGCCGGCGGCATCGCGGCGTTGAACAATGATGGCTTCAAGGACCGAGCCGATATGCTTGCGGCCTTCAAGGCGAGCGGCGCAAAGCTTGCGTGCCTCTGCTCGTCAGACAAGGTCTATGGGACCGAGGCAGCCGAGGCCGCCAAGGAACTCGCCACCGCTGGCTCTATCGTCCATCTTGCCGGCCGCCCCGGCGACAACGAGGCGAACTGGCGCGCCGCCGGCGTGAAAAGTTTCATATTTGTCGGTTGTGACGCGCTTTCGACCTTGCGAGCCTCCCATGATAGTCTGGGGGTGAAATGACCCGGATTCCGAATTTCGCCGACATCGCGTTCAGCGAGGCGCCGCAGCCCGCCGGCAACGGCACCACCGCACCGTGGATGACGCCGGAAGGCATTGCCGTGAAACCCTCCTACGATGAGGCCGATCTTGCGGGCCTCGATTTCCTCGACACTTATCCGGGCAAAGCGCCGTTCCTGCGTGGACCCTATCCGGCGATGTATGCGGCGCAGCCCTGGACCATCCGGCAATATGCCGGTTTCTCGACGGCGGAAAACTCCAACGCCTTTTACCGGCGCAATCTCGCCGCTGGGCAGAAGGGCCTCTCGATCGCCTTCGATCTGGCGACGCACCGCGGCTACGACTCCGACCACCCGCGCGTCGCCGGCGATGTCGGCATGGCGGGCGTCGCCATCAACTCGATCTACGACATGCGCACGCTGTTCTCCGGCATCCCGCTCGACCAGATGAGCGTGTCGATGACCATGAACGGCGCCGTGCTCCCCGTGCTCGCGCTTTATGTCGTTGCCGCCGAGGAGCAGGGCGTGCAGCACGCCAAGCTGTCGGGCACCATCCAGAACGACATCCTCAAAGAATTCATGGTGCGCAACACCTACATTTATCCGCCGTCGCCGTCCCTGCGCATCATCTCCGACATCTTCGCCTACACCTCTGCCGAGATGCCGAAGTTCAATTCGATTTCGGTGTCCGGCTATCACATGCAGGAAGCCGGCGCGACGCAGGACCTCGAGCTTGCCTATACGCTGGCCGACGGCGTCGAATATGTGCGCGCCGGCATCAAGGCGGGGCTGACCATCGACCAGTTCGCGCCGCGCGTATCGTTCTTCTGGGCGATCGGCATGAATTGTTTCATGGAGATTGCCAAGCTGCGCGCCGCGCGCATGATCTGGGCGAAGCTGATGAAGCCCTTTGCGCCGCAGGACGCCCGCTCACTGTCGCTGCGCACGCATTGCCAGACCTCGGGCTGGTCGCTCGCCGCACAGGACGTGTTCAACAACGTCTCGCGCACCATGATCGAGGCGATGGCGGCAACCCAGGGGCAGACGCAGTCGCTGCACACCAATGCGCTCGACGAGGCGCTGGCGCTGCCGACCGATTTCTCCGCCCGCATCGCCCGCAATACCCAGATCGTGTTGCAGCAGGAGGCTGGCGCCACCCGCATCGTCGATCCGTGGGGCGGGTCATATTTCGTCGAGCGGCTGACATACGAACTCGCGCGCAAGGCCTGGGCCCACATCGAGGAAGTCGAGGCGCTCGGGGGCATGGCCAAGGCCATCGAAGCCGGCATTCCCAAGCTGCGCATCGAGGAAGCCGCCGCCAAGACGCAAGCGCGCATCGATGCCGGCGTGCAGTCGGTGATCGGCGTCAACAAATACGCACCGACCGACGAGGCGCCGATCGACGTGCTCAAGGTCGACAATTCCGCCGTCATGCACATGCAACTCGACAAATTGAAGCGCCTGAAAGCCGAGCGCGATCCCGAGGCGCTGCGTGAGGCGCTCGACGCCTTGACCCGCGCCGCCGATCGCGGCAATGGCAACCTGCTGGAGCTTGCGATCGAAGCGGCGCGCGCCAAGGCGACCGTCGGCGAAATCTCCGCGGCGCTGGAAAAGATTTACGGCCGGCATCGCGCCGAAATTCGCGCGATCACCGGGGTCTACAAGCGGGAGGTCGGCATGACCGGCGCGGTCGAACGGGTGCGCAACGCGGTCGAGGCATTCGAAGCGGCGGAAGGCCGCCGCCCTCGCCTCCTCGTCGCCAAGATCGGCCAAGACGGCCATGACCGCGGGCAGAAGGTGATCGCATCGGCCTTCGCCGATCTCGGCTTCGACGTCGATATCGGCCCGCTGTTTGCAACGCCGGAGGAAGCCGCGCGCCAGGCGGTGGAAAACGACGTCCACGTTCTCGGCGTCTCGTCATTGGCCGCAGCGCACCTGACGCTGGTGCCGCAACTGAAGAAGGCGCTGGCCGCGCAGGGCCGTTCCGACATCATGATCGTGGTCGGCGGCGTGGTGCCGCCGCAGGATTACGACGCGCTGATGAAGGCGGGCGCCGAAGCGATCTTCCCGCCCGGCACGGTGATTGCGGATGCCGCCGAAAAACTGCTCAAGTCGCTGAACAAGCGCCTCGGCCACGACAAGGCGGCGGCGGAGTGACGCGCGCCCGCCCGGTGGCCTGACAATGTCGCCGCGCATCGACAAAGCAGCGGCCGCACTTGCCACCGGAATCCGCGCCGGCGAGCGGGCAACGCTCGCCCGCGCCATCACGCTAATCGAGAGCAAGCGCGCCGACCACCGCAAGTCCGCGCATTTGCTGGTGCAGGAACTGTTGCCGGCGACCGGCAAGGCGGTGCGCCTCGGCATCACCGGCGCGCCCGGCGCCGGCAAATCGACCACCATCGACGCGCTCGGCACATATCTCACGGGCCAGGGCCGCAAGGTCGCGGTGCTGGCGGTCGACCCGTCCTCGACGCGCACCGGCGGCTCGATCCTCGGCGACAAGACGCGCATGGCGCGGCTCGCCATCGACCCGCACGCCTTCGTGCGGCCCTCGCCCACCTCGGGCACGCTCGGCGGCGTCGCCGCCAAGACGCGCGAGACCATGCTGGTGTGCGAAGCCGCCGGTTACGACGTCGTGCTGGTGGAGACGGTCGGCGTCGGGCAGTCGGAAACGGCGGTCGCCGACATGACCGACTTTTTCCTGGTGCTGATGGTGGCTGGCGCCGGCGACGAATTGCAGGGTCTGAAGAAGGGCATCGTCGAACTTGCCGACATGATCGCGGTCAACAAGGCCGACGGCGACAACATCGCCCGCGCGAATCTGGCTGCCGCCGACTATCGCGCCGCGCTCAACATTTTGGCGCCGCGCTCGCCGATTTGGACCCCGCCGGTCGTCACCTATTCGGCGCTCACCGGCGGCGGCATCGCCGAACTCTGGGGAAAGGTGATCGAGCACCGGGAGACGATGACGGCCTCGGGGGAATTGGCGGCGCAGCGGCGCGAGCAGCAGGTGAAATGGATGTGGACCATGCTCGAGGAGCGCCTCACCGTGCGCCTGCGCGGCGATGCCGGCGTGCGCGCCAAGCTCCGCCAGGCGGAAGCCGCCGTTGCCGACGGCAAGCTTGCGCCGACGCTTGCGGTCGAGCAGATCGCGCAACTGCTCGGCGTCTGAATGCCCACGATCCTGGTCACCGGCTTCGGACCGTTTCCCGGCGCGCCGGTCAATCCGACCGAGCCACTGATGAAGACATTGGCGCGAGTGCGCATCCCGGGCGCGACAATCGTGACGCATGTGTTCGCCACCAGCTACGCCGCGGTCGACCGCGAATTGCCGGCGTTGCTGCGCCGCCATAGGCCGAACGCGCTATTGATGTTCGGGCTGGCCGCGGCAACGCCGCATTTGCGCATCGAGACCTGGGCGCGCAATTCGCTGGCGCAGCTTCCCGATGTCGCCGGCGCCGTGCCCCGCTTGCGCGCGATCGCACCGGGCCGCGCAACAGGCCTTCGGCTGCCGACGTTCGCGCACGCGCTGCTTGCCGCCGCCCGCCGCGTCCGCGTGCCGGCCGCGATCTCCGGCGATGCCGGGGACTATCTTTGCAATTATCTCTGCTGGCGGACGGCGCTTGCCGCGCGGCGGCGGGGCGGGCCGCGGCTTACCGCCTTCATCCACGTGCCGGAAAAGCAGAACGCAGCGGACCTCGCCCGTGCGGCACGGGCCTTTTTGCCTGTCGTTGCCGCTGCAATCGCCTGATTGCCCATTTTTCATGCGCGGATCGCCGGCGCGGCCATGTTAAGGCCGAAATCGTTCCTAGATGTGGGAAGATGTTCGCCCGGAAACCACGCACCGCCATCATGCTGATCATCGTCCTCATTTTTCTCGCACCCCTCGCCGCCCGCGCCGCGCTCTATGCGTTGAGCAACGCCCCGCGCAGCTATCGCGACGCCGACTGGTCGAGCACCGGCATGCTGCCGCCCGCCTCCGCCTCCAAGCTGGCAAGGGTCATCGTGTTCACCGGCACCACCGGAGCCTGGAAGGGCATTTTCTCGGTGCACAGCTGGGTGGTGTTCAAGCGCGAGAACGCGCCGAACTGGACGCGCTATGACGTCGTCGGCTGGGGCAATCCGCTGCGCACCAATAACTGGCCGCCGGACGGGCGCTGGTACGGCAACACGCCGGTCATCATCGCGGACGTGTCGGGAGCCGAAGCCGAAAAAATCATCCCCAGGATCGAGGCGGTGGCCAAGGGCTACGCCTACGCGGGCGCCGGCGACTACCGCATCTGGCCGGGGCCGAACAGCAATTCATTCACCGCCGCGGTGCTGCGCGCGGTGCCGGAGCTCGGCGTGACGCTGCCGCCGAACGCGGTCGGCCGCGATTTTCGCGACGGCTTCTATGCCGGACGCACCGACAGCGGCACCGGCTTTGAGCTCAATCTCAACGGCTATGCCGGCATCAAGCTCGGCTGGGTCGAGGGCATCGAGGTCAACCTGCTCGGGCTGGTCGCCGGTCTCGACCTGCAGCACCCGGCGCTGAAGCTACCGGGCTTCGGGCGCGTCGGATTTCCGGCGCCGGTTTCAACCGCCGAGGCCCGCTAGACGGTCAATATTTCTCGCGCCTTGTGGTCCCGGGTGGGCGCGCTTATAATCGGCTTTGCATTCGGGCTTTCGACAACCGCCCGGTCAGCTGCCACGCAGCCAAGCGTTGTCTCGCTCCTTGACGGAGATGAGACATGTCTTGCGGCAGCATAACCTGCACCTCAACCGATTTTCCGCGCACCGCTGAAGTGGCAAGGCCCTCTTGGCTTTCCCGCATTTTAGGTCTTCTTGGTGCTCTGCTCGACCGAGAGCGGCGGCAACAGCTCTCGCTTGAACTCGAAAAGAGGCGGCAACGAAGAGTGTTGAAGGATTTAGACGATCGGATGCTTGCCGATATCGGAATCACGCGCAACCAGGCCAGCGGAGACGCTCGAAAGCCGTTCTGGAAGTGAAACTGTATTCGATGCAGCCCATCAGGCGTAGCTGAATGCAAGAAAGCGCGGTCAAAGAACGAAAGTTCGATATCTTGCTGCTGTTGACCGCGCGCGGGCTTCGCGGCTTCGGCGACGGTTTCGCGATCATCATCCTGCCGGTCTATTTGTCGGCGATCGGTTTCACCACGGCGCAAATCGGATTCGTCGCGGCCGCGTCGCTGCTTGGAACGGCGGTATTGACGCTTGCGGTCGGCATTGTCGCGCCGCGCTACGAGTTGCGCAATCTTTTGCTGATCGGCGCCGGTTTGATTGTTCTGACCGGGCTGGCGTTTCCCAATGCCAATCATATTGCCTTGATATTCGTCGTCGCGTTTGTCGGCACTTTGAACCCGTCCGCCGGCGACCTTGGCATGCTGGTGCCGCTCGAACATGCCACTTTGACAAAGGAGACTGCGGACCAGAACCGCACGCGAATATTTGCGCGCTACAGTCTGGTCGGCGCGTTGGCCACCGCGGCCGGTTCTCTGGCGGCAGCGGCGCCTGATTTCCTTGTCCCTTACGGACTTACTGAAATCGCCGCTCTCAAGGCAATGTTTTATCTCTATGCGTTGATCGGGCTGATGGCAGCGCTGCTCTACCGCCGCTTGCCGCGAGATCATGCTCATGCCGCGGACGCCCCGAGAGTTTCTTTGGGAGAATCCCGAGGCATCGTTTACAAGCTGGCCGCACTGTTTAGCCTCGATGCCTTTGCCGGCGGCTTCGTCGTTCAGTCGCTTCTCGCGGTCTGGCTGTTCGAGCGATTTGACCTGTCGCTGGCGACGGCGAGCCTGTTCTTCTTCTGGTCGAGCTTTCTCAGCGCGTTCTCATTTCCGGTCGCGGCGTGGATAGCCACCCGCATCGGGCTCATCAACACGATGGTCTATACGCATATTCCGTCCAGTATTTGTCTCATCCTGGCGGCAATTTCACCGAACCTGACGCTGACGATGGGTCTGCTTCTCATCCGGTCCGCGCTGTCGCAGATGGATGTTCCGACGCGATCATCTTACGTGATGGCGGTGGTGACGCCGCCCGAACGTCCGGCCGCCGCCAGCGTTACCGCGGTTCCGCGCAGCCTCGCGTCGGCGATCAGCCCCGCCTTCGCCGGCTTTATGCTGGCGGGACCATTTTCAGGATTGCCGCTGGTGATCTGCGGGGTTCTCAAGATCGCCTACGACCTGGCTTTGCTTTACTCATTTCGACATCTGAAGCCGCCGGAGGAAAAACGTTAAATCCCGCGCCAACGCGCCCGCAACGATCCGGCCGGGCGAACCGGGCGCGATAAAATTTGTGTAAAAAAGCATTTCGCAGGCTCAGGAATCATACCGGAGTGACGTATGAAGATGTCCGGGGGCGCTTCGGCTATGTGGAACGGCCGATGCTGCCAAACATCTTTGCGCATCGCGTCCGCTATCTGCAGGGCTGCGCGAAAACGCGATTGACCAACGCGCGCGATCACTTGGCCAGATCGCCGGCGGCTTCATTTTACGACGGCGTCCGTACGGGCTTTGATGCGGACGCTCACATCGACGTGCTGCCCGCCCATAACCTCATCTATGTTTCGCTGCCCAAGTGCGCATCGACGACGATCAAGTCGTTTTTGGCCCAGCTCAACGCGCAGACCGTGCAGGACCCGGTGCGACTGCATAACCGTCGCATGTCCGGTATTCCGTCGCCCTCTCAGGCCGGCATTTCCACGTTCTATCGGATCGCGAAGAACCCGGCCTCACTTCGATTTTCCTTTGTACGCAATCCGTTTGCGCGGCTGGTTTCCACCTGGGCGGACGAATTCGGGCGTGCAGCGGCTCGATTCCGGTGATCCTTCGTCGAGCAATACTTGAGTTCGGCGCGCGGCCGGCGGCGCGCGAAGGCCGCTTCCGATGACGGCGTTTTTCGCTCGCTCGCTTTGCCAGCGCGACAGCAACCCGGAGGCTGAATTCGCACTGGAATTTACAGCACGATCTCATGGATTTTCCGGGTCTTGAATTGAACCTGATCGGTCGGGTGGAAAATTTCGCTGCCGACTTTGCCCGCATCGTGGAACAACTCGGCCCCTACGCGCGCCAATGCGCCC
>CAVTYO010000013.1:0-130598 GCA_963738915.1 uncultured Alphaproteobacteria bacterium
AACGGCGTCGCGCTCGATGTTGCACGCTCCATGATCTATTTTCGCCTCGCCGCCGACGCCGACGAGTTTCTCACCATCGCCAAGTTCCGCGCCATCCGCAAATTATGGGCACGGGTGGAAGCGGCCAGCGGCGTGACGCCGAAACGCGCCACCGTCGCCGCCGAGACGGCGTGGCGCATGCTCACCAGGCGCGACCCCGACGTGAACATGCTGCGCACGACCATCGCGGTTGCTGCCGCCGGCCTCGGCGGCGCCGACAACATCGTGGCGCTGCCGCACACCGCCGCGATCGGATTGCCCGACGCGTTTGCGCGCCGCGTTGCCCGCAATACGCAGCTTATTCTGCTCGAGGAATCCAATCTGGCGCGGGTCGCCGATCCCGCAGCCGGCTCCGGCGCCATCGAGGATCTGACCGGAAAGCTTTGCCACGCCGCCTGGACCCTCTTTCAGACCTGGGACGCCGCCGGCGGCGCCTGGGCCGCGCTCGAACGCGGCCTGATCCAGCGCGAGGTCGCCGCAGTGCGCGCCGCGCGGGAAAAAGCCGATTGCCCGGCGCAAGGACGCGCTCACCGGCGCGACCGATTATCCGAATTTGCACGAAACACCGGCCAAGGTGCTCGACGTCGTGCCTGTGAGCCTGCCGAAGCCGAGCGCGACGACCGTTGAGCCGCTACCGAGCATCCGGCTGGCCGAGCCGTTCGAACGCTTGCGCGATGCCTCCGACGCCTATCTGAAGAAGACCGGAGCGCGGCCCAAGGTGTTTCTCGCCAACCTCGGCAAGCTTTCCGATTTCACGGCACGTGCGACTTTCGCCAAGAATTTCTACGAGGCCGGCGGCATCGAAGCCTTGAGCAATGATGGCTTCAAGGACCGTAGCCGCTATGCTCGCCGCATTCAAGGCGAGCGGCGCAAAGCTTGCGTGCCTCTGCTCGTCAGACAAGGTCTACGAGGCGGAGGCGGCCGAGGCCGCCAAGGCGCTTACCGCCGCTGGTGCGATTATTCATCTTGCCGGCCGCCACGGCGACAACGAGGCGAACTGGCGCGCCGCCGGCGTGAAAAGTTTCATATTTGTCGGCTGTGACGCGCTTTCGACCTTGCGAGCCTCCCATGATAGTCTGGGGGTGAAATGACCCGGATTCCGAATTTCGCCGACATCGCGTTCAGCGAGGCGCCGCAGCCCGCCGGCAACGGCACCGCCGCACCGTGGATGACGCCGGAAGGCATCGCGGTGAAGCCCTCCTACGATGAGGCCGATCTTGCGGGCCTCGATTTCCTCGACACTTATCCGGGCAAGGCGCCGTTCCTGCGTGGACCCTATCCGGCGATGTATGCGGCGCAGCCCTGGACCATCCGGCAATATGCCGGTTTCTCGACGGCGGAAGACTCCAACGCCTTTTACCGGCGCAATCTCGCCGCCGGGCAGAAGGGCCTCTCGATCGCCTTCGATCTGGCGACGCACCGCGGCTACAACTCCGACCACCCGCGCGTCGCCGGCGATGTCGGCATGGCGGGCGTCGCCATCGACTCGATCTACGACATGCGCACGCTGTTCTCCGGCATCCCGCTCGACCAGATGAGCGTGTCGATGACCATGAACGGCGCCGTGCTCCCCGTGCTCGCGCTCTATGTCGTTGCCGCCGAGGAGCAGGGCGTGCCGCACGCCAAGCTGTCGGGCACCATCCAGAACGACATCCTCAAAGAATTCATGGTGCGCAACACCTACATTTATCCGCCCTCGCCGTCCTTGCGCATCATCTCCGACATCTTCGCCTACACCTCTGCCGAGATGCCGAAGTTCAATTCGATTTCGGTGTCCGGCTATCACATGCAGGAAGCCGGCGCGACGCAGGACCTCGAGCTTGCCTATACGCTGGCCGACGGCGTCGAATACGTGCGCGCCGGCATCAAGGCGGGGCTGACCATCGACCAGTTCGCGCCGCGCGTATCGTTCTTCTGGGCGATCGGCATGAATTATTTCATGGAGATCGCCAAGCTGCGCGCCGCGCGCATGATCTGGGCGAAGCTGATGAAGCCGTTTGCGCCGCAGGACGCCCGCTCGCTGTCGCTGCGCACGCATTGCCAGACCTCGGGCTGGTCGCTCGCCGCACAGGACGTGTTCAACAACGTCTCGCGCACCATGATCGAGGCGATGGCGGCAACCCAGGGACAGACGCAGTCGCTGCACACCAATGCGCTCGACGAGGCGCTGGCGCTGCCGACCGATTTCTCCGCCCGCATCGCCCGCAACACCCAGATCGTGTTGCAGCAGGAGGCTGGCGCCACCCGCATCGTCGATCCGTGGGGCGGCTCATTCTTCGTCGAGCGGCTGACCTACGAACTGGCGCGCAAGGCCTGGGGCCACATCGAGGAAGTCGAGGCGCTCGGCGGCATGGCCAAGGCCATCGAAGCCGGCATTCCCAAGCTGCGCATCGAGGAAGCCGCCGCCAAGACGCAAGCGCGCATCGACGCCGGCGTGCAGTCGGTGATCGGCGTCAACAAATACGCGCCGACCGACGAGGCGCCGATCGACGTGCTCAAGGTCGACAATTCCGCCGTCATGCACATGCAGCTCGACAAATTGAAGCGCCTGAAAGCCGAGCGCGATCCCGAGGCGCTGCGTGAGGCGCTCGACGCCTTGACCCGCGCCGCCGATCGCGGCAATGGCAACCTGCTGGAGCTTGCGATCGAAGCGGCGCGCGCCAAGGCGACCGTCGGCGAAATCTCCGCGGCGCTGGAAAAGATTTACGGCCGGCATCGCGCCGAAATTCGCGCGATCACCGGGGTCTACAAGCGGGAGGTCGGCATGACCGGCGCGGTCGAACGGGTGCGCAACGCGGTCGAGGCATTCGAAGCGGCGGAAGGCCGCCGCCCTCGCCTCCTCGTCGCCAAGATCGGCCAGGACGGCCACGACCGCGGGCAGAAGGTGATTGCATCGGCCTTCGCCGATCTCGGCTTCGACGTCGATATCGGCCCGCTGTTTGCAACGCCGGAGGAAGCCGCGCGCCAGGCGGTGGAAAACGACGTCCACGTTCTCGGCGTCTCGTCATTGGCCGCAGCGCACCTGACGCTGGTGCCGCAACTGAAGAAGGCGCTGGCCGCGCAGGGCCGTTCCGACATCATGATCGTGGTCGGCGGCGTGGTGCCGCCGCAGGATTACGACGCGCTGATGAAGGCGGGCGCCGAAGCGATCTTCCCGCCCGGCACGGTGATTGCGGATGCCGCCGAAAAACTGCTCAAGTCGCTGAACAAGCGCCTCGGCCACGACAAGGCGGCGGCGGAGTGACGCGCGCCCGCCCGGTCGCCTGACAATGTCGCCGCGCATCGACAAAGCAGCGGCCGCACTTGCCACCGGAATCCGCGCCGGCGAGCGGGCAACGCTCGCCCGCGCCATCACGCTAATCGAGAGCAAGCGCGCCGACCACCGCAAGTCCGCGCATTTGCTGGTGCAGGAACTGTTGCCGGCGACCGGCAAGGCGGTGCGCCTCGGCATCACCGGCGCGCCCGGCGCCGGCAAATCGACCACCATCGACGCGCTCGGCACATATCTCACGGGCCAGGGCCGCAAGGTCGCGGTGCTGGCGGTCGACCCGTCCTCGACGCGCACCGGCGGCTCGATCCTCGGCGACAAGACGCGCATGGCGCGGCTCGCCATCGACCCGCACGCCTTCGTGCGGCCCTCGCCCACCTCGGGCACGCTCGGCGGCGTCGCCGCCAAGACGCGCGAGACCATGCTGGTGTGCGAAGCCGCCGGTTACGACGTCGTGCTGGTGGAGACGGTCGGCGTCGGGCAGTCGGAAACGGCGGTCGCCGACATGACCGACTTTTTCCTGGTGCTGATGGTGGCTGGCGCCGGCGACGAATTGCAGGGTCTGAAGAAGGGCATCGTCGAACTTGCCGACATGATCGCGGTCAACAAGGCCGACGGCGACAACATCGCCCGCGCGAAATCTGGCTGCCGCCGACTATCGCGCCGCGCTCAACATTTTGGCGCCGCGCTCGCCGATTTGGACCCCGCCGGTCGTCACCTATTCGGCGCTCACCGGCGGCGGCATCGCCGAACTCTGGGGAAAGGTGATCGAGCACCGGGAGACAATGACGGCCTCGGGGGAATTGGCGGCGCAGCGGCGCCAGCAGCAGGTGAAATGGATGTGGACCATGCTCGAGGAGCGCCTCACCGTGCGCCTGCGCGGCGATGCCGGCGTGCGCGCCAAGCTCCGCCAGGCGGAAGCCGCCGTTGCCGACGGCAAGCTTGCGCCGACCCTTGCGGTCGAGCAGATCGCGCAACTGCTCGGCGTCTGAATGCCCACGATCCTGGTCACCGGCTTCGGACCGTTTCCCGGCGCGCCGGTCAATCCGACCGAGCCACTGATGAAGACATTGGCGCGAGTGCGCATCCCGGGCGCGACAATCGTGACGCATGTGTTCGCCACCAGCTACGCCGCGGTCGACCGCGAATTGCCGGCGTTGCTGCGCCGCCATAGGCCGAACGCGCTATTGATGTTCGGGCTGGCCGCGGCAACGCCGCATTTGCGCATCGAGACCTGGGCGCGCAATTCGCTGGCGCAGCTTCCCGATGTCGCCGGCGCCGTCCCCAGCTTGCGCGCGATCGCACCGGGCCGCGCAACAGGCCTTCGGCTGCCGACGTTCGCGCACGCGCTGCTTGCCGCCGCCCGCCGCGTCCGCGTGCCGGCCGCGATCTCCGGCGATGCCGGGGACTATCTTTGCAATTATCTTTGCTGGCGGACGGCGCTTGCCGCGCGGCGGCGGGGCGGGCCGCGGCTTACCGCCTTCATCCACGTGCCGGAAAAGCAGAACGCAGCGGACCTCTCCCGTGCGGCACGGGCCTTTTTGCCTGTCGTTGCCGCTGCAATCGCCTGATTGCCCATTTTTCATGCGCGGATCGCCGGCGCGGCCATGTTAAGGCCGAAATCGTTCCTAGATGTGGGAAGATGTTCGCCCGGAAACCACGCACCGCCATCATGCTGATCATCGTCCTCATTTTTCTCGCACCCCTCGCCGCCCGCGCCGCGCTCTATGCGTTGAGCAACGCCCCGCGCAGCTATCGCGACGCCGACTGGTCGAGCACCGGCATGCTGCCGCCCGCCTCCGCCTCCAAGCTGGCAAGGGTCATCGTGTTCACCGGCACCACCGGAGCCTGGAAGGGCATTTTCTCGGTGCACAGCTGGGTGGTGTTCAAGCGCGAGAACGCGCCGAACTGGACGCGCTATGACGTCGTCGGCTGGGGCAATCCGCTGCGCACCAATAACTGGCCGCCGGACGGGCGCTGGTACGGCAACACGCCGGTCATCATCGCGGACGTGTCGGGAGCCGAAGCCGAAAAAATCATCCCCAGGATCGAGGCGGTGGCCAAGGGCTACGCCTACGCGGGCGCCGGCGACTACCGCATCTGGCCGGGGCCGAACAGCAATTCATTCACCGCCGCGGTGCTGCGCGCGGTGCCGGAGCTCGGCGTGACGCTGCCGCCGAACGCGGTCGGCCGCGATTTTCGCGACGGCTTCTATGCCGGACGCACCGACAGCGGCACCGGCTTTGAGCTCAATCTCAACGGCTATGCCGGCATCAAGCTCGGCTGGGTCGAGGGCATCGAGGTCAACCTGCTCGGCCTGGTCGCCGGTCTCGACCTGCAGCACCCGGCGCTGAAGCTACCGGGCTTCGGGCGCGTCGGATTTCCGGCGCCGGTTTCAACCGCCGAGGCCCGCTAGACGGTCAATATTTCTCGCGCCTTGTGGTCCCGGGTGGGCGCGCTTATAATCGGCTTTGCATTCGGGCTTTCGACAACCGCCCGGTCAGCTGCCACGCAGCCAAGCGTTGTCTCGCTCCTTGACGGAGATGAGACATGTCTTGCGGCAGCATAAACTGCACCTCAACCGATTTTCCGCGCACCGCTGAAGTGGCAAGGCCCTCTTGGCTTTCCCGCATTTTAGGTCTTCTTGGTGCTCTGCTCGACCGAGAGCGGCGGCAACAGCTCTCGCTTGAACTCGAAAAGAGGCGGCAACGAAGAGTGTTGAAGGATTTAGACGATCGGATGCTTGCCGATATCGGAATCACGCGCAACCAGGCCAGCGGAGACGCTCGAAAACCGTTCTGGAAGTGAAACTGTATTCGATGCAGCCCATCAGGCGTAGCTGAATGCAAGAAAGCGCGGTCAAAGAACGAAAGTTCGATATCTTGCTGCTGTTGACCGCGCGCGGGCTTCGCGGCTTCGGCGACGGTTTCGCGATCATCATCCTGCCGGTCTATTTGTCGGCGATCGGTTTCACCACGGCGCAAATCGGATTCGTCGCGGCCGCGTCGCTGCTTGGAACGGCGGTATTGACGCTTGCGGTCGGCATTGTCGCGCCGCGCTACGAGTTGCGCAATCTTTTGCTGATCGGCGCCGGTTTAATTGTTCTGACCGGGCTGGCGTTTCCCAATGCCAATTATATTGCCTTGATATTCGTCGTCGCGTTTGTCGGCACTTTGAACCCCTCCGCCGGTGACCTTGGCATGCTGGTGCCGCTCGAACACGCCACTTTGACAAAGGAGACTGCGGACCAGAACCGCACGCGAATATTTGCGCGCTACAGTCTGGTTGGCGCGTTGGCCACCGCGGCCGGTTCTCTGGCGGCAGCGGCGCCTGATTTCCTTGTCCCTTACGGACTTACTGAAATCGCCGCTCTCAAGGCAATGTTTTATCTCTATGCGGCGATCGGGCTGATGGCAGCGCTGCTCTACCGCCGCTTGCCGCGAGATCATGCTCATGCCGCGGACGCCCCGAGAGTTTCTTTGGGAGAATCCCGAGGCATCGTTTATAAGCTGGCCGCACTGTTTAGCCTCGATGCCTTTGCCGGCGGCTTCGTCGTTCAGTCGCTTCTCGCGGTCTGGCTGTTCGAGCGTTTTGACCTGTCGCTGGCGACGGCGAGCCTGTTCTTCTTCTGGTCGAGCTTTCTCAGCGCGTTCTCATTTCCGGTCGCGGCGTGGATAGCCACCCGCATCGGGCTCATCAACACGATGGTCTATACGCATATTCCGTCCAGTATTTGTCTCATCCTGGCGGCAATTTCACCGAACCTGACGCTGACGATGGGTCTGCTTCTCACCCGGTCCGCGCTGTCGCAGATGGATGTTCCGACGCGATCATCTTACGTGATGGCGGTGGTGACGCCCCCCGAACGTCCGGCCGCCGCCAGCGTTACCGCGGTTCCGCGCAGCCTCGCGTCGGCGATCAGCCCCGCCGTCGCAGGCTTTATGCTGGCGGGACCATTTTCAGGATTGCCGCTCGTGATCTGCGGGGTTCTCAAGATCACTTACGACCTGGCTTTGCTTTACTCATTTCGACATCTGAAGCCGCCGGAGGAAAAACGTTAAATCCCGCGCCAACGCGCCCGCAACGATCCGGCCGGGCGAACCCGGCGCGATAAAATTTGTGTAAAAAAGCATTTCGCAGGCTCAGGAATCATACCGGAGTGACGTATGAAGATGTCCGGGGGCGCTTCGGCTATGTGGAACGGCCGATGCTGCCAAACATCTTTGCGCATCGCGTCCGCTATCTGCAGGGCTGCGCGAAAACGCGACTGACCAACGCGCGCGATCACTTGGCCAGATCGCCGGCGGCTTCATTTTACGACGGCGTCCGTACGGGCTTTGATGCGGACGCTCACATCGACGTGCTGCCCGCCCATAACCTCATCTATGTTTCGCTGCCCAAGTGCGCATCGACGACGATCAAGTCGTTTTTGGCCCAGCTCAACGCGCAGACCGTGCAGGACCCGGTGCGACTGCATAACCGTCGCATGTCCGGTATTCCGTCGCCCTCTCAGGCCGGCATTTCCACGTTCTATCGGATCGCGAAGAACCCGGCCTCACTTCGATTTTCCTTTGTACGCAATCCGTTTGCGCGGCTGGTTTCCGCCTGGGCGGATAAATTCAGCGGCAAGCGGCTCGATTCCGGCGATCCCTTCGTCGAGCAATACTTGAGTTACAGGCGCGCGGCCGGCGGCGCGCCGAAGGCCGCTTCCGATGACAGCGTTTCTTTTACGGAGTTCGCTCGCTTTGCCAGCGCGACAGCAACCCGGAGGCTGAATTCGCACTGGAATTTACAGCACGATCTCATGGATTTTCCGGGTCTTGAATTGAACCTGATCGGTAGGGTGGAAAATTTCGCTGCCGACTTTGCCCGCATCGTGGAACAACTCGGCCCCCACGCGCGCCAATGCGCCCCTGTGACGACAACGCACCATAATCGATCACGGCACTCGCCGTGGCGGCAATACTACACACCCGAAATTGTCGAACTTGTTGCCAAAGCCTACGCGCGCGACTTCGACCAATTTGGCTATTCGCCCAGCCTTTGACCCGATCAGGCGCTCGCCGCCGGCGCCCATAGCTTGGGACCGACGCGCTGATATTGCGGGGGCCGCGCAACGTCCGCGCCGAGCGCCTTGGCGGCGTGCCAGCCCCAATGCGGATCGTCGAGGAAGGCGCGCGCCATCGACACCATGTCGGCCTCGCCCGTCGCCACGATTGCTTCGGCCTGATCGGGCTTGATGATCATGCCCACGGTGCGCGTGGAAATGCCGGCCTCTTTCTTTACCCGCGCGGCAATCGCCACGTTGTAGCCGGGCTCGGTCGGGGTGCGGATGTCGGCGAGCGCGCCGCCCGAAGAGATGCAGATGAAATCGAGTCCCTCGGCCTTGAGCGCCTTGGCAATCGCCACCGCGTCGTCCGGCGTCAGCCCGCCGTCGCGCCAGTCGCTGCCGGTGATGCGGGCGCCGAGCGGAATGTGTTTCGGCACCGCGCCACGCACGGCGCGGGTTACCGCAAGCGGAAAGCGCATGCGGTTTTCGAAGCTGCCGCCGTATTGGTCGGTGCGCTTGTTGGAGAGCGGCGACATGAAGCCGTGCAGCAGATAGCCGTGCGCCATGTGCAGCTCGATCTCGTCGAAGCCGATGCGCAGCGCGCGCTTGGCCGAGGCCACGAAAGCCTCGCGCACGCGCTCAAGGTCGGCCTCGGTCGCCTCGCGCGGCACGTGCCAGCCCTCGCCCCACGGCAGCGGCGAAGCGGCAAAGGTCGGCCACGGATCCTGCCCGGCCTGCAGCGCCTTGGCGCCTTCCCAGGGCCGTTGCGAAGATGCCTTGCGGCCAGCGTGCGCGATCTGGATGCCGAATTTGGCGGTGCCGGCGCGGCGGCATTGCGCGATGACGTGCCCGAGTGCCAGTTCGTTGTCGTCGGAATAGAGCCCCATGCAGCCGTGGGTAATGCGGGCCTGGCGTTCGACGTGGGTTGCTTCGACGACGACCAGCGCCGCGCCGGAATTGGCCAGCATGCCGAGATGCATCAGGTGCCAGTCATTGGCGCTGCCATCGTCGGCGGAATACTGGCACATCGGCGCGACGACGATGCGGTTGGCAAGCTCGAGACCGGCCAACCGGATTGGCGAAAACAAGGCACTGGTCATGGGGAACTGCTCTTTGGCGGGTTAACGCTGCTGGATCGACTTTAGATAGGCAATGATTGCACCGACGTCATCGGCTTCAAACGCGAATTCCGGCATATCAGGGTGGCCGGACAGAATGCCCTCGCCCAGCGCCTCTTCGAGAGATTCGATTGGGTAGCGCGTGCCCAGCGTGCGGAAGGCCGGCGCGTCCTTGCGCGGCGAGTTGCCCGAGCGCCCGACCGCATGGCAGGACCCGCAATTTTTGGTGACCAGCGCGGCGCCGAGCTTGAGATCGTCGGCTTCGGCATCGCCTGAAAACGAAACAAGCATGGCGGCCGCAACAGCCGCGCCCAAGATGATCGGCCGGCTTTTCATGCCGCAGGGCGAAGGTCGTCTTTGTCGTCGCGGCGCTTGCGCACAAGCTCGCCCCACAGATGCACCGCCTTCATCACGTCGCGCATGCGCAAGGCCATGGCCTCTTCGCTGTAGTAATGCCGCCAGCGGCCGCTGCGATAAAGCTCGTTGTAATAGTCGAGCCGGCGCAAGGCGAGGTTGAGCCATTGGCGTGCGATAGAGTCGGAGCGCGGCGGCGCTGGCGGCATGAATGGCCCTTGGCAACGACGCCGGGCCGCCAGCCGTTTGGCTCAAGAGAAGGCGGCTCGCCCGGCAATTCGCACAACGACGCCACCACATCTGTGGATAAGTCCGCTTCCTGTAGCTGATTCGCTATTGTTCTGAATAGCCTAACGAGGGCCCTCAGCCCTTGAATTTCTTCGCCAGCGCGTCCGCGTTGCGCGCCAGAAGACTGACATCGGCGCCGACCGCGACGAACAGATAGCCCCAGCTCATGTAGCGGCGGGCCTCTTCCTCGTTGCCGGTGAGAATGCCCGCCGGCTTGCCGATCGCCTTGAGCCGCCTGCCGGCGTCCTCGATCACCTTTTGCACATCGGGGTGCTGCGGGTTGCCGAGATGGCCGAGCGAAGCGGCAAGATCGGACGGCCCGATGAACACGCCATCGACGCCGTCGACCTTGGCGATGGCTTCGAGTTCGCGCATGGCCTGCGCGGTCTCGACCTGCACCAGCACGCAGATTTCATCGTTGGCCTTGGTGAGGTAGCCCGGCGTGCGGCCGTAGCGGCTGGCGCGCGCGGAGACCGCGACGCCGCGAATGCCCTGCGGCGGATAGCGCGTCGAGGCAACGGCCGCGCGCGCTTCATTCACGTTCTGCACGTAGGGAAACAGCAGCGACTGCGCGCCGATATCGAGGATGCGCTTGGCCAGCACCGCGTCGTTCCAGGCCGGGCGCACGATCGGCGTCGCCGTGCCGCGCGCCAGCGCCTGGAGCTGCGAGACGAGGCCGGGAATTTCGTTGGGCGAGTGCTCGGTGTCGAGCAGGATCCAGTCGAAGCCGGAATCGGAAATGATCTCGGCGGCGACGTTGCTGGCCAGGCTCGACCACAGGCCGATCTGCAGCTTTCCGGCGGCGAGCGCGTGCTTGAAGACGTTGCGAGGCATGTCGGTCATGATTGGGTCTCACACGAATTGGATGGCGATGCCGCCAAGGCTGCCGAAATCGGCGTGCAGCGTGTCGCCCTTCTGGGCGAACACGACGCGGGTGAAAGAACCGGCAAGCACCAGATGGCCGGGCTCGAGCGCGGTGCCGACGCTGCCGAGCTTGTTGGCAAGCCAGGCGACGCCAAGTGCGGGGTGGCCAAGCACGCCGGCGGCGAGCCCGGTCTCTTCAATCTCGGAATTGCGGTACATGATGCCGCCGACCCAGCGCAGATCGACGTCCAGCGGACCGACCGGGCGGCCGCCGAGGGCGATGCCCGCGGCGGCGCCGTTGTCGGCGACGGTGTCGAAAATCTTGCGCTGGTCCTGGATGCGCGCATCGACGATCTCGATCGCCGGGATGACGTATTCGGTTGCGCGCAGCACGTCGGCGAGGCTGACGCCGGGCCCGAGCAGACGCTTGCCCATGACGAAGGCAAGTTCGACCTCGACGCGCGGCTTGCAGTAGTCGGAATGCTTCACCTTGGCGCCGTCGGCGATCATCTGGTCGTCGAGGATGAAACCGAAGTCCGGCTCGTCGATCATCGAGGAGCGCTGCATCGCCTTGGAGGTCAGTCCCACCTTGTGGCCGATCAGGCGGGTGCCGGCGGCGATTTTGCGGTTCGCCACTTCGGTCGAAATCGCGTAGGAATCCTCGATGGTAATGGCCGGGAAGGTGGTGGTGAGCTGGACCGCCTGTTTGCGTTCCTTCTGCGCCGCCATCAGAATATCGGCGGCCTTGCTGCGCTCGGCCTGGGATAACATGGACGAAAGCCCCCCGGTTTTATCCCGCGTCGCGAAACGAACAATGCACGCTCGGCGGTGGCGATCTTGATTGGCGCCGCTAGCATGGAGCATGACCTTCTATCGCCGATCAAGCCCCTGCCCGGCCGCCGGCCCGAGCTGACCCAGGAGTAGCGTTTTGGCCTTCGACAGCATCATCCGCGGCGGCACGGTGGCCACCGCCTCCGACACGTTCGCCTGCGACGTCGGCATCGCCAAAGGCAGGGTCACGGCGCTCGGCGACAATCTCGGGACCGCAGGGGAAATCGTCGACGCCAAGGGCCTGCTGGTGCTGCCCGGCGGCATCGATAGCCACGTGCATATCGCCCAGCCTTCGGCGCCGGGCATCGTCATGGCCGATGACTTTGCTTCGGGCACCATGGCCGCGGCCTTCGGCGGCAACACCATGGTGCTGCCGTTCGCATTGCAGCAGAAGGGCGAGAGCTTGCGCCAGGTGGTCAAGGACTATCACGCCAAGGCGGACGGCAAGTGCTACATCGACGTGTCCTTCCATCTCATCATTGCGGACGCGAGGGACAGCGTGCTCGGGCAGGAACTGCCGGCGCTGGTCAACGACGGCTACACCTCCTTCAAGGTGTTCATGACCTATGAGGGCCTCGCGCTCTCCGACATGGAGATGCTCAAGGTGATGAGCGTCGCGCGCGAGACCGGCGCACTGGTGATGGTGCATGCGGAAAATTACGACGCCATCCGCTTCCTCACCGACCGGCTGGAGCAGGCCGGCAAGACCGCGCCGCAATATCACACAACCTCACGGCCTATCCCGGTCGAGCGCGAGGCGACGCATCGCGCCATTTCCCTGGCGGAGATCATCGACGTGCCGGTGATGATCGTGCACGTGTCGAACCGCGAGGCGATGGACGAAATCGCGCGCGCGCAACGGCGCGGCTTGAAAATCTACGGCGAGACCTGCCCGCAATATCTCGTGCTCACCGAGGAGGACCTCGAAGGCCTGAACATGGAAGGCGCAAAGTACGTCTGCTCGCCGCCGCCGCGCGACAAAGCGAGCCAACAGGCGTGCTGGGAAGGTATGGAGCAAGGCATCTTCTCGCTGTTTTCCTCCGACCACTGCCCGTTCAAATACGACGACCCGCACGGCAAGCTGCTGCCCAAGGGCAAGACCAGCTTCCGCTGGGTGCCGAACGGCATTCCGGGCGTCGAGACGCGGCTGCCGATTCTCTTTTCCGAAGGCGTCGGCAAAGGCCGCATCACGCTCAACGAATTCGTGGCGCTGACCTCAACCAACCACGCCAAGACCTACGGGCTCTACCCGAAGAAGGGCACCATCGCGGTCGGCTCGGATGCCGACATCGCGCTGTGGGATCCAAACCGTGCCGTCACGATTTCGCAGAACTTGATGCACGGCGGCTGCGACTACACCCCCTACGAGGGCATCAAGGTCAAAGGCTGGCCGGTGTCGACGATGCTGCGCGGCAAATTCGTGGTGCGCGACGGCAAGCTTGCAGGCAAGCCCGGCGACGGCGCCTACGTGCCGCGGGAGAAATCGCCGCTCGCCGCGCCACGCCAGACGAACTGACATGCTGCCCAATTCAAACCGTCAGGTCCTGCTCAAGTCACGGCCAGCCAGGATCCCGCAGGCGGAGAATTTCGAGATCGCCGAGGGCCCAGCGCCGCAAATCGGCGACCGGCAATTTCTGGTGCGCAATGAATTCCTCTCGGTCGAGGCGGCAATGCGCGGCTGGGTGAGCGCGGTGGCCAATTACTCGACGCCGGTCGGCATTGGCGAGGTGATGCGTTCCCTCGCCGCCGGGACAGTGACGGCCTCGAAACATCCGGGCTTTGCCGAAGGCGACAGAGTCATGGGCATGCTGGGCTGGCAGCAATACGCCGTGTCAGATGGTGCCAATATCACGCGCAAGGTGAAGGAGACCGACCTGCCGCTTTCGCTTTCGCTCGGCGTGCTCGGTCTCAACGGCGTCACCGCCTATTTCGGCCTGCTCGATCTCGGCGAATCCAAGCCCGGCGATACGGTGGTGGTCTCGACCGCCGCCGGCGCGGTTGGCTCGGCGGTCGGGCAGATCGCCAGACTTTCCGGTTGCCGCACGGTTGGAATCACCGGCGGCGCGGTCAAAGGTCATTTGCGCCGCGACGAGTTCGGCTACGACGACGTGATCGACTACAAGGCCGGCGATGTGAGCGCGGCACTCAAGGCTGCCTGCGCGAAAGGCGTCGACGTCTATTTCGACAATACCGCCGGCCCAATCAGCGATGCCGTCTATGCGCAGCTTGCACTTCACGCGCGCGTCGTCGTGTGCGGCACCGCCTCCGTTTCAAGCTGGGACCCATGGCCGCAAGGCCCCGCCTCGAGCGGCATATTCTGGTGAAGCGCGCGCGCGTCAGCGGACTGCTGATTTTCGACCACGCGCACCGCTATGAAGAGGCGATCGCACGCCTTGCCGACTGGGTGCGCGCCGGAAAATTGCGCTACCGCGAGGACATCAGCGACGGTATCGAACATTGCCCCAGCGCCATCGCCGAACTTTATCGCGGCGAGAACTTGGGCAAGAGACTGACCCGCCTGGCCGTTTAGTGCTTCACTTTTGCGTCGACCTTGAAGCTCGCCTGCGTCTTTTTGGCGATTTCATCGAGCGTGACGTCGGGCGCCAATTCGATCAGCGTCATGCCGCCCTTCTTCTTGTCGATGTTGAACACCCCGAGGTCGGTGATCACCATATCGACGACGCCGGTGCCGGTGAGCGGCAGGTTACATTGATGCAGCAGTTTTGCATCCTCGCTGCCGTCTTTGCCCTTGGCAACGTGCTCCATGATGACGACCACTTTCTTCACGCCGGCGACGAGGTCCATGGCGCCGCCCATGCCCTTGACCATCTTGCCGGGGATCATCCAGTTCGCGAGATCGCCGTTTTCGGCGACCTGCATAGCGCCAAGCAGCGCGATGTCGATGTGCCCGCCACGAATCATGGCGAATGAATCGGCCGAGGAAAAATAGCTGGTGGTCGGGATTTCGGTGATGGTCTGCTTACCGGCGTTGATCAGGTCGGGGTCTTCGTCGCCCTCGTAAGGGAATGGGCCGAAGCCGAGCATGCCGTTCTCGCTTTGCAGCTGCACACTCATGCCGTCGGGGATGTAATTCGACACCAGCGTCGGGATGCCGATGCCAAGATTGACGTAAAAGCCGTCGCGCAATTCCTTGGCGGCGCGCTCTGCCATTTGCTCGCGAGTCCAGGGCATTAGACTTTTCCTCCTGCGCCTGCGGCAACGGGACGCTTGCGCACGGTGCGCACCTCGATGCGCTTTCCGGCGTCTCCGACTTCGACGATGCGATGAACAAAAACGCCCGGCGTGATGATGGCGTCGGGCTCGAGTTCGCCGGGCTTTACCAGATGTTCGACCTCGGCGACGGTAATCTTGCCGGCGGTCGCCATCGGCGGGTTAAAATTGCGCGCGGTCTTGCGATAAACGAGGTTGCCTTCGGTGTCGCCCTTCCAGGCATGAACCAGCGAAAGATCCGGCACCAGGCCGCGCTCCATGATGTAGCGCTCGCCGTCGAAGGTACGCTCTTCCTTGCCCTTTGCGATTTCGGTGCCGACGCCGGTCTTGGTGAAGAACGCCGGAATGCCGGCGCCGCCGGCGCGCAGCCGCTCGGCCATCGTGCCCTGCGGGTTGAACTCGATCTCCAACTCGCCGGCAAGGAACTGCTGGGCGAACAGCTTGTTCTCGCCCACGTAGGAGGCGATCATTTTCTTGATCTGCCGGGTTTCCAGAAGCAGGCCGAGGCCTGCGCCGTCGATACCGGCATTGTTGGAAACGCAGGTGAGATTCTTGACGCCGGAATCTCGCAGCGCCCGGATCAGCGTCTCGGGCATTCCGCAGAGGCCGAAACCTCCGGCCGCAACCAACATGCCGTCCTTGAGGATGCCGTCCAGCGCCGATTTTGCGTCAGGATAAACTTTCTTCATGCAACTCCACCTACTCCACCCAGGCTGGAAGAGATTTACATGGACTTTCGGCCCGGCGTAAAGGCCGCGCCTCAAGCTATCGCGCCGTTCCGGCTGGCGGGGTGATGTCGGTGATCGGGTTGGCGGGCTTTGCCGGCGCGGGTGGAGCTGGCACCGCCGGCTTGGGCGCGGTGTGAGCAGCGGGCTTCTGCGCCAGCGAGGTCGGCAGCGGCAAGCCATGCGGATAATAGGTCCAGAAGACGAAGGCGGCGGCAAACAGCAAAGCCGTGAGCAAGGCGCCAAAGCCACGGCGGTTGAAGGACAAAACGCTGCCGAGCAACGAGGCGACAAAGACGAATACCGCCAGCACCACGACGTAGAGCCAATTTACGTTCGCCCAATCGATTGGGATGGAATTGATGACATCCATTTTCCACAACTCCCGGACGCGGAAACGTCGCCTTGGAGGATATTAGCCTATGCTGGGTCGGCTGACAGGGAGAACCGCCATGGCGCAGATAAAGATTCTCAACCCGGATTCGCTGGGCAAGCCGCTCGGCCAATACTCGCAGATCACGCGCGTGAAGGCGTCGGAATTCCTCTTCATCGCCGGTCAGGTCGGCATCGACAAATCCGGCAAGCTTGCCGGCGGCTTCGACGCGCAATGCGCGCAGACCTTCGCCAATCTCGAGGCGGCACTGACCTCACAAGGCGCGGGCTGGGGCAACGTCGTCGAGTTCACCACCTATCTCGTGCACTCGCAGGACATTCCGGGCTTCATGGCCTTCCGCACGCGTGAATTTCCCAGGATGTTTGCCGACGGCGCCTACCCGCCCAATACGCTGCTGATGATCGACCGGCTGGTGCAGGAGCCGCTGCTCATCGAGGTTTCGGCAATCGCAGCGCTTTGACCGTTCTTGAAAATTCGCCGCCGTCTGTCATGGTGACCCGGTCGGCCGTTTAATTAAGGTCACTCGCCTTGGGGCTCGTTCTCACGGAATGGCTGAGCGCTATCGTGCGCTGGCTGCATGTGATCGCCGGCATTGCCTGGATCGGTTCGTCATTTTACTTCATCCACCTCGATCTTTCCTTGAAGGCGCGGGAAAACCTGCCCGATGGCGTCAAGGGCGATGCCTGGCAGGTGCATGGCGGCGGCTTCTACCAGATGATCAAGTTCATGGTGGCGCCGGCGAAAATGCCGGACGAACTCACCTGGTTCAAATGGGAAGCCTACACCACCTGGCTGTCGGGCTTCGCGCTTCTGGTTATCGTCTATTATTTCAACGCCGACCTGTTCCTCATCGACAAGTCCGTGCTCGACATGAGCGCGATGCAGGCCGCCCTCGTCGCCTTCCTCAGCCTCGCCGCCGCCTGGATTGCCTATGAAGCGCTGTGCCGTTCGCCGCTCGGCAATCACGAGGTGGCGCTGGCGCTGGTCGGTTACGTTTTTCTGGTCGCGCTCACCTATGCCTTCACCCATGTGTTCAGCGGCCGCGGCGCCTTCACCCAGATCGGCGCCCTGATCGGCACCATCATGGTGGCGAATGTGTTCGTCATCATCATCCCCTATCAGCGCAAGACGGTGGCCGCGCTGATCGCGGGCAAGGAGCCCGACCCGGTCTGGGGCGCGCTCGGCAAGCAGCGCTCGATGCACAACAACTATCTGACGCTGCCGGTCGTGTTCCTGATGCTGAGCAACCATTACCCGCTGTTTTTCGCCACCCGGTACAACTGGCTGATCGTCGCCATCGTGCTGCTGATCGGCCCGGTGATCCGCCACTATTTCAATTCGCGCCACGAGGGCAAGGAAGGACCGTTGTGGACCTGGGCGGTGGCGGCGGCCGGCATGCTGGCGATCGCCTGGCTCTCCGGCACCGGCGCCGGCATCAAGATGGGCGCCTTGCCGGCGCCGAAATTCACGGCGGTGCAGGAGATCATCACCTCACGCTGCAGCATGTGCCACGCCAGGGAGCCGGTCTGGGCCGGCTTCGTGATCGCGCCCAAGGGCGTGCTGCTCGACAGCGCGGAACAAATCAGGCTGCACGCGAACATGATCGCCATCAACGCGGTGCGCTCGCGCGCGATGCCGCCCGGCAATGTCACGGAGATCACTCCCGGCGAGCGGCAGGTGCTGGCTGCCTGGATCGCCGCCGGCGCGCCGGCGCAATGAGCGTTACCCTCGAGGCGTTGAACGCGGCGAGCGAGGACGAATTCATCGCCGCGCTCAGCGATACTTTCGAGCATTCGCCGTGGGTGGCGAAGGCGGCAAGCAGCGCCCGGCCGTTCGCCACGCTTGCGGCGCTGCACGAGGCGATGACGAAGGCTGTGCGCGCGGCGCCTGCCGATGCGCGGCTCAAGCTGATCCGCGCCCACCCCGATCTTGCCGGCAAGGCGGCGCGCGCCGGCACGCTGACCGCGGAGTCAACCAGCGAGCAGGCGAGCGTCGGGCTTGACCGGCTGACCGACGTTGAATTCGCCCGCTTCCACAAGCTCAACGACGCCTACAAGGCGAAATTCGGCATCCCCTTCATTGTCTGCGTGCGCCGTCACAGCAAGGATTCGATCCTCGCGCAATTCGAGCGGCGGCTAACGCATGGCGAAACCGACGAACTCGGCAGCGCGCTCGATGAAATCTTCCGCATCGCGGCGCTGCGGCTCGACCAGAAGGCAACCGCGCCTGACAAACTCAAGGTGACCGGCCGCCTGTCGACGCATGTTCTCGACGTGCAGAGCGGTTGTCCCGCCGCCGGAGTCGGCATCGAGTTATGGGAGCTTTCGCAGGCCGGGCCGCCCCGCCTGCTGATCGCGACCAGCAGCAACCGCGGCGGACGCACCGACAAGCCGCTGATTGCGGACCGCCCGGTCCCCATCGGCGCTTACGAATTACGCTTTGCGGTGAGTTCCTATTTCGCCGGCCGCGGCGTTGCGCTGCCGGATCCGCCGTTTCTCAACTCGGTGCCGATCCGCTTCGCCGTCGCCGAGCCGGAAGGCCACTATCACGTGCCGCTGGTGATGACGCCGTGGAGCTACGCAACCTACCGCGGCAGTTGATATCGATGCCTAAAAGGCGTGCAACACGCTCGCCCGCGCGCGCAATGCAGTCGCCTGGTTCCAGGTGATTTGCTGCGCCGGCAGCGGCCGCGCGGCACGGGTTCACGCTCCACGCTTGCGCTATCGATCTGGTGGCGCTGAAGTTTTCCACAGCCTTGCGGCGCTGACGCGGCTTTGGGCAGTGCCTGCCGTTAATTCATGGCTTCTACTGCCGCCGGAATTGGCACACTATTGGCTTGTCAGTTCTGTGACACCGTCGGCGGCCCTCGGGGGCATCCCGGCCACGGTCGTAGCCTGAGGCAGTGCCTGTATGCTTAATCCGTTGCCTGCAAACAGCTCCGCGCGCGCCGCGCCGCTGCTGCAGGCCATCGGCATCACCAAGCTGTACGGCACGTTTGCCGCCAACGATGTCGTCAGCATCGATCTTTATGCCGGCGAAATTCACGCATTGCTCGGCGAAAACGGCGCGGGCAAATCGACGCTGGTCAAGGTCATGTACGGACTGATCCAGCCGACCGCGGGCGAATTGCGCTGGATGGGCGAAAAAATCGAACTGACCGGCCCCTCCGATGCGCGCGCACGCGGCATCGCCATGGTGTTCCAGCATTTCTCGTTGTTCGACAACCTCACCGTTGCCGAAAACGTCGCGCTCGGCCTCGACGGCAAGGAAACCTTCGCCGCCATGTCGGCGCGGCTGGCGCAGGTTTCGCATGATTACGGCCTGCCGCTCGATCCCAAGCGCGAGGTGTGGCGGCTCTCGGTCGGCGAGCGTCAGCGCATCGAAATCGTGCGCGCGCTGATGCAGAATCCGAAACTGCTCATTCTCGACGAGCCGACCGCGGTGCTCACACCGCAGGAAGCCGATCAGCTTTTCGTCGTGCTCGACCGGCTGCGCGGTGAAGGCCGCGCGCTGCTCTACATCTCGCATAAATTGGACGAAGTGAAGCGGCTTTGCGACACCGCGACCATCCTGCGCGGCGGCAAGAAAATCTCGACCTGCAACCCGCGTCAGGAGACGGCGGCGTCACTGGCGAGAATGATGGTCGGCGGCGAAATCGGTGAAGTGCGCGCGGGCGCCGCGCGCGCGAGCACCGTGCCAAGGCTGGTCATCCGCGGGCTTTCGCTTGAGCCCGACGATCCGCACGGCACGCATCTGCACAATGTTTCGCTCGAGGTTAAAGGCGGCGAAATCCTCGGCATCGCCGGTGTCGCCGGCAACGGACAGGACGAATTCTTTGCCGCGTTGTCGGGCGAGCGGGCGTCCCCGGCCGAAGGCGATGTCGTCATCGACGGCGAGGCGGCGGGGCTGATGTCGGTGACCGAACGTCGCCGGCTCGGCGCCGCCTTCGTGCCCGAAGAAAGGCTCGGCCACGGCACCGCCCCGCGCATGAAGCTGTCGGAAAATGCGCTGCTCACCGGGCACGCGGCGAGCAACATGGTGCGCCGCGGCTTCGTCGATAAGCCGGCGACGCTGGCGACCGTCGATAAAACCACGAAAGCCTTCGACGTGCGCAAGGCCAAGCGCGATCCGGAAGCGGTCAGCCTCTCCGGCGGCAATCTGCAGAAATTCATCGTCGGCCGCGAAATCCTGCGCGAGCCCGGCGTGCTGGTGGTAAGCCAGCCGACCTGGGGCGTCGACGCCGGCGCTGCCGCCGTCATCCGTCAGGCGCTCATCGATCTCTCCAGCCGCGGAACGGCGGTGCTGGTGATCAGCCAGGATCTCGACGAACTCGCCGAAATTGCCGATCGCATTGCCGTGATGTTTCACGGGCGGCTGTCCGAGCCGCTCGATGCGGCGGCGGCCACCCGCGAGAAACTCGGCTTGCTGATGGGCGGCGCCGGCGATGGCCAGGCGGCAAGCACGAAAGAAGTGCGACATGCAGTTGGTGCTTGAAAAGCGCGCCGAGCGCTCGGCGAAGATCGCCATCTTGTCGCCGCTCTTCGCCATCGCATTGACGCTTGCGACCATGGCGGTGCTGTTCGCCATCCTCGGCAAAAACCCCATCGCCGCCCTCGACGTTTATTTCCTCCAGCCGCTGACCGATCCCTACTCGCTGCAGGAAATCGCGGTGAAGGCGACGCCGCTGGTGATGATCGCCATCGGCCTGTCGCTTTGCTACCTCGCCAACGTCTGGAATATCGGCGCCGAAGGGCAGTTCATCATGGGCGCCGTCTGCGGCAGCTGGCTCGCCGTTATCACCAACGGCACCGGCGCCGGACATTGGGTGCTGCCGGCGATGCTGGTGCTGGGCGCGCTTGGCGGCGCGCTCTGGGCGATGATCCCGGCGATCTGCAAGGTGCGTTTCGGCGCCAACGAAATCCTCACCAGCCTGATGCTGGTTTACGTCGCCGACCTGATCATGGACTACCTGGTGCGCGGGCCCTGGCGCGACCCCAAGGGTCTGAATTTCCCGACCACCGCGTCGTTCGATCCGGTCGCCACCGTGCCGACCTTGATCGACGGCGGCCGCCTGCACGCGGGCTCGATCGTCGCCCTGATCGTGGTGATGCTTGCAACGGTGATGCTTGGGCGCACCATTAAGGGATTTGAAATTCGCGTGGTCGGCGCGGCGCCCAAGGCGGCGCGATTTGCCGGCTTCAGTTCGGACCGGCTGGTGCTGTTCACCTTTGCGGTGTCCGGCGCGCTCGCCGGGCTTGCCGGCATCATCGAGGTCGCAGGGCCGGTCGGCGTGCTGCAGCCGGGCATCTCGCCGGGCTACGGCTTTACCGCCATCATCGTCGCCTTCCTCGGCCGCCTCAATCCGGTCGGCATTTTGATCGCCGGCGTGTTTCTGGCGTTGACCTTCATCGGCGGTGAAAACGCGCAGATCACGATGAAGATCCCGCTCGACCTCACCAAGGTGTTTCAGGGCATCCTGCTGTTTTACGTGCTCGCCTGCGATTCCCTGATCCTCCATCGCATCCGGCTCATCGGCGCGCCGAAAAAGCCGGCGGTAAAGACCGCGCAAGGTACGGTTCATGGGACTGCTTGAGGCCATCATTATCTCGATTATCGCCGCCTCGACGCCGCTGCTGCTGGCGGCGGCGGGCGAACTCGTGGTCGAACGCTCGGGTGTGCTCAATCTCGGCGTCGAGGGCATGATGATCATGGGCGCAGCCTGCGGCTTTGCCGGCGCCTACCTCACCGGCTCGACCTTTTTCGGCGCGCTGTTCGGCATCGTCGCCGGCGCCGCGCTCTCCGTCGTGTTCGCACTGCTCACGCTCGGCCTCGCGGTCAACCAGGTGGCAACGGGGCTCGCGCTGACCATTCTCGGCATCGGTCTTTCCGGCTTGATTGGCGCCGGCTTCGTCGGGCAAAGGATCACGCTCGCCCCTCACCTCCACATTCCGCTGCTGACCGACATTCCCTTTGTCGGCCACATCCTGTTCGGGCAGGACGCGTTCGTCTATTTCTCGATCCTGCTCGTCGCCAGCATCTGGTGGTTCCTTTACCGCACGCGCGGCGGTCTCATCCTGCGGGCGGTCGGCGAGAGTCACACCTCGGCGCACGCGCTCGGCTATCCGGTGCTCAAGATAAGGCTGCTTGCCGTGCTGTTCGGCGGCGGCTGCGCCGGGCTCGGCGGCGCTTACCTGCCGCTTGCCTACACGCCGTTCTTCATTCCCGGCATGACCGCCGGCCGCGGCTGGATCGCGCTGGCGCTGGTCGTGTTCTCGTCGTGGCGGCCGATACGTCTGGTCGGCGGCGCGTATCTGTTCGGTGCGGTGACCATCCTGCAACTGCATGCACAGGCTTTCGGCCTTGGTATTCCGTCGCAGCTGATGACGGCGCTACCTTATCTCGCCACCGTGATCGTTCTGGTTCTTATCTCGCGCACGCGCGGAGCGGCCGGGTCGGCTGCGCCGGCATCGCTGGGGATGGTCTTCGTGCCTGACCGCTAACGCTTTCCCCTTGAGCGCGCGGACGGGCGGCGCGCTTGCGGGAACCAAAATGCTACCCGTCTCGTGAACCCGGAGTCGAAACGATGAGAAAACTTCTGATTACCGCTGCCGCCGTCGTACTGGCGATTGCCGCGGCAAGCACTGTCTCCTCAGCCGCCGACAAGCTCAAGGTCGGCTTCATCTATCTCGGGCCGATCGGCGATCTGGGCTGGACCTACCGCCACGAGGTCGGCCGCCAGGAAATGGTGAAGGCCCTCGGCGACAAGATCGAGACAACGTATCTCGAAAACGTCAGCGAAGGGCCAGACGCCGAGCGTTCGATCGAACAGCTCGCCCGCACCGGCCATCAACTGATCTTCACCACGTCGTTCGGCTACATGGACCCGACGCTCAAGGTGGCGAAGAAATATCCCAAGATCATGTTCGAGCACGCCACCGGCTTCAAGAACGCGCCGAACATGGGCACCTATTCAGGCCGCTTCTATGAAGGCCGCTACATCCAGGGCGTGATCGCCGCCAAGATGTCGAAGAAGGGCGTGCTCGGCTACATCGCCTCGTTCCCGATTCCGGAAGTGATCTCCGGCATCAACGCGACCATGCTCGGCGCCCAGACCATAAACCCGGATATCAAGCTCAAGGTGATTTGGGTGAATACCTGGTTCGATCCGGGCAAGGAAGCCGACGCCGCCAAGGCGCTGGCCGACCAGGGCGTTGACGTGATCATGCAGCATACGGACTCGCCGGCCGCCATGCAGGTCGCCGCCCAGCGCGGCATTCTCGCCTTCGGCCAGGATAGCGACATGATCAAGTTCGGGCCGAAGACCCAGTTGACCTCCATCATCGACAACTGGGGTCCGTATTACACGCGCCAGGCCAAGGCCATGCTCGACGGCACCTGGAAGTCCGGCGACACCTGGGACGGGCTGAAGGAAAAGATGGTGGTGATGGCGCCCTACACCAACATGCCGGACGACGTGAAAGCGCTGGCCGAGAAAACCGAAGCGGCGATTGTCGCCGGCACGCTGCATCCGTTCAAGTGCCCGGTGCTCGGGCAGGACGGCAAGCCGGTGGAGTGCAAGGGCGGCGCGCATCTCGACGCCGGGCAAATCCTCGGGATGAACTTCTACGTCAAGGGCGTGGACGACAAGATCCCGGGCAAGTGAACTAGCGAGCGGCGCGATCCTCTGTTGTGACGTCGCGCCGCCGCATCTTTACGCATGAACGCTCGGGTATGGGCGCTTTTAGCCCTGAACTTCAAGCGCCACAGCCTGGTGGCGCCGCATCAGATCGGCAAGGTCGAGGCCGGGAATAGCGCCGTTTTCAACGGTCCAGCGGCCATTGACCATGACCCGGTCGGCGCGATGGGCGCCGCACAGCACCAGCGCCGCGATCGGATCGCCGTGGCCGGAAAAGCGCAATTCATCGAGCGTATACAGCGCGAGATCGGCGCGTTTGCCGACCGCGATCTCGCCGAGTTCGGGGCGGCCGATGCAGGCAGCCGACCCCTTGGTCGCCCAGCGCAGCGCGTCCTTGTGGCTCACCTCGGCGACGCCATAGCGGGCGCGCTGCAGCAGGAAGGCGGCGCGAACCTCCTGCATCAGGTTGGATTGATCGTTGGAGGCCGAGCCATCAACCCCGAGCCCAACAGCAACCCCGGATGCTTCGAGGTCGCACACCGGGCAGCAGCCCGAAGCCAGCGTCTGGTTCGAGCAGGCACAGTGACTGATGGACACGCCGGCTTTGGCCAGCCGCGGCATTTCGCGCGCGTTGAAATAGATGCCGTGCGCGAGCCAGGTCCGGTTGGTGAGCCAGCCGCACTCCTCGAGGTAATCGAGCGGCCGGCAGCCGTATTTCTTTTTGCAGAAACGGTTCTCGTCCTCGGTCTCGGCCAGATGCGTGTGCAGACGGACATTGAGCTCGGCGGCAAGATTGGCGGTCGCGCGCATCAGCGACGTGGTGACGGAAAACGGCGAGCACGGCGCCAGCGCAATCTGTGTCATCGCCACCTCCCCGGTCTCGTGGTAACGTTCGACCACGCGATAGCTGTCCACGAGGATTGCGTCCTCGTCCTGCACCACGCTGTCCGGCGGCAGGCCGCCGTCGCGCTCGGAGAGGTTCATGGAGCCGCGCGTGAGCAATACACGCAGGCCGAGGCGCTTGGCCGAGGCTACCTCGATGTCGATGCCCTCCTCGAGGCCGGCCGGAAAGACGTAATGATGATCGGTGGTGGTCGTGCAGCCCGACAGCATCAGCTCGGCCATGGCGACCGTCACCGCAAGCTCAAGTGCTTCCGGCGTCATCCGCGCCCAGATCGGATAAAGCGCCTTGAGCCAGGGGAACAATTCACGGTCGAGCGCCGCCGGCACCGCTCGCGTCAGCGTCTGGTAAAAATGATGATGAGTATTGATGAGGCCGGGGATCACCACATGGGCGCTGGCGTCGAACACGGCGGCGCTCATCGTTTTCGGCTCCGCGCCCTTGCCGACCAACTCGACGAGACGGCCGTCTTCAACGACAACCCCGCGCTCGGCGCCTTCGGCAAGGATCGCAAGCGGATCCCTTATCCAGATCGCTCCGCTCATTGCCTTTGCCCCCGCACTTTTTTGCGACCTTACCCTTTTTCGCCACCGTTCACGCAAGTCCGGGAGCGGCGGTCATGGACCTGAATACCATCGGCGCCGTGGCGCGTCCGCGAGTCCGCGGCGATTTTCCCGCATGGCGCGCAGGCGATGCTTTTCTCGCGGGCGGCACCTGGCTGTTTTCCGAGCCGCAGCCGCAGCTCTCCCGGCTGATCGATCTCGGGGTGCTCGGCTGGGAGCCGCTGCGCGTCACCGCCTCGGGCCTGGAGATCGCCGCCACCTGCAAGATCGCCCGGCTTGATGCGGCCACGCTTCCGGTGGAGTGGACCGCAGCGCCGCTCATCAACCATTGCGTGCGCGCATTCGTCGCCTCGTTCAAGATCTGGAACACGGCGACCGTCGGCGGCAACCTGTGCATGGCTCTGCCGGCGGGGCCGATGATCTCGCTGACCGCAGCGCTCGACGGGGTCTGCACCGTCTGGAAGGCCGGCGGCGGCGAGCAGAAAATTCCTGTCGTCGATTTCATCAAAGGCCCGCAGCAAAACGCGCTGGCGCCCGGCGACCTGTTGCGCCGCATCGATCTGCCGGCGGCGGCGCTGACCAAACGCACGGCGTTCCGGCAGATTTCGCTGGCGCGGCTCGGCCGCTCTGCCGTGCTGCTGATTGGAACGATGGGTGCGGACGGCGTTTTCACCCTAACCGTCACCGCCGCGACGCCGCGGCCACTGCAATTTTCCTTTGCCCGGCTGCCCGCGCCAGACGAGCTTCGCGCAGCGATCGAAATGCCGGTCGAGGCCTTTTACGACGACGTCCATGGCAGGCCGGCCTGGCGCCGGCACATGACGCTGCACCTCGCGCAAGAAATCCGCCGCGAACTCGCCGGGGAGCCGGCATGAAGCTCACCGTCAATGGCAAGCCGATGTCCGGAGGCCCGGCGCCCGGCCAGTGCCTGCGCACCTTCCTCCGCGCGGTCGGGCTGTTCGGCGTCAAGAAGGGATGCGATGCCGGCGATTGCGGTGCCTGCACCGTGACGCTTGACGGCGAGCCGGTGCACAGTTGCCTCGTCCCGGCCTTCCGCGCCGAGGGCCGCGAGGTGACGACGATCGAGGGCCTTGCCCACGGCAACGAATTGCATCCCGTGCAGCGCGCCTTCCTCGACGCGCAGGGCTTCCAGTGCGGCTTCTGCACGGCCGGCATGATCATGACCGCGGCGGCGCTCAACCAGGCGCAGCGCGCCGACCTCGGGCAGGCGCTCAAGGGCAGCCTGTGCCGCTGCACCGGCTATCGCGCCATCGAGGACGCGCTTACTGGTCGCCGCGAAACCGAAAGCGCCGAAGCGGGCGCCGCCTGCGGCCACAACGTCGCCGCGCCGGCCGGTCCCGAGGTGGTGACCGGGCAGGCGCGCTACACGCTCGACGTGGCGATTGACGGCATGATGCACATGAAGATCTTGCGTTCGCCGCATGCGCACGCCCGCATCGTCGCGATCAGGACGGACGCGGCGCTTGCCGTTCCCGGCGTGCGCGCGGTGCTCACCCACGCGGACGCGCCGAAGCTTGCCTTCTCCACCGCCCGCCACGAGAACCGGCTGATCGACGCCGACGACACCATGGTGCTCGACACCGTCGTGCGCTTCATCGGCCAGCGCGTCGCCGCGGTCGTTGCCGACAGCGAGGCGGCGGCGGAAGAAGGCTGCCGCAGGATCGCCGTCGATTACGACATTCTGCCTGCGATATTCGATCCCGAGCAGGCCATGGCCCCCGGCGCTCCCGTCATCCACGACAAGGGGCCGGAAGCGCGCATCGCCGATGCCCGGCACAACATCGTCGCCGAGGAGCACGGCAGCACCGGCGACGTCGACCGGGGCTTCGCGGAGGCCGACATCATCCACGAAGGCACCTATTTCACGCCGCGCGTGCAGCACGCGCATCTGGAAACGCACTGCGCCATCGGCTGGATCGATGGGCAAGGCCGGCTCAATCTGCGGTCGAGCACGCAGGTACCGTTTCTCACCCGGCGGGAGATTTGCCGGCTGTTCGCGGTCGATCCCGCCGAGGTACGGGTGTTCTGCGAACGTATTGGCGGCGGCTTCGGCGCCAAACAGGAAATGCTGGTCGAGGATATTGTTGCGCTTGCCGTGCTCAAGACCGGCAAGCCGGTGAAGCTCGAATTTACCCGCGAGGAGCAGTTCATTGGCGCGACGACGCGGCACCCGATGCGCGTGCAGGTGAAGGTTGGCGCCAAGCGCGACGGCACCCTCACAGCCATGCAGATGCGGGTCGTCTCCAATACCGGCGCTTACGGCAATCACGGCGCGCCGGTGCTCGAGCATGCCTGCAACGAGGCGCTCGGGGTCTATCGCTGCGCCAACAAAAAGGTCGACGGCTTTGCTGTCTATACCAACACCGTTCCGGCCGGCGCCTTTCGCGGCTATGGCCTGCCGCAGACGAGCTTTGCCGTCGAATCGGCGATCGACGAGGTTGCCCGCGCCATCGGCATGGAGCCGCTCGAATTTCGCCGCCGCAACGTCGTGCGGCCGGGCGACAAGATGATCGGTGCGCATGAATCCCCCGATGATGTCATCTACGGCAGTTATGGCCTCGACCAATGCCTCGATCTGGTTGACGACGCCCTGCGCCGTGGCGACGGCCTGGCGCCGCCCTCGGCGGACTGGCTCGTCGGCGAAGGAGCGGCGCTCACCATGATCGATACAGTGCCGCCGGGCGGGCATTTTTCCGACTCGTCCATCGCGTTGCGCGCCGACGGCGGCTACGACCTCAGCGTCGGCACCGCCGAATTCGGCAACGGCACCGCCACGGTGCACGCCCAGATCGCCGCAACCGCGCTCGGCACCCTGCCTGCCTGGATCAGCCTCAAGGCTTCCGACACCGACAATGGCGGCCACGATACCGGCGCCTATGGCTCGACCGGCACGGTGATCGCCGGGCGTGCGACGCAACTGGCGGCGCAGGCGTTGCGCGACAAGCTCTTGAGCTTTGCCGCCGATCACGCCAAAGCGGACATCAAGGATTGCGCGCTCGGTGCCGATGCCGTCACTTGCGGTACTCGACGCATCACGCTTGCGGAACTGCACGGAGCCGCGGCGGCGCGCGGCGTCAGTCTCGCGGCGCACGGCACCACCAATGGCATTCCGCGTTCGGTCGCCTTCAACGTCCACGGCTTCCGTGTCGCCGTGCATTGCGTCAGCGGGGAAATCCGCATCCTCAAGAGCGTGCAGGCCGCCGACGCCGGATTTGTAATCAATCCGATGCAGTGCCGTGGACAGGTCGAAGGCGGCGTGGCGCAGGCGCTCGGCGCCGCGCTGTTCGAGGAAGTCGTGATCGATGACGGTGGCCGAGTCGTCAATGCGGCGTTCCGCCATTACCACCTGCCCGCTTTCGCTGACTTGCCGCGCACCGAAGTGCTGTTCGCCAAAACCAGCGACACGCTCGGCCCCTACGGCGCGAAATCCATGAGCGAGGGCCCGTACAATCCGGTCGCCGCCGCGCTCGGCAACGCCATCCGCGACGCGACCGGCATGCGCTACACGACGCTGCCGTTCAGGCCCGACCGCATTTTCGAATTGTTGCCGCGATAGCGCCCGCGCGCCGCTTACGTCGTCCGCGCGCAATGGCGGTCCGTTCATCTTTCTCGTTCATCTTGCATATTGCATTCCGTCCGCCGGGCGCTGCTATTTTGAGCAAGAAACGGCGCCGCGCGGCCACGCGCCAGGCGTCCGATAAATTCCCCAAGCGCCTGTATTTCCTCAACAAATCGGCAGCCGCCCGGCCTGTGGATAACTCCGCGGCCTTGGCACACCGCTTGCAAATTCCACCGGATAGCAGGCCAGCCGTTTCCCGAGGGCTCGTGATGAAAACCCAGATCGCCGCCGAACCGCAGCCGATCACGGTCGAACTCGACCGCACAGCGCTGGTCATCATCGACATGCAGCGCGATTTCCTCGAGCCCGGCGGCTTCGGCGAAACGCTCGGCAACGACGTGTCGCTGCTGCAGGCCGCCATCGGCCCCTGCAAGACCGTGCTCGACGCCGCGCGCGCCACCGGCATGCTGGTGATCCACACCCGCGAGGGTCATCGCCCGGATCTGTCCGACGCGCCGCCGTTCAAGATCGATCGCGGTTCGCCGTCCAAACGCATCGGCGATCCCGGGCCGATGGGTCGCATTCTGGTGCGCGGTGAACCCGGGCACGACATCATTCCGGAACTTTATCCGATCGCCGGCGAAGCCATCATCGACAAGCCCGGCAAGGGCGCGTTCTGCGAGACCGATCTCGGGTTGACGCTGCGCAATTGCGGCATCGAGAATCTCATCGTCTGCGGCGTCACCACCGAAGTCTGCGTCAACACCACCGTGCGCGAGGGCAACGACCGCGGCTATCGCTGCATCGTGCTCGGCGACTGCTGCGCTTCGTACTTTCCCGAGTTCCACGAGATGGGCCTGAAGATGATCAAGGCGCAGGGCGGAATCTTCGGCTGGGTTTCCGATTCGAAAAAGATGCTCGCGGCTCTTGCCGGCGCGCCCAAGGCCGGCGTGCGGCGCAGCGCCTGAAGTCTAGGTGAAGGGGGAAGTCATGGCTCAATCGACGACATTCAAACCGACGTTATGGACACCGGGCGACTGGAACGCCTTCTTCGGCTTCGGCACCAACATTCTGGTCAACATGCTGGTGCTCACCGGCCTGCTGCGCTTCGTCATCAAGATGCCGGATTCGATCGTGTTCGGCAGAATCCTGCCGGCGCTCGGCCTGATGATGTGCCTGAGCACGTTTTATTACGCGTTCCTGGCTTACCGCCTGGCCAAGAAAACCGGGCGCAGCGACGTCTGCGCCCTGCCCTCGGGCGTCAGCGTTCCGCACATGTTCATCGTCACCTTCGTCATCATGCTGCCGATCGCGCTGACCACCGGCGATCCGATCAAGGGTTGGGAAGCGGGCCTCGTGTGGGTGTTCTTCCAGAGCTTCATTTTGATGATCGGTGGTTTCATCGCGCCGGTCGTACGCAGGATCACGCCGCGCGCCGCCCTCCTCGGCACGCTGGCCGGCGTGTCCGTCACCTTCATCGCCATGCGCCCGGCGCTGGAAATGTTCATGACGCCGCAGATTGGCCTCGTCTGCTTCGCCATCATCATGGTGAGCTGGTTCGGCGGTGTGCGCTATCCGAAGGGCATTCCGGCCGGACTGGTCGCAATCGCCGTCGGCATGGTCATCGCATGGGGCTCGAACCTGTTCGGGCTGGGGCTCGGCGGCCTTTCGGTCGCCGGCGTGAAGTCGGCATTCTCGAGCTTCGGCTTCTCGGTGCCGCTGCCGGCTGTCGGCCACGTCTTCTCCGGCTTCCAGTACCTCGGCGTGATCCTCATCACCGCCATCCCCTACGGCATTTACGATCTGGTCGAGGCGATGGACAACGTGGAGTCCGCGGAAGCTGCCGGCGATCACTATCCGACCACGCGCGTACTCACCGCCGACGGCGTCGTCAGCCTGATCGGCTGCCTGATGGGCAACCCGTTCATCAACGCGGTCTATATCGGCCATCCCGGCTGGAAGGCGATGGGCGGCCGCATCGGATATTCCGCCGCCACCGGCCTGATGGTGATCGTGCTGTCATGGTTCGGCGTCATCTCGCTGATGCTGGCGATCATCCCGGTCGTCGCCATCTCGCCGATCCTGCTCTACATCGGCATGCTGATCTGCGCGCAGGCGTTCCAGACCACACCGCGCGAGCACGCGCCGGCGATTGCGCTCGCACTGACGCCGCATCTGGCGGCCTGGGCGACCACCTTGCTGGGCGGCGCGCTTGGCGCGGCGGGCATGAATTTCGGCGCCACGCATGCGCCGGAGTTCGTCGGCAAGATGGCGCAGAACGGCGTGCTCTTTCACGGCCTCGAGGTCATGGGCGGCGGCTCGATCCTCACCGGGCTGGTGCTCGGCGCCATCGCGGTCTTCGTCATCGACCGCAAGTTCCTCAATGCCGCGGCTTTCGCGCTGGCCGGCGCAGTGCTCACCTATTTCGGCTTCATGCACGGCGAGGCGATCGGCATTGGTCACGGCTTCGGGGTCACGCCCGCGGTCGCGTTTGCCTACCTCGTCGTCGCGGTGTTCCTGCTCGGCCTGAGCAAGATGCCGGAGTGGGCGCCGCTGGCGACGCCCAAGGCCGTGCCGGCGGAATAGACCCTTTCCGCGGCAGGCTTCGGCTCAACGATTGTCCCTCCGGCGCCGACTTTGGCTCCGGAGGAATTTTTTTGGCGGCAGTTGCGAAAGCACTGAAATTTCCGCACAACAGGACGTGGTTCATTTCGGGGGCTTTGCGTGGCCGAAACCATCGCAGCAATCGTAGCCGCCCACCGGGCCGGAACGATGACGCCCGAACAAACCGTCGCGCGCACCTATGCGCGCATCCGCGCGCTCGACGACCCCGCCGTCTTCATCAGCCTGCGCGAGGAAAAAGACGCTATCGCCGATGCGCGCGCGCTTGCCGATGCAGGCGCCGCCGGCCGCCCGCTTTACGGGGTGCCCTTCGCGGTCAAGGACAACATCGACGTCGGCGGCATGGCGACGACCGCCGCCTGCCCGGCCTTTGCCTATCACCCGGCGCATGACGCGACCTCGGTCGCGCGGCTGCGCAAGGCCGGCGCCATCGTAGTCGGCAAGACCAACCTCGACCAGTTCGCAACCGGCCTCGTCGGCCTGCGCTCGCCTTACGGCGTCCCGCGCAATCTGTTCGACGCCGAACTCATTCCCGGCGGCTCAAGCTCGGGCTCCGGAGTGGCGGTCGCCGCGGGCCTTGTGCCGCTTGCGCTCGGCACCGACACCGCCGGCTCCGGCCGGGTCCCCGCGGGCTTTAACAACATCGTCGGCCTCAAACCCAGCCTTGGCCTGGTCTCGACCTTCGGCGTGGTGCCGGCCTGCCGCACGCTCGATTGCGTGTCGGTATTCGCGCTCACCGTCGACGACGCCTGGGCCGCGCTCTCGGCCATGGCCGGACGCGACGAGAACGACGCCTATTCGCGCGAGCGCCCGCTCGGCCAGATCGGCGCCATGCCGGCGCATGTGAAAATCGGCGTGCCGAGCAAAGGCGACCGCCTGTTTTTCGGCGACCACGATTACGAAAGCGACTACGACGCGGGGCTCACCCGCCTTGTGCGGCTCGACGCTGAAATCATCGAAATCGACATCGAGCCGTTCTACGAAACCGCGCGGCTGCTCTACGATGGGCCGTGGGTCGCCGAGCGCACCATCACCGCGCGCTCGCTGCTCGCCTCCGACCCGGACGCCATTCACCCGGTGACGCGCGAAATCATTCTCGACGGCCTGCGGCCGACGGCGATCGACACCTACAAGGCACTTTACAAGCTCGAAGAGCTGCGCTGGATCGCCAGCCATACGTTTCGCAAGGTCGACGCGCTGGCACTGCCGACGGCGCCGACGATCTACTCGATCAAGCAGGTGCTCGCCGACCCAATCCAGCTCAACAGCCGGCTCGGCAGCTACACCAATTTCGTGAACCTGCTCGACCTCTGCGGCCTCGCTCTGCCGGCGTCGATGACCCCCAAAGGATTGCCCTTCGGCATCACGCTGCTGGCGCCGGGCGGCGCCGACGCCGTGCTTGCCGAGATTGGCCGCGTGTTCCATGCCGACACAGGCCTGCCGCTGGGCGCGCTGAAACAACCGCAGCCACCGCTCGCCGCCATGCCGAAAGCCGCCACGCGCGGCGAGATCGCGGTCGCCGTTGTCGGCGCGCACCTCTCCGGGCTGCCGCTCAACGGCGAACTGCGCAGCCTCGGCGGCCGGCTGCTGGAAACCACGCGAACCGCGGCGGATTACCGGCTCTACGCGCTCGACGGCAGCCAGCCGGCAAAACCCGGCCTGCTGCGCGTCGCCGAGGGCAAAGGCACAGCCATCGAGATCGAGGTCTGGGCGTTGCCGAGCCATGCCTTCGGCGCCTTCATCGACAAGGTGCCGTCGCCGATGTCGATCGGCACCATCGCGTTGAGTGACGGCCGCAGCGTCAAGGGGTTCCTGGTCGAGCCTACGGCCATTGCCGGTGCGCGCGATATTTCGAGCTTCGGTGGCTGGCGCGCCTATCTGGCGCAGAGCAAGGTGCCTGCGTAAGTCAGATCGTTTCGATGTAGTGCTCGTATTCGTGGCGCACCGTGAGGATGTGCTCACGCATCGCGTTGGCCGCCGCCGCACGGTCGCCGCGCAGGATCGCCTCGACCACGTGGTCGTGCTCGTCATGCGATTTCGCCAGCCGGCCGAATACCCGGAACTGGGCGCGGCGGAACGGCTGCACCCGCGCACGCGTCGACAGCGTCATATCGGCGAGGTAGCGGTTGTGCGCACCGCTGTAGATGCAGGCGTGGAAGGCTTCGTTGACCTCGTGATAGCGCTGCGGGTCGCCGCTGCGGATGAGGACGCGTAAATTCTCGTGGTTGTCCTCAAGCGAGCGCCGTTCTTCGCCGTTCATGCGTTCGGCGGCAAAACCCGCGCAAAGCGCTTCGAGCTCGGCCATCGCCTCGAACATGCCGGCGAGCAGCTCGCCGCTCGGCTGCGCCACCAGCGCGGCGCGATGCGCGCGCGCTTCGACCAGCCCGCTCGCCGCCAGAAGCCGGATTGCCTCGCGCACCGGCGTGCGCGATACCTGGAAGCGCCGCGCCAGATTGGTCTCGTCGAGCGTGGCGCCGGGCGCGAGTGTCCCACGCACGATCTCGTCGGCGAGTTGCAGCCGCAATTCCTCGGCCAGCGTCTTGCGCGGCCAACCGAGCCGCGGCGCGTCGGGGGTTGGCGTGATCACGCTCATGGCTTTTCCTTGGGCGGATCGATCAGGCTCACATGCGCCGCGACCACGCGCCAGCCTTCGGTGAACTTGACCCAGGTCTGCATCTGCCGGCCGATTTTGCCCGGCGCCGAGGGACGCTGGTAGAGCGTCGAGGCGACAGCGAATTCGCGGCCGAAGGTGGTGATGACGGTGTCCGAGATTGTGCGTCCGACGCCGACCGGCGAGCGCGCGGCGCGGAACGATTTGATCTCGGCATAGCCGTAGAGGTTTTCCGTCGCGCCGTAGCGGATGGTGCGCGAATCGTCGCGGAACAGGTCGTTGAGCGCGGCAACGTCGTTGCCGACCAGCGCCTTTTCGTAGCGGTCGAAGGCCTGCCGCACTTCGGCGACCACCTCTGGCAGGTCGATATCCATCATGCCCCTCCCGCGACGGGCGGCCTTGGCGCCACGCAGACGCCTTTTTGCTCCAGCGCGTGTGCGATGCGCAAGGCGACATCCTCGCGCCAGGGCGCGGCGATGATCTGGATGCCGATCGGCATCGGCGTCAGCGGCACCGGCACCGCGACCACCGGCAGGCCGATGAAGGAAATCGGCTGGGTGTAGATCCCCATATTCGGTCGCACCAAAGTCTCGACGCCGTCGAGCAGGAAGGTCTGCTGGCCCAGTTTCGGCGCGGTGCAGGGCGTGGCCGGCGCCAGGATCGCGTCACAGGACTTGAACAGTTCGAGCACCTGCGCGCGATACCAGCGGCGGAAAATCTGCGCCTTGGCCACCAACGATGCCGGGATCATGGCGCCCGCCAGCAGGCGGTCGCGCACGGCGGGATCGAAGTCGTCGGCCTGGCTGCGCAGGCGCTCGAGATGGAGCGTAGCGCCTTCCGTCGTGGTGATGACATAGGCCGCGGCGCGGGCGCGGCGCGCTTCCGGGATCTCGATCTCGGTACTCGCGCCGGCCGCCTTGGCGACACGGTCGAGCGCCGCATAGGCCTCGGGCATGCCGCCTTTGGCGAAATAGCCGCCGGCGACCGCGATGCGCAAGTCATCGAGACCGCGTTCGATGAGCGGCAGCGCGAGCTCCGTCGGGCGGTCGGCGCAGGCCGGATCGTCGGCGTCGGCGCCCTGCATCAGGTCGTAGGAGAGCGCGAGATCGCGCGTCGAGCGCGCGAACGGCCCGAGATGGTCGAGGCTGGTGACGAAGGGAAAGCTGCGCGAGCGCGGCAGCCGGCCGTAAGTCGGTTTCAGCCCGAAAATTCCGCACAGCGACGACGGCACGCGGATCGAACCGTTGGTGTCGGAGCCGAGCGACAGCGGCACCAGGCCGCCGGCAACCGCGGCGCCGCTGCCGCCGGACGAGCCACCGGTCATTCGCGTCACATCGTGTGGATTGCGCGAGGGACCCTCGTGCACGTTTTCGCCGGTGAAGTCGTAGGCGTATTCGCCCATGTTGAGTGCGCCGACGAGGATCGCGCCGGCCGCTTCCAGCCGCTCGATCAAGGCGGCGTCGCGCCTGGCCGGCGGATGCGAGCGGTTGATCTTCGATCCAGCGACCGTCGCTAATCCGGCGACGTCGAAAAGGTTCTTCACGGCAAAGGGAACGCCGGCGAGCGGGCCCAATTTTCCTTTTTTTGCCGCCGCAGCGTCGATCGCCCTGGCGCGGGCGCGGGCGCGCTCGGCGGTGACCGCCGTGAAGGCATTGAGCACCGGGTTGCGTTCGCCGATCCGCGCGAGCGCGCCTTCGATCACGGCGAGCGCACTCGTCCTGCCCGAGGCAACGGCGGCGGCGATTTCGCTCGCCGTCGACCAGGACGTGTCGGAGACCATCCGTTCAGGCCGTAAAGATGGGAGCGGGCTCGGCATCGTCCGGCAATTCAAATTCGGCGACCAGCGCCGCATGCTTGAGGGTGACGTCGAGGTTGGCCTTGATCGCAGCCTGCCACTGCGGCCGCACCGTCAGGCCCAACGCGCGCGCCGACGCGGCGATAAAGTCGTCGAGCGGATCGGTGTCTGTCGCCATAAGCAGAAACCTCAAAGTGGCGGGTGCGGAATCGCCGTCAGCAGGTCGCGCGTGTATTGCGCTTGCGGGGCGACCAGAACCCGTTCGGTCGGCCCCTGCTCGACGATCTTGCCCGTCTGCATAACGATGACACGATCGCAAAGAAGTCGCACCACGTTGAGATCGTGGGAGACGAAAAGATAACTCATCCCAAGCGAATCTTTGAGGTCCTGCAATAGGTTAAGGACCACGGCCTGAACCGACACGTCGAGCGCGGCGGTCGGCTCGTCAAGGATGATGAGGTCGGGCTTGAGCGCGATGGCGCGGGCAATGCCGACGCGGGCTTTCTGCCCGCCGGAGAGCTGATGCGGAAAACGGTCGAGCAGATCGACCGGCAGGCCGACCTGTCGCGCAAGTTCCTCGCAGCGCGCGCGCACATTGACGCGCCCGCCGTTGCCGAGACGCAGGATCGGATCGGCGATGGCGCGCGCGGCGGTATAGCGCGGATTGAGGCTGTCGGTCGGATCCTGAAACACCATCTGAATGCGTTTGCGAAGCGGAAGCGTCGCGAACTTGCGCGCCGGAATTGCGCCGATGTCCTCGCCGTCGAACTGGATGAGGCCCGAGGTCTTGTCGATCAGCCGCATCACCATCATCGAGGTGGTGGACTTGCCGCAGCCGGACTCGCCGACGAGGCCCACGCTTTCGCCGCGCGCAACCGAAAAGCTGATGCCGTCGACCGCCTTGAAACTGTCCGGCTTAACCGCCGGTTTCGGCCCAAACAGTTTTTTCAGCGAACCGCCAGCCTCGTTGCGCGGATATTCCTTGACCAGCCCCTCGACCAGCAGCAGCGGCGGCGCGGCATGGCCGTTGCCCTTCCCGCTGGCTTTGACGGCGTTGCCGACAGACTTGGCGGCTTTGGCGTCCTCCTCCGGCAACAGATCGCGCAACGTGACGCCGGGCCGCGGCGTCGCCCGCATCAGCTTGCGCGTATAACGGTGCGCCGGCGCCTTGAAGATGGTCTCCGCTTTGGCGGTTTCGACGACGTGGCCCTTTTCCATGACCACGACGCGGTCGCAATAGGCGGCGGCCAGGCCGAGGTCGTGGGTAATGAGAATCATCGACATGCCGCGCTCGCGCGTCAGCTCGACGGTCAGATCCATCACCGCCTTCTGCGTGGTGACGTCGAGGCCGGTGGTCGGCTCGTCGGCGATGAGCAATTGCGGCTTGCAGGCGAGTGCCAGCGCGATGACGACGCGCTGGCACATGCCGCCGGACAGTTCGAACGGATAGGCGTGGTAGCGTTCGCGCGGCCGCGCGATGCGCACCTGCTCGAGCACCTCGATCGCCTTCTCGCTCACGGCGTCGCTGTCGACCTGGGCGTGTTGCAGCAGCACGTCCTCGATCTGACGGCCGACTTTGCGAATCGGGTTGAGTGCAAGGCGCGGCGACTGGAAGATCATCGACATTTCGCGGCCGCGCAGGTCGCGCATCTCTTTTTCCGGTGCCGCGCGCAGATCGAGCCCGGAAAACATCACCGAGCCTTCGGCGATACGGCCGGCACGGTCGAGAATGCGCATCACCGCGAAGGAGGTGACCGACTTGCCGGAGCCCGACTCGCCGACGATCGCCAGCGACTCGCCCTTGGCGACGCTGATATTGACATGCTGCACGGCGCGCACGATGCCGCGCCGGGTGGCGAATTCGACGGTCAAATCGTGCACGTCAAGCAACGGCAACGACTTGTCCGAGTTGCGCAGCAACGCTTCGTTTTTGCCCGGCTTCTTCGCCATAAGGATCAAGTCCGCCGCTGCGGGTCGACGAGGTCGCGCAACCCGTCGCCCAGAAGATTGAAGCAGAACACCGCGATCATCAGCGCCGCGCCGGGAAACAGCGCAATCCACCATTCGCCGGAAATGATGTTGGCGGCCCCTTCCGCGACCATGATCCCCCACTCGGGCGTTGGCGGACGCACGCCGAGACCGATGAAGGAAAGGCCCGCCGCGTTGAGGATGGCGTAGCCCATGGTCAGCGAGATCTGCACCATCATGATCGGCATGATGTTCGGCAAAATCTGCGTCAGCACGATGCGGATGTCGCCGTTGCCGGAGAGCCGCGCGGCCTGCACGAAGCCCGCCTCGCGGCGTACGTTAGCTTCGGCGCGGGCGACACGCACGTAGAGCGGGAAGTTGATGATGGCGGTGGCAATGACGATGTTGGTGACCGTATTGCCGAGCGCCGCGACGATGCCCATGGCGAGTACGAACAGCGGGAAGGCCATGATGGTATCGGAGATGCGGCCAACGATGCGGTCGGTCCAGCCGCCGAAGAAGCCGGCGGCGATGCCGGCAAGGCCGCCCATGGCAAACACCAGGATCACGGAAAACAGCGCGATGGCGAAGTCGAGCCGCGTCGCCACGATCACGCGGCTGAAAATGTCGCGGCCAAGCTGGTCGGTGCCGAACCAGTGCCGCCATGTGGGCGCCTGCAGCGACGCCGCGGTGTCGCTCGCCAGCGGATCATGCGGCACGATGTAGGGCCCGATCAGCGCGCAGATGGCGATGAGCAGGAACAGGCCGAAAGCGAGGCCGGTAACCGGATTTTCCGCGATGACGTAGCGGGCGTGGCGGAAAATCGAATTGCTCGGTGCCTTCGGCGGCGCCGCAGCCGGCGGACTGAGCGAGATGTCGGTCATCCTTCCAGCCTCACGCGCGGGTCAATGACGCCGTAGAGGACGTCGATGATCAGGTTGAGGACGACGTAAAGGATGGCCATGGCGAGCACGAAGCCCTGCACCGGCGCGAAGTCGGAAGAAATCAACGCTTCCACCGCGTAAGAGCCGATGCCGGGCCAGGCGAAAACCTTTTCCACCAGCACGTTGGCGCCGAGCAGAAAGGAGAACACCATTCCCAGCGTCGTCACCACCGGCAGCATGGCGTTGCGGAAAGCGTAAACGAGAATGACGGTCTTGCTGTCGAGGCCGCTGGCGCGCGCGGTGCGCACAAAGTCGGAGGCCAGCACCGCTAGCATCGAGGCGCGCGTCATGCGCGCGAGCGGCGCCAGCGAAAAGATGCCGAGCGTAAGCGCGGGCAGGATCAACTGGCCGAACGCGGACTTGAACGTCTCCAGATTGCCGGTCAGCACGCTGTCGATCAGGTAAAAGCCGGTGATCGTCGGCGGCGCGGTGGCGAAGGCATCGAGCCGCCCGATCGGCGCCGGCGACCAGCCCAGCCTGTAATAGAACAGATAGACCAGCAGCAGCCCGGTGAAGAACACCGGCAGCGACACACCGGCGGTGGCGACAATTCGACAGGTGTGGTCGATCCAGGAGCCCTGCTTCACCGCGGCGAGAATGCCGAGCGGCACCGCGATGACGATGGAGAGGATGAGGCCGAGGAAGGTGAGCTCGGCGGAGGCCGGCAGCCGGCTCTTGATCTCCTTGACCACCGGCTGCCCGGTCGAGAGCGAATTGCCGAGATTGCCGTGAGCGAGATCGCTGACGTAGCGCGCGAACTGCTCGGGCAGCGACTTGTCGAGGCCGAGCTGCTTGCGGATATCGGCAATCGATTGCGGGGTTGCCGCTGGGCCGGCGAAATAGACCGCCGGATCGCCGGGCAGCACGCGGGTTAAGAGGAACGTGACGATGACCACGCCGATCAAGGTCGGGATCACCGTCACCATTCGCTTGCCGAGGGTCGCCAGCATCGCGCCTACTCCACCTGCGCAGCGTCCCGCGGTTACGCCTTCACCAGCGTGCGGTAGTCCACCTGCCGGTGGAACCAGTATTGGTAGCCGGAGATGTTTTTCTGCGTCGCCACGTTGAGGAATGGCTGGAACAGCGGCACGCGCGGGACTTCATCATAGGCCTTGGTGATGAAGCCCTTCACGTCGGTCGCGTATTTCTCCTTGTCGCCGATCGCCGCCGCGCCGCGGGCGCCGTCGATCAAGGCGTCCATGTCCTTGCTGACGTAGCTCGGCGTGTTGAAGATCGCGTTCTGGCCCGAATAACACCAGAAGAAGAAATATTCCGGATAGTCGAGCCAGCCGGAGAAGAAGTTGACCATCATCGGCATCGACTTCTTCGCCATTTCACTGCGCCAGTTCGAGCCCGGCACCTTGTTGATCGTGGTCTTGATGCCAATTTCGGCGAGGCTTTCCTGGATCAGCGTGGCGATCGGCTCGGAGTTGACGCCATCGCCGAGATCGAAGGAGATCGTGGTCTCGATCGGGCCCGCGCCTGACGCGGCCATCAGTTCCTTGGCCTTGGCCATGTCGGTCTTGTAGCCGGTCGGCTGCGGCCAGGTGATCGCGGACACATTGTTGGACGGCCCGCCGAACAGCGGGTTGGCGACGCCGAACATCGCGGCTTCGACAATCTTCGGATAGGGAATGGCGTATGCAACCGACTGGCGCACTTTCTCGTTGTTGAACGGCGGCTTCACCACGTTCAATTCGAGGCTGTACATGCCGTTGCCGATCGGATTGGAGATCATCTTCAGCTTGCCCTCCTTCTTCATCTCGGAGAAATCCTTGGCGGGCAAATCGAAGGAGATGTCGGCGTCACCGCGTTCCATCAGCGCACGGCGGTTGCCGGACGAGGGAATCGTGCGCCAGATGACTTTCTTCAATTTCGGCAGCGGGCCGCCGACCCAGGCATCGTTGCGCTCGTAGACGACTTCGACGCCGGGCTTCCAGCTCACCACCTTGTAGGCACCGGAGCCTGCGGTGTTGCTCTTGGTGTATTCGAGCGCCCACGGATCCTTCTCCGTGGCGTTCTTCTTGAGCAGTTCGGAGTTGTAGATGCCGGGCACGATCACCGCGAGATCGGGCATGGTGAGCCGATCCTTCTTGACGAAATCGACGCGGAAGGTCGCATCGTCAACGGCGACGAACTGCTCCTTGTTGATGAGCGAGCCCGCTTTCATCTGCACAGTGGGAAAGCCGCCGACGCTCACCGCGCGGTCGAACGACCACTTCACGTCCTTGGCCGTGACCGGCGTGCCGTCCTGGAATTTGGCGTTCTTCTTGAGCTTGAAGGTGACCGACATGTCGCCGGTCGTCATGTCCTCGGCGAGTTCGGGAACGAATTTGTCGCGGTCATAGGAGACCGAACCATCGGCGAGCGTCTTCTTGCCGTGGGTGATCAGCCGGTCGTAGCAATTCCACGACGCTTCATAGCCCGGCCGGTTGGTGCCGACGCCGTGGATATCGAGATTGTTGGGGCCGTTCTCGGTGACCAGCAGCAGCGTCTCTTGCCGCGTCTGCGCGGTGGCCGAAAACACCGCCGGCGCCGTCACCGCGGACGTTGCGGCCAGCACGGTTGCCGATTTCAAAAAGTCACGACGCTTCATGGAAAACCTCCCGAATACGAAACCAGTCGCTGGGGAGACTTCCGCAAGGGTCGTGCCAGACCGGCAGCCTGTGGAAAACTTTCGCTAAGCTCTTAATCCCACAACGCTAATCGGAATTTGCGTGCGTTTTAGGCAACATGCGGACTGTCGCCTATTGCATACAATCCTGCATACAATTCGGTGAACGAGCCGGTTTTTTGAGCAAAAAATTTACGGGGCCGTAACTCAAGCAAGTGCCAACGCCCCTGTTCTTTGCGGCGCGGGGGCGCCGTAGTTCTTGCCCCGTAATCACGGGACCGTCGCATCGTCCCCGGTGGAATTCTGTTGCGCATATCGGGTGAGGCCGACGTGCGTGCCGAGGGAATGGCGCGCCAAGCGGCGTCTGTCCGGCACCGGACCGCGCTTCGCGGGATTTGATGATTGTTTTTCCGCGCGCCTCTTCGATATTTAAGACCAATTTTATCCGTAAGGTTCCCGGTTGCGCGTAAGCTCTTGTCTTCGCACCATAGCCGACCGAACAGCGCGGGAAAGAACAGCGACATGATCGATATCCTGTTCAAAGGTGTCGGCTGGACCGACGTCGCGCTCACCCTCAACCGCATCGCGGTCGGGCTGTTCTTCATGTTCTCGGGCTACCACAAGCTATTCAACCCACAGCGCCATCGCGCGTTGGCCGACGAGTTGAAAGAACTGGGAGTTCACGCAGTCGGCTTTAACCAATGGTGGGTGCCGACAGTCGAGTTCACCGCCGGCGGCGCCGTAGTCATCGGGTTCCTTGCTCCGCTCGCCGCGCTTGGCCTGCTTGTAATCACCCTCGTCGCCATCGCCACGACGGGGCCGCAGCGAATCAAACTCTCCATGCCGATTGATAAAGCAGACCGTATCGACGATTGGCTCTATGTGCCCGAGACGCTCTATGTCTTTATGCTGATCCTGGTCGTCTCGGCCGGCGCTGGGCCGTACAGCCTCGATGCCGTGATCCTGGGATTGGTCGACAAATACGTCGCGTGATTTCCCAACGGCGAACATCCGCCGCCGAGGAGAGACCTTTGCGTTATGCCAAACGACATCAACGATGAGCTCATTCTCGCGGCCCGTCTTCTTCTCGCGACACTATTTCTGATTTTTGGCTGGAGAAAGCTGAGGGATTATTCGGGCACCGTAAGTCAAATGGTGCAGCTTGGCCTCCCGGCGCCGGTCACGGCGACTGTCGTATCGATCTTCATGGAGCTTCCGGTTGCGTTCGCGGTCGCCATTGGTGCGTTCACACGTCCTGCCGCCTTGCTTATGGCTTTATACTCGCTGGCAACGGCGCTTATCGGGCATCGCTATTGGACAGTGAAAGGTGGTGCGGAATACGTCGACAGCCTGGACGGCTTTTACAAAGACCTTAGCATCATGGGAGGCTTCTTGCTGCTGTCAATTACCGGTGCGGGACAATATTCGATCGATGCATTGTTCGGCATCGCCACGCCATAACCTGAGGTCTTGGAAACCCGCCTTGTGGCTGCAGCCGCCTCGGCATTGCTGCGCGGCGTGTAGAACAAGGCACCGATGGTCAGACGAAATGTTTGGCCAAGAACGCAAGAATAAGGCTAGCGATCTCGTCGTTCTTCTCGTCCAAGGCGAAATGGCCGGCATCGAGCAGGTGGATTTCGGCATCCGGCAGATCACGCTTGAACGCTTCGCCGCCGGGAGCGATGAACGAGGGATCGTTGCGCCCCCAGACCACCAGAGTCGGCGGCTTGCGCGCGCGCAGCCACGCTTGCCATGCTGGATAGGAGGCGACGTTCGTCCGATAGTCGTACAACAAATCGGCCTGGATTTCGCGTTGGCCGGATTTCGACAGGTGGGCGTACTCGTCAGTCCAAGTGTCCGGGTTATAACGTTCGGGATGCGAGGTACCCAGCGTGTGACGCTGTTCGGTCGCCGCGAACGACACAAATGCATCGAACACTTGAGGGTGCGCTTTCGGATCGGTCCAATATTGCGCAATGCCGGCCCACTTGGCGCCGAGGCCTTCCTTATAAACGTTGGCATTCTGGGTGATGAGCGTTTCCACCCGCTCCGAATGCGCCAACATGATGCGAAAGCCGACCGGCCCGCCATAGTCATGAAGGAAGAAGGTATATTTTGGAATCTTGAGTTGCTCGAGAAGAGCGTTGGTCGTCTTGGCCAAATTGTCGAAGGTGTACACATACGACGATGGCGGCGGTGCGTCACTCTGACCGAATCCCGGAAAATCTGGCGCTATCAGATGATAGCGCGTTGCGAGCAGGGGGATGAGCGTATCGAACTCGCGCGAGGACGAGGGAAACCCGTGCAGGAGCACGATCGTCGGCGCGTCCTTCGGCCCAGCTTCGCGATAGAATACTCCGACGCCATCAACCGTAACGCGATGATAGGTCGTTGTCGCGGACGTCGACCCCAGCGTGTTGGCCGCGCGTTCAGTCATTCCGTTTGATCTCTGTCCGTCTTCTTCTGTCGTCATTGAACCCATCGACGGCGCGCGTCCGTTCTTTACGGAACGGTAAGTCGCAGTTCATTGCTAAGACACACTGCCCGACGTATTCTGGCGAAGGGCGAAAAGCCATATCCGCTGGAGTCGTCCATGAACCAAGTTCAAGTCGAGCAGAAAAGCTACCAGATGCCGCCCAAGGATGGGATGACCATCGCGCACTTTATGGTCGTCGCCGATATCGAAAGATCGCTTCGATTTTACGAAACGGTCTTCGGTAGTCGAATTCTGAGCAGAGGCGACAACAATGGCGCGCCGGGCTACCTCCAGCTCGCGAACATGTGGCTTATCGTCAACGTCGGCGGCGGCCCGACACCCGACAAACCGACGATCACGCTCAGTGTCCCACCCGACCACGATGCAGTCAGCAGCTTCATGAATATCCGCGTTGCCGACATTCAAGCCTGCTATAAACTTTGGCGAAGCCGAGGAGCCGAGTTTATTACGGAGCCAAAGGACAAGTACGGCGAGACCCGCTGCTACATCCGCGATCCCGACGGCTACATTATAGAAGTTGGGCAGAGCAAGCCGGATTTCACTTACGGCTAGTTCGCGCCCGACAGACTATGTCTGGCCAATTTACGGGCGATCGATCTTTACAAAAGGGACCGAACCTCGCACTGCGCTGGCGCAGATTGCGCGGACGCCCGCCGAATTTGACTTACAAACCGCCGCGCCGCAGAAATGGCTTACTCCACAAACGTCCCCCGTTTCCGTTCGCTCGCGTATTTCGTCAGCGCCAGGAAGCGATAGAGCCCGTGCACGAATTTGCCGTAGGGCAGGCTGAGGAACAGCCCAAGCACCACGCCGAGATGGACGGCGAGCAGCATTCCCATCGCCGCGGTGTTGCGAAACGTCAGCAGCGCAAAGCCGGTGAGGCTGGTGAGCACCAGCATCAGGATGAACGCGGTGTCGAGGCCACGCCGCGGCAGGTCGCGCAAGGCGACATCGCGCCGGCGTTGCAGCACGAACAACCCGATTGGTCCGACGATGATGCCTATGCCGCCAACGACGCCAAGCAGTACAGGGAGGCTGAAGACTGCATAAGGCGCATGCCAACCAAAGGCGTAGTGATAGAGCGTGGCGACGCAGGTGGCAGCAAAGCACAGCAACAATCCGTAGAAGGTTGCGTGGTGAAAGATACGCCGCGCCGGCGAGGGCTGGTCGTTCTCGCTGGTGCAGCCGCCGCCGCCGCCATGCAGGTAGGTCAGATGCGCGGTGTCGGCGGTGGCGCGGCTGACCGCGGACAGCTCGGCCGGGGCGTCGCCGTTGATGTCGCGCCAGAACGCACGCAGGCTCATGGCGAGCGCAAGGATCGCGTAAAGGGCGGCAGCGCTGAAGATTGCCGCCATCGCAGAATGCGGCATCACTTTGTAAAAATCGCCGGCGTTGCGTGCCCACAGCGCTGCCGGGTTGCTCCATGAGACAAAGCCGACGATAAAGGCAGCCATGCCCAGCGCCGTGAGCGAGGTGACGACCACTCCGTTGTTGGCGAAGGCAGAGGAGAAAACCGGCGGCCAAGCATAAACCGCGTAACTGTCATTGCGCAGCTTTGCCAGGGTCTGCGGCACGTTGACGGCAAATTCGTGCGGCGGCGAATACTGGCAATCCGGGTAACAGGCCCCGCACCCGTGGCAGAGATTGGCGAGGTAATTGAGGTCGGCGGCCGCAAAGGTGCGGCGCATCTCCATCGCCGGGAAAACCGCGCAGAGCCCTTCGCAATAGCGGCAGGCATTGCAGATGGTCATCAGCCGCTCGGCTTCGCGCAGGTTTTCAGTTGCGAGCATGCGCAGAGGCCCCCTCGCCCGCAATTCGGCCGAACACCGCGCCGATGGTCATGCCGATGCCGGCGACGTAACCCTTGCCCAGCACATTGCCGGCCATGATCTCGCCGGCGGCGAACATGTTGCCGCTTGGCTTGCCGTCCGCCAGCAGCATGCGCGCCTCCTCATTCACCTTGACGCCGAGATAGGTGAAGGTGATGCCGGGGCGCAAGGGATAGCCGTAGTACGGCGGCGTGTCGATCGCGCGCGCCCAATGGCTTTTCGGCGGCGTCAGCCCTTGCGTCGCGCAATCGTCGAGCCTGGTGTGATCGAAGCTGCCGGGGCGAACCGCGGCGTTAAAGTCGGCAACGGTCTTTGTCAGCGCGCCGGGGTCAAGGCCGAGCTTTGTCGCGAGCCCGGCAATCGTCGGCGCTTCGATTGCGGGAAAGATCGACGGCATGAACAGCGACAGCGATTTCGCATCGAAGATCGACCAGGCGGTCTGCCCCGATTGCTGCGCGACGAGGCGGCCCCAGATGGCGTAGCGCTTGGGCCAGGTGTCCTCGCCTTCGTCGTAGAAGCGCTTGGCCGCGCGGTCGACGACGATGCCGAAGATGATCGAGTCGAGGCGCGTAGCAATGCCGCCGTCGAACTTCGGCGCGCGGGCATCGATCGCCACGCCGTGGAACTGCGTCGCGTCGCCGACGGGCGCGACGCTTGCGTCGAGCAGCATGCGCAGGACTTCGCCACGATTATAGGGCGTGCCGCGGATCAGGAAGTTGTCGGCGGCCTCCCCCCAGTATTTTTTCAGCCATTCGATATTGGCCTCAAAGCCGCCGGCGGCGGCGACGAGCGCCCGGCCGCGCACCGATTGCGCCTTGCCGTTGTGCTTGAGCGTCGCCGACATGAAGTAGCCGAACTCGATCACCAATTCGATGGCCGGGGAATCGTAAATCACGGTGACGCCGAGGTCTTGCGCCTTGCGGTAGAGCGCGTTGAGCGCGCCGCGCCCGCCACCGAGGAAGAAGGCGTTGGTCTTGCCGAGGGAGAGTGTGCCGCCGAGCGGCGGCTGGAAGCGCACGCCCTGCTCGTCCATCCACGAGAGCAATGCGCCGGAGCGGGCGACGGTGAGTTTCGCCAGCGTCTCGTCGGTGGCGCCGCCGGTGACGCGATAGAGGTCGTCGAGGAACTCACTCTGCTCGTAAGGGCCCGTCATAGTCGGCGCGGTGCCGTCATGGGCAAGCCGCAGGTTGCGCGTGTGCCGGGTATTGCCGCCGCGATAAAATTCAGGCGCGGCCTCCACCACGATGACGCGGCAGCCCGCGCGTGCCGCGGTGATCGCGGCGCACAGCGCGGCGTTGCCGCCGCCCAGCACCACGACGTCGAACGGATCGGAAAAATCCATGCCCCGTGATTAAGCCCGCCGGGCAATGGCAGGCAAGCCCTGCGGCCAGGCCTTAGAAGGTGATGCCGACCTGCGCGCGCCAGCCGCTCTGGCGCTCATCCGCGCCGACGGCGAAGATGTAGCCGGCCTGGACCGTCAGCAGGGCGTCGTAGGAGCGGTATTTGTCGCCGCCGAGCCAGACATAGGCAAGCAGGCTCGGACCAAGACCGGCGGCCCATAGCGTCGCCGCCTTGCTGTCGTAGCCGGCGACCGCAAGCAGCGTCGGCCCGACCGCCGCGCGCACCGGCGCACGCAGCCCGTAGAGAAAACGGCATTGCCGCGCACGTCTTCGAGCACGCGGCGGTCACCGGTGCGCCAGGCGCCGAAGGTGCCGAAATCACAATAGGGCCTGAACCCGCCCGCGTAAGGGTAGGCGTCCGCTCCGAGCCCGCAGGTGGCGACAAATTCGGTTTGCGATTGCGGCTGGAAGAAATGATCGGCCATGCCACCGGTCTCAGAAACGCCCCGCGTTGGGCCGCAGGGCCAAAAAAGTCCGTTAAATGGGGCGGAGTGAAGGTTCACAATTTCGCCGCCATTTCGGCCATGCCGTCCCGAAATTCAACCTGCGGCCGCCAGTTAAGCTCGCGGCGCAGGCGGGACGAATCGGCGGTGATGTGGCGCACGTCGCCGAGGCGGAAGTGGCCGGTAACGACCGGGCGTGGGCCTTTGAGTGCACCGGCAAGCGCCACCGCCATGTCGCCAACGGTGCGCGGCGTGCCCGAGCCGACGTTGAAGGCCGTCATGCCTGGGGCCGCGCCTTCGCACGCAAGAACCGTTGCACTCGCCACGTCGCGGACATGGACGAAATCGCGTCGCTGATTGCCGTCCTCGAACACCTTGGGTGCTTCGCCGCGCCGAAGGGCGGACATAAAAATCGCAGCAACGCCCGCATAGGGCGTGTCGCGCGGCATGCCGGGGCCATAGACATTGTGATAGCGCAGCGCGGTGGCCGCACCGCCGGTCAGGCGCGCCCAGTTGGCGGCATAGAATTCCTGCGCCACCTTGCTTGAGGCATACGCGTTGCGCGGATCGAATGGCGCCGCCTCATCGACCAGCGCATGGCCAAGCGGCTTGCCGCAGACCGGGCACGGCGGCTCGAACTGCCCGGCGGCAAGCGCCGCCTCGTTGCGCGGCGCCGGCCGCACCATACCGTGCTCCGGGCACGGGGCGAGGCCTTCGCCGTAAACCACCATCGAGCTTGCAAGCGCCAACCGCGCAATGTCCGCGCGCGCCATTTCGGCAAGCAACACGGCCGTGCCGGCGTCGTTGGAGCCGGCGAAGTCCGGCAGGTCGTAGACGTCGACGCCAAGCCCGACCTTGGCGGCAAGATGAATGACGGCGTCCATGCCGGCGAGCGCGCGGGCAACGGCCCCGGCGTCGCGCACGTCGGCAACGAGGAGCTCGGCGCCGTCGAGCGTCTTAGCCGCATCGGCGCCGTGAACATCGGCGCGCAGCGAATCGAGAACGCGAACGCCGTGGCCACGCACGACCAGTTCGCGCAGGACATGGCGGCCGATAAATCCGGCGCCGCCGGCGAGCAGGATCTTCATCAGGCGGCCCGTTGCGCCATGGCGAGGCGCAGGAAGGTCGTGGCGATTTTCCATCCGGCGTTTAGGCCTGCAGAAAAATTGCCGGAAACTTTGGAGACGCCGCCGCGGCGGCAACGATGATCGACCGGAATTTCCAGGATGCGATAGCGCGCAGCCGCCGCGCGCATCTGCATTTCCAGGTTCCAGCCGTAGGTCTGTTCACTCATCTTCAGCGCGCGCAGGCGGTCGGCGGCGATGGCCCGGAACGGCGACATGTCGGTGAAACGCGCGCCGTAAGTGAGGCGCAGCAGCAGGCCGGCGAGCCAGCCTGCGACAAGCTGCTGCGGCGTCATGCTGCCCGGCTCACGGTGGCCGCGCAATCGCGAGCCCATGACGAAATCGGCTTTGCCCTCGGCGACCGGCCGCACCACCGCGGGCAGGAAATCCGGCACATCGCTGCCATCGCCGTCTAGGAAGCAGACAATCTCGGCATCGCTGCGCAAGGCGCGCAATCCGGCGGCGCAGGCGCGGCCGTAACCGCGCTGCGGCTCCCGCACCACACGGGCGCCGGCCGAAGCGGCGCGTTCAGCCGTCAGGTCGGTCGAGCCGTTGTCGACGACGATGATCTCATCGACGTCCTGGGCTTTCACCTCGCGCACCACACCGGCAATCGGTGCCTCTTCGTTGAGGCATGGAATGATGACGGAAACGATTTTGACGCCCGAGGAAAACTGCATGAGTTACGCCGCGGCCTGGCGCGCGCGCAGGAAAGCCCTTGTCGCGGGTGCTTCGGCGCCATCGAGGTTGGCAAAAGGCGGGCGCGTACCGGCAAGCTCGGCTTCCAGCACCCGCAACGAGGCTGCGTCATCGACGTCGTACCAGCCCGGCACTTCGGTGACCGGCAGCGCGATTTCACGCGCGCGCTCGAGCGTGAGGCGGTGGACCGCGCCGGTGCTCCAGGGAATATCGGCGAACAGGTGCGCGTGCGGCTTCGACAGGCCGATCAGCGTGTAGCCGCCATCGGCAGCAGGGCTCAAAACCACGTTGTCGCCGCCGCGCACGGCGTCAGCCGCCCGGCGCAAGATCGTCTCCGGCAAGGTCGGCGAATCCGAGTTGATCAGAATGGCGCCGGCAAAGCCCGCGGCCATGATGTCGATCGCGCCATTAAGCAGGCGAACGCCGAAATCGCCTTCGACCTGGGGGATCAGCGTGAAGCCTTCGGGCAGCAGACGCATGAGCGCCGCTTCCGAACCGCGTGGCGTGTATAGTGCACATCCGGTGACGCCGCCGTCCGCGGCAACAGCGGCGATCGTTCTGGACAGATCGCGGATGAAGCAGGCGGAGATCGCCGCGCATTCGTCCGGATGCAACGGCGGCGAGAGCCGCGTCTTCGAGGCTCCGCTCATCGGCGTCTTGCAGGCGATGGCGAGCGCAATCGTGCTCAATGCTATGGTCCCCGGCGTTTTCTCGCTCACTCCGCTTTCAATTCAACGAGAGATAGCAAACTTTACTACTCGCTAAAGCGACGAAAGTTCAATAAAAAGTGACCCATCTCACGCCATGCCGTCGGTCCTCCACGTCTTCCTTTGCAGCGCCGCCGCCTTCCTGTTTTGGGGCGCCATAGGCTTGGCGCTTGGACGGCGATTGCTGCTTGCTTCGCTGGTGCTGCCGGCAGCGCCGGCGCTGGGCTGGGCGGTGCACAGCGCGGTCGCCCTGCCGCTTTACCGACTGACCGGATTTACGCCGCTCAGCGTCGCGCTGGGCTCGCTGTTTTTCCTGGCCGCCGCAGGCCTGCTGCTGCGCTCGCCGGTGCAATCACGCGAGGCCGACATCCGCATTCCGGCCTGGGGTTTTGCGCTCGCGGCTTTGCTCGCGGCCGTGCCGGTACTGGCGCTGTTTCCGAAATTCTCCGGCGATGCGGTGATGCTCTCCGGACCGATCTTCGATCATTCCAAGATTGCCATGGTCGATCAGATGACCCGGCTCGGCCTGCCGCCGGGCAATCCTTTCATCGGCGAGGCCGGGCATGATGCGCCGCTCGCCTATTATTATCTGTGGCACTTCAGCGCCGCCGAATTGGCGCTGATCCCAGGCGTCAGCGGCTGGGAAGCTGACATCGCACTGTCGGCGTTCACGGCATTTTCTTCGCTGGCGTTGATGATGGGACTTGCCGCCTGGATCGGCGGCCGTGCCGCCGCTGGGCTGTGGGTTGTACCTCTGGCCTTTGCGGCCTCGCTGCATCCGGTCGTCGAACTCGTCTTTGGCGCGGAGAATTTCTACTCCTACATCCTGCCGCCGACCGGGCTTTCCGGGTGGCTGTTCCAGACGACCTGGGCGCCGCAGCACACGGCGGCGACGTCCTGCGTGCTGCTCTCGAGTGTGCTGCTGTTTCAACTCACCCGCAGGCTTTCACCGTTGACGGTTGTGGTTTTCTCGCTGACGGCGGTGGCCGGCTACGAGAGCTCCACCTGGGTCGGCGGCATCGTGTTTGCCGTGGCCGCGCCGGTGATGGCGGCAATTCTGCTGGCGGATGGGAGCACGCAGCGCCTGCGCCTTATCGGCAATTGCGCCGCCGCGGCGCTGCTTGCGGCGGCGCTCGCGGTTCCGTTCCTGCACGACCAGTTGCTCAACGCCACAGCACGCGCCGACGGCAGCCCGATCGTTTTCTCCCCCTATTCCGTGCTCGACTTTCCCGATTCGGACGTCGTGCGCCGCGCGCTCGATATCCCTGCGTTCTGGCTGGTGCTGCTGCTGATGGAGTTTCCGGCGATTTACCTGCCCGGCCTCGTTTCCCTCGCTGGTACGCTGCGAGGAAAATCGGCCTCGGGGCCACCACTGCTGATGAGTTGGCTGCTGTTTGGTCTTATGGCGACAAGCCTTGTGATCGCCGGCTATTTCACTATCACTTTCGCCGAAAACAACGATCTCGGCTGGCGCGCGGTGTTGCCTGCGGTGTCCGTGCTGACGATCTTTGCCGCGACGGGGCTTGCGCGCTGGCTCGTGCGGCCCGCCCCGCTCGCCGCAGCGTTCGCGCTTGTATGTCTTGCTCTGGCGCTGCCCCGGTCGGTCGAGCTGGTGGCTGAGAATCTGCACGGTCGGCCGTCCGCGTCGGCCAAGGCCTTTGCCGCAACTCCGGAACTGTGGGCGGCAGTCCGCCGCGTGACCGGACCCGCCGAACGTGTCGCCAACAACCCACAATTCATGGCCGACATGACGCCGTGGCCGGTTAACATTTCCTGGGCGCTCTTTGCCAACCGCGCTTCCTGCTTTGCCGGCAGTGAACTGGTGCTGCCCTATTCGTCGCTGCCCCGCGCCCGCGTCGACGAGATCGACGAACAGTTCCAGCGCGTATTCGATGGCGGCGGCACGGCCGGTGATTTGCGCGACATGGCGAACCGCTATCAATGCCGCACGGTGGTGCTCACGGCGCAGGACGGCGCTTGGGCCAAGGACCCCTTCGCCAAAAGCGATGATTTTACGTTGGCTGAGGAAAAGCCCGGGGCCTGGAAAATCTACCGCGCCAGGTGATCAGCGCCGCCCGAGCGCGACGCGCACGATGTCGTCGTCGGCAAGCACCTGATCCTTGCCTTCGGTCCAGGTCGGCGCCTCGGCGTAATCTTCCGGCTGCATTTCGACCGAATCGAGCTGCAGCGCCAGAATAACCACGGCCTCGAGCGGCACCGCGACAGGGCGGCCGAACCAGCCGAACCATTTGCTGTAGGAGACGATGAGCTCGATCTTGCCCTCTGGCGTGCGCACCACCTTCTGCACATGGCCAAGCGTTACGTCGTTGTCGTCAAGCACCGGCAGGCCAATGAGGTGGCCGACTTTGGTCGGCTGCGGGTGGCGCCGTTTGTATTTTGCTTCTAGCGAATCGTCGTCCTTGTCGGCGGGCGCTGCCGTCTGCTGTGCAAGAATCAGCGGATGTTCAGGCGAAACAGCCCGCGACGGCAGCGACACCGTGCCCAGAGCTAGAAACGACAAGAGCGAAATGACAATCGGACGGCGCACAGAGGCAATCCTCGGTTCGCGGCGATCATACACGAATGCCGCGCCTCCGCGCGTCGCGCACGCGCATTTTATGTATTGTCACACAGTCGCCACGAGAAATTGAACGGCGCGCCATTGCCCCCGTTGCGGCGCAACTCTACGGTCGCCAGGCATTCACGCAACGCGCGCGTCCCACGATTTTTTGCCCATGGCCCAGCACGTCAAAAAGCTTCATCCGCTGCCGCTGCGCATCATGCACTGGATCAACGCCGTCGCCATTTTCATCATGATCGGCAGCGGCTGGAAGATCTACAACGACGAAGTCATCTTCGGCTGGCTGCATTTCCCTGAGTACCTCACCATCGGCAAATGGGCGCAGCACGGGCTGCAATGGCATTTCCTTGGCATGTGGATTTTCGCGCTCAACGGCCTCGCCTACCTCTGTTACGGGCTGACGACCGGGCGTTTCCGCCGCATGCTGCTGCCGGTTTACTGGAGCGACATCCTGCAAACCGTCAAGGAGACGCTTCGCTTCCATCTCGCCCACGACGACCTCACCAAATACAACGCGGTGCAGAAGCTGCTCTATATCGGCGTCATCTGCGCCGGCATCATGATGGTCATCTCCGGCCTTTCCATCTGGAAGCCGGTGCAGTTCTCCGAACTGGTCAACCTGCTCGGCGGTTTCCAGAACGCGCGGCTGATCCATTTCCTCTGCATGGCGGCGATCGTCGGCTTCGTCCTCGTGCATGTGGCACTGGCGCTGCTGGTGCCGCGCACACTGGTCAACATGATCACCGGCGGGCCTGAAGTTGGCCCGCGCCCTGAGCCGGCGGAGTAACGACGCATGATCCGCCCTCCATCCCGATCAATCTTCCGGCCGCAGGGCGGGGTCAATCAGGACGCCCTCAAGGACGGCCGGCGGCTTCTCGAAACTATCGACCGGCGCAAGGTGCTGCGCGGGGCGGTCAGCCTCGGTGCGCTCACCATGCTCACCGGCTGCGACGTCAGCGAGAACAGCCAGGTGCAGAGCGCGCTGCGCGCGGTCTCGGCCTGGAACGACAAGGTGCAGAGCGTCATCTTCCGGCCCGATCACCTCGCCCCCACGTTTTCGGAAGCGCAGGTGGTCAAGCCGCCGCGCTTCAACGCCCATTACGACGTCGAAGACGTCAAACCGGTCGACGGCGCGAGCTGGAAGCTCGAACTTTCCGGCCGCATCGAGGACAAGAAGCCGTGGACATTGCAGGATATCTACGCGCTGCCAGAGCGGGAACTCATCATCCGCCACATCTGCGTCGAGGGCTGGGATTATATCGGCCAGTGGTCGGGTCCTAACCTGCGCGCCTTCCTCGAACGCATCGGCGCCGATCTTACCGCCAAATACATCGCCTTCCGTTGCGCCGATGGCTACACCGAAAGCATCGACATGCCGAGCGCGCTGCACCCGCAGACGATTCTCGCCACCAAATATGCCAAGGAGACGCTTGCCGATCCGTTCGGTTTTCCGATGCGGCTGCGCACCTCGACCAAGCTCGGCTTCAAGAACGCCAAATGGCTGGTGGCGATGGAAGTCACCAACATCTTTCCGGAAACGTATTACGGCAAAGAAGGCTTCAACTGGTTCAGCGGCATCTAAGCCGAAGCGTCGAGCGCGCGCATCAGATCGAAAAACAGATCGTCGGGGTCTTCCAGCCCGACCGAGAGCCGCAGCAAATCGGCTGGACACGGCGTGCCTTCGCCCTCGATCGAGGCGCGGTGCTCGACCAGGCTTTCGACGCCGCCGAGCGAAGTCGCCCGTTTCCAAACCTTGACGCGCGCCGCCGTCGCGATCGCCGCCTTCTCGCCGCCCTTAAGCCGCATCGACAGCATGCCGCCGAAACCGTCATTCATCTGGCGCGCCGCGACCTCATGCCCAGGATGACCGGGCAGACCCGGGTACATCAGCGCCGATAGCGCCGGATGCTCGATGAGCCGCGTGGCAAGCAGTTGCGCGGTACGCGCCTGTTCGCGCACCCGCACCTCGAGCGTACGCATGCCGCGCATCAACAGCCAGGCCTCGAACGGTCCGAGCAGCGCGCCGTTCTGCGCCCGCACCTCCTGGATACGCATCCACAATTCGCTTTCGCGCGCCGTCGCCAAAGCTCCAGCGACGACGTCGGAATGGCCGTTGAGATACTTGGTGGCGGAATGAACGACGATGTCGGCGCCGTGCGCGATCGGACGGGTGAAGATCGGCGTGGCGACCGTCGAATCGACGCAGAGGATGGCGTCGGCGTCGTGCGCGATTTCGGACACCGCGGCGATGTCGGTCACCGTCCACAAGGGATTGCTGGGCGTCTCGATCCAGAACATTCCGGTTTCGCCGGGCCGCACCGCGGCGCGGACCTGGTCGAGGTCGGAGGTTTCAACGAAACTGACGCTGTGACCGTAGCGGCCAATCTTTTGCAGCCAGGAGCGGAAGCCCCAGTACATCACCCGCGACGCCACGATATGCGTTGGCTTCTCAAGCGCGAGAAACACCGATGTTGCCGCCGCCATTCCGGAAGCAAATGTCATCGCGGCCGCCGCGCCTTCGAGCGCGGCGACAAGTGTTTCCACCTGCTGGACCGAGGCGTTGTCAGTACGACCGTAGACATAGCCGCTGCTGTAGCCGTTATCGGCGTCGCGCAGGTAGGTGGCCGACATGTGAATCGGGGGCACGAGCGCCTTAGTAACCGCGTCACCAGCACCCATCGCTTGCGCCAGCAATGTCCGCGCTTTCAGCGGCTGTCGCGTCTGATCGTCCATGCATGGTCCCCGCAGCAACAACCGCAAATCGCAGCCTTCGTTCCAATACGAACCGGCCGCGACAATGGCCAGACAAAGCTTGGTCAACACGCGATCAAGGTCGCGTGATCCAACAGAGCCGCCGCTCCGAGGCAAGAGGTCCAATTCGACAAGCCCGGTCCCGCAGCCTAGTCTTCGCCTCCGCTTCCGGTCCGAATATGACGCTGTCCCTCCGCGAACTGCACAAGACGCACCAGCCGCTGCTGAGCCCGCTTGCGCATGACGCTTTGTCGGCGCGGCTGATAGAAAGGGCGGGTTTCAAGACTTTCAATGTCGGCGGCTCGGCGCTGCTTGCCGCGCGGCACGCATTGCCCGACCTTGGCCTCGCCGCTTTCGGCGAAATGCTGGCCGGCATTCGCGACATCGTCGAGGCCTGCGGCCTTCCCTGCCTGGTCGACGCCGACGACGGCTATGGCGATGTGAAAAGTGTCACCCGGACGATTCGCGGCTACGAGGCCGTTGGCGTTTCAGGGGCCTTGCTCGAGGACCAGTCGCGCGAAGGAAAGCAGCCGGGCGCCGCTACCGCGCGCGCGGTCGTGCCGCTCAATGTGATCGAACAGAAACTGCGGGCGGCCATGGCGGCGCGCGACAGCAAGGATTTCGTCATCATCGGCCGCACCGATGCCTATGGGGCGCAGGGCCTCGACGAAGCGCTGCGGCGCGGCGATCACTTTCTGCGTCTCGGTGCCGACGGCGTGCTTCGTAGCCGGGCTGAAAACGCCGGAGGACTATGCCCGCGTCGGCAAAGCCTTCAAGGGAAGCTGGAATGCCGCCGCGATCTTCGAGGGTACGGCGACGCCTTGGATCGCGCCAGACGAACTCCACGCGATGGGATTTTCACAAATTGCCTACCCCAACATTCTCATCGGTCGAGTCGCCAAGGGAATCGAGCAGGGCCTTACCCGCCTGCGCGCGCTCGCGGGCGGCGACAAAAATGCCTTCGCCCAGGGCGACCAGGAGATGGCGCTGGCAAGTCTTGCCGAGGCGCTGGGTCTCAAGCAATGGAACGAGCTGGAGAGGCGGTTTTCCGATTCCTAGTTGCCGTGATGCAGGCGGCGATCGATCGCCAGGAGCGCGGTGTTGACGCTCGCGGCAAACACGACCAGCAAGAATGTCACAGCCATGATCAGATCGACGTTGTACAGGCTGATGGCATTCATCAGCAGATAGCCGAGCCCGTGCTGGGCGGCAAACATTTCGCCGAGCACCGTGCCAATCAGCGTCAGCGAAAAGCCGACGCGAATGCCGGTGAAGATTTCCGGCACGGCGGCAGGGAACAGGACCTCGCGAACCATCATCGGCTGGCTGAGCCTGAACACGCGCCCGGTCTTGATCAGGATCGGGCGGATCGAGCGCACCGCGTTCAGCGTGAACAGCGCCACCGGGATGATGCCGTGGATCGCGCCAAAGGCGATTTTGGCCGACAGACCGAGACCGAAGAACAGAAGGATGATGGGATAAAGCGTGATCTTGGGGATCGAATAGAGCGCGACCAGCATCGGCTCCATCGCATCGCCCGACAGCCGGTGCAGGCCGAGCGCAAAGCCGATCAGCAGCCCGAGCACGACGGCGATGGCGAGCGCGACGCCGAAGGCTTCGAGCGTGTCGCGCAAGTGAATCCAGAAGATGTCGGTACGCATCAGCTTGCCGAGGAAAGCGATCGTCTGCCACGGCGAACGCAGCGCGACGTCCCCCACCAGCCAATAGGCGAACTGCCAGACCGCCAGCAGGCCGACGATCAGGATCAGCGTATTACGCAGTGGCTTTCGTTCATCGGCGTGCATCAGGCAAGCCCCCGCCTCGCCAGTAGCGTCTTTTCCCAGTGCGAGAGCAGACCGTTGACCAGGATCGACAGCAGCAGGATCAAGAGGATCAGCGGATACATCGTGGCGTTGTCGAAATTGGTATAGGCGTAGCCGATCTCGTAACCCATACCGGCCCGCGCCATGATGAATTCCGAACCGATGACGCCGATAAAGGCGTATGCCAGCGCGAGCTTGGCCGCGGTCAGCAGATATGGCGCGCAGAACGGCAGCGTGACCCGCAGTGCCGTCTGCAGCGGACCGAGCCGGTTCACCCGCGCCGTCTTCTTCAGTACCAGCGGCACCCGGTCGAGGCCGTTGAGCGTGGTGACGATCACCGCGACGACGCCAAGCAGAAAACCGATCAGCAATTGCGGTCCGTCGCCGAGGCCGAACATGACGATGAACAGAGGGTAGAAGGCAAAAACAGGAATGGCATAATAGGTGGCAAACAGCGGATCGAGAATGTCGCGGGCGGTCTTGTAGCCGTGCAGGATGGTGCCGGTCACGACGCCGACGACGAAGGCGAGCGCGAAGGCGACGAGCACGTTCGCCAGGCTTTTGCCGATTTCGTCGAAGTAACGTCCCTCCAAGAGCAGCCTGAAGAAATCGCGGAGGATGATGTGCGGCGCCGGCATGGTGATCTTGTCGATGACACCAACGGCACACAGGCCCTCAAGAGCCAATACGAAGGCAAGTATGACCGTGAGTTGGTAAAGCCTCACCCGCGTCATGCGTCGCGCGTCCGGCCCATGGTCTTCATCGATTCCTCGCGCAGCGACTTCCACAGCCGGCTGGTGAGCGCGCCGAAGTTCTCGCGCTCGACGATGCGGCTGTCGCGCTCGCGCGGCCACTGCGTTTCGACGAGGTCGATGATCTTGCCCGGCCGCGCCGACATCACCGCAATGCGGTCGGCGAGCATCGCCGCTTCATCTAACGCGTGCGTGATCAGGAAGACGGTGGCGCCGGTCTCGCGCCACAGCCGCAGCACTTCATCACCCATCAGCAGCCGGGTCTGCTGGTCGAGCGCACCGAAGGGCTCATCGAGCAAGATGAGGCGCGGCTCGGCGACGATGGTGCGGGCGATGCAGACGCGCTGGCGCATGCCTCCGGAGAGTTGCGCCGGATAGGTTTTGGCGAAATCGCTGAGCCCCATCATGGCGATGACGGCGGTGACCCGCCGCGCCTCCTCTTCTTCGCCGAGGTCGCGGTTGCGCAAGCCGAACATGACGTTGTCGCGCACGGTGAGCCAGGAAAAGCACGCGTCTTCCTGGAACACGACGCCGACGCCGTCCGGGATATCGTTCTTGATGGGGCGACCTTCGAACTCGATCACGCCTTCGCTTGGGCCGGTGAGCCCGGCAATCAGTTCAAGCAGCGTCGATTTGCCGCAGCCGGACGGGCCAACCACGGCGAAGAATTCGCCCTTCCTGATTTCGAAATCGATCGGTCCGAGGGCATGCACCGATTGCCCGCCGGCGCCGGCGGGGAAGACTTTCGTCACCCCGCGCAGCGTTACCTGTGCCGCCGACAATGAACGATCCTCCAGCCCGCGACGGCTACTTAATCTTCTTGAGATCATCCGGCAGGAATTGCGTGTCGACCACCTTCGACAGGTCGATGTCGCCGCTTAGCGCGCCGACACTCTTCTGCACCTCGATGATGCGCTTCATGCCTTCGAGGTGGATATCGCCGTCGCCCCAGTAAGGCACGCCCTCGGTCAGGCTGGTGGTCAGATTGCGGACCGCGCTGGCCGCCACCTCCGGCGTGATGTTGAAGGGCTTGGAAAGAATTTCGCCGGCCTCGTCGGGATTCGCCTTCATGAACGCGATTGCCCGCCGGCGCGCGCGGATGACGGCGCGGATGAAGTCGCCGCGGGTCTTTGCGGCTTCCGCGGTGACGACGCCGACGACATTATCGAGCGGCGGCAGCGCTTCGGCGCCGGTGATGAGCACGCGATATTTGTCCTTGTTCTGCGACCACAACGGTTCGGTCACCGGAGCGACGTCGATCTGCCCGAGTTCGAGCGCCGCAACCATCGGGCCAAAGCCCCCGGTCTTCACCAGTTCGGCGTCCTCGGGCTTGAACCCGGCCTTGGCCAGCATGAGAATGTCGAGCGCCTGGCTGGTCGAGCGCGGATTGGTGTAGCCGATCTTCTTGCCTTTGAGATCCTTGATGGTCTTGATCGGAGAGTCCTTCTTCACCAGCCAGGCAAACTCGGCGATGGTGAGTACATTGTCGCTGACGATTTTCAAATCGGCGCCGCTCTGGATCGCGACTGCGATCGCACCGGGATTGGCCTCGCCATAGGCGACGCCTGCCATCGCGTTGCGTACGGAAGTGCCGCCGCCACCGGAGGAGATGATGCCGGTTACGTTGGCCCCCTCCTCCTCGAAATACCCTTTGGCGAGCGCGATGCCGAAGGGCATGCCGTTTGCCGATGAGCCGTAATTACCGACGGCGATGTCTTCGGAATGCGCCGCCGTGACGGCGAACGCGGCGACAGCAAGCGCCGCAACCACGGCGCGCGTGAGAGTTCGGCACAACATTTGTTTTCTCCCGTTTAGCGAGCCGGCTGTTGCCCGACTTTTTGTGCGTCTTGGACGGATATCCACGTTAGCGCATGGCCGGGGCCAATCGCCAATCATATTTTCCGCGCCTAAAATGGACACCCAATAACCGGTGGGCAGAAACGATGATGGGCGCCGTCGAATTTGTGCAGGGCGGGTATCGTTATATTCCAGCCGTATTTCAATATTCCGGCGGGGTCGCCGCTTCGCGCGGTTTTGAGATCCAACGCGCGCGGTTCAGATCTCCTATGCCGTTGCCGCTCGGCTTTGCCGCAGTCGAACGGATCGTCAACGACGCCGGACGCCCACTGACCTCCTTTTGCGCCTGCGAGTTGCGTTCTCCAGCGCCCTTCACCGACCAGGGATTTCGCGCATTCAATGAGATTTATGTCACGACCCTGCGCAAATGGGGCCTGATGAACGGCGATGCGAACCCGGTTGCTCGCAGCAACGTCTGTCCGGTTTTTGAACCGCCGCCTGAGCCGAGCCTGCACGCCTTTTCATTTACGACCCTTGCAAAGACGGAGACGCCAACCTTCGTCATCGCCGGAAGCGGCGAAGCGCGCGAGGGCGGCGCCAGCTATGCGGAACGTACCGTTCGCCACGGGGAGGTCGGCGCCGACGCCATGCGCGAAAAAGCGCAATTCGTGCTCGATGAAATGGAGCGCAGAATGCACCATTTCGGCTTCGGCTGGCGCGATACGACCGCATCCCAGGTCTATACGGTGCACGACCTGCATCCATTTTTTGCCGATGAAATTGTGCGGCGCGGTGCGGCCCACGCCGGATTGACCTGGCATCCTTGCAATCCACCGGTGCGTGGCCTCGAATTCGAAATGGACTGCCGCGCCATTATGCTGGAACAAGTCGTTTAGGCGAGGCTAGTATCGGCCGATCCTGTCGCCGGACCCGCCAAAGCGGGACACAGTAACTGTTTCGCCGCGGAGACTTCAGCGATGGCAAAAGTAAGGGTCGGCCTTGTCGGCTGCGGATTCGTCTCGCATCTGCACATGTACGCCTATCAGCGTGTCTACGGGATCGACGCAGAGGTGAGAGCCGTCGCCGCCCGCGGCGACGCGGTCGTCGACTTTGCCAAGAAAAACAAAATCGCAACGGTGTACCGAAATTTCAGCGATCTGATCGCCGACCGCGAGATCGACGTCGTCGATATCTGCACGCCGCCCAATCTGCATGCGGCGATGATCGTCGAAGCGATGCAGGCGGGCAAGCATGTGATCTGCGAGAAGCCGTTCGCCGGCTATTTCGGGCGCAGCGGCGACAAAGAGCCAATCGGCAAACACGTCCCCAAGGCACTCATGTACGAGCGTGTCATGGAGGAAATGGACAAGACCTGCGCGGCCATCGAGGCCAGCGGCAGGCTGTTCATGTATGCAGAAGACTGGGTCTACGCGCCGGCTGTGGCGAAAATCGTCGAAATCCTCAACGCCACAAAGGACAAGATCCTTTTCATGAAGGGCGAGGAAAGCCACAGCGGCTCGCACGCCGCCCATGCGGCGCAGTGGGCGATGACCGGCGGCGGTTCGCTGATCCGCATGGGATGCCATCCGCTGTCGGCGATGCTTTATCTCAAGCAGGTCGAGGCCAGGGCCCGCGGCGAGAAGATAACAGTGTCGGCGGTCAGCGCCGATGTCGGCAATGTCGCGACCTGCCTGCGGGCGGACGAACGCGCCTACATCAAGGCCAAGCCGGTCGACGTTGAAGACTGGGGCACACTGACGATGACCTTTTCCGACGGCACCAAAAGCACGGTGTTCTCCGGTGACATGATCATGGGCGGGGTGCGTAATCTGGTCGAGGCTTATACCAATGGCGGCTCACTGTTCGCCAACATCACGCCGAACAATCACCTGATGAGTTACATGACCGACGAGGAAAAACTCGCCGGCGTCTACGTCACGGAAAAGGTCGACCGCAAAACCGGCTGGCAATACATCTGCCTGGAAGAAGAATGGACGCGCGGCTACCTGCAGGAAATGCAGGACTTCATGGAGTGCGTGGCGCATGGACGCGAGCCGCTCGCCGGCCTGGAATTGGCGCGCGAGACCATCAAGGTGAACTACGCCGGATACTGGTCGGCCGACGAAGGCCGGCGGATCACATTGTAGGCCGCGCGTTCGCTATTCCGCCGGCACGGCCTTGGCCCGCGGCCGGCGAAGCTTCATGCGACCGAGCGTACCGACAATCCCCTGCGGCATGAAAATGATGACGAGCACGAGCAGCACGCCGTAAATTGTATTGGCGGCGCCGATGAAAGTGACGCCGAACCACACCCGCAGTCCCTCGGTGAGCGAGATGGTCAGGACCGCGCCGATCGTCGGCCCGAGCAGCGTGTAGACGCCGCCAGCAACCGCCGCAAATACGATCTGCAACGATACCGCGATGCCGGACACCGATTCCGGATTGAGATACATGATGTATTGGGCAAAAATCGCGCCGCCGAGCGCGGTCATAGCCGCGCTGATGACCGTCACCCGCAGTTTCTCGCGCAGCACGTCAATGCCGATCGCGGCGGCGGCGTCCTCGTCCTCGGAAATCGCCTCGAGCGCCTCGCGGCTGATGCCGCGGTCGACCCAGATCCAGACCAGCAACCCGAACAGCCAGACAGCGAGCGCGATGCCGTAGAAATAGCCTTTCTCCGGAAACTGCAGCGCGTACCAGGAGTGCCCGACCGTCTTGAGCGTGAAGCCGAGCGAGCCGCCGGTGATCTCGCGAGCGGCAACAAGCGAAAGCAGCACGACCTGACTGAGCGCGAGCGTCACCAGCGCGAAATAATGGCCGACGACCTTGAGACGAAAGCACGGATAACCGATCACGACGCCGAGCAACGCGGCAGCGACGACGCCGATCGGAATGCCGACCCATGGCGTGAGTCCGTAATAATTCCACAGCAATGCCGGCGCATAGGCGCCAACCCCCATGAAGGCGCCGTGGCCAAACGACACGAAACCAAAGCGGCCCATGAGCGACCAGGCCGTGTAGATAAATGCCCACAGCAAAATCTGAATCAGCAGATGCAAGATATAGACCGGCACGCCGAGCGGCAGCGCAACGAGCGCCGCCACGGCCACGAGCGCCGATATGTGCGACATCTTCATGGCGCAAACAGCCCTCGCGGCCGCACGAACATCAACACGATGAAAAACGTAAAGGCGAGGACGTAGGACATTTCCGTGTTGGAATAGTAACCGCCGATAGCGATGATCTGGCTGATGATGAAGGCGGCGATGAAGCCGCCGATCATGTTGCCGAGCCCGCCCAGCACGCAGATCATGAAAATCACCGGCCCGAACGTATTGCCGATATAGGGGTGGACGTCATATTGCAGCGCCAGCATGCAGGCCGCGAGACCGGCCAGTGCGCCGCCGATCGCAGAGGTCACAAGATAGATCCGGCGCTGGTCGACACCCATGAGCCCGACGATGGCGCGGTCCTGCGCAATGGCGCGGATCGCCGTTCCGATATAGGTCCGCTTGAGAAACAGATAGAGCAGCACCGCGCCGGCCAGTCCGACCGCGAAGGCAATCAGGCGCGCAAAGCTTATGTAAATCGTGCCGACCTCAAGGATCGGCAGGCGGATGCCGAGGTTACGAAAGTCTGTGCCGAACAGCAGCGTAGCAAAGCTCTGCAGGAAAAACAGCAGGCCGCCGGTCGCCAGCAGCTGGTTGATCGGCGCGGAATTGAGCACCGGCGCAATGATGAGCAAGTGTACCACGACACCGAGCAGCGCCACCCCGACGATGGTGACCGCACAGGCGAGCGGAAACGGCCAGCCAAATTGCGCATACATGAAATAGAGCGCGTACATTCCGCACATGACGATGTCGGCATAGGCGATCCACACCACATCGATCACGCCGAAAATCAGATTGAGCCCCAGCGCCAGCAGCGCCAGCACGCCGCCGAGCAGGATGCCGTTGATGATCGCCTCGAGGAGATAGAAGTCCATTTACAGACCCATGTACGACTTGCGGATGAGATCGTTGTTCTTGAGTTCGGCCGCCGTGCCGGCGAGTTTGATGCTGCCGACCTCAAGCAGATAGGCGCGGTCGACGACATCGAGCACCTGCTGGACGTTCTGCTCGACGATAAGCACGGTCTGCCCTTCGGCGCGGATGCGGCGCACGAGTTCGAACACTTGCTGCACCACCAGTGGCGCGAGCCCCGCGGAGGGCTCATCCATCAGCAGTAATTTCGGTTTCGACATCAGTGCGCGGCCGATGGCGCACATCTGTTGCTCGCCGCCAGACAGCGTGCCAGCCTGCTGCTCGCGGCGGTCTTTCAGGCGGGGAAACAGGCTGTAGACCCAGTCGAGCTGTTCCGCGAAGTGGCGACGCGCCCGCGGGATAAAAGCGCCGATGCGCAAATTTTCCTCAACGCTCAGGCGCGGAAACAGTCGCCGATGTTCCGGCACATGGGCGATGCCGTGCTCGACGATGTGATGCGCCGGCAAGCCGCCGGTCGGGTGGCCCTCAAGGGTCATCGCGCCTTCGCGCATCGGCACCAGTCCGGAAATGACGCGCATGAGCGTCGTTTTGCCGGCGCCGTTTGGTCCGATCACGCCGACGGCTTCCCCGTCGGGGACATCGAGCGAAACGCCGAACAGCGCCTGGAAGGATCCGTAGCCGGCAGACACGTTGGCGAGCGAAAGCATCAATTATGCCCGCGCCTTGCCGAGATAGACCTCAGTGACACGGGGATCGACGGCTGCCTGCGCGGGGGCGCCCTCGAAAATCTTCTCACCGTGGTCGAGCACGATGACACGGTCGACGATGCGCATCAGCACACCCATGATGTGCTCGACCCAGACGATGGTGATGCCCATCCGGCTGCGGATGCTGTCGAGCAGATCGGCGGCGCGCTCCATCTCGGTCGAATCGAGACCGCCGAGACTTTCGTCGGCCAGGAGAAGCCGCGGCTTGGTGGCGAGCGCGCGCGCAAGCTCGAGCTTCTTGAGCGCTGCAGCACCGAGGCCGTCGGTCCGCGCCGATGCCTCTGCCGGCAGGCCGACGAGGCCGAGCGCCTCCTCCGCCCGCTTCTGCGCTTCATGGCGACCGATGCGCCCCGCTTCACCGTAATAGGCGGCCAGCGTCACGTTTTCGAGCAGCGACAGCTTGTGGAATGGTCGCGGAATCTGGAACGTGCGCGCGACGCCATGATGGCAGATCGAGTAGGCCTGCAGGCCTGAGATTTCCTCGCCCTGCAAACGGATCGAACCCGAACTCGGGCGCAGATTGCCCGCGATCAAGTTGAATGTCGTGCTTTTACCCGACCCGTTCGGCCCGATAAGGCCAAGGATCTCGCCCTCGCGCACTTCGAAGGAAACCTGGTTGACCGCCAGGAATCCTCCGAAGCGCTTGGTAAGCCCTTCAACCGCAAGCATCGCCGCTACATGGCGTAGATCGACGATTTCGGCAGCGGCAGCACGGCGGCCTGCGTTTGGATGTTGGTCGGATAGACGACCGATATGTGCTCGCCGGCGTTCTGCATAACGACTGGTGTAGAGCGTTCGTTCTGTCCGGACAGTTCCGTGCCCGGCGGGAAGAATTTCACGCCATAACCCTGGATCGTGCCGCCTGCCGGAATATCGACGTCGAGCGCGGCCTTGCGTACCGCCTCCGGGTCGAAGCCACCGTATTTTTCCTTGGCGACGGGCAACACGTTGTTGAGCAGCACCCAGGTCTGGTTGAAGCCCATCGAGCAATGCGGCGGCACGTCCGCAGCCTTGGTCTTTTCCTTGTAGCGGTCGACCATGATCTTGATGAGGTCGCCCATGCCGGGAGCGAGCTTCTTCGGATCGAGCAGCTGTGCCGGCACCGGATCGATGTTGCAGAAATTGTCGATGTCCTTACCGAACGTGGCCCGCAATTTATCGAGCTGGCTGTAGCCGGCGCCCGCGCCGATCAGCATCTTGAAGCGCAGGCCGCTCTCGCGCGCCTGACGCAGGAAGAGCGTGATGTCGGGGTTATATCCGGCGTGCGAGATGATATCGGGAGCCGCGCGCTTGAGCTTGGTGACCAGCGAGGAGAGATCGGGAGCCGCAGCCGAATATCCTTCGTGCAGGACGACGTTGAGCCCGGCCTGCTTCGAATAAAACTCGTCCGCCGCCGCGACGCCCACCCCGTAAGGGCCGTCTTCGTGAATGAGCGCAACCTTGACCGCTTTCGGCTCGACGCCAAGTTGCGCCTTGGCATGCTCGGTAATAAAACCGGCGAAGGCTTGGCCGTATTGATCGGAGTGAATCTGCGCGCGGAACACGTAACGCAGATTTTTGCCCTTGAACACTGCAGTCGCCACCGCTGTTGTGATCCAGAGAATCTTCTTCTGCTCTTCAATCTTGGCCGCCAACGGCACCGCGTGGGCGCTGGAATAGACGCCGTCGATGATATCGACCTTTTCCTGGTTGATGAGGCGCTCAACTTCATTGATCGCGGCCTCGGCCTTGCTTTGCGAATCCGCGTTGACGGGGGAGACCTTGTATTTACCGCCGATGCCGCCGCGTTCATTGCAAAGATCGATGGCGATTTGTGCGCCGATTGACGAGGCGACCGAACCGCCGGCCGCGAACGGGCCGGACAAGTCATAAATGACGCCGATGCGCACGGTCTCGGCCTGGGCGCGAGCGAAACGCCAGTCGAGGCCCAGAGCAACACCGGTCGCGACGGAATTCTTAAGCAGGGTCCTGCGTGAAGTCTTCATCATTTCCTCCCCGGATCACCACGCGTTGGTGGCTTATTTTATTGGTGCCGCCAGTATTTGGAGAACGGCTTGGAAAGTCAACGCGGAGGATAGGGATCATCGCCGGGCAGCGAGCGCTCATTGGGCCGCAATCCGCGACCGCCTCGCAATCGAAAACAAAAAGACCCCGGCTTTGCGGGTCAATCTTCGGGTCAGCCGCTTGGCCCAACAGAGACCTTTGCGCGCGATGGAACACCGCGCTGGAGCGCCGGCGCCTCAGACAACCGACTTGAAACGCGAAATGCACATCGCGATCACGTCGTCGATCGGTTGGCCCCACCAACGATTGGAAAAAATCTCGACCTCGACGTAGCGGGCGAATCCGTTCGCCTCGACGAGAGCGCGGACACGCGGGATATCGATCACGCCGTCTCCCATCATCCCGCGGTCGTTGAGCATGTCGGTCGTCGGCACCAGCCAGTCGCAGACGTGGAAGGCGTGCAGGCGCTGACGCCCGGTCCGTTCGATCTGCGCCGGCAATTCGAAATCCCACCATACGTGATAGACATCAAGGGCAACGCCGAGCATGCCGCCACGCCCCGGATCGAGGCGATCGCAGATGTCGAGCGCCTGGCGCAAGGTGCTCACGCAGGCACGATCTGCCGCAAACATCGGATGCAACGGCTCGATCGCCAGCGGCATGTTTGCGGCGTGCGCATATTCGAACATTTCGGCGATGCCGTCTTCAGCCTGCGCCTGCGCCGACCAGATGTCCTTGGAGGGCGTGCTTCCGGATCGCGAGTATTGCGGGAGACCGCCGCAGACCAAAACGACGCAAGGCGCGCCCAGCGCCTTGGCCTCATCCACGGTGCGCCGGTTGTCGTCTCGTGCCTCCTGGCGGTGCGCGGCGTCAGCCGTGAACATGCCACCACGGCAGTAGCCGGACAGCTCAAGCCCGGCGTCGCGGACCGCCTTCGCCGCGCGGTTCAAGCCGACCGCAGCGACCTGATCGCGCCACGGGTCGATAGCGCGGATACCGTGGCGAACGCAGGCTTCGATGATTTCGATGAGCGATCCCTGCTTGCGCACTGTCGCGGTGTTGAGCGACAGCAGACGGTGATCGCCGCTCAGGTCGCGCATCAAGCCTCGACCCCGCGCGTCGCCAGCACGGTGCGCATGCGCGAAATCGCCTGTTCCGGATCGCGCAACAGACCCGCCGCGTCGGCGAGACGGAAAAGCTCGGCAAGATGCAGCGTCGAGCGTGCGCTCTCCTGACCGCCAACCAGTGTGAAATGGTCCTGGTGGCCATTGAGGTAGGCCATGAATACGACGCCGGTTTTGTAAAATCGCGTGGGCGCACGAAAAATGTGACGCGACAACGGAACCGTCGGAGTCAAAATCTCGCGAAAAGCTTCGGCATCGCCGTCGGTGAGTTGCGCAAGCGCAGCAGACGCCGCCGGCGCGATCGAATCGAAGATGCCGAGAAGCGCGTGCGAGAACCCCTGCTCGTCGCCGGCGATCAGTTCGGCATAATTGAAATCGTCGCCGGTATACATCAGCACGCCCGGTTTCAGGCGGCGGCGCATCGCGATTTCACGATCCTTGTCGAGCAGCGAGACCTTCACGCCGTCGACCTTGGCAGCGTTGTCGTTGATGATCGCAACCGCAGTGTCCATCGCCGCGCCGAGATCAGCCGAGCCCCAGTAGCCGGCGAGCGCGGGATCGAACATGTCACCGAGCCAATGGATGATCACCGGCTGGCGAACGCCTTGCAGAATGCCTCCGTAAACCTTGGCATAGTCGTCAGGCGTGCGCGCAACCTTTGCCAATGCGCGCGACGCCATCAGCACGATGCGGCCGCCAGCTTTTTCAATCGCCTCAACCTGCTCCTCATAGGCGCGGATGACGTCGTCAATATTTCGCGCCGCCGCGGGATCAAGCTGATCCGTGCCGCAGCCGGAGAACACAGTGCCGCCGCAGGCCTTGGCTGCGGCGATGGAACGCCTGATCAGTTCCAGCGAAGCCGGCCAATCGACGCCCGTGCCGCGCTGCGCCGTGTCCATGGCTTCGGCAACGCCGAGACCGAGACCCCAAAGATGCTCACGGAAGGTGATGGTGCGATCCCAATCGATTGCGCAGTCGAGCCAGGGATCATAGCCGGCGAGCGGATCGGCGACGACATGGGCCGCGGCGAGAGCGATGCGGTTAAACTTGCCGGCTGCGCGTTGGGGAAAGTTTCCTGGTGCGGACAGATGAAACGTCTCGATCGAACGGTCGGCGCGCGGCAGCCTGATCGCGAGCGCCTGGAGCGGTCTGTCGACGCGGTTCATGGTGTCACCTTACAAAGTAAGCAAATCCTATAAAGCAGGAACATCGACCCAGCGGCGTTCTTTCCAGCTTTTGGTCGCCGCTTCCACGAGCTGCAAACCCTTGGCGCCTTCGCGCAAGGTGTACTTGTACGGCGCGTCTTCCGCGACGTGGCGGATGAACATCTCCCACTGCACCTTAAAGCCATTGTCAAAGGTCGTGAAGTCGGGCACCGGCTGCCACGAAGCGTAAAGGTCGAGCGGCTGCTTGATGTCGGGATTCCATACCGGCCTGGGCGTTCCCTGACGCGCCTGCATCACGCAGTCATGCAGGCCCGCGACGGCCGAGCCGTGCGTGCCGTCGACCTGGAAGGTGACGAGGTCATCGCGATAGGGCCGCACGCACCATGACGAATTGATGCTGGCAATGATGCCGCCCGCAAGTTCGAACGTCGCGTAAGCGGCGTCATCCGCATCCGCCTTATACGGCTTGCCGCTTTCGTCCCAGCGCTGCGGAATATGCGTCGCGCCGACGCAAGAGACGGATTTCACCTCGGCGAACACGTTGTCGAGCACGTAACGCCAGTGGCAGATCATGTCGAGGATGATGCCGCCGCCCTCGTCGAGCTTGTAATTCCATGACGGCCGCTGAATCGGCTGCAGATCGCCTTCGAACACCCAGTAGCCGAATTCGCCGCGCGCCGAGAGCATGCGGCCAAAAAAGCCGCTGTCGCGCAGGAATTTGAGCTTCATCAGCCCGGGCAGAAACAGCTTGTCCTGCACAACGCCGTTCTTGACGCCGGCTTTGTCGGCGGCGGCGCAGGCGCGCAGCGCTTCGGCGAGTGTGGTGGCGATCGGCTTTTCGCAGTAGATGTGCTTGCCGCGGGCGATCGCCTGCTCGAGCAATTTTGGCCGCATTTGCGTGGTCGCCGCGTCGAAGAAGACCTCGTCGTCTTTATTGCCGAGCGCCTTATCGAGATCAGTCGACCAGCGTTCGACGCCATATTGCCTGGCCAAAGCCGCGGTCTTGTCGGCATTGCGCCCGATCAGAATCGGGTCCGGCATGACGCGGTCGCCGTTGGCAAGCAGCACACCGCCTTGCGCACGGATCGCGAGCACCGAACGAACCAGATGCTGGTTGGTGCCCATGCGTCCAGTGACGCCGTTCATGATGATGCCCAGCCGCCGTATGCTCACGCCTCGTACTCCTTGTTTGCGATCCGGCTCACCAAGCTCACCGCGGCCAGAAACGGCAACGGACTTCGTCTGATTTTCGTTTGAAAGCACCGAGCCGCGATGTCAAAAGCGCACGCGCCCCTATTCGGCGGCTTGCTGCGAGGGCGGGCGCATGCTCTCCAGTCCGTCAACGGCCGCGGCCGAAATCGTGGTGCGCACCATGAGCCGTGGTTCATCCGACGGCCAGGGCCGGCCGCGATGCATGGTGGCGCGATTGTCCCACATGACGAAGTCGCCGTTCTTCCACGCATGCAGATACGTCGTGCCCGGCCTCGTCGCCGCTTCGGTGAGTTCGTCGATCCAGGCGGCGCCGGCGGTGGGATCCATCCCCTCGACGGTTTTTGCGTGCGACGCGAGATAAAGCGCAGTTCGTCCGCTCGCCGGATTTTTCCAAACCATGCGCCAGCACACCGGCGGGAACGCCTCGCGCTCGGCAGGGCTTGCGAGGTTGGGCGCGATCTTGCCTTTGGAATGTGAATAGTCGTGCCAGGCAAAGGATTTTTCCAGCCGCCGCTGCAGCGCCTGGTCGAATTTTTCGAAGGCGAGCCGCATCGACACGAATTCCGTTTCGCCGCCGTGCGCGGGCACGATTCGCGCCGAGAGGATCGAGGCAAGCGCCGGCACGGTCTTGAATGAGCTGTCAGTATGCCAGAGCTGGTTCGCCTTGTTGCGCAGGGCATAGCGATGATCCGGCGGCACCACTTTGCCGTCAGGACCGAAATTCGACAGGGTAATGAAGTTGCCGCCCATGCCGGCCGTGCCGACCGGAACGACCTCCGGCTCGCCGAAGCGGCAGGTGAAGGTGAACTGGCTTTCGTTAGTCACATCCTGACCGCGCAGGACGATGACCGAGTGCGTTTCAAATGCGTCGCGTACCTGCGAATAGGCATCGTCGCTCGTGGCGACGTCGGCAAGCGAGACACCGCGCAATTCGGCGGCAAAGCCGGGCCCCAGCGGGACGATCTCCATAGACGTTCTCCCTGACTTTTTTGTTGAGGCGATTGTCCCCCAAATCCGCCAGGCGGGCAACGGCGCACGTCCGGACGTCAGCTAACCGCATATTTGCTGAACAGGCCGGGGGCGAATTTCAGGCCAAGTCCTGGCGCCGAGGGAACCGTCATCTCGCCATTTTTCGGCATTTGCGGGTCTTCAAACAGCAGGCGTGTCCACGGCATGTATTCGACTACAAGGCCATTTGGCGACGCGGCAATGAGATGGACATGGATTTCCGGCAGCAGATGACTGACCACCGGCCGGCTGAAGGCCTCCGCCATGCCGGCGATTTTCATCCATTGCGTAATACCGCCAGCACGCAATACGTCGATCATGACAATATCGACGGAGTGTTGCGCAAGCGTCTGCCGGTGCGGTGCAATGCCGTAGAGATATTCGCCGGCGCAGACCGGCATGTCGAGAGCGCGGGCAATCTCCGCCAGGCCCTGATAGTCGTCCGCCGCGGTCGGATCTTCCAGCCAGAAAAGCCCAAGATCCTCGATGCGGCGTCCGATGGAGATCGCCTCGTGCACACCCCAGCGCTGGTTGATGTCCACCATCAGGTTGACGTCGGGCCCGACCACCTTGCGCACCACGCGGATGCGCTCGATCTCCTGCGCGGGAGTAAGCCCCTCCACCGCCATCTGCGTCTTCATCTGGGTGAAGCCGCTCTCCACCAGCTTGGCCGCGGCTTTTTCCACCGCGGCAAGCGGCGAACTGCGCATTAGCGCGCCGCTGGCATAGGCCGGCACCTTGTCGCGCGCCGCACCCAGCAGCCTTGCAACCGGCGCGCCGAAAGCCTTGCCGCGAATATCCCACAGCGCAATGTCGAACGCGGCCAGCGCCAGGCTGACGATACCGCCCGAGCCGTTGGAGTGCGCCGATGCGCGCAGATAGCCGCCGATCAAATCGGTCGCCAGAGGATCGGCTCCCTTGATCAACTCGCCGAATTCCTCGACCGCAGTCTTCAGCGTCTTGACGATTTTGCCGCCGAAGCTGGTGATGCCGATGCCTTCGATGCCATCGTCGGTAAACACCTGCACGGTGATGAATTCGCGCAGCATGCCCGGCATCGGCGGCGCCCCGGCCAGCGGCTCGTCCAGCGGCAAACGAACGAGATTGGTTTTGACTTCAGTGATTTTCATGGCCGTTAGCGGCCCGCCGCGTAGCCCTGCATGCCGCGCGGATTGGCGGCGGCACGGCGGCGTTTGCCCACGCGTGAGGCGGCGGTGAGCCGGCCTTCGGACCAATCGGCTTCGACCTCCACCTTGTGGCCGCGTCGGCGCAATTCCTTGATCGTATCGGCGGGAAGCCTTCCCTCGACCACCAAAACACCGGGGCGCGCTTCGCGCGGCCAGAATGACGACGTGAAATGTTCGGAATGCCAGGCCGGCGCGTCGATCGCCTCCTGCAGGTTCATCTTCGCGTGCACGTGGCGCAGGAAGAACTGGGCGGTCCACTGGTCCTGCTGGTCGCCACCGGGCGAGCCCCAGGCGAGGTAAGGCTCGCGGTCGCGCAACGCCATCGTCGGTGTCAGCGAGGTGCGCGGCCGCTTACCCGGCGCCAGCGCATTGGGATGCCCCTCGTCCAGCCAGAATTGCTGCGCGCGCGACCCGAGGCAGAAGCCGAGTTCGGGGATCGTCGGCGACGATTGCAACCAGCCGCCCGAAGGCGTCGCCGAAACCATGTTGCCGTCGCGATCGATGATATCGAAATGCACGGTATCGCCGCGCATGGCGCCGGCACGGTCGAGCTTGGCGTCATCGACTGAAATGACGCTGGGATCATGCTCATCATCATGCGTCCAGATCTTGCCGACAGTCGGCTCACCCGCGCCGGCCGCGACCGTCCGTGCGCCCGCCGGCACGCGCAAGGGAAGCTGCTTGCCGTAACCTCCGATCGTCCCCGGGCGCTGCTCAAGCGAGGCCGTTGCACCGATGAGCCTGCGCCGTTCGGCGTTGTAAGCCTCGGACAGCAGCGTATCGGCCGGCACCTTGACGAATTTCGGATCGCCGTAAAATACCTCGCGGTCGGCATAGGCGAGCTTCACGCATTCGACGACCGTGTGGATGAAATCCGCGCTGGTCGGATCGGCGCCGTCGAGGTTGAAGCCGCGCAGCAGCGCGAGCTGTTGCAGCATCACCGGGCTCTGGCTCCAGAAGCCGCCTTTGCACACCGTGTAACGGCCGTACTCAAGCGTCACCGGCGCCTCGATTGCGGGCTGCCAGCGCGCCATGTCGTCGGCGGTGAGCACGCCGCGGTGGCGCTCTCCGCTGGTGTCCATGACCTCCTGGGTGCGGCAGAATTTATCGATCGCCTCGGCGACGAAACCCCGCGACCAGCACGCGCGCGCCTTTTCGATTTGCCGTTCGCGATCGCTGCCGCTGCTTTCCGCTTCACGCAGAATGCGGGCATAGGTGTCGGCAAGCGTACGATTGGCGAACAGAGTGCCCGGGGCTGGAACCTTGCCGCCCGGCAAATATACCGCCGCTGACGTTGGCCAATGGTCGCGGAACAGCGCCTCGACCGTCGCGATGGTCGCCGCCGCGCGCTCAACCAGCGGGTGACCGTCGCGCGCGTATTGGATCGCCGGCGTCAGCACATCGGCAAGCTTCATGGTGCCGTAATCGCGCAGCAGCAGCATCCAGGTCTCGAACATGCCGGGCACGCAACACGCCAGCAGTCCGGTGCCGGGAATGAGATCGAGGCCGAGACTTTTGTAATGCGCGATCGTCGCGGCCTGCGGCGCCGGCCCCTGCCCGCAAATCACCTCGACCTTACCCTTGCGCTCGTCATGCACGATCACCGGCACGTCGCCGCCCGGGCCGTTCAAATGCGGCTCGACCACCTGCAGCGTGAAGGCTGTGGCGACCGCGGCGTCGAACGCATTGCCGCCCTTTTCCAGCGTCGCCATGCCGACCGCAGTGGCGATCCAGTGCGTGGAGGTGACGACGCCGAAAGTGCCTTCAATTTCGGGGCGCGTGGTGAACGGGTTCGGATTGATCTTGGAGACCATGTCGATCCTGTGGCGCGGAGACCGCGGCTAGCGCAAATGACAGGCGACCATTTGGCCCGGTTTCACTTCGCGCAGCAATGGGGTCTCCACCCGGCAGCGATCGAACACATAAGCGCAGCGGGTGTGGAAGTGGCAGCCCGTGGGCGGCTTGATCGGGCTCGGCACGTCGCCCTGCAATACGCGTTTTTGCCGCTTTACCTTTGGATCGGGCACGGGAACCGCGAGCAGCAGTGACTCGGTATAGGGGTGCAAGGCCCGCGTGAACAGTGTGCGCTTGTCGGTGTATTCGACGATACGGCCGAGATACATCACCGCAATGCGGTGGCTGATGTGCTCGACCACCGCCAGATTGTGCGAGATAAAAAGATAAGCAAGTCCCATCTCGCGCTGCAGGTCCATCATCAGGTTAAGCACCTGCGCCTGAATGGAGACGTCGAGCGCCGACACCGGCTCGTCACCGATGATCAGCTTCGGCTCCAGCGCCAGGGCGCGGGCAATCCCGATGCGCTGGCGCTGACCGCCAGAAAACTGGTGCGGATAATTGTCCATCTGCGCGGCGCGCAGACCCACGCGCTCGAACAATGCAGCAACCCGCTTCCTCACATCCTTGCCGCGGGAGATTGCGTGCACCCGTATCGGTTCGGCAACGATGTCTCCCGCCGACATGCGTGGATCGAGCGAGGAGAACGGATCCTGGAAAATGATCTGCATCTGCCGGCGATAGGGCCGCAGCTCCGTCTTGCTCAGCTTGGTGATATCGCGTCCGTCGACCCTGATGCTGCCGGCGGTCGGTTCGGTGAGGCGCAGCACGGTGCGGCCGACCGTCGACTTGCCGCAGCCGCTTTCGCCGACGAGGCCGAGCGTTTCCCCTTGCGCAATCGAAAAGCTCACGCCATCGACGGCGTAAACCGTGCCGGCGGCGCGCTGCAGCAGGCCTTTTTGCACCGGGAAATGCTTCTTCAGGTCGCGCACTTCGAGCACAGGAGCGTTCGCTGCCTCAGCCACGGCCGCCACCGAACAGTTCGGCCGAGCGCCAGCACGCCGCCCAATGCTGCGGACGTTTTTCCTCGTAGGACGGATAGGCGCGGCGGCAGCGATCTTCGGCGTAAGTGCATCGCGGCGCAAAGACGCAGCCTTCCGGCAAGTCGGTGAGCGCCGGCACCATGCCGGGTATTTCCTGCAGCCGCGCGTCGACGTCGGCGTTGTCGCCGCGCATCAAGCTCAGTCGCGGGATCGAGGCCATCAGCCCGCGCGTATAAGGATGTTGCGGGTTGGCGAACAGCTCCTCGACGGGGGCCTCCTCCACCTTGCGCCCCGCGTACATGACGATGACGCGCTGCGCGGTCTCGGCCACCACGCCGAGATCGTGAGTGATGAGGACGACAGCAGTGCCGAGCTCGTGCTGCAGGTCGAGAATGATGTCGAGGATCTGCGCCTGGATGGTGACGTCGAGCGCAGTGGTCGGCTCGTCGGCGATCAGCACCTTCGGATTGCAGGCGAGCGCCATGGCGATCATGGCTCGCTGGCGCATGCCGCCGGAGAGTTGGTGCGGATACTCCCTCGCCCGCTGTTCCGGCTCGGGAATGCGGGCAAGCCGCAGCATGGCGATCGATTTTTCCCAGGCCTCACGGCGGCTGAGGTCTTCGTGCAGGAGCAGCACCTCGGCGATCTGGCTGCCGATGGTGAGCACCGGATTGAGCGAGGTCATCGGCTCCTGGAAGATCATGGCGATGTCTTTGCCGCGGACCCCGCGCATTGCCTCTTCGCTGAGGCTGAGCAGATCGACGCCGTCGAGCTCAACTTTACCGCCGGCGATGCGGCCGGGCGGATCGGGCACCAGGCGCATCAAGGAGAGAGCCGTGATGCTCTTGCCGCAGCCGGATTCGCCGACGATCGCCAGCGTCTCGCGCGGCTTGAGGGCAAAGCTTACGCCGTCGACGGCTTTGACGACGCCGTGGCGCAAATCGAAATACGTGCGCAGCCCGTCGACCACGAGCAGTGGCGCATCGGACGCTCTCGCCGCACCGCTCGCGGGCGGGTTTTGCGTATCAATTGTCAATTGCGCAGCCGCGGGTCGAGAATGTCACGCAGTGCGTCGCCGAGCAGATTGGTGCCGAACACCGCAAGGCTGATGGCAAGTCCGGGGAAGATGATGAGCCACGGGGCCGTGCGCACGTACTCGGCCGCCGATTCCGACAGCATACGGCCCCAGGACGGGTGCGGCTCCGGCACTCCGAGGCCGAGGAACGACAGCGAGGCCTCTGTCAGGATCGCGGCGCCAAGCTGCGCGGTGGCGATAACGATCAGCGGCGCCAGCGTATTGGGCAGGACGTGACGCACCGCGATGCGGAATTCACTCATGCCGACGGCACGCGCGGCTTCGACGAAGGGCTGTTCGCGCAATGTCAGCGTGTTCGAGCGGACAACGCGCGCGGTATAGGGGATCAGCGGTATGGCGATGGCGACGATTGTATTGCTGAGCGCCGGCCCTAACGCCGCCGCCATCACCAGCGCCAGCACCAGAAGCGGCACCGCCTGCAGCACGTCGACGATGCGCTGGATCACCAGATCGACCCAGCCACCGAGGTAGCCGGAGGTCAGGCCGAGGATAATGCCGAAGAAGCAGCCGAGCGCCGTCGAGCCGAGACCGACGGCAAGCGATATGCGCGCGCCGTAAACGATGCGGCTGTAAATGTCGCGGCCCATCTGGTCGGCGCCGAGCAAGTGCGCATGGCTTGGCGGCGCCAGCGTAATGAGTGAGTTGGTCCTGATCGGGTCGTAGGAGGTAAGCTCACCGGCAAAAATCGCGGCAAACACAAACACCAGAATGATGATGGCGCCGACTACCCCGAGCGGATACGCGGCGGCGTAATAACGGATCTTCGACCATAGGCTTTCCGCACGCGCGACACCGGCGACGGGATCCGGGGCGATATCGATGCTGGCCATTGGTGTCGCGTCCCCGCTTATGAATATTTGATACGCGGATCGAGCGCGGCGTAGAGCAAATCGACCAGGAAATTGATGAACACCGCGACGAAAGCGATGAACATCACCAGGTTCTGCACGATCGGGTAATCGCGCCAGCGGATCGCTTCGACGAGGAAACGCGCAATGCCCGGAATATTGAAGACGGTCTCGGTGACGATCAGCCCGCCCATCAGGAAGGCCGCCTCGATACCGATCACCGTGACCACCGGCAGCACCGCGTTGCGCAACGCGTGGTGATAATTGACGTTCTGCTCGGAGGCCCCCTTGGCGCGTGCTGTACGGATATAATCCTGCCGCAGCACTTCCAGCATCGACGAGCGCGTCAACCGCATCACCAGCGCCGAGGAGCGGAACCCGACCGCCGCCGCCGGGATGCTGAACAGCCAGAGCTGATTCCAGAATCCGTGCGGCGGATTGGTATAGATCGGGATGGTGCCGAAATATTTCACGAACACCATGAGGATCAGCAGGCCAAGCCAGAACGCCGGCATCGACAGCCCGCTGAGGCTGATCACACGCAGGGCGTAATCGAGCTTGGAATTCTGCCTGACCGCGCTGACGACGCCGAGCGGCACGCCAAAGAGAATGGAAAACGCCAGCGCGAGGCCGGCGAGCTTGGCGGTGATCGGGATGCGCGGGGCGATTTCCTGGATCGCCGGTTTTTCCGAGACGTAGGAATAGCCGAGATCGCCGTGCGCCAGGCCACCGATCCAGGCGGCATATTGCACGATAATCGGCTTGTCGAGGCCGAGCTCGACTTCGAGCTTGGCCTTCTCCTTGACGTCGATCATGCCGGCCGAATTGAACAGGATGTCCGCGATGTTGCCGGGGACCACCCGCAGCATCGTGAACACCAGCACGGAAATTCCGAACAGCGTCAGGAGCATCAAAAAGAAGCGCCTGATCAGATAACTCCCCACCGTGGCCTCCCAGTGTGCGCGGGGAATGCGCGCCCGGTCCCCACCCGGACGCGCAGCGACCGTCTGTTATTTATCCAGCCACAAGTCCTCGTAGCGGTAGCCGTTGTAGACGCTGTTGTTCATCACGGTCATGTTCTTCACGTACGGCTTCCAGCAGGTGCCGGTGCGGGCGTGAAACAGGATCGGCCGCGCAATGTCGTTCTGGATCTTCTCGTCGATCTCGTTGACCAGTTTTTTGCGCTTGGCCACGTCGGTTTCCTGCGACTGCTGGTCAAACAGCTTTTCCAGGTCCTTGTTGCAGTAGTGCGTGTAGTTGCGTTCAGAGCCGCAGGCGTAATTTTCGTAGAAGGTCTGATCCGGATCGTCGATGCCGTTGCCGGTCAGGTTAAGGCCGACCGAATAATCGTTGCGCGCGACCTTGGCGAACCAGGCGCCCGATTCCACCGGCTCCAGCTCGGCGTCGATGAAGATGGTCTTGAGCTGGTCGATCAGCACGGCGGCCGGATCGCGATAGGTCGCGAGGTTGCGCGTCGAGACCTTGATCTTGAGCGGATTGGCCGCGCTGTAGCCGAGCTTGGTCATGATGGCGCGGGCTTCCTCGCGGTCCTTGTTCACGTCGCCGTAGCCGATCAGCGTCTTGGCCTGCGCAGGCGACAGCCCCCAGACGCCCTCCGGCGGCGGCAGCAACGAGCCGCCAACGTCGCCCTGCCCTTGCAGGATGATGTCGATGAACGATTTACGGTCGAGCGCAAGCGCCATCGCCTTGCGCAGTTCGAGATTGTTGAACGGCGGGTTCTCGCGATTGACGATGAGATTGGTGCTGACATTGATCGGCGCGAGCTCGCAGACCGCGGTCTTGTCCTGCGCCTTGATGTCCTTTTCCAATGCCGCCGTCATCTCTGTCGGAAAGGTCACGTCGACCTTGCCGGCAACGAAAGCAAGCACTGCGGTCGCGCGGTTCTGGATGATGGTGTATTCGATGCCGTCGAGATACGGCAGGCCCTTTTTCCAGTAGTCCGGATTCTTCACGAGCTTGATCGACTCGTTCTGCTTCATTTCAACGAACTTGAACGGGCCGGTGCCGATCGGATTCGTGCGCATCTGCGCGGCAGAAACATGGCAGGGATAGATCGGCGTATAGCCGGAGGCGAGCATCGCCAGGATCGACGGCTGCGGCCGCTTCATGTGAAACGTGACTTCGCTGTCGCCGTTGACGGTGACGTCGGCCACTTGCGCGTACCAGTCCTTGCGCGGATTCTTGCGGAACTTGTCCTGCGCCTTGCCTTGCAAAAGATCGAACGTGCATTTCACGTCCTTGGCGGTGAACGGCACGCCGTCGTGCCATTTGACGCCCGAGCGCAGCTTGAAGGTGAGGTTCAAATTGTCCTTGCTCCAGGCCCAGCTTGTCGCCAGCTCGGGCACGATGGTGTCCATGCTGTTCTGCGGCTTATGCTGGTCGTAAACGACGAGATTGTTGAAGATCGCCATGGCGGGGGCGTTGACCGAGAACGTCGCCTCCTCGTGGATCGACATGCTCGGCGGCGTTTCACGATGGTAGAATTTCAGGATACCGCCGTGTTTCGGCTCAGCGGATTGGGCCGTAGTCAGCGTAAAGAGCGCGAGAGCGGCTGCCGCCAACGCGGCCAGTCTTTCAGTCATCAGAATCCTCCCCGGATGCGCGGCCGATGTTTTTGCCGGCCATTCTTCGCCATTTTGGCGGTTACGCTACCCGCTATGGTTTCGTCGATCAACTGACAATCGCCGGCCGCAGCCAGTCGAAGCGGCCCGCTTGCCAACCGGCGGAACCGGCACCACGATGGCATTGACGGAAATCAGAAGCGCCCTTGAAGGCGCCGACGTTTGGCGGGAGGCGGACACGGGGATGGCAGACGAGAACGATGATATCGTTGCCGCGACGGCGGCGCGGATTTGCGCCGACCTCGCCGATCCGCAGACGATCAACGCAGCCCGCGACGACCGCTGGAAGACATCATTGTGGCGTGCGCTGACGGATGCAGGGCTTTCGCTCGCCTGGGTGCCGGAAAACCTGGGAGGCGCCGGAGCAAGCCTCGCCGATGGTTTTTCGATACTCGGCATTGCCGGACGTTTCGCATTGCCGGTACCACTGGCGGAAACCTTGCTCGCCGGCTGGTTGCTCGCGCGCGCCGATATTGCAGCGCCCGGCGGCGCGATGACCGTTGCACCGGTGCGGCCGCGCGATCGAGTGACGCTCAACAGCGACGGCACCCTGAGCGGGCATGTAAGCGGTGTTCCTTTTGCCAAGGATGCCGAGCACGTCGCGGTCATGACCGGCGAAGACGTCCCCACGATTGCTTTGGTCAGGGCTGCCGACTGCCGAATCGACGACGGAGAAACTCTGGCCGGGGATGCAGCGAATAATGTAACCCTCGAACGGACAAAAGCACTTCATCGTGCGCGCGCGCCGGCCGGCTTCGACGCCTCCGCGTTGATGCTGATGGGTGCGACGGTGCGCTCGACCCAAATCGCCGGGGCACTCGAAACCATCCTCACGCTCAGCGTGCGCTACGCGAATGAGCGGGTCGCTTTCGAACGGCCCATCGGAAAATTCCAAGCCGTGCAGCAAAATCTTGCGCGACTAGCCGGTGAGACCGCCGCCGCGCTCGCAGCCGCCGGCTCTGCTGCCGACACCATCGCGCGCTCGGACGCAGACGACGCGCTGATGCTCGAAGCCGCGGCCGCCAAGATCCGAACCGGCGAGGCAGCGGCGGAAGGCGCAAGCATCGCGCATCAGGTGCACGGCGCCATCGGCTTCACCAGCGAACACGTTCTGCATCGCTTTACGCTGCGCATGCTCGGCTGGCGCGACGATTTCGGCAGCGAAAGCTATTGGGCGGCTAAACTCGGCGGGATGATCGCCAGCCGCGGCAGCGACCAATTCTGGCCGCTTCTGGCATCGCGATAACATGAGCACCGATCTCAGCTTCGACCAGATCCGGCTGCCGCGCGAATGCGAAGCGCTGCGCCAGGACGTGCGCGCCTTTATCGCCGAGGAGATCGCCGCCGGCACTTTCGTAGCCGATCGGCCGGGCCACGGTGACAGCCACGACAGGGCCTTCAGCCGCCGCATCGGCGCCAAAGGCTGGATCGGCATGACATGGCCGAAGAAATACGGCGGGCGCGAGCGCAATTTTCTCGAACGCTACGTCGTCACCGAGGAATTCCGCGTAGCAAACGCGCCGGTGCGCTCGCATTTTGTCGCCGACAGGCAGAGCGGGCCGATTTTGCTCAAATACGCACCCGAACACATCAAGCAGGACATCCTGCCGCGTATCTGCCGCGGCGAGCTGTGCTTCGTCATCGGCATGAGCGAGCCTGGCTCGGGCTCGGATTTGTTCGCGGCGAAAGCCAAGGCCGTGAAGGCCGACGGCGGCTGGAAGCTGACCGGTTCGAAAATCTGGACCAGCAATGCGCACGTCGCCGATTACATGATCGGCCTGTTCCGCACTTCGACGCCGACCAAGGAGAACCGCCGCCACGGCCTCACGCAATATCTCATCGATATGAAGTCGCCGGGCATTGCCGTCAATCCGATCTACCAGATGACCGGGCAGCACGATTTCAACGAAGTGGTGTTCGACGGCGTTTCCGTTCCCGGCGATCATGTGCTCGGCGAGATCGACGGCGCCTGGAAGCAGGCGACGAGCGAGCTTGCCTATGAGCGCAGCGGACCAGAACGCTTCCTGGAAACCTTCTATGTGCTCAACGAACTGGTGCGCGCGCTTGGCCCAGATCCGGACCTGCGCGGCGCCGAGGGAATGGGACGGCTGGTGGCGCAATTGCACACACTGCGCAGGATGTCCGTGTCGGTCGCCGGCATGCTGCAGGCCGGCAAGGAGCCGGTGGTCGAGTCCTCGATCGTCAAGGATATGGGCACGATCTGGGAGCAGAGATTGCCGGAACGCGTGCGTGAACTTGCAGCCTTTCTCGAGGATGAGGTGAGTAACCGAGTGACGTTGGACGAACAACTCGCCTTCGCATTGAAAACCGCGCCCAAACTCACCATCCAGGGCGGGACGACCGAAATCCTCCGCGGCATCATCGCTCGCGGTTTGGGCTTGCGTTGAAGGGAGCGCCATTGCCGGACCTCGCAAAATTGCTCTGGCCAAAGGTTGTGGCGGTGGTCGGCGCGTCTTCCGATACGCACGGGCTGCGCGGCCGCATCTTTGAAGTGATGCTCAGCCATACCTTCACGGGCACGATTTATCCAGTGAGCCGCAGCGCGAACGAGGTGCAGGGGCACAAGGCTTACAAGTCGATCGCGGAGATTCCCGAACCCGTCGATCTCGCCATCCTCATTATCCCGGCTGAGTTCATTCCCGACGAACTCGAGCGCTGCGGCCGCGCCGGGGTGAAAGCCGCCGTGATCTTAAGCTCCGGCTTTGCCGAAGAGCCGGGCGAAGTGGGCGCGCGCATGCAGGCGGCGATCCGTTCAACCGCCGCGCGCTACGATATGGCAGTCGCCGGGCCGAACACCGAGGGCTTTGCCAATATCGCCGCCGCGCTCTGCCCGACCTTCTCGCCGGCTATGGACGTGAGCGCCGGTCCCCTCACCCCGGAGCGCCCGCTCGGCATCGGGCAAGTTTCGGTGATCTCGCAAAGCGGCGGGCTCGGCTTTGCCTTTTTCGACCGGGCGCGCGGGCGCAATCTTTCGTTCCGCCACATCGTCACCACCGGCAACGAGGCCGCGCTCGAAGTGTCCGATCTCGTCGATTACATGCTCGACGAGGGCATGACTGACGTCTTTCTCCTGCTGCTGGAAGACGTGAAGACGCCGGAGAAATTCCGCCGCGTCGCCGACAAGGCGCTCAAGGCCGGCAAGCCGCTGATCGTCGCCAAAATAGGCCAGACCGAGCCGGGGCGCCGGGCGGTTGCGTCCCACACCGCGGCGCTCGCCGGCTCGCACGCCGCCTATCGCGCGATCTTCCGGCATCATGGCGTGATCGAGGGCGGCGATTTCGACGAGATGATCGATCTTGCCGCTGGATTCTTGGCATGCGGCGGCAAACTGCCGGCGGGAAAACGCATGGCGATCTGTACATCTTCCGGTGGCGCCGGCGTGTGGATGACCGATGCTTGCGTGCGCGCGGGTCTCGAAGTGCCGGTGCTCGACGCAAAGACGCGCGTCGCAATCGACGTCATTATCCCCTCTTACGGCACGTCGCAGAATCCGGTCAATTCGACGGCGCAAGGCGTGCACCAGTTCGGCTATGCCATGTTTGCCCGGCTCACGGCACAATCGCCGCTGATCGACGGCGTCATCGTGGTGGTCACCGCGCGGCGTTCGGCTTTCCTCGCCGGCGACCAGGACAAGCTCAATGCGCTGGCGAAAGAAACAAAGAAGCCTGTCTTTCTGTGGACCTACACGCTACCGGCGGAAAAAAGCATCGAGATCGTCAACGACGCTGGCTATCCACTGTTCAAGAATGCCGACAGTTGCGCGCGGGCGATGGCCGCCCTGGCCGATTACCGCGGGCTTCGCGATCGGCTGCTACGGCCACCGCAGGCGCGCGCGTCGAAGGCCGATCGCGCGGCCGCGCAGGCGCTGCTGGCGGCTTCGGGTTCTGTCTTGTGCGAATGGAAGGCAAAGCCTTTGCTCGCAACCTACGGCGTTGTTGGCGGTGAGCCCGGCGAACTCGCGCGTTCGGCGGCCGAGGCCGAAAAGCTAGCGCGGAAGTTCGGCACGCGCGTGGCGCTGAAAGTTCAATCCGCCGGCATCATGCACAAGACCGAAGCTGGCTGCGTGGCAATCGGCCTTTCCGCCGACGAGGCCGGCCCGGCCTTCGAGCGCCTGTGCGCCAATGCCGCGCGGCACGCGCCATCCGCTCACATCGACGGGGTTCTGGTGCAGCCGATGGCGCCACGGGGCCGCGAAATCATTCTCGGCGTCAGCCGCGACCCTACCTGGGGTCCGCTGCTGATGGTCGGCCTCGGCGGCGTGCTGGTTGAAGCGCTCGGCGATGTCGCACTCTCGCCGGTGCCGATTGACCATGACGCGGCGCGGGCATTGCTCGGCCGCCTCAAGGGCGCGAAAGTTCTGGGGCAACATCGCGGCGCGCCGCCGGCCGACGTCGACACGCTTGTTGAGCTTATGGTGCGGTTGTCGCACTTTGCCGCCGACTTCGCCGACGAGATTGCGGAAATCGACCTTAATCCGGTGATCGTCCACGCCGAGGGCGACGGCCTATCGATCGTCGATGCCTTGATCGTGCGCACGCCACCATCGCAAATTCAGCGCGGCGCCGCGGAATAACGCAGAGGAAAACATGGGTCCCTTTACCGATATCGCTGTCGAGAAGGCCGGCAACGTCGCCTTGATCGAAATACGTCGGCCGCCGCACAACTTCTTCGACATCCCGCTGATCCAGGAGATCGCCGGGGCGCTGGAAGCGCTGGACGCCGATGCCGATTGCCGCGCCGTGGTCTGGGCCGCGCAGGGCAAGTCGTTCTGCGCCGGCGCCAATTTCGGCGACGGCTCCAAGCTTGACAAGGATGGCCGCAGACCCAACGAGCCGGCTCAGGGCGTCGCACCGCTTTATATCCAGGGCAACCGGCTGTTCCGCACCAAGAAGCCGATCATCGCTGCGGTGCATGGCGCCGCCGTCGGCGGCGGGCTCGGCCTAGCCATGGTCGCGGATTTTCGAGTGGCCTGTCCGGAGACGCGCTTCTGCGCCAATTTCACGCGTCTCGGCTTCCATCCGGGCTTCGGACTGACCGTCACCCTCCCCGCGGTGATCGGGCCGACCAAGGCGGCGTTGATGTTCTACACCAGCCGCCGCGTGACCGGCGAAGAGGCCTTCGCCATGGGTCTTGCCGATGTGCTGGTGCCGCAAGACGAGGTGCGCGCGGCGGCGATGAAGCTTGCTGCCGAGATCGCCGAGAATGCTCCGCTGGGCTTGACCGCCACCCGCGCCACCATGCGCGGCGACATCGCCGACCGCGTGCTCAAGGCGACGGAGCACGAGCTCAAGGAGCAGACCGCGCTGCGCAAGACCGACGACTTCAAGGAGGGCGTCAAGGCGACCGCCGAGCGGCGCTTGCCGAATTTCACCGGCCGTTAGCCGGACTGGCTGGCGTAGCAGTGCAGATTGCTCCCTGCTCTGCCCGGCTTGGGTCTCGGGCGAACGCCCTCCCTAATGCATCTGTCGCGTGAATCCAGCGAAACGTTCGGCGATAAGCATCATCGCAAGCGTGAATATCACGATCAGCCCCGACGCGGCCGCAGTGCGCACGTCGAGGTTTGTGTCGATCTGCTGCCACAGATGGATCGGCAGCACCTCGTTACGCTCGTCGGCCAAAAACAGTGACACCGGCACATTGTCAAACGAGGCCATGAAGGCGAGGAAGGCGCCGGAGCCAAGCCCCGGCGCGATCAAGGGTAGGATGACGCGGCGGAAGGTCATCGAACCGCTGCCACCGAGACTGTGCGAGGCGTCGAGAAGCGCCGGGTCGAGCTGCGACAGCGAGGCGATTGTCGTCCGCAGCACGAACGGCACGCACACAACGACATGGCCGAGGATCAACAGCGGAATGCTCGGCGAGAGACCGAGTTTGTTGATGTAAACCAGTGCGGCGAAGCCGAAAGCCAGAGCTGGCAACAGAAGTGGCGACATAAAGAGCAGGTCGGCGGCCTTGACCCATTTGGATCGGCTCCGCGCAATGCCGATCGAAGCAGCCGTGCCCAGCACGACGCAGATGATCGTGGTCCAGAAGGCGATGATCAGACTGTTCCAGGCCGCGCGTTGCATCTGGTCGGCGTCGAGCAGCGCGTAATACCAGCGCAGCGACAGCCCGGACGGAGGGAAACGCAGCGATTCCGAAGCCGTCAGCGAGGTGATTAATACGATGATCGTCGGGACGATCAGGAACACCATGGCGACAACCGTCAGCGCTACGAATGCAGTGCGCAGGGAAGTGGCCTCCCAATCGATGGCATGCCTAGGGGCGTGCATAGGTTTCGCTCCTGCGCCCGAGTGCACCGAGCAAACCGACGATGATCAGCACAGACACCATGAAGATGACGGAAATGGCCGCGGCGAACGGCCAGTTATTGGCGCCGACGGCCTGCTGGTAGATGTGCAACGGCATGTAAATGAGGCGGGCGCCGCCGATTAAAGTCTGCGTGACAAAGGCGGTAATGCAGGCGGTATAGGTCAGGATGCAGCCTGCGATCACGCCCGGCAGCGACAGTGGAATGGTCACACGCCATAGCGTCTTCCACTCGCCAGCGCCGAGCACACGCGAGGCGTCGGAAAGGTTTTGATCGATCTTGGTCATCACGGTGAGGATCGGCAGCACCATCAGGGGCATCTGCACCTGCGCCAGTACCATGACGACGCCGAGCTCGGTGTAGAGCAAGCGCAGCGGTTCACTCGCGCCAAGCCCGAGCCAGATCTGGTTGATGATGCCCTGGCGGCCAAGAATGACGATCCAGGCGAAGGTGCGCACAACGACGCTGGTGAGGATCGGCATGATCACCAGAAACACGATGATGCTTTGCAGCCGTGCGCCAGCCCGCGCGCAGACCCACGCGATGGGATAGCCGAACACAAGACACAGCAGCGTCGCCTTGGCGCCGAGCAGCAACGTCTCCCACAGAATCGAATAATTGAAGGAATCGGTGAAAAACTTTGTGTAGTTGGCAAGCGTCCAGGTCCTCATCGCCGCTTCGCCGTGGAGCGACAGAGCGATGAGGATACCCAAGGGCGCAACGAAAAACGCGACGAACAATGCCGCCAGCGGCAGGACCAGTCTGGATTCGCCGGCGTTCACTTGCGAGGCCGATCAGGTCTTGATTTCGCGATTGAACCGCTCAATCAGCGCGCCGCGTTGAGGGTTAAGCTTGGCCCAATCGAACCCGCGTACCTTGGCCAGGTCGTCCTGCGTCTTGGCCAGGGATTTGGTGATCGCGCCCTCCAGTTTTACCTTTGAACTAGTCGGGATCACGTCGTAAGGCGGCTTCATAACCTGCGCCTGGATCGTCGGGTCGAGGTGAATGTCGATGTATTTAACGGCGAGATCCGGCTCCTGGGCGTTGGCGACAAGATGCAGGCTGGTCTCCCAGCCCGCGGCGCCCGATTCCGGTATGGCAAATTCGACCGGCACATCCTTCGCCTTGAGGGTCTGCACGAAGTTGAAATTGTAAGGCGCGATGTCGATCTGCTCTTGCTGCCAGAGCGTGGCGAAGGCGCCAAGGTTGGCGCCGATGGCGCCGACATTTGGCAGCAAGGACTTCAGTGCCTTGAAGGCCGGCTCGAAATCGGTCTCACTGCCCCCCTTGATGCGATTGAGTTCTGCAAGGAAGGCGATGCCGAGCTGGCTGTTCAGCGCGGTCAACCCGACACGGCCCTTGTATTTCGGGTCCCACAGGTCCTCCCAGCTCTTGGGTGGTGTGGTGATTTTCTTCGGATTGTAGCCGATGCCGATCACCTGCATGGTGATCTTCGGGCCCCATTTGTCCTGGAATTTCGGAATGAGCGTTGAAAAATTCGGCGACTTCGACGCCGGATATTCGACGATCAAGCCTTCCTTGGCGGCATCGAGCACCTGCGGGGTGTCGAAGAACGCGACGTCGAACGGCGGCTTGTTGCCCTTCGCTGCGGTCAAGCGCGCGACCTGATCGGTGCCGAGCACAATCGACTGAGTGACCGCAGCGCCGGTTGCCGTCTTGAACGCTGGCGAAATGACATTGCGATCGGCTTCGTTCCAGGTTCCGGGGAAGGTCGCGGCCACCAAGGTTTTCGATTGGGCACGAAGGACGGCCGGCATAGCGACGCTGGCGCCCAGCGCGGCGACGCCGCGGAACAGCGCCCTGCGGTGAAAGCGGTAGGTCATGGCTCAAACTCCTCTGGTTTGTCGTTAGGAAACGGGAAAGACGTGGCAGGCCGCGGCTGACACCGGCGCGACATTCACTTGCGCGCCGGATTGCCGCACGTTTGCGTACCCTTCTCGAGGCTCGCTGACCTTCAGCGACAGCCCGGGACCGAGCTCCACCTCGTAGATGACGTGGGCGCCCAGCGGCATTACTGCCTTCACCGTCCCGAAAAGCCCACCTGAGGAAACGATGTGCAACTGTTCGGGGCGGATCGATACAGCGACTTTGCTGCCATCGGTGAACCCTGGCTTTGCCGACACGGCGATGCTCGCGCCGCCGGACAGGGTAACTTGCGGCACGCCTCCATTATTTCCGTATTCGCCCAGAAGCACATTGGTCGTGCCAACAAATTCGTTGACGAAGAGAGTCTTCGGCGCGTCATAGATGTCGGTTGGCGTCGATATCTGCTCGATTAGCCCGCGCGACATCACCGCAATGCGGTCGGCCATCGACAGCGCTTCTTCCTGGTCGTGGGTAACCAGGATGGTGGTGACTCCAAAGTCGCGGACCAGCCGTTTGACTTCAATTTGCATGTCGAGCCGCAAATTCTTGTCGAGCGCGCCGAACGGCTCGTCGAGCAGCAGCACCTTGGGATTGATTGCAAGACAGCGCGCCAGGGCGATGCGTTGCTGCTGGCCGCCGGAGAGCTGGCGAGGTTTGCGCTGCGCGAACTCACCCATGTGCACGAGTGCCAGCATTTCGGCCACGCGCGGAGCGATCTTCTCGCGCGGCCATTTGTGCGCCTGCAATCCGTAGGCGACGTTGTCGGCGACCGTCATATGCGGAAAAAGCGCGTAATTCTGGAACACGATGCCGACGCCGCGCTGGCTGGGCGAAAGGTGATCAACCGCCTCGCCGTCAAATAGCACTCGACCTTCGCTCTGCCGGATGAAGCCTGACGTGATGCGCAGCAACGTTGACTTGCCGCAGCCAGAGGGACCGAGCAGAGCGACTAACTCGCCTCCGGCGACATCGAGATTGATATCGCGCACGGCGACGAATTCATTGAATCGCTGTGTAATGTTGTCGAGAGTCAGCCGGTGTCCGCGATTCGTCGCAATCATGGAGTGACGCAATCTGCATTTAGCCGGCCAAAGAGGATCGACTCATCGGCCCCTGCCGTCAATGACCATCTCTTCTCAACGAACTGGAATAATCACAGGTTGCGGTCTCAATAAAATTTCCGACAACCGCTCGGAGCGACTTGTAGCCCGCACTCCGCGTACGCTGAGCATGCCTGCTAAGGGCCCGAACACGCCGCGCGATTGTCTCTGACACCCCTCTCGCACAGTCGAATATCGAAACAGTCTCCAGCTGGCGACTCCGCAAAACGGGAATTTCCTAGGAAATAGGGGGAGATTTTTGTCACCAATCGGGAATTTGGTTCGAGTCCAGGAATCCTGGAGACCGACGGAGACTGAAAAATCCCCGTATTTGCTGGGTTTCTCGCTTATCTGGCCCACCAAACAACAGAGACCCGACTGGCTGGCTGGGGCGGGAGGAATCGAACCTCCGAATGGCGGAATCAAAATCCGCTGCCTTACCGCTTGGCTACGCCCCAACGCTGCACCGGGAAAACTCCGGCGCGCCAAGCGCGCCGACGGGCCGACCATAGCGGCGAGGGGTTAACCGATCAACGGGCCTCGGCATCGGCCCTCGCGCCAGGGCCAAGCTGGCGCTAGGATCGCGCAACCATGACCTACCGCGCGCCGCTCGCAGACATATCGTTTGCGCTCAAACATGCCGCCGGCCTGAAAACGGCATTGGCGGAAGGCCTTTATGGCGATCTCGACGAGGAGACCGTCGATTCGGTGCTGGCCGAAGCCGGGCGTTTCGCCGCCGACGTGATCGCGCCACTCAACAGCGTTGGAGACAAATTCGGCACGCCGTTCAAGGATGGCGTGGTGACCACGCCGCCGGGCTGGAAGGCGGCCTACACGGCTTGGGCCGCGGCCGGCTGGAACGGATTGGCGGCGCCGGCGAAATGGGGCGGCCAGGAACTGCCGCAGGCGGTGAACGCTGCCTGCATCGAAATGTGGAATTCGGCGTCGATGGCCTTCGGCATCGGTCCGGTGCTCACCATGGCCGCGGTCGACGCGCTCGAAGCCTACGGCGCAGACGACTTGAAGCAGCGCTATCTCGGCAAGCTGGTGAGCGGCGAATGGATGGGCACCATGCAGCTCACCGAGCCGCAGGCCGGTTCCGACGTCGGCGCACTGCGCTCAAAGGCGGAACGTGCTCCCGACGGAAGTTACCGTCTCAAGGGCTCGAAGATTTTCATCACCTATGGCGAACACGACCTGACCGACAACATCATCCATTTCGTGCTGGCGCGGCTGCCCGGCGCCCCCGCAGGGACGAAAGGAATTTCGTTGTTCCTCGTTCCCAAGACCATGCCGGATGGCACACGCAACGACGTGCGCGCGCATTCGGTGGAGCACAAGCTCGGCATCCACGCCTCGCCCACCTGCACCATGGTCTATGGCGACACGGGCGGCGCCATCGGCTTCCTCATCGGCGAGGAAAACAAAGGCATGGCGGCGATGTTCAAGATGATGAACCGCGCCCGTCTCGCCGTCGGGCTGCAAGGCGTCGCCATCGCCGAGCGCGCGACCCAACAGGCGATGAACTATGCGCGCGAGCGAAAGCAGGGACCGGTCAGCGCCATCATCGCCTATCCGGACGTCAAACGCATGTTGCTCACCATGCGCGCCTTGACCGGCGCCGCGCGCGCGATCTGCTATTCGCTCGGCGCGGCGATCGACCGCGCCGAACGCTCGGAGAACGATGCCCTGCGCAAAAGCGCGCACGAGCGCGCCTCGCTGCTTACCCCCATCGCCAAAGCTTTTTCCACCGACATCGGCATCGAGGTCGCGTCTCTTGGCGTGCAAGTGCATGGCGGCATGGGTTTCATCGAGGAAACGGGCGCCGCCCAGCATTATCGCGACGCCCGCATCGCCGCGATCTACGAAGGCACCAACGGCATCCAGGCGCTCGATCTGGTGGCTCGCAAAATTCCGCTCGAGAGCGGCGCGACGGTCGCGCTCTACCTCAACGAATTGCGGCGAACAGTGTCGACGGTCGCGGCCAGCAACAATCCGGCCTTCGGCGAGACAGCGGCGCGGCTCAACGAGGCGATCGACGGCCTCGAACGGACGACGCAATGGCTTCTGGCGCGCAATTCCTCCGATGCTGCGCTTGCCGGCGCCACGCCCTATTTGCGCATGTTCGGCCATGCTGCCGGCGGCTGCATGCTGGCCGAGCAGGCGCTCGCCGCCGCACGCGAGAGCGGCGACGGTGCCGCGCGCAGCGCACTGACGCGTTTCTTCGCCGAGAATATCGTTGTGCAATCCGCCGGCCTCGAACGCGCCGTGATCGAGGGCGCCGACAGCATCACCAAGGCGCAAGCAGCGCTAGGAGAGTAACCCATGACCGAGCTTGTCAGCATCACCGACGATGGCCCGGTCCGTAGCATGCGGATGAATCGTCCGGACAAGAAGAATGCGCTGACGCTTGCGATGTACGACGCGCTCGCCGCCGGCATCGATAGCGCTCGCCACAACCCGGCGCTGCGCTGCCTGCTGATCGCCGGCTGCCCAGGCGGGTTTTGCGCCGGCAACGATATCGGCGATTTCGTCAAGTTTGCAACTGCGGGCGGCACCATCGGCGCGCCCGTCATCCGCTTTCTCGACGTGCTGCTGCATTGCGACAAGCCGCTGGTCGCGGCCGTGCAGGGCAACGCCGTAGGCATCGGCACGACCATGCTTATGCATTGCGACTATGTCGTCGCCGGCAGCGACGCACGCTTTTCCGCTCCCTTCGTCGGCCTTGGTGTGGTGCCAGAAGCCGCCTCGACCCTGATCGCGCCGCGGCTGATGGGTCACGCGCGCGCCTTCTCGCTGCTGGTGATGGGCCGTCCGATGAATGCCGACGACGCCAAGGCTGCGGGCCTCGTCAATATGGTGGTGGCGCCGGAGGCGGTCGACGCTGAGGCCGTGAAGGCGGCGCGCGAAGTCGCGGCGCTGCCGCCGCAGGGCGTGCTGGCTGCGCGCAAGCTGCTGCGCGGTTCGCGCGATGCGGTCGTCGCGCGCATGCATGAAGAGAATGCACTTTTCCAGGCGCGGCTGCGCTCGGACGAGGCCCGTGCCGCCTTCGAAGCCTTTCTCACGCGCAAGAAGGCCTGAGACGCGTGTCGCTCAAGGGCAAGACGCTTTTCATCACCGGGGCTTCGCGCGGCATCGGGCTCGCCATTGCGCTCAAGGCAGCCGCCGACGGCGCCAATATCGCCGTCGCCGCCAAGACTAGCGAGCCGCATCCCAAGCTCGAAGGCACCATCCACACGGCGGCGGCGGCAATCGAAAAGGCCGGCGGCCATGCGCTGCCGCTGGTCGTCGACGTGCGCGAGGAAGCCTCGGTTAAAGCGGCGATCGACGAAACCGCGGCGCGCTTCGGCGGCATCGACATCGTGGTCAACAATGCCAGCGCCATCCAGTTGACGCCCGTGGCGCAAACCGACATGCGCCGCTACGACCTGATGATGGGCATCAACACCCGCGGCACCTTCATGGTGTCGAAATACGCCCTGCCCCACCTCGCCAAAGCCGCGAACCCGCACATCCTGACGCTATCGCCGCCACTCGACATGGCGGAAAAATGGTTCGCGCCGCATACCGCCTATACCATGGCAAAATTCGGCATGAGCCTGGTGGTGCTCGGCCTTGCCGGCGAGCAGCGCGGCAAAATCGCCGTGAACGCGCTGTGGCCGCGCACGACGATCGCCACCGCCGCGATCAAGAACCTGCTCGGCGGCGATGCTGTGATGCGCATGTCGCGCACACCGGACATTCTCGCCGAGGCCGCCTACTGCATTTTCCACAAGCCGAAAACTTTTTCCGGCAATTTCCTCATCGACGATAATTTCCTCAGCGGCGAAGGCGTCACCGATTTCGACCGCTACCGCGTCGACCCCAACCAGCCCCTGCACCTCGATTTTTTCGTGCCCGACAGCATGCCGCCGCCTCCTGGGGTGAGCCTGAAAGCGAAGGCCTGACGGCGGTTGGCGGTTGCGCCCGACCGCGTTAGAACCGGTTCATGTCCACGCTTCTCATCACGCACCCGGCCTGCCTCAATCACCTGACTCCGCCCGGGCATCCGGAGCGGCCGGACCGGCTGCGCGCCATCGAACAGGCGCTCGAAGATGAGCGCTTCCAGGCGTTGGCGCGCGTCGAGGCGCCGCGGGCCCCGCTCGAAACCATCGCACTGGTGCATCCGATGGAATACGTCGAAGCGATTCAAGAAGCATCGCCCGCGCAAGGACTGGTGCAGATCGACGCCGATACCTCGATGTCGCCCGGCAGCTTCGAGGCGGCACTGCGCTGCGTCGGCGGCGGCATGCAGGCGGTCGACGAAGTCATGAACCAGAAGGCCGACAACGCCTTCGTTGCCACGCGTCCGCCCGGCCATCACGCGGAAACGGCGCGGCCGATGGGCTTTTGCCTGTTCAACAATATCGCGATCGCAGCGCGTTACGCGCAGACGCGATACGGCGCCGAGCGCGCGGCCATCGTCGATTTCGACGTACACCACGGCAACGGCTCGCAGGATATCTTCTGGGCCGACAAGACCGTCATGTACTGCTCGACGCACGAGATGCCGCTTTATCCCGGCACCGGCGCCACCTCCGAACGCGGTGATTTCAACACCATCGTCAACGCTCCCTTGCGCGCCGGCGACGGCGGCGATCATTTCCGCGAAGCTTTCGACTGCGTGATCCTGCCGCGCCTGCGCGAATTCAAGCCGGATATCTTGCTGATCTCCGCAGGCTTCGACGCGCATACGCGCGACCCGCTGGCCAACCTCAATCTGGTGGAAGCGGATTTTTCCTGGGTGACGCAAAAGCTCATGGAGATCGCCGAGCACAGCGCGCAAGGCCGCATCGTCTCGATGCTGGAAGGCGGCTACGACCTGCAGGGGCTTGCGCGCTCTGCCGCCGCGCACGTTTCCGCACTGATGCGCGGATGACTACTGCGCCGTCAAGCCGCCGTCGATCGGTAGATCCGCGCCGGTAATGAAACTGGACTCGTCCGACAACAGATAAAGGCACAGCGCCGCAACTTCCGCCGGCTGACCGAGACGCTGCAATGGAATGGCCTGCGCCATCTTCCGCCGCGCTGTCTGCGGATCGCTCGCCGCCTTGACGGTGTAATCGACCATCGGCCCCTCGAGGAACGCCGGGCACACGGCGTTGCAGCGCACCGGAGGCTTGAGCCGCGCGCCGTAGAGCGCAACGGATTTCGACAGCAGCGACAGCCCGCCCTTCGAGGCATTGTAGGCGGCAAGGTTGTGCCCACCGACCAGCCCCGAGACCGATGACAGGTTGACGATCGAGCCGCCGTTTTTGCGCAGCAACGGCATCGCGTATTTGCAGGCGAGGAAGGCGCCGTCGAGGTTGACCGAGAGCACCCGCCGCCAGGCGGCGAAGTCGAGCGTTTCCACATTGCCGAGCACGACGATGCCGGCGGCATTGACCAGCCCGTCAAGCCGACCGTAGCGGCGTTCGATGTCCCCCGCGACGCGTTGCCAGTCAGCCTCGCTGGTCACGTCCAGCGCGATGTCGACGCCATTGCCGGCCTTGAGGTCGCTGGCAATGGCGGTACCGCCGGCCGCAGTTACCGCCGTGACCATGGCGGAACCGACAGCGCCGGCCGCTCCCGTGATGAGCACGATTTTTCCGCCAAGACCCGGCATGAAACGATCCTAACCGCTGGCAATCGAAGGTGCGCCCACTATCTTAGGCGCCCGGGGAATGTTTAGGATGCCCCGGAGAATCACGCCGGGACAAGCGATATGGCCGAAGCCAGCAACAACGACGTGAAGAAATTACCTTTCGAGCGGGCGATCGAGGAACTGGAGTCGATCGTCAAGGACCTCGAAGGGGGCAAAGTGCCGCTCGAGCAATCGGTGACGCTTTATGAGCGCGGCGAAGCGCTCAAGACGCGCTGCGAAGAGCTGCTGCGTCAGGCTGAAGCGCGGGTGGAAAAGATCACGCTCGACTCCTCCGGCAAGCCAACCGGCAGCGAACCGCTCGACGTCGATTGACGCCAGTGCAGGTCCGTCGGCGGCTGATCATCTATGTGCAGGGCTACGATCCGCGTGGCTTGCCGGAATATTTCCGCATGTTCCGCCGCGAATACCGGCGCAGTTGTGAGCTCTATCGTCTCACCGGCAAAATCGGCGGTGCCGAGGTGGCGCGCGATGCGCACTACGCCACCTGGGACGTGACGACCAACGGCAAGGATTGGACCGTCGATACCCGATATCGCTTCCTGCGTTGGGAAGACATCGTGCGCAAGGATTTCGTCCGTCCGGCGTGGTGGAAGATCCTCACCATGTTTTACGCCATGGCGGGAACCATTTTCAGCGGTACCTATGCCCGCATTTTCAAGGCGAGCTGGCGCTTCGCGCTCTTCATCATTTATCCGTTGCTGCTGATGATTTGCTGGATCCTACTTGGCGGCGCCGTCGGCGCCTTGTGCCTGAAGCTGGTCACCACGCTCGGCGCCCCGGCCTTCATTGCCGGCATGGTCGGCATCGTGACCGGCATCGGCGCTTTCGCCTCGATGCTCTGGCTCACCGAGCCGAAGACGTTCCTGCTCTATATGTGCGACGACATCTTCGCGACCTACCAGTTCGCGCATGGGCGGCGGCCGGACTGGGACGAGCGCATGGACACGTTCGCGGGCTACGTCGTCGACGCGGTGCGTGACGGCGACGCCGATGAGGTGGTCGTTGTCGGACACAGCTCGGGCTCGTTCCTCGCCGTCGAGGTGCTCGACCGCGCGCTCGCGCGCGACCCTGCACTTGGCCGTCGCGGGCCGCTTCTGCGCCTCCTCACCATCGGCGCCAACCTCCCCAGCATCGGCTTCCACCGCACGGCGCAAGAATTTCGCGAGCGAATCAAGCGGCTCGCACTCACGCCCGACCTCGACTGGGTCGATTATCAGTCGCGCCACGACATCATGAATTTCTGGCCGTTCGACCCCGTTGCCGGCCACGGCATTGTGATCGGCCCCGGCCAACCCCGCCCGCGGGCGGTGGCGATCAGCTTCCGCAGCCTGTGGATACCGGAGGGCTTCAATTGGCGCCGTTGGCGCTTTTTCAAGGCCCATTTCCAGTTTCTCACGGCCAATGAGCGCCTGGGGGCGGCTTATGATTACTACCTGATTTGCTGTGGACCGCTTGATCTGGTGACGCGGGCGACGCATCCGGACGAGGCGATCAGGGCTATAGCGGCCGGCTAATCGGACCATATGCAACGGCCATCGAATTGCCCGCTAGCATATATCTGGTGTAAGCCTCGGTGGTTCCCCGCGTTGGCGGGCTGCCGGTCGTAAAAACCGTGTCGGAGTGGCATTTTGTCTGAAGTCTCGAAGACCCCCCTGCTCGATAACGTCAAGTATCCGGCGGACCTGAAGAACCTTTCGGCGGAGCAACTTCGGCAAGTCGCCGATGAACTGCGTACCGAGACTATCGACGCGGTGGCAAAGACCGGCGGCCATCTCGGCGCGGGCCTTGGCGTGGTCGAACTGACCGTTGCCATCCACGCGGTATTCGACACTCCGGCCGACCGTCTCGTCTGGGACGTCGGCCACCAAGCCTATCCGCACAAGATCCTCACCGGCCGGCGCGACCGCATCCGCACGCTGCGGCAGGGCGGCGGCCTCTCCGGTTTCACCAAGCGCGCCGAAAGCGAATACGACCCGTTCGGCGCCGCGCATTCGTCCACTTCGATTTCCGCCGGCCTCGGCATGGCGGTTGCGCGGGACCTTTCGGGCAAGAAGAACAATGTCATCGCCGTCATCGGCGACGGCGCCCTGTCGGCCGGCATGGCCTACGAGGCGATGAACAACGCCGGCGCGCGTAATGAACGGCTCATCGTCATCCTCAACGACAACGATATGTCGATCGCGCCGCCGGTTGGCGCCATGTCGGCCTATCTGGCGCGGCTGATTTCCGGCAAGACCTATCGGACGTTCCGCGATATCGGCAAGCAACTCGCCGGGCACCTGCCGAAATTTTTCGAGAAGAAGGCCGAGCGCGCCGAGGAATATGCACGCGGCTTCCTGACCGGCGGCACCCTGTTCGAAGAACTCGGCTTCTTCTATGTCGGCCCGATCGACGGCCACAACCTGGATCATTTGCTGCCAGTGCTGCGCAACGTGCGCGACGCCGAAAGCGGGCCGATTTTAGTTCACGTCGTGACGCAAAAGGGCAAGGGTTACGGCCCGGCGGAAACTTCGGCCGACAAGTATCACGGCGTGGTCAAGTTCGACGTCGCCACCGGCGCCCAGGCCAAATCCAAGGGCAGCGCGCCGCAATACACCAAGGTATTCGCCGAGAGCCTGATCAAGGAAGCGCGCAAGGACGACAAAATCGTTGCCGTCACCGCGGCGATGCCGTCGGGCACGGGGCTTGATCTGTTCGAGAAGGAATTTCCCAACCGCTGCTTCGATGTCGGCATCGCCGAGCAGCACGCGGTAACGTTCTGCGGCGGGCTTGCCACCGAAGGCTTCAAGCCTTTTGCCACAATCTATTCGACCTTCCTGCAGCGCGCTTACGACCAGGTGGTGCACGATATCGCCATCCAGAAGTTGCCGGTGCGCTTTGCGCTCGATCGCGCCGGATTGGTCGGCGCCGACGGACCGACCCATGCCGGCGCGTTCGATGTCGCCTATCTCGGCTGCCTGCCCGGCTTCGTGCTGATGGCGGCGGCCGACGAAGCCGAACTGGTGCACATGGTGGCGACCCAGGTCGCGATCGACGATGCGCCCTCGGCGCTGCGCTATCCGCGCGGCGAGGGTCTTGGCGTGCCGATGCCGGAGCAGGGCAAGGCTCTGGAAATCGGCAAGGGCCGCGTTCTACGCGAAGGCCATAAGGTGGCGCTGTTCTCTTATGGCGGCCGTCTCGGCGAGGTCCTGAAAGCCGCCGACGAGCTTGCCGCGCTCGGCCTGTCGACTACGGTTGCCGACGCACGCTTCGCCAAGCCTTTGGACACCGACCTGCTGCTACGCCTTGCGCGCGAGCACGAGGTGCTGGTGACCATCGAGGAAGGCTCGGTCGGCGGCTTCGGCTCCTTCGTATTGCAGGCGCTGTCCGACAACGGCGTACTCGATGCCGGGTGCAAGGTGCGCATGATGGTGCTGCCCGATGTCTTCCTCGACCAGGATTCGCCGGCCGCGATGTACGCCAAGGCCGGGCTCGACGCCGCCGGCATCGTCGCCAAGGTGTTCGAAGCCCTGGGCAAGGACGCAGCCGCCGAGACGGTGAAGCGGGCCTGACCCGCGCAGATTTCGTGGCGCCGAAAAAAGATCGCATCGATCGCCTGCTGGTCGAGCGCGGACTGTTCGAAAGCCGCGCCAAGGCGCAGGCCGCGATCGAAGCCGGATTGGTTACCGCCGACGATGCGCCGGTGCGCAAGGCCTCGGACGAGGTCGCGGTCGACGCCAGGCTCAGTGCCACGCCGGCGCATCCTTACGTCTCGCGCGGCGGCGTCAAGCTCGCGGCCGCGCTCGATCATTTCGGCTTTGATCCCAAAGACCGCATTTGCCTTGACGTCGGCGCTTCCACCGGCGGCTTCACGCAGGTGCTGATCGCGCGCGGGGCGAGGCGCGTCCATGCCGTCGATGTCGGCCGCGGGCAGCTGCACGCGAGCCTGCGCACGCATCCGCAGGTCGTCTCGCTTGAGGCAACCGACATCCGCACGTTCACAGCGGACATGCTGCGCGAGACGCCGGACGTGCTCACCATCGACGTCAGCTTTATCTCGCTGAAACTCGTGCTGCCTGCGGCGCTCAAGCTGGCCGCGCCGCGCGCCCAAATGATCGCGCTGATCAAGCCGCAGTTCGAGGCGGGGCCGGCCCAGGTCAAGAAGGGCATCGTGCGCGACACTTCGGTGCATGCCGCGGTCTGCGCCGACATCGTTACTTTTGTTGCGGCACTCGGCTGGCGCGTCGCCGGCGTCACGCCATCGCCGATCACCGGAGGCGACGGCAATGCCGAATTCCTTCTCGGGGCCAAATCTTCGGGAGCGTTTACGTGACCGAGCAACTCACCATCGCGCGCCTCGGCCACCGCGGCGACGGCATCGCCGAAACGCCGTCGGGCCCGGTGTTTGTGCCCTATGTGCTTCCCGGCGAAACGGTGACGGTGGACGCCGTTCCCGGCCATCCCGACCGGCGGCATTTACTGCATGTCGACAGACCGAGCCATGAGCGGATAGCGCCGGTCTGCAAGCACTTCGGCATCTGCGGCGGCTGCGCCATGCAGCACTGGTCACTCGCGGAATATCACCAATGGAAGCGGTCGCTGGTGGTCGAGGCGCTGGCCCAGGCCGGCCTGGTCGCCTCGGTCGATGAGCAACTCATCGATGCGCATGGGCAAGGCCGCCGCCGCGCCACGCTGCATGCGCGGCGGGGCGTCCACGACCTGCTCGAGGTCGGCTTTACCGCGCCGCGCGCGCATCACATCGTCGCCATCGACCGCTGCCCGATCCTGGCGCCCGGTCTCGACGGCGCCATCGCCGCCGCCTGGGCCATCGCAGAAGTCTTAAAGCCCGCCAACAAGCCGCTCGACATTCAGGCAACCGCAACCGGCACCGGCATGGACATCGACGTGCGCGGCTCGGGGCCACTGACGTCGGCGCGCACCACCGCGGTCGCCCGTGTCGCCGAGCAGCACAAGCTCGCCCGCCTCACCCGGCACGGCGAACTGGTGGCGCAGCAGGGCCAACCGGTGCTGCAAATCGGCCGCGCCTCCGTGCCGCTGCCGCCGGGCGCCTTCCTGCAGGCAACGGAAGAGGGAGAGGCGGCACTGGCGAAACTCGTCATCGAGCATGCAGGTCCCGCCAGGCGGGTCGCCGACCTGTTTTGCGGTATCGGCACGTTTGCCCTGCGGCTTGCGCAGACGGCGCGCGTGACCGCCGCCGACAGCGACGCCGCCGCGATCAAGGCGCTGCAAGGCGCTCGCGGCGACGGGTCAAAGCCCATCGAAGCGAACGCACGCGACCTGTTTCGCCGCCCGTTGATGGCAGCCGAGTTGAAGAACGTCGATGCCGTGGTGTTCGACCCGCCGCGCCAGGGCGCCGAGGCGCAGTCGCGCGAACTGGCCAAAAGCGCGGTGCCAACCGTGATCGCAGTTTCCTGCGATGCCGCGACGTTTGCCCGTGACGCCCGCGTTCTGGTCGGCGGCGGGTACCGGCTCGCGCGTGTCAGCGCGGTCGACCAGTTCCGCTATTCATTTCACGTCGAGATTGTCGGCAAGTTCGAGCGTCACTGAAAATCGAAGCCGCGGCCGCCCCAGCGCTCCTGCCACAGCCTTTCGCCGATGGTGCAGGAGATATGCGGCGCATCCGCCGAAGCCTTCATCACGCCCGGCTGCGGCGTGATCCCGGCGACCTCCTGCACCAGCTTCTGCCGCGTCGCCTCGATGAATTGCCCGCGGTCGCGGATCGGAATGACGAAGGAACCGGGCCCGCCGGTGACGCAGTCCTCGTAATAAACGTCGAGGTTTTCGATATCCATCGTGCCCGCCGTCGGCCGCTTGAGCATGATCGGCAGTCCGTTGATGACGATGCCGGCTGCGAGCACCTCGTCACGCGTCGGAACGATCGGCACGCCGGCATTGTTGGCGCCGTCACCGGACACGTCGATCACGCGACGCACCCCGTGGTAACCGCTATGGTCGAACAGCGGCTTGGCAAAGAGCAGACCGCCGGAAATCGAAGTGCGGGAGGCGCGCCGGTAGGGCGCGGCGGCAAGTTCGGCAGCGACCGCGTCGGCCGATTCCGGCCCCTCGATCAGCCGCCACGGCATCAGGATTTTCTGGTCAGACTGCCCGGCCCATTCGAAATAGGTGATGGCGATCTTGCCGTGAGCGCCCTCGCGCAGCGCCTGCATGAACTCCTTCGAGGTCAGCGCCTGAACGTAACCTTCGCGCTGCAAAGCCTGCTCGTCAGTGTCCATCGAATAGGACACGTCCACCGCGATGACCAGTTCGACATCGACGGGAACGGCAGCCGGGCTGGTGTCGGCAAAGCGCGGCAGCGGCGCGGCCAAGGCCGCCAGCGCCAAACCTGCGCCTCCCGCCAGACCGGCAAGACCCAAGATGAGACCGCGTCGCCCCATTCTTGAAGCCTGACACGCGGCGGCGGCAAAAAAAAGGCCGTCAGCCTTCCAGCGGCTCGGTCGCCACGATCTCGATGCCGAAACCGCCGAGTCCGACGTACGTGCGCTTGGTGGAGGCGAGGAGGCGGATCGAGGTAATGCCGAGATCCTTGAGGATCTGCGCCCCGAGGCCGACTTCGCGCCATTGCCGCGAGCGGGCGGCATCGGTCTCAGTGCCGCCGTCATGCGGAATTTCGGCGACCGGCACGCCGGCGGTGCCGTCGCGCAAGTAGACAATGACGCCGCGGCCTTCCGCCTTGAAGCGCGCGAGCGCGGCGCGGATCGACTTGGCGCCACCGAACACGTCGCCGATCACGTCGGCGCGATGCAGCCGCGCCGGCACATTTTTACCGTCACCGAGATCGCCATAGACAAACGCCATGTGATGGACCCGGTCGAACGGCGTCACATAAGCGTAGCCGTTGAGCGTGCCGATCTCGGACGACAGCGGGAATTCGCCGACACGCTCCACCAGCTTGTCGCGGTTCTGCCGGTAGGCAATGAGTTCGGCGATCGAGACCTGAGTAAACTTGTGCTTTCTGGCAAAAGCCGCGACCTGCGGTCCGCGCATCACCGTGCCATCGTCGTTGGTCAGTTCGGAAAGCACGCCGACCGGCGGCAACGACGCCAAGCGGCACAGATCGACGCAGGCTTCCGTGTGGCCCGAGCGCATGAGCACGCCGCCCTCGCGCGCCACCAGCGGAAATACATGGCCGGGGCGGACAAAATCGGTGGCGCCGGAATTGTTGTTGGCCAGCGCGCGCACGGTGTTGCAGCGCTCTTCCGCCGAGATACCGGTGGAGAGTCCGTGGCGCACGTCGACGGTGACGGTGAACGCCGTACCGAGCGGGGCGTCGTTTTCCGCCACCATCGGGTCGAGGTGAAGGCGCCGCGCCTGCTCGGCACCGAGCGGGGCGCAGACAATCCCCGAGGTATTACGGATGATGAACGCCATCTTTTCCGGCGTGCACAGTGACGCCGCGACGAACAGGTCGCCCTCGTTCTCGCGGTCGTCATCGTCGGTGACGACCACGATCTCGCCCTTGGCGAAGGCCTTGATCGCGGCTTCGACTTTGCTGTGACTATCCGGCACGGGACATCGACCTCGAAGACGGCGTCAGGGCGCCTTGAATGGCCATGCCGCCCCCTCGCCCATCTGCCCGCGATGCATCAGATAGTGATCGGCGAGCACGCATGCCACCATGGCCTCGCCGATGGGCACGGCGCGGATGCCGACGCAAGGGTCGTGACGGCCTTTGGTTGAGACTTCGGTGTCGCGGCCATAACGGTCCACCGTCTTGCGCGGGTTGAGGATCGACGAGGTCGGCTTCACCGCAAAGCGCGCGACGATCGGCTGCCCGGACGATATCCCGCCGAGAATGCCGCCGGCGTGGTTGGACAGAAACACCGGCCTGTTGTCATTGCCCATCCGCATCTCGTCGGCATTGCCTTCCCCGCTCATCGCCGCGGTGGCAAAACCGTCGCCGATTTCGACACCCTTGACCGCGTTGATGCCCATCAGCGCACCCGCGATGTCGCCGTCGAGCTTGGCATAGACCGGCGCGCCCAGCCCCGGCGGCACGCCCTCGGCCACCACCTCGATCACGGCGCCGCAGGAGGAGCCGGCCTTGCGCACGCCGTCGAGATACTCCTCGAAGAATTTGGCCCGCCTGGCGTCGGGGCAGAAGAACGGGTTTTTCGTAACCTCATTCCAGTCCCAGCGCGCGCGATCGATTTTGTGCGGGCCCATTTGCACCAGCGCACCGCGCACCGTAAGACCCGGCACGATTTTTCGCGCAACGGCGCCGGCGGCAACGCGCGCCGCGGTCTCGCGCGCGCTCGCCCTGCCGCCGCCGCGATAATCAGTGGTGCCGTACTTGACGTCGTAAGTGTAGCCGGCATGGCCGGGACGGTACTTGTCCTTGATCTCGGAATAGTCCTTCGAGCGCTGGTCGACGTTCTCGATCAGCAGCATGATCGGCGTTCCCGTCGTCACCTGCACGCCGTCGTCGTCCGCGAATACGCCGGACATGATCTTGACCGCGTCCGGCTCCTGGCGCTGCGTCGTGAAGCGCGACTGCCCCGGACGGCGCTTGTCGAGAAATTGCTGAATATCCTCGACGCTTAGCGGAATGCGCGGCGGGCAGCCATCGACCACGCAGCCGATCGCCGCCCCGTGGCTTTCGCCGAAGCTAGTGAAGCGAAACATATGGCCGAAGGTGTTGAATGACATGCCGGCGCCCGTTGCTCGCCGGTTTGTTAGCCCGCGCCTCCGCGGCGGTCAAATGGGCTCGTCAGGCGTGCTTTGTCAGCGTCTCGCCCTCGATCACGTAAACGACGCCCTGCGCGATATCGATGAGCGGCGCGGCCGCAGGCTTCGCAATGCCAAGCGCTGCAAACAACCCGCGTGCCGTGCCGCCATGCGCGGCGACGACGATGTCGCGGGTGAGGCCGCCATACCAGGCGTGCATGCGCTTCGACACTGCCTCGTAGCTTTCCCCGCCCGGCGGCAGAAAATGCCACTTGTCCTGCTCGCGCTGGGCAATGCGCTGCGGATCGCGTGTCCGCAGTTGAGCGATGGTAAAACCCTCCCATTCGCCGAAGGATATTTCGGTCAAAGCAGGATCGGTACGGTAGCCGCCGGCGGCAAAGCCGAGCTCCGCGCGCGCCAGTTCCATGGTCTCCCGCGCGCGCAACAGCGGGCTCGACACATAATCGTAGGCCGTCGGATCGCGCCCGGCACGTGCAAACAGCTCCCGCAGGATCTCGCCACAGCGGGTGGCTTGCGCCCGGCCGCGCGCGTTGAGCGCGATGTCGCGGCTGCCCTGCAGCCGGCCCTCGACGTTCCAGTCGGTTTCACCGTGACGGATGTAATAGATGAGCGGCGCCATCAACTCTTGTCGACGAGCCCGATGTCCGGCGCGTCGGGATGCTTGATGCCGACGATGTGGTAGCCGGCATCGACGTGATGGATCTCGCCGGTCACGCCGCTTGAGAGGTCGGACAGCAGATAGACTCCGGCCTTGCCGACTTCGTCGAGCGTCAGGTTGCGCCGCAGCGGCGTATTGAACTCGTTCCACTTCAGGATGTAGCGAAAATCGCCAATGCCGGAGGCGGCGAGCGTCTTCAAAGGACCGGCCGAAATCGCGTTGACGCGGATGTTCTTGACGCCCAGATCGGCGGCAAGATAACGCACCGAGGATTCCAGCGCCGCCTTCGCCAGCCCCATGACGTTGTAATGCGGCATCCACTTCTCGGCGCCGTAATAGCTCAGCGTCAGCAGCGAGCCGCCATTGGTCATGAGTTTTTCGGCGCGCTGGGCGAGCGCGGTGAACGAGTAGCAGCTCACCACCATCGTCTTGATGAAATTGTCTTCGGTGGTGTCGACATAACGGCCGTCGAGCTGGTCCCGGTCGGAAAAAGCGATGGCGTGCAGCAGGAAATCGAGCGAACCCCAGGCCTTCTCCACTGCGGCAAACGTCGCGTCGATGGTCGCCGGCTCGGTGACGTCGCAGTGGCCGACCACGATGCCGCCGACCTCCTCGGCCAGCGGTTCGACGCGTTTCTTGAGCGCATCGCCCTGGTATGTGAAAGCGAGATCGGCGCCGTGATCGCGGCAGGCGCGCGCAATACCCCAGGCGATCGAGCGGTTGTTGGCCACGCCCATGATCAGACCGCGTTTGCCGCGCATCAGCCCGGAGATGTCCGCCATCGACGTCCTGTTAATGCCGGCGAGAGGCCGGTCGCCCCGTATGGCATAGGGCTTTGGGGCCAGCAAGCAACGCGCCCCGAACGTGATTTGCGCTGGCGGTTCAATTCGTTTTCGGGAATATGACCGGCCGTAATGGGGTTATACTTGTCGATCGGCAGACGGCACCGGGCGCGGCGAAGCAAGGGAACGGCGTGGCAACATTTGCGCAGATGGTCGAGGCGGCGATCCCGGCGCTGCGGCGGTACGCCCGGGCACTGACCCGGGACAGCGATATTGCCGACGACCTAGTGCAGGACACGCTGGTGCGGGCGCTGCGCTCGGAGCATTTATTTCAGGGCGATGAGGTCAGAAGTTGGCTTTATACGATTTTGACCAATCTCAACCGCAACCGGCTGCGCTCTCTGTCGCGGCGGCCGCCGCTGTCGCCGATCGAGGACAACGACGCGCCCGATTTGGCGGGGCCGGAAGCCGGCGGGCGCGACATCGAACGCGCGCTGGCGACGCTGGTTGAAGACCAGCGCAGCGCGCTGCTGCTGGTCGTGCTCGAAGGCTTGAGTTACCGCGAGGTCGCCGAGGTGCAAGGGGTACCGATTGGAACGGTGATGTCGCGCCTGGCGCGTGCGCGTGCGCAGATCAAAACTTATCTCGACGGCGAGCGCCCGGCGCTGCGCCGCGTGAAATGAGGGAATGAGGCCATGACAACAAACGATTCACCTGTGACCGAAGACGAGCTCCACGCTTACGTCGACGGTGAATTGCCGCCTGGCCGCGTCGACGCCGTTTTGACCTGGCTCGGCGCGCACCCGGATCAGGCAGCACTGGTGGCGGGCTGGCGCGCGCAGGCGGAAAGCGTCCGCGCGCGCTACGCGAGCGTCGCCGGCGAGCCGGTGCCGAATCGGCTGAAGGTCGAGACGCTGATGCGGGCCGGCCGCACCTTTGGCCGGCGCTGGACCGCCATGGCCGTCGCCGCCTCGCTTGCCGCATTCCTGATCGGCGGCGGCACTGGCTGGGTCGCGCGCGGCGCGTCGGCGCCATCGCGCAGCGGCTTCGATGTGCTCACCACCGATGCATTGCAGGCCTACAAGCTTTATGTCGTCGAGGTACGTCATCCGGTCGAAGTGCCCGGCGACGAACGGCCGCATATGACGCAATGGCTATCGAAGCGGCTCGGCGCATCGATCAGCATTCCCGATCTATCATCGATGGGGCTCAAGCTCGTCGGCGGCCGCCTGCTGCCCGGACCGACCGGCGAAGCGGCCGCTTTCTATATGTATGAGGGCAATTCCGGTGAGCGCTTCACCATCTATTGCGCCAAGGCCGCCTCGCCGGAAACCGCGCTGCGCTACAAGGACGCGGACCGCGTCGCCGCCTTCTACTGGGTCGACGACAAGATCGCCTACGTGGTGAGCGGTCCAGCCGACCGCGAGCGGCTCGAGCAGGTCACCAAGGCCGTTTACGAGCAGATCGACAAGACCGGTTCGCGCAAGTCCTGAGCTTGTTCGGCAAGTGCGGCGCCTATTCGAGGTCTTTGCGCGGATCGTAGCGCTTTGCGGCCTGCCATTTGCGCATCAGTTCCTGCAACTCGGCATCGCCGCCATCCGGCAGGACGATGCGCACGGTGGCCAGCAGATCGCCGGTCGCGCTCTTTGACTTCAGGCCCTTGCCCTTGAGGCGAAAGGTGCGCCCGGAATTGGTGCCGGCGGGAATCGCCAATTCCACCGCGCCATCCAAAGTCGGCACCCGGACTTTGCCACCGAGCACCGCTTCGTAAAGCGCGATCGGCAGGTCGAGCCGCAAATCGGCACCATCCGGCGTGAACAGCGGATGCGGCGCGACGTTGACCGTGATCAGCGCGTCGCCGGCCGTGCCATCCGGCGACGGCCAACCCTGACCCTTGAGACGGATCTGTTGGCCGTTGACAAGGCCTGCCGGTATTTTGACTTCGACATCCTTGCCGGTCGGGAGGTGCACGCGGGTCTTGGCGCCTTTCGCGGCTTCCGGCAGCGTGATGGTGAGCGTTGCGTGCAGGTCGCGCGCCGGCTGCGCCGCGCTGAAATCCTCCGGCTCAAATTGCGGGCCGCCGCGACCACGCGCGGCACCACTACCGAACATTCCGCGCAGCAAGTCTTCGATGCCGCCACCCTGAAATCCACCGCCACCGCCGCGCCGCTGAAAGCCATCGGGGCCGAAACTGAAGCTCTCGAAATGACCGCCAGGCCCGAAGCCGGGGCCATCGCCGCTGCCGCCGGGTGACCCGCGGTAGCCTTCGAAGCCCTGGAAGCGCGGCTTGCCCTCGGCGTCGATTTCGCCGTTGTCGAAGGCCTTGCGTTTTTTCTCGTCGCCAACAATTTCGTAGGCGGCGTTTATTTCGGCAAAGCGCGAGGCAGCCTTGGGGTCCGCCTTGTTGGCGTCCGGATGCAGTTTCTTTGCGAGCTTGCGGAAGGCGGATTTGATCTCGCCCTCGCCCGCACTTTTGGACACCCCCAAGACCTCGTAGGGGTCGCGCATCCGTCAAAACTCCCGTGAAAAGCCCCCGCCGGCGGCAAATGCCGGCGACTCACAAGCCAATGTGGGGTTCCGCAGGGTTGGTTGCAACGCAGCCGAGCGGGACGCGCCGGCGCGACGCTAAGACCGCCGCCAGGGCTTGAGCGAGCGGATTTCCCAGACGCCTTTTTGCGGTTTGCAGGCCTCACCCTGCAGCCAGGCCTGTTGCTGCTGCGTGATGTAGCTGGCGAGGAAATCGCGGCAGGTCTCCCCGTCCTGGGTATAGACGGAAGCGACCGGGGTCACCGTTCCGCGGGCGCCGGTCGCCGGATTTTCCCACGGCTGGCTGGCGCCTTTGATGTCCTGGGTCAGTACCGCGCTGGCAGCCGCGCGGGCATAGACGAGATCGTGCTCAGGCGGCAATTCGGCCGCTCCTTTGGCGCCCGGCGGTGGCGAGATCGATGACGTCGCATCCGAGCCGCCAAACAGCGAATCGAACGCGGGGCTGGAAATGCTGCATCCGCCGAGTAAGCAGCCAAGCGCCATGGCAACGCTGAGCCGACGCCATAGGCGCGCTGTCGCGCTTCCACTATATAGTCCCAGACAGGGAAAGCGGCTTTGCGGCCCCAAACAGGCACTCCCGGCGATGTCCGACACAGGCTCGATAGAACACCCAAGTTGGTTAACGAGTGGTGATTTTGCCGCCGCGGACGATCCCTTTGGGCTGTTCGCCGCCTGGCTCAAAGACGCCACCGCCTCGGAACCGCGCGATCCGACCGCCATGACGCTGGCCACAGTCGATGCCGATGGCTTCCCCAATGCACGAATGGTGCTGCTCAAGGGTGTCGATGAGCGCGGATTCGTCTTCTACACCAACATGGACAGCCAAAAGGGGCGAGAATTGGACGCGCAGCCCAAAGGCGCCCTGGTGTTCCATTGGAAATCGATCAACCGGCAGGTGCGTGTGCGCGGACCGGTCGAGCGTGTCACCGACGCGGAGGCGGACGCCTATTTCGCCACGCGGCCGAAGCAGGCACAGATCGGCGCCTGGGCGAGCAAGCAGTCGTCACCGCTGGAAAGCCGCCTCGCCTTCGAGAAGGCGGTCGCGCTTTGCGCCACCAAGTACGCCATCGGCACCGTGCCGCGGCCGCCGCGCTGGTCCGGCTATCGCATCCTGCCGCTGCAAATGGAATTCTGGCAGGACCGGCCGTTCCGCCTGCACGACCGCATCGACTTTCGCCGCGAGAGCCTGAGCGCGCCGTGGAGCAAGCAGCGGCTTTATCCTTGAACCAGAAAGACTGAATGGCGACACCGCAAACAAACCAGCCGCGCCGCACCCTACTCCTCACCGGAGCCAGCCGCGGCATTGGCCACGCCACGGTCAAGCGCTTCTCCGCCGCCGGCTGGCGCGTGATCACCTGCTCGCGGCATCCATTTCCGGAAAACTGCCCGTGGGACGCCGGCCCCGAGGACCACATCCAGGTCGACCTTGCCGACGAAGGCAACACCAACGCGGCAATCGCAGAGATCAAGCGGCGGCTCGACACCCACGAGCTCCACGCGCTGGTCAATAATGCGGCGATCTCGCCCAAGGCCGACGGCGGCAAGCGGCTCGGCTCGCTCGATACGACGATCGACGTCTGGCGCCATGTGTTCCGGGTGAATTTCTTCGCACCGATCATGCTCGCGCGGGGACTTGTCGACGAGTTGAAGGCCGCGAAAGGCTCGGTGGTCAACGTCACCTCGATCGCCGGCTCGCACGTGCATCCTTTCGCCGGCGCCGCCTACGCGACGTCGAAGGCGGCGCTCGCCTCGCTCACCCGCGAGATGGCAAGTGACTTCGGCCGTCTCGGCATCCGCGTCAATGCCATCGCGCCGGGCGAGATCGACACCGCGATTTTATCGCCGGGCACGGACAAGATCGTCGAACAGATCCCGATGCAGCGGCTGGGCACGCCCGACGAGGTGGCCAAGATCATCTACGTCTTGTGCACGGAGACGAGCTCTTACGTGAACGGCGCCGAGATCCACATTAACGGCGGCCAGCACGTTTGAGGCTGCGGTATTCCTCTCCGTTCGGGAGGAATGAAACAGCCATGCGGCATCGCCCGTGTTCTTTGCTCGGCGCCGGGTACGCCATCGTCTAAAGCCGCCGCCCAAGAGGGCGCGCGAGACGCCAGAGGTCCAGGCGCACTCAAGTTTACGCAAGAGTGCGCAAGAGTGCGCAAACCAGAATGCTCAGACCCGCGGACCTCGACGCCTCGCGACATCGAGGCCTGTCGAAATCCGTATAGCCGCAAGTCCGCCGGTCCCCCGGCGTCCCGCGCGCGATGTTTTGAGGTTTGCACCGCGCCGACCCCGGTGGGCAGACCATTTGTACCCACCGCTGGTGACCCCCTGCCGGGGAGCCGGGCCTTCACGGCTTGGACCGCCGGACCGCTTGGTCGCATCTCCAGCGAAGCGTCATGCCCGGCCACCGCTCCCCGCCCCGCATCTGAAGATGCTGTACAGACACCCCTCATTGGGGCGGGATGGGAATATAGTCTCTTATATTAGGAATAAAGTCAAGACCGGCGCGAGGCCCCCGCCTTACTTCTTCTTCAGGCCCTCGCGGAAGGCCATGGCCTCGAGCTCGACACGGACGGCGTCCTTGATCGGAACGACCGGACGCGCCTCGAAGACAAACGAGGGCAGCATCGAGCAAAACTTATGGATGGCAAGCGGTTCGTCGCAGTCCACCAGCATGTAGCCACCCCAATCACCGACCCGGATGACGAACAGCTCGATCTTGAAATTGCCGGGCGCCTGCCACTGCGTGAACACCTCCAGAATACGCTTCTGCGCGTTCTCGTACTCCATCGGCGAACCTTGCGGCCGCTCGTTCCAGGTCAGCATGTATTTCAATGTCGCCCCCTTTGTAAGATTTCAGCTACAGCCACTTCTTCCACTTGAAGATAAAAATCGGCACCACGGCGGCGATGACGATCAACAAAAGCGCGAACGGATAGCCGAAGGTCCATTCGAGTTCGACCATGCCGTGGTGGAAATTCATGCCGTAGATGGAAGCGACCAGCGTCGGCGGCATGAAGATCACCGCGGCAATGGAGAAGATCTTGATGATGGCGTTCTGCTCGATATTGACCACGCCGAGCATGGCGTCGAGCAGGAAGGTGATCTTGTTCGCCAGATAAGTGGCGTGGTCGGACAGCGAAGAGGTATCGCGGCGCATCGATTGCAGATGCGCACGGGCATCCTTTGCCCAGCGCATGGTGTCGGCCTCGTTGGAGAGAAACAGCAGCAGGCGGCCGATCGACACCAGACTTTCGCGCACCTTTGACGTGAGGTCGCCTTTGCGGCCGAGCGCCTTGAGCACGTCCTTGTAGGCCGGCGGGTCGGCCTCGCCTTCCGGCTCGAAGATCGAGCGCGAAATCAAATCGACGTCGGCGCCGGCGCGCTCAAGAATATCGGCGGCGCGATCGATAACCGCGTCGAGCAGATCGGTGAGCACGGTTTCGCCCGACAGCTTGGGCGCCGTCCCGCGCGATAATTTATGCTCCACCAAGGCGAATGGCCGCGGATCGTCGTAGCGCACCGTCAGCAGCTTGTGCGCCGAGAGGATGAAGGTGACCGGCGTCGTCATCGGCGACGGTGTGTCGGACTGGCACATCAGCGTCGCCGTCATGTAGCGCGCGCCGTTTTCGACGTATTGCCGGCTGGAGACTTCGATCTCCTGCATTTCCTCGCGTGTCGGCACGGCGATGCCGAGCAAACCCTCGACGAGCTTGTCTTCGGCAACCGTTGGCTTGACCAGGTCGATCCAGACCGCGTCATCCGGCGGCGTGGCGCCGGGTTCGACCGCAATCCGCTCGAGCGAAGTGCCCCGCGAAACAAAAACTGAGAGCATGTCGTCCCCTAGCCAAAAGCAAGTCTCAGCCGATCACGATAGCTCGCGCAAGACAATAACCACCGGCGCGCGGTCATCCTTCGACGGCCGCGGCGGTCGTCACGCTGCTGGCTGGGGATACTCTTTCGAAGTCGGCCGTTGCCGGCCTGCTGCCTTGGAGCGCTTAGTCGCTTTCGTACGGAATATGGCGCGGCTTGATCGCGTTGTGCTGCTCGGCCTTGGGCTGAACCGCGGCGGCAACCGCAGAAATTCCGATCTTGCCGTAGCGATGATCGAGGCTCGTCTTTTTCCGTTCGGAGTCTTGGCTTTGCTCCATTTGCTTGTTCGCAGTCATTTCAACTCCAGTCCTTCCTTGGTTCGTGTCCTCACGTTCCGTATCTGGCGTTCGAGTGAGGCAAAATTGCGCGGCAATCTGTATCCTACGATGGCATTTGAGCTCGCGATGCGCGCCCGCCTTTGACTCGGTCAATATACCATCCGTTAGGGTAAACTCTCCCTTAACATCTTGCCGACAAACTCGTTTTTCAGTTGCGTCCGGGAGAATCAAGACACCCTGACGTCTTCTAAAGTTGAGTGCGGCATTCATGCAACATCGGCGCAGAAGCTGCGTGTGAAAGGCCGGAAAACATAGCTATTGCACGCCTAATTCGGTTTATTGCCCTGCGAAAGAGTTGCCTTGGCGGCGATGCCGCAGTGGCGTCACAGGCTGGGCGAGAAAGAGGAAGAAATGGCTGCGAGAGGGCTTTTTTGGGTGCTGTTGGGTACTAGCCTGTTGCTGGGCGGCTGCATGCAAGCAACCCTCGAACCGGCCTCGGAAGCAAACCTGACACCGCGCGACAAAAAATTGCTCGCCGCGGCGCCGTACGAAAACGTCGCTGTGCCCGAGCCGTACAAGCGGCACATCGTGCAGTATCACCGCAAGGAACAGCCGGGCACGATCGTCATCGATTCCGACGCGCGCTATCTCTATTACGTGCTGCCTGAAGGCAAGGCGATCCGTTACGGCGTGACCGTCGGCGAAGAGGCTATGGCCTGGTCGGGTGTCGCCAAAGTCGGCCGCATGACCGAATGGCCGTCGTGGACGCCGACCGAAGGTGAAAAAGCGCGGCTCGACGTGCCGGACTACGTGGCGCCCGGCCCGCAGAACCCGATGGGTGCGCGCGCGCTCTACCTCTTCGAAGGCAACAAGGACACGCTATACCGAATTCACGGCACCAATCAGCCGGAATATATCGGCCAGGCCATTTCGTCCGGCTGCATCCGCATGACCAACGAGGATGTCATCGACCTCTACAAGCGCGTCAAGGACGGCGCGGTGGTGGTTGTGCTGGCGCCCAAACAGGGCGACTCGCCATTCAACCCGCGCCTTGCTTCGGCGTCACCGGGTCCATTCCGCTAAGACGCAACAGCTTTAGGTTAGACGGCGCCCCGCAAAGCCGCGGGCGCCGTTTGTTTTTGTGCCCACAGAGGCGGATTGAACATCAGAGCTTTTGTGCGCTCATGGCGGCGAGTTCCGCTGGCCGCGGTTGCGGCAAGGGCACACTGACGACAGCCGGCGAAGCCTCGCGTATGTCCCATTGGCAGATACGATAGTCATTCTTTCGCTCGGCGATATCGAGATGAATATGCGCCTCGTGCTGGCCATCGGAGCCAGGCCCGAGCACGGTCGAGAACCGCCGGCAGGCGCTCTCGCGTAGACCTTCGCGCAAGTCCGTGGCCACGGCTGTGTCGGTGAGGCCGATCGCGCGGCCGTCGGCAAGCGCGAAGCCACGAACATCGATGGCGTTGCCCTTGCCATGTTCGCTCAGCTTGGCGCCGATGACGCGATTGCGCCCGCGGCACTCAAAAGCATCGGAATTCTCAACTGAATGCAGATTGGAACCGAGCACGGCGAGACGGGGGCTCGCATCCTCCCGTAGCCAGGTGGCAAACCGTTCGGCCATGGCGCAGCGCAACACCGGCGCTGGCTTGATGTCGACGCTTGTTCCCTCGGCGAGCAGCACGGCGTGAAGTTCGACCATATCGCCGCCGCCGCAGGCGCCGGGACCGATCAGCCGCGGCATCGGCGTTACCGCCGCTATGAGGGCGAGGCGCCGATCGCAGTCCGAAGGCTCGGTGGTCACCGCGGCGGAATCAAAGTCCAGCCCGGCCGCCTCGGCGAAAGAATGGGGTTCGATCCACACCGGCGGCCGCGGGCGTGGTCGCGGCACGTCCTGTGCCGCCGCCACCCCGCAGCCGAAGCCGATCACGGCAAGAATGGCGAGGCGCAGCCTCATGCCGCGATGTCGGCGCATGATTGCGGCATTAATACGAGGCCATTGCGCCGGGCGGTGCGCCCGCTAACCTTGGCGCCGGCTGCCGAGGGGCCAGCCCAAAAGACGGCAAAAACAGTCGGCGAGGGAGAAACGCCATGCTCGGATTGATGCAGGATTGGCCGCTGCTGCTGCACCGGATCATCGACCACGCGGCCATCTATCACGGCGAGCGCAAGGTGATTACCCGGTCGGTCGAGGGGCCGATCGTGGAAACCAATTACGCCGCGATCCGCGCCCGTGCGCTGAAAGTGGCAAAGCGCCTGGAGAAGGACGGCATCAAGTCCGGCGACCGGGTGGCGACGCTCGCCTGGAACACCTGGCGCCACATGGAATGCTGGTACGGCATCCTTGGCATCGGCGCGATCTATCACACCGTCAATCCGCGCCTGTTCCCGGACCAGATCTGCTGGATCGTCAATCATGCCGAAGACCGCATGATGTTCGTCGACCTCACCTTCCTGCCGATCCTGGAAAAGCATGCCGAGGGGCTAAAGACCATCGAGCGCTTCATCGTCCTCACCGACACCGCGCATATGCCGAAGACGACGCTCAAGAACGCGGTTGCCTACGAAGACTGGATCAACGAAGTCGACGGCGATTTTGTCTGGAAATCGTTCGACGAAAATAGCGCGGCGGGCATGTGCTACACCTCCGGCACCACCGGCAATCCCAAGGGCGTGCTCTACTCGCACCGTTCCAACGTGCTGCACGCCTTCATGGCGGCGCTGCCGGATTCCAAGGGCATCGCCGCGCGCGACGTCGTGCTTCCCGTGGTGCCGTTTCTTCCACGCCAATGGCTGGTCGCTGGCGTTCTCGACGCCGATGGTCGGCGCGACGCTGGTGCTGCCCGGGCCGAAACTCGACGGCGCGTCGATCTACGAGTTACTCGACAAATACAAGGTCACCTTCACCGCGGCGGTGCCGACGGTGTGGCTGATGCTGCTGCAGGATCTGGAAAAGACCGGCGGCAAACTGCCGCATCTCAAGCGCGTGGTGATCGGCGGCTCCGCCTGCCCGCGCGCGATCACGCAGGCCTTCCAGGACAAATACGGCGTCGAGGTCATTCACGCCTGGGGCATGACCGAGATGAGCCCGCTCGGCTCGCTCTGCACCATGAAGCCGGAATACGGCGTGCTCACTGGCGAAGCGCGCCTCGACGTGCAGATGAAGCAGGGCCATCCGCCGTTCGGCGTCGAGATGAAAATCACCGACGACGCCGGCAAGCCGTTGCCATGGGACGGCAAGACCTTCGGGCGGCTGAAGGTGCGCGGACCGGCGGTGGCAAAACACTATTTCAAGGACGACAGCGATATCCTCGACCCGGAGGGCTTCTTCGACACCGGTGACGTCGCGACAATCGACAAATACGGCTACATGCAGATCACCGATCGCTCCAAGGACGTGATCAAATCCGGCGGCGAATGGATTTCCTCGATCGACCTGGAAAATCTCGCCGTCGGCCATCCCAAGGTCGCGGAGGCGGCCGTGATCGGCATCCGCCATCCCAAATGGGACGAACGGCCGCTGCTGGTCATCGTGCTCAAGAAAGGCGAAAGCGCCAGCAAGGAAGACATTCTCGGCTTCATGCAGGGCAAGATCGCGAAATGGTGGATGCCGGACGATGTCGCTTTTGTCGATGAAATCCCGCACACCGCGACCGGCAAGATCCAGAAGGTCACCTTGCGCGAACGCTTCAAGGATTATCGGCTGCCGAGCGTGCGGGCAGCGGAGTGAGTGCGGCTTTCCAGACAATACGGCTAGAGCGGGACGGCGCGGTCGCACGGCTGACGCTTGACCGGCCGCAAAGGCTCAACGCCATCAACAAGCAGATGCTCGGTGAGCTGCAGGCCGCGCTCGATCAGGTCGAGAGCGACGACGTCGTTCGCGCGCTGGTCGTTGCCGGTGCCGGCGGCAATTTCTCCTCCGGTTTCGACCTGAAGGAGCAGATGGAGGCGCGGCCGTCGGGACGCGCGGTCTGGCGCGAGATTCTCGACCGCGATTTCTCGGCTATCACCCGCTTCTGGTCGCTGAAGAAACCGACCATTGCCGCGGTTGAGGGCTTTTGCCTCGCCGGCGGCTGCGAGCTCGCGATCTGCTGCGACATCACCATCGCCGCCGAGGACGCAACTTTCGGCGAGCCGGAGCTGAAATTCGGCGCCGGCATTGTGGTCATGATGCTGCCGTGGCTTGTCGGCCCCAAGCGCGCCAAGGAGATCATCCTGACCGGCGCCGACCGCATCCCGGCACGCGAGGCGCACGCCATCGGCCTGGTCAATCGCCTCGTCGCCAAAGGCGAAGCCGAGGCTGCGGCGCTGGCGCTGGCGAATCACATCGCGGTGATCGATCCGGGCCTCGTGCGCGAAACCAAGCGCGCCATCAACCGCACCTTCGAGATCATGGGGCTGACCGAGGCGCTTGATGAAGCGCTCGACATCGATCTCGGCATCGAGGGTGAAGGCTCGGTCGACAAGCAGCGCTTCATGGAGATCGCGCGCAAGGACGGCCTGCGCGCGGCCATTGCCTGGCGCGACGCGCGCTTCGGGAAAGGCTGATGATAGAGCGCCTCGACGCCGCATTGTTTGCGGCCTGCGCGCGCTTGGGCGACGCGGTCGCGCTCGCCGACGCGCAAACGCGCTTGAGCTATGCCCAACTTGCCGCGGCGGCACGGGAGACGGCTGACGCCTTCCGCCGCGCGGGTATCGGCGAAAGCGAGCCGGTGCTGGTGGCGACCGCCAACGCGCCGCACGACATCGCGGCCTTTCTCGGCATCTGGGCGGCGGGCGGCGTTGTCGTTCCCGTGGCGCGAGCTGCACCCGCGGCCGCGACCGAGGCGACGCGTGCAGCGACCGGCGCGCGGTTCATGGCGCTCGGCCGCGGCACGGTGACGCACCTTGCCGATACGCCGCCGCCCGTACGGCCGATCCTGAGCGGCGCGGCTTTCATCCTGTTCACCTCCGGATCGACTGGCGCGCCCAAGGGCGTAGTTTTAAGTCACGCAGCCTTTGTCGCCAAACTTGCCGAGATCGACAGCGTGCTCGGCTTTTCGCCGGAGACGCGCGCGCTTTTGGTGCTGCAAATCATCTTTGTGTTCGGCATCTGGTATTGCCTGCTCGCGCTCATCAAAGGCGGCAGCGTGTTCATGTCGGCACGCTTCGACCCACTAGTGACGATGGCCGAGGCGGGCGAGCGCGGCATTACCGATGCAGCCTTCGTGCCGACCATGCTGCGGCGCATCGTGGCGGCGGACCGCGCGGCCATGGCATCGCTCGCCATGCGCGCACCGCTCCGGCATATCCACACCGGCGGCGAACCGTTCAATGCGGCGTTGGGCGAGCGCATACGAGCGCTCGTGCCGCAGGCAGCGATTATCGACATCTATGGACTGACCGAAACCTGCACCTCAAATTTTTTCGCCGTGACCCCGCCATCGGACCCGTTCAGCGGCGCCATCGGGCGCATTGCCCGCAGAGACCAATTCCGCATCGCGGGTGCCGCCGGACGGGATTTGCCGCAGGGCGAAGTCGGCGAGCTGCAGATCAAGACGCCTTTCATCATGAACGGCTATCTCGACCAATCGGAACTCACTCGGGCCTCATTTGCGGGCGATTTCTTCCGCACCGGGGATCTCGCGCGGCTGCGCACCGACGGCACGGTGGAGCTTACCGGCCGCGCCAAGGACCTCATCAACCGGGCCGGCGCCAAGATCTCGCCTCTCGAACTTGACGGCATCATCGCCCGGCATCCGGGGGTAAGTGCCGCCTTGAGCGTTGGCGTCGCCGACGAGATGACCGGCGAACGCATTCATGTCCTGGTGGTGCCGCGCACCGGCTGCCGCCTCGACGAGACGGCGCTGCGCGACTGGGTCGCCGAACGTGTGGAAAAATACAAGCGCCCGGACGTCTATCACTTCGCCGCCGACCTGCCGGTCGGCCGCACCGGCAAGGTTGACCGCGAGGCGCTGCGGCGCAGCATTGCGGGCAAGCCTGATAAAGGGAACTGAGTTCCCCCACGTCGCGTTCTGCTTCCGGGCACACAACTTATTTACGCCGACGTAATCCTACGTCGCGCCCTTGCGTGTAAAGATCGCGGCCATCGGAAGCCAGATTGCGGGAGAGCGTTGTGGCAACAATGAGCTTGGGTGCGGCCAGTCCGCCGAGCCAAAACCAGATCTTAAAGGTCGCGGTCGCCTCAATCGTCGGCTCGGTGATCGAGCAGTTCGACTTCCTGATCACCGGTGTGATCGCTGCAACGGTATGGGGCGGTGTTTTCTTCAAGCTGCCCGGTTTGGCGGCCGTCGCCGCCGCGATCAGCGTCTATGGCCTGGGCATTATCATCCGACCGATTGGCGCTTTCACCTTCGGCCATCTCGCCGACCGCTACGGCCGCAAAGACACGTTGGTCTACGCGTTGGTGCTGATGGGCATTTCTACGCTAGCGATCGGACTGACGCCGGCCTACGATTCGATCGGCATCCTCGCGCCGATTTTGCTTATCGTATTCCGGCTCGTCCAGGGCATCAGTTTCGGCGCTGAATTCGGCACCGCCGCCACTTGGGTGGTCGAGCAGGCGGCGCATTCGAAATATCGCGCCTTCTGGGGCGCCTGGGTCGGCTTTGCCATCCCGCTCGGACTCTTGCTCGGCTTCGGCTCGGTGATCTTCACCAAATCGCTGATGTCGGCCGACGACTTCAACTCCTGGGGCTGGCGTATCCTGTTCGTTGTCGGCTTCCTGGTGGCAATCGTCGGCATCGTCATCCGCAGGCGCACCGAAGACAGTTTCGTCTTCACCAAGCACCGGGCGCAGGGCGATATTCTCGAAAGTCCGGCACGGCAGGTCTGGCATGACATGCCGGGCACCATCCTGCGCACCTCGCTGGTCAACGCCATGTTCGGCGGCGCCTTCTTCCTCTATTTCGTGTTCGGCACCAGCTACATGAAGGCGGTTGGATTTGCCGACTCGACGCCCGAGATCATCGGGCTGATCGCGGCCGCCTTCATGCTGGTGTTCATGATCATCGGCGCATTCCTCGCGGACATCATCAACCGCCGCACCATCCTGCTCGTCGCCGCTGTCGTCTTCCTGCTCTTTGCCATTCCCTATTTCTATCTGGTCAACACCGGCAGCTTCCTGCTGGCGACGATCGCCGAAGTCATCGGCTTCGGCTTTGTGTTCGGGTTCGGCTATGGCGCCATCCCGACTTTCTACACCGAGAATTTTCCCACGCGCTACCGCGCCTCGGGAGCGAGCGCCGCATACCAGATCGCGCAGGTCTATGGCGGCGGACTGATCCCGATCGTTGCCGGGTTCATCTTGCGCCGCTATGGCATCCACGATGCCTACCTCTACATCGGCGGACTGGTCATGATTTACGGAGTGCTGGCGATCCTCGCCATCTTGACGACGCCGGAGACGAAGGGCGCCGACCTCGAACAGTGAAAACGCAGCGGTCCCGCTATTTCGTTGCGTGCCCCGCCCGCACGCTTTATGCCTCTCGGCTGAATGCTTCGCCGCCCCTTCACCGAAGAGCCGATGTCGCGCCTTGCCGCATGGTCCGCGCGGCTGGCATGGTTTGCGCTCGCAGTTGCGGCGCTTTCCGTGGCCGTGGTGCGCTCGGGGCTGCTCGAACTCGAACCGGCACTCGCCACGTTCGGCGCGTCATTGGTGTTTGCGGCGCTCGCCATTTTGCTCGCCTTCGCCGGCTACGTGTCGATCTGGCGGCAGGGACGCGGCGGGCTTGGCCGCGCGATCTGGGGCATGGTGCTCGGCTTCGCCTTGCTCGCCTATCCTGCCTATCTCGGCTACCGCGCCTGGAAACTGCCGGCGATCTACGACGTCACCACCGATACGGCCAATCCGCCGCGCTTCGACGCGCTCGGCCCCCAGCGCGGCACGATGGCTGCCTATCCTTCCGCGTTTGCTCCCTTGCAGCGCGCGGCCTACCCGAGCATCGGCTCGCTGCAATATGACGCACCACCGAAAGTCGTCTTCGATATCGCGCTGGCGCTGATCAACAAACGAAAGTGGCGCGTCGCCGATGCGAAGCCGCCTTCGCCTGGCCGGCGCGAAGCCGTGATCGAAGCGGTCGCGCGTTCACTGATCATGGGTCTGCCCGACGACGTTGCCATCCGCATCACGCCGATCGGCGGCGGCACACGCGTCGATATTCGTTCGGCCTCGCGCCATCCCTGGCACGATTTTGGCGTCAACGCATCGCGCGTGCAGGCACTGCTTGATGATATCGACGACGCCGTGAACTCGGCGCCGGAGCCGCGGCGACAGCCGCCGCCGCCGCCAGAAGCGAAGGGCCAGCCGCCCAAACGTCAGCCGACTAAACGATAAACGCCATCGATGGCTGGTTGTCCGGTGGTGGCGACAATTCCACGCGCGACCAGATCCTCCAGATGCGCCAGCACCGAGAGGCCGGCGGCGCCGGTAAGTCGCGGGTCGATGCCGATATAGATGGCGCGCACGATGCTCGGGATATCGGTTTCGCCTTTAGCCAGCCGATGCAGGATTGAATCCTCACGCGCCTTGCGGTGCAGGATGTAGTAGCTGACGAAGCGGGAGGCGTCATTGATCGCCGGACCGTGGCCGGGCAGGTAAATTCCCTCGCCGCGCCTGGCCAACTTGTTGAGCGAAGCCATGTAGTCGCTCATGGCGCCGTCGGGCGGCGCCACGATGGAGGTCGCCCAGGCCATCACATGATCGCCGGCGAAAAGGATGTTCCGGCCCTTGAGCGCAAAGGCCATGTGGTTTGCGGTGTGGCCGGGCGTCGTCACCGCCTCGATGCTCCAGCCGTCTCCCTCGACCACCTCGCCGTCTTTCAGGGCAACGTCAGGACGAAAGTCGCGGTCGGCACTGGCGTCGAGCGGATTGTGCTCGCCGATATGGAGCGGGCGCGCGGCGCGGTGCGGACCTTCGGCATAGACGGTGGCGCCGGTCGCCTTCTTGATCGCCGGAACCGCCGGCGAATGATCACGATGCGTGTGGGTGACGAAAATGTGGGTCACGGTCTCGTTGCGGACTGCATCGAGCAAGGCGGCGACGTGCGCGGGATCGTCGGGGCCCGGATCGACAATGGCGACCTTTCCCTTGCCGATGATGTAGGAGAGCGTGCCCTTGAAGGTGAACGGCCCGGGATTATTGGCCATCACCCGGCGCACACCGGGCACTACCTCGTCCACTGTGTCGGCGGCGAGATCGAGCGTCTTGTCGAAAGGAATGTCGTCGGCCATAAGGCGCGCGTTATGCCCGCGCGGCCGCGCAATTGCCACCCTGTTTTTCAGTGAATTTCCGGCTCCGGGATCGTCCCCGGCGCGCTGAGGAAATCGAAATCGCACCCCGCATCGGCCTGTCCGATATGCTCGGAAAACAGCGCACCGTAGCCGCGCGGATATTTCGGCGCCGGCGGCGTCCAGGCGGCCTTGCGGCGGGCCAGCTCGGCGTCGCTGACGTGCAGATGGATGCTGCGTTTTTCGACATCGATCTCGATCTCGTCACCGGTCTTCACCAGCGCCAGCGGTCCGCCGACGAAGCTTTCCGGCGCGACGTGCAGAATGCAGGCGCCGTAGCTGGTGCCGCTCATGCGGCCGTCGGAGATGCGGATCATGTCGCGCACGCCCTGCCCCAGCAACCGTTTCGGGATCGGCAGCATGCCCCATTCGGGCATGCCGGGGCCGCCCTTGGGCCCGGCGTTCTTGAGCACCAAGATATGGTCGGCGGTGACGTCGAGATCGTCACGTTCGATCTCGCGCATCATGTGGTTGTAATCCTCAAAGGCGATCGCCTTGCCGCGGTGCTTGAGGAAGCGCTTGTCGGCGGCGGCCGGCTTGATGACGCAGCCATTGGGCGCGAGGTTGCCCCTGAGCACGGCGGTCGCGCCCTCGGCATAGACCGGATCGTTGAGCGAGTGGATCACGTCGGAATTATAGACCTTGGCGCCGGCAATGTTGTCGCCAAGGCTTTTGCCGGTCACCGTGAGACAGGAGAGATCGAGCTTCTCGCGCAAATTCTGCATCAGCGCGCGCAGGCCCCCGGCGTAGAAGAAATCCTCCATCAGATATTTGCCGGAAGGCCGCACATTGGCGAGCACCGGGACCTGACGCGAGAGCTGGTCGAACTTATCCATGTCCATGGCAATGCCGGCGCGGCGCGCCATCGCCACCACATGGATGATGGCGTTGGTCGAGCCGCCCATCGCCATGTGCACCTTGATGGCGTTGTCGAAGGCGGCGGCGTCGAGAATCTTCTTCGGCGTCAAATCCTCCCACACCATGTCGACGATGCGCCGTCCGGCGACGGCGCACATGCGCGGATGGTTGGAATCGGCGGCCGGGATCGACGAGGCGCCGGGCAGCGATAACCCCAGGGCTTCGGCAATCGCCATCATGGTCGCGGCGGTGCCCATCACCATGCAGGTGCCGAACGAACGGGCGATGCCGTTTTCCATCTCGTTCCAGTCTTCCTCGGTGATGGTGCCGGCGCGTTTTTCCGTCCAGTATTTCCATACGTCCGAGCCGGATCCGAGATATTCGCCGCGCCAGTTGCCGCGCAGCATGGGCCCCGCCGGCACGTAGATCGAAGGAATTCCCATGCTGATCGCGCCCATGATCAGCGCCGGCGTGGTCTTGTCGCAGCCGCCCATGAGCACCGCGCCGTCGATCGGCTGACTGCGCAGCAGTTCCTCGGTCTCCAGCGCAAGGAGATTGCGATAGAGCATGGTGGTCGGCTTCATGTAGGTTTCGGCGAGCGAAATCGCCGGCAATTCCAGCGGAAAACCACCGGCCTCCAGCACGCCCCGCTTCACATCATCGGCACGCGCGCGCAGATGCGTGTGGCAGGGGTTAATGTCGCTCCAGGTGTTGATGATGCCGATGACCGGCTTGCCGCCCCAGTCGGTCGCGTCGTAGCCCACCCCGCGCAGCCGCGAGCGGTGACCGAACGAACGCATGTCGTCGGCGCCGAGCCAGCGATAGCTGCGCAAATCCTGCGGACGTTTGCGGTCGGTCATAGGCCGTATGTGGGCCGGCGGGGCGCTTCAGTCAATCGACAGATCGGCAGCGTGGACCACCTTTTCCCACTTGGCGGTTTCGTCGGCCAGGAGCTTGCCGAAATCCGCCGCGGAGCCCGGGATCAGGATGCCGCCAAGGTCGCCGAGCTTTTTCTGCATATCCGGATCCTTGAGCGCCGCGTTGATCTGCTTGTTGAGCGTGTCGACGACCTCCGGCGGCGTGCCCTTCGGCGCAACGAGACCGAAGAAGGCACTCGCTTCGTAGCCGGGCACCGTCTCGGCGACCGTCGGCACATCGGGCAATTCCGTCGAGCGCGTCGCAGTAGTCACCGCGAGCGCGCGAAGCTTGCCGGCCTTGATGTGGCCGATCGACGACGGCAGATTGTCGAACGTCACTTGCACCTGGCCGCCCAGCAGGTCGGTCAGCATCGGCGCCGAGCCCTTGTAGGGCACATGCGTGATCTTCAATCCAGTCATCATCTTGAAGAGCTCGCCGGACAAATGAATCGACGTGCCGTTTCCCGACGACGCGATGTTGATCTTGTCCGGGTTGGCTTTGACGTAGGCGATAAACTCGGCGACCGTCTTGACCGGCACCGACGGGTTGACCTCCATCACGTTGGGTACGCGGATGAAGCCGCCGACTGGCGTGAAGTCGCGCAGGAACACGAAGTTGAGGTGCTTGTAGAGCGTGGCGTTGATGGTGTTGGCCGGATTGGCCAGGAACAAAGTGTAGCCATCCGGCGCAGCCCTGGCGGCCTGTTCGGTGCCGATGTTGTTGCCGGCGCCGGGCTTGTTCTCGACGATGAACTGCTGGCCGAGCTTTTCGCCCAGCCATTGCGCGAACAGGCGGGCGGAAATGTCGGTCGAGCCGCCGGGCGGATAGCCGACGATGATGCGCACCGGGTGGTCCGGATAGCCGGCAGCGCCAGCCGTGCCGGCCGCAAACGGCGACACACAGGCAAAGGCAAGCAGCAGGCGCAACACAGCCCTGGCATTCCAACGCATCGAACCCTCCCATTTCAACCGGTTTACCGGTCGCTTCGTTTTTCGGAAAAGTGACGATACGTGGCACCGGCCGCCCCGCACAAGAGCGCAAGCGCCAGTTTCGCCCGCAGGAATATTCACTAAATGTCTGATTTAATGGTCGGAGTGGCAGGATTTGAACCTGCGACCCCCACGTCCCGAACAAGTTGGCTTTTCAAAAAGCTCAGACTTTGCTGGCAAGTCTGACGACGTTAGACACCGTCTGTTCACGTTTGGTTGCGCTGAAACTGTCCGGAAACTGTCCGGCTGATCCGAACGCGCTGACTGCGTTTTTCTGGTAGTCGGGGTGATGGTGACCGTACACGTCGACGAACGTCTGCACGGTCATCCCAAGGAAGCCAGCGGCCTCCCAAGGCGGCACGCCACGCTGCGCCAGCCATGTCGCGCAGGTGTGCCGCAGTGTGTGCGGCGTCACGTCGTCGCCAAGCCCAGCCGCGCGGGCAACCGTTTTGAAAGCCTTGTTGATGCGCTTGACGGGCTCACCGTTCCACTCGATCAGCGAGCGGATCGATAGGCCCTTGCGTTTCCATCGCCGCATGTGCGCCAGCAGCCGCGGCGGCAACCGCACCGGTGTCTGCTGTTTGTTTTTCTTTTTGCGCCGCTTGATCGCCTGCCGATAAAAAATCCCGTTCTTCAGATCAACCCAGCTTCGACCGATCGTCGGCTGATCAAGCACGGCGCTGCAGATCGGCGTCGCGCGCGTCCCGGTGTAAATCCCCGACAAGAAAAACTGCGCGACGTGCTGGCCAGTAACGCGCTCGGTCTTTTTACCGAACTGGACCTGACGCATGCGCCGCGCCGTCCGCAAGAATTGTGCCGCCTCCTGCCGCGTCAGCCAGCGATCTCTGGCCTCGCCGCGGTCGGGCAACACGACGGGCGTGATGGCAGTGCAGAGACCGGCCTCCCAGTGATGCCGGATCGCTGCCCTTAGGTCCTCAAGCTCCCGGCGGGCGATCGCCTTGCCGCCACGGTGCCTGACATAGTCAGCGCAGGTTGCCTTGTTCAAATAGGCCAGCGTCTCGGCGCCCATGAAATCGAGCACGTTCTCCAGCCTTGCTGCCGTTTCTTTCGGACGGGCATGGCTCGGGGCGACGTCCTCGCTGTAGATCGCGATCACGTCTGCGATGAGGACGGCAGACGGGTCACGTTTGCCGGGCCGCTTTGTTGGCTTGGCGTTGAGGTAGTCCCGGAGCTTTCCTTCAGCTTGCTCAATTTCGCGCGGGCCGCAGCCAGTGCGGCGTTTGGTTTTTCCGTCGCGAATGACCCAGACGGATTGCTCGATGATTTTTCCGCTTCGGTCTTTGAGAGTTGGCTGGAGCCACAATCGTGGTCCTTTTCTTTGTTGCGGCATTTAACTCGCATCTCCTTTATCGCGTTCAGTGTCGTGAATTGCTTGCCCGCGATTGTCTCGATCGCGAGGTGTCCTTTTGCAGCTTCCCGGCGTAGCCCGGAAACTTTCATCCCACCATCGGGGAAGGCGATCTCCACCGCGGTTTTCAACCGCAAAGGTGTGTCCGGCCCGATTTCTGTCGCGTCGAGTTTCACTCACGTTCACCGCCTGTGCCGAAGTCCGCCTCGGGCCGGCACTGTTCGCAGCGTCGCCGCTGCCGTGGTCATTCCACGATCTGTCCTGCTTGTTTCATTTTCGCCTTGTTGCGCTCGATCGCCAGCATGCCGTTGCGCGCGAGGCGCAGCTTGTCGACGGCAGCCTGCAAGGTGCCACCGTCAGCGGCGAGCACCGCGTCGACTGCCGCGACCAATTGCTCGGACGTATCGATCGAGGTGAGCCGCGCACCTTGGCGCAGGAGTAACACCTCCATGGCGCTCACCAGCTCGGCAAATTTGCCAACCGTTTCCAGATACGGGATCGCGGCCAGATCGTTGATGATGACGCGGCTGAGCGGCAGGCCGGTGGCTTTCGCCTTCTGATCGATCCGGTCGCTGATGTCCTGCGGCAACATGATTTTGTACGGGCGATTTTCACCCGGACTTGTTCGCTTGCGGCGGCGCGGTGGCATGGCATCACCCCTTTTTCGTTGGGACGAACCGGGACGATACATCACCCCGCGGCTGCTTGTCGATAACCCTAAAGCGGGATATACTCGTTCCCGATACGTCCCAAGGGAAAAGGTGAGCAATGCCGCGGAAATTGATCACGCCCCTGCTGCGGGCCCGGGACTACTACAAGGTCGAAGTGGCGGGGTCGCTGGTCAACTGGAAGCGATCGGAGAGCTACCGGCGCGCCGAAAGCGGCGACATTCCCACGGAGCGGCACGGGAAGTTGTTGCTGGTGCCGCGCGCCAAATGGGACCGCAGGGTCCGGCAGCATCTCGGTCGAAACGGCTGGAAGTAAAGCGAAGGGCCGCACGGAGGCGAAGCCGTGCGACCCGGAATTGTTCGAGACCAACCTGCGAGAGAAGGCTTCGATGGCGAAGACAAATACGCCCAAGCATGCCAACGCGCAAGCTATGGCGATACCGACGAAATGGGTCCTTGGGCCGCGCGAACAGCTTCTCGCCCTGATGGGAGGCTGCACCGCCGAGCAGATTGATTACGCATTGCAGGTGCATCAGAGCTACCCGTACCTGCCGAATGGCGATCCAGTCGACGGCGCGATCATGCTGCCGCCGAATTCTCCGCCGCCGAAACATAGCGGCGGCGCCGCGGAGCTGCGTACGCCGACGCCGGTTAAGGCGCCCGAGGTCAGTCTGGGCTACGTCGATCTGACCATCGATCCGATCCCGCCGCGTTACTGGGTGGTGCCGGATCGGATACCGGGCCACAACGTCGCGTTGATCACTGGCGACGGCGCCGTCGGAAAATCCATCCTGCTGTTGCAACTGTCCGCGGCGATCGTGCTCGGCAAGGATTGGCTCGGCACACTGCCGGAGCCGGGCCCGGTAATTTATTTGTCATGCGAAGATGACGACGCGGAAATCTGCCGCCGCCTCGACGCGATTGCCAGACACTACGGCACCGGGCGCTATGAGCTTCACCGCAACGGCCTACGCGTCGTGTCTCTTGCTGGCAAAGACGCAGTGCTTGCCGTGGCCGAACGTGACGGTCGAATGAAGCCGACGCCGATCTTTGACGAACTGCGCAAGCAGATTGGCACCATCAAGCCGCGGCTCGTTGTGATCGACACGGTGGCTGACGTCTTTGCGGGCAACGAAAACGACCGCGCGCAGACGCGACAGTTCATCACCATGATGCGCGGCCTCGCCATTGAAACCGATGGCGCGGTCGCATTGGCGAGCCATCCCAGCCTTACCGGAAAGTCGAGCGACAGCGGATTGAGCGGCAGCACCGCTTGGCACAACAGCGTGCGGGCGCGGCTCTATCTCAAGAACGTCCCCGGCGATGACCATGACTTGCGCGTGCTGGAAATGCGCAAATCCAACTATGGCCCGATCACCGAGAACATCGTGCTGCGCTGGCGCAATGGCCTGTATCTGCCAGAGCCGCGTGCTGGCACCCTCGAACAGTTGGCCGCTGATGCCAAGGTCGATGAAGCCTTCTGCGCACAAATTGTCCGATTTAGCAAACAGGGCCGTAATGTCAGCGCCAAGCGAAACGCGCCGACATACGCCCCCGCCGAATTCGCCAGAGAGAGGGAAGCCAAAGACGCCAAGCTGGGCAAATCCGACTTTGAAGCCGCCATGCGACGCCTGCTCGAAGCAGGAAAAATCCGGGTGGAACCGTACGGACCAGCGTCTCGCGGGTGGACAAGGTTAGTGCTCGCATGACCCTGCACTACTCCCTGTGTCCGGTCGATTTTCACTACTCCATCAGGTGCGAGCACTTCTTGCACAAAAAGCAAAAAACATTCGGGAAACCCGGCACTTCGTGCCTGCACTACTCCCTGCACTACTCCTGCACTACTGGGTGTGTCCGACAACTCCCCCTTATACCCCCTGCCGGTCGGGACCGGTACGGGGGCGGTTGGAACCGCCACCGGTCCCGACCGGCCAAGGAAGGACGCGTCGGCGTCTGACCTGACGTGATCCACCATGGCAGCGAGCAAGTCCAAGAGCACCACACCCGGCGCGATCCGTGGCCGCAAGTGCCGGGCCAATAAAGCCGATGGGTTGGTTTGTTTGCGTCTCTGGGTACATCGGAAGCGCTTCATCGCTGCTCGCGCGCTGGCATGGACCGTTTGCAGCCCGACGCGACGCAAGCGGAGATCGCCACCGTGGCCACGGAGGTGCTCGCGGACTACGTCGAGAGATGGATCGGGCCCGATCGCGCTTGAGCTTCGACGCCGTGGCCGATCGAGAGCGAGATAGCGAGCTACTGAAGCGGGAACTTAAAGAACCACACAGGCCAAATGCGACTGAGAAAGGTACGAATTTCGTACCCTTGACAAAGGTGGCACAGATCGAGAGGCCGCCCAGCTTGCAGAGCGTCGTTCTGATCTGGCCGATCTAGTTTCGGGCTGGGAAAATTTTTCGTACGCGTTACGCTCACTCGCTCGATCGCACGTCTACGATCGCGACATGCGAGCTTTAGTGCCCGAAGACCTGCGCAACGGATCGAGCAACCGCAAATCATGGCTGCGCGCCATCGTTGCGATCGCACAAGGCCAGAGCCAGCGCGAGCTTGGCCGCACTGATCAAATTTTGAAAGCACATTGGCCTGATGACGTGATGGCTCAACGCATCATGTAAACACGGCGCAGTCACCGACATCAACCGCCGATTTCCCGGCGATGATTATCACCACGATTTTGCCGATGCTGTCGCCAGCATCCGCCGCTGCACGGTTGCTTGCCCTCGCCCACTCGATCGATATGTCGGGCATCCACACGGTGACGCTGCCCTACATCGGCAAGAGCGGGCGCCCTGTTCCGCTCTTCATCGCCGAAGGCGCGCCAATTCCGTTTGCCGAACTCACCACCAACGCGGTGACACTCGGACCGACAAAACGGGTGGAGGTTTTGACCGGGCTCACGAATGAATTGTTGCAGGCGTCTGGTGACACTGCCCGCAACCTTGTTCGGCGACGCGCTCGACATTGCGGTCAAGCAAAGTCTGGAGACCCAGATGTTCAGCAACGTGGCTGGCGATGCGATCAAGCCAGCCGGCCTGCTCTACGGTCTCACGCCGATTGCTTCATCGGGCACCGGCGGGCTGGAAGGCATGGCCGACAATGCGGGAGTTTTAGCAAAAGCGATCGGGGCGAACGGCATCAACACTGCCAGCATGATCATCGTGACGACCTCCGAACTGGCGGAGAAAGCGCTCGTGCTCGCACCCAATCCAAAGTTTTCCGATCGGGTGTTTGCATCGTCCGTGATTGCCGACGGCACGGTGATCGGCATCGTGCCCGAAGGTGTTGCAGTTGGTTTCAGCGGCGCGACGACGATTGAAGTTTCGAAAGGTGGATCGGTACACCTCGAAGACACAAACCCGACCGACATCTCAACGCCGGGCTCACCTCCGGTTGTTGCCTTCCCGGTGAAGTCGATGTTCCAGTCATTCGTTTGCGCTGCGTGTGCGTGGTCAAGCAACGTGGGTCGCACATCCGGGCGCGATCGCAGTCATCACAGGTGCGGACTGGTAAAAATTTATTGGAGATCGCAGCCATGGCGAAAACACCGACGGCACAAGCAACACCGACACCACGCGTCACCGCCGCGGGCAGCACACCGACGCCGACGCCGCATGAACTCACAATGTTTCTGTCGCAGATGTCGAACGGCACATTGCCGCATTATTGGACTTTGGCAGCTGATGGATCGCCGGTTGATCCCGCAATCGTTGAATCCGACGCCGAAGACGCCGACGTGGCCAGCGCCGTGAAGATTTCCGCCACCGATCGCGAGCGGATCATCGCCGAAGCGCGGGCGCGGGCCGAAGGTGCGCGTCAGGATGTGGTTCCCCCGAGGGAGGCACATCGTGATGACGCAGACCCGATCGCGCTGTCCAATGCAGCCAAGGCAACCTTTGCCCGGCATAAGGCGGAGCAAGCCGCCGCGCTGCCGGAGGTCGTTCCACAAAACCGTTGAGCGTAGGTCCGAAGTCGCGGCGCCGATCGACTACGCGACAATGATGGATGACAAGATCGCGGCGGAACGGGCAACGATGCGTGACGCCATCGCGGAATTCATCATCGAGATGCAGGACGCCGGGCACAAAAAAGCTGCCCAAGAGCGCAAGACCGACATCGTCGAATTGCAAGACACGATCCGCTCGCTGCAGTTTGAGCTGGCGGAGACGAAAACCATGGTGGCCGATTTGCGCATGCTGCTCGCCAATGAACGCGCCAAGGTGATCGATCTGCCGAACCAGAGCGCCCGGCATCGCGTCCAATAGACTTTTCTCGGTGGTTTTAGACCTCCTGTTGTTCCCACTGAGGAAGCGCAGGCCGGCTGCGGACCCGCCGGGCCGGCCTGCAAGGCTCCTAGCGTGCGCGGTTTAGGTCGTCACGACGGCGCAAGGCGATCTTGACAGGTTCCTGATCCGATGCTCCAATTTGCGGAGCTTTGGTGGAAGTGGCACCCAAATGCGAGAAGCTTGAAGCGAGTATTTTCAGCGTTTTGTGAGGGGTGCAGCATGAAGTCAACGCAGTTCCGGTCTTTCACCGCTTTTGTCGTCGCCATCGCGCTATATTGCGGAAGCGCAAACGCGTCAAATCTAATCGTGAACGGCGACTTTGAAGGCGGCATCTATTCGGATACCCAAGGTGGGGTTACGAATTCTAATGTACCTGATGGATGGACCCCGTCACTTGGCTTCGACTTTGAAGCTTTCAATCAAGCTGCAACGGGCTTGGGAGCATATGACGGAAACGGTTACTTGCGGATAGGCAATTTCGATGATCCGGGCGGCCGCGATGATGGAAAGCCTGCTATTTTGTCGCAGACTTTCGGGGACATTGCGGGCTCAACTTACAATGTTGCTTTTTTTGCCTCCAATGGTGGCAATGGAGGCGACGCTAATGCGTTTCTGACGGTCAGTGTGGACGGAGTTGGCGTTACAGTCCCCGGCACAATCGTGGAGGGGTATGTCTCGTA
>CAVTYO010000014.1:0-127865 GCA_963738915.1 uncultured Alphaproteobacteria bacterium
GCGCCGACATACGCCCCCGCCGAATTCGCCAGAGAGAGGGAAGCCAGAAACGCCAAGCTGGGCAAATCCGACTTTGAAGCCGCCATGCGACGCCTGCTCGAAGCAGGAAAAATCCGGGTGGAACCGTACGGACCAGCGTCTCGCGGGTGGACAAGGTTAGTGCTCGCATGACCCTGCACTACTCCCTGTGTCCGGTCGATTTTCACTACTCCATCAGGTGCGAGCACTTCTTGCACAAAAAGCAAAAAACATTCGGGAAACCCGGCACTTCGTGCCTGCACTACTCCCTGCACTACTCCTGCACTACTGGGTGTGTCCGACAACTCCCCCTTATACCCCCTGCCGGTCGGGACCGGTACAGGGGCGGTTGGAACCGCCACCGGTCCCTACTGGCCAAGGAAGGACGCGTCGGCGTCTAGCCTGACGTGATCCACCATGGCAGCGAGCAAGTCCAAGAGCACCACACCCGGCGCGATCCGTGGCCGCAAGTGCCGGGCCAATAAAGCCGATGGGTTGGTTTGTTTGCGTCTCTGGGTACATCGGAAGCGCTTCATCGCTGCCGCGCGCTGTACGGACCGTTTGCAGCCCGACGCGACGCAAGCGGAGATCGCCACCGTGGCCACGGAGGTGCTCGCGGACTACGTCGAGAGATGGATCGGGCCCGATCGCGCTTGAGCTTCGACGCCGTGGCCGATCGAGAGCGAGATAGCGAGCTACTGAAGCGGGAACTTAAAGAACCACACAGGCCAAATGCGACTGAGAAAGGTACGAATTTCGTACCCTTGACAAAAGGTGGCACAGATCGAGAGGCCGCCCAGCTTGCAGAGCGTCGTTCTGATCTGGCCGATCTAGTTCGGGCTGGGAAAATTTTTCGTACGCGTTACGCTCACTCGCTCGATCGCACGTCTACGATCGCGACATGCGAGCTTTAGTCCCCGAAGACCTGCGCAACGGATCGAGCAACCGCAAATCATGGCTGCGCGCCATCGTTGCGATCGCGCAAGGTCAGAGCCAGCGCGAGCTTGGCCGCACTGATCAAATTTTGAAAGCTCATTGGCCGGACGACGTGATGGCTCAACGCGTCGTGAAGGCGGCGCAGTCACCGACATCAACCGCCGATTTCCCGGCGATGATTATCACCACGATTTTGCCGATGCTGTCGCCAGCATCCGCCGCCGCCCGGTTGCTTGCCCTCGCCCACTCGATCGATATGTCGGGCATCCACACGGTCACGCTGCCGTATATCGGCAAGAGCGGGCGCCCTGTTCCGCTCTTCATCGCCGAAGGCGCGCCGATTCCGTTTGCCGAACTCACCGCCCACGTGGTGACGCTCGGGCCGGCGAAACGGGTGGAGGTTTTGACCGGCCTGACGAATGAAATGCTGCAGGCGACTGGTGACACTGCCGCGACCTTGTTCGGCGACGCGCTCGACATTGCGGTCAAGCAAAGTCTGGAGACCAAGATGCTTAGCAACGTGGCGGGCGACGCGATCGCGCCAGCCGGTCTGCTCTACGGTCTCACGCCGATCGCTTCCTCGGGCACCGGCGGGCTGGAAGGCATGGCCGACGACGCGGGTGTTTTGGCAAAGACGATCGGGGCGGACGGTATCAACACTGCCAGCATGATCATCGTGACGACCTCCGAACTGGCGGAGAAAGCGCTCGTGCTGCGCCTAATCCAAAGTTTTCCGATCGGGTGTTTGCATCGTCCGTGCTTGCCGACGGCACGGTGCTCGGCGTCGCGCTCGAAGGTCTCGCGGTTGGTTTCAGCGGCTCGACGACGATTGAAGTTTCGAAAGGTGGATCGGTACACCTCGAAGACACAAACCCGACCGACATCTCAACGCCGGGCTCGCCTCCGGTTGTTGCCTTCCCGGTGAAGTCGATGTTCCAGACCGATTTGTTTGCGCTGCGTGTGCGTGGTCAGGCGACGTGGGTCGCACATCCGGGCTCGATCGCAGTCATCACCGGTGCGGACTGGTAAAATTTATTGGAGATCGCAGCCATGGCGAAAACACCGACGGCACAAGCAACACCGACACCACGCGTCACCGCCGCGGGGTGCACGCCGACGCCGACGCCGCATGAGCTAACAATGTTTCTGTCGCAGATGTCGAACGGCACGCATTGCCGCATTATTGGACTTTGGCAGCTGATGGATCGCCGGTTGATCCGCAATCGTTCGATCCGACACCGAAGACGCCGACGTGGCCAGCGCCGTGAAATTTTCCGCCACCGATCGCGAGCGGATCATCGCCGAAGCGCGGGCGCGGGCCGAAGGTGCGCGTCAGGATGTGGTTCCCCCGAGGGAGGCACATCGTGATGACGCAGACCCGATCGCGCTGTCCAATGCAGCCAAGGCAACCTTTGCCCGGCATAAGGCGGAGCAAGCCGCCGCGCTGCCGGAGGTCGTTTACAAAACCGTTGAGCGTAGGTCCGAAGTCGCGGCGCCGATCGACTACGCGACAATGATGGATGACAAGATCGCGGCGGAACGGGCAACGATGCGTGACGCCATCGCGGAATTCGTCGTCGAGATGCAGGACGCCGGGCACAAAAAAGCTGCCCAAGAGCGCAAGACCGACATCGTCGAATTGCAAGACACGATCCGCTCGCTGCAGTTTGAGCTGGCGGAGACGAAAACCATGGTGGCCGATTTGCGCATGCTGCTCGCCAATGAACGCGCCAAGGTGATCGATCTGCCGAACCAGAGCGCCCGGCATCGCGTCCAATAGACTTTTCTCGGTGGTTTTAGACCTCCTGTTGTTCCCACTGAGGAAGCGCAGGCCGGCTGCGGACCCGCCGGGCCGGCCTGCAAGGCTCCTAGCGTGCGCGGTTTAGGTCGTCACGACGGCGCAAGGCGATCTTGACAGGTTCCTGATCCGATGCTCCAATTTGCGGAGCTTTGGTGGAAGTGGCACCCAAATGCGAGAAGCTTGAAGCGAGTATTTTCAGCGTTTTGTGAGGGGTGCAGCATGAAGTCAACGCAGTTCCGGTCTTTCACCGCTTTTGTCGTCGCCATCGCGCTATATTGCGGAAGCGCAAACGCGTCAAATCTAATCGTGAACGGCGACTTTGAAGGCGGCATCTATTCGGATACCCAAGGTGGGGTTACGAATTCTAATGTACCTGATGGATGGACCCCGTCACTTGGCTTCGACTTTGAAGCTTTCAATCAAGCTGCAACGGGCTTGGGAGCATATGACGGAAACGGTTACTTGCGGATAGGCAATTTCGATGATCCGGGCGGCCGCGATGATGGAAAGCCTGCTATTTTGTCGCAGACTTTCGGGGACATTGCGGGCTCAACTTACAATGTTGCTTTTTTTGCCTCCAATGGTGGCAATGGAGGCGACGCTAATGCGTTTCTGACGGTCAGTGTGGACGGAGTTGGCGTTACAGTCCCCGGCACAATCGTGGAGGGGTATGTCTCGTACGCTTTTTCCTTCGTCGGGACCGGAAGCGATACATTGTCGATCTGGGCGCAGACAAATCCGAGTGAGTGGTTTGTCGACGATGTTTCCGTTGATGGTGATCTTGTAGCGGGGACTACCCCGCTGCCTGCCGGTTTTCCGCTTTTCGCAACCGGTCTTGCCGCACTTGGTTGGTTTGCACGGCCCAAAAAGAAAGCGGCCTAGTCGCGACTGTTCTGCCAGCGAACACACGAAGGACCGCCGCAAGGCGGTCTTTCTTTTTGTGGCGCGTTGGTCTCTATTGGCACTTAGCGGACATCGCCGAGTGCTCTGCACATGTCCGCTTCGACGGTAAAGCGGACATCGACGGGCCGGGGGGCTTCGGTTCTGAAGACCATCCCCGGATCGCCGAGCGGGGCCCTGCTTTGGTTTTGCTAAATGTCCACAATTTTTCCCCGGCGTTTTTTCCTGTAAGCTAACCGGCATGCGCCAGCGTGGTCGCAAGTCGACGGAAAACCTCGTCGCGTTTCCTCGCGTCAACGGCGATCCTGCGCGCCTGCAGCCGCCCGACTTCCTGAGCGCCCAAGAGCGCCGGCTTTTTGTCGAACTGGTCGGCGCCTGTGATCCTCGCCATTTTGTCGCCAGCGACTTGCCGCTCATCTGCGCGTATGTGCAGGCGGCGGCGTTGTCGCAATACTCGGTAGCCGCCGCACGCAAAATGATGACGCCCTCGCGCGCTGGGAAAAGGCGACGCGGTTGATGGCGATGCTGGCCACGCGGTTGCGCTTGTCGGTGCAGTCCCGAACTGATCCGAAGACGCTGGCCGCATGCGCCGCCCCGAACGAGGACAAGCGCCATGGGTGTGGACACGCGGCGAACGCGCCACTCGATGGATCGAACGATATTGCGTGCAGCCTCATGGTCCCGAACGCGGGCAGCACGTGCGGCTGACGCCGGCAGCGCGTGACATCGTGCGCAAGGTTTACGACGATCCCGACGGCCCACAGCCCGACATCGGTGGCCCGCTCGCGGCCTATCTGGCATTGCTGCACACGTGCGGTCCCGAGGCATTGCAGCAGGAATTTTTGCCGAAGGTTGAGGCCGATATTTTCACCGCGTGGTCGGCGACCTCGCCCGATCTCAAGGCGGTGTTGTCGCGCACCGGTGACGCGATCGTCTGCCCGAAATTGAACACGCGATACCCGGCTGCGGCGGCGTAGGCCGCCGCTGGCGAGTAAACGACAGCAGTTGCAGATGTTCGGTAGTGTCCTAATTTGAATTAGCGCCGATTACGTCGCCGGTCGATGCGGTGCGGGCGGCTATCGTGGCGGAGCAGCGGAAGGGCAACCCATGACAGTTTCAGCCGTCTCGCACTACCGTGGTGGCACCATCGACGTGGTGGCGCCCCTCGCCAAGAGATTGAAGGCCGCCTACCTCAAATACGGGGTCACTTATCGGCTGAGTCAATTTCAAACCGGCCCAAATGTCGGAGACTGGTTTGTTGTTGTCACGTGTGACCAAGCGGCCCATGAGAAGGCGCAGGCAGCTATTGCGCAAGACCCCGAATGCCAACAGGTTTTTGCTGAGATTGCAAAGTTCGCCAAGAGGATCAGCCGCGAAATGGTCGTCGATCTCGATCTTTAATTCAAATTAGGACAACGCCCACGGTCTAGCGATCTAGCCGGATTGGCTGCATATTGGCAGCATGGACTGGATGTTGATGTCTCAGGGCGTCAGCCCGACGTAGTGCACGCCGCACATGTCGTGCATCGATCGTGCCCGCTCGCACTGGGCGATCTTCTCGCGAAGATCGGGTAGCCCGATGTCGGCGCCGTAGCGTTCGATCAATGTTGCTTGCGATACTGCCCGTTGCGCCCGCACTTCTCGCAGGTGAGCCGGACGACGTCGCCGGGGTGTTCGGCAAGGGTGAGTGAGCCGCGCATGGGTTGCAATGATAGCGATCGTTGACTCCGATTGCCGCGGGCATTTAATTTCGTCTCCCGGCTTAGGCCGGTAGAAACCCCGCGGCAAACGGCCATTAGGCCCACCATCTCCGCCGCATGAGCGACCCGATCGGTAGCCGCCTCTCACGGCGATACGGTCGCGCTTGCTCCCACCTCAAAATTAAATGGGCTCGCACCGATTTGCAGTCGGTGCGAGCCCCGCACAACAGGTCCTGCGTGGAGAACCGTATGGTCTTGGCGTGAACCCTTACGCCATTTTCTCATCTCAACAAGATCGCGTCCACCCGCGCTCAGTGGAGCGAACGTATGATCGATGCATCTCGATCTCAAGCCGACACCTCAGCGCCCGGTGACACGTGCGGTTGCCGCTCAATGATAAACCGACCCGTGTGAGTTTGGCGTGACGATGATCATCTCGTCATCGAACCAAACGGTGAGAATTACATTGTCACCATCTCCTTCTCGGGAAAGCCCGGAAGTAAATCACTTCCTTCTGGCGCAGGAGTGATGAACCATGCGCGCAATCCTGATCGATCCAGAAAAAAGACACTTCACCGAAATCAAGGTCAAAGGCGATGGCGACATCGATGAAATCTACAAGCTGCTCCACTGCAATAGGTTTGATCGGGAGCGAGACTCAGCGGCTCCATCGAGACAGGCCGATTCGATCTGCGATCTGCAAGGCGAGGACTACCTTGAAGGACAGAGACGACCCACGTTTTTGGTTCAGGGCTCCACGACGATCGTATTCGAGACGCTCATGTCGGCCTCGCTAGGCTTGGTCTGACGCATGCACTGACGACAACGCCGATGTGCGATGTGAACAATCGCGTTGCGTGATCTCGCACCGCGCATCACGTTCACCCGGCGCAAATTCCGCGGCTTCGAGAACTCGGAAGGGACCGGCAAACTCGGCGGTTTACCGGCTCATGAACGGTCAGCACGGTCAATGCTCCGATCATCGATGGAGCCGAGGAGGACTTGGCGAAAACAAAAAGACCGGAAAGTTGGAACGCAAAAATGCCGCTCAGCGGCGAACCGCTGATCACCGATCAGCAGTTTGATCAGTTGCTCGCCAACGCACCGACATCATTGCAGGAGATGAAAAATCACGAGCCGGTGCCCGTGGTGAAAATTTTTCTGCCGCATGTCGGTGGCTGCTCGTCTGGATATACCCGGAGGACCGCAACCGTGCCTTCGCAGTTGTCCAGTTTGGAAATAACAAGCCAGAGGCTGGCGACGTGCGTTGTCCGAGATCGTGGCGAGCCGTCTCGGTCACCGCGAACATGGTGCCAAACCTGAACGCGATAAGTATATCGATCTTGATCACCCGTGGTCGCACTACCTGCTGCACGACAAATACGATTGGTGAAGCACCAAGCCGATCGAGACGCGCCAACTTGACAAAGCAACCCATCGCGCAAAAGCGCGCCAACGCAAGAGGCGAGACCTTTGACGGGCCCCGCCTCTTCGCTTTGCGCACGCCGTTGCCAATCTGTCGCCTTAACTGTCGCCCTTGCGCTCAAGGGCAAAATGGTCGAAACGACAACCGGCTGAATTGTCAGGGGATAATTTGGTCGGAGTGGCAGGATTTGAACCTGCGACCCCCACGTCCCGAACGTGGTGCGCTACCAGACTGCGCTACACTCCGACTGAGGGCGGCCTTATAACCCTGCCGTGCCAAATGCTGCAAGTTTGAGGATTTCAGTGACTGCAGAGCCTGGAACGCGTGTGATGAAGACGGACGCTGCCGCGATCGCGGCGGCGGCGCGCTGCCTCGGCGAAGGCGGGCTGGTCGCGTTCGCGACCGAGACCGTCTATGGCCTCGGCGCCGATGCCGGCAATGGCGAGGCCGTGGCGCGGCTCTACGCCGCCAAGGGACGGCCGGCATTCAATCCGCTGATCGCGCACGTTGCCGATATGGCTACGGCGCGCCGCCTCGCCCGTTTCGATGCCACGGCTGAGGCGCTTGCGGCTGAGTTCTGGCCCGGACCGCTGACTTTGGTGCTGCCGAAGCAGCCAAGCTGCGGCATCGCCGATCTGGCCCTGGCCGGCCTCGACACAATCGCGGTGCGCGTGCCGGCGCACCCCGTCGCGCAAGCACTGCTCGAAGCCTTCGGCGGACCGATCGTGGCGCCGTCGGCCAATCGCTCCGGCCATGTCTCGCCGACCAGCGCCGCCCATGTGCTCGCCGACTTGCGCGGCCACATCGACATGGTGATCGACGCCGGACTGTGCAGCGTCGGTGTTGAGTCGACGATCGTCGCCTGTCTCGACGATCCGGTCCTCTTGCGTGCCGGCGGCGTGGCGCGGGAAGACATCGAACGCTTGGTCGGCAGGAGGCTTGGCGAGCCTGCCGAAGAAACCGACGTGCCGCTGGCGCCCGGCATGCTGGCGTCCCATTACGCGCCCAGAGCACGGCTGCGGCTCGAAGCGGAAGGCGCGCAGGACGGCGAAGCGCTGCTTGCCTTCGGAACGGCGCCGGAGGCGGCCCTCAATCTGTCGGCACGCGGCGATCTGGTCGAGGCCGCGGCCAATTTGTTTTCACATTTGCGCGCGCTCGACGCATCCGGCGCCAAGACAATCGCGGTGATGAAAGTGCCACAGGAGGGCTTGGGCGAAGCCATCAACGACCGGCTCAAACGCGCCGCCGCGCCAAAAACGGAACGCGGGAAATGAACCTGCAGGAAAAGCCACAGCGCGAACGTACACTCGCGCCCGAACTGCTCGCGCGTTTTGCCGCAATCGTCGGCGGCAAATTCGCAATCACCGACCCGCAGCTGCAAAATTCGTATCTCGTCGAGATGCGCGATCTCTACAAAGGCCACACACCGCTCGTGGTACGGCCGGGTTCGGTGGCGGAGGTTGCCGCCATCGTAAAGCTCGCCAACGAAACGCAGACGGCTATCGTGCCGCAAGGCGGCAACACCGGCCTGGTCGGAGGCCAAATCCCGCACCACGGCGAGATCGTATTGTCGCTGACGCGGCTCGACAAAATACGGGACGTGGACCCGGTTTCCAGCACCATGACGGTGGAAGCCGGCGTGACGCTGCAGCGCGCGCGTGAAGCCGCGGCGAGCGCCGACCGGCTCTATCCGCAATTGCTGCCGTCGGAGGGCACCTGCACCATCGGCGGCAATCTCTCGACCAATGCCGGCGGGGTCGCGGCCATTGCGCACGGCATTGCCCGCTCGCACGCGCTGGGGCTCGAGGTCGTGCTCGCCGACGGCCGCGTGCTCAACAATCTCAACAAGCTGAAGAAGGACAATACCGGTTACGACCTGAAAGATCTGTTCATCGGGTCGGAAGGCACCCTCGGCATCATTACCGCCGCGGTATTGCGGCTGGTGCCGCGGCCGCGTTCGGTGGAGACCGCCTTTGCCGGCGTGCCCTCGCCGCAGGCCGGCGTCGAACTGCTCAACGTCGCCATCGAGCGCAGCGCCGGCGGCGTAACCTCGTGCGAATTGATGGCGCGTTCCGGCATCGAGGCCGTGATCAAATACGACGCCAACTCGCGCGATCCGCTCGCCGCGCCGCACCCCTGGAACATACTGCTCGAGTTGTCTTCACAGGCGCGTTCCGGCCTGCGCGGCGTCATGGAGGACATCCTCGCCGAGGGCCTCAAGCGCGGCATCGTCGAGGACGCCGCAATCGCCGACAGCCTCGAACAGGCGAAGTCGTTCTGGCGCATGCGTGAAATGTTCGGCGAGGTGCAGCGCCAGGTCGGCGCTTCGATCAAGCATGATGTTTCGGTTCCGGTCGCCGCGGTGCCGGCTTTCATCGAGGAGGCAAATGCCGCGGTCATCCGGCTCATTCCCGGCAGCCGGCCGCTTCCGTTCGGCCATATCGGCGACGGCAATATCCACTACAACGTGATGCAGCCCGCCGGCGCCGATCGCGAAAAATTTCTCGCGCGATGGGACGAGGTCAATGCGGTTGTCTTTGCGGTCGTGAAACGGCTCGGCGGCTCGATTTCGGCCGAGCATGGCGTCGGCGTGATGAAGCGTGACATCCTGCCGCAATACAAGGACCCGGTGGCGCTCGATCTCATGCGCGCACTCAAACGCACGCTCGACCCCAACAACATCCTCAACCCGGGCAAAGTACTGTGAGCGATGCGGACTAAGCTGCTGCGGCTGGTTCCTATCGTGATCGTCGCCGCTGGATTTTTTCTGGCGCCTTCTCTTGTACGTCAATTCTTCCCGATCCAATTGCCGTCGACGATGCCGGCCCTGCATGCGAGCCCGCGCCCGCTGCCGGCGTTCGAGTTTCGCGACGGCGACGGCCGAAAGTTCACGCTCGCCGATTTTCGCGGCCGTTTCGTGCTGCTGAACTTCTGGGCCACGTGGTGCGCGCCTTGCAAGGAGGAGATGCCCTCGCTCAATGCGTTGGCATCGCGTTTCCCTGCCAAGGACCTCGTCGTCGTTCCGGTCTCGGTCGATTTGTCCGGCGTCACTGCTGTTCGGGCCTACTACAAGAGATTTGCGCTGGACAACTTGCCGGTCTACGCCGATCCCACGTCGGACGCGATGCATGCGCTCGGCGTCATCGGCATTCCCACGACGCTGTTGATAAATGCCGATGGACTTGAAATTGGCCGGCTCGTTGGCGCGGCGCAGTGGAACACGGCGGCGATCGTCGAGGGACTATCGAAACTTATCGGGCGATGAGGGCTAGAACAGCGACGCCTGCCCGCTGCTCTTCTTTGGGCGTTTGGGCTTTACCGGCGGTCCGGGTTCGGCGTTTTCCGTCAGCGGCTCGATCAGTGCCGGGGTGTCGTTGGCCACGCGGTTGACCGCGGGCGCAATTTCATGCGCCTCGAGCAAATCGTCGCGCGCGGGCGCGATCAGCGCCGCGGCGGTTTCCACATCGACGGCCTTGCAATCGAGCCATAGATCGAAGGCTTCGGGCGGCACCACCACCGGCATGCGTTCGTGGATCGGCGACAGCCTGCGGTTGGCGCGCGTGGTGACGATTGCCGCTGTTTCCAGTTCCTCGCCGTTCGGCCCGGTCCAGCACTCCCACAGGCCGGCAAATGCAAGCGGCCCGCTATCTTTGGCGCGCACGTAGAATGGGCGCTTGCGCGCGGCAGCCTTCTGCCATTCGTAAAAGCCGTCAGCCGGTATCAGGCAACGGCGGTATTTCATCGCAGCCCTGAACGCCGGCTTGTCGAGGACGGATTTACCGCGCGCATTGATCAGCGGCGAAAATGCCTTGGGGTCTTTTACCCACGATGGCAACAGACCCCAGCGCACCAGCGCGAATTCACGCTTTCCCTCAACGAGACGGACGATTGGGATTGGCTGTGTCGGGGCAATATTATAGCGCGGGGGAAAGTTCGGCTGCTGCGAATAGCGAAACAGCGCCCGGATCGCTTCCGGCGCCGACGTCAGTGTGTAGCGGCCGCACATGTCCTTAATTGCACCTTAACCGGGACGAATAACACTGGCCGCCGGTGGGTGGGGCGGCCAATGAAATATCAGGATTGCGCCGAGGCGTTGCAAGCGGTCGAGGATTGGTCCGACGGCGAGGCCGGCGGGGCGGCGCGGCTTGCGGACGCCAATATCAACCCGGCGACCGGGCTGGCAACCGACTATCTCAACCATTTCAACGAAGCGGTAATGCTCCTAGAAATGCTGTCGAGCTGCCCCGAATGCCTCGCCGACTTTCTTGACTGGCAGCCCAAGAGCTACCGCGAGCATTTCCTCGGCTCGCGCTTCAAGGACCGGGAAATGGCAGTCGCCGCCTACCAGGCCGCCAATCCAACCGTGCGCAACTGTCTCGACATGCTCGCCGGTACAATGACGGCTGTGCTCGAAGCCACCCGCGGCGCCATGCGCTCCGGCTTGCCCGAACCGGCCGCGCAGCGCCTTGCACAGACCACCGTCGCCTCGCTCAAGCCGCTCATTGCCCGCGCCGGCGCGGTAATCAACGGCGATGCCGAGGCGCTCGCCGGCGACGCCGTGGCGCCGCAGGCGGCGGTCGACCGGCTGCTGAAGCGGTAACCACTTGTCCGATATCAGAACCTATCCGCAGCGCCCCTATCTCGCCGTCAGCGCGGCGATCATCCGCGACGGGCAGATACTGGTGGTGCGGCGCGCGCGAAGCCCGGCGCTGAACCTCTACACGTTCCCGGGAGGCGCCGTGGAAGTCGGCGAGACCTTGAACGAAGCGGCGATACGCGAGGTGCGCGAGGAGACCGCGCTCGCCATCGAACCGGTCGGGCTCGCGGGCCACCGCGAGGTGATTACTCGCGACGCCAAAGGCGCGGTCGAGCGCCACTTCGTCATCCTCTGTCTTGCCGCGCGCTGGCGCTCCGGCGAGGCAAAGCTCAATGAGGAACTTGACGACGCGCGCTGGGTGACGCTCGACGGAATTTCCGGCCTGCGCACCACCGATGGCCTGGCGGAAATCGGCGCAGCGGCCTTTGCGCGGCTTGCGGCTGCCAAAGGTTAGGTCGGCGGCGCCTTGCGGGCGCCGCAAGGGAAGCACATATCACCTTCCGCCAACGAAAATGGGACCCCGCGTGAGGAAGCTTTTGATCCTGGCGTCGATGCTGGCCTGCCTTGCCGCACCGGCGCATGCCATTGAAGGCAGCGCCGCGCCTTACGACGGCGACCTTGAGCGGCTGGCGGAGATTCTCGGCTCGTTGCACTACCTGCGCAACGTCTGCGGCGCCAATGAGGGGCCGAAATGGCGCAGTCAGATGCAGGCCTTGATCGATGCCGAGGCTTTGGACGGCGAGCGCAAGCGCAAGGTCGTGGCCAGTTTCAACCGTGGGTATCGCGTGTTTCAGCAGACCTACCGTACCTGCACCCCGGCCGCCGATATCGCCATTCGCCGCTATCTCGACGAGGGCGCCAGAATCTCCCGCGAGATTACGGCCCGTTATGCCAATTAAGGCGGCCGGATTAACCTTTCTTTCAGGTGCGCTTATAGGTTCCGGTTCCCCGTGATAACGTCGAGGTCAATTCTGGGGAAATTGGCGTCCTTGCCACGCGCCGCGGGAAAACAATGCCTATGACAACGGTGGGACGGTCTATCCAGTCGCGCGAACCGATCGCCGATCACGAGCAAAAACGCGTCGCGCTTGGTTATTTACAAGAGGCCTGGGCGGAAGCGCGGCTTGATGGCATCGACGGCGACTGCCTGGCACAGGCTTGCCTGTTTGCCGCGCTCGCCGAATTCGTCACCACCTACGGCGAAGACGCCGCGGCGAGTTTTGCCGAGGGCTTGGGCTCCCGCATTCGCAACGGCGAATTTTCCGTCGACCAGCAGCGCCAGTAACGGCCGCTCGCCGGTTTAATCACGCTGCGCGCTCAGCCCGTAGTAAGTCGTGAGTACGGCGTCGATATCGGCCGGATAAAACGGCTTTTTCAAAAAGGAAAGCGCGCCGCTTGCCCGCGCACGACCGGCCATCACCTCGTCAATCTTCGCCGTCATCATCACCACGGCAACGTTCGGGCTCTCCCGCTTGATCTCCGACAACGTCTCGAAGCCGTTAAGCCCCGGCATATTGTAATCGAGAAACACCATTCCGAAATTGCCGGCGCGCAATAGATTGAGCGCGGCGTTTCCCTCCTCGGCTTCGTGAATATCCAGCGCAAAACGGCTGGCCAAGAGAATCTTGCGCACGATGCTGCGCATCGTCTTTGAATCGTCGACGATCAGAACGCGCGTCGGGATCTTCACCCGGACGCACATCTCGACGGCCTTCCGCGCGTCCTCCGGGCTCGCGGGCTTGGTCAGCGTGCCGTCGCTGCCCTCGAGCCGGCCGAGCGCGTTCGGTGCCGCCAGTACGACAAACGGCGCCTGCTCGACCGCACGCGCTGCATTGAGCACCGCTTCCTTGTCGTCGCTCGTCAGTTTTGAATCGATGACGCAGATGTCGATGCCGCCCTTGGCGAGCGTCTTCCCCGCGCCGACCGCATCGGCGATTGCGAACTCGATTGGTACCGAGGCGAGCGCAGCACCCTGCCGCCACAGATCCTGCTCCGACGGCACGGCACAGATCAGCAGCATACGAAGCGAAATAAGATCGCCGCTCATGGTCCCCCACCCCTCGGCCGCCGGCGAAACCGGCCCATGCATGGGGTGCCCGGGCACGTTCATAGCGGCCGCCCCAGCATTTTCAATCCACAGCAAAACGACGGGCAAACGGCTGGGGATAACTCGGACGGTCGCCCTGATTCAGGCGCCGGCAAGGGTCTCCAAAAACCTTACGGGCTCGCCCAGGCCCGGCGTGACCAAGGTTCCTTCCCACATCACCCGGCGCCCGCGCACGAACGTCCCTGCCGCCCAGCCGGTGACGGTGACCCCGTCGTACGGCGTCCAGCCCGACCGCGAGGCGATCCAACCGTCGGTTATGGTTTGGCGTCGTTTCAGGTCGACCACCGTGAGGTCGGCATCGTAACCGGCGGCTATACGGCCCTTGCCGGCGATGCCGAACACGCGTGCGGGGCCGGCGCTGGTGAGATCGACAAATCTCAGCAGGGACAACCTCCCGGCGTTGACGTGATCGAGCATCAGCGGAACCAAAGTCTGCGTCCCGGTCATGCCGGAATGCGTTTTCGGATAGGGCTTCGACTTCTCCTCACGCGTGTGCGGCGAATGATCGGAACCGATGCTGTCGATGACGCCCTGCGCCAACGCGTTCCACAATCCTTCGCGATGCGAGGCGTCGCGGATCGGCGGGTTGAGCTGGGCGCGCGTGCCGAGCTTCTCGTAGCACTCGGGCGCGGCGAGCGTGAGATGGGCGGGCGTTGCTTCCGCCGTGGCGACGTCCTTGTGCCCGCTCAGGAACGCCGCTTCTTCCTTGCTGGTGATGTGAAGAACATGCACGCGTTTGCCGGTCTCGCGCGCAAGACGCACCAGACGCTCGGTCGACATTAACGCCGCGGTGGCGTCGCGCCAGACCGGATGCGAGGACGGATCGCCCTCGACGCGGAGATTCATGCGTTCGCGCAGACGATATTCGTCCTCGGAATGAAATGCGGCGCGGCGGCGGATCGCCTTGAGCACGGCGCGGACGCCGTCGTCGTCTTCGATCAGCAACGAGCCGGTGGACGAGCCTATGAACACTTTGACGCCGGCGGCACCGGGCAGACGCTCGAGCTCACCAAGTTGCGAAGTGTTCTCGCGCGTCGCGCCGACATAGAAGGCAAAATCGCAGTGCATGCGGTGATGCGCGCGCGAAACCTTGTCGGCGAGCGCCTCCGCGGTCACCGTCAACGGATCGGTATTGGGCATCTCGAACACGGCGGTCACGCCGCCCAGCACTGCACCGCGCGAGCCCGATTCGAGGTCTTCCTTGTGGGTGAGCCCCGGCTCGCGGAAATGCACATGGCTGTCGATCACGCCGGGCACGACGTGCAAGCCGCGGCAGTCGACCACCTCAGCCGCGGACGCGCGCGCCAAATCTCCGATCGCGGCGAAGCGGCTGCCGCGAACGCCGATGTCGCGGACGCCCTCGCCGTCCTGGTTGACGACGGTGCCGCCCTTGAGGATGAGGTCGTAGGTTTCGGCCATGTTTCGAGCGGTTCTAACCGGCTTGAGAGCCGGGCAACAGCGCTTACGTTCCGCCGTGAGTTCTGGCAAGAGATACCCCAACAGAGAACCAGCATGCAGGCAGCACTTCTTCCAGACCGTGGCGTCATCAAGGTGTCCGGCGACGACGCCCGGCGCTTCCTCAACGGGCTGGTGACCAGCGAAATGGCCAAGATGGCGCCCGGCAGCGCGCGATTTGCCGCTTTGCTCACACCCCAGGGCAAGATCATCAGCGACTTTATCGTCACCGAGGCGACAGCCGAAGATGGCGGCGGCTTCTTCCTCGATTGCCCGCGAGCGCTGGTCCCGACGCTTGTGGAAAAGCTCAATTTCTACAAATTGCGCGCCAAGGCCGCGATCGAGGACCTGTCCGGCCGGCTTGGCGTCATGGCGTACTGGGACGGGGCTGGACAAAGCGACGACGGTTTGAGCTACGCCGATCCGCGGCTGCCGGCTCTCGGGACACGCAGCATCCTGCCGCCCGACCTTGCGGCCGAAGCCGCGGCCAATCTCGGCGCCCGGCTCGCCGGCATCGAAGCCTACAATGCGCACCGTATCGCGCTCGGCATCCCGCGCGGCGGCGAGGATTTCTCCTATCTCGACACGTATCCGCACGAAGCCGACATGGACCAGCTCGGCGGCGTCGATTTCGACAAAGGCTGCTATGTCGGCCAGGAGGTGGTGTCGCGTGTCGAGCACCGCTCCAACGCGCGCAGCCGCGTGGTGCCGATAATCTACGATGAGTTCTCGCCGATGCCGGGTCTGCCGGTGATGGCCGGCGAAAAGCAGGTCGGCACACTCGGCTCCACGGCCAAAGGCCGCGGGCTGGCATTGCTGCGGCTCGACCGCGTCGCCGATGCACTTGCCGGCGGCTTTTCGCTCACCGCCGGCGGCATCGCCATCCGCCCGGTCAAGCCTTCATGGGCGCGGTTTCCCTGGCCGGGCGAGACGGCTGCGTCATGAGCCCCGCGCGCACCAAGGATCTCGTGCGCTGCCCGTGGGCGGGCAAGGACCCTCTTTACGTCGCCTATCACGACACCGAGTGGGGCGTGCCGGAACGCGACGACCTTGCGCTGTTTGAAAAACTGATCCTCGACGGCTTTCAGGCCGGGCTTGCCTGGATCATCATCCTGCGCAAACGCGACAACTTCCGCAAAGCCTTCGACGATTTCAATCCCGAGAAGATCGCCCGCTATACGCCGAAGAAAGTCGAGCGGCTGATGCGGGACGCCGGCATCGTGCGCAACCGCGCCAAGATCGAAGGCGCCATCGGCTCGGCCAAGGCCTGGCTCAAGATCATGGAGAACGGCCCGGGCTTTTCCGACATGCTGTGGAAGCACGTGGACGGCAAGCCGATCGATCACAAACTCAGGCAGCGTTCGCGGACGCCGACCGAGACGGCCGAGTCGCGGGCGATGTCGAAGGAGCTTTTGCAGCACGGCTTCAAGTTCGTCGGCCCGACCATTGTCTATGCCTTCATGCAGGCGGTCGGCATGGTCAACGACCATCTGATGATCTGCCATCGCCACGACGCCGTGGCGAAGCTCGCCAAGCGCAGATGAGCAAGGCGCGAGGCAGTCAAGCCCCGCGCGCATGGCAGCGCATGCTGTCCGGCCGCCGGCTCGACCTGCTCGACCCCTCGCCGCTCGACGTCGAGCTCGAAGACATCGCGCACGGGCTCGCGCGTGTCGCGCGCTGGAACGGGCAGACCGAGGGCGCGCACATCTATTCGGTCGCCCAGCACGCGCTCCTTGTCGAGGCGCTGGCGCGGGCCAAGGTGCCTCGTCTCGACGCCAAAGGCCGCCTTGCCGTGCTGCTGCATGACGCGCCGGAATACGTGATCGGCGACATGATCTCGCCGTTCAAGGCGGTGATCGGCGACAGCTATAAGGCGGTCGAGCATCGCCTGCTCGTCGCCATTCACCGCCGTTTCGGCCTGCCCTCGCCGCTGCCGGCCGCGCTGCAAGGTCTGATCAAGGCCGCCGACCGCAACGCCGCCTTTTTCGAATCGACGCGGCTTGCCGGTTTTGCGCTGGCCGAGGCGCGACGCTTTTTCGGGCAGCCGCCGAAATTCTCCGCCGCTCTGGAACGGGACTATCTGACACCGTGGCCCGCGGAAACCACGGAGGCGCGCTATCGCGAACGTTTCGTAAAGCTCACAAAGAGTTGAGGCTTTCCCCACGCGGCGAGCCGTCATAGATATGACTCAGCAGAAGCCTTTTATCCCATTATGATTTACGTTTGCTCACTGGCACGGCTCTACGCCACGGTCGATGAAACCGGCGCGGGCCACATCGTCACGCTGTTGCGCCGCACCGACCGGGTCGAGCGGCCGCAGCATATCGCGCCGGAAAATCACCTCGTGCTTGCGGTCGATGACATCACCACGCCGATGGAGGGCTATACGGCGCCTGCCGAGGAGCACATCGAACGGCTGATCCGCTTCGTCGGCGGCTGGGACCGCGCCGCGCCCATGGTGGTGCATTGCTTTGCCGGCATTAGCCGCTCGACCGCCGGCGCCTATGTCGCCGCCTGCGCGCTCAACCCGGAGCGCGACGAAATGCAGATCGCCTGGGACATCCGCCGCGCCTCGCGCACCGCCATGCCCAACGCGCGCATCGTTTCGCTGGCCGACCGCCTGCTCGAGCGCAACGGACGCATGATACGCGCGATTGAAACCATCGGCCCCGGCGAGTTCAGCGAGGAAGGCGTGCCGTTCCGGATCGATATCGCCTGATCACGCGGCCTGGTGCGCCGGTGACGCGGTCATCGGCCGCAATGACAAATGCGTGTCGGTCGGAAAGAGCTTCGACCACAACGTGTCGCTGCGGTGGATGAGTTCGAGATCGATCCTGTTGCCGGGCGCGGTCCTGACCATCAACGGCCGGCTTTCCGCCAGGCCCATGCGCGCTTCGACCCTGAGGCGACCGCTGGGAACTCGAAGTTCGATGGCGCTGTCCGGATCGACCGCGCCGACGATGGCGCCGTTGATCAGAATGTCGCACGGCACGAGGCGCGTATCGGCGTGGCGGATAATGCGGATGCCGGCATCGGCGGGCATCGGAATGGTGTTGAGCGGCCATCGCGGGCCGCGCCTCACCAGACCCGGATGCACCGGCCGCACCCGCGGAAGGAGAATGAGCACCAGGCCCGCCAAAAGCGGCGACAGTAAAACCGCCGCCGTGAACCAGCGCCAGCCGATGCGGCCGCGCCGCATCGCCATGACCGCGACCAGAAACGCCACAGCCAGATAAATGTAGATCGCCACTACCATGGTTCGCTCTCTCCGCGCGGAAAATGTAAGGTCAGCACAGTTTGCCTGGCAAGTCGATGCCGGGACCCGGCGCCGCGAGCAAAAGCCAACGCACGGAGGGGGCATTGAGCGACAGAAACTACGGCGTGGTGGCGCCCGAGACGGCGACGTCCCTCGGCGGGCTCGAATTGCTCAAGGGCATCATCAACGGCACGCAGCCGCATCCGCCGATCAGCGAACTGCTCGGCTTTCATCTCGCCGAGGTCGAGCATGGCCGCGCGGTTTTCGAGAGCGTGCCCGAATTCCGCCAATACAACCCTATCGGCACGGTGCACGGCGGCATTGCCGCAACCCTGCTCGACTCGGCTCTCGGCTGCGCAATATTCAGCACGCTCGCCAAGGGCGAGGCTTGGACCACGCTCGAACTGAAGGTCAATTTCGTTCGCGCGATATACAAAGACACCGGGCCGATGCGCGCCGAAGGCCGCCTCATCCACAGGGGGCGAACCGTTGCAACTTCGGAAGGCGACCTGAAGGATCGTGCCGGCAAACTTTACGCACACGCCACGACGACGTGCATGATCTTCCCGGCCAAAGCCTGAATGTTAGTTGTTGTCGGCAGCCAGCGACGGCCGCAGTGCGAGCGGACGTTCTTTGCTCGTGCGCCGAACCAGAGTGGTGCGGCCCTCGTGGCGGGTGAAGTCGCAATAGGCAAAACCGAGCCCGCTGATCGAGCCGCGGAAGCTGTGCGAATCGGTGCGCTCGAGATTGAAGCAGGGCTCGAACGGAAGCCCGCGCAGCGAGGCGCACACCGAGTTGCTGCTGGTACGCAGCGTGCCCGCGGGCAGTGCCGCAAAGCGCATCGGGCCGGCGCCCTGGAACTGAACCGAGCCGACCACGGAACCGTCGGCGAAGACGCGGCCCTTGCCGCGGGTGCCTTCAAAGCAGGTGTAATAGAATGTTTTTCCGACAACGAAATGCCGGGCTTCGTCCACCGTCATTTCGCCGGCAAAGGCCGGAGCCACGGCCATAAGGCCAGCCAGCAACGCAAGACTACGCACCATCACCCCACTCCGACTGACGCTACCGTTACACACAAAGCGGCCGGCACTTCGCCGACCGGGTTAGGCCCGCTTTGACGGGCCCGACCCCAGTATGCCCGGCGTTCGTCGACAAATCCTGAACGCGTTTACCCGATTTTGACCACGATACGCCCGCGGACCTGTCCGGCCAAGATCCGGGGCGCAGCGTCAAATACCCCGGAAAGTGGTATTTCGCTGGTTATCTGGGCAAGTTTTTGGCGGTCCAGGTCGGTTTCCAGCCTTGTCCACGCTTCCTTGCGCTTGGCCAGCGGGCACATGACCGAGTCGATGCCGTAAAGGCATACCGCGCGCAAAATGAAGGGGGCGACGGAGCCCGGCAGGTCCATGCCGCCGGCAAGGCCGCAGGCGGCGACTGCTCCGCCGTAGCGGGTCATCGACAGGAGGTTGGCGAGCGTGGTCGAGCCGACGGCGTCGACGCCGCCCGCCCAGCGTTCCTTGGCCAAAGGCTTCGCCGGCATGGCCAGTTCCCTGCGCTCGACGACTTCGGCGGCACCGAGCCCCTTGAGGTAACCGGCCTCCTGCGGCCGCCCGGTGACCGCGTGGACGGTAAAGCCGAGCTTGGCGAGAATGGCGACCGCGACCGACCCGACGCCTCCGGCAGCGCCGGTCACGACAATCGGCCCGCTGGCCGGGTTGAGCCCGTGACCCTCGAGCGCCATTACCGCGAGCATGGCGGTATAGCCCGCGGTGCCGATAGCCATGGCCTCGCGCGCACTCATGCTTGCCGGCAGCCGCACCAGCCAGTCGCCCTTGACCCTGGCCTTTTCGCCATAGGCGCCAAGGTGGGTTTCACCGCAGCCCCAGCCGTTGAGAATGACCTTGTCCCCCGGCTTCCATGCGGGGTGGCTGGAGGACTTCAACGGTGCCTGCGAAATCGACCCCGGCGATCATCGGGAAGCGGCGCACCACCGGCGCCTTGCCGGCGACCGCAAGCCCGTCCTTGTAATTGACGGTTGAATATTCGACGCGGACGGTAACGTCGCCGTCCATCAGATTGGCTTCGTCAAAATCCGTGAGCTCGGCCTGGGTGCCGCCCTGCGTCTTCTCGATAACGATTGCCTTGAATGTCGCCACGCGCCCGCTCCCTCGATCTGGAGGCCTTTGTGGCGCGCTCCGCCACCGGGCGCAAGCGTCAGGCGGGCGACGGGGCGAGCCGTCCCACGGGGCGTTCGCTGATCGGCAGATTGATGAGAGCCGACATCACGCCGAAGAAAATCGACAGCCACCAGACCGGATTATACGAACCGTAGGTGTCGAAAACGAAGCCGCCGAGCCAGACGCCGAGGAAACCGCCGACCTGGTGGCTGAAAAAGGCAAAGCCGAACAGCATTGCGAGCCAGCGCGTGCCGAACATCACCGCGACAAGTCCGGAAGTCGGCGGCACCGTCGAGAGCCACAACAGGCCGGTGACGGCGCCGAAGATCAGCGTGGTCACCGGGTTTGCCGGCAGCGAGATGAAGACAAGGATCGAGATGGCGCGGGCGAAATAGATAGCCGACAGCAGGTAGCGCTTGGGCATGCGGTTGCCGAGATAGCCCGAGCCCAGCGAACCGATGATGTTGAACAGGCCGATGATGGCGAGCGTCCAGCCGCCGACTTCGGCGGATAAACCGCGATCAACGAGATAGGACGGCAGGTGCACGGTCGTGAAGGCGAGCTGAAAGCCGCAGGTGAAAAATCCGAGGACGAGCAACACATAGCTGCGATGCCCGAAAGCTTCCGTCATCGCATGCCGGAATGACTGCGGGGCAATCGCAGGCGCAGCCGTCGCGGCGCCGCCGCGCGGCGTCGCCAACGCAAGTGACAATGGCAGGATCAGCATCGTGACCCCGGCAAAAATCAGCAGCGCGGTCTGCCAGCCGAATTTGTCCATCAGCGCCACGCCGATCGGCGAATAAAGAAACTGGCCGAACGAGCCGGCGGCGGTGCCGCCGCCGAAGGCGAGCGAGCGCCATTCCGCCGGCAGCAATTTGCCGAAGGCGCCGATCACAACGGTGAACGAACAGCCGGACAGTCCGAAACCGATCAGCACACCGGCGGAAAGACCAAGCGCAAGGGGCGTGGTCGCATAGGCCATCAACGCCAGCCCGAGGGCATAGGCGGCGGCGCCGAGCATGATGACGCGGGTGGCGCCGAAACGGTCGGCGATGCCGCCGGCGAAGGGCTGGCCCACACCCCACAGTCAGATTCTGGATGGCAAAGGCCATCGAAAACACTTCGCGATCCCAATGATTGGCCTGCGACAGTGGGGCGAGGAAAAAGCCGAGCGAGGACCGCGGGCCAAAGCTGACCAAGGAAATCAAACAGCCGCAGACCAACACGACCAAGGGCGTGCGCCAGCCGAGCGCACTTACCGTCCTTGCAGTCGCCCCCGGCACCGGCATGTCAATCAGGTCTCCACGCCAAACACTGGCGAACCGACGACATATAGGGCCCTGTCAGCCATCAACCAAACGAATAAACGTGATCCGGCCCATCGACGCGACGCATGGTTTCACGGTCAGCTCGGCAAATTTACAGCTTTGCCGCTTCTGCAGCCGTGGTTTTGGCGTCGCCCCATGTCGGTTCGTCGGAACCGTCGCCCCATGCGCGCGGGCGATAGAAGGTATGCACGCCGAGCTTGTAGATCTTCTTCATCTCGGCAACCCAGTCCGGATGCACCCAGTACGCATGGTAGTGCGTCGACTTGGCCACTTCCGGCATCCACAACTTGCCGTCGAGCATGTCGCGGGCGATGTGCTTGGCGCGCGCCCAGGCCTCGGGCTCGGTGACGACGTCAGGAATGCCGTCGCAGGCAAAGGTGAACTGGCAGGCATTGTGGCGGTCGGCATTCTGGTAAACGACGCCGCAGACGTCGTTTGGATAAAACGGCGAGAACACCCGGTTCATCACCACCTGCGCAACCGCGATCTGGCCGCGCACCGGCTCGCCGCGCGCTTCGAAATAGACCGCGTTAGCAAGGCACTTCTCCGATTTGGCGCGCTCGGCGCCGGTAAGGCCAAGCCGCTCGGCCGGCGAATGTGGCCGCGCGCCCTCCCCGGTGACCACGCCCTTGCCGGCGATTGATTCGCCCGCGGTGTCATCGGCGCCGGGCGTGAGCGCCGAGCGCTTGATATCTGAATCGCCGAGGTTGCCGGTAACCACCGGCGCCTCGCCCGGCGCCCAGGGTGTCAGTCCCTTTTCCGCCGAGGTCAGCGGATCGACGCCGAAAAAGACACGCGACGGATCCTTGGCCGCCGCGTTCGGTGCAAGCGTGGCGAGACTTTTAGGCGGCAGGTCGGCATGCGGCGGGCCGGCATCGGCAGCAGCAGGCTCGTCTGCCGGAGCGCCAAATTCGTATTCGGCATAAGGATCGATCCGCGACGGCGCGGCATTGAGCGCAGCATCGGCTCCCTCCTTCGGGACCGGGGCGATTGCCAGAAGCGGGGGCAAAGGCGGCAGCGGTTCGCGTGGACGCACAATAAGCGAATTGCCTTTGGTCTTGCGATTGACGGCGGGAAATTGCAGCGGCGCCGACGCGTCGCCCAGCATCTGCGACCCGATTGAGGCCGCAATGTCGGCCGGATCGAAATTGGCCAGTGCGTAGATCGGCGGATGCGGAATGGCGGTGCCGATCGGCCGCGGCAGGCTGAACATGGCGGCGTGAATGGTGCCGAATGGTGACGCGATCAGATGCTCGCGGGCTCGTTCAATGACGCCGGGCTGATGCGCCAACAAGGCGCCGAGATCCTGTAGGCCGATCTGGTTCGGCAGCAGCGCCAGCGTCAGGGCGCCGAGACAAGTTTTAGTCCAACGCTTCCGCACGCACATGGCTTGCTCACACGACAGCACTTCGTCCGCACGCTTCGCCGCGTGGCGAGAATGCGAAACATTTTTTTATTGCCGCGTTAACCTTGCGATGGCGTTAACCGCCGGCCCGGCGAGGCATTGCGTCTGTGCAGGCGGTAAACGAGGCCTTAACAGCGGCTTGGGGCCAAGCTATTGCTGCATCGCGAATTAACTATATCGCAATCGCTCCCGCCCAATATTCGGCCACTTTCCTCTCGCCGGACGGCATGCCTGGTGTTCACGCTGCTTTCGACCGTCGCAGGGCAAATGACCTTGCTTGCAGCGCTGCTGTGCCTGACGGCTCCCGCCGCCGTGTGGCTGATCTATGGCCGCGTCAGCGCTGAAAACCGCCGGCTGCGCAACGCGGTCGACAACATGTCACAGGGCCTTTGCACGTTCGATGCGCGCGGCCGCATCGTGCTGGTCAACCGCCGTTACATCGACATGTACAAGCTGTCGCCGCGGGTCGTGAAGTCGGGCTGCACGCTGCACAAACTCATCCAGCATCGCAAAGATACCGGCCTGTTCTCCGGGGACGTCGCCGCGTATTGCCAGAACATCCTGGACAATATGGCCAAGGGCCAGAGCACGCACGTGTACGTGGCTGCAAGTGACGGCCGCATCGTTCTGGCCAAGAACGAGGTGATGCCGGGCGGCGGTTGGGTCTCCACCCATGAAGATGTCACCGAACAGCGCCAAGCCGAGGAAGAACGTGCCGCGATCCAGGATCAGGAGCAGCGGCGCACCAATATCGACGCGTCGATTATATCGTTCCGCCCGCAAGTGGAGAAGCTGCTGGCCAGCGTCGGCGACTGCGCCACCGCCATGCGTTCGACCGCAACGGCGTTGTTCGGGTCTTCGGAGTTGACCTCGCAGCGCGCCGAAAGCGCGGTGCAGGCGTTCAATGAAGCGTCAACCAATGTCGAGACCGCGGCGGTGGCCGCCGACGAATTGTCGCGCTCGATTTCCGAGATCAGCCGCCAGCTCAGTCACACCAGCGATATCGTGCGCCTCACCACCGAAGAAGCACGCTCGACAGACGGCGAGATCGCCGGACTTGCTTCTGGCGCGCAGAAGATCGGCGACGTCATCAAGCTGATCCGCAACATCGCCGGGCAGACCAATCTTCTGGCTCTCAACGCCACCATCGAGGCCGCGCGCGCGGGCGAGGCGGGGCGCGGCTTTGCCGTCGTCGCCTCCGAGGTGAAATCGCTGGCGGTGCAGACCGCCAAGGCCACCGAGGAGATCGCCAGTCATATTCTCGCGGTGCAGGATTCAACATCCGGTGCGGTCGATGCGATCCGCCAGATCGCCTCGCGCATGCAGGAGATCAACCAGTATACCGCGGCGGTCGCGGCGGCCGTCGAGCAGCAGAACTCGGCGACGGGTGAGATTTCGCACAATGTCGCCAGCGCCGCGCAGGGCACCGGCCAGGTTGTCGTCGTGCTCGGCGAAGTGGCGGGGGCTGCGACCGAAACGCGATCGTCGGCCGAAGTCGTGCGCGATGCCTCGCAGACGGTGCAGACCGCGGTTTCCAATCTGCGCACCGAAGTGGAAGAATTTCTCGCCAAGGTCGCGGTTTAGCTAGGCCTGGCTGGCCGGGCTCTTGCCCAGAGCCGCTTGCGCCGCGGCAAGCCGCGCGATCGGCACGCGGAACGGCGAGCAGGACACGTAATCGAGCTTGGCGGCATGGAAAAAGGCGACCGAGGCGGGGTCGCCGCCATGTTCGCCGCAAATTCCCACCTTCAGCTTCGGCCGCGTCTTGCGCCCGCGTTCGACGCCGACGCGCACCAGTTCGCCGACGCCCTGCTGGTCGATCGAGACGAAGGGGTCGATCGGCAGGATGCCACGCGCGGTGTAGATGCCGAGGAAGCTCGCGGCATCGTCGCGGGAAATGCCGAACGCGGTCTGCGTCAGGTCGTTGGTGCCGAACGAAAAGAATTCGGCGCTTTCGGCGATTTCGCCGGCAAGCAAGGCCGCCCGCGGCAATTCGATCATGGTGCCGACTTGATAGGTGATCCTCGCGCCGGTCTCCTTGATGACCGCGCGCGCCATCGCATCGATGCGCGCCTTGACTAGGTCGAGCTCCATCTTGGTCGCGATCAGCGGCACCATCACCTCCGGCACCACTGGCTTGCCGGTACGCTTCCCGGCCTCGACCGCGGCCTCGAAAATCGCGCGCGCCTGCATCTCGGCGATTTCCGGGTAGGCAATGGCGATGCGGCAGCCGCGGAAACCGAGCATCGGGTTGAACTCATGCAGTTCGCGCGCGCGGTCGGCGAGCTTCTTGGGGTCGGCGCCCATGCCGGCGGCGACCTCGGCGATCTCCTCTTCGCCATGCGGCAGAAACTCGTGCAGCGGCGGATCGAGCAGCCGGATCGTCACCGGGCGCCCGGCCATGATCTCGAACAGCTCGACGAAATCGGCGCGCTGCATCGGCAGCACTTTGGCGATCGCCGAGCGGCGCGAGGTCTCGTCGTCGGCGAGGATCATTTCGCGCACCGCCTGGATGCGATCCTCGTCGAAGAACATGTGCTCGGTGCGGCAAAGCCCGATGCCTTCGGCGCCGAAACGCACCGCGGTCCTGGCGTCGTTCGGCGTGTCGGCATTGGCGCGCACGCCGAGACGGCGCACCTTGTCGGCCCAGCCGATGAGCGTGGCGAAGTCGTCGGAGAGCTGCGGTTCGATCATATCGACGCGGCCGGCGAGCACCTGGCCGGTCGAACCGTCGACGGTGATGAAATCGCCTTCCTTGAAGGTCTGCCCGCCGGCGCTCATGGTCCGCGCGCCGTAGTCGATCCGCAGTGAGCCGGCGCCGGACACGCAGGGCTTGCCCATGCCGCGGGCAACGACCGCGGCATGCGACGTCATGCCGCCGCGCGTCGTCAGGATGCCTTCGGCGGCGTGCATGCCGTGGATATCCTCGGGCGAAGTCTCGACGCGGGTGAGGATGACTTTCTTGCCGTCGGACTTGAGCCTCTCGGCTTCGTCGGGCGTAAAGACGATTGCCCCTGACGCCGCGCCGGGAGAAGCAGGCAAGCCGGTGGCGATGACCTTGCGGTGGGCGCGCGGGTCGATGGTCGGGTGCAGCAATTGGTCGAGCGCCAGAGGATCGACTCGCAGCACCGCCTCGTTTTTCGTGATCAGCCCCTCGTTTGCCAATTCGACCGCGATGCGCAGCGCGGCCTTGGCGGTGCGCTTTCCCGACCGCGTCTGCAGCATCCACAGCTTGCCCTGCTCGACGGTGAATTCGAGGTCCTGCATGTCGCGGTAATGGCGCTCGAGCACATTGTAGATGCGCTTGAGTTCGGCAAAGGCGTGAGGGATCGCCCGTTCCATCGAAGGCTTGTCGGATCCTGCCTCCTGCCGCGCCGCCTCGCTGATCTCCTGCGGCGTGCGGATGCCGGCGACAACGTCCTCACCCTGGGCGTTGATGAGAAATTCGCCGTAGAGCTTCTTCTCGCCGGTCGAGGGGTTGCGGGTGAAGGCAACACCGGTTGCCGAGGTCTCACCCATGTTGCCGAACACCATGGCCTGCACGTTGACCGCGGTGCCCCATCTTTCCGGGATGCTGTTGAGCCGGCGATAGGTGATGGCGCGCTGGTTCATCCATGAGCCGAATACCGCACCGATCGCGCCCCACAACTGCGCGTGCGGGTCTTGCGGAAACGGTTTGCCGTGCTCGTGCTGCACGCGCTTCTTGTATTGCTCGACCAGCTCGGCCCAGTCCTCGGCGGTCAGATCGGTATCGAGGCTGTAGCCCTGCCGCTCCTTGTGGATGTCGAGCAGCTCTTCGAAATGCTCGTGGCCGACACCGAGCACCACATCGGAATACATGGTGATGAAGCGGCGGTAGCTGTCGTAGGCAAAACGCCGGTCGCCGGATTTTTTTGCCACCGCCTCGACGGTCTCGTCGTTGAGGCCGAGGTTGAGCACGGTGTCCATCATGCCCGGCATCGAGGCGCGGGCGCCGGAACGCACCGACACCAGAAGCGGATTGCTTTTGTCGCCGAAAGTTCTGCCGGTGATGCGGCCGACCGCCGCGAGCGCCTTCTCGACCTGCGCCTTGAGGTCTTTGGGGTACTGCTTGCCGTGCGCGTAAAAATAGGTGCAGACGTCGGTCGTGATGGTGAAGCCCGGCGGCACCGGCAGGCCGAGATTGGCCATCTCGGCAAGGCCTGCGCCCTTGCCGCCAAGGAGGTTGCGCATCGCCGCCTTGCCCTCGGCTTTGCCGCCGCCGAAGGCATAGACCCATTTACCCCCGGGGGGCCGCTTGGCGCCGCCCGCCTTGGGCTTTTTCACCCGGCCGCGTTTGACCGCCTGCTTTTTGCTTTTTGCGCGGACGGGCGAGGGTTTGCGTCTGGCCATGGCTGCAAGGAAATACTGGATGAATTGGCTGCCCTTAGAACACCGCCGGGCCAACCCACGCAAGAGCGATCAGTGGATGACGCCCAGACCGAGCAAGCCAATGACGATCAGGTAAGCCGCGACGATATAGTTGAGCAGGCGCGGCACGAGCAGAATGGCGATGCCGGCGACCAGTGCGACGATGGGCGCGATATGTGCAATTCCGATAGTCATAAGACCAGCCTTTCTTGAGTGTTGAAGAACGATCGAACGGGCAGCCGGTTCCGCAACCGGCGATGTACTCAGGAATCAGTTGGGCCGCACCAACCTGGCAGGTAGCGGGCATCGCCGCCCTTCGCCAGGGCCATCGCTTTTTTCAACGCCGCGTCAAAATCCTTGACGATGGCTTTGCGTTTGACACGCCGGCGAAAGAAATCGGCCCACAGAAATTCGCTGAACGGCGTGGTGTCCTTGGCAAATCCGCCGCGGCGGCGAAGCTCACCGGCAAGGCTGCGGAACGGATCGTCCTTGAGCTTATCAACCGAGTTCGGAATCTCCGAAAAATCGCATCGACGGCCGCGCTCGTCGTAGGCGTAAACCCAATTGAATTGATCAAGAACGTGCCAGAAATCCTCGGGCGCAACTTCACTGAGATCGGCAACAACGGTGACGAGAACCTTCTTGATCCGCTCCCGATGCAGCGCGAGCGCAAGATGATGATGGTCGATTACGAAGTGCCGCTTATCGGGGCCCAGAACGACTGGGATCATATGGTCGCCGAGGAAGTCGCCGATCTTCTTGATACCCCGTTCGCGCAGGCGTTTTCTTTTCTCTTTAACTTCGCGCATACCGACCGACATCTGCGTCGGCCGCAGGTCGGCGATGGAAACGGGCTTGAGGATTGGATCGCGCGCGTAAGACGGCATGACATGCCCCGTATCTCATCGCCCGGCGTCAGCTTAGCTCTCTATTCTTGAGAAGTCTGCCACGCCGCGGGTAGCGGCGCGGATTTCATTGAGCAGCTTGAGACGGTTTTCGCGCAAGGCGGCATCTTCGACGTTGACCGTCACCTTGTCGAAGAAAGCATCGACGGCTGGGCGCAGCTTCGCCATGGCGGCCATAGCGGCGGCGAAGTCTTCCTTGGCGACGGCCGCCGAAGCGCCCGCACGCGCGCTATCGATCGCCTTGGCGAGCGCTTTTTCCTCCGGCGCGGCCAACAGCCTCGCCTCGGGCGCGGCGCTGTAGGCCTTGCCGTCCTTCTTTTCCTCGATGCGCAGGATGTTGGAGGCGCGCTTGACGCCGGCGAGCAGGTTCTTGCCGTCGTCGGTGTCGAGGAATTTTCCGAGGGCCTCGACGCGGCGCATAACCAGCAAAAGATCGTCTTGATTTTCCAGCGCGAAGACGGCGTCGACCAGATCATGCCGCGCACCTTGCTCACGCAACTGTACCTTCAGGCGGTCGGCGAAGAAGGACAGCAGGTCGCGGGTCTGGTGCAGGAAGGAATGGGCCTGCACAAGATGCGGCCCGGTCAATTGCTTGTTCTTTTCCGACACCAGCACTTCGAGCTTGACCGCTAGACCGATATCGCTGGCGCTCAGCGCGACGATGTCGTCGTGCAGAGGGTGCAGCACCGCAATAGCTTCGGCCAATGCCTCGTCGCGGCCGACGGCGCCGAAATGGCGCCAGAGTATCGAGCGCAGCGGCAGCCGCAGTTGATTCTCGACGACGATGCGGATCACCCCAAGCGCAGCGCGCCGCAGCGCGTATGGATCTTTCGAGCCGGTCGGCTTTTCGTCTATGGCCCAGAAGCAGACCAGCGTGTCGATCTTGTCGGCCAGTGCGACGGCGATGGCGACCGGATCGGCGGGAACGAGATCGTCGGGGCCCTTCGGCCGGTAGTGATCCTCGATCGCGTGGGCAACGGCTTCGTCCTCGCCCTGCTCCTCGGCGTAATAGCGGCCCATCAGGCCTTGCAGCTCGGGGAATTCGCCGACGACTTCGGTGAGCAGGTCGGTCTTGCACAAAACTGCGGCGCGGTCCGCCTTGGTGCGGTCGGCGCCGACCGTAGGCGCAAGCTGCCCGGCGAGCGCCGCGATGCGCGCGATGCGCTCGGCCTGTGACCCAAGCTTTTCGTGGAACACGATGTGCTCGAACTTCGGCAGGCGGTCTTCCAGCCGCGTCTTCAGGTCGCTGTCGTAGAAGAACTTGGCGTCGGAGAGCCGCGCGCGGATGACGCGTTCATTGCCGGCGGTGATCGCGCTTCCGCCGTCGCTTGCTTCCTCGTTGGCGACGAGAATGAACTTGTTGACAAGTTTGGCGCTGGCGGCGTCGCGCAGCACGAAGCATTTCTGGTTGTTGCGGATGGTGGCGCGGATGACCTCCTGCGGCATCGAGAGGTAGGCCGCGTCGAAAGACCCCATCAAGGTCACCGGCCATTCGACCAGCCCGGCGACCTCGGCGAGCAGGCCCTCGTCCTCGACCAGTTCGAAACCCTGCGCGAAGGCCAGATTCTTGGCATCGGCGCGGATCATGTCGGCGCGGCGCGCGGGATCGAGCACCACCTTGGCGGCATCGAGCTTGGCGAGATAATCGTCGAAGCGCCGCACCTTGATCGCGCCGGGGGCCATGAAGCGGTGGCCGCGGGTTTCGTCGCCTGCTTTGATGCCATCAATCTCGAAGGGAACGATCTCCGGCTCCTCGGTCTCCGGGCCGAACGTCGCAACGATGGAATGCAGGGGGCGCACCCAGGATAGTTGGCCGCTGCCCCAGCGCATCGACTTCGGCCATGGAAAGCCGCGCACCACGGCGGGGATCATCTCAGCCAGCACGTCAATCGCCGCCCGGCCCTGCTTCTCGATCACCGCCACATAGAAGTCGCCCTTCTTGTCGGGCTGCACTTTGGCTTCGTCGATCGATTTGAGGCCCGCGGCCTTTACAAATCCGGCGATGGCGCCCGCGGGCGCGCCGACGCGCGGGCCTTTTTTCTCTTCCTTGATGTCGGGCTGACGCGCCGGGATGCCGTGCACCGACAGCGTCAGCCGGCGCGGCGTGACGAAGGCCTTGGCGCCCTCGTAGGCGAGGCCGGCTTCGACCAGCCGGTCGGTCACCATTTTGCGCAAATCCTCGGCGGCGCGCGCCTGCATGCGCGCCGGGATTTCCTCGGACAAAAATTCGAGCAACAGGTCTGGCATGCTTAGTCGGACGCTCCGCCGCCTTCGGTCGCCAGCCAGGCCTCGCCGCAGCCCTTGGCCAATTCACGCACGCGCAGGATGTAGCTCTGCCGCTCGGTGACCGAGATCACGCCGCGGGCATCGAGCAGATTGAAAACGTGGCTCGCCTTGATGCACTGATCGTAAGCCGGCAGCGCCATCAAGTGGCGCGTCTTGCTGCCGTCTTTCCATCCGGCGTCGAGATATTTCTTGCACGCGGCTTCCGCCATCTTGAATTGCTCGAACAGCATCGCGGTATCGGAGAACTCGAAATTGTGCCGCGAATATTCCCGCTCGGCCTGCAGGAAGACGTCGCCGTAGGTCACCTTCTTGTCGTCGCTGCGGCCGTTGAAGTTGAGATCGAAAACGCGGTCGACGCCCTGCACGTATATGGCGAGCCGCTCAAGCCCGTAAGTGAGTTCGCCCGCGACCGGCTTGCACTCGAAGCCGGCGACCTGTTGGAAATAGGTGAACTGCGACACCTCCATGCCGTCGCACCAGCACTCCCAGCCGAGGCCCCAGGCGCCCAGCGTCGGGCTTTCCCAGTCATCCTCGACAAAGCGGATGTCGTGCAGCTTCGGGTCGATGCCGATGGTCCTGAGCGAATTGAGATAGAGCTCCTGAATGTCGAGCGGCGACGGCTTCAGGATCACCTGAAACTGATAGTAGTGCTGCAGCCGGTTCGGGTTTTCGCCATAGCGGCCGTCCTTGGGCCGGCGCGAAGGCTGCACATAGGCGGCGTTCCACGGCTTGGGTCCGAGCGCGCGCAGCGTGGTCGCCGGGTGAAACGTACCGGCGCCGACCTCCATGTCGTACGGCTGCAGGATCACGCAGCCCCAGGCCGCCCAGTACTGCTGCAGCGCAAGAATGAGGCCCTGGAACGAGCGCGCCGGGTCCAGGTATTCACGAGGAGCCCCCGTGGCGCGAAGATTGGCTTCAGCCATCGTTTGAATACTGATTTTTAATCATGAAAACGTGTCGGACCGTATCGGCGCCCCTATAGGGGGTCAAGCTGACGGCCCGTTTACACGATGTTTCAACCCGGCGCGCTATCGAAGCGTCAGTTTCCTGCGCGGCAGACTGGGGGAGTTACGCGTGGCGACCTTTCAATTCGTGGGTCTGGTGTTGCTGGCATTCGTGATCTGCCCGATCATCACCAAGCACCTGCCGATCAGCCGTTAGGCCTTCGGGCCTAGAGCCGGAATTCGCCGGTCTGCGGGTCGCGGCGCAGCGTGCGGCGCTGTTCGGCGTCGGTGATGCGCGCCTTGACGCGCCTCGCATTCTCGAGCTCTTCGTTGATGCGGCGCGCTTCCTTGATCGCCCAGGTCACGACCACGGCGCCGCCTGCGGCGAAAAGAGCCCACTTCACCAGCGGCGAGAATAAAAACGTCGGCATGACGGCCCTCAAATTTATATCGAACTGTCAAAGTTTCGGACGCGAACAAGGCATTTTAGCGGCGGGCCTGCGCCCTCACAAGCCGTAGCGGCCCCAAAGCGCGCGTGTTTCCAGCGCCGAAAGCAGGTCGGCCGCAAAGCCGTCCTGCCGCGAGAGCGCCTCGAGCGCGCCGACCCCGGGCAGCTTGCGGCCAAGCAGGCTGCGTTCGCCCCCGATCAGCGGCGTGCGCACCTTGTCGCCATATCGCTGGCGCAAGTTTGAGCGCAGATCGCCGATGCTGTCGGCGAGGCCGAGCTCGATCGCCTTCTGCGCGGTCCAGAATTCGCCGGAGAACAGCACCTTGTCTGTACCGCGGAGTTTCGTGCCGCGCCGTTCCTTGACCAGCGCGATGAAGTGCTCGTGGATGTCCTTCTGGATCGCCTTGATGCGCTTGACGTCGTCCGGTTTTTCCGGCTCGAACGGGTCGAGCATCACCTTGCGTTCGCCCGAGGTGTAAATGCGCCGCTCGATGCCGAGCTTTTCCATGAGCTTGGGAAAGCCGAACGTGCCACCGACAACGCCGATCGAGCCGACGATCGAGAATGGATCGCAGATGATCTCGTCGGCTGCGCAAGCGAGCATGTAACCGCCGGACGCGCCGACGTCCTCGATGTAGGCGAATACCGGTATTTTCTTTTCCTCGGCCAGTTGCCGGATGCGGCGGAAGATCTGATGCGATTGCGCCGGCGAACCGCCCGGCGAGTTGATCAGCAGCGCCACCGCACGCGCGTTGCGCACGGCAAAGGCCTTTTGCAGCGCCCGCGTGGTCCCGGCCAGCGTCAGCCCCGGCCGCAGCGGTGTTACCGCACCGATGGCGCCGGAAAGCCGCACCACCGGCACCGTCGGAATATCCGGGCGAAAGCGCGACGGAACGAGCGGTCCGAGGCCGCCGGCAACGCGTTCGAAAATTGAGCTGATCGTATTCGGCATGACAGCCAGTTAGTCCGTAGCGGCAACCCAAGTCAAAGCGCGGAGTTTATCCGGAAATTGCAGAATGTTGATGTGTGCGGCGCATCAATTTATGCGGTCACGCCATAGAAGTGCCCCATGTTGCCTGTTTTTTAACCTTGGAATGCTTTTTGCAATGCGGCAACAGCCGTCATGTTAAGGCGGTTCAAACGAGGCGAATAGATGGACCCCAAGCTCACCATCCTGTTCCTGTTGATCGGCGTGGTTATTGCTCTTTCCAACCTCACCGACGACAGACTTGCGCGCTTGCGGCGCCAGATCGCGTCACGGCACTGGCGCGAATTCGTGCCCGGGCGGCGCAAAGCTTAGTCACAGCGCCCAAGCGCGGTTCAAAGTAGCGTTCAGTCTCCAGTAAAATCCAGCGTACGGCCCGCGCGCAACACCGCCTCGGCGGCTGCGGACGGCTGCCCGTGCGAATCGTTGAGCTCTAGCCCCGGATGCTGCTTGAGCGGTGCCGTGCCGCCTTTGCGCGCGCGCACGATCACGCGAATCGGTGCTGCGCCGGGGCGCGGCCGGATCGGCAGGACAGCGGCGCTGCCGAATGCCGGCGCAAGCGCCTCCTCCACCGCACCAAGGCCGTCGGCACGCCAGATGAGCGTGAGAACTCCGTCAGGCTTGAGCAGATGCGCAGCGGCGCTTATCCAGCGCGGCAGCGTATCGGGCATCGCGGCATGCGCGAGCCGGCGCCCGGCGTCGGGCGATGCATGGCTCAAATCGTTGAACGGCGGATTGGTCAGCACGTGATCGGCGCTTTGCGGCGCCAGCCCCGCCGCGGCGAATGTCTCAGGCCTTGTCACATCAAGCGCCAGCGCGCGCACCCGGTCGGCAAGGCCGTTGCGCCGCGCGTTCGCGGCGGCGAGCGCTGCAAGCGCCGGGTCGATCTCGACCAGCGTTACCGTGAGCCCGCTAACCCCGACAGCCAGCGCCAGCCCCACGGCGCCGACACCGGCGCCCAGATCGATCGCATGATCGCCCGCTGCGGCCGCCGTCGCCGCCGCCAGCAATATGGCGTCGTGGCCGACGCGATGGCCGTGGCGCGGCTGACGCAGCAGCAAACGGCCGCCGAGCACGGCGTCATCGCTGGTTTCGAGAATTGTGTCAGCGTCCATCTGCGCGAAGCTCGTGGCCGAGGCCAGCGTCCTGCAGCACCTGCCGCGCCCGCAGTTCGGCTCCGTCCGCCACCAGCACCCGCGCCTGCAACATGCCGAGCGAACCTTCGAGCACGCTCATGTTCTGGTCGAGCACCATCAGTTCGATGCCGGCGCCTTTGAGCAGCGCTTCCACCGCCGAAATCAGCACCCGGTCATTGGTGCGCAGGATCTCGCGCATAAAATTATCGCCTTCTGCGTTCTTCGCCGGGCGCCCGGTGTGAAAGATAGGCAAGCAGCTTCATCTCGCGGCGGCCGCGCGTCACGGTGTCGAGCACCAGCCCGATGGCGACCGAAAGACAGGCCAAAATCATCAGCGCCGCCGACAAAACCGCAGTCGGCAGCCGCGGCACCAGGCCGGTTTCCATGAACGTCACGACAATGGGTATGGCAAATCCGACCGAGGCGATGCCGAGCGCCGCGCCGATGGCGCCGAAGAACGGCAACGGCCGCTCGGCGCGATAAAGCCTCACAATGGTGCGCAGGATGCGCGAGCCGTCGCCCCAGGTGTTGAGCTTCGAAGCCGAGCCTTGCGGCCGCGCGAAATAGGGCGTGTCGACTTCGGCCGCGGCAAGCCCAAGCTCGAGAGCGTGAATGGTGAGTTCGGTTTCGATCTCGAAGCCGCCTGACAGCACCGGAAAAGATTTTACAAAACGACGCGAAAATACCCGGTAGCCGGAGAGCATGTCGTTGAATGTCGAACCGAACACCGACGCGACGAATGCGGTCAGCAGCCGGTTGCCGGTGCGGTGGCCGGGACGATAGGCGGCCTGTTCGAGGTCGACCCGGTTGGCGACTACCATGTCGAGCCGGTCGGTGAGCAAACGCTCGATCATGCGCGGCGCACTGCGGGCGTCGTAGGTCGCGTCGCCATCGACCATCACGTAGAGGTCGGCCTCGACGTCGGTGAACATGCGCCGAACTACATAGCCCTTGCCCTGGCGTTTTTCCTCGAACACCTCGGCGCCTGCGGCGCGCGCCGCGGTCGCGGTATTGTCGGTCGAATTGTTGTCAAACACGAAAATCGTGGCGCCGGGCAAGGCCGCCTTGAAGTCACGCACGACGTTGGCGACGGCGGCTTCCTCGTTGTAACACGGCACCAGCACCGCGATGTTGTACGCATCGAGGCTGTCCTTGCGCGCGGCCGCGGACGAAGCTTTTCGTGCCAACGTCACCCCCGATTGCCGACCGTCATAATCAAACCAACGTGAACACGGCGGACTAACACACTTGCCGCGCGGTTGTCTGCGCACGATCTAATCCGAAAACCGTTTCCTACTTTTGCAAATCATGCGCTAACATACCGTTTCCGTGCTCGCGCGTCCCTAAGTCTCTCTGGAGTCCCCTCTCGTGGCAGTCGTTGTCCCTTTTGAAAGTCCGCATGGCGCTTCGATCGAGCGCCTGGCCGGATTGGTCGCCGCCGACATGGAGCGCGTCAATACGACGATCCTGGCGCGCACCGGCTCGGAAGTCGCGATGATCCCGGAGGTCGCCAACCACCTGATTTCCTCCGGCGGCAAGCGGCTGCGGCCGATGCTGACGCTGGCGATGGCCAGGCTTGCCGGCTACACGGGCGATGGTCATGTCAAATTCGCCGCCGCCGTCGAATTCATGCACACGGCGACCCTGCTGCATGACGACGTGGTCGACGAAAGCGATATGCGCCGCGGCAAGCTTGCCGCGCGCATGCTGTGGGGCAACGAAGCGAGCGTGCTGGTCGGCGATTTCCTGCTCGGGCAGGCTTTCAAGATGATGGTCGACGTCGGCAACCTGCACGCGCTCGGCATCCTCTCGTCCGCCGCCGCCGTGATCGCCGAAGGCGAAGTGATGCAGCTTGGCGCCGCCAACAACACCGCCACCAACGAGGACGAGTATCTGGCGGTGATCCGCGCCAAGACCGCCGAGCTGTTCGCCGCGGCCTGCGAAGTCGGCCCGGCGCTGGCGGCGAAGGACAAGGCCGAACAGGCCGCCTGCCGTTCGTTCGGGATGAACCTCGGCATCGCTTTCCAGCTCGTCGACGATGCGCTCGATTACGGCGGAAAGTCGGCCAAGCTCGGCAAGAACGTCGGCGACGATTTTCGCGAGGGCAAGATCACGCTGCCGGTGGTGCTGTCATTCCGTCGCGGCTCGGCGCACGAACGCGAATTCTGGAATCGTACGCTCGGTCAGGGCCAGATCCGCGACGAGGATCTCGACACCGCCATCTCGCTAATGACAAGGCACCGTGCCATCGAAGACACTCTCGGCCGCGCCCGCCATTACGGCGCCATCGCCATCGACGCCCTGGCGCTGGTGCCGCAGTCCGAGATCAAGCAGGCTCTGGAAGAGACGGTCGCCTTCTGCATCGCCCGCGCGCACTAAATTAGGGCGCGCGTGTCGCGACGCTTAGCGCCATTGCGAAGGATCGCCTTCGGCCGGGTTGCGCGATAACTCAAGGCGCACGTTGGGATCGGGATCCTGGCCGATAAACTTGCCGTTTTGATAGACCGCCGGCGCGCAGCCGTCGGCGCGCGGCACGTTCCCCTCGGACCAGAGGAAATCCCAGTCGAACCGGGTCGGCCGCTCGACGCAAGGCGTGGCGGCAACATGGCGTTTGCCATGATGCTTCGGTGCCGCCGAGGCGCCCGCCAAGGCGACGAGCATTGCCGCAATCGCAATCAAAGCGGATTTCATAAGCACTCCCTGAGCGCGCCTGCCTACCGGTAAAGTGCCGTATTGGCAACGGTTCCGCTTAATGAGGGTGTTTTTAAGGTTGCTCGCCGATGCTGGCGCTTTGCACCCACCATTCCTTGTTTTCCGATTGCACGCGCCGCGTCGCTGTCGCGGCCTCCTCCGGCGAGGCAAAGAGGGCAAAGCATGTCGGGCCCGAGCCCGACATGGCCGCAAAGCGGGCGCCGGGCAATCCGCTCAACGTCCGCAGCACCTCGGCAACGACAGGCGCGCACGCGATCGCGGCGGCGGTAAGATCGTTGCCGTTGACTTTGAGGTAATCGAACAGTCCCGCGGCAGCGCGCGGCACCGGGGAAATATTTTCGGTCTTGCCGGGCGTGACCGAAAAGGCGGCGAACACATCGCGGGTCGAAAGCGGCACTCCCGGATTGACCAGCACCGCCGCAAGCTGCGGCAGCTCGACCGGCGGCGTGAGCCGCTCGCCGATGCCGCGCATGACGCGCGGCCGCGAATCGAGACAGACCGGCACATCGGCGCCAACCGCCAGGGCGGCTGCCGCGAGGCGCGCATCGCCGGACGGCAGATCGTTCACGCGCGCCAGCAACCGTAACGCCGCGGCAGCGTCAGCGGAGCCGCCGCCGAGGCCGCCGGCGACCGGAATGTTCTTTTGCAGGCGAAAGTGCCCGGCCTTGAGACCGTTCACGCGCTGGCGCAACGCCGCCGGGGCCTTGAGCACGAGATTGTCCGCCACAGGCCCGCTCGCCGCGGCGAAGGGACCGGCGATGTCGAGCACGGTTTCATTCGCGGGCTGCAACGCCAGCGTATCGGCGATGTCGGCGAAAGCCACGAGGCTTTCCAGTTCGTGATAGCCGTCGCCGCGGCGGCCCAGCACACGCAAGGTCAGGTTGATCTTGGCGGGAGCCTGTTCGACCAGCGCTGCGCTCACGAAGGGATCTTAACCCCCGTCGCCGGTCTTCTTGCCCGCCTTGGCCTGCGAGGAGGTTTCCTCCGGCAGCCCGTTTTGCAGCTTGGCCTCGATCTTGGGCAAGTCGTCGGCATCCGGCTTGAGGTCGCGCGCGTGAGCCCACTGGAAGTGGGCCTCCAGCGTGCGGCCGATGCGCCAATACGCGTCGCCGAGGTGGTCGTTTATGGTCGGATCTTCGGGCTTGAGCTCGACCGCGCGTTCAAGCTGCTTGACCGCCTCTTCGTAATTACCGGTGCGGAAATAAGCCCAGCCCAGCGAGTCGACGATGTAGCCGTCATCCGGGCGCTGAGCCACGGCACGCTTGATCAGCTCCATGCCCTGATCGAGGTTGGAGCCCTGATCGACCCAGGAATAGCCGAGATAATTGAGCACCTGCGGCTGCTCGGGATAAAGCTCCAGCGCTTTTTTGAGGTCGGCTTCCGCCTTCGGCCATTGCTTGGAGCGCTCGTAACAAATGCCGCGGAAGTAAAAGAGGGCCCAGTTATTCTTGACCGGCTGTTTGACGGTGGCGATGCCCTTGGAATAGGTGTCGGCGCATTCGGCAAATTTCTTGCGCCCGCGCTGCACATTGCCCAGCGCGACGATCGCCTCGAGATCGTCGGGATGATCGTTGATCAGCGCGGTCAGGTGCTTTTGCGCCTCGTCCGGCTTATCAAGCGCATCGAGATCTGACGCCATCTGGATCGCGGCGTTGCGATGCAGCGCGGAATTCGCCGGCACGCGCTCGTAAATCTTGATCGCCAGCTCCGGCTTTTTCAACAACTCGTAAAGGTCGGCAAGCGACAGCAGCGCCAGCGGATGGGTCGGTGCGAGATAGAGCGCAAGCTGGAGGTAGACGAGGCCGAGGTCCTCACCACCGCGACGTCCGAGGGAAGCGCCGAGGCCGTACAGCGCTTCGGCCCCGCCTGCCTGGGCGTTGGCGACCAGCGGCGGCAATTTCTCGCCAGCCTTGAGTTTGTTCATCGCCTCGACGATCAGCGGGTGACGCGGCAGCTGTTTGTCGAAATTCTCGAAAATGGTGAGCGCGTCCTTGGGCGATCGATTGCGTGACACCCAGGAGCCATAGGCCTGCACCACGCGCAGTGCCGTCGGATCGAGCTTGTAGGCGTTTTCGAACCGCTTGCCGGCTTCCTTCTGGTTGCCGGACAATTCGGCGATCATCCCGGCGTGCAGATCCTTGAAGATCGCGTACCAGTCGGGGCCCGTTAGTCGATCGATCGTCGCAAGCGCGCCTTTGGTGTCGCCGGCGCCATGCTGGCTCCAGGCGGCGAGCAGCGTCGCCGTGAGATCTGTGATCGGCCCGCGGATCGATTGTGCAAGCTCGCGGCGCGCGGCGGCATATTGCGCTTTCTTGAGCGCATGCACGCCCAGCACCAGCTTGGCGACACGGTCGTTCTTGTCGACCTTGGTAATCTGCTCGGCGTAGGGGACGGATTCCTCGACCGAGCCGTCGACCAGCAGCGACAGGAACGTGCGGTCGAGCAGTTCGCCGTTTTTGGGATCGCGTCGCAGCGCCGCGCGGTAAAATGCCGCAGCCGCTGCGGCGTCGCGCTCCTGCCCGGCGTGGCGCGCGGCGAGGTAGCTGCCGGTCGCCGTCAGGCCCGCAAGATCCTGGGTGCTTGGCGCCTGCGCCGACAGTTCGACTGGAAGCGCAACCAGAAATGCGACAAGCGCGGTGCCGACCATGCACCGGGTAAGTGTCGAAGAGGTCACGGGCGGTGCTCCAATGGAGGCGGCCGGGCGCGAATATCGCGTGAGGACACCGAAGGTTGAGCCGAGAATGGCCTTTTTGTGCGACGCCCGCAAGAACGGCGGCGGCCGCCTCTGCAAGACAACCTGAAAGCTCTGTTGTGGCGGCATCGTGGCCGCCTGCAACGGGACGTCACATATTCGGGTAATTCGGTCCGCCGCCACCTTCGGGTGGAACCCACGTAATGTTCTGATTCGGGTCCTTGATGTCGCAGGTTTTGCAGTGGACGCAATTCTGCGCGTTGATGACGAATTTGGGCGAGCCCGCCTCCTCCACCCATTCATAGACACCGGCCGGGCAATAGCGCTGCGAAGGGCCGGCGAACACGTCATGCTCGGAGGTCTTCTCCAGGTTCATGTCACCAACGCGCAGATGAACCGGCTGGTCCTCCTCGTGATTTGTATTTGACAGGAATACCGACGAAAGGCGGTCGAAGGTGAGCTTGCCGTCGGGACGCGGATAGGAAATCGGAGTGCACTCGGCGGCGGGCTTGAGCGAGGCGTAATCGGGCTTGCCATGCGACAGCGTGCCGAACAGAGAGAACCCGAACGTATTGGTCCACATGTCGAGGCCGCCAAGCGCGATGCCGGCGAGCGTGCCGTATTTCGACCATAGCGGCTTGGCGTTGCGCACCTTGCTGAGGTCCTTGCCGATCGGCGAGGCGCGCCAGCCGGCGTCGTAATCGGAGAGTTCGTCGTGGCCGCGGCCGGCCGTGAGCGCTGCGCTCACGGCTTCGGCTGCCATCATTCCCGACAGCATGGCGTTGTGACTGCCTTTGATGCGCGGCACGTTCATGAAGCCCGCATCGCAGCCAATCAGCGCGCCGCCGGGGAATGTGAGCTTGGGCACCGACTGGGAGCCACCTTCGGTGAGCGCACGGGCGCCATAGGCGAGGCGCTTGCCGCCGGCGAAGGTGTCGCGCACCAAAGGATGCGTCTTGAAGCGCTGGAATTCCTCGAACGCCGAAAGGTATGGATTGGCGTAATTAAGGTGCAGGACGAAGCCGACCGACACCAGGTTGTCGTCGAGGTGATAGAGGAAGGAGCCGCCGCCGGTCGAGCCGTCGAGCGGCCAGCCAAAGGTGTGCTGCACCAGCCCCTTGCGGTGCCTGTCCGGCGCCACCTGCCAAAGCTCCTTGAGGCCGAGGCCGAATTTCTGCGGCTCGCGTCCCTCGCCGAGTTTGAACCTGGCAAGGAGCTGCTTGCCCAGATTGCCGCGCGCGCCCTCGCCGAACAGCGTGTATTTGGCGCGCAATTCCATCCCGCGGGTGAACGAATCTTTCGGTTCGCCGTTCTTGCCGACGCCCATGTCGCCGGTGGCGATGCCGGCCACCGCGCCGTTGCCGTCGTAGAGGATCTCGACGGCGGCAAATCCCGGATAGATTTCGACGCCGAGCGCCTCGGCCTTTGTCGCCAGCCAGCGGCAGACGCTGCCGAGCGATACGATGAAGTTGCCGTGATTGCTCATCAGCGGCGGCATCATGAAATTGGGCAGCCGCAGCGCGCCGGAACCGGTCAAGTAATAGAAGCGGTCGTCGCTCACCGCGGTCTTGATCGGGGTGTCTTCGCTGCGCCATTGCGGCAGCAACTGGTCGAGGCCGACCGGATCGATCACCGCACCCGACAGGATCTGGGCGCCCACCTCGGAGCCCTTTTCCACCACCACGACGGTAATTTCCGGGTTTATCTGCTTGAGGCGGATCGCCGCCGCGAGGCCCGCGGGACCGGCGCCGACCACCACCACGTCGAATTCCATCGCCTCACGGGCGGGCAGTTCGGCCATAGGCATCTCCCAAGCGTCCCAGTATTATCGGAGCGGCCATGAACCGCATAGCCGCATTTGCCGCGCCGATCGTGCTGGCCTGCACGACCGCCGCCAGCGGCCAGCAAGCCCCGGGCCAGCATCCCCCGCTTCTGCTCAACGGCGATACCGTTGCCGTTGTCCGCAGCGACCAGGCCGGAACGCTGAGCCTGCCGAAAGGCACGCCGCCCTTCCCCGCGGTGATCCTCATGCATGGCTGCGGCGGCGTGACGCAAAACATGAACGTCTGGGCGCAGCGGCTGCGCTCCTGGGGCTATGCCGCGTTGATCCTCGACAGCTTCGCCCCGCGCGGCATCGATAATGTCTGCGGCCGGGGAAACCAGTTTCCGCCCCGCGAGCGCGCCCGGGACGCCTTTGCCGCCGCCGCCTGGCTGCGCGCACGCCCCGAAATCGATTCGGCGCGCATCGGCCTCATCGGATTTTCCCATGGCGGCTCAACCGCTTTGGCCGCGTCGGTCAAGCGCCGCATCGCCGCGCTCGACGCCGAGCCCTTCAAGGCCGTCGTCGCCTATTATCCTTTCTGCCCCGAATTAACTCTTGAGCTTGCCAGCGACGTGCAAGTCCTGATCGGCTCCGATGACGACTGGACGCCCGCCGAGCGCTGCATGAAATGGCTTCCGCACTACGCCGATGTGTCGGTCCACAAGCCGCTGTTGAAAATCTACCCCGGCGCGGTGCATGCTTTCGACGCGCGCGCGCCGTCGCGAATCTATTTCGGTCACCACCTTGAATTCGCCGCCGAAGCGGCGCTCGATTCCTTCGAGATCACCAGGCAATTTCTCGGCAGCCATCTGCTCGGTGGTATCGGACACGAGTAGTTGCTGCGCGTTCACCCGATCGTGAGGCGACAGCGTCGCCTGCTCGCATATATGAGCGCGGTGCCATCCGAAAATAAATGGAGCGAGAGCAATGTCGGAAATCACCCCGCTGATCCCGCGCCAGCCGGCGCCGAAGCTCTCGGTTTCACTCGCCGGCGGCGGCAAGTTCGATCTGGCGACGGAAACCACGAAGAGTTTCGTGCTGCTTGTTTTCTATCGCGGACTGCATTGCCCGCAGTGCCGAAAGCAGCTCACCGACCTTGAGGCGAAGCTTCCCGAATTTGAAAAACGCGGCGTCTCGGTGGTGGCGATCTCGGCTGACGACGCCAAGCGCGCGGAAAAGACCAAAACCGAATGGGCACTGCCAAATCTGCGCGTCGGATACGACCTCGACCTGCATGTTGCACGCGATTTCGGGCTCTTTATTTCTGCCGGCCGCGGCATGACCTCCGCAGGCGTCGAGGAAACCAGCCTGTTCAACGAGCCGGGGCTGTTCCTCGTGAAGCCGGATCGCACGCTCTATTGCTCCAGCGTGCAGACCATGCCGTTCGCGCGGCCGCATCTCGCCGACCTTCTGAGCGCGATCGACTTCGTTCTGGAAAAGAACTATCCACCGCGCGGCGACGTGGTGAGCTTGCCGGCGCAGGCGGCGGAATAATTCGCCGCCGCGCTTGCCCTGCGTACGCGTCGGGTGTTTGCTTTTGTCGATGACCGCCGCGCCCGGCAAACCCGCCCGTGAATTGCTCGACTTCTATCTGGAAGCCGGCGTCGACGCGCTGCTTGGCGAGCAACCGGTCGACCGCTTTGCCGCGCCGGAACGTCCATCGGCGGTGGCGTCGCGGCCGGCCTCGATGCCGCGCGATGCCGAAATCAAAGGCCGAGTTTCCCCGCTTGCGCCGCCCTCGCCCGACATCGCCGCGACGGAAGCGCGCGCGGCGGCAAAACGCGCCGGCACGCTCGAAGAACTGCGCGACATGCTCGACAAATTCGATGGCTGTGCGCTGAAGGCAACCGCAACGCAACTCGTCTTCGCCGACGGCAACCCAAACGCCAAAGTGATGTTCGTCGGCGAAGCGCCGGGCCGCGACGAAGACATCGAGGGCCTGCCCTTCGTCGGCCGCTCAGGCAAATTGCTCGACCGCATGCTCGCGGCCATCGGCCTCGACCGCACCTCGGTCTATATCGCCAACATCGTGCCGTGGCGGCCGCCCGGCAACCGCACGCCGACGCCGCAGGAGTCGGCGATATGCCTGCCTTTTGTCACGCGGCAGATCGAACTCGTCGACCCCGATATTCTCGTTTGCCTCGGCGGGCCTTCGGCGCAAACGCTGCTCGGAATCAAGGAGGGCATTACCAAAACGCGCGGGCGCTGGTTCAATTTCGACACGGGAAAGCGCGAAATCCGCGCCATGCCGACTTTTCATCCGGCGTTCCTGCTGCGCAGCCCGTTGCAGAAGCGTTTTGCCTGGTGCGATTTCCTCAGCATCAAGAAGGCGCTTGGCGAAAATCAAAAGTAAGCCGGGAGAGCCGTTGCCGGGCTCGCGCTAAACGGGAACAACTGACGAGTGACGGCTCGCCTTGTCGTTCTTATTCGCGCTATGATCCGGAACTGCCTTGCTCCGCAAGGAGACCGCTCATGGATTTCGATCCTGTCATTCTTGCCCGTCTGCAATTTGCCTTCACCATCATATTCCACATCATTTTCCCGAGCTTCACCATCGGGTTGTCCGCCTATATCGCCACGCTCGGCGTGATGTGGCTGCGCACCGGCCGTGAGCATTTTCACGTGCTGATGCGGTTCTGGACCAAGATCTTCGCTGTGTCCTTCGCCATGGGCGTGGTCTCGGGGATCGTGCTTTCCTATCAGTTCGGCACCAACTGGAGCCGCTTCTCGGTCGTGACCGGAAACGTGCTCGGACCGCTGCTCGGCTACGAGGTGCTTGGCGCGTTCTTCCTCGAGGCGACGTTCCTCGGTGTCCTGTTGTTCGGCTTCAACAAGGTCCCGCCGTGGCTATACGTGCTGTCGGCGGCGGTGGTCGCTACCGGTACCGCGATATCGGCATTCTGGATCCTGGCGGCAAACAGCTGGATGCAGACGCCGGCGGGCTACGAACTGCACGCCGGCATCGCCTATCCGACCGACTGGCTCGGCATCGTTTTCAACCCCAGCTTCCCCTATCGTTTCGCGCACATGCTCAACGCCGCCTACCTCACCACCGCCTTCGTGGTACTGGCGGTCGGCGCGCGTTATTTGGTCGCCGGAAAATACCAGCAGGAAGCGCGCACCATGTTGCGCATGGCCATCGGCCTCACCGTCATCCTTGCGCCCTTGCAGCTTTTCATCGGCGACCAGCACGGCCTCAACACGCTCAAGCACCAACCAATCAAGATCGCGGCGATGGAGGGGCATTGGGACAGTTCGGACCCCGGTGACCTCGAGCTTTTCGCCTGGCCGGACAAAAAGGCGGAGACCGACCGGTTTTCTATTTCCATTCCGCACGGCTCGTCGCTCATCCTGACGCATTCCTGGAACGGACTGTATCCGGGTTTGAAAAGCGTGCCGCCCGCCGACCGGCCGCCGGTTGTCCCGGTGTTCTTTGCTTTCCGCATCATGGTCGGTATCGGCATGTTCATGATCGCCGCGGCGTTCACCGGCGCGTTCCTCTGGTGGCGCGGTGCGCTGTTTTCGGCACGCTGGTATCTCGCCATCATGTCGCAATGCTGGTGGATCGGATTTGTCGCGGTGATTTCCGGCTGGGTGGTGACCGAGACCGGGCGGCAGCCCTGGATCGTCCACGGCATCCTGCGCACCGCTGACGCCACCTCTCCGGTACCGGGCGCGAGCATCGCCGGGACGCTGGCCCTGTTCGTCGTCACCTACGGCATCGTGTTCTGGTTCGGCATCTATTACATCAACCGCCTGATCAACGGCGGTCCGGACAGTCCGATGGCCAAAGAGGCCACGGGCTTCACCAACAGGCCGCTGGCGCAAGCCGGCGAAGCCCCAGTCGAGAGGTGACGCCATGGAATGGTATCTGCCGGTGATCTGGGCCGGGCTCATCGGTACCGCCGTCGCCATGTATGTGATCCTCGACGGTTTCGACCTCGGCATCGGCATCTTGTTCCCTTACGCCGGCAACGAAAGGGAACGCGACCAGATGATGCGCGCGATCGCGCCGTTCTGGGACGGCAACGAAACCTGGCTTGTGCTCGGCGGCGCGGGATTGTTCGTCGCGTTTCCGAAAGCCTATGCGGTGATCATGCCGGCTTTCTATCTGCCGGTGATCGTGATGCTGCTCTCGCTCGTTTTCCGCGGCGTCGCCTTTGAGTTCCGCACGGTCTCGCACAGCAAAAGCGGCTGGAGCCTTGCCTTCGCCGTCGGCTCGACGCTCGCAGCTTTCTCTCAAGGTGTCATTCTCGGCGGCTTGATCCACGGTGTTCCCGTTGCCGACGGCGCCTATGCCGGCGGCGCTCTCGATTGGGCAAAGCCGTTCGCCCTTTTATGCGGGCTGGCGCTGGTCGCAGGCTACGCGCTGCTGGGGGCGACCTTCCTCGCCATGAAGACGGAAGGCGCTGCGGCAGCGCGCGCCAGGGCGCAGGCAAAAATCACCCTCTTGATCGTGCTGGCCTTCATGGCGGCGGTGAGCCTGTGGACGCCGCTGGGCGAAGCGCGCATTGCGGCACGCTGGTTCTCGCTGCCGAATTTCTATTTCCTCTGGCCGGTGCCGGTGGTGACCGCGCTCACCGCTTTCCTGCTCTGGCGCTGGCTCGAAAATGGCCGCGAGGCGCCGCCGTTCCTCGCCGCAATCGCGCTGTTCCTGCTCGGTTACCTCGGGCTGGTGATTTCCAACTTCCCTTATCTGGTGCCGCCTTCGCTGACGGTTTGGGAAACCGCGGCCGCGCCCGCGAGCCAGATCTTCATGTTGCTCGGCACGCTGTTGCTGCTGCCGATTATCCTCGGCTACACCGCGTTCATCTATTGGCTATTCCGCGGCAAGGTGCGCGAAGGCGAGAGCTATCACTAGCGCGCTGCGGCTTGCGGCCGCAGCACCGCCCAGCCGAGGCGGATAAGCGGCAACAGACCTTGCACCGGCCGTGCAAACGAGCGCGGCACCTCCGGCACCAGCGCGGGGAATTGCGCTTTCAATTCCGCCGGCGGAGTGCCGGCATTGTCCGCCGCCGGCCACACCAGTAGGCCACCCTGCTTTTGCATATCGGCGGCGGTGGCCCAGGGACTGCGTTCCGGCGCCCAGTTGAAATAGACATGCGCACGGCTTGGGCTGCCGAGCGCGACCAATGCCGCGAAGCGCTCGTCGCCGCTGACATAATCGAGCGGCCGGCCGATGCGGCGCTGGAAATTATCGGCAAAGAAGAAGCCCGCAGCGTTTGCCGGCTGGTCCATCTTCAGGTCGGTGGCCAATGTCCACGGCAGCAGCACCATGCCAATCACCATGAGGACCGGCGGCGCCACAAGAAGTGCAAACCACGCCGACGATACCAACCGCTCGCGATATAGCAGCACGCGGTCGCCGGCAAAGACGATGAGCGCAAGGCCCGACAGCACGACAAGCGGCGCCAGCCGCTGCATCGGCGCGACGCGGCCCAGGGCGATGGCAACCGCGACGGCAAGAACCGCGGGCGTAAGCGCGAAAAAATAGACGAACCACCGGGCAAACCCCGCGACCGGATTGCGATCGATTTCAGGCGCCACTGCTCGCCGCTGCCGCGGCCAGCCACTGGCGAGGCCGGCCAGCAGAAACATCCCGAGGTGGGTCGCCAGCAAAGCCGCCGCGAGCAAAAGCCCGGGCGCAAGCGCGCTCTCGAAAGCGCGGCCTTCGGCCAGATACCCAACGACGAGATCGTAGCGATACCAGAGCCAGGCAAAATGCGGGAAAATCACCAGAGCAAACAGCACCAGCGCGATCCACGGTTCCGGATGCGCAAGCGCGGCGCGGCCGCGCGCCGACGCCAGAACGAAGGGAACCATCAGCGCAAAAAGAAGGAGACCGATGTAGTTCGCGAGCAGCAGCAGTCCGAGATCGACCGCGAGCAGAAACCAGGCGCCGCGGTCGTTCTCGCCCACCGCCCGCCAGAGGTGCAGAAGCGCCAGCGCCCAGAGCGGTGCTGCAAGAATTGCCGGGCCGAAATCGGGGCTCGGCACGTTGAAAGCCGCAATACCGACCATCAGCAGCACCGCGAGCACAGCGTGGCGCGTGCCGACAATTGCGCGCCCGAGCGTGAACATCGCCCAATAGGTGACGACGATACAGGCTTGCGCCAGGAGATAGACGCCAAGACCGCCGGCAATACGAAACGCGATCTCACCGAGCCAGAACGCGAGAGGCGGCCCGAGATAACTGCCGAGCTGAAATTCGTGGCCGACGGCCAGCAGGATGGGCACGTCGCCGGGCGGCGCGCTGTAGAACAGCGACGGCAGCGCGGTCCACAACGCGGCTTGCGAGAGCGCCACGCCCCAAAATACAAATTTCGGCCGCCCGCGCAGGAATTCGATGATCAGCGAGACGTAATGCATTGGCCCGGCGGAGTGGAATGGGCGGGAAACATAATTCTTTGCGTATGATCCTATCCGAAAACAGTCAGCTGCTTTTCAGGATCATGCGCGCCGGGCAGCAATAGTGAAGCTGAACTAAAGAGGCAACAGATCGTCGATGGCCGCGTCGGCGGCTCCGATGAGATCGGCGAGTTTTGCCGCAACCGGCGCAAAGGAGCGGCGGTGATGGACTGTCGGCCCGAGGCGCGCGAGCGCCTCGAAATGCTCGGGCACGCTGTACCCCATGTGCCGCTCGAAACCGTAGCCGGGGTGCGCTAGCCCAAGCCGTCCCATGAGCCGATCGCGGGTGACCTTGGCGACGACGGAGGCGGCGGCAATCGAAGTAACCAGCGCGTCGCCGGAAACGACCGCCGTACAGTCGCAGCCGACGTCGATACGATTATTGCCGTCGACGTACACCAGCCTCGGCGCCACGGGCAACGCCTTTACCGCCCGCGCCAGCGCCCATAGCGAGGCACGCAGGATATTGTCGCGATCGATACGCGCGATCGAGCCGAAGGCGACCGCGACCTGCGCGGTGGCGCAGATTTTCTCGTAAAGCCTCTCGCGCTCGGCGGCGTCCAGCTTCTTCGAGTCGTTAAGGCCGCGCGGGATGCGCTGGGGGTCGAGCACCACCGCGGCGGCAACAACCGGCCCGGCGAGCGGTCCCCTGCCCGCCTCGTCGCAACCGGCCACCGGCCATATCCCGTTGTTGAGCGCGCGCCGCTCGCGGCGGAAGCTCGGGCGCAGAACGGGCTCATTCAGCGGCAGACGCCGGGCGGCAGAGGCTCGACTCATGGTTGGCGATCTGTGCGCTGCGGCGCGCACAAGTCAATCGAGGGTACCCCTGGATGTGGATGGTTTGGGAGAAGCGCCCGATGGCTCTCTCGTGCTTGACTTGCAGCCCCCGACCTCTTCCACTCGCAAGATCGAGCTAGGCCGCCAGACAAGGCGCTGGCGAAATGCCCCAACAACGAGACATTGCCAGGAGGACGACATGGCTGAATCCGTTTACAAAGTCATTGAGCTCGTCGGTACCAGCACGGAATCTTGGGAGAAGGCGGCAAAAGCCGCGGTCGACCGAGCCGGGAAATCCTTGCGCGATCTTCGTGTTGCCGAGGTCGTGGAAATGGACATGCAGCTCAAGAACGGAAAGGTCGAAGCCTATCGCGCCAAGGTGAAGATCTCATTCAAGTTCGAGGGAAAGGCCTAGCGCCAAACGCCTCAGAACAAGCTGAGTTGCGCCGAGCCAGGCTTGGGGTGGCGAAAATGCGATGTGGAGAGCTGCGTGCGCGAGACGTTGAAGCCGAGTTTCTCGCAAGCAAGTTCAAAACGCCGGCCGATCATCCAGGCATAGGGGCCTCTGCCCTTTTGCCGCTCGAACCACTTTGAATCGTAGTCCTTGCCGCCGCGCATCTCGCGGACCAGCTTGAAAACGTGATTTTCGCGGTCGGGATAATTCGCCTTGAGCCATTCGCGGAACAGATCGCGCACTTCCAGCGGCAGCCGCAGCAACACATAGCCCGCTTCCTTGACGCCGGCGGCCTGCGCCGCTTCAAGGATGCGCTCGATCTCCGCGTCGTTGATCGCCGGAATGACCGGCGCCACCATCACTGTGGTGGGCACACCGGCCTGGCTCAGCCGACGCAAGGCTTCGAGCCGCCGCATCGGCGTTGCCGCGCGTGGCTCCATCCTGCGCGCGAGTTCGGCGTCGAGCGTGGTCACCGACAGCGCCACCTTGGCGAGATTGCGTGTCGCCATGCGCGCGAGGATGTCGAGGTCGCGCAGCACCAGCGCCGACTTGGTGACGATGCCGACCGGGTGACCGGCGCGGTCGAGCACTTCGAGAATGCGGCGCATCACCTGGTACTTGCGCTCGATCGGCTGATACGGGTCGGTATTGGTGCCGATGGCGATGACACGCGGCTCGTAATTCGGCGCCGCCAATTCCTTTTCCAGGAGATCGGCTGCTTCGGGCTTGACGAAGAGCTTGGATTCAAAATCGAGGCCGGGCGACAGGCCGAGGTAGGCGTGGGTCGGCCGCGCAAAACAATAGACGCAGCCGTGCTCGCAGCCGCGATAGGGATTGATCGAACGGTCAAAGCCGATGTCGGGGAACTCATTGCGGGTGATGATCTTGCGCGTAGCGTCCACCGTCACCTGCGTCTTGAACGCCGGCAACTCGTCGAGGGTCCGCCAGCCGTCATCGAAGGCAATGCGGGCCAGTGGCTCGTAGCGCCCCGAGGCGTTGGTCTGCGCGCCTCGTCCGCGCCGCCGCTCGAACTCGACGGCAACGCCCAGCAACCCGGTCGTCTCCGGGCCAAACTTGTCCGCCGGCGCGGAGGGCAGCCCCGACGCCAGCGGACGCTTGACGGCTGTGTTGGTAAACCTAGCCATGGACGTAACCTAGTCAGTCAAAGTGAACATAACAAGAACAATCGAAAAGGCCCACAATTCGAGCGGCTTGGGCGCTATCTCGTGGCCAAAAACGCGGCCGCTACATGATATGGTGCAACCCGCTCGACTCCCCGAGGTTCCATGATCAGCGTTGTCGTCGCCACGCACGAATCGGAGCGCTCGCTAGTGCCGACGCTGGCGGCGCTGGTGCCTGGCGCGACCGCCGGGCTGCTCGGCGAGGTGGTGGTGGCCGACGCCGGCTCTGCCGACGCCACCGCGCAGGTTGCCGAAGTCGCTGGCTGCCGCTTCATGGCCTCCGGCGATCCGCTCGGGGTGCGGCTGAAAGCGGCGGCGGCTTCGACGCGCGGTGCCTGGCTGATGTTTCTGCGCGCGGGGGCCGTGCTCGAGCCTGGTTGGGTTGGCATCGTCGAGCGTTTCATCGAACGCGCCGACATGCTCGAGGGCAGCGCACGAGCCGCCGTGTTCCGTCCGCCCGGCTTTGCCGACCTGCTGCGCCCGGGGCTTGCCGAACTACTGGCGATGCTGGGCGCCACGCTCGGCGGCGGGCCGAAGCCGGATCAGGGCCTGCTGATCGCGCGAGCGCTTTACGAAGAGATCGGCGGGCACCGTGCGGACGACAATGCCGATACTACTTTGCTGCGTCGTCTCGGGCGCCGGCGCATCGCCATGCTGCCCGCCACGGCGGGCTTTGCCCGCTGATTTGAGATACTTGACTTAGTCAACTAATTGCGCGACTTTGCCGGCCATGCCGTCCGCCCCCATCGTTGCCGCCGTGCGCCGCTTCAACCGCTTCTACACGCGGCAGATCGGCGTGCTGCGCAAGGACTTTCTCGACACGCCGTTCTCGCTCGGCGAAGGCCGTGTCCTCTACGAGATCGCCCACGGCGAGCGACTGACGGCGAGTGATATCGCGCGCGGCCTCGACCTCGACGCCGGCTACCTCAGCCGGCTGCTGCGCAATTTCGAGAAGCGCGGGCTGGTCGAGCGCAAGGTATCCGACAAGGACGCGCGGCAGAGCTATCTCGCCTTGACGCCGCGCGGGCGTCGCGTCTTTGCGCCGCTGGAAAAGCGCTCGCGGCAGCAGGCGGGCAGCATGCTCGGCAGGCTCAAGAACGGCGGGCAGTCGCAACTTGTTTCAGCGATGAATTCGATCCAGTCCCTGCTCAATGGTCACGCAGCGCCCGCCGGCAAGCCAATTTTGCGCGGGCCCAAGCCCGGCGATTATGGCTGGATCGTCACCCGTCACGCCCAGCTTTACCGCCAGGAATATGGCTGGACCGATCCTTTCGAGGGACTGTGCGCGCAGATCGTCGCCGACTTCGTCAACAAGTTCGACGCCAAGAAAGAGCGTTCATGGATCGCCGAACTCAACGGCGAAAACGTCGGCTCGATCATGCTGGCGAAGGATTCAGACGACGTCGCCCGCATCCGCCTGCTGCTGGTCGACCCCAAAGCGCGCGGCCTGGGCCTCGGCGCAAGGCTCACAGACGAATGCGTGCGCTTTGCCCGCGGCGCCGGCTATAAAAAAGTCACGCTATGGACGCACCGCAATCTCGGCGCGGCGCGGCACATCTATGCCGAGGCCGGTTTCAAACTGATGCGCAGCGAAAAGCACAAGAGCTGGGGCAAGCCAGTGGTCAGCGAGCATTGGGATCTTGAGCTTTAGCGATCGCCGGCCGATGAGACTTATCGCGGCCGGCTTTCGCGGCTAGGCCGTAGCGCCCTTCGCTTTGGGGCGACGCAAATGCTCGTCGAGCCGCGGCAAAAGCTCGACGAAATTGCACGGCCGGTAGCGGTAATCGAGCTGGTGCACCAGGATCTCGTCCCAGGCGTCCTTGCAGGCACCGGGCGAGCCGGGCAGGCAGAAAATGAAGGTGGCGTTGGCGACGCCGGCGGTGGCGCGGGTCTGGATCGCCGAGGTGCCGATCTTCTTTTCGCTGACCAGCAGAAACATGGTGGCAAAGCCTTCCATGCGCTTTTCGAACAGCGGTTCCGCGGCCTCAGGCGTGACATCGCGGCCGGTGAACCCGGTACCGCCTGTCGTGACAATGACGTCGATAAACTTGTCGTCGATCCACTCCTTGAGGCGCTGCCGGATCGCCTTGACGTCGTCCCTGACGATCGCGCGCTCGGCGAGGACATGACTGGCGGCACGGATACGTTCGGCAAGCGTGGCGCCGGATTTGTCATCGGCGTTTGCGCGCGTGTCCGACACTGTGAGCACCGCGATCTTCAGCGGCACGAACGGCCGGCTCCTGTCGATTCCGGGGATCTTCATGGTCCTAAATCTGGTCCGCGCTGAACGTATCGCAGGACGACACCTTGCCCTCCTTGAGGCCCTTGGTGAACCAGCGCTGCCGCTGTGCCGAGGAGCCGTGGGTGAATGCATCCGGCACAACATAACCCTGCGACTGCTTTTGCAGCCGGTCGTCGCCGATCGCGGACGCGGTTTGCAGCGCCGCCTCGACATCACCGGGTTCGATCGACTTCCAGCGTTGGTCGGATTGATTGGCCCAGACGCCGGCAAGACAATCCGCCTGCAACTCGATGCGCACCTGGATACGGTTGGCCTCCGCCTTGCTGCCGGCGGCGCGCTGCGCCGATTGCGCCTTCGGCAAAATGCCGAGCAGGTCCTGCACGTGATGGCCGACTTCATGCGCGATCACGTAAGCCTCGGCAAACTCGCAGGCCCTGCCGCTGCAGCCGTGGAAGCGCTGCTGAATCTCGGCAAAAAACGAAGTGTCGAGATAAATGCGCTTGTCGGTGGGGCAGTAGAACGGGCCCATCGCCGCTTGCGCGAAACCGCAACCGCCCTGCTCGCCCCCGCGATAAAGCCGCAACGCAGCCGGGCGGTACTGCTGCCCGCTGGCGCGGAAAATCTCCGTCCACACGTCCTCGGTATTGCCGAGCACCGCGGCGACGAACTGGCCGGTGCCATCGTTCGGCGTTCCGGCGCGCGGCGCCGGCTGGGATTGCGGCCGCTGCATTTGCGAGCCGCCGCCACTCAGAATCTCGGCGCCGCCGATGAGGACGCTGGGATCGATGCCCAGCGCCCAGCCGATGACGCCGAGCACCAGGACCGTGCCGATGCCGAGACCACCCCGCCCGATCGGGATACCGAAGCCGCCGCCTGACCCGCCCCCGCCCTCGCTGTCGCGATCGTCTTCGACATTATCGCTACGGCGAAAATCATCCCAACGCATTTAAACGCTCCAATTCGTCGATCCCGATCATGGCCGAGGAAGGCGCGCGCTGTCCAATCGGCCTCGCAGGTGAAATCCTAAGCGCCTGACTCGTGTGCACTCTTAGGCATTTTTTGCCTAGCGGCACGGGCTTTGCGCTAACCCGATTTTTACCTTGGCCACCCATAGTCCCGCCAGTCGGTTGTAGGTCCCGCGTCGCCGACCGCGTCGCCTGAGTCAGAGTTCTGAGTCATGGTTGTGTCGCGTCGCGGGGCGCCCGAAAGGGCGCCCCGTGTAGTTTCAGGTCGTCCCTCATCGCGCATTCTCGTCGGCGATTGCGTCGACGCGATGTCGAAACTGCCGGCCGGCAGCGTCGACCTGATTTTTGCCGACCCGCCCTACAACCTGCAGCTGGCGAACGACCTCAAGCGCCCTGACGATTCCCACGTCGATGCGGTGACCGAGGACTGGGACAAGTTCGCCAATTTCGCCGCCTACGACGAGTTCACCAAAGCCTGGCTCACCGCCTGCAGGCGCGTCATGAAGCCCGCCGCTACCATCTGGGTGATCGGCTCTTACCACAACATATTCCGCGTCGGCGCGATCATGCAGGATCTCGGCTTCTGGATTCTCAACGACGTGGTCTGGCGCAAGCTCAACCCGATGCCGAATTTCCGCGGCCGCCGTTTCACCAATGCGCACGAGACCATGATCTGGGCGTCTCGCGACGCCGGCGCCAAGGGCTACACGTTCAATTATGAAACGCTCAAGGCCGGCAACGAAGACATCCAGGTGCGTTCCGACTGGTCGATAGCCTTGTGCACCGGCGAAGAGCGGCTCAAGGGCCGCGACGGCAAGAAGCTGCATCCGACGCAGAAACCGGAAGCGCTGCTCGCGCGCGTCATCCTGTCGAGTTCGCGGCTCGACGACCTGGTGCTCGATCCATTCTGCGGCACCGGCACCACCGGCGCGGTCGCCAAACGCCTCGGCCGCCGTTTCATCGGCTGCGAGCGCGACAAGGCCTATGCGCAAGCGGCGGAAAAGCGCATCGCCGCGACCAAATTGCTGGAAGCGCCGACGCTGGCGCCGTTCATGACCGCGCGCGAGGCGCCGCGGGTGCCGTTTACGGCGCTGATCGAGCGCGGGCTGGTCAATCCCGGCGCCCGGCTGGTCGACGCCAAGAAACGGCACAAAGCGCTGGTGCGCGCCGACGGCGCGGTGTCACTGGGTGAGCACGTCGGCTCGATCCACCGCATCGGCGCGCTGGCGCAAGGGCTCGAGGCCTGCAACGGCTGGACCTTCTGGCACGTCGAGACGCCGAAGGGCCTTACCTTGATCGACAAGTTCCGCGCCATCGTGCGCGCGGAGATGGCGGAAGCGGCGGAATAGCCGTCAGCTTTCCGGTATCACCTCGATAAGCAGTTCGAGCGCGCGCCTGGTGAACGCATCCATGTTCGCCTCCCGCTCGGCACTGCCGGTCTGCAGCGTGACAGCGCGTTCAAGCGGCCCCACCACCGCCATGCAGCTATGACCGGCCGGATCGCCGTAACGATTGCCGCTCGGCCCGGTGGCGCCGGTCTCGCCAAGACCCCAAGTCGCACCCAGAAGTTCGCGCGCGCGCCGCGCGCAGAGCGAGGCGTAGGCCTGGGTCGCCGGGCGCAGGCCCTTCATGTCGGCGTCGACGATGCCCAGCAGCGCCGCACGCGAGGCCTTGGTATAAATGACCGCGCCGCCGAGAAAGTAGGCCGAAGCGCCGGGAACGCTGAGCAAAGCCGCGGCGATAAGGCCGCCGGTCGATGACTCGGCAATGGCGATCGTTTCCTTGCGCGCGATCAGGCGCGCGGCGATTTTTTCCGCCAGCGGCAGCAGCGCGTCCATCACAAATCTCCGCGGCCGACCTGGCAGAGCACGCGGAACACCCCGACGTCGGCCTTGCCGAATTCGCCCGCCAGGCGCTCCCCGAGTTTCTCGGCGTCGGCTTGGTAAAGCGTGTCGATCATGAGCGCGCCGCCGATTTTCTTGTCACCGCCGCGAAGTTTTTCCTCCATCGACACCGGCATTCCCTTCGGGTCGAGGGCAATCCAGATCTCGCCACCGGCGATCGAGGGTTCCTTCACCTGCGTTTCAAGAAATCCGGTCAGCGTCTTCTGATCCGGCGCCTCGCCAAACCTTGCGGTCACCGCATAGGCGCCGCGAAAATGCCCACGCCGGACTGTGCGGCGGCACACCGTGCGATTCATGTTTACGAAAATCTCCGACATGGTTTTGCGCGTCATCGGCGTCGGATTATCGAGTCGTTCAAGATAGGGTTTCGACGTCAGCACGTCCGGCTGCTCGACCAGATAAAAATTGAAATAGCCGGACGAGCCCGACAGCGCCTTGTGGCGCCGGCCGTAAAGGAAGCCCGGAACGCCGAGCCGCTCGACGAGATGCTCGCCCTGGAACCAGGCCTCGAACTCCGCCTCGTGGCCGGCGCGGCAGTCGTTGAAGATTGCAAGGATGCCCGGCAGCGGGGCGGTCATTTGGCCGCGACGACCATGATCTCGACCTTATAGTCGGGCGAGGCAAGCTTGGCCTCGACGGTCGCCCGCGCCGGCGTATTGCCGGGCGCGACCCAGCCGTCCCACACCGCGTTCATGTCGGCGAAGTTGGCCATGTCGGTGATCCAGATATTGGCCGAGAGCAGCTTCGACTTGTCGGTACCGGCCTTGGCCAGAAAGCCGTCGATCTGGGCGAGGATGTTCTTGGTCTGCTCGGTTGTATTCTTGCCCTTCGGATTATCGGCGACAATGCCAGCGAGATAGACGGTGTTGCCGTGTATCACCACCTTGCTCATGCGTGGGCCGGCTTCGTGACGCTCAACGCTCATTTTTTTGCTCCTCCAAAGACAACCCGGGAACGTCCTAGCTTTCTTTTGGCCGGACGGGAACTCGTTTCGCTCCAGACCATTTATCAACCCATCAGGGAGAAAAATCCATGGGCTGGTTCACATCCGACATTCACGTCTTCGACGATCTTTTCATGCATACGCTGCAGGACATCTATTACGCCGAGCACCAGATCGAGAAGGCATTGCCGGACATGATCGAAAAGGCGTCCGACGCCGAGCTCAAGAAGGGCTTCCGCACCCATCTCAAGCAGACCAAGGGGCAGATCAAGCGCCTCGATCAGGCCTTCAAGAAGCTCAAGCAGAAGCCGAAGGGCACCAAATGCCCGGCCATCGACGGCATCCTTGAAGAGGCGAATGAGATCGCTGGCGAGGTCGATGACAAGGTCGTGCTCAATGCCGCGCTGATCGCTGCGGCGCAGGCGGTCGAACATTACGAGATCACGCGTTACGGCACCTTGGTCGCATGGGCCAAGTTGCTTGGTCGCGGCGATGTCGCTCGCTTGCTCGGCGCCAACCTCAAGGAGGAAAAGGCGACCGACAAGAAACTCAACGGCATCGCCAAGCGCAAAATCAACAAGAAGGCACTGGCGCGAAAAAAACCGCGGCCCGACGAGATTGAGCGCGCGGAAAATGCGCTTCTGGTTGCGACGGCGGGCGCCCCGGCCTTTGGCTAGCCGCCCGACGCACCTTGCGTGTTGACGTAAAGCGAATAAAGCGAATGCGCAGCCGCCATGAACAGGCGGTTGCGCTTGGCACCGCCGAAACAAAGATTGGCGCAGCGCTCCGGCAGCGCGATGTGGCCGATCGGCTCGCCCTGCGGGCTGAAGATGCGCACGCCGTCGAGTTCGGGTGTCATTCCCCAGCCGCACCAAAGATTGCCGTCGATATCGCAGCGGAAGCCGTCCGGCGTGCCGTGCGGGCCGGCGTCGATGAGGACTTTTCCGTTGGCAACTTTGCTGCCGTCGCCGATCACGTCATAGACGAGGATTTTCCGCGGCTCGCTCCGCAATTCAACGATGTAGAGCTTCTTCTCGTCCGGCGAGAAGGCGAGCCCGTTCGGCGCGTTGATGCCATCGGCGGCGATGGTCACCGCGCCGCTTCTGCCGTCGACCCGGTAGACATTCATCGGCAGTTCGGATTCGGCGATCTCACCCTCGTAGTTGCTGAGGATGCCGAAGCGCGGATCGGTGAACCAGATCGAGCCGTCCGATTTCACCACGATGTCGTTCGGCGAATTGAGCCGCTTGCCCTCGAAGCGGTCGCAGATCACGGTGATGCTGCCGTCATACTCGGTGCGGGTGACGCGGCGGCTCAGGTGTTCGCAGGTCACCAGCCGGCCCTGGCGGTCGCGGGTATTGCCGTTGCCGTTGTTGGAAGGCTGGCGGAAGACACCGACATTGCCGGTCGCCTCGTCCCAGCGCAGCATGCGATTGTTGGGAATATCGCTCCAGATCAGGCAGCGCGTATCGCCGAACCACACCGGCCCTTCGCCCCAGCGCGATCCGGTCCATAGCTGCTCGACGCTTGCCAGCGGCAGCTTGTATTTGTTGAAACGCGGATCGAGCGCCGTCACGTAAGGGTCGGGATAGCGCAAGTTCGGCGTCCATTGCTCAGTGGACATGGATCCCCTCCAGGGCATGAGCAATGACCTTGCGCATGAGATTGGGCAAGGCCTCTTCCTGCAACCCGCGCAGCGGCGCCCACCGCGCGCCTTTCGGCGCCTTTGCCGCGCGTGGCACCTTGGCGACAAAAACCGTCAGTTCAAGCGGAAAGTGCGTGAATACGTGCTTGACCATGCCCGGGAGTTTTCGCCATTTCGGCTTCGAGCGAAAGCGCGGCGCCGCCTCAAGGGCGCGCGCCGCGGCAAAATCATGCGACCATTCGGAGCCCGGCACGTCGGTCATGCCGCCCAGGAGGCCTTTTTCCGGACGGCTGCGCAAAAGCATGCGGCCGTCGGCGCGCAGTACCACAAAGGCCGCGCCCCGGCGCAGCTTTCCTTCGCGCTTGGGAGCCTTGCGCGGAAAGGTCTCCTGATCGCCACGCGCATTGGCGGCGCAGGCTTCGGTCCATGGACAGAACACGCAGGCCGGCCGTTTCGGCGAACACAACGAGGCGCCGAGGTCCATCAGTGCCTGCGCAAAGTCGCCGGAGCGGCTCGGCGGCAGCAGCGAGGCGGCGAGATCCTTGATCGCGGGCTTTGCCGCCGGGAGCGCCTCCTCGACGGCAAAGAGCCGCGTCACCACCCGCTCAACATTGCCGTCCACCGGCACCGTGGGCGCGTCGAAAGCAATCGCGGCAATCGCCGCTGCGGTGTAGTCGCCGACGCCGGGCAGCGCGCGCAGAGCCGCGATGCTGGTCGGGAACAGGCCGCGGTGTCTTGCAGCAACCGTCCGCGCGCAGGCGTGCAGGTTGCGCGCGCGCGCGTAATAGCCAAGCCCCGCCCAGGTCCGCAGCACATCGTCGAGACCTGCCGCGGCAAGGGCTTCGACGGTTGGCCAGCGCGCGAGGAAACGCGCGTAATAGGGCACCACCGCCTTCACCGTCGTCTGTTGCAACATGATTTCCGACAGCCAGACCCGGTACGGATCGGCGCGCTCCCCGCGCCGGGTCCGCCACGGGAGCACTCTCGCGTGGCGGTCGTACCAGGCGAGTAAAGCGGTGGGGTCGGGCGCGGCTTTCTTCCGTCGGGGCGATCGGACTGCTAGGCTCATGCAATGCCGACGATGGCATGAGATCAATCCACGATGAACAAGCCTTCGCGCAGTTTTCCCCGGCCGCTTTCCGATTTCCTCGGCGCAACCTTGTCCGACACGCTCAAATCGCAGGGCTTCGCCTCGTCGGAAATCCTCGCGCGCTGGTCCGAGATTGCCGGACCTGAAATCGCCGCACACAGCGAGCCGATGAAGATCACCTGGCCGCGCCGTGCCGACGAGGAGACGGCGGAGCCGGCAACTTTGGTGCTGCGCGTCGAAGGACCAGCGGCACTCGAGATTCAACACATGTCGGCGGTCATTCTCGAACGGGTCAACCGCTTTTTCGGCTGGCAGGCGATCGGGCGCATCGCGCTGCGCCAGGCGCCCTTGCGCCGGCGAGGCAAGCCCGCAGTGCCCGCGCCGCCCGATCCGGAGATTGCCAACGGCATCGCCGTAACCCTTCCGATCCAGGATGAGGATTTGCGCCAGGCGCTTGGCCGCCTGGGCGCGGCGATCAAACGAAAGTGAGACCGGCCAACGGCTTGGCAAGATGGCCCGCCATTGCCACAATCACGGTTTCTAGCTAGCCAAGCCTGCAACCAAGCCGGTAACAGGGCCAGCCCTCGGAGCTTCAAATTGCACATCACCAGACGCGAATTTAACAAGGGCAGCGCTATTTTGGCGCTTTCGCTCGCGCTGCTCGGCTCCACGGCTCTGTCCCGGTTTGGCGCCGCCTGGGCCGAAGACAATGTCGACCCGGCCGACCTGATGAAGCCGGAAGCTTTGCCCGACATGGTGATGGGCAAGGCCGACGCTCCGGTCACCGTGATCGAATACGCCTCAATGACCTGCCCGCATTGCGCGCATTTCCAGGAAACGACATTCCCGGAACTCAAGAAGCAATACATCGACACCGGCAAGGTGCGTTACATCTTCCGCGAATTCCCGCTCGACAATCTCGCCGCCGCCGCTTTCATGCTCGCGCGCTGCGCCGGCAAGGACAACTCGAGCCGGTACTTCGCCATGATCGACACCATGTTCAAACAGCAGCGGACGTGGGCGGTCGAAAAGCCGCTCCCGCCGATGCTGGCAATTGCCAAGCAGGCGGGATTCACCGAACAGAGTTTCAATGCGTGTCTGGCCAATCAGCCGATTCTCGATGGGATCGAGAAAGTGCGGTCGCGGGCGGTCAAGGATTTCAAGGTTGAGTCGACGCCGACCTTCTTTGTCAACGGAACCAAGGTCACCGGGGCGCTTTCGATAGAGGACATGGCCAAGGTCATCGACCCCTATCTCAAGAAGGCATAGGGCTTTTTATCCAGCTCCGGCGCCCTGCAAAGCGCGGATTTACCCCGAAAAAGCCGGGGAAACCGGCCGAGCAGGCCGCCTTTCTGTTGCCCCGGCGGCGGCAGGTGTTCATTCTCCGCCCGACCATGAAGCAACGGCATCCGGCTCCAACACGCCCGAATCTGCTATTGCGGTGCCTAATCGAATCAAAGTCCTGAACACATGAAGCTCACGCGTCTACGCCTGCTCGGCTTTAAGTCTTTCGTCGAGCCGACCGATTTTTTGATCGAGCCGGGTTTGACCGGCGTCGTCGGGCCGAACGGCTGCGGCAAGTCGAACCTTGTCGAAGCCTTGCGCTGGGTGATGGGTGAATCCTCGCACAAGTCGATGCGCGCGTCCTCGATGGACGAGGTGATTTTCTCCGGCTCCAACACGCGGCCCGCGCGCAACAACGCCGAGGTGTCGATTTCCATCGACAATTCCTCGCGCTCGGCGCCGTCGCAGTTCAATGACCAGGAGACCCTAGAAATCGCCCGTCGCATCGAGCGCGAGGCCGGTTCCAATTACCGTATCAATGGGCGCGAGGTGCGCGCCCGCGACGTGCAAATCGTATTTGCCGATGCTTCGACCGGCGCCCGTTCGCCGGCGCTGGTGCATCAGGGCCGCATCGGCGAAATCATCCAGGCCAAGCCCGAACAGCGCCGCCGCGTGCTGGAAGAGGCCGCAGGTGTCGCCGGTCTGCACGCCCGCCGCCATGAGGCGGAACTGCGGCTCAAGGGCGCGGAAACCAACTTGCTGCGGCTCGAAGACGTGATCGGGCAGCTCGCGGCGCAAATCGACGGGCTCAAGAAGCAGGCCAAACAGGCGATCCGTTACCGCACGGTCTCGGCGCAGGTGCGCAAGACCGAGGCGATGCTATTCCACCTGCGCTGGAGCGCCGCCAACGCCGAGGTGACCGAGGCTGAACGCGCCAAGGATCTGGGCGTACGCGAGGTTGCCGACCGCACCGCCGCGGAGGCCGAGGCCTCCAAGCGCCAGGCGCTCGCCGCCGCATCGATGCCGGAATTGCGCGAGGCCGAAGCCCGCGCCGGCGCCGCCTTGCACAGGCTCAATGTCGCCCAGCAGGGTCTCGACCGCGAAGAGACGCGCGCCAAGGACCGCATCGCGGAGCTCGACGTGCGCCTCGTCCAGTTCGCCGCCGACATCGAGCGCGAGAAGCGTCTTGCCGCTGACGCCGAAGCCGCCCTCGCCAAGCTCGGCGCCGAAGAAGAGACAATCCGCGCCGAAGCGCGCGAAAGCGCCGGACGGCGCAGCGGCGCCGATGCCCGCGTCGCCGAAGCGGCGGCCTCGCTCGCCGCGGCGGAAAAGGTTTTTTCGGACCAGACCACCGCGCTCGCGGCGCTCACCGCGCAACGCCACCAGTTCGAGAGCGCCGCACGCGAGCATGGCGAGCGTATCGCGCGCCTCAACGGCGAAATCGACGCCATCGAGGCCGAGCTGGCGACGCTGCGGAATTCCGACAGCACGCCACTCGCCGCCGCCGTGGAAGGCGCCCAATCAGCGCTCACCGAAGCAGAAGCCGCGGCGATCGCCGCAGAAGCCGCACGCAATAACGCCCGCGCCGCGCTGGAAGCGGCGCAGGCCGAGTTGAGCGAAGCGGAAAAGCGCGTGCAGCGGCTGGAAACTGAGGCCAAGACGTTGGCCAAGATGCTGGCGCTGGAAACACGCAATCTGTGGCCGCCGGTGATCGATCATGTTTCGGTCGCGAAAGGCTTCGAAAAGGCACTGGGCGCAGCGCTGGGCGACGATCTCGACGCCCCGGTCGACGCCTCCTCGCCGATGCACTGGAGCACGATCAGCGCTGCCGGGGACGACCCCGCCCTGCCCGAAGGCGCCGAGCCGCTCGCGGCCCACGTCGGGGCTCCGGCGCAACTGGCGCGGCGGCTCGCGCAAATAGGCCTGGTCGACCGCGAAACCGGCGCACGTCTGGCGCCGTTGCTCAAGGCCGGCCAACGTCTGGTGTCGCGCGACGGCGACCTGTGGCGCTGGGACGGCTTTGTCGCCGCGGCCCACGCCCCGACCGGGGCGGCGCGGCGGCTGGCGCAGCGCAGCCGCTTTGCCGAAATCGACGGCGAACTTGCTGCCGTCCGCGCCGAGCTTGAGGCGCGCCGGGGCGCAGTGGAAGCGGCGCAATCGATCTTCAATGCCGCGAGCACGTCGGAAACCGAAACGCGCACGCGTGAACGCGACCTCAATCGTCAGGCGGCACGGCTTTCGGCGCTGGCCGAGGCGCGCAGCCGCCTCACCGCCAGCCGCGACGAGGCGGCAAATAGCAAAGCCGAAGCGGCGCGCGCGTTTGGCAAGCTCGCCCCCGCCGCCGATCTCGAAGCAAGGCTCGCCGACGTGCGCGACGATATCGCCGGCAAGCGCGCGACCCTTGCCGAAATGCAGGCCGAGCAGCAGGCGATCGTGCGCGAAGCAGAAATGGCCGACCGCCGGCTGTCGTCGCTCGCCGCCGACAAAGCCGGCTGGAGCGAACGGCGGAGCGGAGCTTCGAGCCAGATTGCGACGCTCGATCAGCGCATCAGCGAAGCCAGGCGCGACCGCACCGAACTGGAAAATGCGCCGCAAGTCTTTGCCGCGAAGCGCCGTGCGCTGATCGGCGAGGTCCAGACGGCGGAAGCCGCCCGCCGCGCCTGCGCCGATCGCCTGCAAGAGGCGGAGAACGCGCTGGCAGCGGCCGACCGCGATGCCCGCGCCGCGCTCGAAGCGGCAAGCGCCGCCCGCGAAGCGCTCGGCCGCGCCGAAGAGCGCTTCGAAGGCGCCAAGCGAAGGCTCGGCGACATCGGCCGCGAAATACACGACATGCTGGAGATCGAGCCCGCAGGTCTTGCCGAGCTTGCCGGCATCAAGGCGGGCGCCGAAATACCGGAGGTCACCGACATCGAAGCAACGCTCGAACGGCTGCGGCGCGAGCGCGAGCGGCTCGGCGCGGTCAATTTGCGCGCCGATGAAGAACTGCGCGCGATCGAAACCCAGCACACGTCTTTGACCACCGAACGCGACGACCTGGTTGCGGCGATCCAGAAACTACGCCTCGGCATCCAGAGCCTCAATCGCGAGGCGCGCGAGCGGCTTTTGTCGTCCTTCGAGCAGGTGAATAAACACTTCCAGCACCTGTTCACGGAGCTGTTCGGCGGCGGCACGGCGGAACTGCAACTGGTCGAAAGCGACGATCCGCTGGAAGCCGGGCTCGAGATCCTGGCCAAGCCTCCGGGCAAGAAGCCCGCAACCCTGTCGCTGCTATCGGGCGGCGAACAGGCGCTGACCGCGCTGGCGCTAATCTTTGCCGTATTCCTCACCAACCCGGCGCCGATCTGCGTGCTCGACGAGGTGGACGCGCCGCTCGACGATCACAACGTCGAGCGATTCTGCGACTTGCTCGACGAGATGACGAAGTCGACCGACACCCGCTTTGTCATCATCACCCACAACCCGATCACAATGGCGCGGATGAACCGCCTGTTCGGCGTCACCATGGCTGAACGGGGTGTTTCACAGCTCGTTTCGGTGGATCTGGAAGCCGCGGTGCGGTTCCGCGAGGCGTCCTAGGCCGCTTCGATCCTGAGCTTGGGAACCAAAGTCAGTCGGTTCGGCTCCCCGGAAAGCCACGCAGAGCCTATCGACCAGTCGTGCTCCTCGCCACAGGCGGGGCAAATCATCCGGCTGGAAACCTTGGGCAATTTGCTGAAAACAGCCGGCTCGGTCTCAATGGCAGTCGACACCGCGCGGCCGGTATTGGGGCACCTGATCATCACCGAGCTCATAAAAAGCCCTCCGATACTACCTCTCCCCAGAGCCACCCATGGAACCCGGAGATCGTGACGCCCGTGAGGCCGCCGGCTCCCCGGTGGAAAACTTTTGCGTGAACGGAACGGACCCCGGAACCAAGTTGGGGGAGCAGCGTTGTTTGTCCGTGTTCAGTCGGGCGGCTCCCCCCTTACCCCCCGAATAGCCGTCTGGCTAAAGACCTTGGGCTTAACGCCCAAGGTCTTTTTTTGCCTGTCAGGTACTTACGCCTCGCTACCCGGTTGCTCTTGGCCGGGCGGTTCCCATCTAGGCTAGGGTTATTCGGGTTCAACGTTTTCCAGGAGCCGTACCGATGTCCACCACCGGCTGGATCATTCTCGGCGTCATCGTCGTCGTCGTTCTGTGGGCGATCAGTGTCTACAACGGCCTTATCGCCATGCGGCAGAGGACCAACCAGGCATTTGCCGACATCGACGTTCAGCTCAAGCAGCGCCACGACCTTATCCCCAATCTGGTGGAAACGGTCAAAGGCTATGCCGCGCATGAGGCCGGAACGCTGCAAGCGGTGGTCAATGCGCGCAACGCCGCAATCGCGGCACCGGGCGTCGAGCAAAAGGTCGCGGCTGAAAATATGCTGACCGGTGCGCTGCGCCAGTTGTTCGCATTGTCGGAGAATTATCCGAACCTGAAGGCCAACGCGAATTTCCAGCAGTTGCAGTCGGACCTTTCCGACATCGAAAACAAGCTTGCCGCCTCGCGCCGCTTCTTCAACAACGCGGTTCGGGAATACAACACCGGCATCCAGCGATTTCCGGCGGCGCTGTTTGCCGCTTCGTTCGGTTTCACCCAGCGCGACTTCTTCGATGTCGGGGCCGATCGCAGCCAACTCGAACAGGCGCCGAGCGTGAAGTTTTAGCTGCTGTCATACCCGGCCTCGTGCCGGGCATCCGCGCCCTTCGTTTGAAGACGTGGATGGCCGGGACAGCCCGGCTTTGACGTTGCGAGGCATGGACGCGACCGCATGGCCGCCTACGGTCTTTACTCATACATCCAGTCGAACAAGCGCCGCTCCATCGCGCTGCTGTTCGGGCTGTTCGTGCTGGTTTACGTGATGGTGTTCGCCGGCGCGCTGCTCGCTGAGGCGCTCACCGTCAACGCGCCGGTCGATTACCTTCTGCGCGCCGCCGAGTTCGACTTCATCAAGGCGCTGCCCTTTGCCACCGTGGGCGCCATCGTCTGGATCGTCATCGCCTATTTCTTCCATCAGTCGATGATCGATGCGGTGACAGGCGCTGCGCCGGTCACGCGGGCGCAGGAGCCGCGGCTCTGGAATATCCTCGAAACTCTGTGCATTTCGCGCGGCATCACCATGCCGACGCTGCGCGTCGCGGAAGATGACGCGCTCAACGCCTATTCGACTGGGCTCAGCGAAAAACAATATTCGATCACAGTGCTGCGCGGGCTGATGAACGCGCTCGACGATGCGGAACTGGAAGCCGTGCTCGGGCACGAGTTGACCCACATCCGCAACGGCGATGTGCAGATGATGGTGGTCGCGGTGGTGATTGCCGGGGTCATCTCGTTTTTCGGCGAACTCATCTTTCGCTTGTTTTTCCAGGCGAGTTTCTATGGCGGCGGCTTCCGGCGGCGCGGCGGCGATGATGGCGACCGCAAGGGCGGCGCCGGGCTTGTCATCATCATCGCGCTTGTGCTGATTGCGGTTGCCTGGATCCTCTCTATCGTCATCCAGATGGCGCTGTCGCGGCAGCGCGAATACCTAGCCGATGCAGGCTCCGTTGAACTCACCAAGAACCCCGACGCCATGATTTCGGCGCTGCGCAAGATCGAAGGCCGCGGCGAGATCACCCGAGCGACCTCGGCGGTGATGGAAATGTGTATCGACAATCCGCGCGAGGAATTTGCCAATATCTTCGACACGCATCCGTCGGTCGACGATCGCATCGCCGCGCTGATCAAGTTCGCCGGCGGCCACGACCCCGGATCCCTGGCCATTGAACCGCCGCGGGAGGAAACGCCCGCCGGCGACGCGCCACCGGAAGGCGGCCCCCGGGGCGAACCGGCGCCACAGCCCGACGCGCAGCAAGGCCCGTGGGGACCCGAACCTGCGCCCAACCCGACAGATGAAGGCCCCTGGGGCCCCAAACCGCGCTAGAACGCTGGCGGAAGGAAAAACGGATGCCCTGGCCTGAACCTGTCTCTCTCAAAGGCGAACACGTCCGCCTTGAACCGCTTTCGCAGGACCACCGCGCGGGCCTGAGCGAGGCCGTCAAGGACGGCGAGCTTTGGCGGCTCTGGTACACGTCCATCCCCCGACCTGAAGATATGAAAAAGGAAATCGACCGCAGGCTGGGCCTTCAGTCAGCCGGATCGATGCTGCCGTTCACCGTTTTCGACGCGGCCGGCGTCATCGCCGGCATGACGACCTACATGAACATCGATGCGTCCAACCGCCGCGTCGAAATCGGATCGACCTGGTATGCGCAACGTGTGCAGCGCACCGCGCTCAATACCGAGTGCAAGCTGCTGCTTCTCACCCACGCCTTCGAGCGCCTGAACTGCATTGCCGTCGAGTTTCGCACCCATTTTTTCAACCGCCAAAGCCGGCAGGGCATCGAACGGCTGGGCGCCAAACTGGACGGTATCCTCCGCAATCACCAGATCGGTTTCAACGGCGCGATGCGCGACACGGTGGTCTACAGCATCATCGCGTCCGAATGGCCGACGGTGAAGGAAAGCCTTGTCTTTCGGCTGGATCGCCCAGCACGCTGACGCGCGGAAATCCTAGTGCCCGGCGAATGAGATCAGCGTCTGCACCGGCACGCCGAGTTTGCGCAGCCGCTCGGCGCCGCCGAGGCCGGGCAGATCGATGACGAAGCAAGCGGCCAGCACTTCGGCATTGAGCTGGCGCAGCAGCTTCACCGCGGCTTCGGCGGTGCCGCCGGTCGCGATCAGGTCATCGACCAGCACCACGCGCTCGCCGGCGACCAGCGCGTCGGCGTGCATCTCGATCTGGTCCTCGCCGTATTCCAGCGCGTAGGCAACGCTGACCCGCTTCGAGGGCAGCTTGCCCTTCTTGCGGATCGGCACGAACCCGGCCGAAATCTGGTGCGCCACCGCGCCGCCGAGGATGAAGCCGCGCGCTTCGATGCCGGCGACCTTGTCGATTTTCATCCCGGCCCAGGGCTGAACCAGTTGATCGACGGCGCGGCGGAAGGCGCGCGCATTGCCGAGCAGCGTCGTGATGTCGCGGAAAATGACACCGGGCTTGGGGTAATCCGGAATCGAACGGATAGCGTCGCGCAGGTCGGATTCGTCATCGGCCATTTGGGTTTTACTTCGGAAGGAAATCGCGGCACACTTTTTGCTGCAACACGTCTTGCCGCAAGACCATAGGCGATATTGCCGGAACGCCGCAATCGCATTGCCGTCTGCAACGGGGAGTTCGTATGAATCGCATTTGCCGCACCATCGTCGCCGCCCTGCTCGTGTTCTGCTCCGCTGCGGCGGCCCAAAGCTGGCCGACGAAGCCGATCAGGGCGTTCATTCCGTTCGGAGCCGGCAGCGCGACAGACATCGTGCCGCGCGCGCTGTTCGACGGCCTCAGCAAGGAGCTCGGCCAGCAGATCGTGGTCGAGAACCGCGGCGGCGCCGGCGGCACCCTCGGCATCGGCGAAGTGGTGCGCGCGGCGCCGGATGGCTACACCATCCTCGCCAATTCCTCCGCGCAGACCATCGCTCCGTGGATCGTGCCGAACTTCCCCTTCGATGTAACCAAGGATCTTTCCGGCGTGTTCATGATCGGAGACAGCGCCACCGTCATGATCGTGCCTCCGTCGCGCGGCTGGAAAACGATCAAGGACTTCATCGCTGCGGCCAAGGCCAAGCCGGGCACGATCAACTATGGTTCGGCCGGTCTCGGTACCGCGACGCACATCGCCGCCGAGCGCTTCCGCGTCGCCGCCGACATTCAGGCGACGCATATTCCGTACAAAGGCGGCGCCGAGGCGCTGGCCGATATCATGGGCGGACGCGTCGATTATTACTTCTGCCCGATCTCGACGGCGCTGCCGATGGTCCGCGACGGCCGCGTGACGGCGCTTCTGGTGTCGACGGCGAAGCGCGCGCCGGAACTGCCCGATGTGCCGACCCCCGCTGAGGCCGGTCTCAAAAACGCCGAAAGCTCGTCCTGGTTTGCCGTGTTCATGCCGGCAAAGACCCCGCGCGAGATCATCGACAAATTCCACGACGCGGCAGCGAAAGTCATGGCCACGCCGGAGATGCAGGAGCGCATGAAAAAGTTCGTGGTCAATCCGCTGCCGATTGCACCGACCGAGCTCGACGCCTACGTCGTCAAGGAACTCGCCGACAACGGCAAGATCATCAAGGCCGCCGGCATCGGCCAGAAATAGAAGCATCGCCCGCTATTGTCCGCCGCCCGGAAGCCAGCGCCGTGGCGTCTCGCGCTTGTCGTCATAGGCTGCTTCGAACACAGGCGCGGCCAGTGTCGAACGGATGTGCAGCGTGGTGGCGCCGCTGTTGGAGAATCCATGCTTGCGCCCGGCGGGCACGATCAGCAGTTGGCCGCTGCGCAGCGTCGCGTGCGCGTCGTCGATCTAGACGTCGGCCTCGCCCGCGAGCACGTGCAGCACCTCTTCGACAGCGTGAAGATGGCTGGGCGCGCCGTGCCCGGGCTCGCACCATTGCTCGAACAGGCAGAGTTGCGTCGCCCCGTTGGCCGCCGACGCCATCATGCGTGTGAGCACGCCGGCGCGCCATTCTTCCCGCGGTTGTTGCTCTGTATCGACGCTGTGCATCCTCTTCCCCGCGTTTTTCCCAAACGTCCGGTCGGAATAGTTTGGCCAAGTCCGGCTGCCGACATAACCCGGAACGCTTGCCGTATCAGCCGCGCAGCACCCTGCCCGCCACCGCGTCGAGTTTCTTGATGAGTGCGGGATCGCGCGCCTCGGGCGCGGTGATCAGCGCGGTGTCGAGCGCGCGGTCCGAGCCAATGGGACAGGGTTCGTGCTCGCGCGGGAAGTCGCGGGCGAGCCGCGCCACCAGGCCTTGGGCGCGCGTCGCATTGTCGCGCAGCACGCCGACGATCTGCTGCACGGTCACCGCGTCGTGACCCGGATGCCAGCAGTCGAAGTCGGTCACCATGGCGATGGTCGCGTAGCAAATCTCCGCCTCGCGCGCGAGTTTCGCCTCCGGCATGTTGGTCATGCCGATCACCGAATAGCCGAGCGCCTTGTAGGTCGTGCTTTCCGCGTAGGTGGAGAACTGCGGACCTTCCATGCACACATAGGTTCCGCCAAGGTGCGACTTGATGCCTTCCTTGAGCGCCGCGTCGGCAACGCGGGCGCGCAGGCGCGGTGAAACGGGATGTGCCATCGACACGTGGGCGACGAGGCCCTTGCCGAAAAACGAGCTTTCCCGCCGGTAGGTGCGGTCGACGAACTGGTCGACCAACACGAAGGTGCCGGGCGGCAGTTCCTCCTTGAACGAGCCGCAAGCCGACAGCGACACCAAATCAGTGACGCCGGCGCGCTTCAACACGTCGATATTGGCGCGGTAATTGATGTCCGAGGGCGAGAGGCGGTGGCCCTTATCGTGGCGCGGGAGGAACACCACCGGCAGCCCTGCAATCCCGCCGATGCGTAAGGCACCCGATGGCTCGCCCCATGGGCTTTTGATGCGCTCCTCGCGCATATTCTCCAGGCCGGGCAACTCGTAGATGCCGCTGCCGCCGATAATGCCGAGAATTGCCTTGGTCATGGCCCTTCAGAATTTCCGCCGGAAAACGAAAGGGCCCGAAACCGGGCCCCAGCGTCAAGAGATTTTCCGCGGCTCAATGCACGGAGGACCACACCTTCTTCTTGGTGAAGTAGAGCAGCCCCGACAGCACGACGAGGAAGATGATGACCTGGAAGCCGATGCGCTTGCGCTGCACGAGCTTGGGCTCCGCCGCCCACATCAGGAACGCCGCGACGTCCTGGGAGTATTGCACCAAGGTCTGCGGCGAGCCGTCATCGTAGGTCACCTGCCCGTCGGTCAGCGGCGGCGGCATGGCGATGTTGTGGCCAGGGAAATATTCGTTGTAGTGGCCGCCCTGCGGCAGATTGAAGTCCTTCGGCGGATCCTTGTAACCCTTCAGCAGCGCGGCGATGTAGTCGGGCCCCTGCTCCTGATACTGCGTGAAGGCGTCGAAGATGAACAAGGGAAAGCCGCGCGCATAACCGCGCGCCTTGGCCAGCGTCGACATATCGGGCGGCGCAACGCCGTTGGCGGCTGCGGCTGCAAGGGCGTTGGGGAACGGCGCCGGGAAGTGGTCGGCGGGACGACCGGCGCGCTCCAGCGGCTGGCCCTTGTCGTCGAGGTCGGCGATTTTGTATTCGGAGGCGATCTGCGTCACCTGCGGTTCGGTAAATCCGGGGCCGCCCGCATCGGCAAGGCTGCCGATCGCCAACAGGTTCAGCGAGTGACAGCTCGAACAGACCTCGCGGTAGATCTTGAAGCCGCGTTGCAGCTGCGCCTCGTCGTATTTTCCGAATGGCCCATGAAACGACCAGTTCAGGCGGGGCGGCGTAACCTGTTCGACCTGCGCCGCGGCGGGATTGGCAGCCGCAGCGACGAGGCCGGCAGCGGCAAAGGCGAAAAGCGTATGGCGCGCGTTCATGGCCGTCCTCACGCCTTCGCCTTGGCGAGCACCGATTCCGAAATCGAATTCGGCAACGGCTTGGTCTTCTCGAATATGCCGAGCAGCGGCAGCACGACGAGGAAGAATGCGAAGTAGTAGACGGTGAAGATGCGCGACAGGATCACATAGACGCCCTCGGGCGGCTTGGATCCGAGATAGCCCAACCCCACAGCGGCGATCACCCACAGCCAGAAGAACTGCTTGAACAGCGGCCGGTAGCGCGCCGAGCGCACCTTCGAGGTGTCAAGCCAGGGCAGGAAGGCGAGGATGAGGATCGACGAGAACAGCGCGATGACGCCAAGCAACTTGTTCGGGATCGAACGCAGGATGGCGTAGAACGGCAGGTAGTACCATTCGGGCACGATCTCGGCCGGCGTTACCGCCGGGTTGGCCGGAATGTAGTTGTCCGGGTGTCCGAGGTAATTGGGAATGTAGAACACGAACCAAGCGAAAAGGATGCAGAAGCAGCCGATGAAGAAGGCGTCCTTGACCGTGGCATAGGGCGTGAACGGCACCGTATCCTTGTCCGACTTCGGCTCGATGCCGGTCGGATTGTTCTGCCCGGCGACATGCAACGCCCAGACGTGCAGCACCACGACGCCGGCGATGACGAACGGCAACAGGTAGTGCAGCGAATAAAAGCGGTTGAGCGTCGGGTTGCCGACCGCATAGCCGCCCCACAGCCATGTGACGATGGTTTCGCCGACTCCGGGAATGGCGGAGAATAGGTTGGTGATCACGGTCGCCGCCCAGAAGCTCATCTGCCCCCAGACCAGCACGTAGCCCATGAAGCCAGTCGCCATCATCAGCAGGTAGATGATGACGCCGAGAATCCAGAGCACCTCGCGCGGCTCCTTGTAGGAGCCGTAATAGATGCCGCGGAACATGTGGACGTAAACGGCAAAGAAGAACATCGCGGCGCCGTTGGCGTGCAGGTAGCGCAACAGCCAGCCGTAGTTGACGTCGCGCATGATCGCTTCGACCGAATTAAAGGCCATGTCGACGTGCGGCGTATAATGCATCGCCAGCACGATGCCGGTCACGATTTGCACGCCGAGCATGAAGGACAGGATGCCGCCGAAGGTCCACCAGTAGTTCAGGTTGCGCGGCGTCGGATAGGCCACGAACGAGGAATGAACCAGGCCGCCGATCGGCAGCCGCTTCTCGAACCATTGCAGAACCTTGTTCTGCGGCTGGTAGGTCGATTGTCCGTGCATGCTCGAACCCTGGATTTCGACTTTTCGCTCAGCCGATCTGAATCTTGGTGTCGGAAACGAATTTGTAGGGAGGCAGGTACAGGTTTTTCGGAGCTGGGCCCTGCCTGATGCGGCCGGCGCTGTCGTATTGCGAACCGTGGCACGGACAGAACCAGCCGTCGTAGCTGCCCTCGTGCGCGATCGGGATGCAGCCGAGATGGGTGCAGATGCCGATGACCACGAGCCATTGTTCGTGGCCCGGCTTCACGCGCTCTGAGTCAGGTTCGGGATCCGGCAGCGTGTGCCAGTCCACGTTCTGCGCCAGCTCGATATCGTGCTTGGCGCGGTGGAAGATGTAGATCGGCTTCGAGCGCCAGAACACCTTGACGATCTGCCCGTCGGCAATCGGCGCAAGGTCGATATCGACCGGCGCGCCCGCGGCAATCGTCGAGGCGTCGGGATTCATCTGCGCGACCAGCGGCACCAGCGCAGCCGCGGCACCGACGGCGCCCACTGCACCGGTTGCTATGTAGAGAAAATCGCGGCGGCTATGCTCCGCGGAAGACACGGTCGTCACGTCCTAATTCCTCTCCCCCGGCTGGCTTAGTCATCCGCCCCCGGCTCGAGCCGAGGGCGAATTGCCTCGGTGGCGGGGCGAACCGTCTGCGGCAGCCCTGGGAAAGGCAGGACGGCGCTGCGGTAAGTTTCTATTGGCACCCTTGCGATGCGAGTGCAAGCCCGGTATCGCCGCCGCAACACAGGGTTACACGAAATCATTCGTCTAAACCGGCGTCGCGTGGCGCCAAGGCCACAATCCGACGAAAGAGCCCCTTCGCCCCATGCGAATCGTCCTTTATGAGCCGGACATTCCCCAGAACACCGGCACCATCCTGCGGCTGTGCGCCTGCCTTGGGCTTGAGGCGCATATCATCGAGCCGGCCGGGTTTCCGGTCACCGACCGGGCCTTCCGCCGTGCCGGTATGGATTACCTCGACGAAGTGACCGTCGTGCGCCATGGGTCCTGGAGTGAATTCGAGGGCTGGCGGCGCGGAAACCGGCTTTCGCTGGCGCTGATGACCACCAGGGCTGACCGCTCCTACCTCGACCACGGCTATCGCGACGACGAAGCCCTGCTGTTCGGCCGCGAAAGCTCGGGCGTCCCCGAGGCGGTCCACGCCACGGCGGACCACCGCCTGCGCATCCCGATGCGCCAGGGATTGCGTTCCCTCAACGTGGCGATGGCGGTCGCCCTGGTCGCCGGCGAGGCGCTGCGGCAGACCGGTAAATTCGGCGGCCAATGAAGCAAAACCGGCCCACCTGCTGGCGCTGCGCCGACAGGCGGCAAAGGCTATAAATGCCAGCGATGGACGCAGGGCAATTGGAAGGGCGGAAAACGCGGGCGCGCGCCTGGTTCGAGGCGCTGCGCGACGATATCTGTGCCGATTTTGAGGCGATCGAAAACGCGCTGCCCGCCGGCGCACCGCTTGCCGACCAGACGGCGGGACGCTTCGAGCGCACGCCCTGGCAGCGTACCGACCATTCCGGCGGGCAACCGATCTCGGGTTTACCCGAGATCGGCAATTTGAGTGCCGGGTCAGCGAAAGCCGACCCGGTTGGCGGCGGCGTGATGTCGATCATGCGCGGCCGCGTGTTCGAGAAGGTCGGCGTGCATTGCTCGACCGTGCATGGCGAATTCGCGCCCGAATTCCGCAAGGACATTCCCGGCGCGGACAGCGATCCGCGCTTCTGGGCCTCCGGGATTTCGCTGATCGCGCATCCGCACAATCCACAGGTGCCTGCGGTGCACATGAACACGCGTTTCGTCGTCACCGGCAAAGCGTGGTTCGGCGGCGGCGCCGATCTGACGCCCCTCCTCGACAAGCGCCGCACGCAAGATGACCCCGACAGCATCGCTTTCCATGCCGCGATGAAAACCGCCTGCGATGCGCACGCCAAGGTCGCGCCATATGAGAAATACAAAAAATGGTGCGACGAATATTTTTACCTCAAGCACCGCAACGAACCGCGCGGCGTCGGCGGAATTTTCTACGATTATCTGGAAGCCGACTGGGACGAGACCTTCGCCTTCACGCAAAGCGTCGGCCGCGCGCTGCGCAAGGTTTATCCTGAATTGGTGCGAAAGAACTTCGTGAACCCGTGGTCGGCAGCCGAGCGCGAGGAGCAGTTGGTGCGTCGCGGCCGTTACGTCGAATTCAACCTGCTTTACGACCGCGGCACCATTTTCGGCCTGCGCACCGGCGGCAATGTCGGCTCGATCCTGTCGTCGCTGCCGCCTCTCGTCAGGTGGCCCTAGGCGGGTTTTTCCTACATTGGCGCGCATGGTGGCTACGCTTGGGGATCAAGCCGCTGGATCGACGATCCGCTGTCTGGTGCCCAGGCTCTCGGGTCCCATACCATCACCGGAGGCTTCGGCGGCGGACAGATCGGCTACAACTGGCAGACCGGGCAATGGGTCCTTGGCGTCGAAGCGACGGGTAGCGGAGCGGATCTCAAGGGAAGTCACGTTGACCCGCAGGCATCCGATATTCACACCAAGGTAGATGCCTTCGGCACCATTACCGGACGCATCGGCTACGCGTGGGATAACGTGTTGCTCTATGCGAAGGGCGGCGGTGCTTGGGAAAGCGTCAAATACGACGACTTCACCGGCATTGGCCTGCCGCTGAACGGCGCCAATTCCTCGGGGCGTTGGGGCTGGAACTGGGGCGCCGGCGTCGAATACGGCTGCATGCCCAATTGGTCGCTGTTCCTCGAGTATAGCGCCTTTGAATTTCCCAAGAAGTCCCTCACCTTCAGCGGCGGTGTCGGCGGGGTCTTCCAACAGACGATCCGCGGCCGCTACAGCGTCGTGAAGATCGGCGTCAATTTCCACTTCTGGCCGCACTAACCGTTAGCGTCGCGCCAGGCACCCTCATCGAGGCAAGCCGCAGATCGCCGTATCGGCGATCTTGCCGAGCGCCGCCTGTTCGGCGGGAAACCCCGCCGCAACCCACGCCGCTTCCGCCGCGCGCAGGGCTTCACCGAGCGCGGGGCCCTTTTCGACGCCGCGCTCGATGAAATCCGCAGCCTTCAACGGAAACACGGGGGCCGTCCACCGCGCCGGTAGTGTCGCCAGCGCGCGCCAATCGGCGTCGTGCGCGCTCGCCGGCGAGCGCGCCCAGCCCAGCAATGCGTGGTCGGTGAAGGCCTGCGGACCGAGCCGATAGAGCAGCGCGCGAACCGCCTGCTCGCCGAAGGCCGGCGAGATGCGCCGCCAGCCTTCCGCCATCGAGGCCAGGCGTTCGTGTTCGGCGTTAGTGAGCCGCAGCCGCTGCCATAGCCGCTCGGCGTCTTCCGCCACCATCACAGCGAGCGCGCCGAGCCGCTGCACGGGATCGGGTGCGAGACCGATTTCGGCCTCGACCTTGGCCATGTTCTCGAACGACGCGAGATAGCTCACACCGCCGAGCGCGCGCAGCAGCAAGCCGGCATCGGTCATCGATATCAGGGTTGGCACCGCATGCGGGGCGACCACGAGCTTCATCATTTCCATGCGCACGCGTTCGCGCGAAAGCTGGTCGAGGCCGTCGCGGCCGGCGATGCAGGCGGCGAGCCCCGCGCGGTCGGGATGATCGCTGGTGCCGTAGGCGGCATGGAAACGGAAGAAGCGCAGGATGCGCAGGTAATCTTCCGCAATACGTTGCCCCGCGTCGCCGATGAAGCGCACGCGGCGCTGGCCAAGATCGGCGAGGCCGCCGACATAGTCGTAAACCGTACCGTCGCGCGAGGCGGAGAGCGCGTTGATCGTGAAATCGCGGCGTTCGGCATCGGCCTTCCAGTCGCGGCCGAACGCCACCTTGGCGTGGCGCCCGTAGGTTTCGACGTCGCGGCGCAAGGTCGTCACTTCGAACGGTTGCTTGTCGACGACGGCGGTGACGGTGCCGTGCTCGATTCCCGTCGGCACCGCCTTGAACCCGGCCGCGGCGAGGCGGCGCACCACCTCCTCAGGCACGGCTGTGGTCGCAACGTCTATTTCGCCGACGGCGAGGCCGAGCAGGGCATTGCGCACCGCCCCGCCGACCGCGCGCGCCTCTTCGCCGTCGCAGTCGAGCACGCCGAGCAGCCGCGGCAGCGGGCCCTGCTCAAGCCAAGCGGCGCCTTTCAGGCTCTGCGCGATTGCACCGGCGGTCACTTGGTCGTCCCCGGGACGAATTTTCCGTTCTCCATGTGCGCGGGCACGTAGGTCGAGCCCGGCGGTGCACCGGAAAAATGCGCAAAGAAGATAAAGCTGGCTGCGACCAAGGCGAAAGCCGCGATGGCGAGGCTCATGACGTGGCGCACCGGCCATGATTGGGTACTGAGCACGCCGGACCGGGTGGCAAACAGGAATATCGCGTAGAGCGCGAACGGCGTTATGAACAGGATGATCTCGATGAAAGCCGGGCGGATCATCGGTAGATGCGGTCGTAAAGGTTGCGAAGGATGCCGGCAGTGACGCCCCAGATATAGCGCTGGCCGAAGGTGATCGCGTAATAGTGCCGCGTGATGCCCTGCCAGTCGCGCGAATGCCGCTGCACGTTGGCCTGGTCCATGAGAAATGCGAGCGGCACCTCGAAGGTATCGTCCACCTCGGCGGCGCCGAGCGTGAGCTTGAAGCCCGGCGTTACACGCGCAACCGTCGGCACGATGCGATAGCCCAGCGTTGTCATGTAGAGGTCGAGATAGCCGAACGGCTCGATCGACTTGCGATCGAGGCCGATCTCCTCATGCGTCTCGCGCAGCGCGGCCTCCAGCGGGCTGTCGTCGCTCTTTTCGATCTTGCCGCCGGGAAACGAAATCTGTCCGGCATGATTGGGCAGGTGCTGCGCGCGTTGCGTCAGCAGCACCGTCGGTTCGGAATGGCCGACGATCGGCACCAGCACCGCCGCGGGTCTGATCGGACGCACCGCCGCGATCTTTTCCATCACCGGATCGGCGTCGTGGTCGCCGCGCTTGGGCAGGACATTGGGATCGTCAAGGCCGGCCGGCGGCTCAAGCGTGAGCCGTTCGCTGGCGCGGGCGAAAAAATCCTTGGCGTCAATGAGCGTTGCGCCACCGTGCATCAGGCAAACTCCCGCACGGCGCTTGCTTCCGCCATGACGAAGAATTCAGCCGCAGAGGCGACGCCGAACATCTTCTTGCCGGCGATGTCGCGTTCTTCGCCTTGCTCCACCAAGTCATAGAACAGCGCCCGCGTCACTTTCGCCCAGAGATCGCGGCGCACGTGCAGATAGGGCTTGAGGCCGCCGGTCGCGGCTTGCGTCTCGAAGCGCAGCGCGTGCTCGAGCCCGGCGGCGACCCAGTCGTCGACGTTGGTGCGGAAATTGAGAACCGGACCGCGAGCATTTTGTTCAACCTTTAGCTCGACGGCGAGGAATGGTGCGTCTTCGACGATTAAACCGACCTTCTCCACAGGGGTGACAAGGAAGTACTTGCCTTCCTCTCGCTTGAGCACCGAGGCGAACAGCCTGACCAACGCCGGGCGCCCGATCGGCGTCTTTTGATAGAACCAGGTGCCGTCGCTGGCGATACGCATGTCGATATCGCCGCAAAATGGCGGATTCCACAGATGCACCGGCGGCACACCTTTGCGTTCGCCGCGGGGCAGCGCTGTCACAATGGCCTCCAGCCCACCCTGCCCTGCCTTCGCCATTGTTTTCCTACGGTATTTGAGCCGCCTGCCGGGCCTGTTCGCATCTCCGTGATAGGGCGAACCCGGCGCCAAAAGATAGCGTAGATTGTGGCAGATTCGCCTGCTGGTGCGTTTGTTGCATAGCATTGAGGCAAGCCGGGCGATCAGCCGGCACACCGGGCTAAAGGCGCTCGACGAAAGGACAAAAAGGTCATGGCGGTAGCAAGCGGCGAAAATCTGGAAAAGCTGGAAGACATGATCGTGCGCGCGGCCGAATCGACCGCCGCCCATGTGCGCGCAGCCAAAGCCGCCATCGGCGAGGTGATCTTCGGCCAGGAAACCGTGGTCGAGCGGGCGCTGATCACGGTGTTGTCCGGCGGCCATGCGCTGCTGGTCGGGGTGCCGGGCCTCGCCAAGACCAAGCTGGTCGAGACCATGGGCACCGCGCTCGGCCTCGATGCGCGGCGCGTGCAGTTCACCCCTGACCTGATGCCCTCCGACATTCTCGGCAGCGAAGTGCTCGAGGAAAGCCCCGGCGGCAAGCGCAGCTTCCGCTTCATCCCCGGCCCGGTTTTCGCGCAACTGCTGATGGCCGACGAGATCAACCGCGCCTCTCCGCGCACGCAATCAGCGCTCCTGCAGGCGATGCAGGAACAGCACGTCACCGTCGCCGGCGCCCGCCATGACCTGCCCAAGCCGTTCCACGTGCTGGCGACGCAGAACCCGCTGGAGCAGGAAGGCACCTATCCGCTGCCGGAGGCGCAGCTCGACCGCTTCCTGATGCAGGTCGACGTCGACTACCCCAACATCGAGGCCGAGCGCAGAATTCTGTTCGACACCACCGGCGCCGATGAAAGCCGCGCCAAGGCGGCAATGACGGCCGACGATCTCATTGCCGCGCAGCGGCTGGTGCGCCGCCTCCCGGTCGGGGAGAGCGTGGTCGAGGCGATCTTGGCGCTGGTGCGCTCGGCGCGCCCGGGCGCGGACACCGGCGCGTTGGGCAGCCTGATCGCCTGGGGCCCCGGACCGCGCGCGAGTCAGGCCTTGATGCTGGCGGTGCGCGCCCGCGCGCTGCTCGACGGCCGCTTTGCGCCCTCGGTCGACGACGTGATCGAACTGGCCGAGCCGGTGCTCAAGCATCGCATGGCGCTCACCTTCTCCGCACGCGCCGAGGGCGAAACCATCGGCAACGTCGTTGCCCGTCTCAAGGAGCGCATCGGGTAGCGAATGGCCGAACCCCGCAGGGACACCGAAAACGACGCAGTCCGCGCCGCCGTCGGCAAGAGCCGCAAGCTCGCGGCGCGAGTCCCGCGGCTTATTCTCGAAGCGCGCCGGGTCGCCGCCACCGTCATTCACGGCCTGCACGGGCGGCGTCGCGCCGGCCAGGGAGAGAATTTCTGGCAGTACCGCCGCTTTATGTCGGGCGAACCGGCGCACCAGATCGACTGGCGGCGCTCCGCGCGCGACGATCACCTCTACGTCCGCGAACGCGAGTGGGAAGCCTCGCACACGATCTGGCTTTGGGTCGACCGCTCGCCATCGATGGATTTCACCTCCAACCTTTCCGAATGGAGCAAGCTCGACCGCGCGCTTGTCGTATCCTTTGCGCTTGCGGAAGTGCTGGTGCAGGGCGGCGAGCGCATCGGCATTCCCGGCTTGATGCGGCCGACCGCCAACCGCAACGTGATCGAAAAAATGGCACAAGTGATCGTGCACGATGAAGGCGAGCGGCCAAGCCTGCCGCCGAATTTCGCGCCGGCTGCGTTCTCCGAGGTGCTTTTGCTGTCCGATCTCTGGAGTCCGATTGCGGAATTTCGCCGCACCATCGGCCAGCTGGCGGCGAACGGCGCGCGCGGCCACGTGGTGCAGGTTGTCGATCCCGCGGAAGAGAGTTTCCCTTACGCCGGCCGCATCGAATTCGTCGAACCGGAAGGCGGCGGCCGTATTACCGCCGGGCGCGCCGAAACCTGGCGCACCGACTATCAGGGACTATTGGCCAATCACCGCGCCGCACTGCGCGCCGAGTGCGAGCAGTTCGGCTGGAGCTTCACGATACACCGCACCGATCGTGGGCCGACCGGGCTCCTGTTTGCCATCCATGCGCGCATGGGCGCAGGCGCGCAAGCCGTCATCCAAAACCGCCAGACGGCGCGCAGCGGCGCGGGCGTGAGCGCATGATTTCCGGCTTGCCCCTCGCTTTCGCGCAACCTCTGGTCCTGCTCGGGCTTTTGGGCCTGCCCATTTTATGGTGGCTGCTGCGGCTGGTGCCGCCGCGCCCGCGCACGATTGAGTTCCCGCCGACGCGGCTGCTGTTTGAAATCGCGCCAAAAGAAGAGACGCCGTCACGCACGCCATGGTGGCTTGTGCTGCTGCGTCTTGCGCTTGCCGCGCTCGTCGTCATCGCCGCCGCTGGGCCTTTATGGAATCCACCGCTGGCGAGTTCGAGCCGCAGCGTGCCGCTTCTGGTGATGCTTGATGACGGCTGGCCCGCGGCCGCTGCATGGGACGAACGCCTGCGCACCGCGGATGAAATTATCGCCCGCGCCGATGCCGATAACCGCGGCGTCGCCCTGATCCCGTTATCAGAAGGCGGCCGCGACATTTCGATGATGACCGCGAGCGCCGCGCGCGTGCAGGTCAAGCAACTCAAGCCGAAGCCGCACAGCGTCGACCGCACCGAGGCGTTGCCGGCGCTGGAGCGGTTCTTTGCGGCGACGCCGAACGTCGAAGTGGTCTGGCTTGCCGACGGTGTCGATCTCGGCACGGGCGGCGACTTCGTAACCGGGTTGAAGCGCATCATCGGCAACCGCCCTTTGACGGTCGTCTCCGGCGGCATCCCAGCCGCGCACGCGCTTGCCGCCGCCGACAACGCGGCCGGCGCGCTGACCGTGAAGGTCTTGCGCGCGCAGGCCGGCGGAGCCGATGCCGGCCTGGTCAATGCTATCGACCTTAAGGGTCTGCCGCTCGGACGAAGCGCGGTTTACATTCGATTCCGGCGCCCGCGAGGCCGATGCCGTGATCGACTTGCCGGTCGAGATCCGCAACGACGTCGCCCGCCTCGACATCGCCGGCGAGCGCTCGGCAGGCGCCGTGCAACTGCTCGACAAGCGCTGGCGCCGCCGTACCGTCGGCGTGATCTCCGGCTCCGATGCCGACCGCTCGCAGCCGCTGCTTGGCGCCAATTATTATCTGCAGCGCGCGCTCGGTCCCTTCGCCGATGTGCGGCTGGCTGAAGCCGTGGCGCCCGCCGTCGCGGTTACGCGCTTCCTCGACCAGCACCTGCCGATGCTGATCTTCGCCGATGTCGGAAATGTCGGTGAAGCGCGCGACCGGCTCAACCAGTGGATCGACAATGGCGGCGTGCTGGTGCGTTTTGCCGGCCCGCACGTTGCCGGCGAAACCAATGACGATATGTCGCCGGTGCGGCTGCGCCGCGGTGGCCGCACCCTCGGCGGCAGCCTGAGCTGGGACAAGCCGCAGCCGCTGGCCGCGTTCTCGCGCGAAGGCCCGTTTGCCACGATGACCGTGCCGAACGACGTCACCGTCAATCGCCAGGTGCTCGCCGAGCCGGACGCCGAGCTTTCCGATCGCACCTGGGCGACGCTGGCCGACGGCACGCCACTGGTGACGGCGCAACGGCGCGGCAAGGGGTTGCTGGTGCTGTTCCACGTCACCGCCGACACCCGCTGGTCCGACCTGCCGCTGTCCGGCGCCTTCGTCGATATGCTCAAGCGCATCGTCGCGCTTGCCAATTCGACCGGCGCCGCCGACAGCGAAGCTGGCGCCGCCGCACCCGCCGGCGCCAAGGCGGTGCAATCCGCGGTGCCGCCGACGCGCGTGCTCGACGGTTTCGGCGCCTTCAGCGTGCCGCCGGCGACGGCGCGCCCGATACCCACGAATTTCTCCGGCCGCGCCGACGCCGATCATCCGCCCGGTTTCTATGGGCCGCCGGAAGGCCTGGTCGCAGTCAATACGCTCACGCCCAGCGACCGCCCGGCACCACTCGATGTCTCGGCCCTCAATGCGCGCACCGACGTCTATCGCCACGGCGAACCGCTCGACCTGCGTGGTCCGGTATTTCTCGCGGCGCTGACGCTGCTGGTGCTCGACGCGCTGGTGGTGATCTCGCTCTCCGGCGGCTTCCTCAGCATGTTGCCGCGCCGACGCGCCACCGCCGCCGCATTTTTACTCGGTATCGGGCTTGCCGCCGCGGCCTTGGCTCCGGCGCCGCTGCACGCGCAGAGCCCGACCAATGCGGCCGCCGATGACTTCGCCATGAAGGCGACGCTGCAGACACATCTCGCTTACGTCATCACCGGCGACACCGATGTCGATGCCGTAAGCAAGGCCGGCTTGCAGGGACTGACGCTGTTTCTGGCGCAGCGCACTGCGCTCGAGGCCGGCGAGCCGATCGGGCTTGACCCCGAGCACGACGAGCTTGCCTTCTTTCCGCTCATCTACTGGCCGGTCGTGCAGGGCGCGACAAAGCCACCCCAGGCGGCGCTCGACCACATCGACGCCTATATGAAGCGCGGCGGCACGGTGCTGTTCGACACCCGCGACGCCGTCGATGCCCCGCCCGGGCGCGGCGCGGCGGCAGGGCCGGGCATGGTGGCGCTGCGCAGAATTCTCTCCTCGCTCGACATCCCAGAGCTTGAGCCGGTGCCGCGCGACCATGTTCTCACCAAGACCTTTTTCCTGCTGCACGACTTCCCCGGCCGCTTCACCAGCGGCCAGCTTTGGGTCGAGGCGCTGCCGCCGGAAAGCGAGGATTCCCCGAGCCGCCCCGCGCGGGCCGGTGACGGCGTTTCCTCGATCCTGATCACCTCCAACGATCTCGCCGGCGCCTGGGCAATGCGGCCCGACGGCCAGCCGATGCTGCCGCTGGTGCCGGGCGAGCCGCGCCAGCGCGAAATGGCGTTCCGCGCCGGCGTCAACATCGTGATGTACGCGTTGACCGGCAACTACAAAGCCGACCAGGTCCATATCCCGGCGCTGCTCGAGCGGCTGGGACAGTAGGAGCTTTACGTGAATCTCGGCGTCGCATTCGCACCGTTGCTGCCCGCCTACGCGGTCTGGGCGGCCTTCGCCGCGGCCGGGCTCGTTTCGGTGCTGCTGCTGCTGGCGCGCGGTCGCGGCGCCGTGATCCGGGCGATGGCTTTGGCGTTGATGGTGCTGGCGCTAGCCAATCCGTCTTTCACGCGCGAGGATCGCGATCCGATTCCCTCGGTCGCCGCCGTCATCGTCGACAAGAGCCCGAGCCAGGATTTCGGCGACCGCAACGTGCAGACGCAGGCCGCGCGCGATACCCTCGTTGCCGCGCTCAAGCACATTCCCGGCCTTGAAGTGCGCGTCGCCGAGGCCGGACAGGCCGACGGCGAGAACGACGGCACCAGGCTCTTTTCCGCCCTGTCGTCGACGCTCGCCGACGTGCCGCCCGACCGCGTTGCCGGCGCGATTCTGATCACTGACGGCCGCGTGCATGACGTGCCGGCCGAAGCCGCGGCGCTGGGCTTTGCCGCGCCGCTGCACGCACTGATCACCGGCCATAAGGACGAGATCGACCGGCGCGTAGTGCTAACTGCCACGCCGCGCTTCGGCATCGTCGGGCAGTCGCAGACCATCGGCTTCCGTGTCGAGGACCATGGCGCCAACGCCGGCACCGCCGAGGTCATCATCCGTCGCGATGGCGACCTACTCGACAAGCGCATCGTCAACGTCGGCACGGTCGTCAGCGTCCCGGTGGCAATTTCCCACGAAGGCCAGAACATCATCGAGGTCGAGGCCGCACCGCTGCCCGGCGAATTGACGCAGGTGAACAACCGCGCGGTGATCTCGATCGATGGCGTGCGCGACAAGCTGCGCGTATTGCTGGTCTCCGGCGAGCCGCACGCCGGCGAGCGCACCTGGCGCAATCTGCTCAAGTCGGACGCTTCGGTCGATCTCGTGCATTTCACCATCCTGCGCCCGCCGGAAAAGCAGGACGGCACCCCGATCAACGAACTGTCGCTGATCGCGTTCCCGACGCGCGAACTGTTCCAGCAGAAGATCTCGGAATTCCAGCTCATCATCTTCGACCGCTACGCGCGCCAGGGCGTGCTGCCGATGATCTATTTCGACAACATTACCAAATACGTCCATGACGGCGGCGCCGTGCTCATCGCCGCCGGACCCGATTACGCCAGCCAGACCAGCATCTGGCGCACACCGCTCGATTCCATTCTGCCGGCGGAGCCGGTCGGGGACGTCACCGAACAGCCATTCCAGGCGCGGCTCACCGAGCCCGGCAAGAAGCATCCGGTGACGCGCGGCCTCGAAGGGTCCGACACCGATCCGCCGCACTGGAGCCGCTGGTTCCGACTGGTCAACACCAAACCTGCCGGCGCCGGCAGCACGACGGTGATGCAGGGACCGGACGGCAAGGCACTCCTGGTGCTGGCGCACGAGGGCGAGGGCCGCGTGGCGCTGCTGCTGTCGGATCACATCTGGCTTTGGGCGCGCGGCTACGAAGGCGGCGGCCCGCATCTCGATCTGCTGCGGCGGCTGTCGCACTGGTTGATGAAGCAGCCGGATCTGGAGGAAGAAGCGCTGCGCCTGATCGTGCATGGCCGCGACGTCACCGTGCAGCGCCAGACCATGGCCGACACCGTGAACCAGGTGACCCTGACCTCGCCGACCGGCGCCACGCGCACGCTCAACCTGCAGCCGGTCGAGCCCGGCCTTTGGCGTTCGCAGCTTTCCGCCAACGAGCTCGGTCTGTGGCGCGCGACCGACGGCAAATTGACCGCGCTCGCCAATGTCGGTCCGGCCAATCCGCGGGAGTTCGCCGAGGTCACGTCGACGACCGAGGTGCTGCACGCAATCGCCGCCGCAACCGGCGGCGATGCCCGCCGCCTCGACGACGGCCACGGGCTCGACGTGCCGCGGGTGGTGCCGGTGAGGACCTCGACGTCGTTTAACGGCAGCGACTGGATCGGGCTGAAGATACGAGATGTCAGCGTGGTGCGCGGCATTGGCGTGCTGCCGATCTTTGCCGGCCTCATCGGGCTATTGCTGCTGATCGGCGCGCTCGCGGCGACGTGGGCTCGCGAAGGTCGATAAATCAATCTCCGAAGGACGCCGTTATTTGGCATCCCAATCCGGGCGGATCATTCCCGAAACGCCCTCGAAGGCGCCGGCTGCGAGTTCGGCAACCAGCAGGCGCGCCGGGTCGACCGGGCCCGGCATCTTTGCCCGGCCCTTGGGGATACGCTTGAAGCCGCTCTTGGCGTAGACCGGCTCGTCACCGACCAGCACGACGAGCTTGTGCCCCTTGGCCCTCGCCTCCTTGAGCGCGCGTTTGACCAGCGCGGTGCCGATCCCGTGGGCGCGGAACGGCGGCTCGACGGTCAGCGGCCCGAGCAGCAAGGCCGGCGTTTCGCCGATGCAAGCGGGCGTGAGCCGCACCGAGCCGACCAGCAGCGTGCCGATGCGCGCGGTGAAGGAAAGCGCGAGCGCATGCCCCTTGCCCTCACGAATGCGAAAAGCGCTGCGCGCAAACCGGCCTGGACCGAAAGTGCGCTCATGCAGGCGCTCGATCGCTTCGGCGTCGTTCGGCCGTTCGGCCAGGATCGTCAGGGAGGCTTCGCTCATCCGCGGTTGCGATTAGCATCTTTCGCCGATTCAGGTCCATCGCCCATGGCGACGCGACCGCCAAACCCTTAAATAGCCACAGGCGGTAGTGGAGATTGGCATGGGACTTCTGGTGGATGGCGTATGGCAGCAGGACGGATTGCGCACGAAGGACGGCGAATTCATCCGGCCGACCCCCCGCTTCCGCAACTGGGTCACGCCCGACGGCAGCGCCGGGCCGTCCGGCGAAGGCGGCTTTGCCGCCGAAAGCGGCCGCTACCATCTCTATGTCTCGCTCGCCTGCCCCTGGGCGCACCGGACCGTCATCTTCCGCAAGCTCAAGGGTCTAGAGAACGTAATCTCGATGTCCACGGTGTCGCCCGACATGCTCAAGGACGGCTGGACCTTCAACACCGAAGAAGGCTCGAGCGGCGACGCGGTCAACGGCAAAAGCAAATTGTCGGAAATCTATCTGCTCGCCGATCCGAAATATTCCGGCCGGGTCAGCGTGCCGGTGCTCTGGGATAAAAAGCGCAAGACGATCGTGAACAACGAGTTCCCGGAGATCATCCGCATGCTCAATTCCGCGTTCGACAAATTCACCAACGAGCACACCGATTACTATCCGCTGGCTTTGCGCGCCGAGATCGATGCCCTCAACGAGAAAATCTATTTGAATATCAATAACGGCGTCTATCGCTCCGGCTTCGCCACATCGCAGGCTGCCTACGAGAAAGCGTTCCGTGGGTTGTTCGATACCCTCGACGAAATCGAGCAGCGCCTATCGAAGCAGCGATACCTCGCCGGCAAGCAGATCACCGAGGCCGATTGGCGTTTCTTCACCACGCTGATCCGCTTCGACGCCGTCTATTATTCGCACTTCAAGTGCAACTGGCGGCACATCTACGAATACCCGAACCTGTCGAATTATACGCGCGATCTCTACCAACAGCCGGGCGTCGCCGGGACCGTGAGCCTCGAGCAGATCAAGCGGCACTATTATTTCAGCCAGCGGCAGGTCAATCCGACCGGCATCGTGCCCGTTGGTCCGCAGCTCGACTTTGCCGCGCCACACGACCGCAGCCGCTTTACCTGACTCACCAAAGTTCGCTCACCGCAACGCCGTCAAATACCTCGGCGAGGCGCGCGCGCGTCGCACGGCTCACATCCTCCGGCAAGGCATCGAGCGCGAAGAACCCGTGCTCGATGATCTCGTGATTGGGCAGCGGTGGTGCGTCCTGCACAAAATCTCGTACGATAAACAGTGCGACGTAGTCACGCCGCGACGCCCGCTTGTTGAAGAAAATGCCGTGCAGCCTGGGCGTGCCGCCGAGCTTGACGTTTGCCTCTTCGACAAGTTCCCGGGCAAGCGCCACTAAAACGGTTTCGCCGGTCTCGACGCCTCCTCCTGGCAGATGCCAGCCGTCGACGTAGGAATGCTTGATCAGCAGCACGCGCCCGGCGCCGTCAACCACCATGGCGCGGGTGCCGAGCGTCGCCCCGCGCGACCAGCGCCAATAGGTGTGCAGGATGCGGCGGATTACCGGCTCCAGGGCGCGGCGCGTGCGGATCGGGGACATGGGGCTTTTTGGCATCGCCGGGTAAGCGACGACTTACCGGCATTTGCTGTGAAACGCGTTATAGCAACCCTTGCTGTTTAGAAAGATTCTAATATAGAGATTGTAGCCCCGGAACCGGTGAGGCCCCCTTGAAACGATTTTCCGACCTGACCGAACAGGAAGTTCTGGCGCTCGCCATTACCAATGAGGAAGAGGACAGCCGTATCTATCGCGGTTTTGCCGAGGGCTTGCGCGAGCAGTTTCCGTCGTCGGCCAAGGTGTTCGACGAGATGGCCGAAGAAGAGGTGCATCACCGCACCATGCTGTTCGACCTCTACAGGCAGAAATTCGGGGAATATCTGCCGCTGATCCGGCGACAGGACGTCAAAGGCTTCATTCAGCCCAAGTCGACGCTGTGGCTAATGCGCCCGCTCGGACTCGATGCCGCGCGCAAATTCGCCGAGGACATGGAATTTCAGGCCGAACGCTTCTACCGAAAGGCCGCAGAGGGCACGCGGGACGTTTCGGTACACAAGCTGCTGATCGAGCTTGCGGAGGCGGAGGCCGGCCACGAGTCGCTTGCGCACAAGCTGGCCGAGCAAATCCTCACCAAAGGCGCGCGCGAGAAGGAGGACGCCACCTCCAAACGTATGTTCATGCTGCAATACGTGCAGCCTGGCCTCGCCGGACTGATGGACGGCTCGGTGTCGACGCTGGCGCCACTGTTTGCCGCGGCCTTTGCCACCCACAACACCTGGGCGACCTTCCTTGTCGGCATGGCTGCGTCGGTCGGCGCCGGCATTTCCATGGCCTTTGCCGAGGCGCTGTCCGACGACGGCTCGCTCACCGGCCGCGGCTCACCGATCATCCGCGGCGCCGTCACCGGCGGCATGACCGCGCTCGGCGGACTTGGTCACACGCTGCCCTACCTGATACCGCACTTTCTCACCGCTACCATCGTGTCGATCTGCGTCGTCACGGTGGAGTTGGCGGCCATTTCCTGGATCCGCACCAAATACATGGATACGCCGTTTCTGCAGGCGGCTTTCCAGGTGGTGGTCGGCGGCGTGCTGGTGTTCGTCGCCGGCATATTGATCGGGAGTTCGTGAGCCGCTACGCCCTGAGGCGATGTTCACTCTCGCCCACCTTTCCGACGCGCACCTGGCGCCGATGCCGATGCCGAATTTCGCCCGCATCGCCTTCAAGCAATTCGCCGGCTACGTGAATTGGCTGCGCAGCCGGCGGTTCATCCACCGCACGGACGTGCTCGCCAAAATCGTCAGCGATCTGCGTGCGCAAAAGCTCGATCACACCGCCATGACCGGCGATATCGCCAACATCGCCCTGCCTTTTGAATTTTCCCGTGGCGCCGGCTGGCTGACCGGCTTGGGCGCTCCTGAAGGCGTAAGCGTTGTCCCGGGCAACCACGATATCTACGTTGCCGGCGCTGCCGATTTGGCGCTGGCGCAATGGGTCGCCTTCATGAAAGGCGACGCCGGCGAAACCACGTTTCCCTATGTCCGCCGGCGCGGGCCGGTTGCCTTGATCGGACTTTGCAGCGGCGTCCCGACCGAACTGTTTTACGCCAGCGGCCGGCTCGGCGCCGATCAGCTCGCGAAACTTGCCGTTGCGCTCGGACAACTCAAAACGGAGGGGCTGTTTCGCGTGGTGATGATCCACCACCCGCCGGTCAGCGAGTCCTCATCGCGCAAGCGCCTGCTCGACGCCCGCGAGTTCATCCGCGTCATCGGCGCGCACGGCGCGGAGCTGCTAATTCACGGTCATGATCATTTGCACATGCTCAATTGGCTCGTGGGGCCTGACGGCACGCGCGTGCCAGCGGTCGGTGTACCCTCCGCATCCTCGGCGCCGGGCAAGGGCAAAGCCGATGCCGCTTACAATCTCTATCGGATCGAAGGAACGCCGAACGCCTGGAACTGCGACATGATTTCGCGCGGCATCGGACCGGCCGGCAATGTGATCGAACTAAAGCGGGAGAAACTCGCCTAGCGGTGCGCGTAATACATCGCCAGCGCAAACAGCGCGGCGACGCCAACGATCAGTCCGAAAACAAACGTGCCAAGGGTGCGGAAGAAACGGCGGCGTTTTTGCGCTTGCAAAATTCGATCCGAGCCGCTGAGACCACGCACATCACCGGCGAGTGCCTGTTCGCGTTCGACCAACCGCCACGCTACGTAGCGGGTCACTGCCTGCTTGAGCACCGGCACTTCGTAGGATTCGGCGAGCACGACACGGCCGTATCGGGTGTCCTGCACGAAGCGGTACTGCCGCTTGTCGCGACCCATCTCTATATGGGCGACTACGTCGATCCATAGCCGCGGCGTGTCGCCGCGGCTTATGCCGCGGTCGAACAGATCGACGCCGGCTGGGACTTCGGCAAAGACCGGATCGAGCGCCTCGCTGAGCAGTTCAAGCCGCGCGACATCGGCGTCGCGCAGATCGACGACGACGCCGGAGCGTTCGGCCGCCTCGATGCGCGCCTCGCGCACGGCCTCTTTCAGAGGCTGCGGCGTCGGCGGGTCTTCGGGCTCGGTGTTCTTGCGTCCAAACATGCTGCGAATTTATCAACGGCACGCCATGGCGGAAAGCGAAAAATGACGGTTTTTCAATGCATTCCGTGGTCAATTAAGGCTTAAACTTGGTCAGGGGCCTAAACGCAACGCCCACCATCCACTTCCATGATGTTGCCGGTGAGGAACTTTGCTTCGTCCGAGGCAAGGAACAGCGCGGCATCGGCGATGTCCTGAGCCATCGCCAGCCGCCCCAGCGGCACCGTGGCGATGAACTTCTCGCGCATGCCCGGCGCCGGTCCGAGAAACGTCGGCAGCAGCGGCGTGTCGGTTGCAACCGGCGCGATGGCGCAGACGCGGATCTTGTCGGGCGCCAACTCAACGGCGAGCGTCTTGGTAAGGTTGTGCACGGCGCCCTTGGTCGCGTTGTAGGCGGAAAGGCCGGGACGCGGCCGCAAGCCCGCGGTTGATCCGATATTGATAATGACGCCGCCCTTGCCGCGCAGCAGCGGCACCGCGGCCTGCGTGAACATGAACAGGCCTTTGACGTTCACGGCAAAGACGCGGTCGAATTCCTTCTCGTCGATGTCGAGCAGCGGCTTGTTGACGTGAGCGACGCCGGCGTTGTTGACCAGCACATTGAGGCCGCCGAAGGCGGAGGCGGTCTCGACCACCGCGGCATCGATGTCGCTGCGTTTGGTGACGTCGCATTTAATCGCGATGGCCGTGTTGCCGATTTTCCTTGCGACCGCCTTCGCCGCATCGGCGTCCACATCAACGACGGCGACGTGCGCGCCTTCGCGGGCGAAAGTCTCCGCGATCGCCGCGCCCATGCCGGAGCCGCCACCGGTAACGATTGCCACTGTGCCGTGCAGACGCATGATGTTCCCTATCGTGGCATGACGCCGTAAGGCTGCGCCCAACCTAACCCATCTTCGGTACGGCCGCGCGGGCGGTATTCGGCGCCGATCCAGCCCCTATAGCCGAGGCGGTCCACCGCTTCGAACACGGCGCGATAACTGATCTCACCTTCGTCCGGCTCGTGCCGCGAGGGCACCGCGCCACATTGCAGATGCCCGATCACCGGCAGGTATTGTTCGAGACGGTGGATCAAATCGCCGCCGACGATCTGCATGTGGTAAAAATCGAACTGGATGCGGACATTTGGCTTGCCTATCCTGGCGACGATATCGGCGGCGTGTTCGAGGTGATTGAGAAAATACCCGGGCCGGTCTCTGGGATTGATCGGCTCGATCAGCAGCGTGACCTTTTTTGCCGCGGCGAGATCGGCGGCGCGGGAAAGGTTCGCGGCAAAGACGCGGTCCGCCGCCGGCCGCTCATTCGGCTCGACCTTGCCGGCCAGGCAATGCACCGCGCTGCCGCCGATCGCGGCGATGTACTCGAGCGCCTTGCCAAACACCAATTCCCAGTCCTTCTCCCGCCCGGGCATGGCGGCAAGACCGAATTCGCCCTCACGTTCACCGCGCGGAGTATTGAGGCCAAGGATAGTGAGCCTGTGCCTCTCGATCTCGGCCTTCATGGCCGGCGCCTGCACCTCATAGGGAAACTGCAATTCGATGCCGCGAAAGCCGGCGTTGGCCGCGGCGCCGATCCGGTCCAGCATCGGGTGCTCGGTGAACAGGTAACCCAGATTGGCGGCAAACCGCGGCATTACGAACTCCGATAACGATCGTTCTAACGGTCTCTTCAACGGTCTCTTGCGCGCCGGCGCGCGGACGTATTCATTACCGACCCGCCTTCGACAATGCCAGCCGGTTCGCGCACCATGTCCGCCAATACAGCCTTCCATATCGCCGTGCTGCCGGGTGACGGCATTGGCCACGAGGTCATGGCGCCGGCGCTCGAAGTGCTGCGGAAAATCGAGAAAACCACGCCGAGCCTGAATTTCCGCTTCAGCGAGGCCCCGGCGGGCGCCGACTACTACCGCGAGCACGGCAAATCGATGCCGGAAAGCACGATTAAGTTGTGCGACGAGGCAGACGCCATACTGCTCGGCGCCTGTGGGCTGCCGAGCGTGCGCTATCCCGACAACACAGAGATCATGCCGCAGGTCGAACTGCGCTTCATCTTCGACCTCTACGCCGGGGTACGCCCGGCCCGGCTCATTCCCGGGGTGCCGAGCCCGATCGTCGGGGCGCAAGAGCACGGCATCGATTTCGTGCTGATCCGCGAGTCGACGGAAGGGCTGTTCGCTTCGATGGGCAAGGGCGTGGTGACCAACGACGACGCGCGCGAGACACTCGTCGTCACCCGCAAGACCACCGAGCGCCTGTTCGATTTTTCGCTGCATCTGGCCGAGCAGCGCAAGAAGCGCGGCAAGCCGGGCCGTCTGACACTGGTCGACAAGGCCAACGTGTTCAAGGCGTTCAACTGGCAGCGCGACATCTTCAATGAGCGCGCGAAGAAATTTGCGGATGTCGCAACCGACAAGCTCTATGTCGACGCCTGCGCCGCGATGCTGGTGAAGAAGCCATGGGACTTCGACGTGATGGTGATGGAGAACATGTTCGGCGACATTCTCTCCGATCTCGCCGCGGGCCTGATCGGCGGCCTCGGCATCGCGCCCTCCGCCGACATCGGCGACAAGCACGCGGTGTTTCAGCCCTGCCACGGCACCGCACCCGACATCATGGGCCAGGGCAAGGCCAATCCGACGGCGATGATTTTGTCGGCAGCGATGATGCTCGACTGGCTCGCCGACAGGCACGACCTAGCGCCAGCGGCTGAAGCCGCGAGCCGCATCGAGCGCGCGGTCGACAAGGCCTATGCCGGCGCCATCAAGCCGATGGAATATGGCGGCAAGGACGGGACGGCGGCGATTGCCAAAGCAGTGCTCGCCGCGCTCGACTGAGCGCAATCAAAGCCCGACGAAATCCTTGATCGCGGCGAGAAAGGCCTGCGGCTGCTCCAGCGGCGGGCAATGGCCGCAGCCGGGCAATTCGACGTAACGCGCGCCCTTGATCTTGTCGGCCACCTGCTTGGTGAGTGCCGGCGGCGTCGCCTGGTCGAACTCGCCGCAGACGACCAGCGTCGGCACCTTGATCTTGCCGAGTTCGGGCGTCAGGTCCGTTTCTTGCAAGATCTTGCAGGCGGCCTGGAACGCTTTCGTCGCGATGCCCATGAGCACAGCTTTGCGTTGTTCGATCGCTTCCGGATGCGCCGCAAGATAGGCCGGCGAATACACACGTTTGGCGGCGATTTCAGCGACCGCGCCCAGCCCGCCGGCTTCGACCTTCTCCGCCATCGCGGCAAAGGCCGCGCGCCCTTCCGGCGGAAAGCTCGCGGCGGCGTCGCTGAGCACCAGCTTGGAGAGGCGTTCCGGATGCGCGAAGGCAAAAGCGAGTGCCAGCGTGCCCCCGAAACCGTTGCCGATGAGGATTGCGTCGCGGCCGATCTTGAGCTCGTCGAAGCCGTCCTCGATGCAGGCGACATAAGCGTCCATCAGCGCCAGCAGGGTCGGCTGCGAGCCATGAAAGCCCGGCAGGTTGAACAGCGTCACCCTGTGTCTTGCGGCAAGCGCCGGGAGAACCGGATCGAAGGCGTGGCGGTCGGCTAGCAGCGAATGCAACACCACCAGGTCGGCGCCCTTGCCTGTCTGTACGGCCGTGAGCGTGCCGTGGCCGACGCTGAGTTCCTGCATTTCCATGACATCCTCCGAGCAAACAAACGACCGCGCCATAACCGGCGCAGTCGCAGTTTCCCTTCAACGCGCCAGCGCGCGATTTAGTTGCCTTCGCGCCAGATGCCGAGGGCTTCCTGCGCCGGGCGGTCGGAGATTGAGAACAGCACCGCCTCGTCCGCGGCATTGTGCTGGTAGCGCTTCCATGGCGGCACAACGAACACATCGTTGACCTTCCAATCGAACGGCTTGCCGTCGACGATGGTGGTGCCGTGGCCTTCGGCGACGGCGAACACCGTGCCGTCGGTCGAACGGTAGGGCTCGCCCTTGAAGCCCTTGGGCAAGAGCGCAAGCCAGGCACCCATGGTCGGCAGCACCGGCCCGCCGTTGACCGGGTTGGCATAACGCACGCGTGCGCCGTGGCGCTTGTCGACATCGCCGGTCTTCTTCAACCGCTCGAGGATGGGTTTCATCTTGGCGTAAGGGTAGTTGATGACGGGGGTGCGGTTGCTCACAGCCAGCTCGCCGTCCGGCAGGACGCCGGTGGCGTAGCGCTCGAACGAATCGCCGTCCTCGTGATCGACGTTCTGCATCTTCTCGTCGAAGTGGTTGGCGAACGATGCCTGGAAGTGGTTGACCGTCGGCATGTCGAGCACGTCGAGCCATATCACCGGCTCCTTGCCCGGATTGCCGTGGTCGTGCGGCGCCCAGTTTGCGGTGATGATGAAATCGCCGTGCTCCATGCTCGACTTCTCGCCCTCAACCGCGGTGTAGGCGCCCTTCCCCTTCAAGACAAAGCGGATGGCGGAGGCGACGTGCTGATGCGCGTCCGCGATCTCGCCCGGCATGATGAGCTGGATGCCGGCGAACAGCGAATTGGTGATGCGCGATTTGCCCGGATCGCCGGGATTCTCCAGCACGAGCACGCGCCGCTCGGCCTCCTCGGCTGTGATGACGTCGCCCGCCTCGATCATCAGCTTCTCGACGTCGTCGAACTTCCACAGCGCCGGCTGCATCTGCGTCTTCGGTTCGGGCGTCACCAGCCCCTTGAGCACCTCCCACAGGGGCGTGAGATGATACTTGCCGATCTTGTCGTAATAAGACTGGCGCGCATTCTTGATGTTGTGCTTGGGATCGGCCTGGGCCGTCGCGATCGCCATGATTGTCCTCCGTGGGAACCGCTTGTTTTCCGTTGCCGCCAGTATAGCGCATGCCGGGCTTGCCCAGTACACGCGAAACGCACGGCAAAAAAGGCCCAATAAGGGCTAGTTATTCACCGACCCGCCATCGACCACGATCGACTGGCCGGTGACGAAATCGCTGTCGCTCGAGGCGAGATAGACCAGCGTGCCGAGCAGGTCTTCCGGGTAGGCATCGCGCTTGAAGGCGCGGGAATTGCGCACCGGGACGCGCTCGTCCTCGACGTGTGCGGCGTTCTCCAACCCCGTGTCGCTGAGGATATAGCCTGGCGACAGCGAATTGACCGCAATGCCATATGCGCCAAGCTCGCGTGAGAGCGCGCGGGTGAAGGCGATCATCGCGCCTTTCGAGGTTACATAAGGCAGCATGCGCGGCACGCCCTTGTAGGCGGCCCCGGAGGCGATGTTGATGATCTTGCCGGAGCGGCGCTCCATCATATGCGGCGCCACGTGGCGCACCATCAGGTAGGGCCCGCGCACATTGGTGGCCATGACCTTGTCCCACAACTCCGCGTCCCATTCACTGAAGGCGCGCGGGGTCAGCGACGAATAGACCGCGGCGTTGTTCACCAGCACGTCGATCTGGCCGAAACGCGCAATCGTCTGCTCCACAAGGCTCTTCACCGCCTTCTCGTCGCTGACGTCGAATTTGATGCTGGCCACCGAATTCGCGCCATGCCGGCCGGCGATTTCCTCGGCCAGCGGCTTGCCGTCGGCAATGTCCGCAATCATTACCCGCGCGCCTTCGGCGGCGAGCGCCTGCGAATAATGCCGGCCGATGCCCTTGGCGCCGCCGGTGACGATCGCCGTTTTTCCTGCGAGCCGTGCCACTCACGTCCTCCCCAAGACGATGACGGGCCATGGCATATCAGTTATGAAGGAAAAAACCGAGGGAGGCTTGGGTGGCGCGTGTGGCACCGCCGGCCAGCGGGCCTTGGCGCCTGCACCAAGACGTGCAAATTTCGCGGCGCCAAAGTGGTCACCGCTTATGGGCGCGCACCGGGGGGCATCATGTCGTGGGCCGACAAGTTCAATCTGCTCAACGAATTTAATATCCTGCGCATCATCTGTGGCGCCTTCTTCATCCCGCATATCGTGGGCAAGATCACCGTGCCGGCGACGCTTGAATTCTTCGTCGCCGCCGGATTCAAGCCGCCGGCGACATGGATGTACATCGCCGGCGCCATCGAAACGGTGCTGGCCATAGCACTCATCTGCGGTATCTACACCGAATATGCCGGCTTTATCGGCTTCATCCACCTGCTCGTTGCCGCCGCCGCCACCTACAAGGTGAAAAATTGCTGGATCTGGGTGATCGGCGGCGTCGAATACTGCATCTTCTGGGCGATCTGCTGTCTGGTGGTAGGCATGCACGCTTACCACATGGGTGGCTAAGCCTCTCCCCATTGCCGCCAAAGCTTTCTCGAAAAGGAAATCCGAAAATGGCCAGCGTTCTGTTTTCTCCCGTCACCATGCGCGGGCTCACGTTGCCCAATCGTGTCGTGGTCTCGCCGATGTGCCAGTACAATTCCGACAACGGCTCGGCCAATGATTGGCACCTGATGCATCTCGGCAACATGTCGCTCGGCGCCGCCGGCCTGGTGATGTGCGAGATGACCGACGTCAACCCCCAAGGGCGCATCTCGCCGCGCTGCGCCGGCATGTATTCGGACGACAACGAGAAGGCGCTCAAGCGCGTGCACGATTTCTGCCGGCAATACGGCGTCGCCAAGCTCGGCGTACAGTTGGCGCACGCCGGCCGCAAAGGTCCCACCACGCCTCCCGCCGCCGGCGGCAAGCCGATCCTCGAAGGGCCGGACGCCTGGACGCCGGAAGCACCCTCGGCGATCCCCTACGACACCGGCTGGCCGGTGCCGCATGCCATGACCAAGGACGACATCAAGCGCGTCATCGGCGAATTCGCCTCCGCTGCCAAGCGCGTCGACCGCATCGGTTTTGACGTGATCGAGCTGCACGGCGCACACGGCTATCTCGCGCATCAGTTCCTCTCGCCGCTCTCCAACAAGCGCACCGACGAATACGGCGGTTCGACCGAGAACCGCATGCGCTTTGCCATTGAGATGTATGAAGCGGTGCGCAAGGTATGGCCGGAGCAAAAGCCCCTGGGCATGCGCGTCTCCGCTACCGACTGGATCGAGGGCGGCTGGACGCCGGAAGAAACCGTGATGCTGGCAAAGGAACTGAAGAAACGCGGCATGGACTACATGGACGTGTCGACCGGCGGGCTGTCGCCGGCGCAAAAGATCCCGCTGGCGCCCGGCTACCAGGTGCCGTTCGCCGAGAAGGTGAAGAAGGAAAGCGGAATTACCACCATGACGGTGGGCCTCATCGCCGGCTATCAGCAGGCCGAAGATATCGTCGCCTCGGGCAAAGCCGATCTCATTTGCCTTGCGCGCGCGGCCATCTGGGATCCGCGCTGGGCCTGGCACGCAGCAGAAGAACTCGGCGCCGAGACGCCCTATGCGCCGAAGACCATGGCGGGGCACCCCAAACTGCGGCCGCAGCTATTTCCGAAGCGGGCGCAGGCGGCCACCTGAAACATGCCGCTGTCGGCGCAAGCCTTGGCATCGAAAAAATTCGCCACCGTCAAAGGCAAACGGATGGCCTTTGTCGAGGCGGGCAGCGGCGACGCAATCGTCTTCCAGCACGGCAATCCGACCTCGTCCTATCTCTGGCGCAACGTCATGCCGCATTGCGCCGGACTAGGCAGGCTGATCGCCTGCGATCTCATCGGCATGGGAGATTCCGGCAAGCTCGATAACTCCGGGCCCGGCCGCTACACCTATGCCGAACAGCGCGACTATTTGTTCGCGCTGTGGGATCAGCTTTCCCTTGGCGACAAGGTCGTGCTGGTGATCCATGACTGGGGCTCGGCGCTCGGCTTCGATTGGGCGAACCGCAATCGTTCGCGTGTCGCCGGCATCGTGTACATGGAGGCAATCGTTACACCGCTCACCTGGGCCGACTGGCCGGAGAACGCCAGGCGCGCCTTCCAGGGCTTTCGCTCCGACAAGGGCGAAGAGATGATCCTGGCGAACAACATGTTCGTCGAACGCGTGTTGCCGAGTTCCGTGATCCGCCCCCTCACGGACGAGGAAATGGCGGTTTACCGTGCTCCCTTCCTCAATGCGGGCGAGGACCGGCGGCCGATGTTGACCTGGCCGCGCATGATCCCGATCGAGGGCGAACCGGCGGACGTGGTGAAGACCGTCGAGGGCTATTCGGCCTGGCTTTGCGAAAGCGGCGTGCCGAAGCTTTTCATCAATGCCGATCCCGGCTCGATCCTGGTCGGACATCAGCGCGACTTTTGCCGGCGCTGGCCGAACCAGACCGAAGTCACGGTCAAGGGCCGGCATTTCCTGCAGGAGGACAGTCCCGACGAAATCGGCACGGCGGTCGCCGATTTCGTCCGAAGGGTGCGGACGACGTAAGGCATCAGCGCTTCATCTTGGCGATGAATTTCGCAAACGCGGCAAGCTGCTGCTTGATAATATCCTTGGTCGGCTGGTCGGTGAGCGCCAGCGTGTCCTTGTCGAATTTGGTCTGCGCATTGCTGACGAATATCTCCGGCGTACCGAAGATGTAGGCGCCGAGAAACGTCATCGACATGCGCCAGTGATATTGCATGCGCGCGCCGCCGAGCGGACCCTGCGAACACGACTGGATCGCCACCGGCTTTTCCTTGAACGGCTGGTCCGGCATGCGCGAAACCCAGTCGATGGCGTTCTTGAGCACGCCGGGCATCGACCAGTTGTATTCCGGCGTCACGAACAGCACGGCGTCGGCGGCACGAATGGCTGCCGCCAGCGCTTGCGCTGGCGCCGGAAACCCGGAGGCCTGGACGTCGGCGTTGTAGAGCGGGAAATCGCCGAGTGAAGGCGCCTCGACCAGCTTCATCTCCGGCGGCTTGAGGTCCGGCAATGCGCGCGTGAGCGCGGCGTTGTATGAGCCTTTGCGCAACGAGCCGCAGATTACCAATATTTTCAACTCATCAGCCATAGTGCTCTCCAAAATAAGTCTGCAACGCGTGCCCCGTCCGCGAGAGCCTTACTTTTCGTCCTCGATTGGATTGCGCAACACGCCGACGCCTTCGACCTCAACCTCGACCGTGTCGCCCGCCTTCATCCATACCGGATCGGGCTTGCGCGCATGACCGACACCCGACGGCGTGCCGGTAAACAGAATGTCGCCCGGCTCCAGTGTCATGCCCTCGGTCAGATAGACCAGCGACTCCGCGACCGGAAACATGAACATGTCGGTATTGGACGACTGCATCACCTTGCCGTTGAGCCGCGTCTCGATTCTGAGGCCCTTGCCGCCGCGCGGCAACTCGTCGGCGGTCACCATCCAGGGGCCGACGCTGCCGGTGCGGTCGAAATTCTTACCCATGCCCCACTGGGTGGTGTGACGCTGATACTCACGGACCGAGCCTTCCATGCCGCAGGCATAGCCGGCGACGCAATCGGTTGCGTTCTCAAGCGTGAGATGCTTTGCCCGCCTGCCGATGATGACGACCATTTCGCCTTCATAGTCGAGCTGGATCGATTTGCGCGGCCGCGTCAACGGCTGCATATGCGGCGTCAGCGACGTCAGCATGCGGAAAAAGATCGACTGGAATTTCGGGATGTTGTCGCGCTGGGGGCCTTCCTTGACGTGATCGAGGTAGTTAAGCCCCAAACAGACGATCTTGCCCGGCCGCGCGACCGGAAGCGCGAACTTCAATCCCGCAAGCGGGCGGCGCGCCGAGGCCGGCGCTTTCTTCACCAGATCGGCGAGCGGCCTCAGGTCACCATTTCCGCGGCGCAGCACCTCACCAAGATCGGTGGGCGTGTTCGCATCGATCGCCTGCAGATCGACGACATTCTCGCCCTCGACCACGCCGAGCCGTGGGCCATTCGCTTCAAAACCGACAATTTTCATGAAAATTCCTGCTTAGCTGCCTCGCGCGCAAGGACATAGCGCAGACAAAGCCGTTCGCAAAGCCGGTTCAGACCCTTGATTTGCCGTTGAACGTGAAGGCCTGGATGGAAAAATAATTTGCGCCGTCGGTCCATAACCCGACGGGAAGCCAGCCCGCCCCGCGCGCGAGTGCCCGCAGCGACTCCACACTGTACTTGTAGCTGTTCTCGGTATGAATGGTTTCGCCGGCGCGGAATTCGAAGGTTTCGCCGGCCACTTTCACCTTCTGCCGTTTCAGGCTGGCAAGGTGCATTTCGACGCGGTTGCGCTCGCGATTGAAGAAGGCGTGATGCTCAAAGGTGTCGAGCTTGAAAGTGCCCTCAAGCTCGCGGTTGATGCGCTTGAGCAGATTGAAATTGAATTCGGCGGTGACACCGGCCGCATCGTCATAGGCGGCGTTGAGCACGTCCACGTCTTTGATGAGATCGGCGCCGATGATCAGCGTCGCGCCCGGCCCCAGGATTTGCGCGGCATTGCGCAGAAATGAAGCGGCTTCGTGCGGCTCGAAATTGCCGATGGTCGAGCCGGGAAAAAACCCGATGCGCGCTTTGGCGGCTTTGGCTTCTTCCGGCAATTCAAACGGAAAGCAGATGTCGGCGGTGACCGGCACTACCTCAAGACCGGGAAAGTCCGGCCGCAATTCGGCGGCTTCCTGCTCGATCATCTCCCGGCAAATGTCGACCGGCACATAGGCAACAAGTTTCGACGCTACCGCACTCAGAAGGATGCGCGCCTTCTTGCTCGAACCGCTGCCGAATTCGATCAACGCGCTGCCTTGGGGAATGAGCGCGGCGATACCGGCGGCGTGATCGCGCAGTATCTTCATCTCGCAACGGGTCGGATAGTATTCCGGCAACTCGGTGATGCGTTCGAACAACAGCGAGCCAGCTTCGTCGTAGAAATATTTTGCCGGCACGGTCTTCGGCGTCTTGCCAAGACCGGCGAGTACGTCCGTCGCAAAGCCTGTGTTTACCGAATCGAACGGTTGCGAACGGGGAACTCGCGCCAGAGCGACCATGACAAAGCCCTTCGAACAGCTTCAGGAAAATCCCGCAAGCCGAACGGCGCTGAATTGCCAGCGCGCCGGCGGATAGAAAAAGTTGCGATAGCTTGTGCGCTCATGCCCCGCGGGCGTGGCGACCGATGAGCCACGCAACACCATCTGGCTCACCATGAACTTGCCGTTGTATTCGCCGAGAGCGCCTTCGGCGGCCCGGTATCCTGGGTAAGGTAGATAGGCACTCCGCGTCCATTGCCAACCCCGCCCGAAGGCATCGCCGAGCAGTTCAGCCTGCGCCGCCACTTCCCACTCCGCCTCGCTGGGCAAATGCTTTCCGGCAAATCGGGCGAACGCATCGGCTTCGTAATAGCTGACATGCATGGCCGGCGCCTGCGGATCGACCGCCTTGGGGCCGGCAAGCGTCATCGCCGTCCAGCCACCGTCCTCACGCCGCCAGTAACCGGGCGCCTGCCACCCTTCCGCCTGCACCGCCGTCCAGCCGTCGGAGAGCCAGAGCGACGGCGTTGAGTAGCCGCCGGCATCGATGAACTCGAGCCACTCGGCATTGGTAACAAGACTGCGTGCAATGCGCACGTCGGCGATCAGTTCGTCATGTCGCGGCGTTTCGTTGTCGAAGCAGAAACCCGCGCCATCATGGCCGATGGGTTGAATGCCGCGAGGTACATCGACATAGCCGCGAACTCCCGCACCGTCCGGCATCTGCCACGCCGCGTCATAAACCGGATCGGTCGGATTCTGCGCAAACCCGTGGAGGATGTCGGTGAGCAGCAATTCCTGGTGCTGCTGTTCGTGATGCAGACCGATTTCGAGGATGGAAAAAACATGGGCGGCGTTCGCCGCCGGCACGTTGCCGATCAGGCGTTTCACCGCCGCATCGACATGGGCGCGATAGGCTGTGACATCGTCAACGGTCGGCCTGGTGATCAGCCCGCGCTGTGGGCGCGCGTGCCGCGGGCCGGCCGCGACGTAGTAAGAATTGAACAAAAATGGAAAGCGCTCGTCGAAAACTTTGTAGCCGGGGTCGTTCGGCTTTAAAAGAAATTGCTCGAAGAACCAGGTGACGTGGGCGCGGTGCCATTTCGCCGGGCTGGCATCGGCCATCGACTGGATCTGCTGATCCTCGGGCGACAAGGGCGCGGCACGCGCCTCTGTTTCCCGCCGTACGTGGCGGTAGGCTTCAAGCCAGGCCGAGCGCACCTCGTCCGGCGATTGCCGCTTCGAAGCCGGGCCAAGCGCGACGCCGAGAACTGCGGTTGAAACGGCGGTTCGCGCCATGAGGGCCTCCTGACCCGGCATTCAGGGAGATACGCACGTTCAATGTCTTTACGAATGACGCAGATAATTGTTCCATCGCCCCTGCCCAAGAGCAACCTTCGATTCTTTCTATTGCGCCGGTTTGACGTGCTTGTGATTGCAGTGGAATAGCCGCAACGGCGCTCGATCCGTGCAAAAAGCGGCCCCGACTTGACCGCTTTCGGTGCCCCTCCTAAAAACGCGCAATTGCATCGGGTGCAAATCGCGCCGCATTTTCGGGGGGTGAGGCGATGGCTGTCTTCCTGTGGGTCGCCGTTATCGGTTTTGTCGCGGGGATGATTGCGCGGCTGCTCTCGCCGGGCCCCAACAAGCCCAAAGGATTTGTCCTCACAGTCGTGCTCGGAATGGCGGGCGCTTTCCTCTCGACGGTCATCGGCCAGGCCGCCGGCCTCTATCGTGTCGATCAAGGAGCCGGATTTATCGGCGCAACCGTCGGCGCGCTGGTGATCCTGTTCGTCTGGAACCGGCTGGTGGTCTCCGGATCGATCCGCGATCACGGCGTGTGACCCTCAAGGCGTAATCGGCACGCCGGCAGCCTGCAGCTTGCCCTTGTACTGCTCGAGCAGACCTTCCATGCGCGCCATGTTTTGCAGCAGGCGGTCGGTGGTCAGGCGCAGGAAAAAATAACCGAAATCCGGCTGCTCGAAATAGATTTCCAGCAAGCGGTCGTAGCCAATGGTCATGACCGTTCCATTTTCAATGCATTCGACCGATTGCGTGCGCCTGTTATTAGGCGTCACAAATCCGATTTCGCCGACGAGGCGGCCGGGCGGAAGTTCGACGCCGATTTCACTCACCAGAAATTTTCCGGTGACCGTCAGCAACATCTCGTCGGCGACGTCGCCTTTGCGAAAAAGCACGTCGCCCTTCCTATAGTTGCGCGTGTCCATAAACGGCTTGAGCCAGTCCATCGACAGATCGCCTTGCGCGGCGACGCGGGCCTTCTTGACCAACCGGATAATCTGATAAAGCCGCACGCTGTTGATCGGCAGCAGCAAGAAATACATCAGGAAGGTCGAAATCGCCGCGCCCAGCAGTCCGTACGCCATGAAGAACACGGCGCTGGCGATGCCAAAAACACGCAAGCGCACCATGGTCGGCGTCAGAAACGTGACAGCATAAAAGGCCGCTCCGATCAGGGCGCAGGTGTTTGCAATGTTGATGTTGGCCAACACGACTTCGAGGACGCGGTGGTAGATCGCGTCAAACGTGATGTTGTTGGGATCAAGATTGAGTTGCAGCAGGAGTTTCTCGATGGTCAAATTCTGCGCGGCTCGTTCAACGATGCGATCAAGAGTGGCAGGGACATCCATGTAGACATTTTCAATCATCGCTTCCTGCTCCTGCCGTCAGCATCTCTACGGGCCACATTCCTGGTTCGCCGATAGCATATCGTCTCGTCGCACGAAATCACTTGACCTTGATTTTGCCCTTCAGCCACCAATGGGCGGCAAAACCGATGAGCGTCACAACGACCAGGCCTGCGATAACAAGAATGCCGCGCTGGTCGTGGATCGCATCTGTCATCCCGGAAACCATTGCCAGCACCACGCCGGGGAAAACGTGGGCCGGCGCCCAGACAACGGCCGAGAGCACGTTTGCAGCGTAAAACTGCCGCGGCGGCATTTTGAGAATCCCGGCCACAAGCGGCACGAAGGCGCGCACCACGGCTGTGAACCGCGCCAGAAAAACGCCGGCGGCACCATATTTGGCGATAAATTTTTCACTCTGGGCGATGAAGTGCGGGTACTTTGTGAGCGGCCACGAGCAAAGTATTTCGCGGCTGAATCTTTGACCGAGCCAGAACGAACCGCCGTCGCCGGCAATCGCACCGGCAGTCGCGGCGACGAGAAGCAGCCACGGATTGGCGCCTGCCTTTGTCGCCAGCGCGCTGATGCCGAATACCAGCGTTGAGCCGGGAACGAACGTGCCGATGACGGGCACAGCTTCGGAGAACGCCAACAAAAAAATCATGCCGTACGCGTAATTCGAATGCGCGGAGGCGAACTCGAGCAGCGCGGCGTAATAGTCGGATGCCATGCACCGGTCCTGAGCGACTCGCTTGGAAGGGGCGCAATCGAGCGGCTGAAAAAGCGCGATAAGACTGGGCTAAGTCAGATTCCCAGTCAATGCTTGCGGGCGGTTAGCGCTTTCGAACCAGCGCAGGAACCGCCCGCCGGCAAGGCCACGCGTCAGCGCCAGGTTATATTCCTGGAAGATGTCGCCGCGGTGCCAGCCGCTGTCCGGCCAGGTCTCCAGTGCGCGAGTAAGGCGCGGAAGATCGATCATCCGCCGCACCAGCGGCGATTGATCGAGCTCCTTGAGCTGGCGCGCAAGCTCGCCGCGCTCGCCGGCAAGCTTTTCGTACCAATCCGCTGCTTGCAGTCCGCTCAGACGATTAGTGAGCACCTGTTCCGGCAACAGCCCCCACATGGCACGGCGGATGAGCGAGCGGTCTATGCCCTCGGCCAAATACTGTTCGGGCGGAACGCCAAAGCAATAGGAGATCACGTCGAGATCGGCGGTAGGGTCGCGTACTTCGACACCGGTCACGGCCTTTTCCGCAGCGTGCCAGTCACCAGCATAATCGACCGGCCCCAGCGCGGCCATCCTTTCGCCCGGCCGCAGCCGATCGTGAAAATCGTGTTGCAAATCCCGCGCGCGGCGATCGATGTCCATTGCGCCGGCGAAGTCGGGGCGAATGGCCGAGTGAGCCTGCCAAGGCGACGGCGCCCGGCGGCGGGCTGGAAGCAGCGGCGCGAGAAAGAGTTTTTGCAAAGCTTGCGCGCGCGAACAGGACGTGTGCCGGTAGAAAAGTTGCCATTGACGGTAAGCCTTGATGAATTGTCCGCGCTTGAGATGAGTGAGCGTCTGCGACCAGCCGCTCCAGCTGATGGTAGCGTTGCCATAAAGGCCACCGAGGAGAACGCGCCGGCCCTGCGCGCGCGCCTGACGCAGCAGACCTAGCACCCAACCAAGATTGGTCGGGTTGCGTACCGGTCCCTCCAGCGCAATAAAAAATCGCTCGAGTTCTGCGAAGTCGCCATGTTCGTTGTTATGGATATAGGTGACGTCGATATTGCCGGCCCTCGCCGCAATCGCCCTTACGTACGGCGTTTCATCGCCGTAGTGCCCCGCCGGCAGGACGCCGGCAAAACCCGGACGCGGCACACCGGTGAAGGCGGCGAGCCGTTCGCTTTTCTCGCCGAGCGCGCGGGCGGCGAGTGCCGACACAGATGAAGAATCCAGTCCGCCGCTGAGCAAGCTGCCTATGCCGTGCGCGCTGCGCATCTGCCGCCGCACGGCGCGGTCGAGACAGTCGCGCAAGCCTTCCCCATAAGCCTGATCGGACGAGCGCCGCACCGCTTTGATCTCAACCGGCGACCAGAAACGGCGCTGCGTTACCGCGCCGTCGGCGGCGACGCGCATCACATGCGCCGGAAGGACGCGAAATATCCTCCGGTATATTGTCGCTGCGTGATCGGCGTGATTGAGCACAAGAAAATCGGCGAGCTTCTCTTCGTTCAATTCACGCGGGACGTCGAGCGCGAACAGCCCTGACGGCATGGTGGAAAAGGCAAAAAATCGCTCGTCGCGATGCCACATCGCCACGTTGAGGCCGAGCGGGTCGCGCGCCAGCGTCAAGACGCGCCGCCGCGGGCACCAGATGACCGCGGCAAATGGCCCGCGAACTTTAGGCCAGACCTCGTCGCCGTATTGCTCCCAGGCGGCCAGCAAGACGCGTGAGTCCGGCCACGCCGTTGCGTCCGCCGTGGAAACGCCGAGGCTTGCGAGCACGTCATCGCGATTGTCGAGGCGGAGATCGGCGACGATCAGCGCGCCGCTTGCGCCACGCCATGGCTGGCGGTCGAAGCGATCCTCCGGTGTCATGCGCATCAGCACATGCACGAGGCCGATGCCTTCGCCGGCGAAAATATCGGACCGGTCGGGGCCGTGCTGACGCAGCGCATTGGCGACCCGTCCGAGGTCGTGCGCCCTCACCGCCCGCCCGTCGAAACGCAACAGCCCGGCGATCCCGCTCATAACCCTCGCGCCCTTAACGGCTGGCCGAGCCGAATTCGGCAAGCCGCGTAAACGCCGCGGTCTCGCTTGCACCGGTAAGCGCGCCCTGCCCGACCTCAACCCAGGCATGGGCGGTGAGCACACCGTCCAGCCGCGCGACGCCGATACACAGGCGGCTCGCGATGCCACGCCGGCGCAACATCGCGTGCTCCGCCAAAGCGTGCTGCAGGCACTGGGCATTAATGCGGGGGTGCGCGGCCAAGGTTTTTACCGCCCATGTAATCCAGTCCGCTTCGTGCACGGCGAAACGGCGGGCGTGTCGTGGCGGGCGGTTGGCCCAGGCAAACAGCCGACTCTGGGAAAAGAAGAGTACGGCGAGGCGCGCCAATATCAACATGACGGCGGCCTCGCGTAGATACTTTCGCCGCCGCGTTTGAATTTTCATCGCGTCGCCCCGCCTTATCAGCTCCGGAAGCGCAAAATCATTGCTCGAGGCGCGCGGAGAGCGGGAACGCCATCTCGATAGAGAAACCAAGCTTTGTTGCCGGGTCGGCGGGCGGCGAGGGCTGAGCGATAACGGGCGTGACCGACCCTGGCACGCGCGCGCTGCGCGCACCTGTCTCGGCGCCGATCGCCAGCCTTTTGACCGTTGGAGGCTCCCAGGCGAGGCGTGTCCCGACAGTCGTTGTTTCCGACTTCATCGGCTGCATCTTGATCTCCGCGCTGGATGGCCGGCAAACTTTCTATGGGATGGGCTCCGGCATGGCAAGACGACGCGGCCGGACACGGCTTGTTCATTCACGAGGCGAGACCTTCGCCGTCGCGACCCGCGCGCGATGTCCTCGAAGCCGCGAACGCTTGGCAAGCGGCCGGATCGCATGTTAGGCTTTTGTCGCCCATATGGGATTTAGTTGATAAATAAGCACAAATAGACCGAGCGTGGGCCCGGCCCAGGGATGAGAAAGGATCCGCTATGGCACATAAAGCATCTTCATCCATGAGCTCCGAAAAAGACGAAGCCGTGGATATGGCCAACATGACGCCGGAGCAGCGCCAGGAGATGGCGTCGGGTCTTGTCGATCGTTTCGCCTTGTGGTCGGGCGTCGCCGGACTGATCCCGGTCCCGATCGTCGACGTATTGGCAGTTGGCGGACTTCAGATTCAGATGCTGCGCAGGCTGTCGCAGGTTTACGGCGTGCCGTTTTCCGAAAACCGCGGCAAAGCGGTGATCGCGAGCCTTGCGGGCACAGCGATCCCGGTGACCAGCGGCATCGGCGCCGCCAGCATGCTCAAGTTCGTGCCAATCCTCGGAACGATCACCGCAGGCTTTGCCATGCCGGTGCTGTCGGGCGGTGCCACCTTTGCCATCGGCAAAGCCTTCATCCAGCATTTTGCCTCCGGCGGCACGCTCCTTGATTTCCACGCTCCGGACTATCGTGAATTCTTCAGGTCGCAGAAGGAAATGTGGGACTCGCGCAGCAAGAAAAAGTCTTCCGGCGCCGAAGGGGCGACGAGCAGCCCATAATCGCTCGGGCGTTGCCCCCCGGTCAGACGAGGGGCGTCCACCCGATCAGACGCGTTGAAGCTATGGTCTAGACCGAGCCCATGCTCGAAGCCATTATCTACATCGTTTTCTGCCTGCTCACAGGCCTTTACGGCATCGATCGCCGGCTTGGATTTTTCGGATCTTTTTTTCTGGCGCTGGTCATCACGCCTTTGGTGGTGTTTCCATTGCTGTTGCTCACAGGGCCGTCACACCGCGCCGCATCGCGCCGGGGCTCGTAACGTCAATGATCTAGGGGGGATCGGCCAGCACATTTCCCACGGACCCGCGGCGGCGTAAGTGGAAATGTAGACCGAATACGTAACGCGTATGTCGTTTCTCGACCTTGTTCGCCGCGAAATGCACGGCTCGCTGCCGAAGCTGCTGTTCATGTCCGGACTCGGGGGCATCAGCACCACGGCAATTCTCGCTGCCATCAACGCCGGCCTGCAAGGATCGAGCCTTTGGGCGGCGATGCTGTTTGCGGTTTCCTTGATGCTTTTCATCAAGACCCAGTTTTACGTCACCATCACGACCACCGCCGAGATCGAAGCGATCATTCACAAGATCCGGCTGCGCCTGATGGACAAGGTCAGGCGTTCGGAATTGCTGTCGATCGAAGGTATCGGCCGCGCGCGCATCGTCGCCGCCATCACCAGCGATACCGCGGTGCTCACGCAGGCGAGCAACATGCTGGCCTTCACCGTGCAGGGCGCGGTGCTCATCTTTTTCATCGCGATCTACGTCGCCTACCTGTCGGTCGCGGCCATCGTCACCACTTTTGTCATCGTCACCATCGCAGGGGTCATCTTTCACACCAAGAACAAGCGCCTGGTCGCGGAGAAACAACGCTCGGCGGCGTGGGAGCGTCGCCTGTACGACCGCCTCACCGATTTCCTCGACGGCTTCAAGGAGGTGCGGCTCAACAGCGGGCGCAGCGACGACCTGTTCGACGATGCAGTGAACGTTTCGCGCACGGCCGCCAACATCAAAATCAATACCCAGGCCGAAACCTTCAAGATGATCGTGACCTCGCAGATCTCGATGTACGTGCTGCTTGGCGCCGTCGTCTTCATCGCGCCGCAGTTTAGCGATTCGCTCGGGGGAATTTCACTGACCAAGACCACGACCGCGCTGATGTTCATCGTCGGCGCCTGTTTCGGCCTGGTGCAATCGATCCCGATCCTGCTCAACGCCAACGCCTCAGCGGACCGTATCCATCAGCTCGAAGTCACCTTGAGCGCCGCGGTGTCCGGCGTCCCGCCGCGTCCGCTGCCGATGCCCAAGCGCTTCGACAAAATCGAGGTGCGCGAGCTGAGGTTTCGTTACGTCGACAAATTTTCCGAGACGGCATTCGAGATCGGCCCGATCGACTTCACTTTGGAATCCGGCGAGCTCGTATTTATCACGGGCGGCAACGGCTCCGGCAAATCGACGTTTCTGCGCGTTCTGTCCGGCCTCTATACACCGGACTCCGGCGAAATCACCTATGACGGAATACGCGTCGACGACAGCACGCGCGACCACTACCGCAATCTGATGTCGGCGATCTTCTTCGACTACCATCTGTTCCGCAGGCTTTATGGCATATCCGACCCCGACCCCGCCGAGGTCGATCGGCTGCTCGCGCAATTCCGCCTGTCCGACAAGACCGGGCTGACGGCCGAAGGGGAATTTCGCACGCTCGACCTGTCCGGTGGCCAGCGCCGGCGCTTGGCGCTGATCGTAAGCCTGCTCGAGAAGCGCCCGATCCTTCTGCTTGACGAGTGGACGGCGGAACAGGACCCCGAATTCCGGCGCAAGTTCTACGATGAATTTCTGCCCGACCTGATGAAGGCGGGCGCGACCGTTCTCGTCATCACGCACGATGACCGGTATCTCGACGAACTGGATTTGCCCGCGCGCCGGATTCGCATGGACGAGGGTCGAATTATAGAGCAGCGTTCGATGCGAAAAGGGTCATAATAGGCGCCGGTGGAGAAAGGTTGATGTCACTTTATACCGATGCCCTGAACGAGTTGCCGCCGACGGAACGGCGGTGGCTGCGCTACATCAGGCGCCATCTTCCCGGTTTCTCCGTACTGCTGATGTTGGCGCTGCTCATCGGCATTATCCTGTACCCATTCGTTATTATTACGGTGCCGAGTGGTCAGGTCGGCGTCCTGTGGAAACGTTTCAACGGCTACGATCTTTACTGCTGGTGCTTCGTCGGCCGCGGCACCATCCTCGACCCGCGCGAACTGAGGGACGAAGGCCTCCACATCGTATGGCCGTGGGACAAGCTGTTCCTTTACAACCTGCGCCTGCAATCGGCGACCAAGGTCTACAACGCCATCAGCAAGGACGGCGTCAACGTCAGCGCGCAGATCAACATCCGCTTCCAGCTGCTGCATAATTACGTCGGGGTGCTGCACAAATTTATCGGCCCGCAATATTTGGAAACCGTCGTCGACCCGGAAATCGGCAGCCGCGCCCGCGAAGTAATCGCGCAATACACCGCGCAAGAGGTTTACACCTCGCGCGAACAGATCCAGCAAAAAATAAGAGCCGAGGCGCAGAAGAGTCTGGGCGTTCACCTCAACAGTTTAGTGCAGCCCGAGGCGATGGAGCAGCCCGACCCCAAGCACTACAACGACTTCCTGCAGAGTTCGATCCAGATCCTTGACACCTTGGTGCTCAGCATCGAATTGCCTCCGTCCATCGTCGGCGCGATCAACCGGCAGACGCAGCAGTATTACGAGATTCAGGAATTCAAATACCGGGTCGAGCGCGAGGCACAGGAGTTGCGGCGCAAGCAAATCGAGGCGAACGGCATCGCTGCTTTCCAGCGTACCGTGAGCCAGGGCATTTCGGACTCGTATTTGCGCTGGCGCGGCATCGAGGCGACGCTGGCGCTGGCGCAATCGAAAAATTCCAAAGTCGTGATCATCGGCAGCGGCAAGGATGGTCTGCCGATCATTTTAGGCAATGTCGATAGTGCGGCGACCACAGCCGCCACACCCAAAGCCGCAGATAGCGAAGAGCAGCCAGCCAGCAGCTCATCGGAGACCACAGGGCCCGAAAAGGGCCCCACGGAAGCGACAGCGCCGCCGGCCGCCGGCGCGCCGGGCCAGAGCAGTGCCGGCGGTACACCAGCTGGAAATCCGCCGGCCGGCGGCGCCACCGTAGCGCAACCGTCGGGTGGCCCGCTCGACCTGTCCCGTCTTAAGGCGCTGCTGCCCTGGCTCGCCCAAGAGTTAGGCCCGACCAAGCCGGCGCCAACCGCCCCCGCCCCGACCACGCCGCCGAAACAGTAACGAGGATCACGACCCTTGGCCCGCATACCCAAACAGGCGGTTCATCCAAGTCACAGCGAAGCTCACCGCCGGCGCAGCCTATGGTCCGGCCGGCGGGGCCGCACTTTGGTACTGCTGATCATCGTCCTCGCAGCCGGCGGCGGTTACGCGTTCGGACTGAGGATCGCTCACCAAGACAATGCGACGACTGCGCAGTTAATCCAGCAGCTGCGCACCGAAGGGCAAAAGCTGAAGAAACAGGTCGCCGACCAGGCCGCCAGCCTGGTTTCGCTGCAGGCTAAATATGACGACGCCGCAGCGGCCATGCATGCGATGAAGCCGGTACAGAACACTTACGACCTCAAGCCCAATGAATCCGTGATCGCGGCCGACGGCCGCCTGACCCTTGGCCTTGTCGGCTCCCCCGCCAACGACAGCATCGACATCAATATCAACGGCAAGCGGCAAACTGTTGCCCCCGGCGACATCATCAGCGTGGCGCCGGATGCGTCGACGAAATGCCAGGTCAGCATCCAGTCGTTCGACATGTTTCAGGCGGCGGTCAACGCCACGTGCACGACGGCCAAATAGCGCCTCCGGCAGCTGCCCAAACCCGATATTCGCAGCCGTTCCGGACACCGTTCGGGAATCCGGACGCAAAATCCGGTAGCATCGCGTGAAGTGATTCGGTCCACGCGTATCAGCGAAAGGCAGGAGACTGATGCGGCAGATCATCACGGTAGCGACGATGAAAGGCGGCAGCGGCAAGAGCACGCTGGCGAGTTGTCTGGCGGTGCATTGGCAGATGCGCGGCCGGCCTTCGACCATCATCGATGCCGATCCGCAGCGTTCGATCGCGCGGCTGGCTGCGCGTGAGAAGGCGCTCGGCGGCGTCAAGGTTGTCGAGGACGCCTCGGAAAACGCCTGGAAGACGGCGCGCAATGTGGCGGCGACCGGTCCGATTATCATCGACACCCCCGGTTTCCGCTCGCTGGCGACTCTCGCCTGCATCGCAGCGGCCGACTTCCTGCTCGTCCCGGTCAAGGCCTCGCCGCTGGATACCGACCGCATGCTCGACACGCTCAATTCGCTCATCGAGGGCGACGAGGGCCAGCGGCGTCTGTTCCGCTGCGTGCTGACGCAGACGACGCGAGATTCGGTGATCGCCAAGCACATCCGCGCCGAACTGATCGAGGCCGGTTTCCCGGTGCTCAAAAACGAAATGAGCAACCGGGTCGTCTATGCCGAGGCGGCGCTCTGGGGCGCCACCCCCAGCATGATCGAAAAATCAGGGGCGGCTGCGCGCGAGATCGCCGCAATCGCCAATGAGGTGGACGGCATCGTCGGGATCAGGCAAGCTGCCTGACCATGAACAAGAAGAAGCTTCCGCGTGCGATCAGGCCGGAGGCCACGCAAGCCCTGGACGATGAATCCAGGGCGGCGATGGCTGCGGAGATGAGCGAGCCTTGGGCAACGCTCAAAGAGCCCGCAGCGGCCGCAGGCAAAACCAAAAAGACCGCCGCAGACGATGCGACGGACACGGTGGACGATACGCCCGCCGGCCGCCGCGCCGCGGCCGTGAAACTGGTCAAGCGCTTCTCGGTATGGGCCGGAGCCGGAGGGCTTATCCCGGCGCCCTTCGTCGACATGATTGCGGTGAGTGCTGTGCAATTCGAGATGGTGCGCCGCATCTCGCGGGTTTACGACGTGCCGTTTTCGGAAAATCGCGGCAAGGCCCTTGTTGCGGGCTTTGCCGGCACGCTCATCCCGGCCAGCAGCGGCATCGGCGCCGCCAGCCTGACCAAGGGCGTGCCCCTGCTGGGCAGCTTGATAGGCTTTGTTACGGTGCCGACGCTGGCCTACGGCGCCACCTACGCGATGGGCATGGCGTTTGTGCAGCACTTCGTGACCGGCGGCACCCTGCTCGACTTCAACCCGCCCGATTATCGCGAATTCATCAAGGCAGCCAACCCGCAGAAAACCGCGCGCGCTTGAGCCGTCGCTCGGCAAACTATTGCCGGTTACCCACTTTCGCCACCTTCTCCGCGTCCCACCACCACAGCGTCGGAAACGCCGCAATGCCGTATTTCGGCATATTTTTCGGGTGGCCGAAGCGGTCCCAGCGCGCCGTGCGCAATTGGTTGTAGGCCCATTGCGGCACGACGTAGTGGTTCCACAGCAGGATACGATCGAGCGCCTTGGTCGCGGCGGTCAGGTCGTCGGGGGTCTTGGCGGCGATAACCTTGTCGATCATCGCATCGACCGCGGGGTTCTTGATGCCGATGATGTTTTCCGAACCCGGCTGGTCGGCCGCACGCGAGCCCCAGTAATCGCGCTGTTCGTTGCCTGGCAACAGCGATTCCCGCCAGATGTAGGTGATCATATCGAAATCCCAGGCGCGCAACCGGCTTTCGTACTGCGCCTCGTCGACCGTGCGCACCGACACGGCAATGCCGAGCCGCTCCAGCGCGGGCTTGTAGAACAGGAATACACGCTCGAATGACGGCGTATTCGCAAGCATTTCGACCGCGAACTGCTCGCCGGTTTTGGCGTTTACCAGCTGCTGGTCGCGGACATCGTAGCCCGCCTCTCTGAACAAACGGATGGCCTCGCGCATATTGACGCGCATCTCGGTCTGACCGCCCCCAACTGGATTGGTGTAGGGCTTGCTGAAGAGTTCGGGCGGCACCTTGTCGCGCACGCTGTCCAGCAATTCCAATTCGCGGCCTTTTGGCAGCCCGGTCGCGGCCAGATCGGTGCCCTCGAAATAGCTGGCGATGCGCTTGTATTGCCCAAAGAAGATTTTCTTGTTCATCTCCTCGAAATCGAACAAGAAATTGAAGGCTTGCCGAACCCGCGAATCCTTGAATTTTTCCCGACGGATGTTGAAGGTAAAGGCCTGCATCACCCCGATGTTTCTGATCGGAAATTCCTCGAGGATGACGCGCTTGTCGGTGACCGCGGGAAAATCATAGGCGGTGGCCCAGTTCTTGGCGCTGTTCTCGTTGCGCCAGTCGACGGTGTCGGCCTTGAAGGCCTCGATGGCGACGGTCGAGTCGCGAAAATATTCGAAGCGCAGCTGACTGAAATTGTCACGGCCGATATTGACGTTGATATCCTTGCCCCAATAATTGGCGACGCGCTCATAGACGATGTTGTGGCCGGGAGCGAACTCCTTGATGCGATAGGGGCCGCTGCCGAGCGGCGGCTCGAGCGTGGTTTCGGCAACGCTACGCTGCTTGCCGCTGCTGTCGGTGCCCTCCCACCAGTGCTTGGGGACGATGGTGAGTTGACCGACGATCATCGGCAGTTCGCTGTTGCCCGCACCCTGGAACGTGAAGGTGACATCGCGGTCGCCGGTTTTTTCGGCCTTGACCACCTGATGAAAGCTGGCGGCAGACATCGGACTTAATTTCTTGAATGAATTAAATGAGAACACGACATCGTCCGGTGTGACCGGCGTGCCGTCATTCCATTTTGCCTCGGCCCGCAGGCGGTACGTTGCGGAAGAAAAGTCGTCCGGGCAGCTCACCGCCTCCGCCAGCAGGCCATAGCTACTCGAAACTTCGTCGAGCGAAGACACCAGCAGCGTGTTGTAGATAAGGTCGATGCCGAACGCGAGCGTGCCTTTGACGCCGACGACGACCGAATTGAAATTGTCAAACGTGCCAAGCACGATCACCGACGCTTTGCCGCCTTTCGGCGCGCTTGCGTTGACGTAGTCGAATTGCTGGAAGCCGGTCGGATACTTGAGGTCGCCGAATTTTGTGATGCCGTGGCGCCAGACCGGGCTTGCACCTTGCGCCGCCGCACGTCCGACGATGGGCGGACCAAACTGCTCGACGGCGATCGCAGCAGCGGTGGCCGCGGTGGACTTGAGTAATGAGCGGCGATCCATCGGCTACTCCGGTTTTCAAATTGGCGCGGCACGATCAATGCCGTAAATTATAATTATATGGCTTTCATTCGCCGTGAGGACAGCAAAGAGCGCCGGAGTGTGACGCAGATCACACTCTGTTTTTTCACCGGCCGGTCGATGCAAAAAGCAAACGCCCGCGGCTCGGAGAGCAGCGGGCGTACAGCCAGATCAAATGCAAGGAACAACGAGGCGCCGCGTTTTTCGGGCGCCTCGTTGGAGGGTAATTAGTTCGCCGAGCCGATTACTGCGATTCGCAAACCGACAGACCGGTGCAGGCACCGAGCGTGAAGGCATTCTCACTGCCGCACGCCGCCGTCTCCAGCGCCTCATCGGAGACGTCGAAGCTGAGGATTTCTTCTTCCATAACGAGGGTAGCTTCACTCATAGCTTTGGATCCTTTCTTTCGCCAGCGGCGCCGGCAGATAGCAGGCAGGAGAAGAAACCAGGATAACGCCCCCCTCCCAGCGCCATAAATTAATCATCCGATGCATACAGGCCAAAGTCAATCCAAATAAGCCTTTGCGCAGTAGCCAGAATCTATCGTTTCAATACTGTGGCAAAGAGGTCATGGCGAAGGTTTGCGGAGACAAACCATATGCCGGCCGGACGACAAAAAGACTTCGAAAGATTGCGCAGCCCCCTCGATTTCACCGGCTCGGGCCCCGAATTCCCGCAATGGGACGGCATGGCGTCGGCGCTTGCCGCCGCCTCCGATATAACAGGGCACCGAACAAGGCCGGAACTGGGACACGCCGGATGGATGCTTTCTGCCAACGTATGACCGTCGCTGCGGCAACCATCGATGAAGTCCTCTCCGGCGCCTTTGAGGCCGTGCCGGGGCAGAAAGCCGACATGGATCTTGCCGCGAGGCGCCTTGCCGATTGGTGCCGCGCTGCGGCCGGCGGTGACCGGTCGTTGTTCGACCGGCGTCTCGCCCGCGATGGACTGGCGGCAACGCAGGTCTTGGCCCGGTTTGCCGAACCGCATCGCCTCGCCTCGGCGCCAGCGCCGGCCTGGGCCGATGACGCCGTCTGGATCGAACGGGCCCTTCAGGGCCCCCACGCAGGCCCTGAAGCGGCCGCGGATTTAGGCGAGCCCTATGCGTTCGAACAGCTTTTCTTGGCCCTTGTCGCCGCCGCCGAAATTCGATTGTGGGCGGACATTTCTTTGCGCGCCAGAGACAATCTCAGTTTGTCCGCGCGCGCGGGGCTGGGCCGGGCTTTGCTCAAGAATCTCAGCGAACTGTGCGCGCCCGCGGTCTACGAGCGCTTTGCTCAGGTCCGTAAGGCGAAGGCGCCGGATGGATCCGGCACCGGGCTTTACCTGCAATTTGTCGCCGAGATGCAGGCCGGCGGATGGCACAGCCTGTTCACGGACAAGCCGGTGCTGCTCCGGCTCATCGCCACACTCACCCGGCAATGGATCGACTCGACCGCCGAATTCATCCTCCGCTTCGACGCCGATCGCTCGGCGCTCACCCGCGAATTCTTAAGCGAAGACGCCGGGCCGATCGCGCGCATCGAAAGCGGCATCTCCGACCCGCACAACAACGGCCGCGCGGTGAACGTCGTCAGCTTCACGGACGGATCGCGCGTCGTCTACAAGCCGAAGGACTTGCGCCTCGACGTCGCCTGGCATGCCCTGACCGAACGCCTCAACCGCGCAGGCGCGACAACCGAACTCAGGTCGGTGCGCACGCTGGCGCGCGACGGCCACGGCTGGGGCGAGTTCATCGAGCACGCCGGTACAAATGCCGAAGGTAGTGCGCGTTTCTTCCGGCGGGCTGGCGCCTGGCTCGCGCTGTTCCATTGCTTCGCCGCCGCCGACATGCACCAGGAAAACATGATCGCCTCCGGCGAGCACCCGGTGCCGATCGATCTGGAGACGATTTTTCACACGGCCGCCGATCATGGACTCCCCAGCCCAGAAGAACAGGCCGCCGATGCCGCGCGAGACATCCTCGCCAGTTCGGTGATGGCGGTCGGCCTGTTGCCCGCCTATGGCCGCTCGCCGTTCAACGATGTTTTTGCCATCGGCGGGCTAACCGCGGACTGGACATCAAGGACCGTGATCGAATGGGCCAACGTCAACACCGACGAGATGCGGCCGGCCAAGGTGAGGCAGCCCGGCGCCGGCAGTCCAAATTTGCCGCAAGTTGATGGCGTTGTGGCGCGTTTTTCCGACCACATCGAGGATTTCATCTCCGGCTTTTCCGGCTACGCAAAATTCCTCAGCCGCATCAGCCGCGATGGAAATTTCGGCAATCTGTTCGACGGTTTCGCCGGCCTTCCGGTGCGCCGGGTGATCCGGCCGACACGGTTTTACGCGATGCTGCTGCAGCGGCTGAAGAACCATCAGAGCATGGGAGACGGCATCACCTGGTCGGCGCAAGCTGATTTTATCGCACGCCTCGCCGACTGGGAAAAAGACGACGATGCGATGTGGCCGCTGCAACGCGCCGAACGCCGCGCCTTGCTTGCCCTCAACGTTCCGCACTTCGTTTCGCCAAGCGACGGCAGCGAGATCGCCGATGCGTCCGGCGTCACCGTCAGCCCCAACGCAATCTCGGGGCTGGAGCGCGCCAAGGCGCGTGTAAGAAACCTCGATGACAGGGAAATCGCCTGGCAGGTCGAGGTGATCCGCGAGAACACCAATTCGCGGGCGCCGGCGGCGCGCCATGCTTTGCCGGACGCCGGCGTCGCACCGACAAGAGAAATATTCATCGCCGAAGCCGGCAAGAGCAGCCGTCGAAATTTCCAGCTACGCCATCCGCCGCGGTCCGAGTGCTGCCTGGATCGGACTCGATTGGCTGGGCGATTCCGATATGGCGCAGCTCACAAATCTCGGTCCCGACCTTTACAACGGTACATCCGGCATTGCGCTGTTCCTCGCCGCCCATGCGGCGCGTGACCGGCACGGAGCAATCCGCCGATCTGGCACGTGCCGGAATTGCCTATCTGCGCCGGCAAATCAAAAGCCGCAGCGCCGCGCGCTTTGCCCGTTCCGTCGGCCTCGGCGGCGGCACCGGACTGGGGGGCATCGTCTATGCGCTGACGGCGATGGCAACAATCCTTCGCGACGAGGCTCTGCGTGGCGATGCGCAGGCCGCTGCCGACCTTGTAACCGACGAACTGATAACTGCCGACAAGCATCTCGACGTCATCGCCGGTGCCGCCGGAGCAATCCTCGGGCTGCTGCGGCTTTATCGCGACAGCGGCTCTGAAGACGTATTGCGGCGCGCGAACAAATGCGGCGAGCACTTGCTGGCGCAAGCTCGGATTGGTTCAGGGAGCCGCCGCAGCTGGGTCGGTCAAGGCCTCGGCACACAGGCGCTCAATGGGATGTCACACGGCGCAGCCGGCTTTGCCTATGCGCTTGCCGCGCTCGCGGCTGCGAGCGGCCGCGACGATTTCGCGACTGCGGCCTCCGAATGCATCGCATTCGAAAATTCGACTTACGACGCGACACGCCAAAACTGGCCCGACCTGCGCGGCGGCGGCGAACCGTCCTGGCCGTGCCAGTGGTGCCACGGCGCGCCCGGCATCGGGCTTGCACGCATCGCCGCCGGCAAACGTGGCGCGATGGCCGCAAAACTCATTACGCCCGATATCGAGAGCGCGGTCACGGCCGCCGAACGCGCCTGGCCGAACAGCGTCGATACCCTGTGCTGCGGAACACTGGGCAGCGTCGAGTTCCTCTGCGAGGCCGCCGACGCGCTCGAACGCAACGACCTGCGTGAGCTGGCCGCGCGACGGCTGACGTCGGTGTTGAAAGCTGCGTCGGTTTCAGGCGACTACCGCTGGAACAGCGGCGGGCGGCAATTCAATCTCGGGCTGTTCCGCGGCCTTGCCGGCGTCGGCTACACGGCCTTGCGGCAAGCCGACCGCACGCTTCCCAACGTGTTGATCTGGGACTAGCGCGCCCGCACTCCGAACGGTCGTTTGGAAATTTGGTAGCGGGGGAGGGACTCGAACCCCCGACCTCCGGATTATGATTCCGCTGCTCTAACCAGCTGAGCTACCCCGCCATTCCGTCTCGCAGTGCCGGAATGGCGCGATATAGGAAGGCCCGGCAAAGCGTGTCAAGCAAGCCGGGTTGCGTTATTTCGGCTGCACATCGGGATTGCCGCCCGGCGAACCCGGCGGCGGGATCACCTTGAGCGCACCGCCCGGCGGGGCCGGTTCGTGGATTTCCGGATCGACGCCCACGGGCGGGCAGATTACGCCGTTCGACTGCGCGAGCTTGTCGCTCAAAGTTGCGCCGGGTTGCTTTTGCACATCGATGCCACCGCCCTGCCCGACGGTGGCATGGCCGTTGGCGCAGGCCTTGGGATCGATTTGCGCGGCCTTAGGCGCAACCGACGTCTGTGGGGCCGGCGCCTGCGCCGCGGCGATGGCAGGCGCCAAAATGGCGGCGGCGGCAGCGGCAAATCCGAGGACGCGGAGATCCCGATCCATATCATCGTCTCCTCAGCCGGGGATAACGGCTCAGGGCAAAAGACGTTCCGGCCGATTTGGCTCAAGCCGCCTGGCGCGTTCCGGCGTCGAGCCGGGCAAAGCGGATCAACGAGAAGTGCCCGAGCGGCGGCATCGAACGGCGCTCGATGACGCGCACGCCGCCGTGGCGCGTGGCCCAGTCGGTCAGTCTGCCGAAGGGAAATTCCACCCGCCAGCCGAGCCGCCGGGCGATTGGCGCAAACCATTGCTCGAACAGGCGCCGCGGCCCCTGCTCGGCGCCGATGTGGTTGACCAGCACGATCTCGCCGCCCGGCTTGAGCACGCGGGCAAATTCATCGAGCGTGGCTTCCGGATTAGGCACCGCGGTGATGACGTATTGCGCCACCACGACGTCGAAGGCGCTATCCGGAAGCGCCAGACGCTCGGCGTCCATCACCGCCAGCGCCTCGACATTGGTGAGCTTCTTTTCCGCCACGCGCTCATGCGCCTTGCGCAACATCGGTTCGGACAAATCGACGCCGGTGAGGCGGTTCTTGTGCGAGTAGTCGGGCAGCGAAATTCCGGTGCCGACGCCGACCTCGAGAATACGTCCCCCCGCCGGTCCGCAGGCGCGTTCGGCGGCTTCGATCGCCGACATGCGCCCGCGCTCGAACACCGCGCCAAAGACCAGGTCATAGACCGGCGCCCAGCGCGCATAGGCGCGCTCCACGCTTTGCCTGTTGATATCGTCCGCCATGCGGCCCGCGGCTAACCGCGCGCGGCGGCTGCCATGCGTTCACCTTGCGAAGGGGCGATATCGCTCGCCGCAATCGCGCTTTTGATGAAGCCGCCACCCAGCACCCGCGCCTGCCCCTGGCCCGCGTCGTAAAAGACGCAGGCCTGCCCCGGCGAAACACCATCCTCGCCGTCGACCAATTCGACCTCGTAAGCGGCACCTACACGGCGCAGCCAGCCCGCCTGCGCCGGCCGCGTCGAGCGCACCTTGACGAAAACTTCGCACCCGCCCGCCACAGCAGTATCGATATCGCCGTCGCCCAGCCAATTCACGTCGCGCAACACGATGCGGCCAGTGCGCAGCGCCTCGCGCGGCCCAACGACGACGCGGCGCCGCTCGGCATCGAGCCGGACGACATAGAGCGGCGCACCGGTCGAAAGACCGAGGCCCTTTCGCTGGCCGACGGTGAAATTGATGATGCCGGAATGAGCGCCCAATACCTTGCCATCGCGATCGACGATGTCGCCGGCTTCCGCGGCGCCGGGCTTGAGGCGCTCGATGACTTCGGTGTAGCGGCCTGAGGGCACGAAGCAGATATCCTGGCTGTCGCGCTTGTCGGCGATCGCCAGTTCGAACTTGCGCGCGAGTTCGCGCGTCTGTGCCTTGGTGCGCTCGCCGAGCGGAAAGCGCAGGATCTCGAGTTGCTCGCGCGTGGTGCCGAACAGGAAATAGCTCTGGTCACGCTCCTCTTCGCGCGCGCGATAAAGCGCGCGACCGCCGGAGGCAAGCTGCCGCGAGGCGACGTAATGGCCGGTGGCCAGCACCGCTGCGCCGAGTTCGCGCGCGGTGGCCAACAGATCGTGAAACTTGATCGACATGTTGCAGTCAACGCAAGGCACCGGGGTCTCGCCGTGCATGTAGCTTTCGGCGAAACGGTCGATCACCGCTTCCTTGAAGCGACTCTCATAGTCGAGCACGTAATGCGGGATGCCGATGCGCTCGGCGACCGCGCGCGCGTCGTAGATGTCCTGTCCCGCACAACAGGCGCCTTTGCGATGCGTCGCGCCGCCGTGGTCGTAAAGCTGCAGCGTCACCCCGACCACGTCGTAGCCTTCGGCCTTGAGCAAGGCCGCCGTCACCGAAGAATCGACGCCGCCGGACATGGCGACGACGACGCGGGTGTCGGCCGGGCGGCGGTCAAGATCGAGGCTGTTGCGCATGGCTGGTTCTTACTACAGGTGGCGACGGCGCGCGCGCAATGCGAGACGCCGGCGCGATCGGCTAGTGCGGCAGGCACCGGGCATTTTTTGCCTGGAACAGCAGGCGGTGCCGGGTCGCGAGCCATTCGTCTGGCACTCTAGCCATCATCAAGCTATTGGAATAACACAATATTATTAGTTACACGTGCTGGCCTGACGATTGCAAACCATCTGCCGGTAAGCCGGAGATTTTGCCAGTGCCACAAGTTGCGTCCGATCCCAGTTCCGTTGCCGCCGCCTTTTTTCCACCGAGCCCGCCGGCCCCTTCGCCGGCAAACGATCCGGCGCCTACCTCGCCATTTGAAAACATGCTCGACGACCACGCTCCCTCCGATCCGCCGGCACCGGCAAAGTCCGCCGACCGAAGCGATGGTCGTGATCCCGCGCCCGCGAAAAATGCCGGTGGCAAAGCTGGCGGCACCAAAACGGCTGGTGGCAAAGGCCAGGACCGCAACGCCGGCAAATCCGATGCCGCCGATACCGCCGACACAAAGCTGACAGCGGCGGCCGAAAAGGCCGCTGACCAGAACGCCGCTGCCACGACGGCCGATGCCGACGCGACCGAAAAGGCCGCCGGCAGCAAGATTGCGGACGCCAAGTCTTCCAAGTCATCCGAAGCCAAGTCTGCCGACGCCAAGTCCGCTGACGCAAAGTCCTCCGATGCCAAGGTCGCCGACGCCAGTGCGGGCGTGGCGGCGGCCATCGATGCCGCGGCTAGCGCCATTCCGGCTCAGGTCAGTGTTCCGGTCGCTGCCGTGATCGCAACGGCGGAGATCGCCGTGGCGCCGGCCGCGGCCGCAGATCAAGCCGCGGCTCTCGCCACGACCGTCGCCAAGATCAAGCTGCCCGATGGCGCCGCGCCGAAAACCGGGACAAAAACGACGGACGACGCCAAGACGCAGACGGCCGTCACCGCCGAAAATGCAGCAAAGCCGCAGGCACCCGATCCGGCTGCGGTTGCGCCCGCCGGCGGCAAGCCGCAAGACACGCCCGACACCAGCAAGGGCACGCCCGTTCACGCTCACGACGCGCAACCCGCGGGGCAACAGAGTGCGGATGCCGCCCCTGTTACGACGGATGCCAATGCCGCCGTCGCGAAAGCGGCGAGCGCAGTGCAGCCTATTACCGCCGCCCAACCGCCGGCACAGGCCGCCGCTCCGCAGGCTGCCGCCGCGCCAGCGCAGCAGGACGGCGCCATCCCGATCGCCGGGGTTGCGGTCGAAATCGCGAGCAAGGCACTCGCCGGCAAGAACCGCTTCGAAATCCGCCTCGACCCGCCCGACCTTGGGCGCATCGACGTGCGCCTCGACGTCGACAAGAACGGTCAGGTGACATCGCATCTGACTGTCGAACGCGCCGACACCCTCGATATGTTGCGCCGCGATTCCGCCGGTCTCGAGCGCGACTTTGCAGGACGCCGGCCTGAAAACCTCCGACAATGGCCTGCAATTTTCACTGCGCGACCAGAGCATGAGCCAGCAGCAGAGCAACACGCCAAACCCAGCCGCGGCGCAGGTGCTCGTTGAGGACGACACGCTGCCTGCGACGGCGGCCCCACGTAACTACGCACGCTTTGCCGGAATGGGCAGCGGCGTCGACATCAGGGTTTAGACCATGACCGTCACCTCGCCTGTCACCACAACCGCGAACTCAAGCTCGAATTCCAGCGCCTCGGTCGCCGACTCCGTGGACAGCACCGAAATCGCCAGCAATTTCACGCAATTCCTGCAACTGCTGACCACGCAATTGCAGAACCAGGACCCGCTCAGCCCGATGGATACCAACCAGTTCACCCAGCAACTGGTGGCATTCGCGCAGGTCGAGCAACAATTAAAGTCGAACGCCTCGCTCAGCACTCTGGTGACCCTGCAGCAGGGCGCACAGGCAACGCAGGCGCTGGCGCTGGTCGGCGCCACCGTCGTGGTCAACGGCGCGACGGTCAATCTCGCGAACGGCCAGGCCAACTGGACGCTGACTGCGACCAAGCCCGCCGCGACTACGGTCACGATCACTAATTCCACAGGCCAGACCGCTTACACCGGCCAATTCACGGTGAATTCCGGGAGCCAATCGTTCACCTGGGATGGTCACGGCAATAACGGCGCGATGTGGCCGGACGGCGCCTACACGCTCACCGCGGTCGGCACCGACGCCAGCGGCCAGTCCACCGCCATCTCGACGCAGGTCCAGGCCAAGGTGAGCTCGGTCGACCTCACGCAGACGCCGCCGTTGCTGACCATCAACGGGCAGACCTACACGGTCAATCAGCTGCAGCAGATCGTCGCCACGAACTAGGCGATACTTACGAAACGTGCGCCTGATGGCTGCGCCCGTTGGTGCGGCTCGCTGCGCGCCTGTTGCCGCGCATGACCGTTTCGATCGCCCGCTCCAGCGCCGACAGCTCGAACGGCTTGCGCAGGATGTCGAAGCGGCCGTCGGCGGCGCGCGCGGCGTCGCTAAAGCCGCTGGTCAGCAGCACCGGAATATCGGGGAAGCGTTCCCGGCAGGCCTGCGCCAGCCCAAGGCCGTCCATCTGTCCCGGCATTACGATATCGGAAAACACCAGATCGACCTCGATCCCTTGTTGCAGGTGGCGTAGCGCCTCGGCAGCGTTTTCCGCGCGCACCACCCGATAGCCGAGCTGCTCGAGCAAGGTCGTGGTCACTTCAGCGACGTCGCGGCTGTCCTCGACCACCATCACGGTGCCCTGCTCCGCATCGGCCCGCGCAATTTCCGGTTCGCCTTTGTCGGCCGTTTTCACGCTGCGCGGCAAATAAATCGTCACCACCGTGCCTACATTCTCCTCGCTGGACACCGTCACCGCCCCGCCCGACTGGTTGGCAAATCCGTGCACCTGTGAGAGGCCGAGGCCGGTCCCTTTGCCGACCGGCTTGGTCGTGAAGAAGGGCTCGAATACGCGCCCGAGCAAGTCCGGTGCAATGCCGATGCCGGTATCGATCACCGCCAGCGCAACGAAGTCGCCTTGCAGCGTGCCCGCCGCGGAGCCGGGCCGCAGCACGACGTTGCGGGCCGAGAGCGTGATGCGGCCGCCCTCGGGCATGGCGTCGCGGGCGTTGACGCCGATGTTCACCAGCGCCAGTTCCAGCTCGCCCTGGTCGACCTCGACCGGCCAGATCTTGTCCTCGACGTCGACGACGAGCTCGATGTTGCCGCGCAACGACGTCGCCAGCATGTCGCGCACCGCGTCGATGCGCCCACGCAGATCGACCACGACGGGCATCAATTGTTGGCGCCGCGAGAAGGCGAGCAACTGCCGCGTCAGCTTCTCGCCGCGGCCGGCTGCGGCGCGGATCGCCTGCACCGCCTGCAAATCCTTCGAATCGGCGAGGCGGCCTTGCAGGATCTGCGCGTAGCCGGAAACGATCATCAGCAGATTGTTGAAATCATGCGCTATGCCGCCCGTCAGCTGGCCGAGCGCTTCCATCTTCTGCGCCTGCGCCATCTGCTCGCGCGCGGTGTCGAGCGCCAGCTTGGCCTCGTGCTGCTGGGTGATGTCGCGCACCAACTTGGCAAAACCGACCAGATTGCCGGCCTCGTCGCGCACCGCATCAAGGACAATGCTGGCGTAGAAGCGGCTGCCGTCCTTGCGCACCAGCCAGCTCTCGCCCTCGAACTGACCCTCGCGGGCGGCGGTCATCAGGATCTGATCCGCCATATCGGCGGCGCGCGCCTCCTGCGGCAGGAAAACGCTGACGTGCCGGCCGATGATTTCTTCGCCGCCATATCCCTTGATGCGCTGCGCGCTCTCGCTCCAGCTGCGCACATGGCCCTCAGTGTCGAGCTTGTAGATCGCGTAATCGCGCACACCCTTGAGCAGGAAGCGATAATTCTGCTCGGATTCACGCAACGCACTTTCCGCGTTTATCCGATCGGTAACGTCGAGACAGACGCCAAGCATGCGCAGCGCCGTGCCCTTCTCGTCGCGGATCACCTCGCCCACACTTTGCAGGTGGCGTATCTCGCCGTCGGGACGCACGATGCGCTCGTCATGGGCGAAGCTGGTGGCGGACTTGAGCGCCGCCGATACGCTCGCCCCGACCTGCGCGCGGTCGTCGGGGTGGATGCAGCGAAGAAAATCGTTGATGGTGCCGCCGAAGTCGGCGCGCCTCACCCCGTAAATGTTGAACAACTGATCCGACCACTCCACCTTGTTGGCGACAATGTCCCACGACCAGCTACCGAGATTGGCAAGCCGCTGCGCTTCCGTGAGCTGGATATTGGCGTCGGCGAGTTCGGCGGTGCGTTCCCTGACGCGGCTGTCGAGCTCGGTGCGCGTGCGCAGTAGATTCTCTTCGCTGGCGCGGCGCATGGCCACATCGGCGCTGAGAGCGAGGCTCGGCACCGATACGCTGATCATAAACGTGAGCAGCAGCAGGAACGTCTCGTTGAGCCCGATGTCGCCGAACGGACCGGCCTGGTGGGCCGTCGCCCAGATGGCGAAAGACGTAAGAATTATGCCGACCGTCGCGGTGTCGCGCGGGCCGCGACGCAGTGCCGCCCATACCAACGGCAAGATCGCCAGGAACCCGAGCGGGCTCGTGTATTCCGAGCGCGGCACCAGCGGACTGAAGGCGATGAGGCCGACCGTCGCGGCCGAACCGAGCACGGCGATCGAATCGGGCATTTCCCGGTAGTCGAACGCGCGCCGGGCGCTGTCCGCCCACAGCACGATCACCGGAGTGACCACCAGCGCACCGGCGACGTCGCCCAGCCACCAGGTGGTCCAGATCGGCGCGAATTTGTCCCACGAGGCAAAGCCTGCGACGGCAAGTGTGAGCACGCCGATGCTGGCGCTGATCACTGTCGCCGGCCCGGTGGCGATGATCGCAAATTTTGCCACGCGCACGGGGGTAGCGAAGGTTTCCCGTCCACCGGACCAGCTATTGATCAAAGCGCCGCCGACCAGGCCTTCCAGCGTGTTGCCGAGCGCAATCACGGCGGAGGTCTCCAGAGTACCGGCGGTGGTGGCATTGGCGGCGAAAGCGCCGACAAAAATCGCCGGCCAGATTCGATAGCCGCCCAGCAATACCGCGGCGAGGGCAATGCCCGTCGGCGGCCAGATCGGACTGGCGCTCGGATTGATGGACGCAAGTCGCAGCCCAAGCTTGGCCAAAACGTAATAGGCGGCAGCGACGCCCACCACGGCGCTGGCATACTTGATTGCGGCAAGCCAAGTGGGGGGCGAGCGACCGGCGCGGACCTTGTTCACCGTCATCCTTCAACTCCCCCGAAGCAGCATCATTCTATCGAAAAGCGGCCCGCCGGGCAGCCCCGGAACGGTATGCGGAGACCGCCATCCGTAACCAAAAGGTTAGCGTCATTTGGGCAAAGTTTTCCCCATCCACGCCTTGGGCTTAGCCAAATTTTAAGTCGGGGCCTGTAGTTTTCGACACGATCAGGTCTGTCAGTCGAGTTTTGTGAGAGTATCAATGACCGAACCCCACCGCCCGAGGGTCAAATATGTCATCGGGCCCGATGGTAGTCCGCTGACGATTGCGGATCTGCCGCCGCCGTCGACCAAGCGCTGGGTTATCCGCCGCAAGGCCGAGGTTGTCGCGGCGGTGCGCGGCGGCCTGTTGTCGCTTGAGGAAGCCTGCGGACGCTATACGCTCACCGTCGAAGAGTTCCTCTCCTGGCAGTATTCGATCGACCAGCACGGCCTCGCGGGCCTGCGCACCACGCGCATCCAGCAGTACCGCTCCTAATCCCCTGACCTTTCGATTCGATCGCCGGCCTCGTGGCCGGCGGTTTCGTTTTGGCCCGTGGCACAAGAACTCGCGGCGAGCGAATTTCTCCTGAATTAACCGGACGCTAACCATAAACCGGGCAAATCTTGCCTGGTGCGGCGCGCTTGCCCTCGCGCGCCCGTCAGGCGGGAAGGAAATCGGTGCAAGGTTTTTTCGTTTTCTTGAAATCGCTGGGCGCTGCGCGCATGGCGGCGATGGCCGCGGTGACGCTGGCGCTGATCGGCTTCTTCTCATTTCTGATGATTCGGATGACGGCACCGCAAATGGTGCCGCTGTTCACCGACCTCACCCTCGACGACAGCGCGGCCATCGCCAAGGACCTCGAACGCCAGGCCATCGCTTACGAGCTCAAGGGCGACGGTTCGACCGTGCTGGTGGCGCGGGACAAGGTCGCGCAGTTGCGAATGAAGCTTGCTGAAAGCGGTCTGCCCAAGGGCGGCGGCGTTGGGTACGAGATTTTCGACAAGTCGGAAGCGCTCGGCACCACGACCTTCATCCAGAACATCAACAAGCTGCGCGCGCTCGAAGGCGAGCTCGCGCGCACCATCCGTAGCCTCGACCGCGTGCAGGCCGCGCGCGTGCACTTGGTGCTGCCGGACCGGCCGCTGTTCTCGCGCGACAAGATCGATCCCTCGGCGTCGATCGTGCTCAAGGTGCGCGGTACGCTGGAGGCACAGCAGGTCCGCGCCATTCGCCACCTGGTGGCAACCGCGGTGAACGGGCTCAAGCCCGAGCGTGTGTCGATCGTCGACGAAACCGGCAAGCTGCTCGCCGACGGCGCCGAGCAAAACAATCCTGAGGGGGCCGCCGCCGACGACCGCAAGACCGCCTACGAGAGGCGCATGCGCGGTCAGGTCGAGACCATCGTCTCGTCGATCGTCGGCCCAGGCCATGCCCGCGTCGAGATCAACGCCGATTTCGACCTCAACCGCGTCACCCAGACCTCGGACAAATATGACCCGGAAGGCCGTGTGGTGCGCTCAAGCCAGACTCGCGAGGAGCAGTCCGGCTCGGGCGACAGCAACGGCGGCCCGGTCTCGGTCGGCAACGAATTGCCCGGCAGCGGCGCCAAAAGCGGCGGCGGCGGGGGCGGTTCATCCGACCAGAACCGCAAGACCGAGGAAATCGTCAATTACGAAATATCGCGGACGACCAAGACCGAGGTGATCGAGGCCGGCCGCATCAACCGCATATCCGCGGCGGTCCTCGTCGACGGCATCTACAGCAAGAACGACAAGGGCGAGATCGTCTATCAGCCGCGTCCGAAAGAAGAGATCGACCGCATCGCGGCTCTGGTGCGCTCGGCGATCGGCTTTGACAGCAAGCGCGGCGACCAGGTCGAGGTGGTCAACCTGCGCTTTGCCGATCCGACCGCGA
>CAVTYO010000015.1:0-31092 GCA_963738915.1 uncultured Alphaproteobacteria bacterium
ACTCGAACCCCCGACCTCCGGATTATGATTCCGCTGCTCTAACCAGCTGAGCTACCCCGCCATTCCGTCTCGCAGTGCCGGAATGGCGCGATATAGGAAGGCCCGGCAAAGCGTGTCAAGCAAGCCGGTTTCGCCCTGGGGGTTATTTCGGTTGCACATCGGCGCGGGATCTGGGTTGCACCGCCCGGCGGGGCCGGTTCGTGGATTTCCGGATCGACGCCCACGGGCGGGCAGATTACGCCGTTCGACTGCGCGAGCTTGTCGCTCAAAGTTGCGCCGGGTTGCTTCTGCACATCGATGCCACCGCCCTGCCCGACGGTGGCATGGCCGTTGGCGCAGGCCTTGGGATCGATTTGCGCGGCCTTAGGCGCAACCGGCGTCTGTGGCGCCGGCGCCTGCGCCGCGGCGATGGCAGGCGCCAAAATGGCGGCGGCGGCAACGGCAAATCCGAGGACGCGGAGATCCCGATCCATATCATCGTCTCCTCAGCCGGGGATAACGGCTCAGGGCAAAAGACGTTCCGGCCGATTTGGCTCAAGCCGCCTGGCGCGTTCCGGCGTCGAGCCGGGCAAAGCGGATCAACGAGAAGTGCCCGAGCGGCGGCATCGCACGGCGCTCGATGACGCGCACGCCACCGTGCCGCGTGGCCCAGTCGGTCAGTCTGCCGAAGGGAAATTCCACCCGCCAGCCGAGCCGTCGGGCGATTGGCGCAAACCACTGCTCGAACAGGCGCCGCGGCCCCTGCTCGGCGCCGATGTGGTTGACCAGCACGATCTCACCGCCCGGCTTGAGCACGCGGGCAAATTCATCGAGCGTGGCTTCGGGATTAGGCACCGCGGTGATGACGTATTGCGCCACCACGACGTCGAAGGCGCTGTCCGGAAGCGCCAGACGCTCGGCGTCCATCACCGCCAGCGCCTCGACATTGGTGAGCTTCTTTTCCGCCACGCGCTCATGCGCCTTGCGCAACATCGGTTCGGACAAATCGACGCCGGTGAGGCGGTTCTTGTGCGAGTAGTCGGGCAGCGAAATTCCGGTGCCGACGCCGACCTCGAGAATACGTCCCCCGCCGGTCCGCAGGCGCGTTCGGCGGCTTCGATCGCCGACATGCGCCCGCGCTCGAACACCGCGCCAAAGACCAGGTCATAGACCGGCGCCCAGCGCGCATAGGCGCGCTCCACGCTTTGCCTGTTGATATCGTCCGCCATGCGGCCCGCGCGACTAACTGCGCGCGGCGGCTGCCATGCGTTCACCCTGCGAAGGGGCGATATCGCTCGCCGCAATCGCGCTTTTGATGAAGCCGCCACCCAGCACCCGCGCCTGCCCCTGGCCCGCGTCGTAAAAGACGCAGGCCTGCCCCGGCGAAACACCATCCTCGCCGTCGACCAATTCGACCTCGTAAGCGGCGCCTACACGGCGCAGCCAGCCCGCCTGCGCCGGCCGCGTCGAGCGCACCTTGACGAAAACTTCGCACCCGCCCGCCACAGCAGTATCGATATCGCCGTCGCCCAGCCAATTCACGTCGCGCAACACGATGCGGCCAGTGCGCAGCGCCTCGCGCGGCCCAACGATGACGCGGCGCCGCTCGGCATCGAGCCGGACGACATAGAGCGGCGCACCGGTCGAAAGACCGAGGCCCTTTCGCTGGCCGACGGTGAAATTGATGATGCCGGAATGAGCGCCCAATACCTTGCCATCGCGATCGACGATGTCGCCGGCTTCCGCGGCGCCAGGCTTGAGGCGCTCGATGACATCGGTATAGCGGCCTGAGGGCACGAAGCAGATATCCTGGCTGTCGCGCTTGTCGGCGATCGCGAGTTCGAACTTGCGCGCGAGTTCGCGCGTCTGTGCCTTGGTTCGTTCGCCGAGCGGAAAGCGCAGGATCTCGAGTTGCTCGCGCGTGGTGCCGAACAGGAAATAGCTCTGGTCACGCTCCTCTTCGCGCGCGCGATAAAGCGCGCGACCGCCGGAGGCAAGCTGCCGCGAGGCGACGTAATGGCCAGTGGCCAGCACCGCTGCGCCGAGTTCGCGCGCGGTGGCCAACAGATCGTGAAACTTGATCGACATGTTGCAGTCAACGCAAGGCACCGGGGTCTCGCCGTGCATGTAGCTTTCGGCGAAACGGTCGATCACCGCTTCCTTGAACCGACTCTCATAGTCGAGCACGTAATGCGGGATGCCGATGCGCTCGGCGACCGCGCGTGCGTCGTAGATATCCTGTCCCGCACAACAGGCGCCTTTGCGATGCGTCGCGCCGCCGTGGTCGTAAAGCTGCAGCGTCACCCCGACCACGTCGTAGCCTTCGGCCTTGAGCAAGGCCGCCGTCACCGAAGAATCGACACCGCCGGACATGGCGACGACGACGCGGGTGTCGGCCGGGCGGCGGTCAAGATCGAGGCTGTTGGGCATGGGTGGTTCTTACTACAGGTAGCGACGGTGCGCGCGCAATGCGAGACGCCGGCGCGATCGGCTAGTGCGGCAGGCACTGGGCATTTTTTGCCTGGAACAGCAGGCGGTGCCGGGTTGCGAGCCACATCCCGCCACTACTGGTACATGTAATTAGCTGATATGAAATGATCTTATTAGTTACATACGCTGGCCTGGCGATTGCAAACTTCCCATCGGTAAGCCGGAGATTTTGCCAGTGCCACAAGTTGCGTCCGATCCCAGTTCCGTTGCCGCCGCCTTTTTTCCACCGAGCCCGCCGGCCCCTTCGCCGGCAAACGATCCGGCGCCTACCTCGCCATTTGAAAACATGCTCGACGACCGCGCTCCCTCCGATCTGCCGGCACCGGCAAAGTCCGCCGACCGAAGCGATGGTCGTGATCCCGCGCCGGTGAAAAATGCCGGTGGCAAAGCTGGCGGCACCAAAACGGCTGGCGGCAAAGGCCAGGACCGCAACGCCGGCAAATCCGATGCCGCTGGCACAAAGCTGACAGAGGCGGCCGAAAAAGCCGCTGACCAGAACGTCACTGCCACGACGGCCGATGTTGGCGCGGCCGAAAAGGCCGCCGACGGCAAGATTGCGGACGCCAAGTCTTCCAAGTCATCCGAAGCCAAGTCTGTCGACGCCAAGTCCGCTGATGCAAAGTCCGCTGATGCAAAGTCCGCTGACGCAAAGTCCTCCGATGCCAAGGTCGCCGACGCCAGTGGGGGCGTGGCGGCGGCCATTGATGCCGCGGCTAGCGCCATTCCGGCTCAGGTCAGTGTGCCGGTCGCTGCCGTGATCGCAACGGCGGAGATCATTGCGGCGCCGGCTGCGGCCGCGGATCAAGCCGCGGCTCTCGCCACGACCGTCGCCAAGATCAAGCTGCCCGATGGCGCCGCGCCGAAAACCGGGACAAAAACGACGGACGACGCCAAGACGCAGACGGCCGTCACCGCCGAAAATGCAGCAAAGCCGCAGGCACCCGATCCGGCTGCGGTTGCGCCCGCCGGCGGCAAGCCGCAAGACACGCCCGACACCAGCAAGGGCACGCCCGTTCACGCTCACGACGCGCAGCCCGCGGGGCAACAGACTGCGGATGCCACGCCGGTTACGACGGATGCCAACGCCGCTGTGACGAAAGCAGCGAGCGCAATGCAGCCTATCACCGCGGCCCAACCGCCGGCACAGGCCGCCCCTCCGCAGGCTGCCGCCGCGTCAGCGCAGCAGGGCGGCGCCATCCCGATCGCCGGGGTTGCGGTCGAAATCGCGAGCAAGGCACTCGCCGGCAAGAACCGCTTCGAAATCCGTCTCGACCCGCCCGACCTTGGGCGCATCGACGTGCGCCTCGACGTCGATAAGAACGGTCAGGTGACATCGCATCTGACTGTTGAACGCGCCGACACCCTCGATATGTTGCGCCGCGATTCCGCCGGTCTTGAGCGCGCTTTGCAGGACGCCGGCCTGAAAACATCCGACAACGGCCTGCAATTTTCACTGCGCGACCAGAGCATGAGCCAGCAGCAGAGCAATACGCCAAACCCTACCGCGGCGCAGATGCTCGTTGAGGACGACACGCTGCCTGCTACGGCGGCCCCACGTAACTACGCACGCTTTGCCGGAATGGGCAGCGGCGTCGACATCAGGGTTTAGACCATGACCGTCACCTCGCCTGTCACCACAACCGCGAACTCAAGCTCGAACTCCAGCGCCTCGGTCGCCGACTCCGTGGACAGCACCGAAATCGCCAGCAATTTCACACAATTCCTGCAACTGCTGACCACGCAATTGCAGAACCAGGACCCGCTCAGCCCGATGGATACCAACCAGTTCACCCAGCAACTGGTGGCATTCGCGCAGGTCGAGCAACAATTGAAATCGAACGCCTCGCTCAGCACTCTGGTGACCCTGCAGCAGGGCGCACAGGCAACCCAGGCGCTGGCGCTGGTCGGCGCCACCGTCGTGGTCAATGGCGCGACGGTCAATCTCGCGAACGGCCAGGCCAACTGGACGCTGACTGCGACCAAGCCCGCCGCGACCACGGTCACGATCACTAATTCCACAGGGCAGACCGCTTACACCGGCCAATTCACGGTGAATTCCGGGAGCCAATCGTTCACCTGGGATGGTCACGGCAATAACGGCGCGATGTGGCCGGACGGCGCCTACACGCTCACCGCGGTCGGCACAGACGCCAGCGGCCAGTCCACCGCCGTCTCGACGCAGGTCCAGGCCAAGGTGAGTTCGGTCGACCTCACGCAGACGCCGCCGTTGCTGACCATTAACGGACAGACCTACACGGTCAATCAGCTGCAGCAGATCGTCGCCACGAACTAGGCGATACTTACGAAACGTGCGCCTGATGGCTGCGCCCGTTGGTGCGGCTCGCTGCGCGCCTGTTGCCGCGCATGACCGTTTCGATTGCCCGCTCCAGCGCCGACAGCTCGAACGGCTTGCGCAGGATGTCGAAGCGGCCGTCGGCGGCGCGCGCGGCGTCGCTAAAGCCGCTGGTCAGCAGCACCGGAATATCGGGGAAGCGTTCCCGGCAGGCTTGCGCCAGCCCAAGGCCGTCCATCTGCCCCGGCATTACGATATCGGAAAACACGAGGTCGACCTCGATCCCTTGTTGCAGGTGCCGTAGCGCCTCGGCAGCGTTTTCCGCGCGTACCACCCGATAGCCGAGCTGCTCGAGCAAGGTCGTGGTCACTTCAGCGACGTCGCGGCTGTCCTCGACTACCATCACGGTGCCCTGCTCCGCATCTGCCCGCGCAATTTCCGGTTCGCCTTTGTCGGCTGTTTTCACACTGCGCGGCAGATAAATCGTCACCACCGTGCCGACATTCTCCTCGCTGGACACCGTCACCGCCCCGCCCGACTGGTTGGCAAATCCATGCACCTGTGAGAGGCCGAGGCCGGTCCCTTTGCCTACCGGCTTGGTCGTGAAGAAGGGCTCGAATACGCGCCCGAGCAAATCCGGTGCAATGCCGATGCCGGTATCGATCACCGCCAGCGCGACGAAGTCGCCTTGCAGCGTGCCCGCCGCGGAGCCGGGCCGCAGCACGACGTTACGGGCCGAGAGCGTGATGCGGCCACCCTCGGGCATGGCGTCGCGGGCGTTGACACCGATATTCACCAGCGCCAATTCCAGTTCACCTTGGTCAACCTCGACCGGCCAGATCTTGTCCTCGACGTCGACGGCGAGCTCGATGTTGCCGCGCAACGACGTCGCCAGCATGTCGCGCACCGCGTCGATGCGTCCACGTAGATCCACCACCACGGGCATCAATTGTTGGCGCCGCGAGAAGGCAAGCAACTGCCGCGTCAGCTTCTCGCCGCGGCCGGCTGCGGCGCGGATCGCCTGCACCGCCTGCAAATCCTTCGACTCGGCGAGGCGGCCTTGCAGGATCTGCGCGTAGCCGGAAACGATCATCAGCAGATTGTTGAAATCATGCGCTATGCCGCCGGTCAGCTGGCCGAGCGCTTCCATCTTCTGCGCCTGCGCCATCTGCTCGCGCGCGGTGTCGAGCGCCAGCTTGGCCTCGTGCTGCTGGGTGATGTCTCGCACCAACTTGGCAAAACCGACCAGGTTGCCGGCCTCGTCACGCACCGCATCAAGGACGATGCTGGCGTAGAAGCGGCTGCCGTCCTTGCGCACCAGCCAGCTCTCGCCCTCGAACTGACCTTCGCGGGCGGCGGTCATCAGGATCTGATCCGCCATATCGGCGGCGCGCGCCTCTTGCGGCAGGAAAACGCTGACGTGGCGGCCGATGATTTCTTCGCCGCCATATCCCTTGATGCGCTGCGCGCTCTCGCTCCAGCTGCGCACATGGCCCTCAGTGTCGAGCTTGTAGATCGCGTAATCGCGCACACCTTTGAGCAGGAAGCGATAATTCTGCTCGGATTCACGCAACGCGCTTTCCGCGTTTATCCGATCGGTCACGTCGAGACAGACGCCCAGCATGCGCAGCGCCGTGCCCTTCTCGTCGCGGACCACCTCGCCCACACTTTGCAGGTGGCGTATCTCGCCGTCGGGACGCACGATGCGCTCGTCATGGGCGAAGCTGGTGGCGGACTTGAGCGCCGCCGATACGCTCGCCCCGACCTGCGCGCGGTCGTCGGGGTGGATGCAGCGAAGAAAATCGTTGATGGTGCCACCGAAGTCGGCGCGCCTCACCCCGTAAATGTTGAACAACTGATCCGACCAGGCCACCTTGTTGGCGACAATGTCCCACGACCAACTGCCGAGATTGGCAAGCCGCTGCGCTTCCGTGAGCTGGATATTGGCGTCGGCGAGTTCGGCGGTGCGTTCCCTGACGCGGCTGTCGAGCTCGGTGCGTGTGCGCAATAGATTCTCTTCGCTGGCGCGGCGCATGGCCACATCGGCGCTGAGAGCGAGGCTCGGCACCGATACGCTGATCATAAACGTGAGCAGCAGCAGGAACGTCTCGTTGAGCCCGATGTCGCCGAACGGACCGGCCTGGTGGGCCGTCGCCCAGATGGCGAAAGACGTAAGAATTAAGCCAACCGTCGCGGTGTCGCGCGGGCCGCGGCGCAGTGCCGCCCATACCAGCGGTAGGATCGCCAGGAACCCAAGCGGGCTCGTGTATTCCGAGCGTGGTACCAGCGGACTGAAGGCGATGAGGCCGACCGTCGCGGCCGAACCGAGCACGGCGATCGAATCGGGCATTTCCCGGTAGTCGAACGCGCGCCGGGCGCTGTCCGCCCAAAGTACGATCACCGGAGTGACCACCAGCGCACCGGCGACGTCGCCCAGCCACCAGGTGGTCCAGATCGGCGCGAATTTCTCCCACGAGGCAAAGCCTGCGACGGCAAGTGTCAGCACGCCGATGCTGGCGCTGATCACTGTCGCCGGTCCGGTGGCGATGATCGCAAATTTTGCCACGCGCACCGGGGTAGCGAAGGTTTCCCGTCCACCGGACCAGCTATTGATCAAGGCGCCGCCGACCAGGCCTTCCAGCGTGTTGCCGAGCGCAATCACGGCGGAGGTCTCCAGCGTGCCGGCGGTGGTGGCGTTGGCGGCGAAAGCGCCGACAAAAATCGCCGGCCAGATTCGGTAGCCGCCCAGCAATACCGCGGCAAGGGCAATGCCGGTCGGCGGCCAGATCGGACTGGCACTCGGATTGATGGACGCAAGTCGCAGCCCAAGCTTGGCCAAAACGTAATACGCGGCAGCGACGCCCACCAGGGCGCTGGCATACTTGATTGCCGCAAGCCAAGTGGGGGGCGAGCGACCGGCGCGGACCTTGTTCACCGCCATCCTTCAACTCCCCCGAAGCAGCAGCATTCTATCGAAAAGCGGCCCGCTGGGCAGCCCCGGAACGGTATGCGGAGACCGCCATCCGTAACCAAAAGGTTAGCGTCATTTAGGCAAAGTTTTCCCCATCCACGCCTTGGGCTTAGCCAAATTTTAAGTCGGGGCCTGTAGTTTTCGACACGATCAGGTCTGTCAGTCGAGTTTTGTGAGAGTATCAATGACCGAACCCCACCGCCCGAGGGTCAAATATGTCATCGGGCCCGATGGTAGTCCGCTGACGATTGCGGATCTGCCGCCGCCGTCGACCAAGCGCTGGGTTATCCGCCGCAAGGCCGAGGTTGTCGCGGCGGTGCGCGGCGGCCTGTTGTCGCTCGAGGAAGCCTGCGGACGCTATACGCTCACCGTTGAAGAGTTCCTCTCCTGGCAGTATTCGATCGACCAGCACGGCCTCGCGGGCCTGCGCACCACGCGCATCCAGCAGTACCGCTCCTGACCTCCTGACCTTTCGATTCGATCGCCGGCCTCGTGGCCGGCGGTTTCGTTTTGGTCCGTGGCACGAGAATCCGGCGAGCGAATTTCTCCTGAATTAACCGGACGCTAACCATAAACCGGGCAAATCTTGCCTGGTGCGGTGCGCCTGCCCTCGCGCGCCCGTCAGGCGGGAAGGAAACCGGTGCAAGGTTTTTTCGTTTTCTTGAAATCGCTGGGCGCTGCGCGCATGGCGGCGATGGCCGCGGTAACGCTGGCGCTGATCGGCTTCTTCTCATTTCTGATGATTCGGATGACGGCACCGCAAATGGTGCCGCTGTTCACCGACCTCACCCTCGATGACAGCGCGGCCATTGCCAAGGACCTCGAACGCCAGGCCATTGCTTACGAGCTCAAGGGCGACGGCTCGACCGTGCTGGTGGCGCGGGACAAGGTCGCGCAATTGCGAATGAAACTTGCTGAAAGCGGTCTGCCAAAGGGCGGCGGCGTTGGGTACGAGATTTTCGACAAATCGGAAGCGCTCGGCACCACGACCTTCATTCAGAACATCAACAAGCTGCGCGCGCTCGAAGGCGAACTCGCGCGCACCATCCGTAGCCTCGACCGCGTCCAGGCCGCGCGTGTGCACTTGGTGCTGCCCGACCGGCCGCTGTTCTCGCGCGACAAGATCGATCCCTCGGCGTCGATCGTGCTCAAGGTGCGCGGTACGCTGGAGGCACAGCAGGTCCGCGCCATTCGCCATCTGGTGGCAACCGCGGTGAACGGGCTCAAGCCCGAGCGTGTGTCTATCGTCGACGAGACCGGCAAGCTGCTCGCCGACGGCGCCGAGCAAAACAATCCTGAGGGGGCCGCAGCCGACGACCGCAAGACCGCCTACGAGAGGCGCATGCGCGGTCAGGTCGAGACCATCGTCTCGTCGATCGTTGGCCCCGGCCATGCCCGCGTTGAGATCAACGCCGATTTCGACCTCAACCGCGTCACCCAGACCTCGGACAAATATGACCCGGAAGGCCGCGTGGTGCGCTCAAGCCAGACTCGTGAGGAGCAGTCCGGCTCCGGCGACAGCAACGGCGGCCCGGTCTCGGTCGGCAACGAATTGCCCGGCAGCGGCGCCAAAAGCAGCGGCGGCGGGGGCGGTTCATCCGACCAGAGCCGCAAGACCGAGGAAATCGTCAATTACGAAATATCGCGGACCACCAAGACCGAGGTGATCGAGGCCGGCCGCATCAACCGCCTATCCGCTGCGGTCCTCGTCGACGGCATCTACAGCAAGAACGACAAGGGTGAGATCGTTTATCAGCCGCGTCCGAAAGAAGAGATCGACCGCATCGCGGCTCTGGTGCGCTCGGCGATCGGCTTTGACAGCAAGCGCGGCGATCAGGTCGAGGTGGTCAACCTGCGCTTTGCCGACCCCACCGCGATGCCGATCAACGAGCCCACCGGCTGGATGAGCTATTTGCAATTCGGCAAAGACGACATCATGCGCTGGGCGGAATTGGGCGTCATGTCGCTGCTCGGTCTGATCGTGCTGTTCACCGTCGTGCGCCCGCTGGTGCGGCGGATCGTGACGCCAGAGGGCGCGGCGGCTCTCGCTGGCGCGCTTGGCGCAGCCGGCGTTGCCGGCGCAATCGGGGGAGCCGCGGGCGGCGCTGCGGGCGGCGGGACGACCGTAAACATGCCCGGCGGCGTCACCATCAGCGGCGGCGGCGCAGGCACTATCACCAATGCCGGCGGCGCGAATATCTCGATCGTGGGCGGTGATGAATCCGTTGCGATTTCCAATCGCACGTCGGCGATGATCGACGTCGCCAAGGTGCAGGGCCAAGTGCACGCCCAGTCGGTGCAGAAGGTCGGCGAACTCGCCGAAAAAAACCCGCACGAGGCGGTATCCATCATCCGCAGCTGGCTCCATGAGGACGCCGCCTGATGCCGTCCGCCTACAGCACCCAGCAGCGCAAGGAAAAGGCGGTCCGCGAGGATATCGGCGGCCTGATGGCCGAACTCGCCAGCCGCCCGCAAATCGTGGAAGGCCGGCGCAAACTGTCTGGACCCGAACGCGCGGCGGTGCTGATGCTGGCGCTGGGCGAGCAATACGGCGGCAAGATTTTCAGCCTGCTCGACGACGACGAATTGCGCGAAATCTCGGTAGTGATGTCGTCGCTCGGCACCATCGAGGCCGAATCCGTCGAGGAACTGCTGCTCGAATTCGTCGGGCGCATGTCGGCGTCCGGCGCCCTGCTCGGCAACTACGACGCGACCGAGCGGCTGCTCAAGCAATACCTGCCACAGGACCGCGTCGGCGGCATCATGGACGAAATCCGCGGACCCGCCGGCCGCAACATGTGGGAAAAGCTCGCCAACGTTCAGGAAGAGGTGCTGGCGAACTACCTCAAGAACGAATACCCGCAGACCGTCGCGGTCGTGCTGTCCAAGCTGCGCGCCGAGCACGCCGCGCGCGTGCTGGCGATCCTGCCGGAGGAACTATCCCTCGACGTCGTCAACCGCATGCTGAAGATGGAAGCGGTGCAGAAGGAAGTTATCGAGCGTGTCGAACAGACGCTGCGCACCGAGTTCATGTCAAATCTATCCCAGACCCGGCGCCGCGACGCCCACGAAGTCATGGCGGAAATCTTCAACAACTTCGACCGGCAGACGGAAACGCGGTTCCTCACCGCCCTTGAACAGGACAATCGCGACGCCGCCGAGCGCATCAAGGCGCTGATGTTTACCTTCGACGATCTGATCAAGCTCGACACCGGCTCGGCGCAGACGCTGATGCGCAATATCGACAAGGACAAGCTGGCGATCGCGCTCAAGGGGGCTTCCGAAACGGTGCGCCAGTTCTTCTTCTCCAATATGTCGACACGCGCCGCCAAGATGCTGGTCGACGACATGCAGGCGCTCGGACCCGTGCGCTTGCGCGACGTCGACGAAGCCCAGGCGCTGCTGGTCAATATCGCCAAAGACCTCGCCGCCAAGGGCGAAATCCTCATCGCCAAGAGTTGCGGCGATGAAGAACTCATCTATTAGGACACGTAATGAAGGCGACGGCCAAATATCTTTTCGACGAAGACTTCGCCACCGGTGAGAAGCCGACGATCAGCGTCGTCGAGGCCGAACGCCGGCGCGCCGACGCCGAGTCGACAGCCCATCGCAGCGGCTTTGCGGCCGGCCAGGCGAAGGCGCAGGAAGACGTGGCGCAGCGCATCGCCGCGGCCCTGACGGTGGTTGCCGACGGCATGGCGCGGATCGAGCGCGGCCTGACCGATATAGAGACGCGGCTGGAAAACGAGGCCGTCGAGGTCGCCGTCGCCGTCGGCGGCAAGCTGGCTCCCGAACTGATCTCGCGCGAGCCCTTCGCCGAGGTGGCGGCGCTGGCGACCGACTGCTTCCGTCATCTGGTGAAGACGCCGCATGTGGCGGTGCGCCTCGGCCCGGATCTATACGACGACGGCAAGCGCAGGCTCGAAGAGATCGCGGCCGCACGCGGTTTCGAGGGGCGCCTCATGGTGCTTTCGGATGACGCGCTGGCGCCGGGCGACTGCCGCATCGAATGGGCCGACGGTGGGGTCGCGCGCGACCGCACGCTGACCGAGACGACCATCAACGTTTGCGTCACACGCTATCTGGGCGCGAAAGTTAAGTCCTAGGATTTTTTGGAGAACGCCGCGATGAGTGACAACGACAGCAAGGTGCCGCTTCCCGAACTGGAAGGCGGCAGCGACATGCAGACGCTCGAGGACAACGCACCGCTCGCGCCCGAGAGCGAGGAGCCGGCAACCCGAGGCGCTGCCGACCTGGAAGCTGTTTTCGACGTGCCGGTGCAGGTTTCCGCCGTGCTCGGCCGCGCCCGCATGGACGTCGGCGAGTTGCTCAAGCTCGGCCCCGGCGCGGTGCTCGAGCTGGACCGCAAGGTCGGCGAGGCGATCGACATTTACGTCAATAACCGTCTGGTCGCCCGCGGCGAAGTCGTTCTCGTCGAGGACAAGCTCGGCGTGACCATGACTGAAATCATCAAGGCCGAAAGAAACTAGCGCACATGCGCGGAAACTTTAGAAGGACGAAGCCATGCGACTTCTGATCGTCGGTACGCTGGGAGGCCAGCTCACCACCGCGAGCAAGATCGCGATGGACAACGGCGCATCGGTCACCCATGCCGAGAACAATGAACAGGCGCTCGCCGTGCTGCGCTCGGGACGCGGTGCCGATCTGCTGATGATCGACGTTGCCCTCGATATCCGCGACCTGGTCACGCGGCTCGATGCCGAGCGCATCCACGTTCCGATCGTCGCCTGCGGCGTCACCAATGACGCGCGCGCTGCGGTGAGGGCGATCCACGCCGGCGCCAAGGAGTATATCCCGCTGCCGCCGGACCCCGAGCTGATCGCGGCGGTGCTCGCGGCGGTCACCGACGACCACCGTGAAATGATCTGGCGCGACGACGCGATGGCCGCGGTCGTCAAGCTCGCCCAGCAGATCGCCTCATCCGACGCCTCGGTGTTGATCACCGGCGAAAGCGGCACCGGCAAGGAGGTCCTGGCGCGTTACGTGCATGGACGTTCGGCACGCGCCAAAAAGCCATTCATCACTGTCAATTGCGCGGCGATCCCGGAAAACCTGCTGGAATCGGAGCTTTTCGGCCACGAGAAGGGCTCCTTCACCGGGGCGCTCGCGCGGCGCATCGGCAAGTTCGAGGAGGCGAACGGCGGTACGTTGTTGCTCGACGAGATCAGCGAAATGGATGTGCGGCTGCAGGCAAAGCTCCTGCGCGCGATCCAGGAGCGCGTCATCGACCGCGTCGGCGGCGGGCGGCCGGTGCCGGTCGACATCCGCATTATCGCGACCTCCAACCGGAACCTCACCGACGCCGTGCGCGAAGGCAAATTCCGCGAGGATCTCCTCTTCCGCCTCAATGTCGTCAACCTGAAGATCCCGCCGCTGCGCGAGCGCGCCTCCGACATCACGGAGCTGGCGCAGCATTTCATCAAGAAGTATTCGCAAGCGAATGGCCTTCCGGCCCGGCCCCTATCGGCGGAAGCGCGCCGCGCCCTCGGCGTCAATCGCTGGCCCGGCAATGTGCGCGAACTGGAGAACACCCTGCACCGCGCCGTGTTGCTGTCGACGGGCGCCGAAATCGGCATCGACGGGCTGCTGACGCCGGACGGCGGCCGGCTCGATGCCGCGCGCGGCACCGGCGCTGCGGCAATCGCCGCGATGGCCGCAGAACAGGTCACCCGCAATCTCGTGGGCCGCACCGTGGCGGAGGTCGAGCGTGACCTGATCCTTGAAACGCTCAAGCATTGCCTCGGCAACCGCACGCACGCGGCCAATATCCTCGGCATCTCCATCCGCACGTTGCGCAACAAGCTCAACGAATATTCGGCCGACGGTTCGCCGATCCCGCCGCCACACGGAGGCGAGGCGCTGCGGGGTGCCGCGTAAGTTGAGAGCCATCAGACCCGCGCATACAAAAGCCCGGCGCCTGAGCCGGGCTTTTTGCGTCGAGCTACTGAAAGCGGCTTAACTCGCCGATCTGTCGGACCGCTCGGCCTTTTGCCGCGTGGTGTCGAGTTCGACCGCTTTGGCCATGAGATCATTGCCTATCGTTTCGAGCCCGGCCGCCAGTTCGCGTCCAGCCCGCGCCAACCGCTTGCAGCGGTCGGCGGCTTCGATCAGAAATTCCTCAGTCGGTTGCATCACATCTATCCAGCTAAATCTGTTTCGGCCGTATATGTGTCGTTTTGCTTGTATATTCAAGGTTGTGGACGAAAGGCGGCGACACCGCGCTAAACGACGATGACGGCCATCTATAAAATTTGCAACGCAACTTTATGGCGTGAAAGTCAACGCCTCGGCACGTTTCGCGGTTCCGCTGAGGACCTGCGTGATGGTTTCATTCATTTCTCAACCGCCGCTCAAGTTGCTGAGACCGCGGCAAAACATTTCTCCGGCATGGCTGGCCTTCTGCTTATGCATGTGGATGCGGACCGGCTCGGTCCGGCGCTGAAATGGGAGACTTCGCGCGGCGGCGCGCTGTTTCCTCATCTTTATGGCGATCTGCCGCTTGCGGTCGTTCTCCGCGTCGAACCACTGCCGCTCGCCGACGGCCGGCATGTGTTCCCGCTGCTTGCCGATTAGGTGCGCCTAGCCAAAGGCCCGAGGGAACGGCTAGCGTTCCAATCTCGTACATGGATCTTAACGCCAATCGCGACTTGATCACCGCCGCGCTTGCCCGCATCCCCAAGGGGGATCGCGCCGCGCTGCAGACCGTTTATCGCCTCACCGCGGCGAAGCTTTTTGGCGTTTGCTTGCGTATCTTGGGGGAGCGCAGCGAAGCTGAAGACGTGTTGCAGGAGGTCTACGTGACGGTCTGGAGCAAGGCCGCCAAATTCGAGGCCACGCGGGCAAGCCCGATGACATGGCTCATCGCAATCGCGAGAAATCGCGCCATCGATCGGCTGCGCGCGACGCGGCAAAGCCGCTGGATGCAGCCTATTGAAGCGGCATCGGACGTGGCCGACGGCGCGGCACCCCCTGACCGTGCACTGGAAACTTCACAAGACCGGGCGCGGCTCTACGGCTGCCTGGGAGCGCTGTCAGTCCAGGAAAGGGCCGCTCTGCGCGGGGCATTTTTCGATGGCGATACCTACGAGGAGCTGGCGGCGCGCATGCGCGTCCCGCTCGGCACGATGAAAAGCTGGATCAGGCGCGCCATGATCAAACTCAAGAGCTGCCTCGAGCAATGAGCGACACATCCGACCATAACGGCTTGCCGAATTTGCCCGAGGACGAGTTTGTCGCCGCCGAATATGCGCTGGGGGTGCTTTCCGGCGCCGAGCGCGCCGAGGCCGAGCAGCGCGTGGCGCGCGACGCGACTTTCGCGCGTATGGTCGCGGCGTGGGACGAAAAGCTCACTCCCTGGGCGGCCGAAATCGAGGAGACCACGCCGCCGCCGCACGTCTGGGAAGCCATCGCCGCCGCCGTGCCCGCGCCTGTGCAAAGCGCCGGGCTGTGGCAAAACCTCGCGTTCTGGCGCGCTTTTGGTCTGGCGAGCGCGCTCGCCGCTGCCTGCTTTGCCGGCTTTATTTATTTCGGCAGCGCCAATCGTGGCGAAGCGCTGGTCGCTCAAATCGACGGCGGCGGGCATCACCATTTCGTCGCCACCGTGGATGCGGCACGCGGCGCCGTGTCCGTCATGCCGGCGGCATTTGCCGGTGACGTCAATGGCCGGGTGCCGGAACTATGGCTCATTCCCGCCGACGGCAAGCCGCGCCCGCTCGGCCTGCTCAGCGCCGACCGCAGCGTTACCATCGCGATGCCCGCCGATCTCGCGGCTTTGACCGTGAGGAACGCCGTGCTTGCGATATCGCTGGAGCCGCCCGGCGGCTCGCCCACCGGCGAGCCCACCGGCCCGGTTATTGCGCAGGGCACGCTGGCAAATCTTTAATCGGGGCTGCTGCATCCACAACGCATCGGCCTCCGTAGCTCTCAATGTCTCCACCATGGGGACGTTAAACGAACAAGAGCAAACGGAGTTGACCATGACACGTATCCAGACACTTGCTTTGGCAGGAGTGGCTGCATTGGCCCTCGGCCTCGGCGCCATCACCACCGCTCCCTCGTTCGCCGAGGAGACCAAGATGGTCGGCGGCGCGGCGATGTATCCGTCCAAGAACATCGTGCAGAACGCCGTCAATTCGAAGGACCACACCACGCTGGTCGCCGCGGTGAAGGCCGCTGGCCTCGTGCCGACGCTGGAATCGCCCGGGCCATTCACGGTCTTTGCGCCGACCAACGCGGCCTTCGCCAAGCTGCCCAAGGGCACCGTCGATACCCTGCTCAAGCCCGAAAACAAGGACAAGCTCGCCAGTATCCTCACCTACCACGTTGTCGCCGGCACCATGACCACCAACGACCTGCGCGGGAAGATCAAGCAAGGCGGCGGCAAGGCCGAGCTCAAGACCGTCGAAGGCAAGCCGCTGACCATCACCGAAAAGGATGGCCACGTGTGGCTGACCGACGAAAAGGGCGACAAGGCCGAAATCACCATCGCCAACGTCATGCAGTCGAACGGCGTCATTCAGGTGATCAACACCGTGATGCTGCCGGGCTGAACGCCTTCGCTGTCCCTCTCCCTTGCGGGAGAGGGTGGCGAGCGCGGAGCAATCCGAGCGCAAGCCGGGTGAGGGGTGCTGCCACGCCCCTCACCTCGCCTGTTTTGTGCTGGGGCGGCCATCCCGGCACTGCATGCCGGCGGTATCCGTTAACCCCGCGCTAACCATAAAATGGGCAAATATTGCCGGGGGATACGTAAAAGCACTGACTTCCTCCGCGACCGGCACGACGCTGCCCGGCCACCGGCAATAGGCGCTGAATGAGCGACGTTTCCGCCGCGCGATCGATCAGCGGCATCAAGCTGCCCAGCCTCGGCGAAATCGGCGCGCTGTTGAAGCGGGGCGACATCGCGCTCGCCATCGGCGTGCTCACCATCCTGGTGGTGCTGATCCTGCCGCTGCCGCCAATCCTGCTCGATCTGGCGCTGGCGATTTCGATCATCCTCTCGGTGCTGATCCTGATGACGGCGCTGTTCATCCACACGCCGCTGGAATTCTCCTCGTTTCCGACCGTGCTCTTGATCGCGACCATGCTGCGGCTCGCGCTCAATCTCGCCTCCACGCGATTGATCCTCGCGCACGGCCACGAGGGCACCGACGCTGCCGGTCACGTGATCGAAGCCTTCGGCAATTTCGTGATGAGCGGCAATTTCGTCATCGGCATTATCGTGTTCACGATCCTGGTGATCGTGAATTTCGTCGTCATCACCAAGGGCTCCGGCCGCATCGCCGAAGTGGCCGCTCGCTTCCATCTCGACGCCATGCCCGGCAAGCAGATGGCGATCGATGCCGATCTTTCCGCAGGCCTCATCGACGAAAAAGAGGCGCGCCGGCGGCGCAAGCAGCTCGAAGACGAAGGCGGCTTCTTCGGCGCCATGGACGGCGCCTCGAAATTCGTCCGCGGCGACGCGATCGCTGGGCTGCTGGTGGTCTTCATCAACGTCATCGGCGGCATGATCATCGGCATCGCCCAGCAGGGCTTGAGCTTTGCCGCCGCGGCGCATTCCTACACCATCCTCACCGTCGGCGACGGCCTGGTCACGCAGGTTCCCGCGCTGATCGTCTCCACCGCCGCCGGCCTGCTCGTCGCCAAGGCTGGCGTTTCAGGCGCCGCCGACAAGGCGCTGCTGGCGCAGCTCTCCGGCTACCCCAAGGCGCTGGGCATGTCGGGCGCTGTCATGATGGTCATGGCGCTGCTGCCCGGGATCCCGATTTTGCCGTTCATGGCGCTCGGCGGCGGTGCCGCCGCGCTCGCCTACGTCTTCGACAAGCGCGTACGCATCGCCGACGCCGCGGCGACGAAGAAAGCAGATGCCGCGACCAAGGCTGAGAGCACCGACGAGCCCATCGGTACGGCGCTGCGCATCGACGACCTCAAAGTCGAACTCGGTTACGCGCTGTTGCCGCTGGTCAATGGGCCCGACGGCAGCGACCGGCTAACCGAACAGATCAAGGCGCTCCGCCGCTCGCTTGCGGTCGAGATGGGATTCATCATGCCGGCCGTACGCATCCTCGACAACGTCCAGCTCGACGCCAACGGCTACGTCATCAAGATCAAGGAGGTCGATGCAGGCTCGGGCAAGATCTGGCCGGGCCAGTATATGGTCATGGACCCTGGCGGCGGCCAGGTGAACATCCCTGGAACCCACACCACCGAGCCGACCTTCGGCCTGCCGGCGACCTGGATCGAGGGGGCCCTCAAAGAGGAAGCCTCGATCAAGGGCTACACCGTCGTCGATGCGGCGACGGTGATGTCCACGCATTTGACCGAGCTTCTGAAGAACAACATGGCCGAGTTGCTCTCCTATGGCGAGGTGCAGAAGCTGCTGAAGGAATTGCCCAAGGAGCAGGCCGACATCACCAAGGATCTGGTGCCGGCGTTGATCACCACCTCGGGCATCCAGCGCGTGCTCCAGATCCTCCTTGCCGAGCGCGTCTCCATTCGCGACCTGTCCACAATCCTCGAAGGCATCGCCGACGGCATTTCGGGCACGCGCAACCCGACGCTGCTGGCCGAGCACGTGCGCGCGCGCCTCGCGCGCCAGATCTGCGCGCAGCATACGTCCGCCGGAGGCTACCTGCCGCTGATCGTGCTGTCGGCGAAGTGGGAGCAGGCCTTTGCCGAATCCATGGTCGGCGAAGGCGACGCCCGTACCCTCGCGATGCAACCCTCGCGGCTCACCGAGTTCATCACGCTCGTACGGGAGAAATTCGAGGAGGCCGCGCGCGAAGGTGAAGCCCCGGTTCTGGTCACTTCCGCCGCTGTGCGGCCGTTTGTCCGAGGCATCGTCGAGCGTTTCCGGGCCCATACGCCGGTTCTGTCGCAATCCGAGATCCATCCCCGGGCCAGGCTGAAAACCGTCGGCAGCATATAGACTTAGCTGCCGGCGCCGGGCTCTGGCGCAATGGCGCCGCAATCCCCATATAAACACAAGCAAATTCAATCGTTTCGGCTTCGCCGACGTCTGGAGAGCACATGAACGGATTTAATTACGACGCGCCGGCGGAGTTGTTTCCCTCGCGCAATAACAAGGTGGCAAAAAAGGTGAAATATCGCCGCTTCGATCGGGCTGCGGAAGCGATCCGTTTTGCCGTCGAAGAGTTGCCCGAACCCCTGTTGCTTGGCGCCTATATCGAGATCGATGAGAAGCGCCTCGGCCACAAGGACATTCGCGCGCTTTACGAGAGCGAGAATTATCCGCTCAAACGCGCGGTTGCCGCTTAGGCGGTTAAATCTTTCGGCAATATTGTGACGGCCGTCACGCTTCTCACTGTTCCGTGAGGTGTGATGTGGAACAGCGCGGGCGTTCCCACGTTAGGGATACGAATACGCTGTGAACCTTTTTCCGGGTCGCGCTGACAAACGCCAGACCTTGGAGGCTGTCATGAACTGGTCGATTTATACTGCCGACCGCACAACCCACCTCAAGATCGTGGTGGTCGGCCTTACCGCGGCCCTATTGATTTCGGTGATCGGCATTGCCGCGCACAATCTCAATCTCGGCACCGATGTTTTGACCGCGCAGGCCCCGACCGTGATCAAGGCCGGCGGACCGGTGGCGTTCACCACGCGCGACGCGGCCACGATCCGCTAGCGCGACTCATTGTCCTCCCCGCGGCCGCGCCTCAAGCCCGGCTCCCCCTAAGATGCGCCGCATTTGCGGCGCTTTTTTTATGACATAGCCACGTCAGGGCGAATCGCCGACAAGGCCGGACATGCGTTTTTTCTCGCACCAATTCTTTCTCGCGGGGCTGCTCGCCGCGCTGGTGATCGGTTCGGCAGCGGCGCAAGACGCCGGCTACGAAGCCAAACTTGCCCAATACCTGCAGGCGCGTGAAGCCTACAACATCGAGGCCAGCGCTTATTGGGATGCCGTCAGCGACAAGCGACGCGCGCGCAACGCCAAGCGCCGCGAACGCCAGGCGATCATCGCTGCTGATTACGTTCTCACCCAGCCGCCGGTCTATTCGGGCCCGCCGCGGCCGATCAATCCCGCCGGGCCGACGCCGGCCGAGCCCAGGCCACCGGAAATTCCCGTCATCGCCGACTTCCTCAAGGCTGCGGCCAGCGAATTCAGTTTCGTGCCCGACCGGCCGGGCGAACTGGAATTCAAGCGCGCCTACGCCAAGGCGGCACTGCGCGGCGGCTTGACCCGCGATCAAGTCATCGGCGTCTACGCTTTCGAAACCGGCGGCAACGGCACCTATGACATGCAGTCCGGCGTGTCGTCGCGGCCGGGTTCGCGCCCGATTTCGCCGGCGATCGGCTACAACCAGTTGCTCTCGACCAACACGGTTTCGCTCATCGCCGAGCACGGCGCCGGACTGCTCGCTAGTTTGCGCCAGCAGGCCGCGGGCCTGAGCGGCGAGGCAAAGCAAAAAATGGAACGCAAGATCGAAGCGTTCAAGCGCATGCTGGCGGTGGCCCGGGCGCTGCCGCACCGCTGGAGCGATTACGACACCTTTGCCAAGACGACGCCGGCCGGCTGGGGCATTCATGCCGCCGTGCTTGACCGCGACATCGGCCCGCTGCTGCAGGTGCAGAAGCTTGCAGACTCGGTACGCTTTGCGCGCGCCAAGGGCTATGCCGCGCCGCTGACCGCGGCCGAACTGGAATTGATGAACCTGACCGGCGACGGCAACGGCATCGACATGGTGACGATGCCGCAGGCGCTGCGGGCGCGCGTGCCGACGGCAAATTTCTTCCAGCAGCAGGGCTACGAGCGCAATCCGGTGGCGCAGCGCACCGGGGTGGTGGCGGCGCTCATTGCCTCGATCGAGGACAAGATGACAAGCGCCGCAAAATCGCAGGGCGCTCGCGACATGGCGACAGCGTTCTAGCGCCTCACTTGATCACCACCGACGGCAGCCACAGCGACAGCGCCGGGATGAAGGTCACCAGCATCAGCACCGCGAACATCACGCCGTAGAACGGCCAGATGGTGCGTATTACGTCCTCCATCCTGACCTTGCCGATGGCGCAGCCGACGAACAGGACCGAGCCGACCGGCGGCGTGAGCAGGCCGATGCCGAGGTTCATCAGCATGATCATGCCGAAGTGCACGGGATCGACGCCGAGTTTCATCACCACCGGCAGCAGGATCGGCGTGCAGATCAGGATGAGCGGCGCCATGTCCATCAGGCAGCCGAGCACCAGCAACATGAAGTTGATCAGCATCAGGATGACGTATTTGTTCTCCGATACCGACAGGAAGAACGTCGTGATCGTGGCCGGCAATTGCATCAGCGCCATCACGTAGCCGAATGACGAGGCCATCGCGATCAGCGTCATCACCATGGCCACGGTCTTGAGCGTGCGATGCACCAGGCCGGGCAGATCTTTCCAGCGGTAGTCGCGGTAGATGAACATGGTCACGCAGAAGGCCCAGATGCAGGCCACGGCGCCGGCTTCGACTGCGGTGAAAATACCGAGAAGGATGCCGGCGATGATGATGATGACGGTAATCAGGCCCCAGAGCGCGTCGATTGTGATTTTGACCGCATCACGGATCGGCACCAACTCGCCGGTCGGATGTCCGTCGCGATAGGCGATGAAGATGCACAACGCCACCAGACAAATGCCGAGCAGCAGGCCGGGCACCACGCCGGCCATGAAGAGGCTGATAATCGATATCGTGCCGCCGGTCGCCAGCGAATAGATCACCGCGTTGTGGCTCGGCGGCACCAAGATCGCCTGCAGGGAGCCGCTGATGGTCACATTGGTGGCGAAGACACGCGGATAGCCGACCTTTTCCATCTGCGGGATCAGCACCGAGCCAATCGCTGAGACGTCGGCGACCGACGAACCGGATATGCCGGAGAGGAACGTCGTGGCAAGGATGTTGACCGCCGACAGCCCGCCGCGCACGCGCACAACGCCGACGATGACATTGGCGAGCTTGACCAGGCGTTGCGCCATGCCGCCTTCCGCCATGATAGCACCGGCGAGAACGAAAAACGGAATGGTCAGCATCGCCACCTTGGAAACGCCATCGGAGATTTTCAGCATCACGGCTTCGGGCGGGATGCCGATCCACAGGGCGCCGACCAGCGCGCCGAAGCCGAGCGCGTAGGAAATTGGCATGCCGATGCCGAAGCAGAGGAACAACGTACCGAGAAGAACAAAAAGGTCCATGTCGTTGTCCTGCGCTTACTCGAAGGGCGCTATTTCATCGACGACGTGCGTCGGCCGCCCGATAGTCAAATGCTCGATGATGAAGAGCACCGTGAACACACCGCCGAATGGAATTGGCGAATAGACGATGCCGACCCGCAGCGCCGGAAATTCGGCGATGGTGTTATTCCAGGTAGCAACGCAAAGCTTGTAGCCGTACACCACCATGAAGAGCGCGAACACCAGCATCACGATTTCGACCAGGAAATCGACAATCCGGCGGGCGGGCGGCGCCAGAAGATCGACGGCGACGGTGACGTTCATGTGCGTGCCGAGCCGATAACAAGCCGCCGCGCCGTAAAACGTCAGTACGATGGTGAGCAGCACCGCGGTCGGTTCGGGCCAGGAGGCCGCACTATTGAGCACGTAGCGGGTATAGACCGCCCAGGGGATCACCGCGGAAATCAACACCAACGCGGTGCCCGCGATCCACACACAGACGAGATAGGCGAAATCCATCGCCTGCCGGTATAGCGCCGCCATCATTCCCCTCGAACCGTCAGCGGGAGTTTACACGCCACGCCTCTCCGTGCAGCGAATCCGCTTACGGAGGGCGTGGCGCAGTTCTTTTGCGCTACTTCGTCGCCTCGATGCGCTTGATCATGTCGGCGTATTTCGGGCCATACTTGTCCCAGACCGGCTTCACCGCATCCTGGAATTTCTTTTTCTCGGCGTCCGAAACCGTGATGATCTGGATGCCAGCGGCCTTGGCCTTTTCCATGGCCTTGTCCTGATAGACATCCCACAGCTTTCGCTCTTCCAATTGCGCTTCGCGCGCGAACTTTTTCACGTTCGCCTGCTCGGCCGGGGATAGCGAGTCGAAGATCTTCTTCGACATCACAACCATCTCCGGCACGATCAAGTGTTCGTCGATGGTGTAGAACTTCGCCACCTGATAGTGGTTGTCGAAGACGAAGCTCGGCGGATTATTCTCGGCGCCGTCTACCACGCCAGTCTGCAGCGCGCTGAACACCTGATCGTAGCCCATGGGCACGCCGTTGGCGCCCATCGAATTCGCCATGTCGACGAACATCGGGTTGCCCATAACGCGGAACTTCAAGCCCTTGAGGTCGGCAAGGGTATGGATCGGCTTCTTCGTATCGTAAAAATTGCGCGCGCCGGCGTCCATCCAGCAGAGTCCGATGAGCCCCTTGCCGCTGTTGGTGACGTCATCGAGCAATTCCTGGCCGATGGGGCCGTCAATGACATGCCGCATGTGCTCGGTATTACGGAACACGTAGGGCAGATTGAACACGTTGAGCTGATCGACGACCGGCCCAAGCGCGCCCACCGAAACGCGGGCGAAAGCAATGGCGCCGACCTGCGCCTGCTCGATTGCTTCCTTCTCGCCGCCGAGCTGCATTGACGGGTACATCGCAACCGACAGCCGCCCGTTGGTCGCGGCGGAAAGTTTCTTGCCCATGTCCTCCACCGCCTGCACGGTGGGATAGCCTTCCGGGTGCACGTCCGAGGCCTTGAGCACGAGCTTGTCCTGCGCCACGGCGGAGCCGGGCGCGAAAGCGGCCGCAGCGGCGATGAGGCCGGCGGCGATCGTAGCGGTCAGGTGTTTCATGTCGAAGTATTCCTCCCAAGGTTTTGGTTTATGCTGGCGAACAGTTTGCACGTCTTGCAGACGCGACCGATTGATCTTCAGCCTGCGCTTATGTTAGTCATCATGTCATATGATGACCTTATGCCGGGGCCGGGTGTCAAGCCGTTGAACAAGCGCTCGTCAAAAAATCTTGCGCTGTTGCGCCCGCTCGAGGCCCCGCGGGGGCTGACCGGGCAGCTGGTAGCACGGCTCACCGCCGATATCGTCAGCGGCAAGCTGTTGCCCGGCTCGCAGCTGCCGACCGAGCAGGAAATGATCGCCGCAACAGGGGTTAGCCGCACCGTGGTGCGCGAGGCCGTGGCGGCGCTCAAGGCCGACCGGCTGGTGGTGACGCGACAGGGCGTCGGCGCCTTTGTCGCCGATCACGTGCGGCGGCCGTTCCGGGTCGAGTTCGACGAACATTCGCCGCTGCGCGAGGTCCTCAACGTCATGGAGCTGCGCACCGGCGTCGAGATCGAGGCCGCCGGGCTTGCCGCCGCGCGGGCGACGCCCGCGCAAGTGAAAAAAATCGCCGACCGCTACGCCGCAATCCAGACGGCGATCGACCGCGGCAATCACGCCGTCGACCAGGACTTCGCCTTCCACTGCGAGATCGCTGACGCCACCGGCAATCCGCAGTTCCGACGTTTTCTCGAATATCTCGGCCGTTTCGTCATCCCGCGGCGCACGGTCTGGGGCCGTTCGCCGCCGGCGACACGGAAAAACCAGCTCGACCTGTTCCAGCAGGAGCACGCGCAGATCCTGACCGCGATCCGTGACGGCGCCGTCGACGCGGCGCGCGACGCCATGCAGCGCCACCTCAGCAACAGCCGCGCCCGCTACGAAAAACTCGCAGCCGAGCTCGGGATCAAGTAGCGTTCGCGGCAAGCGGCAAGGCACACAACAAGAGACAGCGATGAAAAATATTCTCGTTACCGGCGCCGCCGGCGGCATCGGCACGTCCCTGCGCAAACTGCTCAAGGGCGCCTACTCAAACATCCGCTGGAGCGACATTCGCAAGCCTGACAATCTCGCGGCCGACGAAACTTTCATGGCCGCCGACGTCGCCAAGATGGCCGACGTGGAAAAGATCGTCGCCGGCGTCGATGGCATCGTGCATCTCGGCGGCTATTCGATCGAAGGTCCGTGGGACACGATCCTCAACGCCAACATTGTCGGTTGCTACAACGTCTTCGAGGCGGCCTACCGCGCCGGCGTCAAGCGCGTCGTCTTTGCCTCCTCCAATCACGCGGTCGGCTTTTATCCCCGCGAGAAGAAAATCGGCGTCGATGTGACGGTGCATCCGGACAGCCGCTACGGCATCAGCAAGGCCTTCGGCGAGGCAGTCGGTGCTTTCTATGCCGACAAGCACGGCTTGCGCGTCACCTGCCTGCGCATCGGCAATTTCGGCGATGCGCCGCTCGACCAGCGGCGGCTCGCGATCTGGCTCAAGCCGGAGGATCTGGTCCAGCTCATTCGCATCGGGCTCGAACATCCCGATATCCGCTTTGAGATTTTCTACGGCGCCTCCGACAACGCCGCGTCCTGGTGGGATAACAGCAACGCCAGGCGCTTCGGCTACAAGCCGCAAGGCCAGGCCGAGACCTACCGCGAGCAGGCCATGGCCGCCCAGGCCAAGATCCCTCCCGACCCGATCGGCGATCGCTTCCAGGGCGGGCCGTTCTGCAGCAACGAATACGACGCCGACAGGCGCGGTTAGAGCGGCTACGCTGCGCCTGATCGGGGCGTTGCATGCATCATGGCGTAGGCGTGCTGATGGCGATTGTGTCGAGCTGCCTCGGCGGCTCGGCGGCGGCGGTTACGCGCTATCTCGTCGGCAGTGCCGACGCGGTGACGCTCGCGATTCTGCGCTGGGGCATAGGCTTCCTCTGCGTCTTGCCGGTCGCAGTCCTGCTGCGGGTGAAATGGCCCGCCCGTGCCGACTGGCCGGCGGTGGCAACGCTTGGCGTCTGCTTCTTTGGCCTGTTTTTCGTGCTCTACAATACCGCGCTGGCCTACACGACGGCGGCGCGCGCAAGCCTCGCGCTGTCGACGCTGCCGGTACAGACCATGCTGGTCGGCGCCCTGCTCGGCATCGAGCCGCTGAGCTTGCGCAAGTCGCTCGGCGTGGCGATCGCCATGCTCGGGGTACTCGCGGCACTTGCCTCCGGGCTGTCCGCGGCGCCGGCCGGCGCCTGGCGGGGTGAATTGATCATGGTCGGCGCTGTACTGTGCATGGCCTTGTACAATGTGTGGTCGCGCCGCTTTATCGAGCGCGCCAGCGCCCTTGGCTTTCTCTGCGTCGGCATGGGGGCCGGCGCCGCGGCGCTGATCCTGGTTGGGCTGGTCACCGGCCGCATCGCCGTGCTGGCGGACTTTGACACCGCGCAGTGGGTCGCCGGCGTCTACCTCGGTGTCGGCGGCGGCGCGCTGGCCTTCATCCTGTGGGTGCTCGCGCTGCAACGCACCACGCCGACGCTGGTGGCGAATACCATGACCGTCAACCCGATCGCCGCCGGGCTTCTGGCCGCGCAGCTCGTCGGTGAGCCGGTGACGCTCAACCTGGTCGGCGGCCTGGTCGCAGTGTTTGCCGGCATCTTCATCGCCACCACCGGCATGCGGCCGCGGCAAAACCGCACGGTGTGACGAGGCGCCGTCCTCCTGTTAGGCTCGGCAAAGTCTCAAGGCCGGAACCTCGCGTGTCGAACAAGCGTCAAAAAGCCGACCAGACCATGATCGTGCCGGCGGACCTCTCCGGCTATCAACTGCTGTCCGACGCCCGCCTCAACAAAGGCACCGCCTTTACCGAGGAGGAGCGCGACGCTTTCGGTCTGCACGGCCTGTTGCCGCCGACGGTGATGAATATCAAGGATCAGGTTGGCCGCCGCCTGCAGGCGTTTCGCGAGTTCTCAACCGATCTCGAGCGCTACGCCTTCCTCCGCGATCTTCAGGATACCAACGAAACGCTGTTCTATGCGCTGCTCGGGCAGAACATCGAGGAGCTGCTGCCGGTCGTCTATACGCCGACGGTCGGCGCCGGCTGCGCGTCGTTCAGCCGGCTGTTCCGCAAGCCGCGCGGGCTGTTCCTGAGCTTTCCGCATCGCGATTCGATCCGGCAGATCCTCGGTAACCCGCAGTTCGACAAGACCGAAGTCATCGTCGTCACGGACGGCGAGCGAATCCTCGGCCTCGGCGACCAGGGCGCCGGCGGCATGGGCATTCCGATCGGCAAGCTCGCGCTTTATTCCGCCTGCGGCGGCATCGATCCGGCGACCGCGCTGCCGGTGCTGCTCGATGTCGGAACCGACAACCCCGCAAATCTCAACGATCCGCTTTATGTAGGCTGGCGTCACGCGCGCATACGCGGGGCCGAATACGATGATTTTGTCGAGGAGTTCATCGCCGTGGTCAACGAGCGCTGGCCGCATGTCCTGCTGCAATGGGAGGACTTCGCCAAGGCCAACGCAACCCGCCTGCTCGAACGTTATCGCGACCGGCTTTGTACTTTCAACGACGACATCCAGGGCACCGCGGCGGTTGCGACCGGCACGCTGCTCGCGGCGGTCAACATCACCGGCATACCGTTGACCGAGCAGCGCATCGCCATTCTCGGCGCAGGCTCCGCCGGCAGCGGCATCGCCCAGTTGCTGTACTCGGCCATGGTCGACGCCGGGCTCGACGCCAGGACCGCGGCGCGACGTTTCTATCTGGTCGACCGCGACGGCCTGCTGATCGAGGGCATGGATGGCATCGCTCCGTTCCAGGAACGCTTCGTGCAGCCGCGCGACGCCGTCGCCCCCTGGGCAGTCGGCCGCAAGGATCGTATCTCGCTCCTCGACGTTGTTTTTAACGCCAAGCCGACGGCGCTGATCGGCGTTTCCGGCCAGGCCCACGCCTTCAACGAATCCGTGGTGCGCGCGATGGCGCGGCACAACCAGCGGCCGATCATATTTCCGTTGTCCAATCCCGTATCCTGCGCGGAAGCAGCACCGGCCGACATCGATCGCTGGAGTGAAGGGCGCGCCATCATCGGCGCCGGCAGTCCCTTCCCACCCCTCAAGCGTCATGGGCGGCTGACGAGCGTCGACCAGACCAACAATTCCTATATTTTCCCCGGCGTCGGCCTCGGCACCATCGCCACGCAAGCCCGCCGCATCACCGACACCATGTTCATGGCCGCCGCCAAGGCACTGGCCGCCCTGTCGCCGGCGATTACCGACGCGACCGCGAATTTGCTGCCGCCGGTGACGGCGCTGCAGGAAACGGCGATTGCGGTCGCCATCGCCGTCGGGCAGCAGGCGGTCAGCGAGGGCTTAACCTCCGGCGTCACTGCTGCCGACGTTGAAGACGCGGTCCGCGCCAAGATGTGGACGCCGCGCTACCGGCCCTACCGCCGGGCCGGAGCCAACACATAGATCGGGATAGGGAAACGCTAGGCCGTTGCGCTGCCGGAAGAGAAACGCAAGGTGGCGATGCGGTCGAGCTCGGTCTGCTCGCGGGCGTTCTGCTCGGCCTTCTCGCGGGCGTGGTCGCGCTCGTCGAGCATCTCGACCTTCTTTAATTCCTCGAAGGCCTCGCCAAGGCTCGCCTTGGCGTCGTCGAGCTGGGCCTTTAGCTCGTCGGCCGAGCGTTTGAGGTTTTCGCGCCGGCCGATTGCCGCCTTGGCATAGGTCGGATAGGCGAAGTGCGCGGGGTCGTGGATCCCGGCGCGGTCCTGCTCGGTCTTGATCTCGCGGTCGAGGTCGCCGGCAATGCGGTCGAATTCGGCGATCATGGTCTCGATCTGGGCGACCTTGCGCCGTTTCTCGTCGACCTGGAATTTCTTCAGGCGGATCAGCGTTTCGCGTGACTTCATCGACTAGATACTCCCCGAAGCCCCGAATAACGCCCGCAACCGGAAACCCCGTGCGGACGCCCCGGACCGTTCAAGCCGCGGGGACTGTGGCCCAATAACGTTAGTTTTCGGTTTCCAAGCAAAGGCGGATTGCGGGCGAGGTGGATTCAATTCGCGGTCAGTCGGCCCCCAAACCGGCCAGGATCCGCTCCAGCTCCTTGTAGCCGTCCGCCATACTCGTTGACTCTTCCTTAAGCTGGGCGAGGAAGTCCTCCAGCGGCTTGTGCAGGGCGATCGCTTCGTCAACTTCGGCGCTTGAGCCGGCCCGGTAGGCTCCAAGGCGGATCAGTTCCTCCATGTCGGCGTAGGTCGCCATCACCTGCCGTGCCTGGTTGATCGCCGGCAGGTAAGCCGGATCGGCAGCCCGCGGCATGGTGCGCGAGATCGATTTGAGGATGTTGATCGCCGGATAGCGCCCGCGCTCGGCGATCGCCCGTTCCATGACGATATGCCCGTCGAGGATGCCGCGCACGGCGTCGGCGACCGGCTCGTTATGGTCGTCGCCGTCCACCAGCACGCTGAAAATGCCGGTAATGGTGCCCGCCTGCGTCCCCGGCCCTGCCCGCTCCAGGAGCCGCGGAAGTTCGGTGAACACGGTCGGCGTATAGCCCTTGGTGGTCGGCGGCTCGCCGGCGGACAGCCCGATCTCGCGCTGGGCCATGGCAAAGCGCGTTACCGAGTCCATCAGCACCAGCACGTCCTTGTCGAGGTCGCGGAAATATTCGGCGATGGCGAGCGTCAGATACGCCGCCTGGCGGCGCATCAGCGCCGGCTCGTCCGAGGTCGATACCACCACCACCGAACGCGCCAGACCCGTCGGGCCGAGGTCGTCCTGCAAAAATTCCTGCACTTCGCGGCCGCGTTCGCCGACCAGACCGATGACCGAGACGTCGGCGGCGACGTTGCGCGCCAGCATCGACAAGAGCACCGATTTGCCGACGCCGGAGCCGGAGAAGATGCCCATGCGCTGGCCACGGCAGACGGTGAGGAAGGTGTTGAGTGCACGCACGCCGAGGTCGAGGGGCGCGCCGACGCGCATGCGGGCGTGCGCCGGAGGCGGCGAGGAACGGAACGGATAAGGCGCCGGCCCCGCCGGCAGCGGCCCGAGCCCGTCGATCGGCTCGCCCATGGCGTTGATGACGCGGCCGAGCCAGCGCTCGGACGGGCGAACGGCGCTGGCCGCCGAGGTGACCACCGCGCGGCAGCCGCGGCGCACCCCCTCGAGCGCGGCAAAGGGCATGGCCAGGGCATGGCCGCCGTGGAATCCGACCACCTCACAGGGGATCGCCCGCGCGGCGGCCGTTTCGATGGTCAGCCGCGCGCCAACCGACATCGACTGGATCGGGCCGGCAATCTCCACCATCAGCCCACGCACGCCGACGACGCGGCCGTAGATCTCGACGCCGTCGAGGTCGGTGATCTGCTCGGCCAAAGCCTTCATGATTTGGCCTTCGCGACGCGTTCTGCGCCCCGGATCGAGGCGCGCCGTAAACTCGCCCTTAGGCTTACCGGCTTAAGCGCGGCATTAACCCGGTGTTTACCCGCGTCGTTAATCATTGGGTCATCGTCCGTGGGACTACGGCTTTTCGAATCGCAGAAGGCGGCACGAAGGGCGAATCGGCAGAGTCGGTTAGGCCCGACTCTTAAACTGGAGCTTGAAACCGGTCGTGGCCAAAAAACCACTCTCTGGCAACATCTTACCCCGATTCGGGGCGATCTGCCTACGTCGCGCTTGCGCGGGAGAATCAGGTTTTGTTAACCATGCGCGGATAGTGTCGAATCGGTTTGTCCCAGAAGCGTTTTTCAAACTCGCCGCATTTAGCGGCGCTGACCTGAAGCCCGGAAGCGGCGAGAAGGGGACTTAAATGCGCGTTCTACTGATTGAAGACGACAGCGCGACCGCGCAATCCATCGAGCTGATGCTCAAATCCGAGAGCTTCAACGTCTACACCACCGATCTCGGTGAGGAAGGCGTCGACCTCGGCAAGCTCTACGACTACGACATCATCCTGCTCGACCTGAACCTGCCCGACATGTCCGGGTACGAGGTGCTGCGCACGCTGCGCGTCTCCAAGGTCAAAACGCCGATCCTGATCCTGTCCGGCCTGGCCGGCATCGAGGACAAGGTCCGCGGCCTCGGCTTCGGCGCCGACGACTACATGACCAAGCCGTTCCACAAGGACGAGCTGGTCGCCCGCATCCACGCCATCGTCCGCCGCTCCAAGGGCCACGCCCAGTCGGTCATCAACACCGGCGACCTCGTCGTCAACCTCGACACCAAGACGGTCGAAGTCGGCGGCCAGCGCGTGCACCTGACGGGCAAGGAATACCAGATGCTGGAGCTGCTCTCGCTCCGCAAGGGCACGACGCTCACCAAGGAGATGTTCCTCAACCATCTCTACGGCGGCATGGACGAGCCGGAGCTGAAGATCATCGACGTCTTCATCTGCAAGCTGCGCAAGAAGCTCGCCGCCGCCACCGGCGGCAAGAACTACATCGAGACGGTGTGGGGCCGCGGCTACGTGCTGCGCGAGCCGGTCGAGATGGAAGAGCGAATTCCAGCCTAGTCCCCCCGAGCCTTCTGGGTTCTCTCCGCAAACTGCAAACCCCGCCGGAAACGGCGGGGTTTT
>CAVTYO010000016.1:0-114934 GCA_963738915.1 uncultured Alphaproteobacteria bacterium
CGGTCATCCTCCCGATGGAGGAAATAGCCGGAGTCGAGGTTCGTGATCTGAAGCCGGCAGCTTGAACAGCGGTTGCAATCATCTCCGGCTATTGGCACGGGTGCCCGTGCTTACGCCGCGGCGGCTAGTTCTCGGCGACCCGATAGCCGATCCCCGGCTCGGTTAGAATTATTCGCGGATCATCAGGATGTTCTTCGATCTTTTGTCGAAGTTGGCCGACGTAAACACGAAGGTATTGGGTATCTTCCGTGTGCGCCGGGCCCCACACGGCTGCGAGTATCTGCCTATGAGTTATGACGCGGCCGGCGTGCTTGGCCAGAAACGATAGCAACTCGAACTCCTTCGGCGTCAGCTTGAGTTCGGCGCCGCCGCGCATCGCGCGGTGGCGCACCGCATCGACCTCAAGATCGCCGACGCGCAGTACCGGAACTTCGGCCTTACGCTGCATGCGATGCCGCAGGGCTGTGCGCATCCGCGCCAACAGCTCGCCGACGTCGAACGGCTTGTTGACGTAGTCGTCGGCGCCGAGGTCAAGCGCTTCGATCTTTTCGGTTTCGCGATCACGCGCGGACAAAACGATGATCGGCACATCTGACCATTCGCGTGCACGGCGGATCACATCCTTTCCGTCGCCATCCGGCAGGCCAAGATCGAGCAGCACGATGTCGGGAGACTCGGCGGCGATGCGTTTGGTGGCTTCAGCCACGCTCGCGGCGCTGGCCACCTCATAGCTGTTGGCCTCAAGCGCCGGCTTGAGGAAGCGCAGTATCGCTGCCTCATCGTCAACGACGAGAACCTGCATTTTTGCACTCATGCCGGCGCGTCCTGAGCTGGGAAGATCAGTGCGATGCGGGCGCCGCGGCCTTCGGCGTGCGGGCTTTCAGCGGTGATCGAGCCGCCATGCGCCTCCATGATACCCTTGGCGATCGCGAGGCCGAGGCCGGTCCCTTGCCCGCCGTCGGCACGCGTAGGCTCGCCTTTGAATTTATCGAAAACACGCGGCATGGCCTCAACAGGAATGCCAGGCCCATCGTCGGTGACGCGTAACGTAATGGTATTTGCGTCGATCAAGGCATCCACAAGGATGCGCGTCTCGCTCGGGGTGTGCGCGACCGCATTTCCTACGACATTGCCGATCGCCTGCTCGACGAGTGTGGCATCGGCTCGAATCAGCGCCAAGTTGCCAGGCAGCGCGCTTTCGATTTTCTGGCGGGCGCCGCGCCGTTGCGCCGCGTTGATAACGCGGGCGACGATCTCGCGCAGATCGATCCAGTCGCGCCGCAGCTCCAGCGCGCCGGCATCGATCCTCGTGATGGCCAGCAAATTGCGCACCATTTCGTCGAGGCCTTCGGTCTCCTGCTTGATCTGCACGAGCAGGTCCCTCTTGGCCGCTGGATCGAGCTTGTCGCCGTAGTCGATGAGGCTGGTCGCCGAGCCCAGGATCGACGACAGCGGCGTGCGGAAATCATGCGAGATGGACGCCAGCAGCGTGTTGCGCACACGTTCGGTTTCGGTCGCAGTTCTGGCGCTCACCATATCGCGGGAGAGTGAGGCGCGTTCCAGCGCGGCAGCAGTTTGTTCCGACAATGTATCCAGCAATGCACGGGCTTCGGAATCGATCGGTGGCGTTCCCTCGGCTCGGGCAATTCCGATCACACCGAGCGCCTTTTCGCCGGTGCGCACCGGCACAAAGAACCACGGGACCGTCGGCAGTGTCGCCGTATCGGCGCCGGCCGCCTCGGCGTGGCTGAACGCCCAACGCGCCGCCGTCATCGGGGCAGCGTCGAGTTCATCTTCCGGCGGCCAGGCTGCCGTCAATTCCAATTCGCCGTCCTGCTCCAGCAGCACGACTACGGCGTGCCCGAGACTAGCGTTGATTTCGCTGGCAGCACCTTCGGCAACCGCGTCGAGTGTCGCGAGTTCGGACATGTGGCGAGTAAATTCATAGAGGCGGCGCATTGCCCGCATACGTCCCGCCGAAATGTCGGCTTGCGCGCGCACGCGGCCCGCAAGCGCCGAGGTAATGACCGCGACTACCAAGAAAATAATCAACGCGAGCAATTCATACGGCTCAGCGACGGTGAGCGTGTAAAGCGGCTCTATGAAAAAGAAATTATAGACCAGGAACGACAAGACCGAGGCGTAGATTGCCGGCCAGATGCCGAAGCTCACCGCATTCAATAGAACCGCCATCAGAAACAGCATCGATAGATTAGGAATTGGCGTCAGCGTGGTGAGGGCTTTGCCGATCGCTAGCGCTGCTCCAACGCTGAGTGTCGCGTAGAGGAATGGCAGAGGAGTCAGCGCAAACTGCGAACTACGGCGCCGCGGCGACGGCGTTGCCGCTTCGGTTTGCCGCGTCACCAGGTGGATCGCGATATCCTGCGTGCGGCGGACTAGCTCATGGGGCAAAGAACGGCGCAGGAGTTCACTAATAAAGCCACCGCGGGAGCGGCCGATCACGATCTGGGTAACATTCTCAAACTTGGCGAAACGTAACAACTCTGCCGGCAAGTCGCTGCCGCTCAGCGTTTGCGTCTCGGCACCGAGACTGCGCGCGAGAGTCATGGCCTCATCAAGCCGCTGCCGTGCGGCCTCGTCGAGGCTCGTACCCGGCCGCTCGACGGTCACCGCAAGCCAGGGTGCATCCATCAGATCGGCAAGGCGTTTTGCGGTGCGTACGACCGTCGGGGAGATTGTGTCAGGGCCAATGCAGGCAAGGATGCGCTCGCCAGCGGCCCACGGCCCTTCGATTGCGTGGGCCTGCATCCGCGAGACGAGATCGACATCAATGCGTTCGGCCGCACGCCGCAGCGCCAGTTCGCGCAAAGCAGTCAGGTTCTGCGGCTTGAAAAAGCTCTCAACGGCACGGGCAGCGGTGTCCTGGACGTAGACCTTTCCCTCGGCAAGGCGCTTGAGCAGTTCGTCGGGCGGAAAGTCGACCAGGATGATCTCGTCCGCCTTGTCAAAGACGGTGTCCGGCACGGTTTCGCGCACGCGCACCTTGGTGATTTTCAGCACCACATCGTTGAGACTTTCGAGATGCTGAATATTCAGCGTAGTCCACACGTCAATGCCTGCGGCCAGCAATTCGTCAATGTCCTGCCAGCGCTTGGGGTGACGGCTGCCGGGCACATTAGTGTGAGCGTATTCATCGACGAGCAGGAGTTTCGGGCGGCGTGCCAGCGCCGCGTCGAGGTCGAACTCCTTCATAATTTGGTTGCGGTAGACGATCGGCTTGCGTGGAAGAAACTCAAAGCCCTCGATCAACTGTTCGGTCTCGCGGCGGCCATGTGTTTCGATCAAACCGGCCACGACATCGCGTCCGCCCGTCTTCTCGGTACGGGCTGACGTCAGCATGGCGTAGGTCTTGCCGACGCCTGGCGCGGCACCGAGAAAAATCTTCAAGTGCCCTCGCCCTTCTTTCTTGGCGAAAGCAAGCAGGGCGTCGGGCGAAGCTCGTTGTGCTTCGTCGGTCGGCATGCGGCTCCTTGGTCAAGGCAATCTACGACTTCAGCGCATCAAGCGCGAGATTGAGCTTTAGAACATTGACGCGAGGCTCGCCTAGCAGGCCGAAGGTGCGGCCCTCGATTTGCGCATCTACCAAAGCGCGGATGCGATCCACCGGCAAATCGCGGGCCTTGGCAACGCGCGGCGCCTGGAAAAGCGCGGCCTCGGGTGAGATATCGGGATCGAGGCCGCTGGCGGAGGTGGTCACCAGATCGATCGGAACCGGCGCGGATGGATTTTTGCCCTTGAGCTTATCGACGTCGCCTTTAACCCGGTCGGCAAGCGCCTTGCTGGTCGGTCCGAGATTGGAGCCGCCGGAATTCGCGGCGTTATAGGGCGCGTCTATGCTCTTGGCCGGATCCTTGGGGTCCGGCGCGGTCGTTGCCGACGGCCTGCCGTGAAAATATTTGTCGCCAACAAAGGCCTGTCCAATCAGGGCGGAGCCGACCACTCTGCCGTCCCGTTCGATCAGGCTGCCTTGCGCCTGACGCGGGAATACGACCTCCGCGATGCCGGTAATCGTCAGCGGATAGACCAGCCCGGTGATGATCGTCAGTACGACGATGAGTACGATGGCTGGGCGAATTTCCTTCAACATGACGTCTCTCCTCAGGCGAGGTGCAAAGCGGTGACGACAAGGTCGATCGCCTTGATACCGATGAACGGCAACACGATGCCGCCCGCCCCATACACCAGGAGATTGCGGCGCAGCAGCGCCGCGGCGCCGACCGGACGATATTTGACGCCCTTCAGCGCCAGCGGAATGAGCGCGACGATGATGAGCGCATTGAAAATAATCGCTGACAGGATCGCGCTCTGCGGCGTCGATAGCCCCATGACGTTCAGCACCTGGAGCCGCGGGTAGAACGCGACAAACATCGCCGGGATAATGGCGAAATATTTGGCGACGTCGTTGGCGATCGAGAATGTGGTGAGCGCGCCGCGGGTCATCAGCAACTGCTTGCCGATCTCGACCACCTCGATCAGTTTGGTTGGATCGGAGTCCAGGTCGACCATGTTGCCGGCTTCGCGCGCGGCCTGCGTACCGGTCTGCATCGCAACACCGACGTCGGCTTGGGCGAGCGCCGGCGCGTCATTGGTTCCGTCGCCGCACATCGCGATCAGGCGGCCTTGGCCTTGCTCGCCGCGGATATAGCGCAACTTGTCCTCGGGCGTCGCTTGCGCGATGAAGTCGTCGACCCCGGCTTCCGAGGCAATCGCCGCCGCCGTTACGGGATTGTCCCCGGTGATCATCACCGTCTTGATGCCCATGCGGCGCAGGGCGGCGAAACGGTCTTTGACGTCGGGCTTCACCACGTCCTTGAGATGGATCACACCAAGCAGCCGGCCGTTTTCAGCGAGACCTAGCGGTGTGCCCCCCGCGCGGGCGATCTTGTCAACGGTGGCGCGGAACGCCGCCGGTTCGGCGACGCTTTGGCCGGCCTGCTCGCGCGCGAATTTGAGCACAGAATCGATCGCACCCTTGCGTAGCCTGCGGCTGCCGATATCGACGCCGGACAGGCGCGTCATGGCGGAAAATTCGATGAAATTGGCGTCGGAAGGAGCCGGAGCACGGTGCACACTGTATTTGTCCTGCACCAGCGTAATGATCGAACGGCCCTCCGCCGTTTCGTCCGCGTCACTTGCCAGCAGCGCCGCTTCCGCGGCCTCCCGCTCGGTCACCCCTGGCACCGGAACGATCTCCGTTGCAAGCCGGTTGCCGAAGGTAATGGTCCCAGTCTTGTCGAGCAGCAGTGTGTCAACATCGCCGGCGGCTTCCACCGCGCGGCCGGACATCGCCAGCACGTTGAAGCGCACCAGCCGATCCATGCCGGCAATGCCAATAGCTGAGAGCAGCGCCCCGATGGTGGTGGGGATCAGCGTGACGAACAGCGCCACCAGAACGACGACCGAGATAGCACCGCCGGCGTATGCAGCGTAGCTCGGGATGGTGGCGGTCGCGAACACGAAGATAATGGTGAGCCCAACCAGCAGGATGTTGAGCGCGATCTCATTCGGTGTTTTCTGCCGCTCGGCGCCCTCGACCAGCGCGATCATTCGGTCGAGGAACGAGGAACCGGGTGACGACGTGATGCGGATGACAATACGGTCCGAAATTACGGTAGTGCCGCCGGTCACCGCCGAGCGGTCGCCGCCGGATTCGCGGATCACCGGCGCGGATTCACCTGTGACGGCGGCCTCGTTGACCGAAGCAATGCCTTCGATCACTTCACCGTCGCCCGGAATGATATCGCCGGCCTCGCAGATGACGAGATCGCCTGCCTGCAGGTCTTCGGCCGATACGCCCTGATAGACTTCGTGATTGTCGGCCATCAGGATGCGCTTGGCGCGTGTCTGCGTGCGCGTCTTGCGCAGCGTGTCGGCCTGCGCCTTGCCGCGGCCTTCCGCCACCGCTTCGGCGAGATTGGCAAACAGCACCGTGAACCACAGCCATATCACGATTTGCAGCTCGAACCCGATCGCCTGCCCGCCCGTGACGATATCGCGGAGCAGGAGAACGGTCGTAAGCAGCGTGACCATTTCGAGAACGAACATCACTGGATTCTTGGCGAGCGTGCGCGGGTCCAGCTTCACGAAGGCCTGACCGATCGCCGGAACTACGATCGCCGGATCGAGTAGCGTGGTGACCGGCATGCGCTTGCGGATTTTCGAAGTTTCCATGGTTTCTATCTCCAGGCTTCGCCTAGAACACCGAGCCGGCGCGCATCGCCAGTTGCTCGACGACCGGGCCAAGCGCGAGTGCAGGGAAGAAAGTAAGACCGCCGACAATGAGGATCACGCCGACCAGCAGACCGACGAACAATCCGCCGGTGGTCGGGAACGTGCCGAGCGAGGCCGGCACCGACCTCTTGGCGGCGAGCGAACCGGCAATCGCCATCGTCGGGATGATCAGCCAGAAGCGGCCGACGAACATCGCGACCGCGCCGCTGACATTGTAGAACAGCGTGTTGCCGGTGAGACCCGCGAAGGCCGAGCCGTTGTTACCGGTCATCGACGAGTAGGCGTAAAGTACTTCGCTGAAGCCGTGCGGACCGGCATTGGCCACGGATGCGACCGCCGGTGGATAGACCACCGCGACCGCCGCCCAACCAAGAATCATCAACGGCAGGATGAGGATGGCGAGCATCGCCATCTTCACCTCCTTAGCCTCGACCTTCTTGCCGACGTATTCCGGCGTGCGCCCGACCATCAGCCCGGCGATAAAGACCGTGAGCACGACGAACAGCAGTATGCCGTAAAGGCCGGCGCCGACGCCGCCGACGATGATCTCGCCGAGCTCGATATTGATGAGCGGAATCATGCCGCCGAGGGCGGTAAACGAGTCATGCATGGCATTGACGGCGCCGCAGGAGGCCGCCGTGGTAATCACCGCGAACAGCGCCGAGGCGACGATGCCGAAACGAACCTCTTTGCCTTCCATGTTGCCGCCACTAAGTCCGAGCGCATCGAAAGTGTGGGTGCCGGCGGCTTCCGCCCAATAGGTCACGGCAACGCCGGCAAGGAACAGCACGCCCATAGCGGCAAGCAGCGCCCAGCCCTGGCGCTGATTGCCGACCATGCGGCCGAATACATTGGTGAGCGCCGCACCCAGCGCGAAGATCGAGATAATCTGCACGTAATTCGACAACGCCGTCGGGTTTTCGAAGGGATGCGAGGCGTTGGCGTTGAAGAAGCCCCCGCCATTGGTGCCAAGCATCTTAATGGCGACCTGCGAGGCCACCGGGCCGACCGCGATCGTCTGTTTGGCGCCTTCCAATGTGGTTGCGTCAACATATGCGCCGAGCGTCTGCGGCATGCCCTGCCAGACGAGGAACAGCGCGTATGGCACGCAGATCGGGATCAGCACATAGAGCGTACAGCGCGTCATATCGACCCAGAAATTTCCCACGGTTTTGGCCGAAGCGCGCGCGAAGCCACGGATCAGCGCGACCGCGAGTACGATACCGGTCGCCGCCGATAGGAAGTTCTGATGCGTGAGGCCGAGCATCTGTGTCAGATACGACAGCGTGCTTTCGCCGCCGTAATTCTGCCAGTTGGTATTGGTGATGAAGCTGATCGCGGTGTTAAACGATAGGTCGGGCGCGACGGCCGTCTGTTGTGCCGGGTTGAACGGCAAGAAGGCCTGCGCGCGCAGCAGCGCATAAAGGATGGCGAAGCCGCCGACATGGAAGAGCAGCATGGCGACCGTATATGTTAGCCAGTGCTGTTCGCTCTTTTCGTTAACGCCGCAGACAGCGTAGAGCGCGGTTTCGACCGGGCGCAGGATCGGTGACAGAAACGTGCGTTCACCGGCGAATACACGGGTCATGTAGCCGCCGAGCACTGGCGTGAGCGTTACTATGATCGCGCAATAAAGCGCTATCTGAATCCAGCCGATAACAGTCATGGTCGTTGTCCGCTTAACTGTTGCGTCAGAAGCGCTCTGGTGTCAGCAGGGCATAGATGAGGTAGATCATCAGGCCGGCGGTCACGGCGGCGGCGAGCGAATAATCAAAGTTCATTGGATTTCTCCTTAGACCCGGTCACAGGCGCAGGCGTAGCCGATTGATGCGACGAACAGGCCGAGGCCGAGTGCGAGCAAAATGACGTCGAGCATGGTTGCTCCCTCCAACCTGGAGCGAGCTCTCAAATAGAATTTGACCGATAAAGAAGCGATATGAATTGCTGGCGCGATGTATCAATGAGAAATAAAGACGCCCGCCCGGCCCGTGGGGGCCGAATTCGCGAAACTTTGCCCATTTCTAAACGGACGCGATCTCGCGAGCCTTTATCTGCAGGCCGAGATACTTGGAATAGATGCGGCATTGGGCAAAGCTGCCGGCGATAAACCAGAGACCTGGCTGTCCGGTGCGTGTGTACATATTGCGCAATTCCTGTCCGTCGCCGAATCCCCAGATCGGGCCGACGCGGATGGCAACCTCATCGCCGAACAATTTGCTGACCAGATATTCCTGCCCTTTGTAGCCGGTCGCCAGCACGATCAGGTCGGCGGGGAGGGGCTCGCCGTTGTGCATCCGGGCGCCTTCGGCAATGAAACCGGCGATGTCGGAAAATTGCACCAATCCGATCTCGCCTTTGACGATCATGTCGGAACAGCCGACGTTGAAGTAATAGCCGCCGCCGCGCGTGAGATATTTGAACTGCCATCCCGTACCGTCGTCGCCGAAATCGAGCTTGAATCCCACGCGGGCGAGCCCGTCGAGCAAGTCCTTGTCGAGTTTCCTGGCTTGCTCGGTCAGCAGCCTGTGACTTTTGCGGGCGAGCGGAAGCGGAAAGGATGTCGTGATGAGATCGCAGTCCTCGAGCGAAGGCCCTTCATCATACAGCGCATAGGGCAACTGCGCGCTCGGTTCGACATTGACGATGAGCGTTGAGCTGCGTTGAACGAGCGTCACCTCTGCCCCGTTTGAGCACAGGTCCTGCGCGATATCGTGGCCGCTGTTGCCGGATCCAATGACGAGAGCCTTTTTGCCCTTCCACGCGTCGCCGTTGGCGTACCGGCTCGAGTGCAGGACCGTGCCTTCGAATTTGCCCAGCGTCGGAATGTCGGGAAGATTGGGGATGCCGCTCACCCCGGTAGCCATGACGATATGGCGCGGGTGCATCTCCCGCGCCGTGCCATTCGCCCGGCGCAGCACAACGGACCAGCGCTTTTCCTTTTCGTCGTAAGTGCCGCTCTCGAACTCGGTGCCGGCCCAGTAATTGAGTTCCATACTCTCCACATAGGCCTCGAACCAGGCAGCGACCTTGTCCTTGGGAATGTACGCCGGCCAATTCGGCGGAAACGGCATGTATGGGAGGTGATTGACGTGCACCTGGTTGTGCAGGACCAACGCGTGATAGCGCTTGCGCCAGTTGTCGCCGATGCGTGACTCGCGGTCCACGATGAGGGTGTCGACTTCCAATTGCGTGAGCCGCGCGGCGATTGAAAGCCCGGCCTGTCCGCCGCCGACGACAAGCACGGCCGGATCACGGCCGGAATATTCGGCGGCGGCTTTCCTCAGGTCGGACCAGTTGGGACCGCGGAAATCGCGCGAATAGGCCTTGCCCTGTGGCCGTGATCTGCCGAGCTTTTCCTCGAACCCCTTGAGTTCGTCGAGCGCTGTAAGCAGCGTCCACGCTCTCGGCGCGTTGCCGTCATTGGCGTCGGGGGTAAGCCGCAGAACGCCGCTCCCGCGTCCCTCAGCGGTTTCAAAGCCAAAGATCGTTTCGATGGCGGCGGTGCCGGCACGAGTTACCTTGCGCGGTGCCGTCCGATGCGCGGCTACCACGAAGCCGGTCTGGTTTGGCCCGGCCAGCGTGTGCTTTGAGTTCTGTGAGAATGGCATTCGCGCCCTCAACGGTTTGAATGTTCCATGTGAGCGCCAGCACGTCGCGCCAATAGCTGTCCGGCTGAAACAGCATTTCGAGCGAAGCGTCGTCCTGCGCCGTGAGAGCCTTTTCAAACTGCGCAAGCCAGCGCTCCACAGCGGCGGCGGCCGATTTTGCTTCAGTCTTGGCCAGCATAGTGCGCCCCAGGCATCGATCCGCGCCGCATCTGGTTCGGTCGCTCTTGGTTGTTGGCGACCGGAGCCGATATTGTTAAAGTCCATGCGGCATTGTGGCAATGACGAAACGCCGCGAAACGAGGGATAAATAGCATGGCTCGCATGAAGGGCGCCGACCTCATCACCGAATACCTGGTCGGCAACAAGATCCCTTACGTGTTCGGCATCTGCGGGCACGGTAATGTCGGCATGCTCGATTCGCTCTATGAATCGCGCGACCGCATCAAGCTCGTTTCGCCGCGTCACGAACAGGTCGCCGCGCACATGGCGGACGCATACTTTCGCGTGCGGCACGAACCCGTAGCGACGCTCACCTCGTGCGGCCCGGGCTCCTGTAATATCGTGATGCCGTTGCAGGTTGCGCTGTCGGATTCCTCGGCGCTGCTGGCGATCACCGCCAACGTGCCGACGCAGCAGTTCAACCGCTCTCCGTTTCAAGAGATCAACAAGCACTTCCAGGCTGATTTCCCCAGCATCGTGCGCCCGGTGGTCAAGCGCAGCTTCCAACCGACACGGGTGGATATGCTGCCGCTGGCGCTACGCCAGGCGATGACGACGATGCTCTCGGGAAGACCGGGGCCGGTGAATCTCGATGTGCCCTTCAACGTGTTTCAGGAAGAGGACGACGTCGAGGTACCGCGCACGGCGCCTGCGCTCAACGCCAGGCGCAGCGGCGCTTCCCCGGACGAGATTTCAGCCTGCGTGGACCTGATTAGCAAAGCCAAGCGCCCGGTCATCTTTATTGGTCACGGCGTCACGCTGTCGGAAGCGAGCAAGGAACTGACCGAATTCGCTCATCGCCTGCAGATCCCGGTGATCTCCTCGCCCAACGGCATGGGCTGTCTCGACATGAACGATCCCTTATCGCTCGGCTTCATCGGCCGCAACGGTGCATATCCGGCAAACGAAGCCGGCCGCCACGCCGACCTCGTCATCGCCATCGGCGCACGCTTCGACGACCGCTCGGCTTCTTCATGGATGCCGGGCTATTCCTGGAATTTCCCCGCGACCAAGCTCATCCACGCCGATGTCGATACCGACGAACTTGGGCGCAACTATCCGCCCGACATCGGGATTCTTGCCGATGCACGTACATTCCTGCGCCAGTTGCTTGCCGAGGTCGAACGTCGCGGCGCCAAGCGCGATGCGACCAAAGCATGGATTGCGAATATCGAGGGCTGGCAGGCGGACTGGGAAAAATTCGTCCGTCCGAATTTCGAGATTCACGCATCGCCGATGCGTCCTGAACGCGTGGTGGCCGATTGCGCCGCTGTCATGCCGCCGGACGCCATTCTCTGCTGCGACGTTGGCGTCAGCCACAACTGGTACATGCAATTCTGGAAGCCCAAACATCCCCAGCAAATGCTCAACTCCTGGGGCTTTTCCGGCATGGGCTTTGGCGCCTCCGGCGCGCTCGGTGCCAAGCTCGCGGCGCCGGACCGGCCGGTCGTCGCGGTCACCGGCGATGGATGCTTCACCATGGTGCCGCACGTGCTTTGCACGGCGGTCGAATACAACATTCCGGTGGTGTGGGTGATCTGGAACAATTTCGGCTGGGTCTCCATCCGCGACATCCAGCTCGGCATGTTCGGCGGCCGCGAGCACGGCACCATGTTTCACGAAGGCCCCAACCAGAAGCCGTACAATCCGGATTTCGCCGCCATGGCGCGTTCGTGCGGGGTCGAGGCCGCGACCGTCACCAAGTCGCAGGACTTCAAGGGTGCGCTCGAACACGCGATCAAGGCCAACAAGCCCTATGTGCTCGACGTGCATGTGGATGCCGAGGTCCGGCCGCCCTCGACCGGCGCCTGGCAGTTGCCGCCGACGCCTTACAAAGAGCCGGTGTTCGGCAAGCGCTATCTGCCCGATCCGGCGCCGGCAAAGTAGGGCGCCATCATGGCCAAACGCGAAGCGTTCATCCGCAATATCGCAGAGGTGCCGTGGCTGGAGTTTCCCAACCACTACGGCGGCGCGCTGTCGAAGCCGTTGGTGATGCCCGATACAGCGGGTGCAAGGCACATCGACTACCGTATCTCGATGTATCAGCCGAAGGCTTACGTGGAGACGCACAGCCACAAGGTGCAGGAGCAGGTCTATCACGTGATCGAAGGCGAGGGATTGATGCACATCGCCGGCAAGGACCACGTCGTGCGCAAGCACGACTTCATCTTCCTGCCGCCCGGCGTCGAGCACGCGATATCCAACACCGGGCTCGTCGATCTGGTATTTCTGGTGGTAACCTCGCCGGTGAGCGACGATGAAAAGCCAGTCTGAAGTCAGAACGCGCGCCAAGCAACGAGCCGGCAGCAGGCTTCGCCCGCCCACCCACATCGCCGCCATCCGCTCCGGTGCTGGCCAACGGCGCGGCGGCGTACAATCGCTGGCGCGCGCCTTCTCGATCCTGGAAGAGATCGCGCGCAACCGCGACGGCATCGGTCTTGCCGAGTTGTCGAAACGCGTTGCCTTGCACAACTCAACCGCCTTTCATCTGGTCAAGACTCTGGTCGTGCTCGGCTACGTGCGGCAGATGAAGGACACCAAACGTTACCGCATCGGCCGTCCGCTGTTTGCGCTCGCGGCGAGCGCGCTCGATGAAGTCGAGATGGTCAGCCTGGCGACACCGATTCTTGAGGACTTGTCGCGCGAGACCGGCGAAAGCGCGCATTTCTCCGTGCCCATGGGCGACGCCGTTGTGGTGCTGGCGCGCACGAGCGGCCCGGGCGCCTTTCAACTGATTGACCGCGCCGGAGCCGTGCGCCCCGCGCATTGCACGGCGCTGGGCAAGATCATGCTCGCCGCGTTGCCGCCCGATCAGCTCGAGCAGTTCATGGCACGCACCGAACTCAAGGCGCTGACGCCGAAGACGATCACGTCGGCGGAACTCTTGCGGCGCGAAATCGCCGAAGTTCGGCGGGCCGGATTAGCCATTGATGACGGCGAATTCGACGCCGAGTTGCGCTGCGTGGCGCTGCCGGTGCGCGATTTTAGCGGCCAGGTCATCGGCGCCGTCGGCGTTTCCGGCCCGGTCTGGCGGCTGTCGATCGAGGCCTTGCAGAAACGGGCACGCACCGTACGTATCGCCGCCGACAGACTTTCGGCCGAATTCGGCTATGCTGGCGATATGAGAGCGGCTGAATAGGGAGGGCGCACATGCCACGCCACAAACAATACGTCCCGCACGGCGTCATTCCGGCGGTGCTGCTGCCCTTCGAGAACGATCTGTCGATCGACGAAGCGAATTTCCGCAAGCACCTGCGCGACGTCGCATCGGTCGATGGCTTGTCGGCCATCACCATCAACGCGCATTCGACGGAAGTGGCCTCTTGCACTTTCGACGAACAGAAACGCGTGCTTGATATCGCGCAGGACGAGATCGGCGCTCGTCTGCCGCTGGTGAACGGCATCTGGGCCGACGGAAGCCTTGAGGCTGCCCGGCTCGCGCGCATGGCCGAGCATGGCGGCGCATCCGCATTGCTCGTGTTTCCACCGGCGCCATTCACCCTCGGCCAGAATGCGACTATGGCGCTTGCGCATTTCCAGCGTATCGCCGACGCGACCGATCTGCCGCTGATCGTCTTCCAATATCCGCTGGCCACGGGCCAAGGCTATCCGAAGGACACGCTGCTGCGGATGTGCGAGGAGGTGTCGGCCATCCGTGCCATCAAGGACTGGATCGGCAGTGTGTCGCATCACCAGTGGCACGTCGATACGCTGCAGAATCTCAAGCGCCCGGTGAATGTGCTCACCACGCATTCGTCGTGGCTGTTTCCCTCGCTGGTTACCGGCTGCAACGGCCTGCTGTCCGGCTCCGGCAGCGTCATCGCCGACTTGCAGGCGCGGCTGTTCCGTGCCGTGCAGGAGAACGATCTTGAAAAAGCCAGGCGTCTCGACGCCCGCATCGCACCGACCGCGCGCGTATTCTACGCCGATCCCTTCGTCGACATGCACAATCGCATGAAGGAGGCGCTCGTGCTGCTCGGCAAATTGCCGCGCGCCGTGGTGCGGCCGCCGCTGGTCAAGATTGAGCGCGCTGAGATTGCGGGCATTCGCCAGGCGCTGGTGGAGGCCGGGTTGCTCGGCAAGGATGCAGGCAGAGACGCGGCGTAAATCTACGCCACCTCGAACTCCGCATTCAGTCTGTCGGTCACGAGCATGCTGCCCGGATAATGCGTGATGCAGAAGTCCGGCTTTACTGTCGCGATCACCGATTGCGGCGTCACGCCGCAGGCCCAGAACACCGGAATCTCGCCCGGCTTTATCGGCACAGGATCGCCGTAGTCGGGCTTCATTACGTCGGCAATCCCGAGGCGCTCCGGCTCGCCAACCTGCACCGGCGCGCCGTGCACGCGGGGGAAGCGGCCGGTAATTGCCGCCGCGCGTTCAGCGTCGGCCGGCGTCATCGGCCGCATCGAGACGACCAGCGGGCCATGGAACGGGCCGGCGGCCGCGGTCGGTACGCTTGTGCGGAACATCGGCACGTTGCTGCCGCGAGTAATGTGGCGCAGCTCGATGCCGGCCTGCGTCAACGCCTCCTCGAAGGAAAACGAGCAGCCGATGACGAAGCTCACCAGGTCGTCGCGCCAGTAGTCGGTAACGTCTTCCGGCTCGGCGATCAGTTCTCCGTTGCGCCACACTCGGTAGCGCGGCAGGTCGGTGCGGATGTCGAGGTCTTCGCCCAGTTCCGGCACGCGCGGATCGCCGGCCTGCGACATGCCGATGAGCGGGCAGGGCTTCGGGTTGCGCTCGCAGAAGATGCGGAAATCCTCTGCCAACGCTTTAGGCAGAATGGCGAGATTGCCCTGCACGTAACCGGGCGCGAGCCCCGAGGTCGGACCGTGATGCGTTCCGCTGCGCACCGCAAGACGTGCGGCAAGTCCGTTGCCATTGGAAGCGGCAGCGGTGCGTCGCAGCGGCGTTACAGGCATGGGCAGTCCGTTCGTTCGAGGAACAGTCGTCAATCTTAGCATCCCGGCGTTGCGGTGCGCGAGCCGGCGACGTCATGCGACGATGTGAGTGACGGTCCAACGATACGGAAAATAGCGATTGAAAAATGCCGCTGGATCGCGTTTGCTTGAGGGGCAAAATGCGTAAAGAGCCCGCAAACGGGCCGTTATGGGAGGATTTGGGGAATGCCGTTTCGTGCCGTCACGACTAGCGCTCGCAGGCCAGGCCTGCGGGCAGGCGGCGACGTTCTTATCAACTTCGACAAACTTTTTACTTTTGCGCCCGCGCTCGCGCGGATCGTCATATTTGCTTGCCGGCCATGGGGGCTTAGCGAACTTGTAATCCAGAGGGAGAACTTGCGATGACTGAAAAGTGGAAAGACGAATCGTGGGCGAGTGACATTTGGTACAGCGGCAAGGTGACGCGCCGCACGCTGGTCGGCTGGGGCGGCGGCGCGATCGGCGCGATGATGCTGGTGCCGGCGCCGTGGCGCGAAGCCTTCGGCGCTGCCGCGCCGTTCAAGATCGGCTCCGAACAACCTCTCTCCGGGCCCGGCGCCGCAGGCGGCAAGACCGCGGTGGTCGGCCTGCAGATGGCAGCCGATCGCATCAACAAGAACGGCGGCATCAACGGCCGGCCGGTCGAGTTGATCATCGTCGACGACGAATCCAAGCCGGACGTCGGTCGCCGCAAATCGCAGAAGATGGTGGACGAGGACGGCATCGACGTTCACGTCGGCGGCTTCCTCTCCAACATTTGCCTCGCCTGCATGCCGGTGTGGCAGGAAGCCAAGATCGTCAATATGATCACGGTCTGCCTCGACACTACGCTGACGACGAGCGCCTGCAACCGCTACACCTTCCGCCTGCACGATTACGCGCCGGCGCAGGCGGTCGCCTTTGCACCGCTTCTCACCAAGATGGGCAAAAAGTGGCACATCGCCTTTGCCGATTATTCGTGGGGCCAATCGACACGCGACGCCTATATCTCGGAAATCAAGAAGAACGGCGGCGACGTGGTGGGCACCACCGGCATTCCGCTCGGCACCGCCGACATGACTCCGTTCCTGTCGAAGATTTCCGGCGATTTCGACGGGCTGTTCGGCATCTTCTTCGGCAAGGACGGCGTCACCGTGGTCAACCAGGCCTATGATCTCGGCCTGACCAAGAAGTACAAGTTTGCCGGCGACGGCTCGATCAGCGAGCCGACCAATCTGCCGGCGCAGGGCAACAAGATCGACGGCTTCATCGGCATTAACCGGTACATCCCGGTGTTCCAGGGCCCGCTCGACACGCCTTACCACAAGGCCTGGTTTGAGGAAGCCAAGCAGCGGCTGGCGAAGATCGATCCATCCGGACCGCTGCCCGACAAGTATGTGCAATCGGATTTCGAAGCCCTCAACGCGATGAAAATCGCAATGGAGAAATCGAAGTTCGAAGGGCGCAAAGACACCATGAAATTGATCGAGGCGCTGGAAGGTCTTCACGTGAAGGCCGGACCGGACTTCCCGCAAGGCGACAAGACGATCCGCAAGGAAGACCACCAAGCCTTCCTGCAGGAGTTCATCTTCGAGGTCAGAGGCGGAACCTACAAGCTCATGGAAACCGCGCCGGCCGAGAAACAATTGTTCCCGCCGGCCTGCAAGTTCCCCGCGGCGTAAGCGCGCGTGCAACCGGCCGTCGACATTGGCTCCCCGGCGCCGAGCCGGGGAGCGCCGTCATCTGCGATCCTTGCGACCGACATGCTGTCGGTTCGGTTTGGCGGCCTGGCTGCACTGTCGCACGTCAATTTTGTCGTTGAGCGCGGCAACACCCACGCCATCATCGGCCCGAATGGCGCCGGCAAAAGCACCTTCTTCAATTGCCTGACCGGCGTGCTGACGCCGACGAGTGGGCGCATTGTCTTCAATGGCGAGGACATCACCGGGTTGCCCTCGAACGAGATTTCGCAAAAAGGCATCGCGCGCTCCTATCAAATCACCAACATCCTGCCCAATGCCACGGTGCTGGAGAACGTGCGCATCGCCGCGCAGTCGCGCCGTCATGCCTGGAACATGATCGCGCATCACACGGCCTTCGCCGATATCAACGCCAAGGCGGAAGCCGCGCTTGCCTCAGTCGGCTTGCTCGACAATGCGGGCGAACTCGCCTCCAATCTCTCGCACGGTGCCCAGCGTAACCTCGAAATCGGCATTGCGCTCGCCACCGAGCCGAAGCTCCTCTGCCTCGACGAGCCGACCGCCGGCATGAGCGCGGCAGAGACGCGCGAGACGATGCATCTCGTCAAGCGGATCGGCGAAAACCTCACAATCCTTATCGTCGAGCACGACATGGAAGTGGTGATGGAGCTTGCCGATCGCATCACGGTGCTGCACTACGGCGAAATTCTTGCCGAGGGAACGCCGGAGCAGATCCAGCAAAATCCCAAAGTGCTGGAGGTCTATCTCAAGACATGAGCACGAACGGCAACGCGCAGCCTCTGATCTCGGTTGAGGGCTTGCACACTTATTACGGCAAGAGCCATATTCTCGATGGCGTCTCGCTGCAGGTCGGTCATGGTGAGGTCGTCGGCTTGCTCGGCCGCAACGGTGTCGGCAAATCGACGACGCTCAAGACCATCATGGGGCTGGTGAGCGCGGCCGAAGGCAAGATTCTGCTGGAAGGCAGGAATATCAACGGCGTGCCGCCGCACAAGCTCGCGCAAATGGGGATCGGCTATGTGCCAGAGGATCGCCGCATCTTCCGTCTGCTGACGGTGATGGAAAACCTGCGGGTCGGGCTCGACCGCCACGGCGTCAGCGAGGACCGCAAGCGCCAGTTGCTCGACAAGGTCTTTACCTTCTTCCCGGTACTGGGCGAGCGTCGTGGCCAGGCCGGCGGCACGCTGTCGGGCGGCGAGCAGCAGATGCTGGCGATTGCCCGCGCCATGATGCTGGAGCCGAAGATTATCCTGCTCGACGAGCCGACCGAAGGCCTGATGCCGCGCATGGTCTCGCAGATCAGCCAGATCATCGAGGTGCTGCACAACGAAGGTGTCGCCATTCTGCTGGTCGAGCAGAATGTGCCGCTGACGCTCGCTTCAAGCCAGCGGATCTACATCATGGAGAAGGGGATCGTGCGGCACCATTGCGCCGCGGCCGAACTGCACGTCGAGCACATCGTCATCAAGCAGTACCTGGGGGTTTAGCGCAATGCATGCGTTGATCGCCTTCGTTCAAGACGTACCGTTCGATCTCATCCTGATCCAGACGGTGAACGGCATCGTTACCGGGATGATCCTGGCGCTGGTTGCCTCCGGGTTGACGCTGATCTTCGGCATCATGGACGTGGTCAATTTCGCGCACGGCGAATTGTTCATGCTCGGCGCCTATATCGGCGTCATCGTCATGGCGGCGACGGGCAATTTCTGGCTGGCGCTCGTCGTCTCGGCGCTGGTGATCGCTATCCTCGGCGGCGCAATGCAGATCGTCACCTTGCGGCCACTGATCGGACGCGATCCGCTCAACACGATTCTGGTGACCTTCGGTATCTCGCTCATCCTGCAGAATTTCGCGTTGTGGTATTTCGGCCCGATCGCGCGCCGCATGCCGTCGCCGATCGTCGGTCACTTCATCCTCTTCTATCTCGATTATCCCTGGTACCGCCTCGTGATCGCCGCGCTGTCGGCGGCGATCATCGGCGGTTTCTGGCTGTTCCTGAAGTACGGCAAATACGGTGTCTGGATCCGCGCCACCACGCAGGACCGGGTGATGGCACAGGCGATGGGCATCCCCGTCCCATGGGTGCTCACCGGCGTTTTCGCGCTCGGCGCTGGCATGGCGGCGGCGAGCGGAGTTCTGTTCGCGCCGCTGGTCGGTGTCGATCACAGCATGGGACTCGACTGGGTGTTGAAAGCCTTCATCGTCGTTGTGGTCGGCGGCATGGGCAGCCTCGGTGGCTCGGTGGTGGCGGCCATCTTCATCAGTCTGCTTGAAGCCTATGCCGCGATCTGGGTGAACCCCTCGCAGGCGGTGATCGTTTCCTTCGTCGTCCTGATCCTGACACTCTTGTTCAGGCCCACCGGCCTGTTTGCGACGCCCAAATGACAGCCACACCGCTCGACAAAACAATGGCGCAGAAGAGACCGGTGTTGAGCCACACGGCCGTTTACTGGATCGGCTTTTGCGTGGTCATGGCGGTGCTGATCGTGGCGCCGTTGGTGCTGCCGGTCTTCTGGGCGAAGTTCCTCACCGAAATCCTGATCTGGGGTCTGCTGGCGATGTCGTCCGACCTGCTGATCGGCTACACCGGCATGGTCTCTTTCGGCCACTCGGCATTTTTCGGCCTCGGCATGTACGGCGCCGCGGCCGCGCTTTTGATGTTGCATCCGGGGAATGTCTGGCTGGCGATCGTGTTCGGCCTTGCCGGGGCGGGCGGCGCCGCACTATTCGTCGCTTATTTCTCCACGCGGCTGCGCGACATCTATTTTGCCATCACGACGCTCATCTTCAGCCAAATCTTCTACGTCATCATCTTTACCTGGACGAAGGTAACGGGGGGCGAGAACGGGCTGATCTTCACGCGGCCGCACCTGACCTTCGCCTGGCTCTACGATGCACGGTTCAACCTGATGACCTTGCACTGGTTTGTGCTGGCGATTGTCGCGGGCTCTTATCTAATTCTGCGCCGCATCACGCAATCGCCGTTCGGCATGGTGCTGCAATCGATCCGCGAGAACGAGGCGCGCACTCGCGCCATTGGGTTCCCTGTACAACGCTACAAGATCGTCGCGGTGATGCTGTCGGGCCTCTTTGCCGGGCTTGCCGGCGTGCTCTACGCCGTGCAGAACGAATTTGCCGCGCCCGATTTCGTCTATTTCATCACCTCGGGCGATACCGTGATCTTCAACGTCATGGGCGGCATCGGCACGCTTGTCGGTCCCATCGTCGGCGCCGGATTCTTCCAGCTGTTGCGCGAACTGATGTCGCGCATCTTCGGCGACCAGTTTCCCTATCTGATCCCGCTCGGCGTCATCTTCATCGCCATGATCATCTTCTTGCCGCAGGGCCTGCTCGGTTTTGCGCGCCGCTGGCTCAACCGCTAGCGGTGAGGCTTGCAATTCAGCCTCTAATTCATGGGCGAAAGAAGAGGATGTGTCTTGGTTATTGACGCGGCATAGCCCGGTCAGCAAGGTTGAAGTCGGCGGCGAAAGATAACCGCTACGCAAAGACGCCCCAAATTACAGAGGGCCGGCGTTACACCAAGGAGGGAGCCCCATGTTTCGCTCAACATTGTTTGCCTCGATCGCTATCGCGAGCCTAGGCGCCGTCGGTCCGGCGCTCGCGCAGTCGACCGTCTATATGCCGGCCGTCCTCGAGGAGTCCGGCCCCGGCGCCGTGTCCGGCACCAATTTCCGCGACGGCCTCAAGCTCGCCGTCGAAGAGATCAACGCCAAGGGCGGCATCCTCGGCAAGAAGATCGATATGCCGGTATTCGACACTCAGAGCGAAGCCGGCGTGTCGCGCGGCTTGATCCAGAAGGTCCTCGACAACAAGCCTTACGTCATCTTCGGCCCGGTCTATTCGGGCTCGGTGCTCGTCGACATGCAGCTCACGCAAGCCGCGGAAATTCCGGAAATCGTCGGCGGCGAGGCCGCGACGATCACCATGAAAGATGATCCTTACGTGTTCCGCACTTCGTTTGGCCAGCAGTTCAGCATGCCGAAAATCGCCAACTATATCCATGACGGACTCAAGGCGAAGACGGTCGCGCTCGTTTGGGTGAACAGCGACTTCGGCAAGCCCGGGCGGGATAATTTCTTGAAGGAAATGGCCAAGGACAACATCAAAGTTGTCGCCGACGTCTCCACCGAATTGGGCCAGACCGACTTTTCTGCCGACGTCATCAAAGTCAAGGCGGCAAATGCTGATGTGATTTTCGCCTATGTCAACGAAGAGGAGTCTGCCCGATTCCTCAAGGAGGCGCGAAAGCAAGGCATTACCAAGACGCCGATCGTCGGCGAGACCACGCTGCTCAGCCAGAAAGTGATCGAACTCGCCGGAGGAGCCGCCGAGGGTGCGCAGGGCCACGTCGCCCTTACCGTCGATGCGCCGATCCCTGCGGTGAAGGAGTTTGCGGAAAGATTCAAAAAGAGGTTCAACTACATCTGCGACCACAACGGCATCAAGGGCTATACCGGGGTTTACTTCGTCAAGTATGTGACCGAGAAGATGGGCAAGTTCGACAGCAAGGGCTTCATCAATGTAGCCCACGGCTTGACCATCACGCCCAAGGACGAGCCTAACATTCTGATGGAAGTGACCTGGGACAAGAACGGCGACATCGATCGTGAAAGCTTCCTCGGCGAGGTCGTCGGCGGCAAGCAAAAGATCGTCAAGGTTTTGCCGAAGCTCGGCAAATAAGGCTCATCGTCATTGAAATCTTCCGCCCGGCGGCAATGCCGGGCGGAAGCCGAACACGGTGGGCCGATGGCATCGTTCATCCAGCTTTTGGTGTCTGGCCTGGCGACCGGGGCAATTTATGCCCTGATTGCCGTTGGCTTTACGCTCCTCTGGCAGACATCGCAGACGATCAATTTCGCCCAAGGCGAATTCGTCATGCTTCCGGCGTTCTTCATCCTGGAGGCGATGTATCTGGGCGCGCCGTTCTGGCTCGCCATCCTGATCGGCATCGCGCTCTCGGTTCTGCTGCTCGGTTTGATGTTCAAGCTCATTATCGTCGACCCCATGCTCAAGCATGGCGTGCTGCCGCTGGTGATATCCACCATCGCGCTGTCGCTGTTCATCAAGGAGATGACGAAGAATCTCTACAGCTCGAATGCGCAGCCGTTTCCGGCCTTGGCGCCGCCGATTGATCTGCATTTTTTCGGTGCGGTGATTTCGACGCAAAGCCTGGTCGTACTGGCAGTGGCGATTGGCGCCGTGGTGGCGCTGCACCTGCTGCTGCACAAGACCCGGCTCGGCCGCTCGATGCAGGCGACGGCGCAAAATCCGACGCTGGCGCGCATTTTAGGAATTCCGGTGCGGCGGATGGTGCTTTACACGTTTCTGATCAATGCCGCGCTTTGCGCCGTCGCCTCGATCCTGATCAGCCCGATCTATCTTGCCAAGTTCATCAACGGCGAGACCTTAGGTATAGCGGCATTCCTTGCCGCCATCATCGGCGGATTCAATCAGGTGCGCGGCGCCATCTTCGGCGGCTTCATTCTCGGCATTCTCGATAATCTTTCGGCTGCCTATCTGTCATCGACATACCGCGGCGCCTTTCCGCTGCTAATCCTGATCGCGGTCATCATGTGGCGGCCGCAGGGGCTGCTCGGTCGAATCGAAGAGCGCACGGTATGAACCGGCTCGGCGTCATCGCGGTGGCCTTGGGCGCGATCTTTGCCATCATCGTCCCGCTCTTTCTCAAGCCGTACGGCATCTATCTCAGCTCGACCTGGGCCGTACTGACCATCGCGGCCATGGGCCTCAATCTGACGCTCGGCTACGCCGGGCAGGTCTCGCTGGCGCAAGGCGCGTTCGTCGGCATCGGTGCCTACACAACGGCGTTATTGATGCGCGCCGGCGTTCCGTACCCGTTTGCATTCGCCGCCGCCGGCTTGCTGTGCTTTTCAATCGGCTGGGTGCTCGGTTATCCGGCCCTGCGCGTGCAGCATCACTATCTTGCCTTCGTCACGCTTGCTTTCACGACGCTGGTGTTCCTCGTTCTGCGCAACGAAGAATGGCTGACCGGCGGCACTTACGGCCTGAGCGGCATTCCGCGCCCGGTCCTGTTTTGGTGGTCGACGAACAGCTCGTTGCGTTTCTACTATTTCAGCCTGGGCGTTCTCGCCGTGCTGGCGGCCGGCACATGGTGGATGCTTCGCTCGCCATGGGGACGCGCCTTCATCGCATTGCGTGAAAATCCGATCCGCGCGCTGTCGCTTGGCCTCGATACGCGTCGTTACACGCTGATGGCCTTTGCCATTGGCTCGAGCATCGGCGGTCTGTCCGGCGCGGTGTTTGCGCCGCTGGTGCAGTATATCGAGCCGCTCTCGTTCGCGCTCAATCTGTCGCTCAATCTGCTGCTGATGGTGATCGTCGGCGGCAGCGGGTATTTCTTCGGGCCCTTTGTCGGAGCGCTGGTCGCCGTGCTGCTGCCGGAATGGCTGCGCTTCATCCAGGGCTATTACCTCGTCTTCTATGCCGTGCTGGTCATGGTGATGATGGCGTTCTGCCCGACCGGCATCCTTGGATTGGCGGAACGCATCATCAAGGCGGTGAATCTGAGGCGCAATCCGCCGCAGCCGGCGCTGCGGCCGGAGAGGACGAGCCCATGACGGCGGTGCTTGCCGTCTCCAATCTGAGCAAGCATTTCGGCGGCATCACCGCGGTCGACGACGTTTCGTTCGACGTGCACGAAGGCGAAATCCTCGGCATCATCGGCCCGAACGGTTCGGGAAAATCGACACTTTTTAACTGCGTGCTCGGCCAGTTGATGCCGAACCAAGGCGAGGTGCGGGTCGATGGCCGGGTGACTACGGGCATGCGCCCCTGCGATATCAACCGTCTTGGCGTGAGCCGGACGTTTCAATTGCTGCAGGTGTTTCCGCAACTCTCGGTGCGCGACAATCTCATCCTCGCCGGACAGGAACATCAGGGCTCGATGTATTCCCGCCTGTTCGGACGCCCCGACGCCGGGCTCGCCGGCATCGCCAGTCAAATGATCGAATTCTTTCGTCTGTCGCATCTGGCCGACGAGCAGGCTGGGATGCTGAGCTACGGCCAGCAAAAACTGCTCGACGCCGCCATGGCCTTCATGGCCGGACCGCGGCTTGTGTTGCTCGACGAACCGGCGGGCGGGGTAAACCTGACCATGCTGGGGCATTTGCGCGAGCGGCTACAGGCCTACCATGCCGAACGCAAAGCCACGTTTGTGGTCATCGAGCATCAGATGGAATTCGTCATGGCGCTGTGCACGCGGGTGCTGGTTCTGGCCGAAGGGCGGCTCATCGCTGAGGGCGCACCGGATGATATCCGCCGCGATCCGGTCGTCATCGAAGCGTATCTGGGGCACTGAGTAGGTCGAACATGAACGCGGCCGAGCCGATTCTCATCGTCGATGGCGTCTTCTCCGGCTACGGCAAGATGACCATTCTCAACGGCACGAACGCACGGGTTCGCCGCGGCGCGATTACCACGGTGATCGGCCCGAACGGTGCCGGCAAATCCACGTTGTTCAAGACGATCTTCGGCCTGCTGCCGGCGCGCAGCGGAACCATTACGCTTGACGGCCGCGACATCACGAATCTTGCGCCACGCGACATTCTCGATGCCGGCGTCGTCTATATCCCGCAGGGGCGGAACATATTTCCCGAACTGGGCGTGCTGCACAATCTCGAGCTCGGCGGTATCGCGCTATCCGACCAGGCCAGCCTGCCTGACCGGATCGACAGAATCATGCAGCAGTTTCCGATCCTGAAGGAGAAGGCCAATGCGCAGGCCTCGACACTCTCGGGCGGCCAGCAGAAATTGCTGGAAGTCGCGCGCGGCATGCTGCTCGATCCCAAGCTCATTCTGATCGATGAGCCGTCTATCGGATTGTCGCCGCTGCTGGTGCAGGAGGTTTTCTCTATCCTAAAGAACCTGCGCGACAAGGGCGTCACCGTTCTGCTGATCGAGCAGAACGCCAAGCAGGCCTTGCAGATTTCGGATTATGGGCTGGTGCTGGAGCAGGGCCAAACCCGCATCGAGGATACCGCGCCGCGCATCCTGGCCGACTCGAGGATCGCGCAACTGTTCCTTGGCGGGGGCCTTGCGCCGGCAGAAGTCGTGTCGTGAGCCAGCTCAGCGCGGTTGGATCGACCTGCGCAAAATTCTGAGTCGAGACATCGCGGCACTAGCTGGCCTTGGTGGTTCCTTTTTGCAACATGTCGCACATGGCCCGTACCGCGAGGCGATAGCCATCGGGTCCAAGGCCTGCCATCACCGCTGTTGCGACCTTAGAAACGTATGAATGATGATAGTGGGCCTCGCGGCGATGAATATTGGAAATATGAAGCTCAATGATCGGTCCCGGAAACATCTTCAGCGCGTCGAGGATCGCGATTGACGTGAACGTGTAGGCGGCCGGGTTGATGATGATGCCACCGCCTTGGTCGATCGCCTCATGAATCCAGTCGACCATCTGGGCTTCGCTGTTGGTCTGACGGAACTCGATCGAGCGATTGTTCGACTCCTGTCGGCATAGTGCCTCGACCTCTGCCAGAGTCGTTGTGCCGTAAATCGCCGGCTCACGCTTTCCGAGGCGATTGAGGTTGGGTCCGTTGAGAATATAAATCGGCTTGCTCATGTCGTATCGCGCCTAACCTTTGTACCCCATCAGCCGCGGCAACCAGAGAACCAACTCGGGCACCCAGGTGATGACCGCGAGAATGAGGATGGCCGCGATAATGAATGGCGCGGCTTCGCGAACGATCGCGCCCAGCGGCTGCTTGGTCATGTTGGCGAGAACGAACAGCAGCAGCCCATAGGGCGGGGTGAGTAGCCCGATCATGATGTTGACAACGACGATGACGCCGAAATGCACCAGATCGATGCCGAGCGCCTTGGCGGTTGGGATGAAAATCGGGACGATGACGAGCAGGATGGTGGTGCCTTCCAACAGGCAGCCCAGGATCAGCACGATGATATTGACCACCAGCAGGAAGCTGCCGGCCGAGAAGTTCATCCCGTGCATGAGATTTGCAAGCGAAGTCGGGATGTTCTCGATCGTCACCACATAGTTGAAAATCAACGCACCCGCGATCAGCATGCCGATTGATGTCGTCGCCTTGCCACTGGTGAGGATGGCCGCATAAAGCTGCTTCCACGTCACCGCGCGATAGAGCACCGTCGAGGCAAACAACGCGTAGAAGGCCGCCGCCGCGGCGCCTTCGGTCGGCGTCATCACGCCGCCATAGATGCCGAACAGCAAAATGACCGGCAGCAGCAGCGCCGGGAATGCCCGCAACGTGATACGGGGCACGTCGCGCAATGGAACCGGCGCTTCGACCGGATAGTTCCGCCGTCGTGCGATGATGGAATTCATCACCATGAAGGCGATGCCGAGCATGATCCCCGGCACGAAGCCGCCGAGAAAAAGGTATCCAATCGAGGTATCCGAAACGAGCGCGTAAACCACCATCGGGATCGAAGGTGGGATGATCGGGCCGATGATTGCCGCCGAGGCCGTGATCGCGGCCGCATAGGCGACCGGATAACGGCCGTCCTTGGTCATCATGCCGATGATGATGCGGCCGATGCCGACGGCGTCGGCGATCGCCGAGCCGGACATTCCGGCAAAGATCATGTTTGCAACGACGTTGACGTGACCCAGACCGCCGCGAAAACGGCCGACCAGAACGAGACAGAATTGCAGCAGCCGATCCGTCAAACTGCCGATGTTCATCAGGTCGGCGGCGAGGATGAACAACGGAATCGCCAGCAGGACGTAGCTGTTGAACAGGCCATTGAGGATCTGCTCGGCGGCGGTGCCGAGATCGAGTCCGGACAGCAGCAGGTAAAAGATCGAGGCAACGATCATGGAATGGCCGATCGGCAGGCCAAGCGCTCCGAGAAAGACGATGGTGACGATGCACAGCGCGAACGGGGAGATCGTCATGATCAGTCGCCCGTTTTTGCCGGATCGGTTTCGGGCGACTTTTTCCCGTGCAGGGCGCGCCGCACCAGCCAGCAATAGCGGCAGATGCAGGCGACAGCGAAGATGAGATAGACGGAATACATCCAGTTGATCGGCACGTGCAGGTACGCCGACCGTTCCACCTTCATGAAGCTGACATATCTGTAGGAGGCTGGCAGCGACACAGCGTACAGCACGACCAGAACAACCCCGGTGACCACCGTAAAAATACGGCGTGTCCGCTCGGCAATGCTTGAGTAGATGATGTCGAACCGGATTTCTTCCGACTCATCGAGAATGAATGCCGCTCCCCACAACACCGTCCAGAGCCACGTCGTGATGATCACCTCTTCCGTCCAGCCGAGCGGATCATTCAGCACGTAACGAAAGAAAATCTGGACGATGAAAGTGGCAAACATGATCGAGAGCAGCGCGACCGCGACGTTTTCCGCGCGCCGCCGCAGCCAGCGTGCGGCGGTTAGTATTTGCATATACATCGGGGTGTTCCGGCCGGCCGCATGCTTTGGATCGTTTCTCGCAAAATGGCCGGTTGTCTGCGACAACCGGCCAAGTTCAGGAGGATACCGTTATAATCGACGGTATTACGTCCGTGCTTATTTGACCGCGTTGACGCTCTCGATTGCACCCTTTGGCCAGTCGTTACCGTATTTGTCGAGGTAACGTTTCTGGGCGAAGGCGCGGAAGGCATTTTGATCCGGCTCGTAGACCTTCTTGCCTTCCTTCTTGAAGTATTCGATCGTTTCCGCCGCTTGAGCGTCGTACTCCGCCGCGCTTGCGTCGAAGGCCTTGTCGGCTTCGGCGCGCAATTTAGCCTGCTGCGCGGGCTTCAGACTTGCCCAGGTTTTCTTCGAGACCGTCAGCATGTCGTAGCCGATGACGTGGCTAGTCAGGACGAATTGCGTCGTGACTTCGTCGAACTTCATCGATTTGGCCGTGACCAGCGGATTGTCTTGCCCGTCAACAGTGCCGGTCTGCAACGCGGTGTAAAGTTCGGCGAAGGCGACCGGGGTCGGATTGGCACCGATCGATTCGCCGAGGAACTGCCAATATTCGCCGGGAGGCATGCGCAGCTTGATGCCGGCCATGTCGGCGGGCGTCGTGATCTTCTTGTCAGGCTTCAGGTTGACCTGACGGGCGCCGAAATAGACAGGTCGGATGACCTCAACGCCGAGTTGGTCGCGCGCCATCTTGATAAATTCCTTGCCGACGTCGCTCTTGAACGTCTTGTTCAAGTGCGCGTAGTCGCGGAACAGATAGGCCGAGGTCATCAACGACCACGCCGGAATCTGCTTGGCGATGTCGGCCGGCGCGAGATTGCAGAGGTCGAGGTTGTCGCGCTGAAGAGCGACCAATTCGGCGCCTTGCTTGAACAGCGTATTGCTCCAGTACGGCTCGATCTCAATGTCGTCCTTCATCGCTGCGGCGAATGCCTTATAGGCCTTGGCCCGAAGGTCGGTCTCCGGGAATGCGCAGCTGAATTTGAGCTTTGGCGCGGCCTGTGCCTGCGCGCTTGCGGAGTTGGCGAGCGCAAGCGCGCAGGCGCCTCCGGCGACGACCGCGCGGCGGGTAAAAACTGGACCCATGTGTCCCTCCCTGATTTGCTTTTTTAAGTTGTCGAACTCACTCCCAAATTATTTTATTGTCTCTTGTGGAATCCAATTCAATAGGTAAAATCTGTATTATCGGATGAATACAGCATCATCAGGTAGTCGTTGAAAATATGGACCGTCGCACAATTACGGAAACGGCAGGGGAAAAGGCCTATCGCCGGATACGGACCGACATCATTTTTGGCCGATTGGCGCCGGGCCAAAAGTTGAGGCTGGACGGTCTCAAGGACGGATACGGCGTTAGCATCAGCACGTTGCGCGAACTGCTGAATCGGCTGACGTCAGAAGGGCTGATCGTCGCGGAAGGTGCGCGCGGGTTCGAAGTGGCGCCGGCTTCAGCGGAAAATATGAAGGAAATTGCGAACCTGCGGCAGCTGCTTGAATGCTCTGCGCTGGGGCAATCGTTTGCGGCCGGCGATATGGAGTGGGAAGGCAAAGTCGTCTCGGCCCATCACAAACTGACATCGATGGAAAATCGGATGCTGGCCGGCGATCAAGGCTCTCCGGAATTGTGGAAGCGCTACGACTGGGAATTTCATCATGCACTGATATCGGCTTGCGGGTCGGCGGCGCTGCTGGAAACGCATGCTGCGGTTTACGACAAATATTTGCGTTATCAGATGATCGCGGTGGTATTTCGCGGCGAAATAGCGGCGCGCGAACATCGGCAACTTCTCGACAGCGCGCTAAAACGTGACGCGGCGGCGGCGCAAGCGATCCTCACCCGGCATATCCAGGATTGTGTGACTTACACACTGCGCAATGGTGCGGCTAACTTGGGGCCGGGGACCGGCAAGGAGCAGGTTGGCACCTCGAAAACGCGTCGCCTTGTCAATGTCCGCTAGCGGCCGGCGGACATGGGACTCACGCATCTTGGGGTAGAACGGAAGCCGACGTTGCGCAGGCGGAGGGCCGTGCCATGAGTGATCGAAGACTGCTTGTCGGCCTGATCGGCGCGAACATCATGGGCTCGCTGTCGCCGGCGCTTTTTGCCGATGCTTTCGCGGCAGCCGGAATTAGCGGGTTCTATCACCTGATGGATGTCGATCGTCTGCCGGGGCGTGACCTCAAGCAGTTGCTTGCTGCCGTCAACGCAGCCGGTTTTGCCGGGACAAACATTACCTACCCATTCAAGCAGGCAGTTATTCCGCTGCTGGACACGATCGATCCGCAGGCCGCGCAGGTCGGCGCGGTCAACACGGTCGCCATCGCGCCGGACGGTCGTACCATGGGCTACAATTTCGACAGGCCTGGTTTTCGCCGCAGCTTCGAGGAAAGTCTCGGGCGCGACAGTGCCAGAGGTGCAACCGTGGTGCAGATCGGCGCCGGCGGCGCCGGAAGTGCGGTCGCCTTTGCATTGATGGATCTCGGCGTCACGCTGTTGATCCTCCACGATATCGACGTAGCGCGCGCCAAAGCGCTTCAGGCGGAAGTCGTCAGGCACTACGGCGCCTCGCGCTGCCGCGTTACCGGCGATCTTGAAGGCGATATAGCCGCTGCTGACGGCGTCGTTAATGCGACCCAAGTCGGCATGCGCGGCTTTCCCGGCAACCCTGTGCCGGTTGCCCGCCTCAAATCAACGCATTGGGCAGCCGACGTAATCTATACTCCGATCCAAACAGCGTTTCTCGATGCCGCCGCGGCAAAAGGCGCACGCGTGCTCAACGGCGGCGGTTTGTGTGTGCACCAGGCCGTTGAGGCGTTCCGGATGTTCACTGGGGTCGAGGCCGACGTGGCGCGCATGCACCGCGCATTTGCCACGGCACTTGCTGTGCGCGACAAGGCGGCGGAAAAAGTGTGACGCTGGGCTGGGAAACCGGAGGACGGGCTCATGAAGACGTCGATTGCCACGGTCTGCCTCAGCGGGGGCTTGAGTGAAAAGCTCGAAGCCATTGCCGCGGCCGGGTTTCGCGGCGTTGAGATTTTCGAGAACGATTTGCTTTCCTACAACGGAACGCCGGCCGACATTGCAAAGAAGATAGCCGACCTCGGCCTCAAGGTGATCACGTTTCAGCCGTTCCGCGATTTCGAAGGCATGCCATCGCCGCAACGCGCGCGCGCATTCGATCGCGCCGAGCGTAAATTCGATGTGATGCAGGAGATCGGCTGCGACTTGCTGCTGGTGTGCAGCAACGTCTCACCCGACTCTTTAGGCGGCGTCGACCGTGCCGCCGCGGATTTTCACGAGTTAGGTGAGCGGGCCGCAAAACGCGGGCTGCGCGTCGGCTTCGAGGCGCTGGCCTGGGGCCGGCACATCAACGACTACCGCGACGCATGGGAGGTCGTCAGACGCGCCGATCACTCCTCGATCGGCCTGGTACTCGACACGTTCCATACCTACGCGCGGAAAACCGACCTCAAGCCGATGCATTCCATTCCTGGCGACCGGATATCCCTGGTGCAGCTTGCCGACGCGCCATGGCTCGATATGGACGTGTTGTCGTGGAGCCGGCATTTCCGCTGCTTCCCCGGGCAAGGCGACATGCCGGTCGTCGAATTCATGCGAGCGGTCATCGCGACCGGCTACGACGGCGAATTCTCGCTTGAGATATTCAACGACGAGTTCCGCGCCGGTTCGCCGCGCTCGGTGGCGGTCGATGGGCAGCGCTCGCTGGTGTATCTCATGGACCAGTTGCGCGACGCGCCCGGCGCGGCTGCGTTCGACATCCCTGCGGTGCCGCCGCGTTCGAAATGCCTGGGTGTTGAATTCATCGAATTCGCGGCTGACGACCGCACCGCCGACGAATTGGCGCAGTTTTTCTCCGGTCTTGGCTTCAAAAAAGCGGCGCAGCACAAATCGAAAGCGGTGACGCGCTGGACGCAAGGCGCCATCAATCTGGTGATCAACAAGGAAAAGGAAGGCTTCGCGCATTCGCACTACATCACGCACGGGCCATCGGTGTGTGCGATCGGCCTGAAAGTGCAGAGCGCATCGGCGACGCTCGATCGGGCCGAGAAGCTTCGCGATACGCCATTCCGGCAGAAAGTGGGACCGGGGGAGCTTGAAATTCCGGCCGTGCGCGGGATGGGTGGCAGCCTACTGTACTTCCTCGATCCGACCAGCATGCTTGCCAAGGTCTGGGATGTTGAGTTCGAGGCGATCGCGCCGCCGCGAGCAGGGACCGAGGCCGGGCTTGCGACGGTCGATCACATCTCGCAGTCGACACATTACGAAGACATGCTTTCGTGGCTGTTGTTTTATACGTCGCTCCTCGACGTGAGAAAAACACCGCAGGTCGACGTCACCGATCCTGGCGGCATTGTTCGCAGCCAGGTGATCGAAACCACCGACGGCACTTTACGCATTGCGTTAAATGCATCGCAAAGCCAGCGCACCCAGTCGGCGCGGTTCCTGTATGAATATTTTGGCGCGGGCGTCCAGCATATCGCGTTCGGTACAGACGATATCGTGGCCACCGTTGCCAAGCTGAAAGCGAATGGCGTGGAGATTCTAAGCATTCCGGAAAATTATTACGACGACCTTGAAGCACGCGTCGATTTGCCAGCCGAGCGGCTGAAGGTCCTAAAGGCCAACAACATCTTGTACGACAAAGACGCCGACGGCGAATATCTTCAGATCTATACGCAGAGCTTCAAGGACCTGTTCTTTTTCGAGATTGTCGAGCGCAAGGGCTACAAAGGCTTTGGCGCGGTCAATGCGCCGATCCGCCTCAACGCCCAGTCGCGCAAGGCGCGCGCGATGTCGGGTCCCTGACCGGGCTGAAGCGCACGCGCTGGGCTTGAGTTCGAACCTCCCTCTGTCCAGGCGAGCTGGCAACCTGCCTAAATTATAGACCTTTTCTGGCCAGCTTTAGCGCCGGGAGTTCCCGTTGTCCGGTTTTTACGGCCTGCGTTTCGCGAAGCGAAATTTTCCGCCCTTTCGCTAGGCACCCATTCGTTTTCAGTATAGCCTCACGGCAAAATAACACGGCTTCAATAGCTCAACAGGGAGGACTACCTCGATGCGTTCAGGGACTACGCGTAGAACTGTTCTGAAAACCGCGGCATTGGCATCTGCTGCGGTCGTCACGGCGCCCTATGTCCACGGCGCCTATGCGGCCGGCTCGCTTTCATTGGGCGTGTGGGATCACTGGGTCCCTGGCGCCAACAAGGCGCTCGAAAAACTCTGCAAAGAGTTCGGCGACAAGAACAAGGTCGATGTGCATATCGACTTCATTACGTCGCAAGGTGAGAAGGACAAGCTCACCGCCGCCGCCGAAGCGCAAGCGGGCACCGGCCACGACATCATGTCGCATCGCGACTGGAACGTCCGTATTCACCAGGACAAGCTTGAGCCGCTCAACGACGTCGTCGACGGTCTGATCAAGCAATACGGTCCGATCAGTCCGGTCGCCGAATATCTTGCCAAGATCAAAGGCACCTGGCGCGGCATACCGACCGCGATCGGCAGCCAGGTGAAGCCGTGCTGCTCGCGCTTCGATCTCTTCAAGGAGCACGCAGGTCTTGATCTGCTTGATATGTTCCCGGCCGATGAGAAAAAATGGGACAAGGCCAAAGTCGACACATGGACCTGGGACGCCTATGTCACCGCAGCGCAGAAATTGCATAAGGCCGGCTTTCCGGTCGGTCTGCCGATGGGTCAGACCTCGGACGCGGTCGATTGGGTCGGCGGTCTGTTCAATGCGTACGGCGTGGTCTTCGTCGACGCTAAGGACAATATCAAGATCAACTCCGACGAGACCCGACACGCGATGGAAATCGCGCGCAAGATCATGGAAGCAAGTCCGCCGGAGGTGTACGCTTGGGATGACGCCGGCAACAATCGCTGGCTGATCTCCGGCAAGGGATCGAGCATCATGAATCCGCCGAGCGCCTGGGCGGTCGCCAAGCGCGACAACCCGAAGGTGGCAGAGCAATGCTGGACGCATCCGGTGCCGAAGGGCCCGAGGGGGCGCTTCGTCGGACAGTTGCCTCAGTTCTACGGCGTGTGGCAGTTCTCCAAGAATAAGTCGGCTGCGAAGGAACTGCTTACCTACATCTCGCAGAAGGAATCGATCGCACAATTGGTCGAGGCGTCGGTCGGCTACGACCTGCCGTCGTTCAAGACCATGTACGACCTTCCCACCTGGAACACGGTCGGGCCGCCGGTCGGAACCGTCTACGGCTATCCGCCGCGCGGTGACGAGCAGACGTCGATCTACGGCGCCCCGGCGCGTTCGGAAGTTGGCGCCCAGATGTACAACCAGGCGATCAACACCGTGATGATCTCCAAGTTCACGCAGGGTAAGGAAAAGCTCGACGACGTGATCAAGTGGGCCGAGAAGGAACTCGAAGGCACCTTGCGCGCCTGAGCGTTCCGCGAGCTCTGAAAGACACCGCATGCCGGCCGTCAATGGCCGGCATGCCTCACTCTTAGATGCAAGAAGGATCGAGGGTCATGGCGGATACCGTCCAAACCTGGGGATCGCCGGTTCCGTATTCGACCGCGGCGGCAAGGCCGCGGGGCATGAAACTTTTCATGCGGCGGCGCTCGACCATTGCGCTGCTGATGTGCATGCCGCTGATCCTCATTGTCGTGTGTCTTATTATCTACCCGGCCTTCTATTCGATCTATCTCTCGATGTTGAACAAGGCGCAGACCCGTTTCATCGGCTTGTCGAATTTCGCCTTCCTGATATCGCGCGACACGTTCTGGATGGTGGTCGAGCAATCGACGATTTTTGCGCTATCCGCGGTGTTCTTTAAGGCATTGATCGGCCTGGTCACGGCGCATCTGGTCAATAATCTTCCGGTAAAAGGCCAGCGCAAATGGCGCGGCATGCTGCTGGTACCGTGGGTGATCCCGCTGGCGCTGTCGACGCTCGGCTGGTGGTGGATGTTCGATCCGACAAACTCGGCATTCAATTACACGCTGCGAAGCATGGGTTTCGAGGGCGTTCCCTGGCTGAGCGAGCCGATGTGGGCGCGCTTCTCGGTGATTCTGGTCAACGTCTGGTATGGTGCGCCGTTCTTTCTGATCATGTATCTGGCGGCGCTCAAGTCGGTGCCTGAGCAGCTTTATGAAGCGGCCTCTATTGACGGCGCCAGCGCCTGGCAGAAATTCGTGCACATCACGGTGCCGATGATGCGCAATATCATTGCCATCACCGTGCTGTTCTCGCTGATCGTCACCTTCGCCAACTTCGATATCGTGCAGATCATGACCGCGGGCGGTCCGCGCAACATGACGCACATGTTCGCGACCTACTCCTTCCTGCTCGGCATCCGCTCCGGCGATCTGCCGCTCGGTGCTGCGACCTCGCTGTTCATGTTCCCGATTCTTGCCATCGCAGCGGTGTTCATTTTGCGCGGCGTGCGCAAGCGGGGGAGGGAGATCGGATGAGCACGCTCGCGGCTACCGCCCCGGCCCTGAAACGTGTCGGCGTCGGCGCCAGCCTGCGGCGCAATCGCCGCTGGGCGCTCATCGCGTCGTATTTTTTCCTGATCTGCTTCGCCATCTTCTTTCTGGCGCCGCCTTATTACATGGTGGTGACCGCGCTCAAGAGCGATGCCGAGATGGCGCGTCTTGCGACCAATCCATGGTTCATCTATGACGGGGTGACGCTGGACCAGTTCAAGATCCTGCTTTGGAACACGGACTTCCTGGTCTTTTTCAAGAACACGATCATCGTGACGGTGTGCGTCGTTGCGATCACCATGGTGGTGAGCATCCTCGCGGCGTTCGCGCTCGGCCGCATGAAATTCTGGGGTTCGAGCATCCTCGCCACCGGCATCTTTCTTACTTATTTGGTGCCCGACACCCTCCTGTTCATCCCGATGTTCCAGATCGTCAAATCGATCGGTCTGCTCAACTCCTACTGGGGCATGGTGCTGGTCTATCCGACGCTGACTGTGCCGTTCTGCACCTGGATCATGATCGGTTATTTCCAGTCAATCCCAAAGGAACTCGATGAAGCGGCGCTGATCGACGGCGCCGGGCACATGCAGATGCTGCTGAAGATATTCATCCCGGTGGCGCTGCCAGGCATCATCGCCGCCATGATTTTCGCCTTTACCGTGTCGTGGGCGGCCTTCGTCTATCCGATGGCCTTCCTCTATTCGTCCGACCAGCAGGTGCTCACCGTCGGCACCGTCACCAGCCTGATCCGCGGTGACGTATATAAATGGGGGATGCTGATGGCGGGAGCGCTGCTCGCCGCCGCGCCGCCGCTGGTGATCTACGCGTTTTTGATGGACTACTACATCGCCGGTCTCACGGCGGGAGCGACCAAGGGTTAGACGCGCGGTCCAGGGAAGTGGGGTTTTCGGGCGGCACGTAGGGGATAACGAGCGAAAGACCGAAGGGAACAGGGAATGGCCGACGTAGCATTGCGTAATGTGGTGAAAAAATATGACGACGTCGTCGCCGTCAGCAGCATCAATCTGGACATCCCGAACCAGGAGTTCGTCGTGCTGGTCGGCCCATCGGGCTGCGGCAAGAGCACCACGCTGCGCATGATCGCGGGCCTCGAAGAAATCACCGACGGCGAGATCTCGATCGGCGGCGCGGTGGTCAACGACCTGCCGCCGAAGGACCGCGATATCGCCATGGTGTTCCAGAACTACGCGCTTTATCCGCACATGACGGTTGCGGAAAACATGTCGTTCGGGCTCAAGTTGCGCAAGTTTCCCAAGGCCGAGATCAAGGCCCGAGTCGACCACGCCGCCGGCATTCTCGATATCACCGAGTTGCTCGCCCGCCGGCCGAAACAGCTCTCCGGCGGCCAGCGCCAGCGCGTCGCCATGGGCCGCGCCATCGTGCGCAACCCGAAGGTGTTTCTGTTCGACGAGCCGCTGTCCAATCTCGATGCAAAATTGCGCGTGCAGATGCGCACCGAAATCAAACGGGTGCACCAGAAGGTCAAGACCACAACCGTCTACGTGACGCACGACCAGGTCGAAGCGATGACGCTTGCCGACCGGGTGGTGGTCATGAACGGCGGCAAAATCGAGCAGATAGGCACGCCGAACGACCTCTATCATCATCCGAAGACGCGCTTCGTCGCCGGCTTCATCGGCTCCCCGGCGATGAATTTCGTTCCGGCAAAACTTGAGACCAACGGGAGCGGCCTCAAGGTCAGGCTGTCCGACAAGCTGTCCTTCCATGTGCCCGAAAGCCGAACCGCGCGTTATCGCGGCCATGTCGGCAAGGGCCTGTTGTTCGGGCTGAGGCCGGAACACATCACCGAAACGCGCGGCCGCGAGAATGGCGTCGGTCAGGAGTTTCCGGTGACGCTTGACGTGGTCGAGCCGATGGGAATGGAGACGATGGTGTTTTTCAAGGTCGATGGCACCGAGGTCTGCGGGCGCGTCGAGCCGAACGCCGCCAAGGGCTCCGGCGAGACCATGCAGCTGCGAGCCAACCTCGATCAGATGCACCTGATCGATCCGGCGACCAACCTCGTCCTTTGAGCGTGCTGCGGATTATTCCTTGACCGCGCCGGTCATCGCCGAGACGTAGTGCTCGACGAAGAACGCATAGAGGATGACGAGTGGCAGCGAGCCGATCATCGCGCCTGCCATCAGCGAACCCCAACGGTAGATATCGCCATCCACCAGCGCGGTCACGATCGCGACCGGCACGGTCTTGTATTGCGTCGAGGAAATAAAGGTCAGCGCGTAGATGAATTCGTTCCAGCACAGCGTGAAGCAAAAAATGAACGCCGAGATCAGCCCGGGTATGGCAAGCGGCAGCACGATTCGAACGAGAATTTGCCAGCGGCTGGCGCCGTCGATCAACGCGCATTCCTCGAGCTCGAAGGGAATCGTCTTGAAATAGCCCATCAGCAGCCAGGTCGAAAACGGGATGAGGATGGTCGGATAGGTCAGGATCAGCGCGAATGGCGTGTCGAACAGGCCGTATTGAAAGACCACTGTCGACAGCGGGATGAAAAGAATCGACGGCGGCACGAGGTAGGCGAGGAAGATTGCCCCGCCGACCCACTGGGCGCCCCGATAGCGAAGCCGCACGATCGCATAGGCGGCCAGCACGCTGGCGACGATCGAGATCGCGGTTGCGCAGGTTGCCACCAGCATCGTGTTCCACAGCCACACCGGATACTCGGTCTCGAACAGCAGCTTGTAGATGTGCTTGAAGGTCGGGTTCCACGTCCAGAACGGGCTATAGGTATCGAGGTCGAGCAGTTGCGCGTCCGGTTTTATTGACGTAAGCGCCATCCAGTAGAACGGGAACAGCAGCACAAGCAGAATGATCGACAGCGGCAGATAGAGCGTCACCAGCCGGCGCGGCAGGTTATTGAGGTAGCTCATGCCGTCGGAATAATCGTCCGCGGTCGTGCTCAAGACCCTCTTCGGATTCGCAGCGAGTTGCGCCGCTTTGGTGGCGAGAGCGTCAGTCATTGTCGCCGCCCTGCTGCCATTTGCGCCGCTGCAGGCCGAACCAGGACACCAGGATGGCGCACAGCAGGAACGGTATCATCGCCGTCGAAATCGCCGCGCCTTCGCCGAGCTGGCCGCCGAGAATGGCGCGCTGATAGGACAGCGTCGCCATCAGGTGCGTTGCGTTGACCGGACCGCCGCGGGTCATCACCCAGATCAGTTGGAAGTCGGTGAAAGTGAACAGCACCGAGAACGTCATCACTACGGCGATGATCGGGGTCAGCAGCGGGTAGGTGATATAGCGAAAGCGCTGCCAGTTGGTGGCGCCGTCGATTGTTGCGGCCTCATAAAGCGACGGCGACACGGTCTGCAAGCCGGCCAGCAACGTGATTGCGACGAACGGTACGCCGCGCCAGATATTGGCGAAGATCACCGAACCAGCGCGCGTTCCAGATGTCGCCGAGAAAGTTGATGTTCTCGGTAATCAATCCCATTTTCTTGAGTGACCAGGAGATAATCGAGAATTGCGGGTCGAACAGCCACCAGAAGGCGATCGCTGACAGGACGGTGGGTACGATGAACGGCATCAGGACCAGGGCGCGGATGATCGCCTTGAACGGCAGCCGTTCGTTGAGCAGCAGCGCGAGATAGAGCCCAATCGCAAATTTTATGATGCTGGCGACGTCGGTATAGAGCAGTGTGTTGAACACCGAGAGCCAGAAGATCGAATCGTCCCACAGCCATTCGTAGTTTTCGAGCCCGACGAAAATGCCGGAACGGCCGATGCGGGCGTCGGTGAACGACAGCCAGACGCCGAGGCCGAGCGGATAGGCGAGGAACAGGATCAGGAACGCCGCGGCCGGTAGCATGAACCAGATCGCCAACCAGTTGCGGTTGGTCTTGAGCTGGTCCCAGGCCGAGAGTTTCGCGGCTGCACCGGTGGCGCTACGTTTCTGATCGATAGCGATCGTCATCGCGAAGTCGGCTTTCGGTATTGTTGTAAACGAAATCGGCGGGCGGTTTGAGCCGCCCGCCGATATTGGCGATCAGCGATAGATGCGCTTGAGCCTGCCGTTCGGCGACCGCAATCGAGCCCTTTACGTCCTCGCGGCCGGTACAGTAGTTGGCAAACATGTCGACGATGATGAAGTCGGCGATCGCCGTCGCCGCCTTTTCGCCAACCGAGCCGAGGCCGCCCGCGGTGCGGGTGCGTTCGGCGACATCGCGGAATAGGAGTCGCCTTGGGATCGGCGGTCCACATCGGATTCTGCATCGTAAGCATTGAGGCAGTGCGTCAGGTATCCCTTCGCCGACTGGATCCACGGATTGAAGTTGTCGGCCTCAAGCATGAACGCCATAAGCGCCTTACTGGCCTGCGGATATTTCGTGTAGTTCATCGCAAGCACCGGATACATCAGGTGCAGTTCGGTCGGCTTGCCGTTGACGCCGACCGGGAAGTAGGCATGGTTCATGTCCTCTGCGATCTGCTTGGCTCTGTTCTGCGCCGCGACGTAGATCGAGATGCCGTTGTTGGTCCAACTGATGTCGCCGGACAGGAACGCCTTGTTGTTGGACGAGTTGTTCCAGGCGGCCGTGCCGGAGACCATGTTGCCGTAGAGCGCCTTGGCGTATTCCAGCGCCTTGGCGGTTTCCGGCGAGTTGATGATGACCTTGTCGTTCTTGTCGACGGCTTGCCGCCATTTGACCACAGGCACCAATGCACCCAGCGTTGCCGTCGCCAGATGCATGGCCCAGCGCAAAGCCGCCGGGCGTGCCTTGGGCCTTCATCGCCTTGGTGTATTCCAGGAAGGCGTCGAGGTTGTCGGGAAATTTCGAGAAGCCGGCCTTCTTTGCGGCCTCGATGCGGTAGTTCATCAGGGCGCCCGAATAGCAGACCGGGACGCAAATCCACTTGTTGCCGCTGTGGCCATATTCGACCGCGCTGTCCACCCAACCGCCGTACTTCTTGCCGAGATAGTCGGCAACGTCCGTGACATCGATGCACTTTTCCGGGAAGAGATGCGGCAGAGAGTAAAGGCCCCAGAACAGGTCGGGACCGGTCCCGGTGTTGGCGGCAACCGACGCCTTAGGCTGCACGTCCTCGATGCGATTCGCGTGAGACGTCGACCGGCACGCCGGTCGCCTTGGTGAAGGCAGCGATCAATTTGACGAACGCGTCGTCTTCCGACTGCACAAAATATTTCCAGCGCAGCATCGAAAGCTTGGCGCCTTTTTCCGGCTTCCATTGGGCGTTTTGTGCCCAGGCTTTTGCCCAGTCGAGCAGAGCCGGACCGGCGAGAGCGCCCGCGGCGCCAAGAGCCGTGCCCCCCTTCACCAGGGCACGTCGGGTGAAATCGTTCATTGGTCGTCCCTCCATTTGCGTTTCTAGTTGTTGAGACGCTTACCCGTCGTCTCGTCGAAAAGATGCACAAGCCTCGGGTCCGGCTTGAGCCGGATCTTATCGCCCGGCTTGAATTGATGACGTTCACGAAACACAGCGACGACTTCTTCGCCGCCGAGTTTGGCGAAAACCTGGGTCTCCGAGCCAGTCGGCTCCACCACGACGATCTCGGCTTCCGCTCCGTCGTCGGCGATGGTGAAATGTTCCGGCCGGATGCCATAAACCGCCGGCCTCTCGTTGCCGGCGGCGGGCACCGAGGCCAGCGGGAGTTTGACACCACCAGGCCCTTCAAACCCGCGCTGCCGTTCAGCCTCAACCTTGCCTTTGAGGCAAGTTCATCGCCGGCGAACCGATGAAGCCCGCGACGAACAGATTGGCGGGCGGTCGTAGAGTTCGAGGGGAGTCTCCAATCTGCTCGACACTGCCGTCGTGCATGACGACGATCTTGTCGGCCATCGTCATCGCCTCAATCTGGTCGTGCGTGACGTAGACGGTCGTCGTCTTGAGGCGCTGATGCAGTTCCTTGATTTCGGTGCGCATCTGCACGCGCAGCTTGGCGTCGAGGTTCGACAGCGGTTCGTCGAACAGGAACACCTGCGGGTCGCGCACGATGGCGCGGCCCATGGCAACTCGCTGGCGCTGGCCGCCGGATAACTGGCGCGGAAAGCGCCCGAGCAGATGCGAGAGGCCGAGAATTTCGGCGGCGCGGTTGACGCGGGTGTCGATCTCGCTCTGTGGCGCGCCGCGCAGTTTCATCGAGAAGGCCATGTTGGCGGCGACCGTCATATGCGGATAAAGCGCGTAGTTCTGGAACACCATCGCGACGTCGCGCTCTTTCGGCGGCACTTTATTGACGACGCGGTCGCCGATGCTGATTTCGCCGCCTGTGATGTTCTCCAGTCCCGCGATCATGCGCAGCAGGGTCGACTTGCCGCAGCCCGATGGACCAACCAGGACAACGAACTCGCCGTCATCGATGGAGATATTGACACCGTGGATGACGCCGGTGGCGCCAAAGGACTTGCGGACGTCGCGGATTGCGACAGACGCCATGTATTTCCCCCAAAGACCGCTGTTTTTTTCTGCTTATTGGCGAGCGTCGTCTATTATTTATCATATCATAATACGACTCAAGTCGTACACTCGGGCCGGTGGCCGCGCGCGTCTCAAATTGTCATGCCGCCGTCGATCTGGAAGGTCTGCCCGGTGTAGTAGCTCGATTCATCGGAGGCGAGGAAAACCGCGCCGGCAGCGATTTCTTCCGGCGTTCCCAAGCGGCCGATCGGCTGGCGGTCGATGAAATCCTGGCGCACGGCTTTGAGCGACTTGCCGGTCTTCTTGGCGTTGGTGTCGATGCGCTCATCGAGCGAGGGCGACTGGATCGTGCCGGGGCAAATAGCGTTGGCGCGGATGCCCTTGCGGATGAAATCGGCCGCAACCGCCTTGGTCAGGCCGATGATGGCGGCCTTGCTGGCGCCATAGACGTAACGGTTCGGCAGGCCGCGAACGGACGAAGCGACTGAAGCGATATTGATGATCGAGCCGCCGCCGTTCTTCATCATCGCCGGAACGAAGGCGCGCAGCATTCGATGCATCGACTTGACGTTGAGATCGAACGAAAAATCCCAGTCCTGCTCGGAGCAGTCGAGCACGGTGCCCTGGTGCACGTAGCCGGCGCAGTTGGCGAGGACGTTCGGCGCGCCGAACTCCTTGATCACTTTCTTGGCCATGGCGTTGACGGCCTCGGTCGAGCGCACGTCGAGCGCGAAGGTCGCGGCCTTCTTCAGCCCCTTGAGCTTGGCGGCGTCTAGATCGGTGGCGACGACATCGGCGCCTTCGCTGACAAAGGCTTCGGCGATGGCGCGCCCGATGCCTTGTCCTGCGGCGGTCACGAAAGCGATTTTACCCTTTAGGCGTCCCGGCATTACGTCCTCACTAGTGGTTGTCGCGCGGCACGAATTTCTGCGCCACCTGCTGGAATTTGACTGCCGGCTTGAGCACCATGCCGTAGGCCAGTTGATCGACCATGCCGCGCTGGATCTCCTGCCACGGCGTCTGGCTTGCCGGATACTTGTAACCGCCGCGCTTTTGCAGTGCCGCCTTGCGGCGTGCCAGCTCCGCCTTCGACACGAGAATATTCGCGGTGCCCTTGTTGAGGTCGATGCGCACGCGGTCGTCGGTCTTCAGCAGCGCAAGCCCGCCGCCGATCGCTGCTTCCGGCGTGGCATTGAGGATCGAGGGCGAGCCGGACGTCCCGGATTGCCGGCCGTCGCCGATGCAGGGGAGCGCGGTGATGCCGCGTTTGATCAGCTCCGCCGGCGGCTGCATGTTCACGACTTCACAAGACCCCGGATAGCCGATCGGCCCGACGCCGCGGATGAACAGCAGCGTATATTCGTCGATCTTGAGCTTCGGATCGTCGATGCGGTGGTGATAGTCCTCCGGCCCGTCGAACACCACGGCGCGGCCTTCGAAGGCGTTAGGGTCCTTTTTGTTGGACAGAAAGCGCTGGCGGAATTCGTCGGAAATCACGCTGGTCTTCATGATCGCCGAATCGAACAGGTTGCCTTTGAGCACCTTGAATCCCGCGCGCTTACGCAGCGGCCGTTTGTAGCTGTGGATCACATCGTGATCGCTAATTTCGGCGGCCTTGACGTTCTGGCCCATGCTCTTGCCGTTGACGGTCATGACATCGCCATGGATGCGCCGCGCCTTGAGCAATTCGTTCATCACCGCCGGCAGACCGCCGGCGCGGAAATATTCTTCGCCGAGATATTTTCCCGCCGGCTGCATGTTGACCATCAGCGGCACGTCGTAGCCGACCGTCTCCCAGTCTTCTATCGAGAGCTTGACGCCGATGTGGCGGGCGATGGCATTGATGTGGATCGGCGCATTGGTCGAGCCGCCGATCGCGGAATTGGCGATGATCGCGTTCTCGAAGGCCTCGCGCGTCAGAATATCCGAAGGCTTGAGGTCTTCGTTGACGATTTCCACCGCGCGCACGCCGGTCGCGTAAGCCATTTGCCCGCGCTCGCGATAGGGCGCCGGGATCGCCGCGCAGCCGGGCAAGGTCATGCCCAAAGCTTCCGCCAGCGCATTCATGGTCGAGGCGGTGCCCATGGTGTTGCAGTGCCCGGCCGAGGGTGCGCTCGCCGCGGCGATGTTGAGAAATTCCTCGTCGTTAATGCGGCCGGCGGCCAGTTCCTCGCGCGCCTTCCAGATCGCCATGCCGGAACCGCAGCGCTCGCCTTTCCACCAGCCGTTGAGCATCGGCCCGCCGCACAGCACGATCGCCGGCGTGTTCACCGTCGCCGCCGCCATCAGGCAGGCCGGCGTGGTCTTGTCGCAGCCGGTCATCAGCACCACCCCGTCGAGGGGGTAGCCGAACAGCACCTCGACCAGGCTCAGATAGGCGAGGTTGCGGTCGAGCGCCGCGGTCGGGCGTTTGCCGGTTTCCTGGATCGGATGGCAAGGAAATTCGAAGGCAATGCCGCCTGCGCCGCGGATCCCCTCGCGCACGCGCTCGGCCAGTTGCAGATGATGGCGGTTGCACGGCGAGAGGTCTGAGCCGGTCTGCGCGATACCGATAATCGGTTTGCCTGAGCGGAGCTCCTTGCTGGTCAATCCGAAATTGAGATACCGCTCGAGGTAGAGCGCGGTCATGCTCGGATTTTCGGGATTGTCGAACCAGAGCTGAGAACGCAGGCGGCGCGGCTTTTGTTGCGATGCGTGCGGCGCCGACTTCGGCATTGTCTGCTCCCTTGGCGCTTTTTCTGTAGGCGCCAAGCATGCGCCGAACGGCGGCGCCGATGCAAGGGCGCACGATAAAAACGGATGCAGCGGGAAACGCTTTATGCCGGGACCGGCAGCTTAGGGCAGTACGGAGAATTTGATAATGCTGGTGCCGTTGCGGCCTTGGCTGTCGCGCACGTCGATGCGGATCATGTGCGTGCCCGGCGGCACCTCGGCATCGCCGAGATCGATGCCGGCGGCAGTGATGTGGGTCTTGAGTCGCGGCGTCAGGTCGACCGAGGGCGACCTGAGATAGGTGACCTTCACGCTACCGGGATCGACGGTCGTATCGTTGTGCGCCGTAAATTTGATTTCCAGCGGAAACGGAGATTTTGCGCCCTTGCCGGGATCCGGCGATACCTGCTCGATGTGCGGCCCGCGCGTAAGTCCACGCGTGCCCAGCGCACCGAGATCCGGCGGGGCAGGACGGTCAGCCTCGGCCCTGGTAATCAGCACTTCGGCGGCGATCGCGCCCGGCACAACGCCAAAAACGAAAGCAATCGCTGCGACGCTGGCGGCGAATAAAAAATTGCGCATTCCGCACGTGTTCCCGAATATCGCCCTTGCAGCGATTCTACTCAGGTGTCCGGCCGGATTCAACCGCATCCCCGCCGCTACAATGTTTGTCGATGGCCCCTTCAATGGCCACCACCAGTAATGCCGAGTCCACTTGCTATCGATATGATGGCGGAACTGAGCGCCATCAGTGCCGATATCACCGTCTGCGCCCGCTTGAGATTTTTTTCGAGTTGCGTCGGTTCGCCACCGGCGACCCGCGCCGCGATAAACTCCGAGGTTCGCGCGACAATCTTGCTGCGGGGGCTGAGCGGCGACGCCATTGCGGCGACGATTTGCCGGAGCAGCGCACCGGTAAAAAAGCCGAAAGCAATGCTCGCCACGTAGTAGCCGAGCTCGCGCCACTCGCCAGCATCGGCAGGCATCAAGGGAACCTGGTCAGTTTTAGACACCACCAGCAGCATGGTGAAGGTAGAGAGTACGGCCACCGCCAGGCCTGCGATTACGTCCCACAGCATGTGCCGCTGTCCGTCGTCGCGAAACAGCAGCCCGAACAGCAGCGGAAGCGCGAAGAGGGCGATGCGCAAATAGGCGAGCCGCAAATCGTATTGAACGACGATGAAGAAATGCGCGACCACGAGGGCGATAGTGCACAGGGGCACCGCGACGAGCGGCGACAGACCTGGGATCATCTTGATGGCGTTGCCGACGGCATCCGGCGCAACGATCCTGGCGGGCGGCGCAGGCGCGACCACGGCTTTTTCGAGCACCGCGGGGTTGGCGACTTCCGCTTCCAGCGCCTCAATGCGCTTGCCCATATCGTTGAGCGCCTTGAGTAAAGGAAGGATGATGAAGAAGTCGCGCTGGCAATGCTTGCAGACGACCGCTTCGTCCTTGATGTCCTCGGCGCAGTAGGGGCACTTCATGATAGTCTTCAAGGCGATGGGTAAGCGGCGACTCCAAATCCCGAGCGCGATGCTATCGCAAGACGGCGGGCAGCCGAAATGATCCGCAACCGGAGAGCGTCAGACCAAAGCTTGGCCATGGTAAAACCCGGCTAACCACCGGGGCGGGCGTTTCCGCCCCGTTTTCCACACATTTTAGGTGCGGCTGGAACCCGCCGGCACATAAGGCATGGCCGTTTTCTTTGCCACCATTTCGTCCGCACCCCCGATTTGCTATGAATCGCTCCGCGGAGATGGGCGGCATGACTCACATGAGAAGAATCGGCCTCGCCGGATTGGCTGTGGGACTTGGTCTCTCTGCCGCGCAGCCGGCCTTCGCTCTAGTGACCAAGGAAGCGGCCTTGGCCAAATGCAAGGAAACCGTCGGCCACGCCTTCGTTCAGGCTTGCTCTGCGGGAAACCGCGGCATGATCGAGGAGTGCCGCGCCAAGGCAAGTCCGAAGGTGCGCGAGTGCGTCATCGCCGCGCTCAATGCGGCCAACGGACGCGCCAACATCGCAGTCGAGGCGCCGAAGGAGCAGGGCCCGAGCGCCGATATTGCCAAGCAGGCCGCAGAGTTGCCGACCGCCTTCGTTGCTCCGCCGAGGACCATCACTGATATCACCGCCATCCTCGATAGTGAGAAGCCCGACCCGGCGCGCGTCGCGGCGCAGCGCGCGGAGGCAGAAGCGATGCCGCCGGCGAAGGCGTCGCGCCTAGAGCTGGCTCGTTTTTACTACAAGCGCGGCTCGGCACGCTTCAAACTTGGCGAGCTAAAGGAAGCGCTCGCTGACGCCGATAGCGCGGTGCAAAACGCTCACGCCGGAGGCGACGTCCATTTGCTCGGACGACTCGAGCAATTCGCCGGCTTGCTGTATTCGGCTGCCGGCGAACCCAAGCGCGCTCTGGAGATCTTCCAGCAGCAAACGCGCGACAGCAACGCGCCCGGGGCGAAGGGATTTCTGTTCGGCGTCTATCGGCAAATCTCTGAGTTCTACATTCAAATGGGCGACCTGGCGCAGGCGGAGGCCTATCTCCAGCGCAACCGCGCCCTCATCCAGGAAGCGAGGACCAGCGGGCTTCCCGGCTGGCGCACGAGTTATGCAACCAAAGGGCAGTCATTCGAAGCGGACTTCGAGCGGCATCGCGCCGAAATTTTCGAGGCGCGCGGTCAATACAAGGACGCTGAGAACTCCTATCGTTTGGCCGAGCAACGCAGAATTGCCTCGATCAAAGGCATCTTGGCGGCGCCGGATCCGCCGCCGGAGTCGCAGATGCGCCAAGCCGCCGACCGCATGGTCATCGGTCAGGCGCGCATGAAGTCAAAACAGGGACGTATTGCTGAAGCCGAGGCAGACGCGCGCCGCGCGTTGCTGTCGCGGCTGAAAGATGATGGCAAGTATAACCCGACAACCACGACCTATATCGGTACACTGGCTGCCATTCTCGTCGACGAGGGCCGCTATGCCGACGCCGAATCGCTCATGCGCACCGCGCTCGACATCAATCGCACGGTCGGCGTCGCCGAAGATTCGCAAGTGGTCGTGCGCGAGCTTTCCGGCCTCGCTACGATTCTCAATCTTCAGCACAAACGGAAAGACGCGATAGCCGTTTACGCCGAAATCGATAAGGCCACGGCCAACTGGGATCCGCGCCGCCGCGAGGCGCTGGACCTCAATGGTTCGCGTATCAATTCATATTACGCCGCCGGCCAGATCGATCGGGGTATTGCGTCGGCGCAAAATCTGCTCAAGCGCGAAATCGCGCGGGTGGGCGAAAACAACTACGATACCGCCAACGCGCGTGCCACTCTCGCCTTCGGTTACATGAAGGGGAACCGCGACGCCGACGCGATCCGCGAATACAAGGCCGCCATTCCGATTTTGATAGCGGGCGCCCGCGAGAGCGCCGACGACGACAGTTCGGCCGGCGTCGAGATGCGCAGCGATCGTCTGCAGAGCCATATCGAAACCTATATCGCGTTACTCAACCGGACGCAGACCGGAGCCGATGACGGCGTCGCGCTCCAGACATTCGCACTCGCCGACGCGATCCGCGGTCAATCGGTGCAAAAGGCGCTTGCGGCTTCGAGTGCACGCGCGCAGATCAAGGATCCGGCGTTGGCGGAACTGGTCCGCCAGGAGCAGGACCTGAGCAAGCAGGTCAATGCGCAGCTCGGAACGCTCAACAACGCGCTGACCTTGCCATCCGGCCAGCGCGACGAAAGCACCGTGCAGACGCTTAGCGTGGCGATCAAGAATTTGCGTGGCGAGCGCGACAAATTGCGCGCCGATATCGCCAAGCGGTTTCCGAATTACGCCAATTTGATCGATCCCAAGCCGCCGTCCGTCGACGAAATCAAGGCGACCCTCAAGCCAGACGAGGCGCTGCTGTCGTTCTATCTTGGACGCGACGCGAGTTTTGTCTGGGCGGTGCCGAAGGATGGCAAGGTCGCTTTTGCCGTCATCCCGGCGACGGCGGGGGACATTGCGACGCGGATTCAGACCTTGCGCAAGGCGCTGGAGCCCGAGGCGGCGCTGGTCTCGGACATCCCCGCCTTCGATCTCGCGGCGGCCTACGAGCTTTACAGTCTGCTGCTCAAGCCTGTTGAAGCGGGCTGGAAGCAAGCGAAGAGTCTGCTCGTCGTGACGAACGGGGCGCTCGGCCTGCTGCCACTGTCGCTGCTGCCGACGGAGCCAGTGAAAGAGCTCGATCCCGGCGGGCTGATGTTCTCCAGCTATCGCAACGTGCAGTGGCTCGCGCGAACGCATGCGGTTACGGTCGTGCCTTCGGCCGCAGCGCTGCGGACGTTGCGGCAATTGCCGCCGGGTCCGATCGCGCGCGATCCTTTCATCGGCTTCGGCGACCCCTATTTCAGCGTCGAGCAGGCGGCTGAAGCCGCTGCGGAAGAGGCGAGGCCTGTCGTCGTCGCCTCCGCCGACACCGGTGCGACAACGATGCGCGGACTGCCATTGGCGCGCCGTTCGAGCCCGCGCATAGACGGCGTGAGCAGCGCCGAACTAGCGCAGTTGCCGCGGCTGCCCGACACCGCGGCGGAACTAACGTCGATTGCCAAGGCGCTACGACTTGATCCGGCCAAGGTTCTGCATCTGGGCAAGGAGGCAAACGAAAAGACCGTCGAGACGACCGACCTGTCGCATTACCGGATCATCGATTTTGCTACCCACGGACTGGTTCCCGGCGAACTCAACGGGCTGACCCAGCCGGCGCTGGCGCTGACGGCGCCTGCCGTAGCCGGGGTTTCCGGCGATGGTCTGCTGACCATGGAAAAGATCCTCGCGCTCAAGCTTGACGCCGATTGGGTGGTGCTCTCGGCCTGCAACACTGCGGCCGGTGCCGGCGCTGGCGCCGAGGCGGCCTCGGGCCTGGGGCAGGCGTTCTTCTATGCCGGGACGCGCACCATCTTGGTGACCAACTGGTCGGTGCATTCGGCGTCGGCACGCGTTCTGGTCAGCGACCTGTTCCGCCGTCAGGCGGCCGACCCGCAGCTCAGCCGTGCCGAAGCGCTCAGGCAGGCGATGATTGCCTTGCTTGACAACGGCGGCTTTGTCGACGACCAGAGCAAGACGCTTTTCTCCTACGGCCACCCGTTGTTCTGGGCGCCCTACACCATCATCGGCGACGGCGGCTGATCGCGTCAGCGCTACCTGCAAATTCTGGAAAGTTTAATGGACAAGCTTCGCATCAAGGCCGGCCCGTACACGTTCGCTGCGCATTTCGAATCCGAGGCGGCGCCGAAGACGGTCGCGGTGTTCAAGAAATTGCTGCCCTATGAGAACAAGATCATCCACGTGCGCTGGAGCGGTGAGGGCGTGTGGATTCCGCTCGGTGATCTCGATCTGGGCCTGACTTACGAGAATCACACCAGCTATCCGGCGCCCGGGCAGTTCATCGTCTATCCCGGCGGCGTCAGCGAAACCGAAATCCTGCTTGCCTATGGCGGCGTGCGCTTTGCCAGCAAAGTAGGCCAGCTCGCCGGCAACCATTTCATCACCATCACCTCCGACCTCGACAAATTGTACGAGCTAGGCCGCGCCGTGCTTTACGAAGGCGCCAAGCCCGTCCGTATCGAGGCGGCTTAAAGCCTAGCGGGCGGCGGTTTGCAGCCGCGACAGCGCGGCTTTTGCCTGCTGGCGCAGTGGCGCCATCATTGCTTCATTATCGGCAACGCCGTTGGCGCCATTTTCGGCGACGATGAGAACGTCGACGTCCTGCGACAGAAAGCTATCCTCAGCGCCGAAGATCGGCGCGGCATAAGCCAGCGCCATAAGACAGGTCGCGGCACCGACCACCAGTGCGTATTTCCGGCCCGATGACATGACGATGCTCCTTGGCAACGATGCATCGAATTTTGCATAAAATTCGTACAATCTCGTTGCAAAAAGCGCGGGGAATTTGCGCGGCCGATTTACCGCGCGTTAGCCACGATTTCAGCGGCCCTGATAGGCCGGCGTGCGCACGATCAGTCCGTCGAGCTTGTCGGTGACCTTGATCTGGCAGGATAGCCGCGAGTTCGGCTTTACCTCGTAGGCGCCGTCGAGCATTTCGTCTTCTTCCGCCGAGGGCGGCCCGACGACCGCGGTCCAGGCCTCATCGACGTGCACCAGGCAGGTCGCACAGGAGCAGCCGCCGCCGCACTCGGCGACGATGCTGGAAATGTCGTTGCGCAATGCGGTTTCCATCACCGTCGAGTCCAGTTCGGCCTCGACAGTGTGCACGGTACCGTCGTGTTCGATGTAGGTGATCTTGGGCACGCGCTCAGGCCACTCCAAGTTTCTTCTGCAGGCTGGTGGAGGAGGTCGTGTACTGGAACACGAGCCGCTTGTCCGGATAGACGTAATGATAGGCTTTCTGCGCCATCAACGCCGCCTCATGGAAGCCGGAGAGGATGAGCTTGAGCTTGCCCGGATAAGTGTTGATGTCGCCGATCGCGAACAGGCCGGGCACGCTCGTTTCAAACGCCGCGGTGTCGACCGGGATCAATTCGTCTTCGAGCTTGAGCCCCCAGTCGGCCACCGGACCGAGCTTCATGGTAAGGCCGAAGAACGGCAGCATGGCGTCGAGTTCGACGCGCGAGGTGGCGCCGTCATTGCCCTTGATGGTGACCGCCGCAAGCTGCCCATCGGCACCTTCGAGCGCCGACACCTGCCCAACCTTGAGGTCCATTTTGCCTTCGGCCACCAGCGCCCGCATCTTGTTGACGCTGTCGGGGGCGCCGCGGAAGTCATCGCGCCGGTGCAGTAACGTGAGGCGCTTGGCGACCGGTTGCAGGTTCAGCGTCCAGTCGAGCGCCGAATCGCCGCCGCCGACGATCAGCAATCGCTTGTCGCGGAAAGCCTCGATCTTGCGCACCGCGTAGTGCACAGACTTCTGTTCGTAAGGCTCAATGCCGACAATCGGTGGACGCTTGGGTTGGAACGAGCCGCCGCCGGCAGCGATCACCACGCATTTGACCTCGAAGGTCTTGCCGCCGGTGGTAGCGACGCGGAAATGCGTATCGCCCAGTTTCTCCAGCGTCGTCACCATTTCGTTGAGATGAAACGCCGGGCTGAACGGCTTGATCTGCAGCATCAGCGCGTCGGTGATGCCTTGCCCGGTAACGATCGGCAGGCCGGGAATGTCGTAAATCGGCTTTTCCGGATAAAGCTCGGCGCATTGCCCGCCCACCTTGTCGAGAATGTCGACAAGATGCGCCTTGATGTCGAGCAGGCCGAGTTCGAACACGGCGAACAGGCCCACGGGCCCGGCGCCGATGATGAGAACATCCGTCTTGATTGTTTCGCTCATGACCCAGTATCTCGGATTACGCGCGGCGCCGCGCCGCAGACGCGGCGCCACCAATAAGGTGCACGAGTTCAGTCATGGCTTGCTCCGGCGTCTTGCCGCTGGTTGTGAGCGCCGCCTCCGCTTTTGCGTAAAGCGGCTCGCGGCTCTTGAGGATGGAGACGAGATCGTCCATGGCACGCCCGCTGTGCGCCATCGGCCGCATGTCGCCTTGCGCCATGACCCGCCGCATGTGCTCGTCGGGGTCGGCGCGAACCCAGACGGTGAAGCACGAGGCGAGCAGCAATTCAAGCGTCCCCGGCTCGGTCACGATGGAGCCGGAGGTCGCCATTACGAAGTCGTGGTGCTGCGCGAGCACCGCCTCGAGCGCCTCGCGCTCGGCACGGCGGAAGGTCTCCTGGCCGAACATGTCGAAAATCTCGCTGAGGGAAGCGCCGCTGCGATTTTCAACCTCGCGGTCGAGCTCGATGAAGGGCACGCCGAGTTTCTCCGCCAGCAGGCGGCCGAGGGTCGACTTGCCGCCACCGCGCAGGCCAATGAGCGCGATGCGCCGCCGCCGCGCGTCGGACGTGCCGCCGAACTGCTTGAGCAGCAGCGCCCGCGCCTCGCTCAAGGCCTGCGGCGCGAGCCGCTCCAGGAATTGGGTCAGCAGCACGATATCGAGCGGCGGCCCAACGGCATCCTGCACCAGTTGTGTCACCGGCAAGCCGATGGCGCGGGCAATCCTCCGCAACAGCACGATCGAGCAGTTGCCTTTGCCGGCCTCCATCTGCGCCAGATAGCGCTCGGAGACGCGGGCGTGCTGGGCCAGCACCTTGCGCGACATGCCGCGCTGGTTGCGCAGCGTGCGCACGCGCTCGCCGAGACGACGCAGGTAGATTTCGCTGTCGCGCAGCGGTGTGGTGGCGCGCGCCTGTTTCATGCAATCCAAGGTAACATGCATTATAATGCTAAGCAACAGGACGCCGGGTAGACCATTTCGCAAAGGCCGTTGAAAGCCGTCATCGGCGATGGTAGCATAATGAAACATAATGCATAGAGGGAGGAGGCGCCGGGAGCAGCAGCCCAAGGCGCCCGGACCAAAGTCATGCCGGCATTCGATTTCCAGGTTGACCCCTCGCGCTACCGCCACTGGCGCGTCGAATACGATGGCGACGTCGCGTATCTCGTCATGGACGTCGACCAGTCGGGCGGCCTCGGCGATTACGAGCTCAAGCTCAACTCCTACGACCTCGGCGTCGATATCGAGTTAAATGACGCCGTGCAGCGCCTGCGCTTCGAGCACCCGGAGGTGCGCTCCGTCGTCATCAAATCGGGCAAGGATAACGTGTTCTGCGCCGGCGCCAATATCCGTTATCTCGGCAAGGCGACGCACGGCGACAAGGTGAACTTCTGCAAGTTCACCAATGAAACACGACTCGCGATCGAAGACGCCAGCGAGAATTCAAAACAGGTCTACATCTGCGCCATCAACGGCAACGCCGCTGGCGGCGGCTACGAACTCGCGCTTGCCGCCGACCACATCATGCTGGTCGATGATCGCCGCTCCGCCGTGGCGCTTCCCGAAACGCCGCTGCTTGCCGTGCTGCCGGGCACGGGAGGGCTTACCCGTGTCACTGACAAACGTAAGGTACGCCGCGACCGCGCCGACCTGTTTTGCTCGATCGAGGAAGGCATCCGCGGCGCCAAGGCCGTGGAATGGCGGTTGGTCGACGAAGTGGTGCCTAACTCGAAATGGAAGGACACGGTTGCCACCCGCGCCCGCGACATTGCCGCGCGTTCTGACCGGCCGAAGGACGCTAAAGGCATCGCGCTGACACCGCTCGCACGCAAGATCGAGGCCGACCGCGTCGTCTACAGCCATGTCGATGTCGAGATTGATCGTGCCCGCGGGCTTGCCAATCTGACCGTGCGCGGGCCGACGCAATCCGTGCCGGCTTCGCTCGAAGCCGCGCATGCGCTTGGCGACAAGTTCTGGCCTTTGACGGTCGCGCGCGAACTCGAGGATGCAATACTGCATCTGCGCGCCAACGAGGCCGCGATCGGCGTCGTGCTGTTGCGTACCGACGGCAACGCGCAGGCCGTGCTCGAACACGATGACTTCCTCGGCGAGGCCAACGGCGACTGGCTGATGCGCGAGATCAGGCATTATCTCAAGCGCGTGCTCAAGCGCGTCGACGTGACGCCGAAGAGTTTTGTGGCGCTGATCGAGCCAGGCTCCTGCTTTGCCGGCACGCTCGCCGAACTTGCCTTTGCCGCCGACCGGTCGCTGATGCTGGTCGGCACCCGCGCAGGCGACAACCGCGGCCCCGCTGCGATCACGCTCGGGCAGGCTAATTTCGGCTTCTATCCCATGGGCAATGGTCTCACGCGCCTGCAAACCCGCTTCCTCGGTGAGCCGGAGACGGTCGACGCGGTGAAGGATAAGATCGGCGTGCCTTTCGAGGCCGAGGAAGCAGCCGAGCTGGGGCTGGTGACGCTCGCCTACGAGGATTTCGACTGGGACGACGAATTGCGCGTGATGCTGGAAGAACGCGCGAGTTTTTCACCCGATGCCATGACCGGCATGGAGGCAAACCTGCGCTTTGCCGGCCCGGAGACCATGGAAACCAAGATCTTCGGCCGGCTCACTGCGTGGCAGAACTGGATATTCCAGCGTCCTAACGCGATCGGCGAGCAGGGCGCGCTCAAGCTCTATGGCAGCGGCGTCAAGCCGGCGTTCAATAAAGAGAGGGTATAGGCCATGAATATCGCACAGGTCGATTACGACGGTCTGATCCCCAACAACGTCGCGCTGGGCCAGGACGAGCGCGTCAAGCGCGCTCTGGAGAAGTGGCACCCCGGGTATATCAACTGGTGGCAGGACATGGGGCCGGAGGGCTTCCAGGAATCACTCGTTTACCTGCGCACAGCGGTCAGCGTCGATCCAAAGGGCTGGGCCAAGTTCGACTACGTGCGCATGCCCGACTATCGCTGGGGCGTGCTGCTGGCGCCGCAAGTCGAGGGCCGCAAGATTCCCTTCGGCGCCCATAAAGGCGAGGACGCCTGGCAGGAAGTGCCCGGCGAATATCGCGCCATGCTGCGCCGTCTCGTCGTCATCCAGGGCGACACCGAACCGGCCTCGGTCGAGCAGCAGCGTTATCTCGGCAAGACGGCGCCGTCGCTCTACGACATGCGCAATCTGTTCCAGGTCAACGTGGAAGAAGGACGTCACCTCTGGGCCATGGTTTACCTGCTGCAGAAATATTTCGGCACCGACGGCCGCGATGAGGCGGAAGCGCTGCTTCAGCGCCGCTCCGGCGATCCCGATACCCCGCGCATGCTGGGGGCGTTCAACGAGAAGACGCCGGACTGGCTCTCGTTCTTCATGTTCACGTTCTTTACCGACCGCGACGGCAAGATGCAGCTCGAGTCGCTGGCGCAGTCGGGGTTCGATCCTTTGTCGCGCACCTGCCGGTTCATGTTGACGGAAGAAGCTCACCACATGTTCGTCGGCGAGACCGGGGTCAGCCGCGTCATCCAGCGCACCTGCGAGGCGATGAAGGAGGCGGGCATTTCCGATCCGTACGACATCGACAAGGTGCGCAAGCTCGGTGTCATCGATCTGCCGACCATCCAGAAAAAGGCCAACCTGCACTTCTCGCTGACTCTCGATCTTTTCGGCAGCGAGATTTCGACGAACGCCGCGAATGCTTTCCACGCCGGCCTCAAGGGCCGCTATCGCGAGGACAGGCTCAAGGACGACCATCAGCTCGAGGGCGGCACCTATCCGGTGCTGCGCCTGATCGATGGCAAGATCCAGAATCAGGACGCGCCTGCGCTCTCGGCGCTGAATATGCGGCTGCGCGACGATTACGTCGTCGACTGCAACAACGGCGTATCGCGCTGGAACAAGGTGATTGCCGAGATCGGCATCCCCTTTGCGATGAAGTTGCCGCACGTTGCCTTTCACCGCCACATCGGAGAATTTTCCAGCATCAACGCCGACGTCGACGGCAATGCTATGGGCGATGCGGAGTGGGCGCGCCGCCGCGGCGAATTCCTGCCCTCGGATAGTGACAAGGACTTCATCGAGAGCTTGATGCAGCCGCAATTCGAACCGGCCAAGTTTGCCAGCTGGATTGCGCCGCCGAAGGTCGGAATAGACAACAAGCCGGGCGATTTCGAATACGTGAAGATAGCCTGATCAGCCAAAAGGGGCGATCACGTCTTTTGGAATTGCGGCTGTTTTGATCTTGTCCGCGTCAGCTTTGTCGCGCACCGCCCAGACCCGCGTTTCGGTCGTCTCCACCGCCACTTCGCCGCCGACGCTGAGCCTGTGCTCGACATCGAAACTGGAGCGCCGGAATTCGGCGACGCGCGAGACGATTTCGATTTTGTCGCCAAAGCGGACGGGCTTCAAGAAGTTTGCTTTGGCGTCGACCAGCGCGATGCCGACGATACCGTAGGTTGCCGCCAGTTTCTGCTGCTTCACGCCGAGGGCCGCCTCGAACAGCATCCAGGAGCTGGCGTCGAACAGTTCGAAGAAGCGCGGGTTGAACACGATGCCGGCCGGGTCGCAGTGGCCCCATTCGATGGTCAGCTGCCGACGATATACGAAAGACGTCACTCTTTTGTCCCCTTGACCCGCGTGCGCGGGTCGGGCCACTCGACCACGTCCTGCGCCAGAAGTTCAACGCGCGAGGTGCGCCGGCGGCTCTTCATCGCCGCCGCAGGCGCCACCGGCACGTGCGGCGAGGTGTCGAGCGCGTCCATCAGCCAGTCGAGCTCTTCTTCGGCGGTCACCCAGCGCGCCGGCCGGTAGCGGATGAGGGAAAACGGCCGCGAGAACGCCAGCAACGATTTCTTGCCGCCGTCGAGACAATATTCATGCGCATAGCTCATCGCCAGTTCCCGCGACGAGCGGTAGATCGGATCGCGCCAGCGCAGCACCGCGTGGTTGGTCTTGCTGATCGCTCCCCATAGGCCGCGCTGCTTGAACAGCGTGACGATGTGGTCCTGGTCGCTGGGTAAAGCCTGCAGGTCCATGAGCCAGGCAGGCTGCCCGTGATACATGAGGGCGGCGGCGGCAAACAGCGCGGCTTCGGCGCAATGCGCGATGCGCGCTTTGAGCATCCGCCGCGGCGACATCGTGGTCTCGCCGCCGAGTTCGAAGTTGGCCGGCAGGCGGTCGAGGAAGGTCTGGACTTTTTGCGGGCTGTCGAGTGGCGAAAAAGTGCGGCGTTCCGCCGGTGACAGAAGCGCCCGCAAAGTTCTGCGAATATCTGCAAGTTCTGGCATGTCGGGGCGTTATTCTACGCCGGGAGCGGCTTCGCAAGGCACCTTTGCGCAGCAGAAAGGCGGGAGGCCGCGCTGTGCGGATCAGCGGATATTGTAGCGGATCGGCACGACGATGGCGATTTCCGCGCCGCCGACTTCCGGCGGCGGCGGCGGCAAGGGCGCCGCGCGCGCGATCATCGCAAGCGTTTCCCGGTCAAGCACGCCAGATCCGGAGCTGCGCGCAATCCGTGCGTTGTGGACGCCACCGCGGCGGTCGACGCTGAAGGCAAGCTCGGCGACGCCGTGCTCGCCCCGCGACTGTGCCTCGGACGGGTAGCGCTTGTTGCGCTCGAGCGTAGCGACCAGCAGCGACTTCCAGTTTGGCACCGCATTGGCGTCGCGCGAGGAGGCGCCCGGCGCCGGTGCCGCCGCACGTTCCGCCCGCTGGTCGGCGTTGGTCGGCGCGCTGGCGAGGCTGGCGTGCAGTTGTTTCGGCTTCTTTTCCTTCGGTTTTTCAACGGGTTTCGGTGGCGGGATCACCGCGACAATCGGCTCCGCCTGCGGGTCGGGCGGCAGCTCGATTTTCTCGACCGGCTTGACCGGATCGGGTTCAGGTTCGACTTCGGCCTGCTGCGGGCCGGGCGGCAATTCGGTCGGCTTGATCTCAGGCGCCACCGGCAACGGTGCGAGTTCGATGGCGATCACCGGTGCATTCGCCACCGCGTCGACGGCTTCGTTCCAATGCGCAAGCAGCGCCGCGGCGCCGGCGCCGTGAACGCACAGGGCGAGCACGAAGCAGGCGCCCCACAACAGAACCGAATTATTGCGGCCTGCGCTCATTGCGCCTGCCCGGCGTCGAGCGCGACCAGTGCCACGTGCAGATACCCAGCGCTGCGCAATTCGTTCATCAAAGTCATCAGTTCGCCGTACGGCACGGTCTTGTCGGCGCGCAGAAAGACGCGCTGCTCCTTGTCGCTGCTGGCGGCTCGGTCGAGGGCCGCGGCGAGCGCCCCGCGGGCCACCGTGTCATTGTCGAGCGTGACGCTTAAGTCGGACTTTAGCGTCAGGAACAGCGGCTTGTCCGGCCGCGGGTTTTGCGCGGCATTGGCGGCGGGCAGGTTCACCGCGATATCAACGGTCGCCAACGGCGCCGCGATCATGAAGATGATCAGCAGCACCAGGATTACGTCGATGAACGGCGTGACGTTGATCTCGTGCAGTTCGCTTAAGGCGTCATCGCCATGGTCGAGACGCACGCTCATGGTCTACTCCGCAGCCGCGGCACGACGGACATTGACGCGGTCGAAAACTCCACGATCGAGGTCGCGGCCGACCAGGCGCAGGATCTCCGCCGAGGCGTCGGCATAGAGCGCACGATAGCCGGCGATCCAGCGCGAAAACATATTGTACATCACTACGGCAGGGATAGCGGCTACCAGCCCCAAGGCGGTTGCCAGCAACGCTTCGGCGATGCCCGGCGCAACCACAGCGAGGTTGGTGGTGTGGGATTTCGAGATGCCGATGAAGCTGTTCATGATCCCCCACACCGTGCCGAACAGACCGACGAAGGGCGCGGTGGCGCCGATGGTGGCAAGCAAGCCGGTGCCGCGAATCATCTGCCGTCCGGCGGCCGCTTCAAGGCGCTCCAGCCGCGAGGCGATGCGTTCTTTCACGCCTGCCGGTTCGATGGCGCCCGCGGACAGCCGCAATTCGGCTTCCGCCGCGCGCAGCATTGCGGAAACGCCGTTGCCGCCCGGCAGCCGCGCGATGGCGTCCGCGAGCGAGCGCGCTTCGGCCAACGCCGCGATCGCCTGCCGCAAGCGACGGCGCGCCGCCAGCAATTCGATCGCCTTGGCAAACCAGATCGTCCAGGTCAGCAGCGAGGCGAAGGCGAGGCCGACCATCACCGCTTTGACCACGATATCGGCGGCCACGAACATGCCCCAAGGCGAAAGGTCGCGCGGCAGCGTAACGGCAATGCTCGGCGGCTCCGGAAGAGGCGCGGCCGCCGCCGGCGCCGCAGATGGCGCGGCGGGCAGTGACAGTGCGACGGCGGTCGGGGGAGCGGCGGAAGGCGTTTCAGTGCTCGCCGGCGCCTGCGCCACCGCCGGCAGCGACAGCGCGGCTAGCGTCAGAGCCAGGATCACTGGGCCGGCGATGCCGCGTCGGTGAACTCTCATTGCCGGAGTCCTCTATTTCTTCGACGGCTCCCCACCGAGGGATATGTAACATTGTTACATATCCCGCAATGCGAAATGATCGGACGAGCCGCGACCGGCGCCAACCTACAGCAGCCTCCCCGCCAGTGAAACAAAAAACAAAACGGCGTCCAAGTTTATAAGTATTCAAAACAGTAAATCCTAGATTGTAAATATTCTAATTCAATAGTTCCGCCCGTATATTGACGACGAATACAGATCATGGTTCGAATAAAAGCCTAGTAATCGGGCTGATTATTACGGTTCTAAAGTATAGTATAGTCAGGGGGGCTGTAAGATGAGGGGCGTCACGGCAAGTAAAAAGCCGCCGATATCCGATGTTGCCAAACTGCCGGCGCCTGCGGCCAAAGCGTTCGCCAAGACCATCCCCGAGCAAAGTGCCGAGCAAAGCTCCAGCCGCGGCTTGCTGCGCACGGCGGTGAGTTTTGCCTCCCTAGTGACGGCTTCAACCGCGTCAGCGCAAGAGGGCGGCAGTTCAGGCTTGAGCCTGCCGACTATCGACGTCACCGGTAATCAGGGCGGCGGCTACCAGGTGTCCGAGCCCTCGCTCACCCGCATGCCGATCCCAATCATCAATACGCCGCAGACGGTCAACGTCGTGCCGCAGCAGGTGATCCAGGACCAGAACGCCACCAACGTGAAGGATGCGCTGCGCAACGTCGCCGGCATCAGCTTCCGTGCCGGCGAAGGCGGCAACCAAGGCGACACGCCATATATCCGCGGCTTCTCAGCGCAGAGCGATGTATTCCGCGACGGCGTGCGCGATCCCGGCTGGTACACGCGTGACGATTTCGCCACCGACCGCATCGAAGTCTACAAGGGTCCGTCGTCGTTCCTGTTCGGCCGCGGCTCGACCGGCGGCGTCATCAACCTGGTGAGCAAGACGCCGTTCGATCGCAACGCCAACGAACTGGCGTTGACCGGCAATACCGGCCCGGGCGGCCGTGTCACCATGGACAACAACGCCGTGATCAACGAGAACGTCTCGGCGCGGCTCATCACCATGGGCCAGCTTTACGACATCGTCGACCGCGATCACGTCGAGCAGAACCGCTTCGGTATCTCGCCGTCGGTCAAGCTCCAGCTCGACGACAAGACCAAGGCGACGCTGAGCTACATCTATCAGCACGATAAGAACATCCCCGATTACGGCGTGCCGTTCACCAATCCGGCCGACGGGCTGCCGCGCTCGCCGGTTCCGGTGTCGCGCGACACCTGGTACGGCATTCTCAGCAGCCCCAATCCGGATACTGAGCGGGTCGACGCCAGCGTGGCGACGGCCAAGATCGAACATGAGTTCAACAACAATCTCAAAGTCACCAACACCACGCGCTACACCGACGTACTGCGCTATCAGCTCAATGTGTTTCCGGAGCCCAACACCGCCGTCCCATTGCTCGCCAACCTGAACTCAAATTGGACGCCAAATCGAAACAGCGTCCAGATTCACAACACGCTCGTCGCCAACCAGAGCGATTTCCTAGCACGCTTCAACACCTGGAGCTGGGAGCACACGCTGGTCACAGGCTTCGACATCCAGCGCGAGCTGCGCGACTTCCAGCGCAACGTCTGGGCCGGCCAGGTGTCGACCAATCTCCTCGATCCCGATCCCTACCGCTTCGGCGGCGTCGAAACGGCGCCGACCGCCTCGCAACTGACAACCGCAAACTCCGTTGCCGCTGGCGCCTACATTGCCGACCAGATCAAGCTGAACCGCTATTTCGAAGTGCTCGGCGGCTTGCGTTACGACTATTTCCAGTTTCATCAGGTCGCGCCGCTCGCCGCCGCGGGGGTGAACGATCTGACCAGCACCAACACGCCGCTGAGCTGGCGCGTCGGCGTGGTGTTCCACCCGATCCCGAATACCAGCCTTTATGTGATGCGCGGCACCTCGTTCAATCCGAGTTCCGACAATCTCACCATCAGCGTGAGCACGCCGGCGACCGCGATCAGTCAGTTCAATCTGCCGCCGGAAAAAAATGTGACCACCGAAATCGGCGCCAAGGCTGACGTGCTCGACGGCAGGCTCAGTCTTGCCGCAGCGGCGTTCGAGATCGAAAAAAGCAACATGCGCGTGCCGGATCCAACCGATATGAGCGTCACCGTCCTCGACGGCGTGTTGCGCTCGCGCGGTTTCGAGTTCAGCGCCACCGGCTGGCTCACCGCGGCGTGGCAGGTCGTGATGAGCTACGCCTATATCCACGCCCGCATCATCAGCAGTTCGATCCCGGTTCAACTCGGCGCCGAGCCGATGAACACGCCGACCAACAGTTTCTCGTTGTGGTCGACCTACGACGTCGCGCCAAAAATTCAGGTCGGTGGCGGCGCCTTTTATGTCGGCCAAGTCTACGGCGACCTGCCGACCTCGGCGACTTCGCTGCCGCAGAGTTCCCTGGTGCCGGACTATTGGCGTTTCGACGCCATGGCCGCCTACAAGTTCGACGACAAGACGTCGTTGCAACTCAACATCTACAATCTCACGGACAAATATTATTACAAGTTGGCCTACACCAACTGGGCCGTGCCCGGAGCCGGGCGCACGGTGGCGTTGACCGTCAAGACGAAATGGTAGCGCCTGCGCAATGATGATCCACATCCCGCAGGTGCTCGACGCCGCCCAGGTCGCGCGCTGCCGTGAGATCATGGAGAAGGCGGCGTGGATCGACGGCCGCGTCACCGCCGGGCACCAGTCGGCGCAGGTCAAGAACAACCTTCAGCTTCCGGAGAATTCGGCGGAGGCGGGCGATCTCGGCAACATGGTCATCGAGGCGCTTGGCCGCAGCAACTTGTTCATGTCCGCCGTGCTGCCCAAGCAGGTATTTCCGCCGCTATTTAATCGATACGACGCCGGCATGACTTTCGGCGCTCATGTCGACAACGCCGTGCGCGGTATTCCAGGCGGCGGCGTGCGCATCCGCACCGACGTCTCATCGACTCTGTTCATCTCCGGCCCCGACGACTATGACGGCGGCGAACTCGTCGTCGAAGACCTTTATGGCAGCCACGCCGTGAAACTGCCAGCCGGCGACCTAATCGTCTACCCGGCGACCTCGCTGCATCACGTCACGCCGGTCACCCGCGGTTCGCGCATTGCGTCGTTTTTCTGGACGCAAAGCATGGTGCGCGACAATGGCCGCCGCTCGCTGCTGTTCGACCTCGACATGGCGATCATCAGGCTCGGGCGCGATCACCCCGAGCACGCCTCGGTCGTCGAGCTGACTTCGGTCTACCACAACTTGCTGCGGCAATGGGCCGAACTGTGAGCGAATAAAAACCAATTTCGAAAGCGAAGTCTAGTTGCGGTAGGAAACTTCTTCATCGCCGGAATAACGATAGCCGCCGCCACAGTTGCAGTTCACCCCGCGGACGTTGCGGTACTCGTTGACGTAGCGCACCGAACCGCCGACGTAACGGTTCACTACCTCATTGCGCACCTCCGGCTGCCACCTCGTCGTGGTGTTCACCTTGTGCAAGGTGATGTTTCTCACCACCGTATTCTGTCGGTGCACTACAACCTCACGGTTGATCACCGGCTGTACATGCACGATGAGCCGGTTTTCCTGGATGAGCCGTGTGTTGCGAACCACGCGAGTGTGATCGACGACGCGTTGACGGGTAACCACGCGTGGCGCTTCGCGCACGTAGCGGCGGGTGCTGTATGCGGAGTCCGGCCGCCGGCAATTACAAACCGAGTCCCAATGGTAGCCGCCCGCGAAAACCGGTTGCGGTGCGACGCCAGCCAGCCCAAGGACAAGCAAGGCACCGTAGAACGCCTTATACAGATGCTTCATGGGTATACGCCCCATTTACTTCATAAGTGGTGCCACTACCTGCAGTTTTTCGCCTTTAACCATGCTTGTAAAGGTCTATTTCGGGCCCCGCCGCGACGTTTGAGGCAAAATAGCCTTGGACGGGCCGCTTCCAAGGGTGGAATCCAAAATTGGGACGGCCGGCGGCTGCTTAGGGCGCCGCTTGCATCGTCGATCGGGCCCGGATTGGCGCGCGCAGCGATATTCTATAATGCCAAAGAGAACGACAAAATCGTAACGAGGAAATGCCCGTGCCCAACACGCTTATGGAAGTTCGCGCCGAGCTCGCGCTCGCCAACCACATCGTTGCCAACGAAGGCATCATCGACGCCTTCGGCCACGTCAGCGTGCGTCATCCCGACAAGCCCAACCGTTACTTCCTGTCGCGCTCACGCGCGCCGGAGCTGGTGACGGCGGACGACTTCATTGAATACGATCTCAATTCGCAGCCGTTACGCGATCCGGGCGTAACGCAATATTCCGAACGCGTAATCCACGGCGAAATCTACAAAGCGCGGCCCGAAGTGATGTCAGTGTGCCATCATCATTGCCCGGCCTTTATGCCGCTGCTTGCCACCGGAACGGACTACGTGCCGGTTTTTCATCTGGGGGCGGTTGGCGGCATCAAGCCGCCGTTCTGGGATCAACGCGACGAATTCGGCGACACCAACATGCTGGTGGTCAGGCCCGAGGAGGGCGCCTCGCTCGCCCGCGCGCTTGGCAAAGGCTTCATGGTGCTGATGAAGCGGCACGGCGTCACTGTCGCCGGCACCAGCGTCAAGGATTGTGTGTTCCGCTGCGTCTTTTCCGCCCGCAATGCCGAATATCAGGTGCAGGCTCTCACGGTCGGCGGTGCCGTCGCGTCGCTGTCTCCTGGTGAGACCGAATTGGCCGGGCAAATCAGCGGCAAGACCACGGGGCTGACGCGGTCGTGGGAATACTGGTCGATGCGGGTGATGAAAGCGGGGGGCGTTCCCCAAGTGAAAAAGAGCAAGGCGCGATCTGCTGCGGCCAAGCCGCGCCGTGCCAAGCGACGGCGCCGCTGACAAATTGGGCTTTCCCGTAAGCAGAACTCGGTGTTGAATGGCGCCCAACGACAAAAAACGCCAGGGAGGAACAGGATGAAGACATTCAGGACACTCGTCGGTGCGCTCACACTGATCGCGCCGTTTGCGCTTGGCGTTGGCTCCGCGTTCGCCGAGGACACGCTCAAGGTCGCTATCGGACAGATCAACAACTGGGAAAACCAGGCGCCGACGCTCGGCCAAGATGCCGGCATCTTCAAGAAGCACGGCCTGGTACTCGAAAACGTGGGCACGCAAGGCGCTGGTGAAACCATTCAGGCGGTGATCTCGGGTTCTGCCGACCTCGGCACTGGCGTCGGCGTCGCCGGCGTCATGCGTGCGTTCGCCAAGGGCGCGCCGGTGCGCGTCCTGTTGCCGGCCTATACCGGCACCGGCGACATGTTTTGGTATGTGAAGGCGGATTCGCCGATCAAAACCCTCAAGGACGCCACCGAAAGCAATACCATCGCCTATTCGACCAACGGCTCAAGCACCAACAACATTGTCATTGCTTTCGTGCAGGAACTCGGCGTCAAGGCCAAGCCAACCCCGACGGGCGGCCCGCCGGGAACGCTGACCGCCGTGATGTCGGGGCAGGTCGATATCGGCTGGTCATCACCGCCGCTCGGTCTGCAAGAGCAGAAGGAAGGAAAAATCCGCGTGGTCGCGCGTGGCAGCGATGTGCCCTCGCTGCGCGGGCAGACCGTACGCGTCGTCATCGTCAACGCCAACGCGCTCAAGACCAAGCACGACGCCATCATGCGGTTCGCACAGGCCTATCGCGACTCCGTCGATTGGATGTATTCCGATCCGAAGGCGAAGCAGATGTATGCCGATAAGGTCAAGCGGCCACTCGACCTGATCGATACGACAGTGGAGAATTTTTATCCGAAGCCGACCATGCAAAGCGACTCCATGGCCGACCTCGAGGGCGCCATTCACGACGCAGTGAAGCTGAAATTCCTCGAGCAGCCGCTTACCAAGGAACAGCTTGCCGAGTTTCTTCAGATTCCGCCGAACAAGAAATAACTGACGTCAAAAAAGCACGGGCCGCCGCAACACGGCGGTCCGGTTCTGTTTTGGAATGCTCTAGTTGCGGTTCTTCGCCGTCTCACTGATTGCCGCGAGGATGGCGGGGCGGCCTTTGTCGAGGCTGGCGCGCACCGCCTCCGACTTGCCCATAGTCCCCATTTCGCGCTGGCGTGTGACGGTTGCGTCGACCATTACAGGCTCGATGTCGAGTTGGCGCAGCGTAGCTGCCGACTCCTCCATCTCCGCAGCGCGGCGCTCGCCGTGGCTTGCCATGCGCTCCAGATTGTATTCCGACATCTTCGCCCAATCGACGCCGGCATAATTGTTCTTCAGCGATGCGGTGACTTCGTCCAGGACGCCGGCGCGGGCCGCGGCAAGAAAGCATTCGAGCGTCAGGGCCTCGATGCCTTTGATCAGGACGCTACGGATCATCTTGATCGCCGCCGCGGCGCCGGTTTGCGGGCCGACGATCGAAGCGCGCATGTCGAGTTCAGCCAGCAGCGGCGCAATCGTCTTGGCATGCGGGCCCGCGGTAAGCATCGGCGTCCGGTGCAGCGCCGGATGGATGGCCGCGATCACCGCCACATCGACATAGCGCGCCGCTTCGCCGAGCAGGCGTTCGGTCTCCTGCTTGCGACCGGGCGAGACCGAGTTGATGTCGAGATAATACGGATTTCTAGAAAGATGCGGTCGTACCGAGCGCGCCGCCTCAATGCTCGATGCCGCAGTCACTGCGGCGATGATCACGTCGGTTTCGCGTACCGCGTCGGCAGCCGAATTCGCCAGGCGCACGCCAATTGCCTCCCCGGCCGCGCGCAGCTGGTCGCCTTCTCGTTGCGCGAAGAGAATGTCCCAGGCCGCAATGCGCTCGATGCCGACCTCGCGCAGCCCTGAGGCAATCGCTTGCCCGGCCTCACCGAAGCCAATGAAGGAAATGCGCGGTGTATTGCGGCGGTTCATGGCGCGGGCAATGGGCTCATTTGTGCGCAGCCTTGACCACCGGCGTGCCGTGAGTGTGGAACGACTCGATGGTCTTCAGGCCCCATGCCTGACCCTTCTTGCGCTCCTCCTCGGTCCAGGTGATCGGTTTCCAGTCCGGCGCGAGGACAAGGTGGGCGCCTGCGTTCGCCACCTCGACGCGGTTGCCGCCGGGTTCGTAGACATAGAGAAAGAAAGTCTGCTGAATCGCGTGCTTGTGCGGCCCGGTTTCGATGAACACCCCGTTCTCAAGAAAAATATCGGCAGCAAGCAGAACTTCCTCGCGCGAATTAAGCGCGTAGGTGACGTGATGGAAGCGGCCCTTGATGCCGGTATGGTCGCGGGTATAGGCGAAGTCGTAGGATTTGTTGGTCGCGGTCAGCCAGATGCCGGCCTCACTGCCGTCGTTCATGACGATGCGCTCGGTGAGACGGAAGCCGAGATAATCCTCGAAGAATTTGCGGCAGCCGGAAATATCGGCGGCAAGCCCGTTCCAGTGATCGATGCGCCGCACGTTGCAGCCGCGCCCGGGGAAACGTTGCGCCTGGTTCTTCAGCGCCGGTTTTTGGTCCGCCGGCGGGTCATACCATTCGGTGTCGTAATAGAGCTCGATGACGTGACCGTCGGGATCCTTGCAGACAAATGTCTTGCCCTGGCCTAGATCGCCATCGTGCCAGCCGACGTCGTAACCGGAGCCCTTCAGCGCCATGGCGCGGCGGTCGAGGGCCTGTTCCGAGCGCGTGCGGTAGGCGACGTGCCCCATACCGTTTGATTTCGACGCGGTAAGCTTGAGCGAATAGCGTTCGTAGTCGTCATAGCCGCGCAGGAAAATACTATCGCCTTTTTCGCCGCTCTGGGTCATGCCCATCACGTCGATGAAAAAGCGCGCGCTCTTGTCGAAGGTCGGCGTCAGCAGTTCGAGATGCCCGAGGTGGGCGATGTCGAGGTTCGGTTCGGGGTGCAAGGTCTTCACTCGTTGGTACGTTTGCGGCTGCTATAAAGGCATGGCCGCCGGTCGGTCGTCAAAGCTGAAATCGGAGCGAGCCCTCGGGGACCACGCCGGTCCTATCGTTGTTTTTGGGGGTGTGATCGGGCACAATACCGCCATAACCGGAAACGTCGCACGCGGATCGGCGCGGCAGCGGCCGACACAAGAAACTTATGGGAGGATGCCATGCGAAAGACTTTCGCGATAATTGCCGGACTTACCGCGATCACGCTGGCCGCGCCAGACGTGAGCAACGCACAAGTCAACAAATTGGTCGTCGGCCTGCCGACGACGCCGCCCAACGTTGTGCACATGCCGGTAATCGTGGCGCGAGAGCTCGGTCTCTACAAGAAATATGGGGTCGACGTCGAAACCGTTCAGCTTGAGGACGGCGTCAAGGTGTTCCGCGCCATGCTTGCCGGTAACATCGACGTCGGCATGTCGCCGGGGGCGGTAACCATCATCGGCCGCTCCAATGGTGCCGCGGTCAAGGTCATCGTCGCCAACTCGAATAAATTCGAAGCCTCGATGATTGTCCGCGACAACGTCAAGGACATGACCGACCTTAAAGGAAAGCGCATCGGCATCCAGCAGCCCGGCGGTTTTGCCGATTTGCTCAGCCGTAGCGTGCTGAAGGCGGCTAACATTGATCCCAAAGACGTCAACTTTGTCACCATCGCCAGCGAAGACGTGCCGGCTCTGGTCGCGGACCAGGTCGATACCGCGATCCTCCACGTTGAACAGGAGATGCTGGCCAAGAGCAAGGTGCCGACGCTGCACGCCGTCGCCCGCATGTGGGACGTGCAGCCGAAGACGCTCTACACGCCTGCTGTGGCGACAGAGAAGACGATCGCCGACAAGCCCGCGGCACTGGAAGCCTTCGTCAAGGCCAATATCGAGGCAGTGCGCGTCATGTATACCGATAAGGCCAAGGTCATGCCGATCCTGGTCAAGTTCACCGGCTATCCAGAAAAGATCATCTCGGACACCTACGACTTCATGGTGAAGAACTGTATCTGGGATGCTAACACCGGGCTCGGCCCCGAACGCTACACCTTCACCGCCGATTTGATGACCAAGGTCGGCAACATCAAGGAAGGCAAGACACCGAAGTACGAAGATCTCGTCGATTTGCAGTTCGGCAAAAAGGCGATCGACCAATTGGGCGAGTGGAAAGGCCCGGTATGTCCGACAGCGGCTTTCTAGCGGTTGAATGCTCCGAGGAGGGTGCTGATTGAGCGTCGTCAATGAAGTCCATGCCGGCGCGGTCGCCGTCAAACCGCTGCCCGAGACGGCCGTCAAAAAGGCGCCGTTGTGGGAGCGCAAGGCGCTGTTCCGCTACGGCTTTGTCGCGCTGATCCTGATCGTCTGGGAAATCACCGGGCCGTTTGTCAATCCAATCTTTTTTTCTTACCCGTCCAAGATCGCCGTCGCCTTCTATGAACTGACCGTCTCGGGCGAATTGCCGTATTATCTGGCGCAAAGCCTCGAGGTCATGTTCTACGGCCTGTTCTTTGCCATCGTGGTAGGCATTCCGTTGGCGGTGCTGATGGCGCGCGTGCGCTGGCTCGACTGGGCGCTCGATCTGCCGATCAATGCTTTCTATGCGACGCCGTTGGTAGCGTTGGTGCCGCTGCTGGTGCTGTGGTTCGGCATCTATCTCAAGGCCAAGATCATCGTCGTGTTCTTGTTCGCGGTGTTTCCGATCCTGATCAACACCTACCAAGGCGTACGCGAATGCGACAAAAACATGATCGAGGTCGCACGCTCGTTCCGCTCCAACGAGTGGCGAATGTGGCAGGATGTGCTGTTGCCCTTTGCCGTGCCCTACATCGCGGCCGGCGTGCGGCTGGCCATCGGCCGCGGGCTGGTCGGCATGATCATCGCCGAGTTCTACACCACTATTTCCGGCCTCGGCTTCATGATCACTCGCTACGCGAATGTCTTCGAGATGGACAAGACGTTTGTTCCGGTCATCGTTCTAATGATTCTCGGCGTGTCGCTGACCGCGGCGTTGAAATGGGTCGAGCGCCGTCTGGCGCCGTGGAGTCGGGCGGACCACTGACCGGCTATTAAGGTTGTCCGCCTTTCGGGGCTAAGTGTCATGAGTGATCCACCAATTTCACGCGGGTTTCGTGGGCGCGGCCGCGGTGGGCAAAGCTCCCGCATCCCGCCGGGCCAGCATCTGGTGTCCGATTTTCCGGTGCTTTCGGCTGGGCCGACGCCGGAAGTCGACCTTACCACGTGGAAGTTCTCGCTGGACGACGGCCAATCGCCGATCGGCGAATGGAGCTGGAACGAATTCGAGGCGTTGGGGCGGAGCGAGGTGATGGTGGATATCCATTGCGTCACCACCTGGTCGAAACTCGACACAAACTGGCGTGGCGTCTCGATCGACACGCTCCTAGAAGCCGCCGGAATAAGCGATCCTCCGGGTCCGTACGTGCTTGCTCACTGCGACGGGGGATACACGACCAATCTTCCCTCGGAAGACCTGCTCGGCGGCAAGGCGATGATCGCCACGCATTACGAGGGCGAGCCGCTCGCCCCCGAGCACGGCGGCCCGGCGCGCCTTCTGGTGCCGCACCTTTACTTCTGGAAAAGCGCGAAATGGGTGCGCAAGCTGCAGTTCCTCGATCACGACCGGCGCGGCTTCTGGGAAGAACTCGGCTATCACAGCTACGGCGATCCCTGGCGCGAGCAGCGCTATGACGGTGATTGAGCAAAATACGCCGTCGAGACCGCCGACGCCGCGCCTGCAATGGATGACCGCGACCGTGCGCGAGGTGGTCGAGGAAACCGCGCGCGTGCGCAGCCTAATACTGGATGTGCCCGATTGGCCCGGCCACCGCGCCGGCCAGCACGTCGATGTGCGCCTGACCGGGGAGGACGGCTACCGGGCGCAGCGCAGCTATTCGATCGCTTCGGCGCCGGAATCCAGAGGCCTCACTTTGTCCATCGAGCGCATCGCCGAGGGCGAAGTGTCGCCTTATCTTGCCGGCGAAGTGCGCGTTGGCGACCGCTTTGAATTGCGAGGGCCGATCGGCGGATATTTCGTCTGGAGCGCCACACTCGACGGGCCGCTGTTTCTGGTCGGCGGCGGCTCCGGCGTCGTACCTTTGATGGCCATGTTGCGCCATCGCGCCGCCGTGAACAGCGAGATCCCGGCGACCTTGCTCTATTCCTCCCGCAGCTATGACGACATCATCTACCGCGCTGAGCTCGAACGGCTGGCCGGCAAGGGCGGCGTCAACATCGTGCATACTCTGACCAGACAGCAGCCGGCGGGCTGGGACGGTTTTTCCCGCCGCATTGACCGCGCCATGCTGGAAGGCGTCGGCTTTGCCGTCGCGGCCCGGCCGCGCATTTTCGTCTGTGGCCCGACGCCGCTGGTGGAGGCCGCCGCGGGTACGCTGCGCGACATCGGACACGAGCCCAAGCTCATCAAAACCGAGCGCTTCGGACCAACGGGGACATGACCATGATGGAGAAACAACGAAACGGCGCCGTGCCGCTCGATGGCAATGCCGAAGGCGGGCTATTGAGTGAATTGTTCGCGCTCGATGTGACGGCGGCGGAAATTACATGCAGCGGCTGCGGCGCGGTGGCCGCAATCGGCGAGATCCGCGTTTATGCGCCGACGATGGGCGCGGTATTTCGCTGCGCGCATTGCGATACCGTGGTCCTGCGCCTTACGCGCACGCCGGCCGGGCTGTTTCTCGACATGCGCGGCGCGCGCCGGCTGTTCGTTGCGGCGCCGGAGGTCTGACATTGCCGATGTCAGGTCTGGCAAAAAAAGTGATCGATAATGAGTGGCGAGGCCTTCCGCCGCGGCGTAAGTTTCGCCCGCGTCAGGGCTAAGGGAGTGTCACATGGTTCTGGGAATGTCGCTCGCCGTTTTCACGACGGTTCATGTCATCATCAGCCTGGTGGCCATTGCCAGCGGCATCGTCGTCGTCATCGGCATGCTCGGCTCGAACCGCATGCCCGCGTTGACCGCGCTGTTTCTGTTCACAACGATCCTTACCAGCGCCACCGGCTTCCTGTTTCCGATCAAGGGCTTTACGCCGGCGCTGGGGGTCGGCGCGATTTCGCTGCTCATTCTCGCGGTTGCCTGTTTCGCCCTGTATGCCCGGCACCTCGATCGAAGCTGGCGCTGGATCTACGTTCTTACCGCCGCAGCCGCGCTCTGGTTCAATATCTTCGTGCTGATCGTGCAGTCGTTCCAGAAGGTCACATTCTTGAATCCGCTGGCGCCGCAGGTCGGACCGCCGTTTTCCGAGCCGCAAAACACGCAATTCATGATTGCCCAGGCCGCGGCGCTGATGATCATGATCGTGCTTGGCCTGGTCGCGGCGTTTAAATTCCACCCCGGGATCAAGCTTGCCAGCTAGCGGCGTTCGTTCATGGCAGCGGCTTGATCTGGACGATTTTCCAGCCGAGCTTCTTTATTTGTTCAGCCGCCATCGGTGACACCGCGCCGGTGGTGGCGAAGTTCCAGCGGCCGCCCGGACTATCGTTTCGCAACTGCGCGCTCGTGGCCACGAAGGCGCGGCGCAGGAGTTCGGTCCACGCGATGTCGTCCAAAGGATAAACCGCGACGACGGCGCCATTGCGCGAGATATTCACCACGTGTCCGGCTGCCGCGGTAAAGGACGCGAGGCCGCCCAGCGCGCCGTTGCGCGCCGCCATCAGTTCGGCCACGCGGCGCTGGTAGAAGGCGACGTCGCGCGTATTCGCCTTGGCCGCGTCGTCGACGAAAACGACGGTGTCCTGCGCCCCGATTTGCAGGAGCGCTCGCGACATGATCAGGAGGTCGGCGGGCGTGTAATTGCGGTTTTCCACCAGCCGGTCGATCGTACTGTCGGGAACTTCAAGCTTCTGCAGGTGGCCGCGCGTTTCGGCGACGATCTGCGCCGGCGACTTGCTGCGCAGGCTGTCCTTGGCGTTGTCGACATTGGAGACCGACGACACCGCAATGCCGGCGCCGCCCGGGATCAGGGCGAGGCCGGCTTTGACCGGCAAGCCGCCGCTGGCCATGGCGCCGGCCATCTGCTTGAGCCGGGTGGCGAGCGGGGGAAAGTCCGTGTACGGATCGACGCCCAGCTCCACAGCCAGCTCGCGCTGCGTATCGCTGACGCCAAGCAGGCTCTCGACCAGGTTGTCGCGGTCGGCGCGGCTATTGGCGATGCCGGCGCCGACGCGGTCGAACATGTTGGCGACGCCGCTCATCGAGCGGTTGATGGTATCGACGGGGTTGGTGATGAGGTCGGCGCCGAATTTCACCGGCGCGAACGCGGCGCGGCCAAGCGCGTTCATGAAGCGGTCGGATTGTGACATTTTTTCCAGCGCGGCAACCGCGTCGAGTTCGCGCAGCCGCATCTTGGTAAATTCGACGCCGTCGAACTGGAATTCGCCGTAAGGCGTCTCGACTGTGAACAGGCGCATCATGCCGTCGCTACGGGCCTGCGGCTTCACCTTGTAATTGGGGCCGATGACCGTCGGGCCGAGAAAAACCTGGGCACCGACGGTTTTCGGCTTCTCCAGCGGCGCCGTAAGGCCTGCGGACATCGGCACGGCGAACAGCGCCACGGCAAAAATCGCTGCAATTCGCTGCTGCATCTGCTTCCCCGTCATGGCGACAACTGCGCCTGCAAAGCCTAGCGGTTTTGTCGCCGCGCGGCGAGGGGAGGTCAGGAGGCTTTGGCTGCGGCGTGTGCGCCGGCGATGCGCCCGAAGACTGCGCCGCGCAGCACCGAGGTGGCGCCGGCATAGGTGCCGTAATAAAGGCCGATGGTCTCGCCGGCGGCATAAAGCCCGCGGATGATGCCGCCGTCGCTGTTGAGCACCCGCGCCGCGGTATCGATCTTGAGGCCGCCGAAAGTGAAGCAGTTGCCGCAGATGATGGGGAAAGCGAGGAACGGCGGCTTCTCAATCCTCCGCGCCCAATTGGTCTTGCGCGGCGCATAGCCGGGACTTGTTGCCAGGGCATCGAGTTCGAGGGGCTTGAAGGTGCCGGTCTGGCAGGCGGCATTATACGCCTCGACCGTTGCGGCGAGTTCGTGCGCGTCGATCCCGAGCTTTTCTGCGAGTTCGGGCAGCGAGCCGGCCGCGACTGCCGGCTGGTCGCTGCGCACGGAGCGTTTCCAGTTGGGCACATCGTCGATTTTTGCATCGAGGATGCAGTAGGCGATGCCGTCCGGCTGCTCGTAAATGATTCGCGTGATCGCCTCGTAGGTGGCATCGACCGTCGCCGGCGCCTCGTTGACGAAGCGGTGGCCCAGTCTGTTGACCAGGATGCCGTAGTTGAAAACCATGATCACCGGTTCGGTGGCGCCGGAACGCGGATCGAGCGGCTCGGCGTGGAAACTGCCGTAGTCGCCGCAGGGCGCGGCGCCGATCGAGAGCGCCATGCGGATGCCCTCGCCCTTGTTGTAATAGCCGCCGCGCGCGACCGGCCGGATGTAGCGGGCGCGAGGCCCGAGATAATGCGTGAGCATTTCCGGATTGCCCTCGAAGCCGCCACTGGCGAGCACCACCGCCCTTGCGCGCAGTTCGATCGGCTTGTGGCCAGCTGAAAAGCCGCGCAAGCCGACGACCGCGCCATCGCTGTCCTGCGTCAACTCGCGTGCGGTGGTTTGGTAGAAAAATTGCGCGCCGTTTTTCTCGCACCATCCGGCGAGCGCCTCGACCAGCGCCAGTCCGCCGCCGATCGGCGCCATGCGCGGCTGGCAGGCGGTGATGAAATAGGTCGGCAGAAAATCGAATTTGACGCCGAAGCTTTTCAGCCAGGCCACCGTCGGCCCGGCCGAGGAGGCAAATGTCGTAATCACGTCGGGGTCGGTAAAGCCAAGCGTCTTCACGATCCCCGACCAATTCTCCCAGTCGCGCGCGGTTTCAGCGATCAGTTCCGGATCGAGATAATGCCCGGCGTTGGCGGAAAAATGCGTCTCGAAGTCGTCGGAGACTTCCGTGTCGCTTTTCATACGCAAGAGCGCTTCGGTCCAGCGCGTGTTGCCGCCGCGCTCTTCCTTGATGGAGCGCTCGAGGATGGCGACGCGTGCACCCGCCTGCAACGCCGTCGCCGCAGCCGACAAGCCCGCGATGCCGCAGCCGACAACGACGACGTCGAACCCGTCAGACATCTTCCGGGTTGTCGACGTAGATCAGTCCCGCTTTCGCCAGCGGCTCGCGCATCTTGTACATGTCGAGGCCGAGCACGCCGGCGGCGAGTTGCTTGCGCTTGCCGTCCTCGTCGTCGTGGCGCTTTTGCGCTTTCTGCGCCGTCTCGGCCGCGAGCTTTTTCGGCACGACGACGACGCCGTCGTCGTCCGCCACCACCACATCGCCCGGCTCGACATTGACGCCGGCGCAGACCACCGGAATGTTCACCGCGCCGAGCGTTGCCTTCACCGTGCCCTTGGCCGAGATCGCCTTCGACCATACCGGGAAGCCCATCTCGGTCAGCGGCTTGATGTCGCGGCAGCCGGCGTCGAGGACGAGGCCGATGACGCCGCGCGCGACCATCGCGGTCGCCAGCAATTCGCCGAACATGCCGTCGGTGTTGTCGGCCGTGCAGCCGACCACCAGCACGTCGCCTTTTTGACATTGCTCGATGGCGACGTGGATCATCCAGTTGTCGCCGGGCTGCGCCAGCACGGTGACCGCCGGACCGCCGATCGCGGCGCCGGGCCAGATCGGACGCATGTAGGGCTTCATCAGGCCGCTGCGGCCAAGCGCTTCATGCGTTGTCGAGACGCCGAGCGCGGCGAGTGTGCCGATGGCGTTGCCATCGGCGCGTTTGATGTTGCGGACCACGACGGGTTTCATTTCTTCTGTTCCTCCGAACTCAGCCGAGCGTTTCTGTCACGCGCGGGAACAATGTCTGATAGGCCTCGCCGTAAGTCATCGGCACGCCGGTGTTGCGCGAGCCCTGGATGCCGCGGTTGAGCGCGACACGCTCGTAATAGGCCCACAGGTGCTTTTGCGCGGCGAGGATCTGGAACGCCTTGTATTTCTGTTCCCAGACCTCATCGATCTTCAAAATGAGGTCGGGCTTGTAGTTGCACATCTCCGGCTGGTGCGGCTCGAATAGGTAAACCGGCGGCGCCGAGTAGGTGTATTTGGCGCCGGGCTTGTGGCCCATGGCCTGCGCCACCACGCGGGTCTCCTGCGCGAAATGTGCGGCGTTGGGGTGGTCGAAATTGTACGGATCTTCCAGCGCGTGCGTGAGCACGAAGGACGGGTTGGTTTCCCGGTAGATATCGACCATGCGGTCGAAATGCGCCTCGGTCAGCCGCAGCGGGTAATCGCCGGCGTCGAAGAACTCGATTTCGGCGCCGAGCAGCGCGGCGGCGCGCTCGGCCTCGTCTTTGCGGCCGGCTTTTACCTTCGCCAGCGTGGCGCCGGCTTCCTTCCAGGCGAACTGGCTTTCGCCGCGCTCGCCGAAGGACATGCAGACGATCTTGACCTTGTAGCCACGCTTGGCGTGCAGCGCGATGGCGCCGCCGGCACGCCAGACGAAATCGCCGGGATGGGCGGTGACGACCAATCCGCTCTTTTGTTCCGGCATGGAAACGGCAACTCCCTTTTTCTGGCGCGATGTTTAAACTAGCACGGTCACGGGCCGGTCAAGGCCAACGAAGAAAACGATGCCGCAGCGCAAAAATTCTGCCCTATGAACGACGTCACCACGCTCCGTGTCGCCATCGGCGATTACCCGCACACGCTGCCGCTCAAGCGCGGAGAGATCACGTCGCCATCGCTGAAACTCGATTTTGTCGATGTGAAACCCATGCACAAGGCGTTCAAGCCGATGGTGCGGGAGCACGCCTTTGACGCGAGTGAAATGGCGCTGGTCACGTACCTCCAGGCCAAAGCCTATAAAAAAGGCCTGATCCTGCTGCCGGCGGCGATGCTGGCGCGGTTTCAGCACCACACCATGCTGTTCAACGCCGCGCGCGGAAAAATCGCGCCGGTGGACCTCCCCGGCAAGCGCATCGGCGTGCGTTCCTACAGCCAGACCACGGGGGTCTGGATCCGCGGAATTCTGGAAAACGACTACGGCATCGATATGCACCGCGTGCAGTGGGTCACCTTTGAGGATGGGCACGTCGCCGAAGCCAAAGACCCGCCCGGTGTCATTCGCGCCCGGCCCGATCAGGACATCACGCAAATGCTGGTCGACGGCGAACTCGATGCTGCGATCTATGGGGCGGCGATGCCGGACAACGCGGCGCTGCAAAGCGTCATCCCCGATCCCGCAGCAGCGGCGAAGCGCTGGTACACCAAGCACGGGCTGATCCCGGTCAACCACATGGTCGTGGTCACCGACGGACTGGTGCGGGAAAAGCCGCAAGCCGTCGCCGAACTGTACCGGTTGCTCGAAGCCGGGCGGGCCGCGGCCGGCATGCCCGTAGCGGGCGATCCGGATCCGGCGCCGTTCGGCAGAGAGGCCAACAGGCCTTGCCTTGAGCTGCTGGCATTTTACGCGGCGCAGCAAGGCGTGACGCCGCGCAAACTCGGTTTTGACGAGCTGTGGTAGCCATCTTTCCGGTGGCACCACTGGCGAATAAAGAGCCAAAATTGCCTATTTTTTAGCCATGGGCGCCGGCCCTAAAAGAGGCAGGGCATCGCCCGCAGGCTATACAGACGGTAAATCAAAGGCTTAGCGGCAATCAGACGCCTTGGCACAGCCCTTGCGAACTTCGTTCCGCGCGGAAAAGTCGCCGGGACCAATCGCGCGCGTCAAACTCAGGGGACTTCGCTCATGCTCAAAAAGATTCAAGCGGTCGCGTCGCGACCGAGTGCCCGCCGGTGGCTCTCCGCGGCGGCGGGATTGGCTCTCGTGGCCACGGCGGCGGCGCAGCCCGCCAAGGCCGCGGACACGATCAAGATCGGCATTCTCCATTCGCTCTCCGGCACCATGGCGATCAGCGAAACGACGCTGAAAGACGTGATGCTCATGCTCATCGACGAGCAGAACAAGAAGGGTGGTCTGCTCGGCAAGAAGCTCGAGGCCGTGGTCGTCGACCCGGCGTCGAACTGGCCGCTGTTCGCCGAAAAGGCGCGCGAACTGATCTCGAAGGACAAGGTTGCCGTCGTGTTCGGCTGCTGGACCTCGGTGTCGCGCAAGTCGGTGCTGCCGGTATTCAAGGAACTCAACTCGATCCTCTTCTATCCCGTCCAGTACGAGGGCGAGGAGAGCGAGCGCAACGTGTTCTACACCGGCGCCGCGCCGAACCAGCAGGCGATCCCTGCCGTCGACTACCTGATGAGCAAGGATGGCGGCTCGGTGAAGCGCTGGGTGCTTGCGGGCACCGACTACGTCTATCCGCGCACCACCAACAAGATCCTCGAGGCGTACCTGAAGCAGAAGGGCGTCGCGCAGGAAGACATCATGATCAACTACACGCCGTTTGGTCATAGTGACTGGCAGACCGATCGTGTCGGACATCAAGAAGTTCGGCTCGGCCGGCAAGAAGACCGCGGTGGTCTCGACCATCAACGGTGACGCCAACGTGCCGTTCTACAAAGAGCTGGGCAACCAGGGCATCAAGGCGACCGACATTCCGGTCGTGGCGTTCTCGGTCGGCGAAGAAGAACTCGCCGGCCTCGACACCAAGCCGCTGCTTGGCCATCTCGCCGCCTGGAACTACTTCGAGTCGATCAAGACCCCGGCGAACGCGGCCTTCATCAAGGAATGGCACGAGTTCACCAAGAACCCGAAGCGCACCACCAATGATCCGATGGAAGCGCACTACATCGGCTTCAACATGTGGGTGAAGGCGGTCGAGAAGGCGAAGTCGACCGACGCCGACAAGGTCATCGACGCGCTGCCCGGCATCGAGCAGGCCAATTTGACCGGCGGCGTTTCCAAGATGCTGCCGAACCATCACATCACCAAGCCGGTCTTTATCGGTGAAATCCGCGCCGACGGCCAGTTCGACGTGGTGTGGAAGACCAAAGATCTGGTGCCGGGCGCGGCCTGGTCACCCTATCTGCCCGGGTCCAAAGATCTGGTGTCCGATTGGGTCAAGCTGAAGTGCGGCAACTACAATACGATCACCAAGAAGTGCGGCGGGGCGTCCTGACGCTGCCGTGATTTGCAACGGAGGCGGCGGGCTGAGCCGCCGCCTCCATACCTCAAACTTGGCGCCGGGATCGATTGCAATGCGTGTTACTTACGACCGCATCATAGCGTTCGTATTCGCCCTCGGTTTGTTCGTGATCGGCGCCGGCCTTGCCCATGCCGGCCCTTACGAAGACGCGCTCGCGGGCTTCACTACCGACGAATTCAGCGACACGATCGACGCGATCAACGCCGTTGCCGCGAGCGGTAGTCCTTTGGCCGCGCCGGTGGTCGAGGCGCTGCAGGACGGGCGGCTGATGTTTTCCGCCAAGGACAAGAAGGTTTTCATCAAGACCAAGGACGGCAAGCTGCTCGACGCCGCGACCGGCAAGCCGGCGCGAAGGCGCGGCCCCTGACGATCTCGACGACGTTCGTCTCAATAATCGGGTGCGCGGCCTGCTCGACGCCGCCGTCGGCAGTCTCACTTTGATGTCGCAAGACTCCGGCCGCCGCTACGACGCTGCCCAGGCCGTGTTCAAGTCCCGCGACGAGGCCGCGCTGCCTGCTTTGGACAAGGCGCTCACCGCCGAAACAAATGCGCGCGTGAAAAAGGCAATGAACGAGGCGCGCGCCGCAATCGTCCTTTCGCAAGCCGACAGCAGCGCCGCCGACAAAATCGCCGCCATTGCCGTAATCGGCAGTCGTGGCGACCAGGATTCACAGGCGCTGCTCGACGGCCTGCCGCCCAATTCGCCCGCCGATGTGCGCGCGGCCGCGGCCGCGGCGAGCAGCAAGATTCAGCGTATTCTGGCGATCTGGAACACCGTGCAGAACCTCTGGTACGGGCTCTCGCTCGGCTCGGTTCTGCTGCTGGCGGCAATCGGCCTCGCCATCACCTTCGGCGTCATGGGCGTCATCAACATGGCGCACGGCGAAATGGTCATGATCGGCGCCTATGTCACCTTCGTGGTGCAGGAACTGATCCGCACGAAAAATCCGGCGCTGTTCGACTATTCGCTGGCCATCGCGCTTCCGCTTGCCTTCATTGTCTCCGCCGCGGTCGGCATCCTGATCGAGCGCACGGTCATCCGCTTCCTCTACGGCCGGCCGCTGGAAACGCTGCTCGCCACCTGGGGCCTGTCGCTTATTCTGCAGCAGGCGGTGCGCTCGGCGTTCGGCCCGACCAACAAGGAAGTGGGCAATCCGGCCTGGATGAGCGGCGCCTTCGATCTCGGCGGCATCCTCATCACCTATAACCGGCTGTGGATCATCGTCTTTACCGCGATCGTCTTCGTCGCGCTGCTCGGCATGTTGCGCTTCACCCGGCTGGGCCTCGAAATGCGCGCGGTGACGCAAAACCGGCGCATGGCGGCGGCGGTCGGCATCCGCACCGCGCGGATCGATGCGCTCACCTTCGGGCTTGGCTCCGGCATCGCCGGCATCGCCGGCGTGGCGCTGTCGCAGATCGACAACGTCAGCCCCAATCTCGGACAGGGCTACATCATCGACAGCTTCATGGTCGTGGTGTTCGGCGGCGTCGGCAATCTCTGGGGCACGCTGGTCGGCGCGCTGACGCTGGGCATCGCCAACAAGTTCCTCGAACCCTTCGCCGGCGCGGTGCTCGCCAAGATCGCCATCCTGGTCTTCATCATCCTGTTCATCCAGAAGCGCCCGCGCGGCATGTTCGCGCTCAAGGGCAGGGCGATCGAAGCATGAAGGCGTTCTCGCTCATTCGCATCCTCGACAAGGGCGCCGTCATCTTTCTCGTGCTGCTCGCCGCCTTCGCCATCGCCATTCCGGTGCTCAATCTTCTTGTGCCGGCGAGTTCGGGTCTGCACGTGTCCACCTATCTCGTGGCGCTGTTCGGCAAATACGTCTGCTACGGAATTCTCGCGCTGTCGATCGACCTGATCTGGGGCTATGTCGGCATTCTCTCGCTCGGCCACGGCGCCTTCTTCGCGCTCGGCGGCTACGCCATGGGCATGTACCTGATGCGGCAGATCGGCACCCGCGGCGTTTACGCCAACCCGATTTTGCCGGACTTCATGGTGTTCCTGAACTGGCCGGAGCTGCCGGTCTACTGGTACGGCTTCCAGCACTTTGCCTACGCGGCGCTGATGATCGTGCTGGTGCCGGGCGCGCTCGCCTTCGTCTTCGGCTGGTTTGCGTTCCGCACCCGCGTCACCGGCGTCTATCTCTCGATCATCACGCAAGCGATGACCTACGCGCTGCTGCTCGGTTTTTTCCGCAACAATTTCGGCTTCGGCGGCAATAACGGACTGACCGATTTCAAGGATATCCTCGGCTTCAACGTGCAGGCCGAAGCGACGCGCAATTCGTTGCTGGTGATTTCATGTCTGATGCTGGCCTTCTGCTTCCTGATCTGCCGCGGCATCGTCACCTCGAAATTCGGCAAGGTGCTGGTCGCCATCCGCGACGCCGAATCGCGCACGCGCTTTCTCGGCTACCGCGTGGAGGCCTACAAGCTGTTCGTGTTCACGCTGTCGGCCTGCATGGCGGGCGTCGCCGGCGCGCTCTATGTGCCGCAGGTCGGCATCATCAATCCGAGCGAATTCGCGCCCGGCAATTCGATCGAAGCGGTGATCTGGGTCGCGGTCGGCGGCCGCGGCACCTTGACCGGCGCGGTGCTTGGCGCCTTCGTGGTCAACTACGCCAAGACCTTTTTCACCAGCGGGTCGCTCGCGCCCTACTGGCTGTTCATGCTCGGCGGCTTGTTCGTCGGCACCACGCTGCTGTTGCCGCGCGGCATCATCGGCACGCTTAAACACGGCCTGAGCCTGCGCGCCGACGCCAGATCCGCGGCCGCCGAAGACGGTGCTGACGCGCCCGAGCCGCGGAATGCCGCGCCGCACGCGGCGGAGTAGGGCGACATGTTCGACGACCAAAGCAAGGAAACCACCTCGGCGCTGCTTTACCTCGACGGCATCAGCGTGTCGTTCGACGGCTTCAAGGCGCTCAACGAACTGTCGCTGATCGTCGAACCCGGCGAAATGCGCGCCATCATCGGACCCAACGGCGCCGGCAAGACCACGATGATGGACGTCATCACCGGCAAGACCCGGCCCGATACCGGCGACGTTTACTTCGAGGCCGGCACCATCGACCTCTCCAAGCTCGACGAAACGCAGATCGCCATGCTCGGCATCGGCCGCAAGTTTCAGAAGCCGACGGTGTTCGAGATGCACACGGTCGAGGACAATCTCCAGCTTGCGCTCAAGAACGACCGCAGCGTGCGCGCAACCCTGCTGTGGGAGGATTCGATCCCACAACAGGCGCGCATCGACGAATTACTCGATACCACTCGTCTCAAGCAGGTTCGCTCGCGGGTAGCCGGCGGCCTGTCGCATGGGCAGAAGCAGTGGCTGGAAATCGGCATGCTGTTGGCGCAGGAACCGAAACTGCTGCTGGTCGACGAACCCGTCGCCGGCATGACCGACGTCGAGACCATGCAGACCGCGGAGCTGCTCAAGGAAATCAACAAGACCAAGACCGTGGTGGTGGTCGAGCACGACATGGCTTTCGTGCGCGAGCTCGGCGTGCGCGTGACTTGCCTGCACGAAGGTTCGGTGCTGGCCGAAGGCACCATCGACCAGGTTTCCACCAACGACCGCGTCGTCGAAGTGTATCTGGGACGCTGACCCATGCTCGAAGTGAAGAACATCAACCTCCACTACGGCGCGGCGCAGGCGCTGCGCGGCGTTTCGCTCAACGCCGAGGTCGGCAAGGTCACCTGCGTGCTCGGCCGCAACGGCGTCGGCAAAACGAGCCTGTTGCGCGCCATCGTCGGACAGCATCCGGTCAGTTCCGGGTCGATCGCATTGGATGGCGATGATATTACCCGTTTCCCGACGGTCGAGCGTGCCCGGCACGGCGTTGCCTTCGTGCCGCAGGGGCGCGAGATTTTTCCGCTGCTCACCGTGGAAGAAAACCTGGAGACCGGCTTTGCGCCGCTGCCGCGCGACAAGCGCTCGGTGCCGGACGATGTGTTTTCGCTGTTTCCCGTGCTCAAGAACATGCTCGGGCGCCGCGGCGGCGACCTCTCCGGCGGCCAGCAGCAGCAATTGGCGATCGGGCGCGCGCTGGTGATGCGGCCGCGGCTGTTGCTGCTCGACGAGCCGACCGAGGGCATCCAGCCCTCGATCATCAAGGATATCGGCCGCGCCATCAGCTATCTGCGCTCGCTCAAGGAGATGGCTATCGTGCTGGTCGAGCAATATCTCGACTTCGCCCAGGAGCTCGGCGACTATCTGGTGGTGATGGATCGCGGCTCGATCGTCTATGCAAGCGACAAGGCCGGCATGGACGAGGCGGCGATCAAGCGGGCGCTGGCGATTTGAGCCGGTTTTAGGGTTTACTGGGTGGCCCGTTCGCGCGGGGAATGACAGCTTCGGGGTTTACGGTCTTGCTCAGCCCAGCAACCAACAGTGACGTCTTCGCCGCCAACCGGGCGACCGGCCATGTCGAGCTGAGCGTCGCCGAGACCGCGGGTATCACGCGGCGAAAAAACGTGCATGAAGATGGTTCGCTGCGCGTGCGCTTCCCCAATAGCGCCGGCACAGCGCTCGAAGCGGTGATCGTCAATACCGCGGGCGGCATGGCCGGCGGCGATCGTTTCGGGATCGCGTTGTCGGTTGGCGCCGGCGCGAGCCTCGTCGCCGGTACCGCGGCGGCGGAAAAAGTCTATCGCAGCACCGGAGCGGCGGCGGAGGTGAGGTTGCGCTTCGATGTCGGCGAGGGCGCGCGGCTCGCCTGGCTGCCGCAGGAAACCATTCTGTTCGATCACGCGCGGCTGTCGCGCCATATCGACGTCGATCTTGCCGAAAATGCATCGCTTGTCATGGCGGAAGCCGTCGTCTTCGGCCGCGCCGCCATGGGCGAGACGATGGAGCAGGGACTGCTCGCCGACCGCTGGCGTCTGCGCCGCGGCGGCCGGCTCGTTTTTGCCGAAGGGGTGCGTCTCGACGGCGCCATCGCCGAAAAGCTCGGGCGCCCGGCGGTCGCGGCCGGCGGCATCGCCATCGGCACCGTGCTGGTGGCGCCCGGCACCGAGGAGGTTGTGGCTGCCGTCCGTGCATTCGACAAGCAGTTCGCCGGCGAAGTCGGCATTTCCGCCTGGAACGGCATTGCCGTGGCGCGGTTTTGCGCCATGGATGGCGCGGCGCTGCGCCATGATCTTGTTTCCGTGCTGGCCGCGCTCGGTCAGCCATTGCCGCGACTCTGGACCAACTGAGTTCGCCCCATGAATCTGACGCCCCGTGAAAAAGACAAGTTGCTCATCGCCATGGCGGCGATTGTCGCCCGCAAGCGCCTCGAGCGCGGCGTCAAGCTCAATCACCCCGAGGCGGTGGCGCTGATCAGCGATTTCATCCTCGAGGGCGCGCGCGACGGCAAAAGCGTCGCCGAACTGATGCAGAAGGGCGCGCACGTGCTCACCCGCGCCCAGGTGATGGACGGAATTTCCGAAATGATCCACGACATCCAGGTGGAAGCGACGTTTCCCGACGGCACCAAGCTCGTGACCGTGCACAATCCGATCCGATGAAAGGCAGCATCATGAACCGCAAACCTCTGGCATTCGCCGCCGCAATGCTCGTATCGAGCCCGGCCTTCGCCCATGTCGGGGTTGGATCGACCGCGTCCTTTGCGGCGGGCATCGCGCATCCGTTCTCCGGCCTCGACCATATCACGGTGATGATCGCCGTCGGCCTGTGGGCTGCGCTGAAGGGCGGCCGCTCGTTGTGGCTGTGGCCCGCGACCTTCGTCGGCGTGATGCTCGTCGGCGGCGCGCTCGGCATGGCGCACGTGCCGGTACCCTTCGTCGAGCCGGGCATTCTTGCGTCAGTCGTCGCGCTCGGGCTGCTGGTGGCGCTGGCGATCGACCTGCCGTTGTGGACCGGCGCGCTCATCATCGGCGTGTTCGCGGGTTTCCACGGTCACGCGCACGGCAGCGAGGTGGCGGAAAACGTCGGCGGCCTCGAATACATGGCGGGCTTTGCAGTCGCCACCGCGACGCTGCACGCAATCGGCATCGGCTTTGGGCTGGCGATGAACCGCTTGCAGGCGCGCACCACCATCCGCGCCGCCGGCGCGCTCTGCGTCATGGTCGGTCTCGGCCTGTGGGCGGAGATCCTCTGATGATCCCGGGCGAAACTTTCATCAAGGACGGAGACATCACGCTCAATGCGGGGCGCAAGACGGTCACGCTCTCGGTCGCCAATTCCGGCGACCGCCCGATCCAGGTCGGCTCGCACTATCATTTCTTCGAGACCAATCCGGCGCTGACATTCGAGCGCAAGAAGGCGCGCGGCATGCGCCTCGACATCGCCGCCGGCACCGCGGTGCGCTTCGAACCGGGACAGACGCGCGAGGTCAAGCTCGTTGCGCTCGCGGGCAAGCGAACGGTCTACGGTTTTCGCAAGGACGTGATGGGGAAGCTTTAGCGCATGATCCCGAAAAGTGGACACCGGTTTTCGGAAAAGATCATGCGCAACGAAAACGCGGCCCCAAAAGCCATAACGGGCGGACCGTCGTCCACCCGTTACAAGCTCTCGGATCCATCTCCGGCGCGTCAGCCTAAGCCGGCGCCTCCGTTACCCAGTTACTGAGAGCCAGGACCGGCAAGTCATGAGCCACACATGCTGCAAGCAGCACCCACGTCTCAAACTCACTCCAGCCTTAGCGGCCATCCGTGTCCGGCGGAGCCGACCATGAGTGACCTGGATGTGGAAGGTAGCGGCATTGCCGTCATGCGCAAGAGCCTTCGGAAAGCTGTTGATAATTGCGAGGACAAAATATGCCCGTCACGATGAAACGCTCGGTTTATGCGGACATGTTCGGCCCTACGACGGGCGACAAAGTACGGCTCGCCGACACCGACCTCATCATCGAGGTCGAAAAAGATTTCACCGTTTACGGCGAGGAGGTGAAATTCGGCGGCGGCAAGGTGATCCGCGACGGCATGGGCCAGTCGCAAATCACCAATAAACAAGGCGCCGTCGACACCGTCATCACCAACGCGCTGATCCTCGACCACTGGGGCATCGTCAAGGCCGATGTCGGCATCAAGGACGGAAAAATTTCGGCCATCGGCAAGGCCGGCAATCCCGACATCCAGCCGGGCGTGACCATCATCATCGGCCCCGGCACCGATATCATCGCCGGCGAAGGCAAGATCGTCACCGCCGGCGGCTTCGATTCGCACATCCATTTCATCTGTCCGCAGCAGATCGATGACGCGCTCAATTCCGGCGTCACGACGCTGCTCGGCGGCGGCACGGGTCCCTCGCACGGCACCTACGCCACAACATGCACGCCGGGGCCGTGGCATATCGGCCGCATGCTGCAATCATTCGATGCGTTCCCGGTCAATCTTGGCATCGCCGCAAAGGGCAATGCCTCGCGTCCGGCGGCGCTTGAGGAGATGATCAAGGCCGGCGCCTGCGCCATGAAGCTGCACGAGGACTGGGGCACGACGCCGGCTGCGATCGACAATTGTCTTACCGTCGCCGGCAAATACGACGTGCAGGTGATGATCCACACCGACACGCTCAACGAGAGCGGCTTCGTCGAGGACACTATCGGCGCGTTCAAGGGCCGCACCATTCACGCCTTCCACACCGAAGGCGCCGGCGGCGGTCACGCCCCCGACATCATCAAGGTTGCGGGGCTCAAGAACGTGCTGCCGTCATCGACCAATCCGACGCGGCCCTTCACCAGGAATACCATCGACGAGCACCTCGACATGCTGATGGTGTGCCACCACCTCGACCCGTCGATCGCCGAGGATCTGGCCTTCGCCGAGAGCCGCATCCGCAAGGAAACCATCGCGGCAGAAGATATCCTGCACGATATCGGCGCGCTCTCGATGATGTCGTCGGACTCGCAGGCCATGGGCCGCATCGGCGAAGTGATCATCCGCACCTGGCAGACCGCGGATAAGATGAAAAAGCAGCGCGGCAGCCTCAAAGGCGAAAAGGGCGGCAACGATAATCTGCGCGCCAAGCGCTATATCGCCAAATACACGATCAATCCGGCCATTGCGCAGGGCATGTCGAAGCACATCGGCTCCATCGAAAAGGGCAAGCTCGCCGATCTCGTCGTCTGGACGCCCGCTTTCTTTGGCGTCAAGCCGGACCTCGTCGTCAAGGGCGGCACCATCGTCGCCGCGCAGATGGGCGACCCCAACGCCTCGATCCCGACGCCGCAGCCGGTGCATTACCGGCCGATGTTCGGCGCCTTCGGCAAGGCGCGCACGGCCTCATCGGTGGTGTTTGTCTCCAAGGCTGCGGCGAAGAGCAACTTGCGCAGCCGACTCGGCGTCGAAAAGCAGTTCGTCGGCGTCGAGAAGACCCGCAGCATCGATAAAAAAAGCATGATTCATAACGACGCGACGCCGGACATCGAGGTCGATCCGGAGACCTATGAGGTGCGCGCCGACGGCGAATTGCTCACCTGCGCGCCCGCCGAGGTGCTACCAATGACGCAACGCTATTTCCTGTTCTGAACAAAAAACGAAAGGGAGACGCCTCGTGATCTATGTCGTCGCTGAACTGCGCCTTAAACCAGGCACCGCCGAAAAAGCTGCCGCCGAAGCCCGCAAGGTCGTCGCCGGAACGATCAAGGAGGACGGCTGCCTTCACTACGATTTTCACCTGAGCGTGAGCGATCCGACCTGCTTGGTCGCGGTCGAGCGCTGGAGTTCGCCCGAGGCGCTGGAGGCGCACATGCACACGCCGCATCTGGCGGCCTGGCGCGCGGCCGGCGCCGAATTCGTCGTCGAGCGCAATATCCAGATCATTACGCCGGCCAAGGTCGACAAGCGAACCTGAACAGAGATGTTGCGCGTCACCGGGATCAGACAGTATGGCGATTGGGATGCCGCCATCGCGGCCGACCGCGTCGTGCTTGATGCCGGTGATCGCCGCCGCAGGCGCGTCGTGCTGGCGGGCGAAAAAGGCGCCGAGTTTCTGCTCGACGCCGCGGCGCCGCTCGCGCTTCGCGACGGCGATGGGCTCGTGCTCGACGATGGCTCCATCGTTCTGGTCGCCGGCCAGCCGGAGGCGCTGCTGGAGATTTCCGCCGGCAGCGCGGCCGACACCGTGCGGCTCGCCTGGCACCTCGGCAACCGCCATACCGACGTACAGATCGCGGCAGATAAGATCCGCATCCGCCGCGATCACGTGCTGGAAGAGATGTTGCGCGGGCTTGGCGCTTCGGTTGTGCCGCTCGAGGCGCCGTTCGACCCGGAAACCGGCCCGCCACATGGGCACGATCATGGCGTCTGACCAGCTGTCATTTTCCGCATCCGCCTTTTACCGCCTCATGGCCTGGCTGTCGCCGGCCTATCCGGTCGGCGCGTTCTCCTATTCCAGCGGCATCGAATGGGCGGTGGAAGCGGGCGACATCACGGATGCGGCGGCGCTGCGCGACTGGCTCGCCGTGATGCTGACTGACGGCGGCGGCTTTGCCGATGCCGTGCTGTTTGCGCATGCGCACCGAGCCGCGGAAAGCGGCGACGACAAAGCCTTGCGCGCGGTCGCCGAAATTGCCGCGGCTCTCGCACCGTCAAAGGAACGGCACCTGGAAACGACGGCGCAGGGCAATGCCTTTGTCGAGGCGACACGCGCGGCCTGGGCCTGCGACGCTCTCGACCGGCTGAAAAATATCTGGGACGGACCGGTCGCCTATCCCGTCGCTGTTGCCGCGGCCGCTGCCGGCCACGGCGTCGCGCTGGCGCCTGCGCTGGCCGCCTACCTGCAGGCGCTCGCCGCCAACTGGGTTTCCGCCGGGGTGCGCCTGGTTCCGCTCGGCCAGACCGATGGGCAGCGGGTGCTCGCCGCGCTTGAGCCGGTGATTGCGGCAAGCGCACAGCGCGCGCCCCGTGTCGCGCTCGACGATCTCGGCTCGGCTGCCTTCCGCGCCGACCTCGCCGGCGCCCGGCATGAGACGCAATACACGCGGCTGTTCAGGAGCTGACCCATGAAGCAGGACGCCAGTCCCCACGGGCCTCTGCGTGTCGGCGTCGGCGGCCCGGTCGGCTCCGGCAAGACCGCGCTGATGGATGCGCTGTGCAAACGCCTGCGCGGGTCCTACGAAATCGCCGCCATCACCAACGACATCTACACCAAGTGGGATGCTGAATATCTTGTGCGCTCCGGCGCGCTTGCCGCCGATCGTATCGCAGGCGTCGAAACCGGCGGCTGTCCGCACACCGCGATCCGCGAGGACGCTTCCATTAACCTCGCGGCGATCGCCGACATGCGCGCAAAATTCCCGCAGCTCGATCTGGTGCTCATCGAGTCCGGCGGCGATAATCTTGCCGCCACGTTCTCGCCCGAACTCGCCGATCTGACGATCTATGTCATCGATGTCGCCGCCGGCGACAAGATCCCCTCCAAAGGCGGCCCCGGTATCACGCGCTCGGATCTGCTGGTCATCAACAAGATTGATCTTGCGCCTTACGTCGGCGCTTCACTCGACGTCATGCAGCGCGATGCCAAAAAGATGCGCGGCCAAAGGCCGTTCGTGCTCACCAACTTGCGCGAGGGTTCAGGCGTGGATGAGATCGTGCGCTTCATCGAGCAGAAAGGCGGGCTCGGCGCGTAATCCGAATCGAAACGAGGCGGCCAATGACCGCCCCCGTCTCATTTCCACACGACGCAACAAGCCTTCACGACAAGCCTATTAGTAACTGCAATGCAGGTGGCCCCACTCGTTGCGCCAGCAGTGCCGATGATGATGGCGATAGCGCACGTCGGCATCGGCATTGGCGCCAACCGCGGCGCCCGTTGTCGCGCCTACCGCCGCGCCTACCGCTGCACCGCGCCCGCCGCCTACGGCGCCGCCAATCACCGCGCCGGTCCCGGCGCCAATGATCGCGCCACCCACGGCATCCTGCGCGCTGGCGCTGTTGGAAGCGGCAGCCAACGCCGCAACACAGGTAGCGGCAAGAATTGCTTTGCGCATGATAACCTCCCAGAATTGGCATACATATGCTCATAAGACGCGCGGCGGGAGGAATTGTTCCATGAAGCATTTATCGGCCCGTGACCGGACGGAGATGGCGCTGGCGCGCATCGCCGATCCGCAAGGCGAAGGCGCGCGCGCCTGTCTCACCGTCTATCGCGATCAGGCGCTGGCCGCGGCCGATGCCGCCGATGCTCGCGCCCGAGGGGGCATCACGCTCGGGCCGCTCGATGGCGCAGTCGTCAGCATCAAGGATCTGTTCGATGTCGCCGGAGAGGTGACGCGCGCCGGCTCGAAGCTGATCGCAGAGGAGGGCAAGCCCGCGACAGCAGATGCCCCCATCGTGCGGCGTCTGCGCCAGGCGGGGGCCGTGATCGTCGCCAAGGCCAACATGACGGAGTTTGCCTTTTCCGGCATCGGCGCCAACCCGCATTTCGGCACGCCCGGCAATCCGGCGGATCGCGCGCGCGTTCCCGGCGGTTCAAGCTCCGGCGGCGCGGTGGCTGCGGCCGACGGCATGTGTGAGGTCACCATCGGCAGCGACACCGGCGGTTCGACCCGCATTCCGGCCTCGCTCTGTGGCATCACGGGATTCAAGCCGAGCCGCCAGCGCATTCCGACCGACGGCGCGTTTCCGCTTTCCTTTACGCTCGATTCGATCGGGCCGATGGCGAAAACCGTGGCACCGTGCGCCCATGCCGATGCCGTGATGGCCGGCGAAGATGCCGCGCCATTCGAGCCGGCCGAGCTTGCCGGCCTGCGCGTGGGCGTTGCGCAAGGCGCGCCGCTGGAAAATCTCGATGCGACCGTCGGCAAGCGTTTCCCCGACGCGCTCGACCGCCTGGAGAAAGCCGGCGTGCGGCTCTCAGCCGAAAAGCTTGCCCCGCTGCTCGACCAGATGGACGCCGTGAACAGGAAAGGCGGCATCGCCCCGGCGGAGGCTTTCGCGGTGCACCGCGACAGACTTGCCCGCCGCGGCGACATGGCCGATCCGAACGTGCGCGTCCGCATCGAACGCGCCGCCAAGATCAGCGCCGCCGATTTTGTCGACATGCTGCGTGAGCGCGCGAGCCTCATCCGCGCGATGGATGCGCGGCTTGCCGGTCTCGACGTGCTGGTGATGCCGACCACGCCGGTCGTCGCGCCACTTCTCGCCGATGTGGCCAAGCAGGACGACTTCTTCCGCTGGAATGCGCAGGTGCTGCGCAACACCGCGATCTGGAATTTCTTCGATACCTGCGCCGTCACCCTGCCGTTACCGCGCGCGGGCGGTCTGCCGACCGGCCTGATGCTGGTCGCGCGCAATGGCCATGACCGCCAGCTGCTGTCGATTGCGGCGGGCGTCGAGCGCCTGTTTATGTGAAGGCCGCTACTTCAGCGACTGCCCGATCGTGACGGTGAGCTTGCCGACGCCCTCGACCTCGCACTCGATTTTGTCGCCAGCAACCGTCGCGGCGACGCCCGAGGGCGTGCCGGTCATGATGATGTCGCCGGCCGCGAGCGCCACCATTTCCGACAGCTTCGATATCGTCTCCGGCACGTTCCAGATCATCTGATTGAGATCGCCATCCTGGCGGATCGCGCCGTTGACCTTGAGCGTGATCTTGCCCTTGGCCGGGTGGCCGATCTCACTCGCGGGCTTGAGCGGTCCGCACGGCGCCGAGGAGTTGAAGGCCTTGCCGATCTCCCAGGGCCGCTTTACGTCGCGCGAGGCAATCTGCAGGTCGCGCCGGGTTAAGTCGATGCCGACGGCGTAGCCGTAGATGCAGTCATTTGCCTTGCCGACTGGAATGTTGCGCCCGCCGCTTTTGAGCGCCACCACGAGTTCGACCTCGTGATGCATATCCTTGGTCAGCGACGGGTAGGGCACGGTGCCGCCGTCGGCAACGATGGCATCGGCGGGCTTGGCGAAGAAGAACGGCGGCGCCCGCTCGTCCTGTCCCATTTCGCGGATGTGTTCGATGTAGTTGCGGCCGACGCACCAGATGCGGCGTACCGGAAAAACTTTGCTTGAGCCGGCGACCGCGATGACCGGTTGCGGCGGCGGCGCGATGACGTAATCCGCACTCATGAGAACTGCTGCCTTGTAAGGATAAAAGGGATGTCCGATGGACCATCCGGTATCGCATTCCTCGCGGCCGAACAAGTCGGGTGGCACCGCGGATGAAGCGGCTGGATCAGCCGGCGCCGGCGACCGCCGCGATCGGCGGCGGTTCCTGTTCCTTGAGCTGGAGCCGATAGAACGAGGCGTAACGGCCGCTTTTGCGCAGCAGTTCGTCATGGCGTCCGGATTCGACCACCCGCCCGTTCTCGACCACGAAGATGCGGTCGGCATGGGAGACGGTGTGCAGGCGGTGGGCGATCGCCAGCGTCGTACGGTCCTGGCACAGATGCTCCATCGCCTCGCGTACCTGCAATTCCGATTCTGAATCGAGCGCCGCGGTCGCCTCGTCGAGAAGAATGAGCGGGGCGTCCTTGATCAGCGCGCGCGCAATGGCGACGCGCTGGCGTTGTCCGCCGGACAGCTGCAGGCCGTGTTCGCCCACCGCGGTATCGTAGCCGCGCGGAAATGACATAATAAAATCATGAGCATAGGCGCCCTTGGCGGCGGCGATGATCTCGTCCTCGCTGGCGCCGGGTTTGCCGAAGGCGATGTTCTCGCGGATCGTGCCGCGGAACAAAAACACGTCCTGCCCGACATAGGCGATGCGCTGGCGCAGCGAGCGGCGCGAGACCTTGGTGATGTCCTGCCCGTCGATGACGATGCGCCCGCGCTCGGGTTCGTAGAACCGCAAGATCAGGTTGAAGACCGTCGATTTGCCGCCTCCGGACGGTCCGACCAGTGCGCTCAGCCGGCCGGGCTCGGCGACGAGCGACATGCCGCACAAGACGGATTCGTCGCTGCGATAGGCAAAATGGACATCCTCCAGCGCGAGCCGCGCTGAGCTGACTTGCAGCGACGGCGCCGCAAGATCATCGGTCTCGCTCGGCGGCAGATCGAGGACTTCGAAGAGGATCCGCACGCCGACGAGGCCGCTGTTGAGCTCGATGTTGAGTCTGGCAAGGCGCTTGGCCGGTTCATAAGCCAGCAGGAAGGCGGCGATGAACGAGAAAAACTGGCCCGGCGTCGCCCCGGTATCGATCACGCGGTAGCCGCCATACACAATGGCAATGGCAATGGCGCAGCCGCCCAGGGTCTCCATCAGCGGGCTCGCCCGGCTCGACACCCGAGCCATCTTGTTGGCTTCGTACTCGACCGCAGCGACGTTGCGATCGAAACGCTCGCGCATCACGTCTTCAAGCGTGAACGCCTTGACGATGCGGATGCCGTGCAGCGTCTCCTGCAGCGTCTCCATGATGCGGGCGCCGCCGTCGAACTGGCTGCGCGCAATGGCGTAGATGCGGCGGATCAATTTGCGCAGCACGAAAAAGGCCGGCGGCGCGACGACGAAGCTGAAAAACGACATCAGCGGGTCCTGCACCACCATCACCGTGATCAGGCCGATGAGCGACAGGAGATCGCGGCCGATTGACGTCACCAGCAGGTTGATCACCTGCGTCGCCGCCGTCGCACCGGCGCTCAGGCGGGCAAGAAATTCCGTCGAGTGGCGATCGGAAAAAAAGCCGAGCCCCTCATTGAGCAGTTTGGCGAAAACCGCGCGCTGGTTGTCGGCGACGATGCGGTTGCCGATCTGCGAGAGCAGCACGCTATGCCCGTAGGTCGCCGCGCCCTTGATCGTGAACAGTGCGACCGTGAAACCCCCGAGCGTGATGATACCGGCGAGGTTGCGGTTCACATAAGCCTGGTTGATGACGTCGCCGATCAGATAGGCGGAGAACGCCGTACAACCCGCCGAGATCGCCATCAGCGCGAAGGCGAATGTGTATTTGGGCCAATGCCCCAGGCCCTGCTCGGTCAGCAGCCGCTTGACCAAGGCGGAGGCGCTATAATGCGCGTCGGCGGACGCTGGCAGTGGCTGATCGATCATTCGCCCTCGTATCGGGCTGGCTTGGGTTGAAGCCGTTTCCTTGCCCGTCCGGCATGTAATTATCAAGGCAAAAGGTAATCAAATCAAAAGGAAAGCGTAATGCCGGACTTCGGGCCACAATTAGGCAGATGCGTGATCACGCCGTCCCAGAAGCCGCCGTTCCCAGGCCAGCGCGTGAGTGGCAATCGTATCGAGGTCGTCGAATTGCGGCCGCCAGTCGAGCGTCGCGCGGATGCGCGAAACGTCGGCGACCAGGGCGGCAGGGTCGCCGGGCCGGCGCGCTGCAAGCTCGACGGGAAATTCGCGTCCGCTGGCGCGTCGAACCGCTTCGATCACGTCGAGCACCGAATGGCCGTGGCCATAGCCGCAATTGAATGTGGCGCTCGAGCCGCCCCGGCGCAGATGCGAAAGCGACGCCAGATGCGCGCGCGCAAGATCGCTGACGTGGATGTAATCGCGGACGCAGGTCCCGTCGGGCGTCGGATAATCCGTGCCGAAGACTTCGAGCTTGGGGCGGCGTCCGAGCGCGGTTTCGCAGGCGACCTTGATCAGATGCGTGGCCGCCGGCGTTGCCTGGCCGGTGCGCAGCTTCGGGTCGGCGCCTGCGACGTTGAAGTAACGCAGCACGACAAAGTTGAGCCCATGCGCGCGGGCGACGTCGTGCAACATAATCTCGGACATCAGTTTGGAGGTGCCGTAGGGCGAGATCGGCGGCGTCGGCGCATTCTCGCGCACCTGCGCGCCGCTGGCGTTGCCGTACACCGCGGCGGTTGAGGAGAAGATGAAGTGCTTGACGCCGGCTTCCACGGCTGCGTCCAGCAGCATGCAGGTGTTCATCGTGTTGTTGCGGTAGTAGCCGAGCGGATCCTTCATCGAGTCCGGCACAACGATCGAGGCGGCGAAATGCAGGATCTCGGTGATCTTGTGCTGCTGCAGCGTCTTTATCACCAGGTCGCGGTCGCCGGTTGAGCCGGCGACAAAGGGGACCGCGGCCGGAATTAGGAAGCGGAAGCCGGTGGAGAGATTATCGAGCACCACGACCGCCTCGCCGGTGTCGACGAGCGCGTGCACCATGTGGCTGCCGATGTAGCCGGCCCCGCCAGTAACCAGGATCGCCATGATCGCCCCCAGATGGCGCCTGTGCCGCGCCTTTAGTGGTTATAGCGGCTCAGCTTAACGAATGGTTATGGCGGCGGCGAGGCGCGACCGGTATAGGATCGTCGCCAGATCGATATGTCCGACATTCTCTTCATCAAGACGTCCTCGCTTGGCGACGTGATCCATCATATGCCGGCGCTGACCGAGGCGCGGCGGGCATTGCCCGGGACGCGCTTTGCCTGGTTGGTGGAGGAGGCCTACGCGCCGGTGGTGGCGCTGCATCCGGGCGTTGCCGAGATTATTCCGGTCGCCTGGCGGCGCTGGCGCAAGACCCTTTATAGCCCAAAGACAATTTCCGAGATTTCGGAAAATCTCAGAACCATCCGCGCACGCCGCTACGACGGCATCGTCGACAGCCAGGGCCTGCTGCGCTCGGCGCTCATCGCCCGCCTGGCGCACGGCCGCCGCCACGGCTACGACAGCCGCAGCATCCGCGAGCCGCTCGCGGCGTTGCTTTACGACGTGCGCCACAACGTCGGCCGCGAGCTGCACGCGGTCGAGCGCAACCGGATATTGACCGGGCGTGCGTTGGGCTATGCACCACAAGGTGCGCCGGATTTCGGCCTCGACCGGGTGGCGCTCGCGCGAGGCGGCGCGCGTTATGCCTTGCTGCTGCACGCGACCGCGCGGCCGGATAAGGAATGGCCGGAGACCAAATGGATCGCGCTCGGCAATGCGCTGGCGCGCAACGGCCGCGACCTCATTCTGCCATGGGGCAGCGACGCAAGAGCGTGAGCGGGCCGAACGCATCGCTGCCAAGGTCGCCGGCGCGACGGTGGCAAGCTATCAGCCGCTCGACGAACTGACGCGTCTCATCGCCGGCGCTTCCTTCGTCGTCGGGGTCGATACCGGTTTGCTGCACGTTGCGGCGGCGCTTGGCGTGCCGCTGGTGGCGATCTTTACCGGCAGCCGTCCCGGCCTGACCGGCCCGGTCGGTTCGGGGCCCATGGCCGTACTCGGCTCGCAAGGTCATACGCCGGCCGTGGCGGACGTTGCGGCCGCGGTTGAGCGCATCGCGCCATGAGGGCTAGGCGGCTCCAGCGCGCAGCAGGTCGTGGACGTGGATGACGCCGACCGGCTTGCCGCCGTCGACCACGAATAGCGCGGTAACCTTCATGGCATTGAGCAACTCGAGCGTCTCGCTGATCAACTGATCCGGACGCACCGTTTTCGGCTTGCGCGTCATCACCTCGTCGACCGTTGAGTCGAGCAGGTTGTTGCGCATGTGGCGGCGCAAATCGCCGTCGGTGATGATGCCGACAAGGTCGCCGCGCGCGTCGGTGATGCCGATGCAACCGAGACCTTTGGCCGACATTTCAAGGATCGCGTTCGACATCTTCGTACCGAGCGCGGCGAGGGGCACGGTGTCGCCGCTGTGCATAAGGTCGGCGACCTGCTTGAGCAGCGTGCCGAGCTTGCCGCCGGGATGCAGCATGCCGAAGTCGACCGCAGTGAACCCGTGGCTTTCCAGGAGCGCGATGGCGAGTGCGTCGCCGAGCGCAAGCTGCATCAGCGCCGAGGTCGTCGGCGCGAGATTATGCGGGCAGGCTTCGCGCGCCTGCGGCAGGGCCAGCACGATGCTCGCGGTTTTGGCCAAAGTTGAATTCGGGGCTGGCGGTAATGGCGATCAGGCCGATGTTGTGGCGCTTCGAATAATCGGTGATGTTTTTGAGTTCCGCGGTTTCGCCCGACCACGACAGCGCGAGGATCACGTCGCTTTTGGTGATCATGCCGAGATCGCCGTGGCTTGCTTCGGCCGGATGCACGAACAGCGCCGGCGTGCCGGTCGAAGCGAAGGTGGACGCGATCTTGTGGCCGATATGTCCCGATTTTCCCATGCCGGTCACGATCACGCGGCCTTGCGCATTGCGGATCATGTCGACGGAAGCCGCAAAAGCGGCGCCAAGTCCGTCGCGCAGCGCGGCGGCGAGCGCGGCGACGCCTTCGCCTTCGGCTTCCAGCGTGCGCAAGGCGCAATCGATCGCAGCTTGCGCGCGTTCGCTCGTTTGCTCAGTCAGCTTGGGTTTCGCCATCGGCTTTGAAAGTCCTCGTAAAGCGGTCCGTAGATAGCATGGAATGGGCTTTGCGTCAGGCGTCGATTCGTTAACGCCCATTTCCGCTTAACGCGCGCGCATTTCGCTCAGGCATTTCTCGACGAAGGTTTCGAGATCGCCGCCGCCGTAGAGCTTTCCGGCGATTCCGGCGGCGCGCGCCGCCGCCATGTCGGTTTCCTTGTCGCCGATGAAAACGCTCATTTCCCGCAACACCGGCCAGGCCTTCATCAGATCGAGAATCATGCCCGGCGCGGGTTTGCGCCAATCCGAGTCCTTTCGGTAAGCGGCGACGCTGCCCTCGGGATGGAACGGGCAATAGCGCGAGTCGTCGATGCGTGCGTCTTGCGCGGCAAGTTCGGCTCGCAGCCAGGCATCGAGTTCCAGCACCGCCTGCTCGCTGAACATGCCGCGGGCAACGCCCGACTGGTTGGAAGCGATGAACACGAAGTGGTCCCGGTTGAGCCTGCGGATCGCTTTGGCCACGCCCGGCATCCAGCGGAAGCGGTCGCGCGTGCCGATATAGCCATCGTCGTGATTGATGACGCCGTCGCGATCGAGGAACACCGCCGGGCGTGGCGTAACGGGTGTCGTCATGGCGCACGCCGGTTTGTTTTTGCGAGGACGTCGCGCACCGCGGCAAGAACCGTCGCTACCGAAATGTCGGCGGTGCGGCGGTGGCGCACGGCCTGGTTGCCCTCGGTGCGGGCGCGCTTGGCGGCCGCCTCATCGCCCGGCGGCTCGATGATTGCCGCCAGCGCATTGAGCGGCTTCCAGTGCCACGGGCTGGTCGGGCCGAAGATCGCGACCGTCGGCGTGCCGAGCGCGGCGGCGACGTGCATCAGTCCGGAGTCGTTGGTGACCGCGGCGTCCGCCGCAGCATCCGCGAGGATGGCGTTGCGCAGATCGTCGCCGGTGAGATCGCGCACTTGCGCGCCGCCGGCCGCGGCGATTGTGGCAGCCAGCGGTTGCTCGCTTGGTCCGCCGAGCACCCAGACCGCCGCGCCGTCGGCGGCGAGTGCGCGCGCAAGCTCCGCATAGTGCCCGACCGGCCAGGCCTTGCCGGCGCCGACCGCGCCCGGCGCCAGTGTGACGACGGGCCGCCCATCGGAACTGAGGCCGCGCTCCTTGCGCCAGACGTCGATTTCGGATGCCGGAACGATCAGTTCAGGCATCGGCCATTCATCGGGTAGCGCCGACCCCGGCGGCAGTGCCAGCGCACCCATCCGATCGATCATGCGCGGCAGCTTGGCTTCGCCGTAGCGCGCGTCGTTGAGCAGGCCGTAGCGCACTTCGCCGACGAAGCCGGTGCGCAACGGAATTCCGGCGAGCCAGGGCGCCAGCGCCGCCTTCCATTTTCGCGACATCACCAGCGCCTGCCCGTAATGGACGGCGCGCAGTTCGTCGGCGAGGCGTAGCTGGCGCGCGACGCCGATACGTCCGCGCGGCAGGTCGGCGAGGATCGCGTTGCGCACGCCGGGCATGTAGGCGGCGAGAGGCGCGCACAGCGTGCTGCTGACGATATCGACCGCGCGGCCGGGAGCCTGCGCGCGCAATACCTTCACCACCGAGTGGCAGCGCACGAAGTCGCCGATCCAGACGTAGGGAACGATCAGAACAGGGGCCGGCGCTGAAGCAGAGTCGTTGCTCATAGAGTAAGCTGCCGCTTCCCCGATTTTGCCCTTCCCGGGCGGGCCGTTTCAGGCGTTAGCTTGCCCGGCCTGCGTCTGTCCAGCCACGATTTTGCCTGCCGCCACAGTCCATTAGCGCGACATTGCACGCGTGCACGGACTGGGGCAAAGGAAAGCTCGCCAATGCTTGGCGGCGAGGGCTTTGCATGTTTTTGGTCACCGGCGGGGCCGGCTTCATCGGATCGAACGTCGTCGCCAGCCTCAACGAGGCAGGCCGCGCCGACGTCGTGGTGAACGATCAATTCGGCCACGACGACGCCAAGTGGCGCAACCTCGCCAAGCGCCAGGTCGCCGACGTGGTGCCGCCGGCCGAGCTGATGAAATGGCTCGAAGCCCGCAAGCTCGACGCCGTCATCCACATGGGTGCGATATCCGACACCACCGTCACCGACGCCGACCTGGTGATGGAGAATAATCTGCGGCTGTCGCTGCGGCTGCTCGACTGGTGCACGGCGACGCGCACGCCGTTCATTTACGCCTCGTCGGCGGCGACCTATGGCGGCGGGGCGCAGGGCTTCGTTGACGACTGGTCGCCGGAGGCATTGCGCAGGCTGCAGCCAATGAACCTCTACGGCTGGAGCAAGCACCAGTTCGATCTGGTCGTGGCGGAGCGTCACGCCAGGAAAGAGAAGATGCCGCCGCACTGGGCGGGGCTGAAGTTCTTCAACGTTTACGGGCCGAACGAATATCACAAGGGCCACATGCAGAGCGTTCTGGCCAAGGTGTTCGACGAGGCCAAGGCCGGACAGCCGGTGCGCCTGTTCAAGTCGTATCGCGAGGGCGTCGCCGACGGCGAGCAGCGGCGAGATTTCATCTACGTCAACGACGCCGTTGCCGTGCTGCGCTGGCTGCTCGACGCAAACGCCGTCAACGGCATTTTTAACGTCGGCACCGGCAAGGCGGAAAGCTTTCGCGATATGATCACCGCCATGTTCAAGGCGATTCGGCGGCCGCCCAACATCGAATATATCGAGATGCCGGACGCGATCCGCGGGCAGTATCAGTACTTCACCGAAGCCGCGGTCGAGAACCTGCATCGCGCCGGATATAATGCCGGCTTCACCCCGCTCGAAGCCGCGGTCGGCCACTACGTCACCAAACATCTCAATCGCGCGGACCGATACCTGTAGCCATGTTCGACTTCGACAAGCAGCTTTCCGCGCTCGCAGGGCAAACCGTGCTCTGCGTCGGCGACCTGATGCTGGATGAATTCGTCTATGGCGAGGTGTCGCGCATTTCGCCGGAGGCGCCGGCGCCGGTCATTGCCGTCAAGCGCAGCGAGCTGATGATCGGCGGCGCCGGCAATGTGGCGCGCAACATCACCGCGCTGGGGGCAAAGTGCATCTTTGTCGGCGCGGTCGGCGACGACGATGCCGGCCTTGCGCTGACCGAGGCGCTATCCGCCGAGCGAAGAATCGAGTTTCACCTGGTGACGGATTCGCGGCGGCAGACGACGCGCAAGGTTCGCTTCGTTTCCGAGCATTTTTCCACGCATCTCTTGCGTGCCGACTGGGAAGCCGTGGGCCCGCTCGATGAGCAGGCCGAAAACGCGCTGATCGCGCACGCGCTTAAGGCGATTCCCGCGGCGGGTGCCGTTATTCTCTCCGATTACGCCAAGGGCACGCTTAGCACCCGCGTCATTCGCGCCGTGATCGATGCGGCAAAGGTGGCCCGCAAGCCGGTCGTGGTCGATCCCAAGGGCCGCGACTACAGCATTTACCGCGGGGCGACGATCATCACGCCAAACCGGCAGGAACTGGCCGACGCAACGCACACATCGGCAGCCGATGACGACGAGATTGTCGTCGCCGCAACCGCGCTGGCCGAAGCCATTGACGCCGAGGCCGTGTTGGTCACCCGCAGTGAGCAGGGCATGACGCTGGTCAGCGTGGGGACGGAGATCCATGTCCCGGCCTATCCGGTGCGCGTGCGCGACGTCTCCGGGGCGGGAGATACGGTGGTTGCTGTGCTCGCCGCCATGCTGGCCCTGGGCGCGGATTTTGAATCGGCAATGCGGGCAGCCAATGCCGGCGCCGCGGTGGTGGTGGGAAAACGCGGTACGGCGGCCGTTTCCGTTGCCGAACTGCGTCACCGCATATTGCCCGCGGCATCGCTGGCGCCGGAAGAAAAGATCGTTTTCGACTGGTCGATGCTGGACGAGCATCTCACCGAATGGCGGCGGCAGGGCCTGCGTGTCGGCTTCACCAACGGCTGCTTCGATCTTCTGCATCCAGGCCACGTCAAGCTGCTCGCCGGCGCCCGCGCAGCCTGCGACCGGCTGATCGTCGGCCTCAACGGCGATGCGTCGGTGACGAGGCTGAAAGGCGAGGGCCGCCCGGTGCAGCAGGTGCAGGCGCGCGCCGAGGTGCTGGCGGCGCTGGAGGCGGTCGATCTCGTCGTGGTTTTCGACGAGGACACGCCGGAAAAGCTGATTGAGCGCGTCAAGCCGACGGTTCTCGTCAAGGGCAGCGACTACAAACGGGAAGAGGTCGTCGGCCGCACCTTCGTCGAAAGTCTGGGCGGGCAGGTGGTGCTTATCGACATCGTGCCCGGACATTCGACCAGCGCCATGGTCGCGCGCAGCCGCTCCTCCAAGGCGCGCTGAGCCGCGCAGCGTGACTCGGTTTCCTCCCGATCATGAAATGCGGTTGATTGCCGGCTTCTTCGGCAGCCGCACCGGCTATTTCGTCGAAGTCGGCGCCAACGAGCCGCGCGAGCGCTCGCAGACTTACCATCTGGAACAGGCGGGTTGGACCGGTGTGCTCGTCGAGCCGCAGCCTGCGCTTGCCGACATGTTGCGCGCGCAGCGTTCGGCCAAGGTGTTCGCGGTGGCCTGCTCGGGTCCGCAGAATGCCGGACAGATGCTGCCGTTTCACGTCGCCGGCCCGCTGTCCTCGTTGAACCGCGAGTCCATGGCGCCCGGTGCGGCGCCTGAAGCCGTGATCGAAGTTCCGATCCGCACGCTCGACAGCATCCTTGCCGAGGCAGGCGCGCCTGAGCAATTCGATTTTCTTTCGATCGACGTCGAAGGCCACGAGATCGAGGTGCTGCGCGGTTTCGACATCGCGCGCTGGCGGCCGCAGTTGATCTTGCTCGAGGATCACGTCGCCGATCTCGCCAAGCACCGCTATCTCAAGGCCGCGGGCTATCGCCTGATCCGCCGCTACGAAAACAATGGCTGGTATGTCCCGCGCGGCTCGGCCGCAACGATCGGCTGGCCCGACCGCTGGGAAATCCTGCGCAAATATTTTCTGGCGCTGCCGTTCCGGCGGCTGCGCAATCTCTCGCGCCGCTGGCGCAAAGGTTAGGGTTCGCGCCTGAGCGCCTTGGCCGGCGGTTGCTGCCAGCCTTGCGCCTGCTCGTAGCGTTTGGCGTAGCGGTAAAAAGTGCCCTCGAAATTGCCGAAGGCGATGACGAAGCCGGCCCAGCCGTCGATGAAGCCGAGCTTGAAAATGTAATGTTTGAGAAACGACCAGATGCCGTGGCCGAGCGCGCTCGCCATGGAGACCCGTTTTGCCGCGAGCTTGGGCACGCCCAGCGAAGAATAACGGTTCATTTTCCTGATGACCTCTTCCAGATTGCGGAAGGGGAATTGCCAGATCGCATTTTTCAGCGTGCCCGAGCGGCTTGCCGCTCAAGACTTCATAGCCTTCGTGCACCGGCTCGAGCGTGTAGCGCATGCAGCCCTTGCGGAACAACTGCGGCTGGCGGAAATTCGGATACCAGCCGGAGCCGCGGATCCAGCGTCCCATCATGTAGCTTTTGCGCGGCACCCGGTAAGCATCGAGCGGCGCCTCGCCGGCGAGCAGGTCGAGGATTTCGTCGCGCACCTTGACCGTGCAACGTTCGTCGGCGTCGAGGCTGAAAATCCAGTCGTACCTGCAGGCCTCGATGGCGCGATTGCGCAGGTCGCCGAAGCCGTTGAACGGCACGTCCACCACGCGGGCGCCGAGTGCGGTGGCGATCTCGCGCGTGCGGTCGACGCTGAATGAATCGACGACCACGACCTCGTCCGCCCACAACACGCTGGAAACCGCCGCTTCGATCTTCTCCGCCTCGTTAAAGGTGAGGATATAGGCTGAAATCTTTTGCATGGTTTGCCGCCAGCCGAGTTTTTATACGGCTGCAAGTTAGCATCGGCCGCCGGATTCGCCCTAGGGGTTTGTCGATGCTTGCGACTTCGGCTAAAGCCTCACGGGCATAACGCCGAACGGGACGCCGGTGCCTGAACTGATCTCCGTGATCGTAACGACCTATAACAGGGCCGACGCGCTCGACGCGGTGTTGCGGTCGCTTGCCAAACAAAGCGATCGCGAATTCGAAGTCGTGGTGGCCGACGATGGCTCCACTGCCGCCACGGCCGACGTCGTGGCGGCGTGGAAGGACAAGGCAGGACGCCGTCTCATCCATGTCTGGCATGAAGATCGCGGCTTCCGCGCCGCCGAGATTCGCAATCGTGCGATCCTGGCGTCGCAAGGGGATTACTGCATTTTTCTTGATGGCGATTGCATTGTGCGGGGGGATTTCATCGAGGTGCACCGCCGTCTTGCACAGCCGGGCTGGTTCGTGGCCGGGAACCGGACGTTGTTGTCGCGAGAGCTGACGGAAAGAATACTTGGCGAAGAACTTGTGCCGGAAGGCTGGAGCTTCGCTAGTTGGGTGACGCAGCGCTTGCGTGGCGGGGTCAATCGGCTCGGCGCGCTGGTGTCGCTTCCGCTCGGGCCGTTGCGAACCCTTCGGCAGCGAAGCTGGCGGGGCGCGCGGTCCTGCAATCTTGCGATCTGGCGCGCGGACCTCGACCGCATCGACGGATTCGACGCCGATTACAGCGGCTGGGGCAAGGAAGATTCCGATATCGTGGTGCGTCTGTTGCACGCCGGCGTGCGCCGGAAAGACGGCATGTTCGCGACCGGTGTCTTGCACCTGTGGCACGCGGAAGCCGATCGATCGGCACTGACGGCGAACGAATCGAGACTTTCCGATATAATTTCGAGCGATCGAATCCACGCGCGGCGCGGGCTGTCTTCATTGGGCAAGCCGCCGGCCGCGGCGCAAGCTGCGGGCTAATCGATGCCGATGATGGCGCGAACCGAACTGTTCGACCGCGCCAGGCTCCGGCGCGCGGCCGACGGCTTGATGATCGCGGTCGCGGTGTCGTTGCCATGGTCGACATCGGCAACCGGCATTCTCCTGGTGATCTGGCTCCTAGCCGTCTTGCCGACCACCACGGCCGACGAATTCAAGCGCGAGATATCGGCTGCGCCCGGCGGCCTGCCGGTTTTGCTGTTTCTGCTCGGCGCCATCGGCACGCTCTGGGCCGACGTCACGTGGCTCGAGCGCTGGCACGGGCTCGATTCATTTTTCAAGCTTCTGGCAATTCCGGTTTTGCTCGTGCAATTCCGGCGATCCGACCGCGGACTCTGGGTCTTCGCCGCATATCTTGCGGCTTGTGTCGCGCTGCTGCTGTTGTCGATGGCGATTGCCGCCTGGCCCTCGCTATGGCGAGTGCCCGAGCACTTCGCCGTGCCGGTGAAAAATGCCCCGGCGCAGAGCGGCGAGTTTGCGACCTGCATTGCCGTGCTCTTCTACCTGGCATTCGACTTTTTCAAGCAGGGCCGCCGCAAGCTCGCACTCGGGTGTCTGCTGGTGATTGCCGGCATGCTCGCAAATATTCTCTACATCGCGACGTCGCGCACGGCGCTCGTGATACTGCTGATCCTGGTCTTGATCTGGGGATTCAGGGAATTCAGCACGCGGGGCAAGATCGGTGTCGTTTGCGCCGTACTCGCGCTGTGTGCTGCGGCGTGGTTTTCGTCCCCTTATTTTCGCGCGCGCACCGTCCAGCTCTGGACCGACTATCAAAAATACGACGCGACCGATGACCGAAATTCGTCCGGCGAACGGATTGAGTTCTGGAAGAAGTCCGTCGAATTCGTCGGCGACGGCGCCGATGTTCGGGCACGGCACCGGCTCGATCCATGCGCTGTTCATCAAGTCGTCGGCCGGGCAGAGCGGCGCGGCGGCATCGGCCACGACCAATCCGCACAACCAGACATTCGCCGTCGCCATCCAGATCGGCCTTATCGGCGCCGCCGTGCTTTGGGCGATGTGGATAGCGCATCTGTTGCTGTTTCGCGGCGGAGGCCTGGTGAACTGGATCGGACTTGTCGTCGTGGTGCAAAACATCGTCGGCTCGCTCTTCAATTCGCATTTGTTCGATTTCACCCAGGGCTGGGTCTATGTCGTCGGCGTCGGCGTCGCCGGCGGCATGGTGCTCAGACGGCGATCCGAACCCGGCGTCACCGTGCGGCCGGCATGAACCGGCTCGATCTCCCGGCGCGCCCGCGCATCCTCGTTGTGACGCTGCGCCGGCTGGGCGACGTGCTGTTGACGACCCCGTTGATCCGCAGCCTGCGCCGCGCCTGGCCAGACGCCACAATTGAAGCGCTGGTTTTTGCCGATACCGCCGGCATTTTGGCGGGCAACCCCGATCTCGATGGACTGGTCGAAATGGCGGCGCGGCCGACATTTGCGCAAAGCGCCGCGCTCGCGGCGCGTCTGTTCCGGCGCTACGACCTTGCGGTCTCGACGCAAAGCGGCGACCGGCCGAGTTTCTTTGCGTTCATGGCTGCGAAGGTTCGCGTCGGGCCCGTCGAACAGAATTTCAACGGCCGTCTCAAGCGCCTGATGTATCGCCGTAGCCTGCCTTACGCGGCCGGCGTTCACCGTGTCGAAGAAATGCTCCGGCTCGCCGATCTCCTCGGAATCGCACGCGTGCCGGAGGTGGTCACGCCGGCGGCCGGCACATTGACCGGGGTTCCGGATGGACCCTATGCGGTCATTCATGCGGCGCCGATGTTCCGCTACAAGCAGTGGACGAAAGCCGGCTGGCGCGCGCTTGCCGCCGCGCTGACGGCAAGGAAAATCGCAATTGTCGCGACCGGTGCTCCCGCCGACGCCGAGCGCAGCTACCTCGACGATGTGTGGGATGGCCTGCCGGTGACGCGGCTCGACGGCCGGCTCGACTGGCCGCAGCTTGCGGGGTTGCTGTCGCGCGCGCGCGTCTACATCGGCCCCGATACCTCGGTCACGCATCTTGCCGCGGCATCGGGATGTCCGACGGTCGCCGTCTATGGGCCGACCGACCCGCGACTGTGGGGGCCATGGCCGAAAGGCGGATTGGCGACCCCGTGGAACGCGAGTGGGGAAATCCAGAACCGCGGCAATGTCTGGCTGGTGCAGAACCCGTTGCCGTGCATGCCGTGCCAACTCGAAGGCTGCGAGCGGCGGCTCGAGAGTTACAGTGCCTGTCTCGATGAACTTGGCGCCGCGCGGGTCATCGCTACCCTGGATCTAGCGCTGGAAATCTCAGTCATTGGTGAGGCTAATTAAGTTTGGGTTCGTTTTGCCAAAACGAACCCAATATGGAATATAATCCTAAATTTGTCCGGATCATTTTCTGCGCAGTGTGCATTGGGAATTAGGTTGCAGCTAGTTCCCGATATCTTTTTGTTTGATGTGCTAGGTCTATAGATCTCGCATATTAAGAATCAACGTGATTACCGCCGAATCCTCAAAGAGATGGCTCTCTTTGTTGCAGGCTTTCGCATAAAAGTTCCCTAGTGCCTGGTTCACGAAGGAGGTCTTCGAAATACGCAATAGTTTTGACCAGCCCTTCCTTAAGCGGCGTCTTGGGCTTCCAGTCCAACAAGTCCTGCGCTCTAGTAATATCGGGCTGACGCTGCCGAGGATCATCTTGCGGCAAGGGTCGGTGAACAATTTTGGAGCGCGAATCCGTTAAATCCAGAATAGTCGTGGCAAGTTGCAGCATCGAAAACTCAACAGGGTTTCCAAAATTGATAGGACCAATAACTGAATCAGCCGAGACCATCAGACGAATTAGCCCATCGACAAGATCATCGACATAACAGAAGGAGCGAGTCTGCGAGCCTTCGCCATAGACGGTAACGTCGCGTCCTAACAGCGCCTGGACGATGAAAGTTGATACGACGCGCCCGTCATTCGGATGCATGCGCGGTCCATAGGTGTTGAAAATGCGTGCAACCTTTATGAGCAATTTGTTCTGGCGCCAATAATCGAAGAACAAAGTTTCAGCGCAACGCTTTCCCTCATCATAACAGGAGCGAATGCCAATCGGATTCACGTGCCCCCAATAGTCTTCGGTTTGCGGATGAACGTTTGGATCGCCGTATACCTCTGAAGTTGAAGCTTGCAGGATTCTTGCCTTTACCCGCTGGGCGAGCCCGAGCATGTTAATGGCACCATGCACGCTGGTTTTCGTCGTCTGCACTGGATCGCGTTGGTAGTGAATGGGCGATGCTGGACACGCCAGATTGTAGATTTGGTCAATTTCTAGATATATCGGGAACGTGACGTCGTGCCGAATAAGCTCGAATCTTTTATGCTCGAGCAAATGCTCGATGTTGCGCCGCGCGCCAGTAAAAAAATTATCAAGGCAAATGACTTCCGCACCTTGCGACAATAAGCGTTCGCACAAGTGCGAGCCCAGGAATCCAGAACCACCGGTAACCAAAATTCGCTGCTGCAGATGCACGATACTATTTGCCTCTTGCGACTATTTAGATGGTGGTTTTCATTGTCAGCCCAACCTAGCGCACTGGAGAACAATTCGCTGCGGCCGGCTGAGTAATCCAAACTTTTTCTGCTCCCTTAACCCTGCTCAGGGTCTCACCGCCTGTATCTTTGTCCGAAGAAGCAAAGTTTGGCCTTTTCGATTGCTTATTGGATGTGCAGCCGCTTCAAAAAATAAGCCTCTAGCCAACGGGCGCGACCTCTCCTATATAGAGGGGCGGCATGCCCTTGCCGAAGCCAATCGAATCGTCGGATTCGATGCCTAGCACAGAGAGACTATCGAATCCCGCTGTGTGCTTGCGCGGGAAAACCGCGGCAGCTTCCTTGCCGCCTATATCGCTAAGGTCCGCATCACAGTGCACGCGGGCCATTCAACGACCGTCCGTGAGGGTCATGGAACCGGCGAGGGGCGAGGACTAGCTCCCGGCGAGGTCCACGATGTTGCGCTCAAGCCGACCGAAACAGATGCCACCAAACGAGCCCTAGCGACCTTCGGCAAGCCGTTCGGCCTTGCGCTGTACGGAAACGGTAAGACGACATCGCAGGTCAATGGAGTTGCCTCCCGCCCAGAGTCGGCAGCTTTAGATCGCCACGACCGACATGCCAGTCTGCCGCCAGACGACACGACACCCATTCCGCGTCCATCGCGCTTTTATGGTCTGCGCCAAGATCTGGTCACGCGGGATCGAGCGCAGAGTAGGCACAATCTGGATATGCAGCTCTCGGCCGACACCTCGATTGTCCCCGCCACCCCAGCGAAGATCGATAAGAGTGCTTTGGCGATTGCAGAACCCAAGCGTCTTCGCGACAAAGCTCATCTAAAATTCGTAGGTTCACATCCCTGTCTGATCTGCGGCCGGCAGCCTTCAGACCCGCATCACCTGCGTTTTGCTCAACCCAGGGCCATTGGCATGAAAGTCAGTGACGAGTTCACCGTGCCGCTCTGCCGCGGGCATCACCGACAACTGCACCAGGCCGGCAATGAAGTGAGGTGGTGGGAGAATCTCAAAATCAAACCTTTGGAGATCGCTAGGGAGTTGTGGCAGCAGACCCACCGGAAATCTGACACGGCCGATGCCGCGGTATTGGCTCGGCCAAATGACGAAACAAAGCCAATAGTTCCGACCGCCGCGTCATGGCCTGACCGCCGAAACGGTCATCGCAACACTTGAGGACACCGATGACTACCAGGCCTTCGAAGCGGCGGTCACTGCCGATATGAAGCTCAGTCGGCCGTCGAGCGCGAACTGGTGGTGCGTCTGGCGAGTATCCTGTGGCGTTTGCGTCGGGCGACTGCCATTGTTTCAGCCTAGTTCGAGACCGTCACCGCCAAACCTGACACGTCCGAATCGGGCGCTCCCGACCAAAATTCTCTGAGGCCACCCCTCGTTATAGTCGGCTCTCATTCAATCCAGTTTCAACCCGAAAACCGGCATTACGGAATGCTTTCTGCGCCTTGCTGCCCTTCCGACCTTCCCGCTTGACCGGCTCAGCCATTACCAGCACACGCCTGTGGCGTCAGGCCAAGCAGATGGTTTTACCGTTGAATCGACGCGAATTCGTGCTCGATATCAGGCCGATCGAGCTTTCCTTTCCTGTTCCGTTCGGGCCGACGCTAGCGTCTCGACTCTATCGGAGTAGGTTTTCAGGTAGCGGAATCTGGAACACCAAAGTATGGGCATGTTAGACGAGAATCTGGGAAACATTCCAGAGATGCCGGACCCAACTCTCCTTTTCGATTTGAAAGGCAAACGCGTCTATGTTGCCGGCCATAGGGGCATGGTCGGTTCGGCGATTGCACGCCGACTCTTCTCGGAAGGCTGCGAAATCCTCGCCGCGGATCGAAAATCTCTCGACCTGACTAACCAGCGCGCGACCGAAGACTGGCTGACGCAAAAGCGGCCGGACGCAATTTTTTTGGCTGCCGGCCTCGTCGGCGGGATTCATGCCAACAGCACCTATGCCGCCGACTTTATCGCCGACAACCTGGCGATCGCTCTTAACGTTATCCGGGGCGCACACGCGACCGGCGTCAAAAAGTTACTCGCCCTCGGCTCTTCCTGCATCTATCCAAAGCTTGCGCCCCAGCCGATGACGGAAGACGCGCTCCTAACCGGGCCGCTCGAACCGACGAACGAGTGGTACGCCGTTGCCAAGATAGCGGCGATCAAGCTCTGCGAGGCTTATCGCAAGCAGCATGGCTGCGATTTTATTTCGGTCATGCCGACGAACCTGTATGGTCCCAACGACAACTATCATCCAGAAAATAGCCACGTCCCGGCAGCGCTCATTCGCCGATTCCACGAGGCAAAATTGGCCAACGCGGCGACAGTGAACGTCTGGGGATCCGGTGCACCGCGGCGCGAATTCATCTTCGCTGACGATGCGGCGGACGCCTGTGTATTTGTCATGAAGTACTATTCTCGCCCCGGATTTCTTAACATTGGGACAGGCGAGGACGTGACAATCCGGGAGTTCGCCGAAATCGTCGCAAAGGTCGTTGGCTATAACGGCAAGATCGTTTTTGATACGTCGCGGCCCGACGGCGCTCCACGCAAGCTTCTCGATGTGTCTAAAATGAAAAAGCTCGGGTGGATTGCCAGCACCCCGTTACGGGACGGCCTGGCGCAGACCTATGCAGACTTTCTCGCGACCGGCGGACGACATCTCCAGTAGCAACGCTCGCGAAATTGGATCGGACTATGCCTAAACGCATTGCGCTAATCACTGGAATCACCGGACAGGACGGCAGTTATCTGGCCGAACTGCTATTGGCCAAAGGCTATGAAGTCCATGGCGTCAAGCGGCGGTCGTCGTCGTTCAACACAGAACGGATAGATCATCTTTATCGTGACCCGCACTTACCCGCGACGCGCTTTTTTCTCCACTATGGCGATCTTTCGGACGCAACAAACCTCATCCGTATCCTGCAGGAGGTCCAACCCACTGAAATCTACAATCTGGCCGCCCAGAGCCACGTGCAAGTGAGCTTTGAAACTCCCGAATACACCGCTAATTCCGATGCACTGGGAACTCTACGCCTGCTCGAGGGCATTCGTATTTTGCACTTGAAAGATCGCGTCCGCTTCTATCAGGCGTCAACATCGGAGCTTTACGGAAAGGCCCAGGAAACGCCGCAGACCGAGACGACGCCTTTTTATCCGCGCAGTCCGTACGCTGCCGCGAAACTCTATGCCTATTGGATCACCATCAATTACCGCGAAGCCTACGGCTTTCATGCCTCCAACGGCATCCTCTTCAACCACGAAGGCCCACGACGCGGCGAAACCTTTGTGACGCGGAAGATTACTCAGGCGGTCGCAGCGATCCATCTGAAGAAGCAAGACTGCCTTTATCTCGGCAACATCGATGCACAACGGGACTGGGGGCATGCACGAGATTATGCAGAGGGCATGTGGCTCATTCTGCAGCAAAAAAGACCAGACGATTATGTCCTCGCGACCGGCGAAACCCACTCCGTACGTGAATTCGTCGAACTGGCTTTTGCGGAAACCGGCACCAAAATTCAATGGAAGGGTGCCGGCACGAAGGAGCGCGGCCTGTGCACGAAGTCCAATCGGACCTTGGTCCGCATCGACCCGCGTTATTTCCGGCCCACGGAAGTCGAGACGCTATTGGGAAACCCGGCGAAGGCAAGGTCCAAACTTGGCTGGAAACACAAGGTCGGCTTTCCTGAGTTGGTACGCGAGATGATGGCTACCGATCTGAAATTGATATCCGAGCGCGCGGACGGCAGGCTCAATATTGATCGGTCATAACGTAAGCGAAATACCAATCTAACTGGCCGCCACCCCCGAAACCGAGCCGTGGTCGCCGGGCCCGCCCCTCGCATCGGCCATCTGCGGTTGACCAACCCGGAACCTGACAGCCCGCCCGTGAAAAATGACCTATGACTTCGAACCGGCGGGAGATACCAATCGGCTCGATGCTTTGAAAAGCAGCGGCCCGAAACGGGGCAGGCGATGTGTGCAAGGCAATGCGACCCGCCGAAGACTGACGGCGGTAGCTCGCGTGGTCCTGACGACCGTGACAAACTCCGCGCCCGACGCTCAAAGATTTCGGGCCGGCGATTTAACTCAACGTGAAATGCTGGTGCCGCGCCCCGAATGGGCGCATAAGGAGCCGCCGAAATAATTTCACAATCAAGCGATCGAAAACATGAACGGCCCATGCGGTATCTTGGCAAATCGTATCAGCCCGAACTAACAGGGGTCCGCGCATTCGCAGCGATGTTGGTGCTTACGCTTCACGCAGGCCAGAATTTCCCGAACTGGCTTGTTGATGAGCCTCTCGTCCGTCACGGATATCTGGGCGTCGATCTGTTCTTTATCCTTTCCGGCTTCATCATTGCCTACGTCTATATGCGCGCCCTCGTGCCCGTTCGCGCGCGGTCACTTTGCGTTTTTTTCTGGCACCGATTTGTTCGGCTATTTCCAGCACACGCCGCTGTCCTGGTTTTACTGGTCGGATTAATCGTTATGCTTCGCTTTAAAGGCATTGAACTGCATGAACAAAAGAGCTGGGATTACGGCGACCTACCTTGGCATTTCCTCATGATGCACGCTTGGGGGACGACCGACGTTGCAGGGTGGAACGCCCCATCCTGGTCGATCAGTGCGGAGTGGTTTGCCTATCTTCTTTTTCCGACAATAGCCGCCGTTGTCCTGGCCTTGCCGCGATATTCAGCCTTGCCGCTTGCGGGGGCCGTACTGATGGTGATCGCCGTGATTTTTTACTTTTTTCATTGGGAAATTGAATGGGCTTGGCTCGGTCCGCCGGCTTTATTGCGAGTCGCGTCGGAATTCGTCTGCGGCGTTCTTATTTATCGCACGACACGAATTGATTTTGAGCGCCTATCCCCTTGGCTCTTCGACGCGTTGGCGGTCGGTGGCCTCTTCTTGTTTGTGTGCGGCGCGTTCCTCGACGCTAACGACTTTGTCCTGATCGCGCTGCTTGGTGCGCTCGTTGCCGGCGTGTCGGGGCAGAGCGCCGTTACTCGGACGATGTTCGGTTCGCGGCCGGCGGTGTGGCTCGGCGAAATTTCCTATTCGACCTACGTGGTCCACTTTCCTATTCTTCTCGTTTTGCGGCATAGCGTTGACCACTTTGCTCGATTTCACGCTGCGGACTCCGAGCTAGCGCAGTTGATGCTATTTTTCGTCAGTCTTGCGATCGTAATCTGCGCTGCGTCCCTACTGTATTATTGGGTGGAATATCCGGCCCGCCATCGCTTGCGGAACGTTTTCGGTGTTATCAGCGCGAACCCATCCCAATTCGCACTAGCCGCGAACGATATCAACGGAGATGAAATGGCGCGAAAATCGCGCGCGTCCGAGCCAACCCCGCTGTGATTGCCTAGCATGATCGCAAAATGACCTTACAACGATCGTGTCATTGATCTGATGGGAGCGCTACGGATCATCCTCGCCACGTCCGTCGTGTACGGACATGCCGGCGATTTTTTCGGCTTTCCGCTGAATTCCCGGCGATACGGCAGTACAGGCGTTCTACGCGGTCTCCGGATTTTACATGGCGCTGGTGCTGAATGAAAAATATCGCACCGGTTATTTCCTCTTCATATCAAATCGGTTCGTTCGTCTTTTCCCGGCCTATGCGATCGTCGTTTTGCTCACGGTGTCGTTGGCTATCGTGATGTTGAATTTGCCGTCTTCGAGTGAGCTACCTTTCGTCTCCCAGTGGCGTTCGCTTAGGATGGTCGACTGGCCAGCCGCTGCGTTCCTGATTGTTTCTCAAACCATCATGTTGGGTCAGGACCTCTATCTTTTCCTGACCCTTAAAGGCGGCGCACTCGCGTTCTGGCCCGACTTTAAAACCGCCGCGCAACCCGTTTATACGTGGCTGATCGTTCCCCAAGCGTGGACTCTTGGCGTGGAGTTTTCGTTTTACCTCGTGGCGCCCTTCATCCTGCGGCGCTCCACGCACGTGATCGCAGCAGTGCTGGCGGCCAGTCTCGCGCTGCGCCTTTTTCTGCAATTCGGCGTTGGATACTTCGGCGACCCCTGGTCATATCGCTTTTTTCCGTCCGAACTTGCCGTATTCCTCTTCGGAGCGCTCGGTTATCGGTTCTACCGGTCGCAATCGACAGCAACTGAATGCTCGCAGTTAGCGACCTTCGTCGTTGCACTAGTTTGCTTGGGCGCGGTGTTGCTGATCAATCGGTGGCACGGTCTCAGCCGCGTTGCGTCTGTCGCCGCGTTGATGGTCGCGATTGCCGCCATTCCATTCCTGTTCCGGCTGACAAAGGACCAAGCGATCGACCGCAACTTGGGAGAGCTCTCGTATCCGATCTATATTTGCCACTATCTGGTGATTTGGTTTCTCGACAGCGTCGTGGTTTTCAGTTCCAGTAAACTCGCGGGTGCGCAATCGTCGCCTCGACGGTCATTGTCTCGGTGGGGCTTCTATGGTTCGTCGATCGACCGATCGATAAATGGCGTCACCGACGTTTTGTCCACAACGTTGCCGTAGCGCGACCGGCAAGCGAACAGTAAAAAAATACGAGATTACCCCACGCTCAGGGACGCGGCGCGCGGAACGCCTGCCGAAGGTCCACAGCAGGAGGCCAACCGCCGCGCTCCCGGCCACAACCAGAAAAATATGGGCGGGTACCGATTGAGTTACCAGGCTTAAAGCCGCAAGAACGACAAGAAAAATATTGGTGGTCACGACGCGGCGTACGATCCGAGTGACAGACAGGCCGTTGTCCATCGCCCGCTGATAAAAGTGAGTACGGTGTGCTTGCGCAATTTGTTCACCGTGGGCCAATCGCACCAATAATGTGATCGTCGCATCGGTCACGTAGTAGAGCGGCAAAAGGAGTGCCGCCGCGAGATGTCCATTGCCGGCGAGCACGATGAGAAGCCAAACCAACAGCAAGCCGATTGGCAGACTGCCGACGTCGCCGAGAAAAAGCCGGGCTACCGGTCGATTGAATGGAGCAAAGCCTGCCGTCGCACCGCACAGAGCCGCGGCAGCCAAGAGAGTTGCGTACGGCGGAAGCATGCCGGCAAAACCGAACGCGGCCAGCGCCGCTGTGATTGGGAGAACTTCAGCCACGGTCATCCAGTCAATCCCGTCCATGAAATTGACCAGGTTTACAAACCAGACCGCGGCGATGAAGAGCAATAGTTGCTCGGACCACTGCGGGATTGCCGGGAACACGCGAAGTTCGCTCGGCACGCCCAAAGGATGCCGGCCACGGCAACGGCCTGCAACAGTAGGCGCGGCATGGGGTGGAGCGGGCGGAGATCGTCAATGGCGCCGACGACCGCAAGCAAAATCGCGGATGCAATGACGGTCGTGAGTGCGACCCCTCCATTCGCCAGGCCGGGGAAGCCGACGAATACGACGCCTGTAACAATCACCGTGGCCGCGATGACGCCGCCCCCGCCACCCTGGGGCGCTGGCACCTTATGTGACGAACGCGCGTTCGGTTTTGCCAGCGTGTAGCGCGCCAGCACCGGCTCGAACCAAAGCAGCAGGCAAAAACTGATGGCCGCAGCGGCAAAAAATGAGGCCAAGGCGAGCACGCCCAGCCAAAGCAGAGCTCCGCCGTCTTCGCTCATTGGCTTACACGTCCTGCAAACGGACGCTCGATCGTGAGCGCGTGCGGTTTTGACATTGCGACCGGCGGTTTGTCACGGGCAGACGCCTAGCGTGCACACAATTCGGGTCGCCAGGGCCAACGGAGGTTGGCGCAGCGGCGGTCCTCAGACGCACCGGGGTAGATTCCCATTTTGGTAGTCGCCAAACTGCTTGGCCCGTTTCCGCGACGTTTCATACATCATATTGAAATATAACGTATATTATCACAACCTAGGGCGGGCACCGCGCGTTCATGGTTTGAACGCTAAGCCTTGACGTTCATACGGTGAACAACGTACCACCTGCTCAAATCGGGATGTCTGCATGCGGCGCGTCGGCGAGGAAAGTCCGGAGAGTTCGCGGATTATGCTAGGCCTGCTGGACGCGGTTGAGCAGGACCGCGCGCAATCGCAACGTCACCTGGCCTCCGAGCTCGGTATAGCCCTCGGCCTAGTCAACGCCTACCTCAAGCGCTGCGTCAAGAAAGGGCTGGTCAAGGTCCGCGAGGCGCCGGCGCGCCGTTACGCCTACTATCTCACGCCGCAGGGGTTTGCCGAGAAATCCCGACTGACGGTCGAATATCTTTCTTACTCATTCGGGTTCTTTCGTCAGGCAAAGACCGACTGCTCGGAATTATTCCGCGCCGCGCGCGGGCGCGGAATACGAACCGTGGTTCTTGCCGGACAATCGGACCTCGCCGAAATCGCCGCGCTCTGCGCAATCGAGCACAAAATCGAAATCGTCGGCGTCGTGCAAGAGGGCGCCGACCAGCGCAAGTCCGTTCGCCCATCTCCCGGATTTTGACGTGATCCCGAAATCGGTCGACGCCGTGCTTGTCACCGATCTCGTCAAGTCCCGCGAGATTTGCGAGGCGGCGGTCGCTAAGTTCGGGCTCGAGCGCATCCTCATTCCCAAGCTGTTACGCGTTCGCATAAGTCAGCGCAGCCAGGTCGCAAAATGAACGTGGCGCTTACGCGATGGTATGTCGTGCAAACGCAGGCGAACGCCGAGAATAAGGCGGTCGCGCATCTCGCGCGTCAGGGGTTTGCGACTTATTTGCCGCGTTATCTCAAGCGCCGCAGGCATGCGCGGCGCGTCGACGTCGTCGCGGCGCCGCTGTTTCCCCGTTACCTGTTCGTCGCCATCGACTTGTCCGCGCAGCGTTGGCGCTCAATCTACTCGACCGTTGCCGTATTCCCGCCTCGTCAGCATCAGCGACAGTCCTGCGCCGGTTCCGGAACAGGTCGTCGACCTGCTCAGAGGCCGGGAGGTCAGGCCGGATTCGTTCG
>CAVTYO010000017.1:0-168980 GCA_963738915.1 uncultured Alphaproteobacteria bacterium
TGAATCCCTTTCTGTGGCTCGTTGATACTCTCATTACCCTGTACATCTGGATACTGATCGCGGCGGCGGTTCTGTCCTGGTTGATTGCCTTCAACGTCGTCAACACGCGCAACCCGATCGTCGCCAATGTCGGCGAATTCCTCTATCGCGTGACCGAACCGGCGCTGCGGCCGATCCGCAATATCATGCCGAATCTGGGCGGCATCGACATCTCGCCGGTGATCCTCATCATCGGGCTTTTGTTCCTCAAGCAGCTGATCTTCTGGCTTTATATTCAACTGTTCGTTTAGCGGGCGTCCGCAGAGACCGGCAGGTCAATGACCGCGCGCATCATCGACGGCAAAATGATCGCAGCGGACCTGCGCGGCAAGGTGACGGATGCCGTGCACCGGCTGCGCCGTGACCGCGGTATTGTTCCGGGCCTCGCTGTCGTGCTCGTCGGCCAGAATCCGGCGAGCGAGGTTTACGTCCGCAACAAGTCCAAAGCCGTGCATGAAGCTGGCATGCGCGCGTTCGACCACAAGCTTCCGGCGGACGCGGGCGAGGCGGAGTTGCTCGATCTGATCGGCGTGCTCAACGCCGATCCGGACGTCAACGGCATCCTGGTGCAACTGCCGCTGCCGCAGCAGATCGGCTCGCAGAAGGTGATTGCGGCAATCGATCCGGACAAGGACGTCGACGGCTTCCATCCGGTCAATGTCGGCCGGCTCGCCAGCGGTTTGCCCGGCCTCGTGCCCTGCACCCCGCTCGGCTGCGTGATACTGGCTAAAACCGTGCACGACTCGCTCTCCGGCCTTGATGCCGTGGTGGTCGGCCGCTCCAACATCGTGGGCAAGCCGGTGGCGCAGTTGCTGCTGGCGGAAAATGCCACGGTCACCATCGCGCATTCCAGGACGCACGACCTGCCGGCGGTGTGCCGCCGCGCCGACCTGCTGATCGCCGCCATCGGCCGGCCGGAAATGGTGCGCGGCGACTGGGTCAAGCCCGGTGCGACGGTCATCGACGTCGGCATCAACCGCCTGCCGGACGAGCCCGGCCGGCACAGCAAGAAGGCCCGCATCGTCGGCGACGTTGCCCGTGAGGCGCGCGAGGTGGCCGGCGCCATCACGCCGGTCCCCGGCGGGGTCGGGCCGATGACCATTGCCTGCCTGCTGCTCAATACGTTGCGCGCCGCCTGCGCGCAAAAGGACATGCCGGCGCCTTCAATTTAGAAATAATGCTTGTTAGAAACAATTTTTGGAAAATAATTCGAAACGCCTCACTGCCAGGCGTAGGCAACCTTATCGAGCGTCTTGGCGCCGAAACGCTCGGAGGAGCGGGCAACGGCGCGGCCGCCGAGCGCGCGGTAAAATTCCACCGCCGGTTCGTTGTCGGATAGCGCCCATACCACCAGGCTCTTGAGCCCGCTTTGCGACAGGTCCTTGCGCGCGGCCGAGAACAGCCGGCGGCCAAATCCGAGGCCCTGGAACTCCGGCCGCAGGTAAAGCTCGTAGACTTCGCCGTCATAGAACAGGCTGCGCGCGCGGTTTCGTCCGTAATTGGCATAGCCGGCGAGGGTTTCGCCGAATTGCAGGACGGTGATGCGGCTGCCTTTGCGGATCGCCGAATCCCACCAGTCGGGGCCGCGGCGATTGATCAGCTTGTCGAGTTCGTTGCCGGGGATGATGCCCTGATAGGCGGTGCGCCAGGCGTTGTCATGTGTTCCAGCGACGGCTTCGGCGTCGGAGGTCTTGGCCCGGCGAATCTCTATTAGGGTCGTAGACATTTACGAATAAGAGCAACGAACTTTGCGCCCTTCAAGCCCTATGATTAACGATCGGTTGCCGGTGTGGATTACTGGACACAGTTCGGCCTAATCCGTGTCATTGCAGAGCCAAATCATGCTCTTCGTCGCGGCCAGGCGCGTGCGAAGCGCAAGCCCGTCGCACAGCGTGCCGTAATGAGACACGTTGCGCTGCGCGAGGTGATTCGCAAAAACGATTCGGCGGATGTGATTCGAGCTTGAGCCGTGACCGGCGTCACACGGCTTCGGCGGTGCGCGCGCGGTCCAGCCGCTTGCGGTCCGTTTCGTCGAGCAGCTTCTTGCGCAGACGGATCGCCTTCGGCGTTACCTCGACCAGCTCGTCGTCCTCGATATAGGCCAGCGCCTTTTCCAGTGTCATGCGGATCGGCGGAGTGAGGCGCACGGCTTCGTCTTTCGAGGTGGTGCGGATATTGGTGAGCTGTTTGCCCTTGAGCACGTTGATGACGAGGTCGTTATCGCGGGTATGCTCGCCGACGATCATGCCCTTGTAGACCTTCCAGCCCGGCTCGATCATCATCGGCCCGCGGTCCTCCAGGTTCCACAGCGCGTAGGCGACGGCCTCGCCCTTGTCGTTGGAAATGAGCACGCCGTTGCGGCGGCCCTGGATCGGACCTTTATGCGCCTCGTAGCCGTGGAACAGCCGGTTCATGATGGCGGTGCCGCGCGTATCGGTCAGCAACTCGCCCTGATAGCCGATCAGGCCGCGGGTCGGCGCATAGAAGACGATGCGCACGCGGCCGCCGCCAGACGGCTTCATCTCGATCATCTCGGCTTTGCGCTCCGACATCTTCTGCACGACGATGCCGGAATGCACCTCGTCGACGTCGATGACGACTTCCTCGATGGGCTCTTCCACGTCACCGGCGTCGTTGGTACGCAACAGCACCTTGGGCCGTGAAACCGATAATTCGAAGCCCTCGCGGCGCATGGTCTCGATGAGAATGCCGAGCTGCAATTCGCCGCGGCCGGCCACCTCCATGGCATCCTTGTCGTCGCTCTCGCGCACGCGCAGAGCCACGTTGCCTTCGGCCTCACGCAGCAGCCGGTCGCGGATCATGCGGCCGGTGACCTTGGTCCCTTCGGTGCCGGCGAGCGGGGAATCGTTGACACGAAACGTCATCGCCAGCGTCGGCGGGTCGATCGGCTGCGCCGGCAGCGGGGTTTCCACGGCAGGATCGCAGATCGTCATCGCGACCGTTGCGTTCGGCAGTCCGGCCAGCGCGACGATGTCGCCGGCCTCGGCGTCCTCGACCGGCACGCGCTCGATGCCGCGGAACGCCAGCACCTTGGTCACGCGCCCGCTCTCGACCAGCTTGCCGTCGTGGTCGAGCACCTTCACCGCCTGGTTCGGCGCGACCGAGCCGGAGGTGATGCGGCCGGTGACGATACGGCCGAGATAGGGATTGGCTTCCAGGATGGTGCCGAGCAGCCGGAACGGACCTTGCTCGACGACCGGCGGCTTGACGTGCGACAGGATGAGATCGAACAGCGGCTGCATGCCGTCGTCGTGTGAACCCTCCAGCGTCGTCGCCATCCAGCCCTGCTTGGCCGAGCCGTAAAGGATCGGGAAATCAAGCTGCTCGTCGGTAGCGTCGAGCGCCGCAAACAGGTCGAACACTTCGTTGATGACTTCGACCGGGCGGGCGTCACCGCGGTCGACCTTGTTGATGACGACGATGGGTTTGAGGCCCATCTTCAGCGCCTTCGACACGACAAACTTGGTCTGCGGCAGCGGCCCCTCGGCGGCATCGACCAGCACCAGCGCGCCGTCCACCATGTTGAGGATGCGCTCGACCTCGCCGCCGAAATCGGCGTGGCCCGGCGTATCGACGATGTTGATGCGGGCGCCCTTCCACTCGACAGAGGCGGCCTTGGCCAGGATGGTGATGCCGCGCTCGCGCTCGAGGTCGTTGGAATCCATCGCGCGCTCGACCTGGCGCTGGTTCTCGCGGTAGGCGCCGGATTGCTGCAAGAGCCGGTCGACCAGCGTCGTCTTGCCGTGGTCGACGTGAGCAATGATGGCAACGTTGCGCAAATTCATAAAACGGGTTCCGGAAGGCCAAGGTGCGGGCCGGCAGCAGGATTTCCTAAGGATCTGCCGAAAAACAACAGGATTGCCCACTGGCAATCCTGCAACCCCCGCGACACGACGCTGTTGCGGCGCAATATAGTCAGCAAGCGGCCGGAAGCAACCGGACAATGATCTGGGTGGTTAAGTCCTTCGCAGCAGCTTTCTGACGTAACATCAGTGCGCAGCGATCACGCGATTACTCAACGGAAAGGGTCGTTATGGCGCAAAAACTGACCGCGGACGCACGTAAAGCAGCTTTGACCCGGCTCACCGGCTGGTCGGAGGTTGCCGGGCGCGACGCCATCGCCAAGAAATTCGTGTTCAAGGACTTCAACCAGGCGTTCGGCTTCATGACGAGGGCGGCGCTCGCCGCGGAAAAAATGAATCACCACCCGGAATGGTTCAATGTCTACAAAACGGTGGAAGTGACATTGTCTACCCACGACGCTGGCGGCGTGACCGAGCTCGACGTCAGGCTGGCCGAGACAATGGATAAACTGGCCGGATAGGGCCGAAAAAGCGGCCTTGCGGCCGCCAAAATCACCAACCACATATTGGGGATGGAATTCGCCCGCGGTCTATCCTGGCGCGACCTGATCGGTTCCTGGCGCGACGCCTTCGGTGACGAAAGCTCGCTGCGCGAGAAGTTCTGGCGCAAGCTGCAACCCATCGCGCGCGAACTCCCCTTCGCCGAGGATCTGCTCGCGGTCTATTACTGCGCCTTCGACCGGCAAACACCGCTGTCGGTCAAGGCGACGCTGGTTGCCGGGCTTGCCTATTTCGTGATGCCCGTCGATGCCATTCCCGACTTCATTCCCGTGCTCGGCTTTGTCGACGACGCTGCGGCGATTGGCGCGGTCATGAAGATCGTTTCCGATCACATCAAGCCCGAGCATCGGTTGGCCGCACGTGTGAAGCTTGGCAGCTATTGAGCGTGCCGCGCTATAGCCGTACATGGACCGCAGGACGCTCGAGGCCTACGACACCGCCGCCGCGCAGTTTGCCGATGACTGGAACGGGCAGCCGCCGCCAGCCGATCTGCACGATCTCATCCGCCGTTACTTCAACGCAGGTGACACCGCCGATATCGGTTGCGGCAGCGGCCGTGAGGTCGCATGGCTCATTGCACATGATTATCCCGCGGTCGGCTACGACGCTTCTCCGGGGCTGATCGCGCAAGCGCGGCGGCGCCACCCCGGCTGCGATTTCCGTATCGCGGCGCTGCCCGAACTTGAGGATCTTGCGTCCGCGAGCTTCGCCAACGTCCTTTGCGAAACCGTGATCATGCATCTGCCGCGCGACGAGATTGCGCGCTCGGTGCAGCGCCTGATTGACATCGCCAAAGATGGCGGCGTTGTGTACCTAAGCTGGCGCGTGAGCAAAGACGGCGATCAGCGCGACAAAAACGGCCGCCTTTACGCGGCGTTCGACGCTTCGCTGGTGCGCCAGGCGCTCGGCCGCGCCGAGATCCTGTTCGACGAGGAAGCGGTCAGCGCCTCGTCCGGCAAGATCATTCACCGCATCATCGCCCGCAAGCCCTAAGGGTGCAGGATCACCTTTCCCATCACCTGGCGCGAGGCGATGGCCTTAAGCGCGGCGGTTGCCTCGGCGAGCGGATAGACCGCATGCACATGCGATGAAAGCCTTCCGGCCGCGACCCACGCCAGCAACTGTTCGGTGTTGGCGCGAAAGCCGGTCGGGTCGCGTGAAATCCATGAACCCCAGAACACGCCGAGCACGTTGGCGCTTTTCAGAAGCACCAGATTGAGCGGCAGTTTCGGAATGTCGCCGGCGGCGAAACCGATGACCAGGTAACGGCCCTCCCAGGCGATCGAGCGCAGCGCGGCCTCGGCGTAAGGGCCGCCGACGGGATCGTAAATGATGTCGGCGCCGTTGCCGCCGGTCGCGGCGCGCAACGCGTCCTTCAGATCGTCCTTGGCGTAGTCGATGCCGGCGTCTGCGCCGTGCTTTTTTGCGAACGCGAGCTTTTCCGCCGACGAGGCGCAGGCGATGACGCGCGCACCCATCAGCTTTCCAAGCTCGACGGCGGCGATGCCGACGCCGCCGGAGGCGCCGAGCACGGCCAGCGTCTCACCCGATTGGAGACGCGCGCGATCCTTGAGCGCGTACAGCGTCGTGCCGTAGGTGACGCTCACGCCGGCGGCGCGGTCGAAGTCCAGGCCGGCGGGCAGCTTTACCAGTTTATCGGCGGCAAGCGCGATGCGCTCACGTGCGGCGCCATAGCCGGAATAGCCGAGCACGCGGTCGCCGGCTGCAAGGGAGGTGACCTCCGCGCCCACGCTCTCGACGGTGCCGGCAAATTCGGCCGCCGGCGAGAACGGCATCTCAGGCTTGTACTGGTATTTTCCGGCGATGATGAGGGTATCGAAAAAGTTCAATGCGGCCGCGGCAACCCGCACCACGGCTTCACCGGGCCCGGGCCTGGGGTCGGCAATGTCGGCAAGTTCGAGATCGTCGGGCGTGCCGTAACGGGTGCAGAGCAGTGCTTTCATGGGACCGGGCGGGGTGAGGCGAACCGAAGCCGCGTTTCTAGCACGCGGCAGCAGGCTTTTCTTCGCCTTCACATTGCCGATTTTCGCACGTATGACTTGTGACGGGGGACTTGCTGAACACCAACATCCAAAACAACCGGATGAGGCCGATGACGATAACCTTTTGCCTTCGCCCCGCGATTGCTTTCATGACCGCGGGCGCCGTGTTGTGCGGTGCCGCGCTGGCGCAGGACAAGCCGGCAGCGCCGGCGAAACCCGCCAAACCCGCGGCGCAACCCAAGCCAAAATCAGATCCGACCGAACAGGCGGTGCTGCTCGGACAGTTCGGCGACTGGGGCGCCTATTCGGCTTCGCCCGGCGGCAAGAAAATCTGCTTCACGCTGGCCAAGCCCGCCACCGCGGTGACCGAGCCGGCCGGACGCAAGCGCGATCCGTCCTACGCCTTCGTTTCCACCCGCCCGGCCGAGAAAGTGAAGAACGAAGTCTCTGTCATTGTCGGCTATCCGCAAAAGCCGGGCGCCGATGCCATGGCGACCATCGGCTCGGCGTCTTACGTCATGTACACGCAGAACGACGGCGCCTGGGTAAAGAACGCGGCCGAGGAGGCGCAAATGGTGGACGCCATGCGCAAAGGCTCCGACCTGGTGGTCAAGAGCACGTCGGCACACGGCACCAAGACCACCGATACCTATTCGCTCAAGGGCATTGCCGAAGCACTCGACAAGGTGGCCGCGGAGTGCAAGTGACCCGCAGGGTCATCACCGGGGGCCACGCAGTGGCGAGACCCGGTGATCCCGCTTAGATAGACTGTGCGCTCCCAATCGGGATCGCCGGGACAAGCCCGGCGATGACAAGGTAACTATCGCCGATGACGCTGCAGTCCGACATCGTGGCTTCAATCGAAAAAACGCCGCTCGCGCGCTACGTCGCGCCGGCGAGACCGTCGCTGGTCGGGCTCACGCGCGCGCAGCTTTCCGACGCGCTGGGCGAAGTCGGCGTGCCGCAAGCGCAGCGCAAGATGCGCGTGCAGCAGCTCTGGCACTGGATCTATTTCCGCGGGCTGACCTCGTTCGACGTCATGAGCAGCGTCTCGAAGGATCTGCGCGCGGCGCTCGAGCAGCACTTCACCCTCGATCGTCCCGAAGTCGTGGCCGAGCAAATCTCGGTCGACGGCACGCGCAAATGGCTGCTGCGGTTGCCCGGCGACCCGGATAGCGGCCTGCCGCATGATGTCGAGTGCGTTTACATTCCCGACACCGACCGCGGTACGCTCTGCGTTTCCAGCCAGGTCGGCTGCACGCTCAATTGCTCGTTCTGCCACACCGGCACGCAGCGCCTTGTGCGCAATCTGACCGCCGGCGAGATCGCCGGCCAGGTGATGATGGCGCGCGACCGGCTCGGCGACTGGCCGGGTGCGGTACGGGTGACCGACGGCGTCATTCCAACAGGCGACCGCTGCATCACCAACATCGTGATGATGGGCATGGGCGAGCCGCTCTACAATCTCGACGCGGTACGCGACGCGCTGCTGATTGTCGCCGACGGCGATGGGCTCGGCATTTCCAAGCGCCGCATCACACTTTCGACTTCGGGCGTGGTGCCGGAGATCGAGCGCGCCGGCCGCGAGATCGGCTGCATGCTGGCGGTGTCGCTGCACGCGGTTCGCGATGAACTGCGCAACGAGCTGGTGCCGCTCAACCGCAAATACAGGATCGCCGAGCTGCTCGCGGCCTGCCGCAATTATCCCGGCGTCTCCAACGCCAAGCGCATCACCTTCGAATACGTCATGCTCAAGGGTGTCAACGACTCGATCGAAGACGCCAAGGCGCTGGTGCGCCTGCTCAAGGGCATCCCGGCCAAGATCAACCTGATCCCGTTCAATCCGTGGCCCGGCAGCACATACGAGTGTTCCGACTGGGAGCAGATCGAAAAGTTCTCGCAAGTGGTGTTCGATGCCGGCTACGCTTCGCCGGTGCGCACGCCGCGCGGCCGCGATATTCTCGCCGCCTGCGGGCAGCTCAAGAGCGCAACGGAGAAATTATCCGTCCGCGAACGCATGGCGCTTCGTGCCATGGCGATGACGGATTAGACCATGTCGCTGATCGGCCGCATCTTCGTCATTTTCTTTGCGCTTGTCGCCGCCATCATCGTCGCCGGCATCGTGCTTTCCATCGGTATTGTCGCGCCGGAATGGCCCTGGCTCGATTCCGACCCGCTCGAGCGGGTGATGTTCTTCGCCGTCTCTTTTTTCGCCACCAGTTACGTCGGCGCCACCGCCTTCGTGCCGGCGCTGCTGTTGATCCTGTTCGCCGAAATCGCCCGCATGCGCAGCGTTCTCTATTACGGCGTGGCCGGCGCCGTCGTCGGGCTCGCCTCCTATTTCGGCTCCGACATCGAGCTGCGCCTGGAAAACACCACCGATGTCGCGCCCGCCGGCCATCCCCTGCAGCTCGCCGCGGCGGCCGGGATCATCGGCGGTCTCGCCTACTGGCTGATCGCCGGCCGCAATGCCGGGCGCTGGCGCGAACGGGTGACGCTCTGATTTGCGCCGGCGCTAACGTGTCGCCCAGGCGAGCGCGGCCTCAAGCCGATCATTGCCCCAGAACAATTCGCCATCGGCGGTGACGAAGCTCGGCGCGCCAAACAGGCCGAGCCGCTGTGCTTCTTCGGTTTCGCTGCGTAGCCTCGCCTTATTCTGCGTTGTCTGCGCCTGTGCGAGCACTTTCGTCGGATCGCGGCCCAGGTCTTTCAGAATTCCGGCCACGACAGATTCATCGCCGATGTCGCGTGCCTCGCCGAATTCGGCGCGGTAGACCGCGCAGGAAAATTCCTCACCCCAGCCGTCATCAAAGCCGATCAGCGCTATCCGCGCCGCCAACAGGCTGTTCTGCGGAAATTTTTCCAGCCGCTTGAGCGGAAGTCCGAGGCCGGCGCAAATCCGCTCCAGGTCGCGCCACATATACCGGCCTTTTCCCGGATAGACGTTGAACGGCGACGTATTCCAGCCCTGTGACTGAAAAATCGGCCCGAGCAAGAACGGCCGCCAACGCACGATAACACCTGCGGCGCTGGCGAGCGCGCCGACGCGTTCAGCCGCGGGATAGGAATAGGTGGACGCGAATTCGAGCCAGAAATCGATTGTGCGGCCGGTCATAACGCCACTATAGCGCGGCGCGGGCCCGGCTGCCTTTTCATTTATGCAGGGCTCGGCTAGACCGGCGCCCGCATGAATAGAACAGGCCTGATCATCGCTCTCGCAGTCGCCGCGGTCGTCGGTCTGCTGTTCGGATTTTTCCCGCAGCTCGATCTCGCCGTCTCACATTATTTCTATGAGTACGTCGACGCCAACCACAATGTCTTCGCCTGGCGTATCAACCACTCGGCCATGATTGCGCGCGACACCGGCCTATGGATTTGCACGCTGCTGATCATGCCGGCGATCGGCGCCTTGGCCCTCAAACTGATATTGCCGCGCCGCAAGTTGCTGATGTCCGGCCGCGCCATCGTGTTTCTGATCGTGACGCTGGGGCTGGGACCCGGCCTTCTGGTCAACGGCGCGCTCAAAGAGCATTGGGGCCGGCCGCGTCCGATCGACGTGACGCAATTCGGCGGCGGTCAGCATTTCGTGTCGTGGTGGGATCCGCGCGGCGATTGTCCCAGCAACTGCTCGTTCGTTTCGGGCGACGTCTCCGGTGCGTTCTGGACCTTGGCGCCCGCGGCGCTCGCACCGCCACAATGGCGGGCGCTGGCCTACGGCGCGGCGCTGGCGCTCGGTACCGGGATGGGAATGCTGCGCATCATGGCCGGCGGCCATTTTGTCACCGACGTCGTGTTTGCCGGGGTCTTCACCTTTCTGATCATCTGGATTGTCTACGCCTTGATCTATCGCTGGCCGGCGACGCGATTCTCCGATGCGGCGGTCGAGCGGGCCATAGAATTCCTGCCGCTGCCGGTCTTCAACTTTCTTGCCGGGCTGTTCACCGGCAAATTGAAATCGCCGAGCGCAAGGTCCGGCGACAAAGGCTGACGGCAGCGGCGAATTTATCGGCGCGGCCGCGCGGTATGGCTGCCCTGGGGATCGCAAGGTAATATGAAAAACAACTCGGGCCGGCGGCATGCCACTTGGGCACGGGGCGAGGCCGGAGGGCTCATGGCGGACAGCAAAAATCGGGTGAAACGAGTGCTGCATGTGAAGATGCGGGCCGTGGGCGATCCCAAGCAAATCCTCGGGTTGATGAAAAGCGCGACGCCGTTCTATCGCTCGTTTGGCGGCACCGAATTCCGCTTCCTGCAAAACGTGGACGATCCCGCCCGGCTCCTCATCGAAGTCGAATACGAGGCGGACGCCGCGGTCGAGATCAACCGGCAGAAAATAGCGAGCGACCCCGCCGTGCGCACGTTTCTCGATGGCTGGCGCCAGTTGCTCGCCGGCACCGCCGAAATGGATGTCTACGACGACGTCACCGAATAGGTGGTTGGGCGTAACTTAGCGCGATTTTGCGGGCCGCCGTCCACGCTAGAATTCGCCGATGCGGCCCCCTATAGTTCGCGCGCTTTCAAGAATTAAAAGGACGGCCATACCAACGGCCGGCATTTTCATGGCTAAGGCTTCGCCTAAGAAAGTCGTGCTTGCCTACTCGGGCGGGCTCGATACCTCGATCATCCTGAAGTGGCTGCAAACCACCTATGGCTGCGAGGTGGTGACCTTTACCGCCGATCTCGGCCAGGGCGAGGAGCTGGAGCCTGCGCGCAAGAAGGCGCTGCTGCTCGGCATCAAGCCGGAGAATATTTTCATCGAGGACCTGCGCGAAGAATTCGTGCGCGATTACGTGTTCCCGATGTTTCGCGCCAACACCGTCTACGAGGGGCAATATCTGCTCGGCACTTCGATTGCGCGGCCGCTGATCGCCAAGAAGCAGATCGAAATCGCCGAGAAGGTCGGCGCCGATGCCGTGGCTCACGGCGCGACCGGCAAGGGCAACGATCAGGTGCGCTTCGAGCTCACGTATTATGCGCTGAAGCCGGACGTAACCGTGATCGCGCCGTGGCGGGAATGGAATTTGACCTCGCGCAGCAAGCTGATCGAATTCGCCGAGCAGCATCAGATCCCGATCGCCAAGGACAAGCGCGGCGAAGCGCCGTTTTCGGTCGACGCCAATCTACTGCATGCATCCTCCGAAGGAAAAGTGCTGGAGGACCCTGCGAACGAAGTGCCGGAATACGTCTATTCGCGCACGCTCGATCCAGAGAAAGCGCCGGACAAGCCGACCGTCATTACCGTCGATTTCGAGCGCGGCGACGCGGTGGCCATCGACGGCAAGAAATTGTCGCCGGCGGCGCTGCTCACCCGGCTCAACGAACTTGGCAAGGCCAACGGCATCGGCCGACTCGATCTGGTCGAAAATCGCTTCGTCGGCATGAAGTCGCGCGGCATGTACGAGACGCCGGGTGGCACCATTTTGCTCGCCGCGCATCGCGGCATTGAAAGTATCACCCTTGATCGTGGCGCAGCCCATCTCAAGGACGAGTTGATGCCGAAATACGCCGAACTCGTTTATTACGGCTTCTGGTTCGCGCCCGAGCGTGAGATGCTGCAGGCGGCAATCGACAGATCGCAGGAGTTCGTTTCCGGCCGGGTGCGGCTCAAGCTCTACAAAGGCAGCGTCACCGTGATCGGCCGCGACAGCAGATATTCACTCTACGACCAGGAGCTCGTCACCTTCGAGGAAGGCGCGGTGGCTTACGATCATCGCGACGCCGAAGGGTTCATCAAGCTCAACGCGCTGCGGCTGCGCACGCTCGGCCAACGGCGCAAGAAGTTGAAACTGGAGTAAGCCGGTGCGACGTTGGGCCGCGATGGTTGGCATTGTGGCGGCCGTTGCCGTTGTTGCCGCCTGCACCTCCAATACGAAAGACGAGCAAGACCCGAACATCGTTCCCGCCCACTACAAGCAGGAATTTATCGACACACTGCTGAAGTCGTTTCCCTATCCGGCCAAGGTCCGCGATGCGTTCGTTTCCGAGCCCGCGCTGACGACCGTCGGCAACGACCAGCGCTACACCGCGTGTGTGCGCTACAATGCGCGGGATACCGAAACGCACTATGCCGGCAGCAAAGACAAGATCGGTTATTTCTACGGCGGCCATCTCAACCAGTTCCTCGATGCCACGCCGCAGCAATGCGGCAACGCCGCCTACAAGCCGTTCCCTGAGCTGGAGAAGCTCTGCTTCGCCGTAAAGTGCTTCTAGGCGCGGCCACTCATCCGCGCGATCAGGCCGTGGATATCGCCGAGCACATAGAGGTCACGCACCTTGGGCCCGTCGAAAGTGAAGATCGGCATGCCGATCCACCAGACGTGACGACCGCTCGGCGGTACCGCAAACATCTCCCGGCGGTGGATGCCGTGAAAACGCATCTTGCCGCTGACGCGGTTGCCGTCTTCGAGCAGCGCCAGGATATCGGTGGTGTATTGCGCGAATGCATCGGTTACCCAGTCGACATAGCCGGCGAACTGGTCATACCCGACCAGCGTCGGACCGAGCGAGCCGCGAAAAGTAAAGCCTTCGTGGAAGATATTCGGGATCAGGCTCTTGTCGGCGTGATCCCAAAGTTCCTTGTAGAACACGCGCACGATTTCTTTTTGCGGCGACAACTTTACGCCGGCGAGATCGAGCGCGGGCTCATCCATGAAGAGAGGATAAGGCGGTCGCGGAAACACCGCAAACGCCGGGCGTCAGACCTTGCGCTCGACCATCGCCTTTTTCAGCGTGGCGATTTCCTTCGCCGGGTTTAAGCCTTTGGGGCAGGCCTTGGAGCAGTTGAGGATGGTGTGGCAGCGGTAGAGCCGGAACGGGTCTTCGAGATCGTCGAGCCGCTCGCCGGTTGCTTCGTCGCGTGAGTCCTGAACCCAGCGGTTTGCCTGCAGCAGTGCCGCGGGTCCCAGATAGCGGTCAGAATTCCACCAGTAGCTCGGGCACGAGGTCGAACAGCAGGCGCAGAGAATGCACTCATACATGCCGTCGAGCTTGGCGCGGTCCTCGTGGCTCTGCCGCCATTCCTTCTCCGGCGCCGGGGTTGTCGTCTTCAGCCACGGCTCGATCGAGGCGTATTGCGCGTAGAAATTCTTCAGGTCCGGCACCAGGTCCTTGATCACCGGCTGGTGCGGCAGCGGGTAGATTTTCACCGGCGCCTTTTCGTCGTCGATCGCCTTGGTGCAGGCGAGCGTATTGGTGCCGTCGATGTTCATGGCGCAGGAGCCGCAGACCCCCTCGCGGCAGGAGCGGCGGAAGGTGAGCGTCGGGTCGATGGTGTTCTTGATCCAGATCAGCGCGTCGAGAACCATCGGCCCGCAGTCGTCGCGATCGACGTAATAGGTGTCGATGCGGGGGTTGGCGCCGTCGTCAGGATTCCAGCGATAAATGCGGAATTCGGTCTCGTGCGCCGCCTTCGGCGCGTGCGGCCAGGTTTGCCCTTGCGTGATCCGGGAGTTTTTCGGAAGCGTGAATTCGACCATGGCGGGTTCCGTCAGTAGACGCGCGCTTTGGGTTCGATATAGGCAACGTCATTGGTCAGCGTGTAGGTGTGCACCGGCCGGTAGTCGATCTTGACGTTTCCTTTTTCGTCGATCCAGGCCAGCGTGTGCTTCATCCAGTTCTTGTCGTCGCGCTCCGGATAATCCTCACGCGCATGGCCGCCGCGGCTTTCGGTTCGGTTGCGTGCCGAATCCATCGTGACGACAGCCTGCGCGATCAGGTTATCGAGTTCCAGCGTCTCGATCAGGTCGGAGTTCCAGATCAGCGACCGGTCGCTGACGCTGACGTCGGTCATGCCGGAATAGACATCGTGGATCAGCTTGTGACCTTCATCGAGCACGGTGCCGGTACGGAATACGGCGCAATTGGTCTGCATCACCTTCTGCATGTTCAGCCGCAGCTTGGCGGTCGACGTGCCGCCCTTGGCGTAGCGGAACTTGTCGAGCCGGGACAGTGCGCGTTCGGCCGAATCCCCGGGCAATTCGGGATGCTTGTCGCCGGGGCTGAGCACTTCGGCGCAGCGATGCGCAGCAGCGCGGCCGAACACCACAAGATCGATCAGCGAATTTGAGCCCAGGCGGTTGGCGCCGTGCACCGAAACGCAGGCGGCCTCTCCGAGCGCCATCAGGCCGGGGATCACGCTGTCGGGCTCGCCGTTTTTCTTGACCACGGCCTCGCCGTGATAATTGGTGGCGATGCCGCCCATGTTGTAATGCACGGTCGGCAGCACCGGGACGGGTTCGTGCGTCAGGTCGACGCCGGCAAAGATGCGCGCGGTTTCGCTGATGCCGGGCAGGCGCTCGTGCAGCACCGCGGGATCGAGATGATCGAGGTGCAGGAAAATGTGATCCTTTTCCTTGCCGACGCCGCGGCCTTCGCGGATCTCCATGGTCATGGCGCGGGAGACGACGTCGCGCGAGGCGAGGTCCTTGGCCGAGGGCGCATAGCGCTCCATGAAGCGCTCGCCCTCGGAATTGACCAGATAACCGCCTTCGCCGCGCGCGCCCTCGGTAATCAGGCAGCCGGCCGGATAAATGCCGGTCGGGTGGAACTGCACGAATTCCATATCCTGTAGCGGCAGGCCGGCGCGCAGCACCATGGCGTTGCCGTCGCCGGTGCAAATATGCGCCGAGGTGCAGGAGAAATACGTGCGCCCGTAGCCGCCGGTGGCGAGGATGGTCATGTTGGCGCGGAAACGGTGGATGGTGCCGTCGTCCATGTTCAAGGCGATGACGCCGCGGCAGCGGCCCTCATCGTCCATGATCAGGTCGATGGCGAAATATTCGATGTAGAACTCGGCCGCGTGCCGCAGCGCCTGCCCGTACATGGTGTGCAGCATGGCGTGGCCGGTGCGGTCGGCGGCGGCGCAGGTGCGCTGCGCGGTGCCCTTGCCGAAATGCGTGGTCATGCCGCCGAACGGGCGCTGGTAGATCTTGCCGTCTTCCTCGCGGCGCGAGAACGGCAGGCCCCAGTGCTCGAGTTCGTAAACCGCATCCGGCGCGTTGCGGCAGAGATACTCGATGGCGTCCTGGTCGCCGAGCCAGTCGGCGCCCTTGACGGTGTCGTACATGTGCCAGCGCCAGTCGTCCTCGCCCATGTTGCCGAGCGCCGCCGCGATGCCGCCTTGCGCCGCTACGGTGTGCGAGCGCGTCGGGAACACCTTGGTGATGCAGGCGGTGCGCAAGCCGGCCTCACCGCAGCCGACCACGGCGCGCAGGCCGGAGCCGCCGGCACCGACCACGACAACGTCGAAACTGTGGTCCTCGATCTTGTAGGCGGTGCCGTTGATGGCCGGCGCGCCGTTTGCCTTTCCGTTGCCGGCCATGGTCTAGACCCCGAACGACAGCTTGAGGAGGGCGTAGACCGCGGCCAGCGCCACGGCGAAGACGAAGAAGGTATTGGCCATCAGGCTGACGAACTTGGGCAGGTCTTCGTGCACGTAATCGAGGATGATCTCCTGCATGCCGATCCACATGTGGTAGGCGCTGTTGATGATGAACAGCAGCATGAGCAGCGCGACCAGCGGCGAACCGAGCACCTGCACCACGGTCGCGTGGCTGCGGCCGAGCAGCGCGACGACGATGATGATGAACGCGATGGTCAGCGGGATGCCGGCGACCGAGGTGACGCGCTGATGCCAGAAATGCCCGGTCCCGGTATGCGCAGCGCCGAGGCCGCGCACGCGGCCAAGCGCGGTGCGCATTTGTCCGCGCTCGTTCATCGCGGCCCTCCCATGGCGAAATAGCCTATGACCCAGATCACCAGCGTGAGCCCGATCGAACCGACCAGGGTGGCGAGGGTGAGCATTTCGCGCCCCTCCGGCTCGAGGCCGTGCAGGGTGTCCCAGATCAGATGGCGGATGCCGCCGAGCATGTGGTGCAGCAGCGCCCAAGTGTAGCCGAACAAAATGAGCCGCCCGACCAGGCTGCCCATGAACCATTCGAAATTGGCGTAGGCGTTCGGTCCGGAGGCGGCGGCGATCAGCCACCAGGCGAGCAGCAGCATGCCGAAATACAGTGCCGCGCCGGTGATGCGATGCACGATCGACATCATCATCGTCAGCATCGGCGTGTAGATCTGCAGGTGCGGGGAGAGCGGGCGTCGCGAGCTTGCCGGCGTTCCAACCTCGAACTCGGCCATCGTCAGTCTCCAGAAGCGGAAAATCCAGCAACCAGTCAAACCGCGTTTATGCTGCAGCGCAGCATTCGCAAGGCGTTGAGCAGGCCGGATCAAGAACGGCGCGACTTCAACAAACACGAAGCTTGAGCCTCAAGTAATTCCGATGCAATATGTGTTTTATGTAGCCTACCTTCGTGAAATAAGAAGGGGCCATTTGCGCGTCGACTTCACCGACCTCAATCTGTTCCGCCACATCGTCGAGGCGGGCAGCATCACCCATGGCGCCGAGCGCGCCAATCTGGCGCTCGCCGCCGCCTCGACCCGCATTCGCAAGATGGAGCTGGCGCTCGGCGCCGAACTTCTGGTGCGCGGCCGCGCCGGCGTCACGCCGACGCAGGCCGGGCGCACGCTGCTGCAGCACGCCCGCGCCATCCTGGCGCAGACCGAAAAGCTGCAGGAGGACCTCGGCCCTTACGCGCGGGGGCTTGCCGGACAGGTGCGTGTGCTGTCGAACACCAACGCGCTCACCGAATTTCTCCCGGAGACGCTGAGTTCCTTCCTCACCACCTATCCCGACATCAGCGTCGACCTCGAAGAGCGCCTGAGCGACGAGATCATCGGGCTGATAGCGGAAGGCGCCGCCGACGTCGGCATCGTCGCCGGCACGGTGGACTACGGCGGCCTGCACACCTATCCGTTCCGCAGCGACCGCTTCGTGTTGGTGGTCGCGCACAATCATCCGCTGGCGTCGCGTTCGCGCATCGGCTTTGCCGAAGTCCTCGACTACGACATGGTGGGGCTCGACCGCGCCAGCGCCTTGCAGCGTTTTCTCGCCGACAAGGCGAGCCGCATCGGCCGCCCGCTGCGGCTGCGCGTGCAGCTGCGCAGCTTTGACGCCATCTGCCGCCTGGTCGAATGCAATGTCGGCGTCGGCATCGTGCCGGAAACGACGGCGCGGCGTATTGCCAAGGCCTCCTCGATCGCCTCGGTGCGGCTGACCGACGCCTGGGCCGCGCGCGATCTCACTATCTGTGTGCGCAACGAGGAGACGCTGCCGCCTTACGCGCGGCAACTGGTCGATCACCTGCGCGCCAGCGCCTGATCTTTAGCGCGGCATCAGCGCCCAGTAATCGAGATCGAGGATCACCGCCGGGTCGTAGTCGTCGCCGTTCCTGAGCGGGAAGTCGAGGCACGGACGGTCCTTGGTGGCTATGGTGCGCAGGCGAAGCGCGCCGACGTCGCTGCGGCCCGGCAGTTCGGCCGCCGCCAGCACTTGCGACCAGGCAAATACGGTCAGCCCGGCAAACAGCGGCGCCACGTGCCGCCCGCCATTGATCGCGGCGACATGGAACGCATTGCCGAATCCATTGAACGACAGCGCACGGGCGAGCGAAATGGCATGCCCGCCATAGATCAGGCGCTTGCCGAAGCGGCCTTTGCTTTCAGTGAAATGGTCGAAATGGATGCGCGCCGTGTTCTGATAGAGCCGCGTCGCGATCATGTGCTCGGCGTCTTCGACCGTGATGCCGGCGAGGTGATCGATTTTCTCTCCCACCTTGTAATCGCCGAAACGATGCGGGCTGCCGGCGAGGATCGTATCGTAAGCCTGCGCATCGATGATCGGGCAGGCGCTGCCGAGGTCGGCCGGCTCGACGCTTTTGGGCAGCTCGGGCACTTTCTCCTCGGGCGCCGCCGCGCCTTCGTCGCGTTTGCGCACCATCACCCAGCGCGCATAGTCGAGCACGGCGACGCCGCCCTGGTCGTAGCCGCGCGAACGCACGTAGACGATGCCGGTTTTCTTGTTGGAGTTCTCTTTCAGGCCGATGACTTCCGAGGCCGCGTTGAGCGTCTCGCCCGGATAAACGGCCTTGAGGAAGCGGCAATCGGCATAACCGAGATTGGCGACGGCATTGCGCGAAATATCCGGCACGGTCTTGCCGAACACGACGTGGAACACCAGCAGATCGTCGACCGGCGAGCGCGGATAGCCTATTTTTGCCGCGAACGCGTCCGAGGACTGAACCGCAAATCGCGGCCCGAACAGGCCATTATAGACCGCGACGTCGCCTACGGTGATGGTGCGCGGGGTGGCGTGCTGGATTTGCTGGCCGAGACGGAAATCTTCAAAAAAATTGCCGGTGCTGGTCTTGGCGCTCACGCAATGCTCCTTCAACGAATCCGGCTCGGCGCGGCCATTCTCACAAAACCGCGAACCGAAGGCCAGCGACTTCGGTATTAAGTTTCGGGAGTCCGGTCAGGCCGCGTGATCAGCCGCGCGCCGCGCTGGAACGTCAGGTAGCTCCACAGCCAGCTAAAGGCGACGATGAAGCGGTTGCGAATTCCGATCAGGAAATAAATGTGCACGACGCTCCAGAACAGCCAGCCGATAAATCCTCTGAGTTCGAGCCAGCCGAATTTCACCACCGCGGCGCGGCGGCCGATCGTCGCCAGTTCGCCAAGATGCAGGTAGCGGAAAGGGCCCGGCGCAGCCTGGCCGGCGATGCGTTTCGCGATCAACTTGCCGACGTATTGCCCCATCTGTTTTGCCGCGGGCGCGATGCCTGGTACCGGACGGCCATTTGCATCTGCGACCGTGGCGGTGTCGCCGATAACGAAAATATCGGGACGGCCCGGCACCGATAAATCGGGCCCGACTTTTATTCGTCCGGCGCGGTCGGCCTCGGCGTCGAGCCAGGCCGCCGCCGGCGAAGCAACGACACCCGCGGCCCAGATCGTCGTCGCGGCATCGAGACGGCCGCTGTCGAGTTCGACGCCACCCCTGTCGCAACCGGTAACGCGCGTATCGGTTTTCACCTCAACGCCTGCTTTCGTGAGCACCGTGCGTACGTAGTCGGCCTGGTTCGCCGGGAAGCTCGGCAGCAGCCGCGGGCCCGCCTCGACCAGAATGATGTGGGCCGAGCGCGGGTCGATGCGGCGGAAATCGTTGGCCAAGGTCTGCCGGGCGACTTCCGCAATGGCGCCGGCCATTTCCACGCCCGTGGCGCCACCGCCGACCACCACGAAGGTGAGCAGACGCCGCCGCTCGTCGGCGTCGTCGGTCAGTTCGGCGCGCTCGAAGGCGATCAGGATGCTGCGGCGAATGCGCGTTGCGTCTTCGATGCGCTTGAGGCCCGGCGCAAACGCCGACCAATCGTCATGGCCGAAATAGGCGTGCGTCGCGCCCGTCGCGAGCACCAGATAGTCGAAAGCGATGTCCTTGAAATCGGTGCGCAGCAGCTTTCGCGGAAGATAGACGCCGCGCACCTCTTCCATCAGCACCGTGACGTTGTCCTGCGCCCGCAGGATATGCCGGATCGGCCAGGCCACATCCGCCGGCGACAGCGCCGCGGTGGCCACCTGGTACAGCAGTGGCTGGAAGCAGTGATGGTTCTGGCGGTCGACGAGGGTGACGTCGGCGGCCGCACGGCGCAGGGCCCGCACGGCCGACAAGCCGCCGAAGCCTGCACCGACGATGACAATCCGCGGACGGCGCTCCGCCATGGTCTCTCCTGGCCCCAACCAGCTAGTGTCGGCCCGGCGGCGGCTGGTTGCCAAGTGCAAAGCGAGGCTTTAGCAATCGGCATTCCTGCAATGGCGAGGCGTTCATGGCGAACCACAATCTTCTTCTGCTTCCCGGCGACGGCATCGGCCCGGAAGTGATGGCGCAGGCTAAGCGCGTCATCGATTTCTTCAATAAAAAAGGCCCCGACAGCTTCAAGACCGAGGAAGCCCTGGTCGGTGGCAGCTGCTACGACGTGCACCAGGTCGCCATCACCGACGCCACCATGGAGAAGGCCAAGGCCGCCGATGCCGTGATCTTCGGCTCGGTCGGCGGACCTAAATGGGACAAGGTGCCCTACGAGGTGCGTCCGGAAGCGGGGCTGTTGCGGCTGCGCAAGGATCTCGATCTTTACGCCAACGTGCGGCCGGCCATCGTCTATCCGGCGCTTGCCGATTCATCCTCGCTAAAGCGCGAATTGGTCGAAGGCCTCGACATCATCATCCTGCGCGAATTGACCGGCGGCGTCTATTTCGGCGAGCCGAAGACCATCACCGATCTCGGCAATGGGCAGAAGCGCGCCATCGATACGCAGGTCTACGACACCTACGAGATCGAGCGCATCGACCGCGTCGCCTTCGAGCTGGCGCGCAAGCGTCGCAACAAGGTCACCTCGATGGAAAAGCGCAACGTCATGAAGTCGGGCGTGTTGTGGAACGAAGTGACGACCGCACTGCACGCGCGCGAGTTCAAGGACGTGCAGCTCGAGCACATGCTGGCGGATGCCGGCGGCATGCAGCTCGTGCGTCAGCCAAAACAGTTCGACGTCATCGTCACCGACAACCTGTTTGGCGACATGCTCTCCGATATTGCGGCGACGCTGACCGGCTCGCTCGGCATGCTGCCGTCGGCGTCTTTGGGCGAGGTCGATGCGAAGACGCGCAAGCGCAAAGCGCTCTACGAGCCGGTGCATGGTTCGGCGCCGGACATCGCCGGCAAGGGCATCGCCAATCCGATCGCCATGATCGCCTCGTTCGGCATGGCGCTGCGCTACTCGTTCAATCTCGGCAAACAGGCCGACTGGATCGATCAGGCGATCGCCGCGACCTTGGCCAAGAACCTGCGCACCGCCGACATCAAGTCGCCGGGCACGAAGGTCGTAGGCACCGTGGAAATGGGCGACGCGATTCTCGCCGAGCTGGAAACTCTGGCCGTTTAGCTTGCGCTAGTAGCCGATCCAGGGATTGTTTCTGCCGGGCAGCGTGAACGGCCCGGGCAGCGGGACATCGCTCTTGCCGGCGGCCGTATTGTCGATCACGCCGGAGGCGTGCTGGCTCCGTGACTGGATGTAGCTGGTGTTGCCGACATTCTCGCCGGGCAGGGTTTCGGTGCCCGGATCGAGGTAAGAGCGCTTCTGAATGATGATGCGGGTGCGCGTCTTGCCGTCTTCGTCGCGGCTGGTGAACACGGTATTGCCGCGGGCATCGACGATTTGCGTCGTCTTTTTCGGTGCGGCTTCGGCCGGCAGCGCCAGGCTGGCGGCGGCAAAGACGGTCAAAGCTGCGGCAACGGCGGTCAGGCGCATGAAGTCCTCACTGGGGTCTAAACTCAATCTAACCCGCTTCGGTTCGCCGCGACAGGGCAAATCACGGGCAGTTGTTTAGCACCTAAATCCTCAACAAAAAGACCCCGGCGCGAGGCCGGGGCCGCAATGCAGTGTTTGCGAGCGAATTTCAGCTGCCGTAGTTTTTCGCCAGATAGTCGGAAATGGCCTTGGCGTCGCCGTCGTCAATGGGGGCGCCGAAAGCCTTGATCATCTTGGTGACCTCGGCGTTCCACGCCGCGGCGTTGAGGAATTTCGAATTCATCGGGATGTAGGCCAGCGTGTGACAGGCTTGGCAATTTGCCTCGACCTTGTCGACGCCGTCCGCCTTTTTCAGCTGGATCTGCTGCTCGTCGGCGAGCGCGGGAGCGGCGATCAGCGCGGCAACGAAAGCAAGAGCGAATATGCTCATGGTCTCTCCCTCCTCAAGCCGTCAGCGTGATGCTCTGCATCACGTTGTTGTGGTAACCGGCGCCGTTGAAGATCAACTCGGACGCCTGCGTCTGCCCGATCTTGTTGGTGGCGTTGACCATCACCGTGTTGCTGCCATGCTTGGCCTTGAGCTCGAAGCTCCACGGCCGGAAGGCATAGCGGCCGAGATCCTGGCCCAGCGCCACCGAAGACCAGGTCTTGCCGCCGTCGGTCGAGACCTCCACCTTGTTGATGCCGTAGCCGCCGTCCCAGGCCACGCCGCTGACCGTGGTCTTGCCGCGCTTGATCTTGTCACCGTCGCGGTGGCTGGTGATCAGCGAATTGACCACGATCTCGGTGATCGGCGTGTTGGCCGCGGTTTCCTGTGACGTGAAGCGCGCAACCACGGGGAACAGGCCGAGCGGGATGCGATAGGCCGGGTTCATCCAGAAGCCGCCGAGCGGCTTGGTCAGCGCCTGGATGCTGACCAGATGCTTCATCCAGTAGGTGCCGGTCCAGCCCGGCACGATGAGGCGGGCCGGGAAGCCGTTCCAGTGCGGCAGCGGCGCCCCGTTCATCTCGTAGGCGATGATGGTGTCGGGATCTGTCGCCTTCCACGTCGGAATGCTCTTGATGAAGTCCGGCGTCTTGTCGATCGCCGGGCCGTCGGCGCCGTTGAAGGCAATCTCGATCGCCTCGGGCTTGAGCCCCACCTTGGCGAGCACGTCCTTGAGCTTGGCGCCCTTCCAGCGCGCGCAGCCCATGGCGCCGTAGCCCCATTCGACGCCGGCGACATGCGGCTTCGACAGGCCGCGCCGGTTGCCCGAACACTGGTTGACCGCAACCAGCTCGGTCGCCGGCATCGCCTTCAAATCGGCGAGCGTGATCTCGGCCTGGCCGCTGGCGCCGTCGCCGCCGACGGAAATCTTATAACCTTCGGCCTTCACCTCCGGAATATCGGCGAGGTGGTAGCGCACGAAGAACTGGTCGTTGGGCGTGATTGGGGTGCGGAAATATTCGAGCGGCGATTCGTAGTTCGGCGGCCGGTCGGCCAACTGAATGAGCGGCTTCTTGCCAGGCAGCGTGCCCATCGTGACGTAGCTTGCGATGCCGTCGGGAACGCCGGGCGATAGATCGGCTGCGGCGGCGGCTTCCGAGAATTTGCCGGAGCCGGAAACGGCAAGCGCGGCGCCCGCGCCTGCCGTCGCCAAAAGATGGCGACGTGTAATCATCGTTTGCCTCCCTCGAGGTTTTCGCGGCACCGGAGCGGTCATCACCGCCCGGCATTTAGATAGTCTTCTATGAATATGATCCGCCGATTTTTTCTGCCGGTCAATCGCGTTTGTCCGGCGGGCGACGGAATTCGACGCCGCGCTGCAGCGTAGAAGTCTCGCGTGAAGCTGGCGTGAATACGGCTAGCGGCCGATGCGGCGCGGGTCGGGCCGGTTGGCGAGCGCCCGCCAGAGCAGCTTGTATTTGGGCGTGGCGGCAAGGATCGGATCGCGCTCGCCGCAGAATTGGCGATTGAGCTCGGCCTGGGCAAACAACGCGCCGACTTTCGGCTCGCTGCCCGCCGCCAGCAACGTCAGCCGGTCGAGCGCGCAGTCGAGCGTCGCGCGTTCGATATAGTCCGCGCCGCCCTGGCAGAAACGGCCGGCGATCTGCAACGGCGCCTCGTCGAACTGCCGGAGAAAGCCGAGACAGTGGCGGACCGGCTCACCGGTTATGTCGAAAGTGGCGATCGACAGTTCGCCGAATTTGCTCGGCAGCGGCGCTTGCATGTGCAGATTGGCGATCGGTCCCGCCGCCGCGGCGCGCGTGCCGAGTTCGTCCTGTGGCTTGTTGAAGCCAGCACCCTCGCGGCCGGCTCGATAAATTTCGATCTGGAGGAACGGCGTTGCGTCCCCGGCCTCGCCCAGCGTCAGGATATCCTTGCGTCCGCCGTCTTCGACGTTGCGGTGGATGGCGTAACTTGCCAGTGCGCCGGCGGCCTCCGGAATGTCCAGAGCGTAGGCCGGGAACGCCCGCTCGACTGTCACCCACGGCGATCGATATGCCGGCTTGATCGAATCGATCGCCGGCGTTGATTGAAGATATTGCGCGGCGACGATGGAAAGCACGGCAAGCCCACCCAGATATGCGCAACTGCGCATGAAGATGGAGGGCAGTTCCTCGCGCCAGGAATGCAAGGCCGGGTGCACGAGCGTCGAGCTCCAATGGCCGCCGCTGTCTCCGTTGTCTTGGAGGCCTTTCTCGCCTAGAAGCTCTGCCATCCGGTTGTGCCGGGCCTCACCCGCCCGGTGAATTTGTCCTGGAGAGTTAACAATGGGTTACAAGGTCGCCGTGGTCGGTGCCACCGGCAGTGTCGGGCGTGAGATGCTCGCCATTCTGGCCGAGCGGGAATTTCCCGCTGACGAAGTCGTCGCGCTCGCCTCGCGCAAGAGCGCAGGCGTCGATGCTTCGTTCGGCGACAAGACGCTGAAGGTGAAGGCGCTCGACCATTACGACTTCTCCGACGTCGACATTTGTCTCATGTCGGCGGGCGGCAGCGTTTCGAAGGAGTGGTCGCCGAAGATCGCGGCCGCCGGCGCGGTGGTGATCGACAACTCGTCGGCCTGGCGCATGGACCCGGACGTGCCGCTGATCGTGCCGGAAGTGAATGCGGACGCCGCCGCAGGCTTCACCAAGAAGAACATCATCGCCAATCCGAATTGCTCGACCGCGCAACTCGTGGTCGCGCTCAAGCCGCTGCACGACAAGGCGACGATCAAGCGCGTTGTGGTCGCGACCTATCAATCGGTGTCCGGCGCCGGCAAGGACGCGATGGACGAGCTGTTCACGCAGACTAAGGCGGTGTTCACGCTTGGCGAGATCGGGACCAAGATCTTTCCCAAGCGCATCGCCTTCAATCTCATTCCGCAGATCGATGTGTTCATGGAGGACGGCTACACCAAGGAAGAGTGGAAGATGATGATGGAGACCAAGAAGATTCTTGATCCCAAAATCAAGCTCACCGCGACGTGCGTGCGCGTGCCGGTGTTCGTCGGGCACTCAGAAGCGGTCAACATCGAATTTGAAAATCCGATAAGCGTCGAGGAAGCGCAGAATATCCTGCGCAGTGCGCCCGGCTGCCTGGTGATCGACAAGCACGAGCCCGGCGGTTACGTCACGCCCTATGAATGCGTCGGCGAGGACGCGACCTACATCAGCCGTATCCGCACCGACCCGACGGTGGACAACGGATTGCAGATGTGGGTGGTGTCCGACAACCTGCGCAAGGGTGCGGCGCTCAACGCCATCCAGATCGCGGAGCTGCTGATCAACCGCAAGCTGATCAGCGCGAAGAAGAAGGCGGCGTAACTAAAGCCGCGGCGCGATGCTCGGCGTCGCGCGCTCGACCGGCATAAAATTTCCACTCGCCTTGTCCAGCACCGAAAGGTCGCCGGTGGCGACGCCGAAATAGGCGCCGTGCGTCGCGACCTTGCCTTTGTCGATGAGCTGGGCGAGGCGCGGAAAGGTCATGAGGTTGTCGAGGCTGTTGCGCACGTTTGCCCATTCGAGCTCGCGCAGATATTCGGCGTCCGTCTTGTCGCCGCGCGGCCCAACCTTGTCCGCGGCCGGCGCCATCAGCCTCATCCACTTGCCGATAAAGTCGCCGGGCGACAGCGGCTCGGCGTCCTCGGCGAAGGCCTTGATGCCGCCGCAGTGCGCGTGGCCGAGCACGACGATGTGCTTGACCCGCAGCGCGCCGACGCCGAATTCCAGCGCCGCCGAAACGCCGTGCGCCTGACCGTCGGGCGCGTAAGGCGGGATGATATTGGCGACGTTGCGTACCACGAACAGTTCGCCCGGGTTTGCGTCAAAAATAACTTCCGGCGACACCCGCGAATCGCAGCAGCCGATCACCATGATCTCGGGGCGCTGGCCGGTTTCCGCGAGCTCGCGAAATCGGCCCTGCTCGGTGCGCAGGCGTCCGGCGGCGAAGATGTTGTAACCCTCGATCAGGCGTTGCGGAAAAGTCATTGCTGGTCTGCCGTAGGTTCCTGATTCCCGTCGATTACTCCCGGGTGCAAACATCAAGCAAGTATTTTGCCCGGTTTATAGGCGTTGTCGTCTGGCGGCGAGACTTTCGCCCAAGGCCATATTCATCACCTGTTCAGGTCTTATGCCGCATTAGGAATTGAAAATAAAAGAGAATCGGACTGCTGAATGCTTTCTCCGGACAAGCCGACCTTCGCCCAGGCGCCGCTCGCGCGCTTCCGCACGCCCGGCTTTTCCGCGCCGCAGATTGGCGTGCTGTTTGCCGCCTTCATGCTGCTCATCTCTATTCCGATCTGGACGCACCCGCTGCCGCCGCTGTCCGATTACGTCAATCATCTGGCGCGCATGCAGGTGATTGCGACTATCAAGGAAAATCCGCAGCTCGCCAAATATTACGAAATCAACTGGCAGGTCATTCCAAACCTGATCATGGATTTCATCGTCCCACTGCTGGCGCGGATCATGAACATCTATGTCGCCGGCCAAGTCTACATCGTCGGCATGTTCGCGCTGATCATTTCCGGGACCCTGGCGCTCAACCGCGCTCTCGTCGGCCGCTGGACGGCGTTTCCGCTGGTCGCGTTTCCGCTGCTCTACAACTACGACTTTCTTGTCGGGCTGATGAATTATATTTTCGGCGTCGGCGTCGCGCTGTGGGCGCTGGCCGGCTGGGTAGCACTGCGCGAACGCGCCTGGCCGATCCGGTTTGTCGTGTCGACCGCGTGCGTCGTCATCCTTTTCTTCTGCCATCTCTCGGCGCTCGGAATCTACGGCGTAGGCCTGCTGTCATTCGAGCTGATGCGGCTTTGGCAGAAACGCGCCGATCTGTCGCCGCTGCGTATCGTCGACTTTGTCGTCAGCGGCCTGCCGTTCCTCGCGACGGCGCCGCTGCTTTACCTGAGCCCGACGATGGACCTCATCGGCGCGACCTACTGGGATCAGCGCGGCAAGACCGACGGGCTGATGTATGTATTCTCTGACTACTCGGACATCGCCGCCTGGGCTCTGATCGGCGTCATGGCCGCGAGCATGATCTGGGCGGTGCGCCACCGCGTCCTGCACTTTCATCCACTGGTGTGGGCGCTGCTCATCGTCGGCGCCGCCGTCTATCTCGCTTTGCCGCGCATCATGTTCGACACCTACATGACCGACCAGCGCGTGCCGCTCGGCGTCGTCTTCATGCTGTTTGCCTGCGGCGACCTGAACCTGCGACGGCGGCTGGTGCGCCGCGCCTTCATGATCGTCGTCATCGTTCTCATCACCGGCCGTGTGATCGAGATCGATCTCAACTGGTCGCAGCTCTCCGATTCGACCGGTGAATTCCGTTCCTCGGTACGCCGCATTGCCCCCGGCTCGAAGGTCTTTGTCGCCTATGCCGACCGCGCGCTGGGCGAGGACGTCCGCGACCTCGGCCTGGTGCACGCCGCCTGCATCGCCATGATCGACCGCTCGGCGATGGTGACGACCGCCTTCACCGTCGCCGGCAAGCAGGTGCTGCACGCGCGCCCCGAATATCTCGACTACGTCGACACCCGCGACGGCACGCCGCCGTCGACGGCGCAGCTTGTCGTCGCCGCCGACCATCCGGCGCCGAACACGCCCAAATTCTGGCTGAACTGGACCAAGTTCGACTATCTCTACGTCCTGTTCACCGAGGACGAGGCGCCAAACCCGGACCCGTCACGGCTCAAGCTGATTGCCGACGGCGACCGCTTCCAGCTTTACCGCATCATCAAGGTCGGCGACGAGGCGCAGCTTGAACGCAAGAGCCCTATTCGCCGGTGATTAAATTTCGGGCGCTGCCGCCCGCTTGATAGTTTACCGACGGCCGATAAAGTCGGGGCATGAGTATCCGTCCGCGCCGCAGCGTCCTTTATATGCCGGGCTCCAACGCCCGGGCGCTGGAGAAGGCAAAAACGCTTGCCGCCGACGGCGTCATTCTCGACCTCGAAGATTCGGTCGCGCCGGACGCCAAGGAGGCCGCGCGCAGGCAGGTTGCCGAGGCGGTCAAGGCCGGCGGGTTCGGGCGCCGCGAGGTGTTCATCCGCGTCAACGGCATCGACACGCCATGGCACGCCGACGATCTCGACGCTGCGATGCAGGCCGCTCCGGATGCCATTCTGGTGCCGAAGGTATCGAGCGCCGATACGCTGGAGGTGATCGGCCAGCGCCTGATGGATACGCGCGCCGATCACAAGATACGGATTTGGGCGATGATCGAGACACCGCTCGCCATCTTCAACATCCTGTCGATTGCCGCCGCCGCTGCCGATTCGGAGTCGCGGCTGGCCGGCTTCGTCATGGGCACCAACGACCTCGCCAAGGACACGCGCGCTCGCCTGGTGCCGGGGCGGGCGCCGATGCTGCCGTGGCTTGCGTCCTGCGTCGCCGCTGCGCGCCATTACGGCATTGTGATCCTTGATGGGGTCTACAACGACATCGGCAATTCCGACGGCTTCGTGAAGGAATGCATCCAAGGCGTCGAGTTCGGCTTCGACGGCAAGACCCTCATCCACCCCAACCAGATCGAGCCCTGCAACACCGCGTTCTCGCCGACGGCGGACGAAGTCGCCTGGGCGCGCAAGACGATCGCCGCGTTCGATCTACCGGAGAACAAGGCCAAGGGCGTGGTATCGATCGACGGCCGCATGGTCGAGCGGCTGCACGCCGATATGGCCAGGCGCACGGTGGCGATCGCCGAGGCGATCGCGGGGGCTTAGCTTAAGCCCACGGCCGCGCAGCCTTGGCCTTTTCTTCGTAGCTGACGATCTTGTCCTGCTTGCGCTTGGTCAGCCCGATGTCGTCGAGGCCGTTGAGCATGCAGTGCTTGCGGAATGCATCGATCTCGAACTTGACGGTGCCGCCGTCGGGCCCGTGGATTTCCTGGCTTTCCAGATCGATGCTCAGCGTGGCGTTGGCGCCGCGCTCGGCGTCGTCGAACAGCTTCTCCAGGTCCTCGGGGCTGACGCGAATCGGCAACACGCCGTTCTTGAAACAGTTGTTGTAGAAAATGTCGCCGAACGAGGTGGAAATGATGCAACGGATGCCGAAATCCATCAGCGCCCAGGGCGCGTGCTCGCGGCTCGAGCCGCAGCCGAAATTATCGCCGGCGACCAGAATCTTGGCCTTGCGATAGGCCGGCTTGTTGAGGATGAAATCCGGGTTCTCGCTGCCATCGTCGTTGTAGCGCGCTTCCGCGAACAGGCCCTTGCCGAGGCCCGTGCGCTTGATGGTTTTGAGGTACTGCTTGGGGATCACCATGTCGGTGTCGACATTGATCATCTTGAGCGGCGCCGCGACGCCTTCGAGGGTGGTGAACTTGTCCATGTGCTTGCTGCCCGGCCTATCGATGTTGCGCTAGGGTTTAACGGCAAGCGCCGCGGGGCGGAAGCCCGCTTTAGTCAGCGCTGGCCTCGATAGCCTGCATATCTTCGTCGGACAGGCCGAAGTGGTGGCCAATCTCGTGCACCAGCACATGGGTGACGATGGCGCCGAGGCTGTCGTCGTGGTCTGCCCAGTAGTCGAGGATTGGTCTGCGGTAAATCCAGATCATGTTCGGCAGTTGTCCGCTCTGTTCTTCGCCGCGCAGGGCAAGGCCGACCCCTTGGAAGAGGCCTAGCAGGTCGAATTCTGTCGCGCAGTGCATCGAATTGAGCACGTCGTCGCTCGGAAAGTTGTCGACCTGGATGACTAAGCCGCTGCAAAGATTACGAAAATTCTCCGGCAGCCGGGCATAGGCGGCGGCTGCCAGCGCTTCCAGATCGGCTAAAGAAGGCGCCGTGGCCTTCGTCCAATCGGCGAATTTGTCAGTCATGCCAATGTTCTAGGCGAGAGCTGCGGCGAACCCAAGCGGTTGACGCCGGAGGCCTGATCGGCGACGATTCCGTCGTGGCGTGACGTTGAGGGACTTGAACCGAAATGCCCAGGAACTGGGTTCCCTGCGCCCTCGCTGTGGCCACTTTGGTCCTTGTCGCCGCCGTTCCGCGCCGCGCTTCGGCAGAGTTTTTCGGCTGCAACGACCAGCACGCCGTGCGGCACTTTGCCTACAACTCCTACAATTCGGGTTCATTCGGCCCCGAGCCGGCTTACGCGCGCCATTACGCGCAGGTGCGGCCGCACGTGACGATCCATCCTCGCCACAGCGCCCGGCGCTACTGCCGTTCGTGGCTGACGAAACAATACCGGGTCAGCGGACCGGTGGTGGTTCCGCGCATGCATTGCTGGTGGCGGTGACGAGCGCAGGGATCCTGCGCGGTCATGCGTTCATAAGGCGTAGTGGGATCGGAGGATCATCGATGTCGAAACTCCTGAAAGGCCTGGGTGTCTCGGTATTGCTCGCCGCAACTATCGCCGCGACGTCAGTCCCGGCGCGGGCCCGCTGGCACGGCGGTGGCGGCGGCTGGCACGGCGGCGGCTACCGAGGCGGCTATTACGGCGGCGGTTGGGGTTGGGGACCAGGCTTCGGCCTTGGTCTCGGTCTCGGCACCGTGTGGGGCTATCCCTATTATTATGGTGGGCCGTATTACACGCGCTCCTATTACGGCGGGTCGGCCTGCGGCTGGTCGCGCACGCGCGTGTGGCGATACAACCACTGGGCCATCCGTCGCGTCTGGCGCTGCTGGTAACTGCGAGCGAACGAGCTGGAGAGGCGCGGGGGCTTAAGACCCGCGCGCCAGCGATCGCAGTTTTTCAGCTCCACTCGCGCACGTCGACGAAGTGCCCGGCGATCGCTGCCGCCGCCGCCATCGCCGGCGAGACGAGATGTGTGCGTCCCTTGTGGCCCTGGCGGCCTTCGAAGTTGCGGTTGGAGGTCGAGGCGCAGCGCTCGCCCGGCTTGAGTTTGTCCGGGTTCATGGCGAGGCACATCGAGCAGCCGGGCTCGCGCCAGTCGAAGCCGGCGGCGGTGAAAATCTTGTCGAGGCCTTCGGCCTCCGCCTGTTCCTTCACCAGGCCTGAGCCGGGCACGATCATCGCATAGACATTGGAGCTGACGGTCTTGCCGGCCGCGACGCGCGCGACCTCGCGCAAATCCTCGATGCGGCTGTTGGTGCATGAGCCGATAAAGACGCGATCGAGCTTGATGTCGGTGATCTTCTCGCCACCCTTGAGTCCCATGTAGCCGAGCGAACGCTCGGCGGCGACGCGCTTGTTTTCGTCCCGGATCTCGGCCGGCACCGGTACGCGGCCGGCGATCGATACCACTTGCTCGGGGCTGGTGCCCCAGGTGACCAGCGGCGGCAGGTTAGCGGCATCGAGCCGGATCTCGCGGTCGAAATGCGCGCCCTCGTCGGAGACGAGCGTCTCCCAGTAGCGCATCGCCTCGTCCCAAGCCTTGCCCTTGGGCGCTTTCGGCCGGTCCTTGAGATACATGTAAGCCTTCTCGTCCGGCGCAATGAAGCCGGCCTTGGCGCCGCCCTCGACCGACATGTTGCAGACGGTCATGCGGCCTTCCATCGACAGCGCGCGGATCGCCTCGCCGGCATATTCCAGCGCGTAGCCGGTGCCGCCGGCGGTGCCGATGTCGCCGATAATGGCGAGGATGATGTCCTTGGCCGTGACGCCGGGCGGCAGCTTGCCGTCGACCACGGCACGCATGTTTTTCGATTTGGTCTGGATCAGCGTCTGCGTCGCCAGCACGTGCTCGACTTCCGAGGTGCCGATGCCCAAGGCCAGCGCGCCGAAGGCGCCGTGCGTCGCGGTGTGGCTGTCGCCGCAGACGATGGTCGTGCCCGGAAGCGTGAAACCCTGCTCCGGGCCTATGATGTGAACGATGCCCTGGCGCTTGTCGAATTCGTTGAAATATTCGATGCCGAAGTCCTTGGCGTTCTGCGCCATCACCGCGATCTGCTCGGTCGATTGCGGATCGGGATTGGGTTTGCGGCGGTCATGCGTCGGGATGTTGTGGTCGACCACGGCAAGCGTCTTGTCCGGCGCGTGCACCTTGCGGCCGGCGGTGCGCAAGCCCTCGAAGGCCTGTGGGCTCGTCACCTCATGCACGAGATGACGGTCGATGTAGATGAGGCAGGTTCCATCCGGCTGCTCGTCAACCAGATGATCGTCCCAGATCTTGTCGTAGAGCGTGCGTTGTTTCATGGGCATGCTGCTTTGCGATTCGGTGAAGGAGTAACCGGCGAACAATCGGCCGGCTTTTGCCGGCCATAGCGCCGCTCACAGTCTCGCTAGCACCGACGTCAACCGGCCGAAGAAGCGCCACGGCAGCCGCGCGCGGTCGGTGAGGACGACGTTTTGAGCCCGCAACATCATGCCCGGATATATAGCCAATCGAGGTGGTTTCGACAACGAAGGCCCGCAAACGACAAAGGGGCCGAACGAGGCCCCTTCATGCATTCCGGTATGGCTTGCGCGCCTATTTTCTGGCGGCCTCGGGCGCGCCGGCTTCTTCGCCCTGGGCGCCCTGCGCCTCGGAGATGCGGGCCTTCTTGCCGCGCAAGCCGCGCAGGTAATAGAGCTTGGCGCGGCGCACCTTGCCGCGGCGCACCACCTTGATCGAGTCGATCATCGGCGCGTAGAGCGGGAACACGCGCTCGACGCCTTCGCCGTAGGAAATCTTACGCACGGTGAAGTTCTCGTTGATGCCGCGCCCCGAGCGGCCGATGCAGACGCCCTCGTAGGCCTGGATGCGGCTCTTGTCGCCTTCGACCACCTTGACGTTGACCAGCACGGTGTCGCCGGGACCGAATTCGGGAATGTCTTTTCCGGCCGAGAGTTTTTCGACCTGCTCCTTATTGAGCTGTTGAATAATGTCCATGGAGATCTCCGTCGGCAGCGCCAGCATCCGGCGCGCGGGTAGCTGTCATGACTGAATGGGTTGGCGAGCTTGTATTACAAAGCTTTTGGCTTGTCACCCTTTGGATTTGGGGCCTTTTTCGGGCTTTTTCCGTGCCTGATACGCCGCCCAAAGATCGGCGCGGCGCGCTTGCGTGAGACGTTCGGCCTCGCCGCGGCGCCAGGCGGCGATTTTGCCATGGTCGCCGGAGGTGAGCACCTCGGGGATCGGCCGGCCTTCCCAGAGGGCGGGTCGCGTGTATTGCGGATATTCGAGCAGTCCCTGCGCAAAGCTTTCCTCGCTGGCGGAGGCCTCCTTGCCCATTACGCCGGGAATGAGGCGCACGCAGGCGTCGATCAGCGCCAGCGCCGCGATCTCGCCGCCGGAAAGCACAAAATCACCAAGCGAAATTTCCTCAAGCTTGCGGCCAGCGATCAGCCGCTCGTCGACGCCTTCGAAGCGGCCGCAGAGGATCACCGCGCCGTCGCCATGCGCCAGCGCAGCAACGCGGCCTTGCGTGAGCGGCGCGCCACGCGCGCTCATCAGCAGACACGGGCGGCCATCGGCGGGAACCGCATCGAGCGCGGTCGCCAGCACGTCGGCCTTCATCACCATGCCCGGTCCGCCGCCGGCCGGCGTGTCGTCGACGGTGCGGTGCTTGTCGGTCGCGTGCGCGCGGATGTCGGTGACGTCGAGCGACCACAAAGCGCCCAGCGCCTTGCCGGCAAGGCTCTGCCCCAGCGGCCCAGGAAACATCTCCGGAAAAATCGTGAGTACCGAAGCGCGCCACATCAATTTTCTTCCTTCGCCTCGATCTCGGCCGGCGGCACGACGACGATCTGCCGCGCCGCCAGATCGACCTTCGGCACCGTCGCGTCGGTAAACGGCAGCATCACGGGATTTCCGCCGCCGAGCGGCATAATCTCAAGGATGTCGCCGGCGCCGAAATTATGCATTGCATGCACGGTGCCGATTTGCGCGCCTTCGACGCTCACCACGTCGAGCCCAACAAGGTCGGCATGGTAGAAAGTGTCGGGCTCATCGATCGGCGGCAGGCGGTCGCGGGACACGTAGAGATCGAGGTTGCGTAATTTTTCCGCCGCGTCGCGGTCGCCGATGCCGGCGATGTGCACCACCAGGTGATCCTTTGCGGGGCGCATCGATTCGATTTCAAAGCGCCGCGCGCCGTCCTCGGTTTCCAGCGGGCCATAGCCGGCGACCGCCGCGGGATCTTCCGTGAACGACCACAGCTTCACTTCGCCGCGAACACCATTCGCGGCACCGATGCGGGCAACGCGGATGCGGCCGGTCACGGCTTAAGCGGCGAGCATCAGCTCGCCGCCAGGGCTTCGGCCGGCTTTTCGGCGGGCTTGGCGGCAGCAGCCTTGTCGGTTGCGGCCTTCGCGGTCGCAGCGGTCTTGGCGGCGGCTTCGGCGCCTTCCTTGGCCTTGGCGGCTTCTTCCGCCTTGGCCTTGCGCTCCTTGCGCGGGATCGCCTTTTCCGGATTGTTGCGCTTCTCGCGCTTGACGATGCCGGCAGCGTCGAGGAAGCGCGCGACGCGGTCGGAGGGCTGCGCGCCCTTCTTCATCCACGCCTGCACCTTTTCCAGATCGAGCTTGAGCCGCTCGGTCTTTTCCTTCGGCAGCAGCGGATTGAAGTGCCCAAGCCGTTCGATGAAGCGGCCGTCGCGGGGCGAGCGCGAGTCGGCGACGACGATATGATAGACCGGCCGTTTCTTGGTTCCGGCGCGGGCCATGCGGATGACGAGAGACATTTAGTTCTTCCTTTCTGACATGACGTTCACTTCTTTTTTCCGAAGCCGGGCAGCCCCGGCAATCCTGGAAACTTTCCGCCCGGTAGGCCGGGCAACCCGCCCGGCGCACCGGGGAAATTCGGCGGCAATGTCGTGCCCGGCGGCAGACCGCCGGCCCCCGGAAACCCGCCCGGCATTTTCTTGGCGAGTTCGGCCATCTGTTCCGGCGTCGGCTGCGCAGCCCCGCCGAAGCCCAGCATCTGTCCCAGCCCGCCGAGCGCGCCGCGTTTTCCCGAGCCCATGGCCTTCATCATGTCGGCCATGCCGCGGTGCATCTTCAGAAGCTTGTTGATCGCTTCCGGCGTGGTGCCGGAGCCTGAGGCGATGCGCTTCTTGCGGCTGTGTTTGAGAACATCGGGATTGCGCCGCTCCTGCGGCGTCATCGAGTCGATGATTGCCACCTGGCGCTTGAGGACATTCTCGTCGAGCCCGGCATTGGCGATCTGGCTCTTCATCTTGGCGACGCCGGGCAGCATGCCCATGAGGCCGCCGATGCCGCCCATGGACTGCATTTGCGTCAGCTGCTCGCGCAGGTCGGAGAGATCGAACTGGCCCTTGCGCATGCGTTCGGCGGTGCGCGCGGCCTTTTCGGCGTCGATATTGGCGGCGGCTTTTTCCACCAAAGCGACGATGTCGCCCATGCCAAGGATGCGCCCGGCGATGCGCGCGGCATCGAACTCCTCCAGCGCGTCGAGTTTTTCGCCGGAGCCGATCAGCTTGATCGGCTTGCCGGTGACCGCGCGCATGGACAGCGCGGCGCCGCCGCGGCCATCGCCGTCGACGCGGGTGAGCACGATGCCGGTGAGGCCGACGCGCTCGTCGAACGAACGCGCGAGATTGACGGCGTCCTGGCCGGTCAGGGCGTCGGCCACTAGTAGTACTTCATGCGGATTGGCGGTGCGTTTGATCTCCGCGGCCTCGCTCATCATTGCTTCGTCGAGCGTGGTGCGGCCGGCGGTGTCGAGCAGCACCACGTCGTAGCCGCCGAGGCGCGCGGCATCGAGCGCGCGGCGCGCGATCTGCGCCGGCTGCTGGCCTTCGACCACGGGCAGCGTCTCGACTTGCGTTTCGCGGCCGAGCACGGCGAGTTGCTCCATCGCGGCCGGACGGCGCACGTCGAGGGACGCCATCAGCACTTTCTTCTTCTGCCGGTCGGTGAGGCGGAGCGCGAGCTTGGCGGTGGTCGTGGTTTTGCCGGACCCTTGCAGGCCGACCATCATGATGGCGACCGGGGGCGCCGCGGCGAGGTCGATTGGCTGCGCGTCGGCGCCGAGCGTCGCGACCAGTTGGTCGTGCACGATCTTGACCACCATCTGTCCCGGCGTCACCGACTTCATCACCTCGACGCCGACGGCCTGCTTCTTTACGGCTTCGGTGAATTCACGGGCGACATCGAGCGCAACGTCGGCTTCGAGCAGCGCATGGCGCACCTCGCGCAGCGCCGCATCCACGTCGGCTTCGGTGAGCGCGCCGCGGCGGGTGAGGCGGTCGAGAATGCCGCCAAGGCGTTCGGACAGGTTATCGAACACTTCAAAACACCTTTGCGCCCGAGGGCGCATTGCGCTGTCGGGCGGTGGCCTCCGACCTCAAATGGACCGGGCGGCAAGTTGGAATTCTACGTCTATAGCAAAAGCGGGCGGAACCTAGGGTCGGGGTAGGCTTGAGTCAAGGTAAGCTCATTGGCGCAATTGTGCCGCCAGAAAGGCGCGGGTCTCGGCCGCCGCCTGCGCCGCCACTTCGGCGTTATAGCGCAGCCAATGGCCGTAATATCGCGTGCCGTAGGGGCTAACGGCGATGTTGTCGAAGGAGTGGTAGGCCTCGGGAAATACGGTGACCTTGAGCGGCGCGCCGCTGGCGTCGAACCGACGCCGCAACCGGTCGCAACTTGCCGCCCACGCCCAGTCGTCGAACTCACCGATCAGAACCAGCGTCGGGATGGCGAGCTTGTCCATGGCCGCCCCACACATCGGGTAATAAGCAACTGCTGCGCTGAACTGCAGCTCCGGAGGAACTTCGAAAATCTGGGCCGGTTGCGCCGAAGCGATCTGCAGCGCAACGATGCCGCCTTGCGAATAGCCGACCACGGCGATGCGCCTGGGATCGACGAAGGCAAGCGTCGATAGATACATCAGCGCGCCCAGCGCGTCTCCGTGGCGCGGCGGCGCCGGCTCGTCGAGACACGTATCCTTGATGCTTCGCGTAGCGAAACTATCGACCTCCAGGATGACATAGCCCCACGAGGTGAACTGTTCGGCGTCGCGTTCGCGGCGTTGCGCGGTCAGTCCTCCACAGCCGTGCAGGTGCACGATCGCAGGGAAGGGACCATCGCCTGCCGGTTTCGACAAATAACCCTGGATGATTTCAGCCGGCTTGCGTTCAATCGTCTCGCCGCGCTCGCTGGCGAGACGCAATTGCAGTGAGCCGACGAGGTAACGCGCACTCGCGAAGGTGACCGTTTCGTCCGCGAAAGCAATTCCGTTCGGCGCGCAAAGCGCGAGCGCCAGCAATATTGCGGCACCACAAGTGTTTCCCCGGCTGCGCATATCACGAGGCCTTTGGCCAGGCGCCGATTGAAGACCTGGCGCGGCTACGGCGTCAACTCGTAACTCACGGTGACCTGTGCCCGCAGCGTCTGCTCGCCCGGCGCCACCGGAACGGCGCTGGCGCGTAACGCTTGCATGGCGACCGGGGCCGTCGGGGTCGAGCCTTCACTGATCGCCACCACGTGGCCGACCTTGGCGCCGGCGGCGCGCGCATAAATCTCCGCCTTGCGGTGGGCATCGGCAATCGCCTCGCTCCGTGCCTCGTCGAGCAGCTTCGACTGTTCGGACACGACGAATTCGATACCCGACATTTCGTTGGCGCCGGCGGCGATCGCGCGGTCGAGCACGCCCGGCAGATTGTCGATGTCGTGGATCTTGACGGTGACCTGATTGGTCACCTGGAAGCCGAGGAGGTGCGCGGCTCCGGCCTTGTTCGGATCGTATTGCGGCTGCAGCGACAGCTGCGAGGTCTGCACGTCCTTGTCGGCGATGCCGGCGCTCTTGATGGCGCCAAGGACGGACGTCATCTGCTTGGCGTTGGCCTCGCTCGCCTCGCGTGCCGTCTTGCCCTGGCTGGTGACGCCGATGCGGATGATGGAGGTGTCGGGCGCAACCGAAACGGTGGCCTCGCCGGTTACCGTCACCAGATGATCGGCAGCACTCGCCGCCAACGGCGCGAGCAGCAGCAACGCGAGGAGCAAGAATCTCATTTGACAGGCACCAGCACATTGACGACGAGCTTGTTCGGATCGGTCGTCACCGGATCGGACACGTATTCCTCGATGAACAGGTCCTTGGCTTCGAGCTGCTTGTCGTCGAGGTAGTTGGTGATCGCTTCGTAAGTCGAATCCATCGCATCGTAGGAACCGCGGTGCACGAATTTGAGCGCCTTGCCGGACGGCGCTGGTCCAACGCCGATGTCGCCTTTGGGCGGGTCCTTCGGCGCCTCGGCGACCGGCAGCGCGGCGCGGAAGTTGAAGCCGCTATCGTCGGTCTGGGTGTAGATGGTCATCGCCGGGCCATTCGGCTTGATGCCTTGTTTGGCGAGGTATTCGTTGAGCGACTTGAAGGCGTCGACGATTGAGTCGAAGGCGGTGTCCCAGTTGCTGTGACCCTGGATGTAGATCATCTTGCGCTCCGGCAGCGTCACCTCGGCGCCGAAGGCGTCGCCCGGCTGCAGCGGCGACGGCGATGCCGGTCCGGTAATCGGCGGCATTGGATCGGCTTGCGTCTGCGCCTGGGCCGTGCCGGAGCAAGTGGCCGCGACCACGGCCAGCGCTGCCGCCAGGCGGGTGAACGACATCTTTGGTCTCCCTTTCATGGAGCGCGCCGTATCCGGCAATTCGGCGCGAACGGCAGCATAGCACGGGCTATGGCCAATCGGCGTTCATTCGCCATATAAACCGGGCGAACTTCGGGCAAACCGGACTTAGATTGCATTTATGGGCGCGCTGGCCAACCAGCCCTTCGTCAAGATGAACGGCATCGGCAATGAGATCGTCATTGTCGATCTGCGTCCGCGTGCGGCGGCGATAACCCCGGAGGACGCGCGCGCGGCGGCGGGGCCGGGCGGCGCGCCCTACGATCAGTTGATGGCGCTTTATCCGCCGCGCACGCCCGGCACCGATGCCTTCGTGCGCATCTACAACAGTGACGGTTCCGAAGCCGGCGCCTGCGGCAACGGCATGCGCTGCATCGCCGACGTGGTGGCCAGCGAAAACGGCAAGACCACACTGACCTTCGAGACGACAAGCGGCATCCTCAATTGCTGGAAGGGCGCCGACGGGCTGTTCACCGTGGATATGGGCGTACCGAAATTCGCCTGGAACGAGATTCCGCTGGCCGAGGAGTTCCGCGACACCCGCGCCATCGAATTGCAGATCGGGCCCATCGACAAGCCGATGCTGCACTCACCCTCGGTGGTGAATATGGGCAATCCTCACGCGGTTTTTTGGGTTGACGACGTCAACGCGTATGATCTTGAGCGCTTTGGGCCACTTCTCGAAAATCATCCGATCTTCCCTGAGCGCGCGAATATTACGCTCGCTCACATTGTCTCCCGCGAGCACATCGTGATCCGCACCTGGGAACGCGGCGCCGGGCTGACGCGCGCCTGTGGTTCGGCGGCCTGTGCTGCTGCCGTTGCGGCGGCGCGGCTCAGGCGCACGAACAGAAAAGTGAAGGTGACGCTGCCCGGCGGCGAACTCACCATCGACTGGCGCGAGAGCGACGGTCATGTGCTGATGACCGGGCCGGTCGAATTCGAGTTTGCCGGAAAATTCGACGCGGCGCTGTTTGAGAAGGCACCGGCGCCATGAGCCTCGATGTCGTCACCTTCGGCTGCCGGCTCAACGTCGTGGAGTCGGAAGTCATTAGGCGCGCGGCCGAAGGCCAGGACGCCGTCGTGGTCAATACCTGTGCGGTGACGGCCGAAGCGGTACGCCAGGCGAAACAGACGATTCGTCGCATCAGGCGCGAGCAGCCGCAGCGCCCGATCGTCGTCACCGGCTGTGCCGCGCAGGCCGGGCCACGGGTCTTCGCCGCCATGCCGGAAGTGGACCGCGTGCTCGGCAACGAGGAAAAGCTCGATGCACGGTCGTGGGCTGATGACCGGCGCGTTGCCGTCGGCGACATCATGGCGGCGCCGACGATGACGCCGCATCGCGTCGATGCGTTGCGGGGCCACACTCGCGCTTTCGTGCAGGTGCAGAACGGCTGCGATCACCGCTGCACCTTCTGCATCATCCCGTTTGGCCGCGGCAACTCACGTTCGCTGCCGGTCGCCGATGTGCTGGCGCAGGTGCGTGCGCTCGCCGAACGCGGCTATCGCGAAGTGGTGCTCACCGGCGTCGACATCACCAGCTACGACGCCGCCGGAACGCGGCTGGGTGCGCTGGTGCAGCGGATATTGCGTGAGGTGCCGGAGATCATTCGCCTGCGGCTGTCATCCATCGATTCGGTCGAAGCCGACGGCGATCTGCTCGAGGCGCTGGGCAGCGAGCCGCGGCTGATGCCACATCTGCATCTGTCGTTGCAGGCCGGTGACGATCTGATCCTCAAGCGCATGAAGCGCCGGCATTCGCGCCAGGATGCCATCGATTTCTGCAATCGCGTGCGCAGCCTGCGGCCAGACGTGGTCTTCGGCGCCGACATCATTGCCGGTTTTCCCACCGAGACCGAGGCGATGTCTGCGCGTTCGCTCGATCTGGTCGACGAATGCGGGCTGACGCAATTGCATGTGTTTCCGTTTTCGCCACGGCCGGGGACGCCGGCGGCGCGCATGCCGCAGCTTGATCGCGCCGTCGTCAAGGAGCGGGCGCAACGTCTGCGCCGGAAAGGCGAGGCGGCCCTGACGCGGCATCTCGAGAGCCAGATCGGCGTCGCGCGCCTTGTGCTGACCGAACGCGGTGGCATCGGCCGCACCGAGCAGTTTACGCCGGTGCGTCTTGCGGCGCCGATTGAGCCGGGCGTGTTCCTCGATCTCGCAATCGCCGGCCACGATGGCCGGCAGTTGCTCGCGGCCTAAGCCTCCTTCCATCCGCATTTGCCGAGCGCCTCACGCATATGCGCGGCGACCGGTGCGACGACGGCGACCGGAGGCTTGTTTTTGGAAATAGGCACAACAATCTCGCGCGAATGCAGATGCAAAATCGGTCCGCCGATGCGCGGCGCCCGGCCATAAATATTGTCGCCCAAAATCGGCCAGCCCATTTCCGCACAATGCACACGCAGTTGATGCGTGCGCCCGGTGAGTGGCTCCAGCGCCAGCCAGCTCAGGCCATCGCCTCGGCCCATGACTTTCCATGTCGTTATCGCCGGCGCGCCCTCGAGGTCAGGCTTCATCCACCAGCCGCGCGTTTCGTCGAGCTTGCCGAGGGGGATATCGATGCGGCCTTCGTCGGCGTCGGGTGCGCCTTCGGTAACTGCCCAATAGGTCTTGCCGATCTTGCCCTGCTTGAACAGCTTGCCCAGCAGGGCAAGCGCCTTGCGGTGCCGGCCAAGGACGAGGCATCCCGAGGTGTCCTTGTCGAGGCGATGCGCCAGCGCCGGATTTCGCGGCAGGCCGAAACGCAGCGCGTCAAAATAGTCCTCCAGGCTTTCGCCGCCTTTCGGCCCGCGATGCACGGCAAAACCCGCCGGCTTGTCGATCACCAGCATCAACCCGTCGCGGTAGAGCAGGCGGGCAAGCATCTCATCCGCTGTCATTTTGCTTACCTTGATTTGGCGAAACGGCTATCACGGGCGCGACATGAACGACAGCACGCAAACAAGCTGGTGGCAGCGCCTGCGCGTCGGGCTCAAGGAGACCTCCTCGCTGCTCAACGGCGCGGCGCAGGACCTCGCCAAGCGCCGGCTCGACCAAGCGACGATTGAGCAACTCGAGCACGAACTCGTTCGCGCCGATTTCGGGCCAGAATTTGCTCAGCGCATCGCCACGGGGTTCGGCGAAGGCCGCTTTGACCCGCACATTACGCCCGACGCGTTGAAAGCTTTGCTTGCAGCCGAGATCGAAAAAGTGCTTGCGCCGGTGGTCCGGCCGCTGGAGATCACCACGCGCCCATTCGTCATCCTCGTCGCCGGCGTCAACGGCTCCGGCAAGACCACGACCATCGGCAAGCTCGCCGCTCGCTACCATGCCGAGAAAAAGTCGGTGATGCTGGTGGCCGGCGACACCTTCCGCGCCGCGGCCATCGATCAGCTGAAAATCTGGGCGGAGCGCACCGGCGCAACCATTATGGCGCGCGAGCCGGGCGCCGATGCGGCAGGGCTGGCATTTGATGCACTCACGGCAGCCAAGACCAACGGCGCCGACATCGTGCTGGTCGATACTGCCGGACGCCTGCAGAACCGCACCGAACTCATGGGCGAACTGGAAAAGATGGTGCGGGTGATGCACAAGGTTGAGCCCACGGCGCCGCACGCGGTGCTGCTGGTGCTCGACGCGACCGTGGGACAGAACGCGATTAGTCAGGTCGACATGTTCGGCAAGACCGCCGGCGTTACGGGCCTCGTCATGACCAAACTCGACGGCAGCGCCCGTGGCGGCATTCTGGTGGCGATTGCCGCGCGGTTCGGCCTGCCGGTCCATTTTATCGGCGTCGGCGAGGGCGTTGAGGACCTGGCGCCGTTTACCGCGCGGGATTTTGCCCGCGCTGTCGTCGGTTTGGATTTCTGATACGGAATACGCCCATGACCGAACCCACTCAGAAGAAAAAACTCGACCCTATGCTCAAGCTGGTGCTCGACATCGGGCCGCTGGTGCTTTTCTTCGTCGTCAACGCGCGCTTCGGCATCTATGCCGCGACCGGCGCATTCATGGTCGCGGTTCTGATCGCGCTCGCCGTCTCCTATGCGCTGACACGGCACGTCGCACTGATGCCGGTGGTCACAGCGATAATTGTGCTCATCTTCGGCGGGCTGACGATCGTCCTGCATAACGATCTGTTCATCAAGCTCAAGCCAACCATCATTTATGTGCTGTTCGGCGGCACGCTGCTGATCGGGCTGCTGCTCGACAAGCCGTTCCTCTCCATTGTGTTCGACCAGATGTTCCATCTGACCGACGAAGGCTGGCATAAGCTCACCTGGCGCTGGATTATTTTCTTTTTCGCGCTTGCGGTGCTCAACGAAATCGTCTGGCGCAGTTTCTCCACCGATACCTGGGTCAGCTTCAAGTTGTTCGGCGTGGTGCCGCTGACCTTCCTATTCGGCGCGCTGCAATACCCGCTGATCATGAAGTACCACCCGGACGCGCAAAAGGACTAACGCGCCGCCGCCTTGGCAATTTCCGGCTCCAGCGTCTTGGCGAGATTGTTGGCGTCGATCGGCCCCACCAGCTTGAAGGCGATGTGGCCGTCGCGGCCGACGATGAAAGTCTCGGGCACACCATAGACACCCCAGTCGATCGAGGTGCGGCCGTTGCCGTCGGCGCCGGTGGCGGCAAAGGGGTTACCGTAACGGTTGAGGAAGCGCCGCGCGTTTTCCGGCGCGTCCTTGTAGTTGATGCCGACCAGTTGAATGCGCTTGTCTTTGGAGAGCTGGTCGAGGAACAGCACTTCGTCGGCGCAAGGGACGCACCACGAGGCCCAGACATTGACCAACGTCACCGCGCCCGCAAACGTTGCATTGGTCACGCCCGGCACCGGCTTGCCGTCACGGATGAGGCCCTCGACCGGAGGCAGATTTGTCGGTGGCGCCGGGTAGCCGATCAGAGCCGAAGGGATGCGCGAAGGATCCCCGGCGTAAAGCCTGAACAGAAACAGAGCCGCCAGCGCGATAAAGACGCCGAGTGGCAGCACCACCAGCAGATTGCGGCGCTTGGCGGGACCATTGTCTGTGGCCGCACTCATCAACGGTCTCTTTCCGAGCGGCGCGTTACCCCGCGCTCTTCCAGAGCAACGAGCATGCGCCGCTGCGCAGCGTAGTCGAGCGTCACCCAGGTGATGAGGCCGGCGACAACGAACAATGCAACCGCGTAGGCGGCCACGATGAAATCGGCGTGCGGCCCCAGCGTCATGCGTGCGCTTCCCGCGCCTGCGTCAGCCGCATCGACCGTACGCGCCGGCGCAGGATTTCGTTGCGCATGGCCGCAAGCAGCAGGGTGAAAAACAAAGCCGTGAAGCCGGCCACCATGAGGATGAGCGGCGTGAGGATCGACGGATCGATGGTCGAGCCGCCGACGCGGAAAATGGATTCGCCCTGGTGCAGCGTGTTCCACCAGTCGACGGAGAACTTGATGATCGGCAGGTTGACCGTGCCGACCAGAGCCAGGATCGCGGCGGCGCGCGCGCCGCGGCCGGGGTCCTCGGCGGTCCAATAAAGCGCGAGCACGCCGAAATAAAGTAGCAGCAGCACCAGTTCGGATGTGAGCCGCGCGTCCCACACCCAATAGGTGCCCCAGGTCGGGCGCCCCCACAGCGAGCCGGTGACGAGGCAGAGAAAGGTGAAGGCGGCGCCGATAGGAGCGGCAGCTTTGCCGGTTACGTCGGCGAGCGGATGCCGCCACACCAAAGTGCCCAGCGCGGCGACGCTCATCAGGCCCCAGGCAAACATGCCGAGCCAGGCAGCGGGCACATGCAAGTACATGATCTTCACCGTGTCGCCCTGCTGGTAATCGTCCGGCGCGTTCACCGCGCGATAGAGCCCGATGGCGAACAGTACGACGGTGGCGGCGATGAGCCACGGCAGCACACGGTTGACCAGCGTGAGGAAACGCGTCGGGTTGGCAAACTCGGTCAGGGTCATGCGTCTCCCTTACCTGCTAATGTCCAGAACGGCACTAGCGCGGGGGTCTCAGCTTTGTATCGGATGTAGTCGTCACCAAATTTGCGCGCGAGAAATCTCTCTTCCGTCTTATATTTGTAAATGACCGCGGTGGTGATCAAGACGAAGCCGATGATGCCGCGCCAGGCGCCGGTTTCAAGCGCTGTGCCAAACATTGCCAGCAACAGGCCGGTGTAAATCGGATGCCGTACGTAGCGATACGGACCGCGGCGGATCAACTCATGGTCGCGCTTGAGCGTAACGGCGGCGCTCCAATTGGCACCGAGCGATGCGCGCGCAAGACAGGCAAAGCCCAGCCCCAGCGCGACCAAGGCCGCGGAAATCCAATAGACGAATTCGTGTTCGGTTACGAGCCGCCGGCTGAACGCCGGCGGCAGCATGTTGGGAAATGTCATCACGGCCGCGCCGGCGAGAATCAATCCGAAGTGGAGCCGACGCGACATCTCACTTTCGCGCTGCTCGTCGACCTTGGTGCCGCGCGCCGAAACGGTCCAGTAGATGACCCACAATAGCCACATCGCCGGAATGGTCTTGTGCAATAACTCGTGCATGGTCACTCCAGCCCGTGGCGAAGTGCGGCGGCGGCAGCGAATGGGCCGAGCACCAGCGAGCCTAAAGATAACGCACAAAGGATGGTGAAAGGTGGGCCAAACGCCGCGCTTCCGGTGATCGCGGCATTCGCGGCGGAGACGCCGAAAATCAGCACCGGCACGGTCAGCGGCAACACTAGCACTGCGAGCAGTAGCCCGCCGCGGCGCAGGGCGACCGAGAGCGCCGCGCCGATGAGTCCGATGAAGGTCAACGCCGGTGTGCCGGCGAGCAGCGTCAGCGCGACCGCGCCCATAGCGTGCATGTCAATGTTGAGCAGCAGGCCGAGCACCGGCGCTATCACCACCAACGGCAGACAGGTGGTGAGCCAGTGTGCGATCGCCTTCACCGCCACCGTAAGCTCAAGCGGCGTCGAGCCCGTCATCAGCAGATCGAGCGAGCCGTCTTCGTAGTCCGTGGCAAAAAGCCGGTCGAGTGCGAGCAGACTTGCCAGCAGCGCGCCGAGCCAGAGGATGGCCGGACCGATGCGGGCGAGCAGTTTCAGATCCGGCCCGACGGCAAAAGGCATCATGGTGACGACGATGAGAAAAAACAGCGCACCCATCAGCGCGCCGCCGCCGACACGGATGGCGATGCGCATGTCGCGCAGAAGCAAGGAAGTCATCGCGGTCATGCCGGACCCAGCTTGAGTTCGCGGGCGCGCTCGAGCCCGATAGACCCATGCGCCGCGGCGACGATCAGACCGCCATTGCCAAGGTGCGCGCGCATGAGCTCGGCGAGGCGGGTCTGCGACGCTGCATCGAGCGCCGAAGTCGGCTCGTCCAGCAGCCACAGCGGCCGCGCAATGGCGACCAGCCGGGCAATCGACAGCCGCCGTAATTGCCCGGCGGACAGATAGGCTGCCGGCAGATCGGCGAGCGGGTCGAGGCCGAGCGCCCCCAGCGCATCCAGGACCGGCCTGCCGCCACCGAAAAAGTCGATCCAGAAGCGTAAATTCTCCGCAACCGTGAGCGAGGGCTTCACTCCGTCCTGATGGCCAAGGTAATGCGCCTGCTCGGCAATAGGCACCTCGGCCTCTCCGCCCGACAATTCGAGCCGCCCGGCCGATTTGCGCACCAGCCCGGCGATCAGCCGGAGCAGGGAGGATTTGCCGGCCCCGTTGCGGCCGGTGACCAAAAGGGCCTCTCCGGCGGCAAGGGAGAAGTTTAGTCCGGTGAAAACCTCACGGCCGCCGCGGTTGCAGGCCAGGTTTTCCGCACGGAGCTGCATCAGCCTGTCCCGGCTCTGGCGGCTAAGCCCGCCTTGCCGGCGGTCGGTTTCAAAATCCCGTGCATCTTGTCCGACAATGCCCTTAATATGGTTTCCGCCGCAAAAAGGACCTATAAGCCGGCTCCTGCGGCCCAAGTCACATGAGTTATCCACGCGAACCGCAAAGCCATTAAAAACAGAGCCTTCTTAATCGCTTAGCGGCCGCATCGCCAATATCCCCGCCGGGAATGGAACAGCTGACATGACGTCTCTCGATAGTTTTCGATGCTGCAGGACCCTCCAGGCGGGCGGCAAGACTTACGCCTATTACAGCCTGCCGATCGCGGAGAAAAACGGCCTCAAGGGCATTTCCCGGCTGCCGTTTTCGATGAAGGTGCTCCTGGAAAACCTGCTGCGCAACGAAGACGGGCGCACGGTGACCAAAGACGACATCAAGGCCGTCGCCGAATGGCTGAAGACGAAGTCGTCCGACCGCGAGATCGCCTTCCGCCCCGCGCGCGTGCTGCTGCAGGATTTCACCGGCGTGCCCTGCGTGGTCGACCTCGCCGCCATGCGCGACGCGATGAAGGTGCTGGGCGGCGACCCGAAAAAGATCAACCCGCTGGTGCCGGTCGATCTGGTCATCGACCATTCCGTCGCCGTCACCTTCTTCGGCAACAACCAGGCCTTTAAAAAGAACGTCGACGAGGAATACCGGCAGAACCAGGAGCGCTACAAGTTCCTCAAATGGGCGCAGCGCTCCTTCGACAATTTCCGTGTGGTGCCGCCCGGCACCGGCATCTGCCATCAGGTCAACCTTGAATATCTGTCGCGCACCGTGTGGACGCGCAAGGACAAGGTAAAGGTCGACGGCAAGGCCACGACCATGGAGGTCGCCTATCCGGATACGCTGGTCGGCGCCAACTCGCATACCACAATGGTCAACGGGCTGTCGGTGCTCGGTTGGGGCGTCGGCGGCATCGAAGGCGAAGCCGCCATGCTCGGTCAGCCGCTGTCGATGCTGCTGCCCGAGGTGATCGGCTTCAAGCTCACCGGCAAGCTCAAGGAAGGCGTGACCGCCACCGATCTGGTGCTCACCGTCACCGAGATGCTGCGCAAGCGCGGCGTCGTCGGCAAGTTCGTGGAATATTTCGGCCCCGGCCTGACCCATCTGACTATCGCCGACCGCGCCACGCTCGGCAACATGGCGCCGGAATATGGCGCGACCTGCGGCTTCTCGCCGATCGACGACGACACCATTGCCTATCTCAGGGATACCAGCCGGCCCGCCGAGGTCGTGGCGCTGGTTGCCGCCTACGCCAAGGCGCAGGGCATGTTCCGCGTCAAGACGACGCCCGATCCGATGTTCACCGATATCCTCAAGCTCGATCTCAACACGGTTGAGCCCTCGCTCGCCGGTCCCAAGCGTCCGCAGGACCGCATCGCCTTGAAGGACGTCAAGACCGGCTTCGCCAATTCGATGGACAAGGAATTCGGCAAGGCGAGCGACATGAAAAAGCGCGTCCCGGTGCAGGGACGCAAGCACGATCTCGGCCACGGCGACGTGGTGATCGCGGCGATCACCTCGTGCACGAATACCTCGAACCCCAACGTCATGATCGGCGCTGGCTTGCTGGCACGCAAAGCCGCAGCGCGCGGCCTCACCGCCAAGCCCTGGGTGAAGACCTCGCTGGTACCAGGTTCCCAGGTTGTCGCCGAATATCTGGAGAAGTCGGGTCTGCAAAAGGATCTCGACAAGATCGGCTTCAATCTCGTCGGCTTCGGTTGCACCACCTGCATCGGCAATTCCGGCCCGCTGCCTGCGGAAATCTCCAAGGCGGTCAACGACGGTGACCTGGTTGCCGCAGCCGTGCTCTCGGGCAATCGTAATTTCGAGGGCCGCGTCAATGCCGATGTGCGCGCCAATTATCTCGCCTCGCCGCCGCTTGTGGTCGCCTACGCCATCGCCGGTTCGATGAGCATCGACCTGACCAAGGAAGCGCTCGGCATCGACGCGAAAGGCAAGAAGGTCTTTCTCAAGGACATCTGGCCATCGAACAAGGAGATCGGCGAGTTCGTCGCCAAGAATGTCACCCGGCAAATGTTCGCCAAGAAATACGCCGACGTGTTCAAGGGCGACGCCAACTGGCGCAAGATCACCGTCAAGGGCGGCATGACTTTCGATTGGGACCGCAAATCAACTTACGTGCAGAATCCGCCTTACTTCGTGCACATGGGCCAGCAGCCCAAGCCGCTGGAAGATATTGTCGACGCCCGCGTGCTGGCGCTGCTGCTCGACTCGATCACCACCGACCACATCTCGCCGGCAGGTTCGATCAAGATGGACTCGCCCGCAGGAAAATATCTGGTCGACCACAAGGTCAAGCCGGCCGATTTCAACCAGTATGGCACGCGCCGCGGCAATCACGAGGTGATGATGCGCGGCACCTTCGCCAACATCCGCATCAAGAACCAGATGGTGCCCGGGGTCGAAGGCGGCTTCACGCTGCACTATCCGGACAAGCAGCGCATGACGATGTACGACGCAGCAATGCGCTACAAGGCCGACCATGTCCCGCTGGTCGTATTTGCAGGCAAGGAATACGGCACCGGCTCCTCGCGCGACTGGGCAGCCAAGGGCTCGGTGCTGCTCGGCATCCGTGCCGTGATCACCCAGTCTTTTGAACGCATCCATCGCTCCAATCTGATCGGCATGGGCGTGCTGCCGCTGGTATTCGAGGAAGGCACCTCCTGGCAGTCGCTGGGCCTCAAGGGCGACGAGCAGGTCACGATCCGCGGCTTGCATGGGGAGCTGAAGCCGCGGCAAAAGCTGATGGCGGAAATCGTCTCCGGCAACGGCACGCTCAAGCGGGTTCCGCTGATTTGCCGCATCGATACCCTCGACGAACTCGACTACTTCAAGAACGGCGGCATTTTGCAGTACGTGCTGCGTCATCTGGCCGCGTAGCGACGGGCTCGCCGCTCACCTTGAAGTGAGTGGCGGGTGATGGGCGGGGCGACTATCAGTGCGATTGGCGGGCAAGGGACCGTGGGATCGGCATGAACTATCGCCACATTGCTTTGTCTGCGCTGTTCTGCATCGCCTCGCTGACACCGGCATCCGCTGCCGGCCCGCGCGCGGTCATCGAGCTTTTTACTAGCCAGGGCTGCTCTTCGTGTCCGCCCGCCGACAAGCTGCTTGGCGAGCTTGCGCACGACCCCTCGCTGATCACTCTCAGCCTTGCCGTCGACTACTGGGATTATCTCGGCTGGAAGGACACGCTTGCTTTGCACGGTCATTCGAATCGCGAGCGCGCCTACGCCGACGCGCGCGGCGATCGCGACGTGTTCACTCCGCAGGTCGTCGTCAATGGCCTCATCGACGTGTTGGGCAGTGACAAGGCGGCGATCGACGACGCCATTGAAAAGACGCGGCGTGCTGCCGCGCCGCTCGAGCTTTCGGTGACGATGACGGTCGCCGATGGCAAGGTGACCGTGAACGTGCCCGATGCCAAAGGCGAGAGGCACAGCGCCGAGGTCTGGCTTTGCCCGACAACCCGCAAGATTACCGTCGCCATCGAACGCGGCGAGAACAACGGCCACACGCTCAATTACACCAACGTGGTGCGTAGCTGGGTGCGGCTCGGCAACTGGAACGGCAAGGCGCAGACCTTCACTATTCCTGTCGCCGAATTGTCCAACCCGAATTTTGCGCTGAAGGATATCGACCAGCTTGCGGTCCTGGTGCAAAGCGGCGTGGCGGCCAAACCCGGCGTAATCCTCGGCGCCGCCACCGCGAAATTGCACTAGCCTCGCTCGATCATCTCCCCCGACATAAAAAAATCGGGCCGGCAAGGCCGGCCCGAAGTCTAGGGGATTGAATCGTACGCGGAACTCATTCAACCGTTACGCGGTACTCAACAGGCCCGGTCGGCAGAACCCCGGGGGGCTGGGGGGCTGAGGAATCCGGTGCTCGTACCGGACCGGGCCTTTGAGGCAACACTAGCGTTATCGGCGCCCAGCGTGACGCGCACTTGACCGAAATTAGGCGTTATTATGGTGCGATTGACGAGTTCGTGATCGAAGCGGCGCGATTCCGCCGCGTATTTCCATCGTTTTTCCGGGCAAGGAAACTCTTGCCGTCGATCCGCGCTCGGCGCGATCATTGGCACAACAACTAAAGGAGGCGCCGCATGACGTTCGGTTCCGGCGAAATCGATCCAAGCCAGTCCTTCGGGAGCGGATCCCCGGCGCGCAGCGCCACCGCCGCTCCCGCAAACCAAGTCACCTTCAGCCGCCGTGAGCTTAATCGCATCCTCGATCTTTACGGGCGCAAGGTCGCCGCCGGAGAATGGCGCGACTACGCCATCGATTTCCTGAAAGATCGCGCTGTGTTTTCGGTGTTCCGCCGCGCTTCGGAAGTCCCGCTCTACCGCATCGAAAAAAATCCCAAGCTTGGCCGCCGCCAGGGCGCTTTCAGCGTGATCTCGGCGACCGGGTTGATCGTGCGCCGTGGCCCCGAGCTCGACCGCGTGCTGCGATCGATCGACACCTTGTCGCTGGTGGCGAATTAGCGCGGTTTGCGTTCAGTGCAGGTTCAGGCCGGGCTTGCCGCCGGCGGGCCGCACCGGATCAGGACCTTTGGCAGGTGTCGCCGCGCCTTCGCCCAGCGCCAATTGCATCATCGGCGTATCGAGCCAGCGGCCGAATTTCCAGCCGATATTGCGCAGGTTCCCGGCGTCGGTGAAGCCGCACGCCTTGTGCACCCCGATCGAGGCCGCCTGATTTGAATCGCCGATGATGGCGATCATCTGCCGGTAGCCGAGCGCCGTGCAGATTTCGACCAGTTTTCTGACCAGTGCGATGCCGATGCCGCGGCGTTGCATGTCCGGCGCGACATAGACCGAATCTTCGACGGTGAAGCGATAGGCCGGGCGCGTCCGATAAAACGAGGCATAGGCATAGCCGCCGACAATGCCGTCGGCTTCGGCGACGAGAAAAGGAAATTTGCCGTCGAGCACGATCTTCATCCGCTCCGCCATTTCGCCCTCGTCGGGCGGCTCCAGCTCAAACGAAGCCGTGCCGGTTTTGACCGCATGGGCGTAGATGCGGGTAATGGCCGGAATATCGGTCGTTTTCGCGGGGCGGATGGCAGTGCTCATGCAGAACAATATTAGCAAAACAAAAACGCCCGGGCACTAGGCCCGGGCGTTTCGATAGTCAGTTAGTAGCGGCCGCTCAGCGCCGGTCGCCCATGAAGCGCAGCAGGAACAGGAACAGGTTGATGAAGTCGAGATAGAGCGTGAGCGCGCCCATCACCGACTTGCGCCCCGAGACGGTGCCGTCGTCGTTGGCGCTGTACATCTCCTTGATCTTCTGCGTGTCCCAGGCGGTCAAGCCGGCGAAAATCAACACGCCGATCGCCGAAATGGCGAAGTCGAGACCGGTGCTCTTGAGGAAGATGTTAACCACCATCGCCAGGATCAACCCGAACAGGCCCATGACCAGGAACGAGCCGACCGGGGAAAGATCCCGCTGCGTGGTGTATCCGTACAGGCTGAGCGCACCGAACGAGGCGGCCGAGATGAAGAAAGTGCGGGTGATCGAAGCGCCCGTGTAGGCGAGGAACACCGACGACAGCATCAGGCCGAGCAGGCCGGCGTAGAGCATGAACAGCGCCAGCGCCGTACTTGCCTCCAGCTTGTTGATGCGGAAGCTGAGGAAGAAAACAATGCCGAGCGTTCCAAGGAACAGCACGATGGTCAGCGGGCCGCTGAAGATCGCCTGCCCGAACGGCGTCAGGCTGGTGATCCGGCCGGCCGCATCGGTCACCACCGCGGCGTTATAGGTCAGCCAAGCGACGACGCCGGTGAGCGCGACGCCGGCGGCCATGTAATTGTAGATACGGATCATGTAGGCGCGCAGGCCAACATCGATCGCGGCAGCGCTCGTGGCGCCGAAGCCACGTGCGGTCACATTACGGTCGAAGTCCGACATCGAAGAATCCTCTCTATGATCCGGCCTTTTGCCGGTTGCGACGCCGGCGGCATCGGCCGCGGCGTTTCTGAGCCAAATGTAGTGTGCCTCAGGCTTGGACGCCAGTGTGGCGCAATCATGGTACTGCGGCATTGCCGATTGTTAACCGGCAGATGACGGCGGAATGGCCCACAAAACGAGCTTTTCCCTAACCCCCGTCACAATCCCTAAAGGTTACGCAAAACCGGTGCCGACTTCTGGCCCAACGCCGCAACGGTACCGATAAGCCCGAGCGCCACGGTCACCAGGACGGCGCCAAAAGCGGCGGCGAGCGCGGGAATGGGCAGCCAGGCAAAACGCAGGTGCATCAATTCGGCGACGATCAGCCATGCCGCGACCGAGCCGCTAATGACGCCGAACAGCGCCGTCGCGGCCCCGAGGAGCAGATATTCGAGCGCATAGGCGCCGATCAGCCGGGCGCGCGTGGCGCCGAGCGTTTTCAGGATCACGGCGTCATAGACGCGGGCGCGATGGCCGGCGGCAAGCGCGCCGCCCAGAACCAGGGCCGCCGCGACCAGCGTGATGGCGCTCGCCGCGCGGATCGCCAGCACCAGATTTTCGACGATCGAGCCGACAGCCTGCAATGCCTCCTTGACCCGCACCGCGGTGATCATGGGGAAATTATCGGCGACGGCGCGCAGGATGGCGCCTTCTTCCGCCGGCGTGCCGCCGCCCGGGTAGCTCAACGTGGCAAGATGCGTCGCCGGCGCGCCGTCGAAGGCGTGCGGCGAATAGACCAGCACGAAATTGATGGCGAGGCTCTGCCAGTCGACGATGCGCATGTTGGCGATGCGCGCGGTAATGTCGCGGCCGAGCACGTTGACCGTGACTTCATCGCCGAGCTTGAGGCCGAGGCCGTCGGCAATGCGTTTTTCAAACGAGAGCAGCGGCGGTCCTTCATAGTCCGGTCCCCACCATTGGCCTTCGACCAGGCGCGAACCCTTGGGCAGGTCGCCGGTATAGGTGATGCCGCGGTCGCTTTGCAGCACCCAGGCGGCGCTGTCGCTGGGCTTGAGCTTGTCGACGGGGATGCCTTTGGCCGACACGATGCGGCCGCGCAGCATCGGCACCTCGTCGAGACGGCCTTGCGGCGCCTGCGCCTTGACGAAGGCGTCGAAGCGGCCGGCCTGCTCGTTGGGAATATCGAGGAAGTAAAACGACGGCGCCCGCTCCGGCAGCGCCGCGGCGAACTGCTGACGCAAGGTGCCGTCGATCTCGATCACCGTCACCAGCAGCGTGATGCCGAGGCCCAGCGACAGCACCACGCTCGGCGTCAGCGCGCCGGGCCGGTGGATATTGGAAAGGGCCATGCGCAACGCCGTCGAGCGCACGCGCGGCGCCCGCGAAGCCGCAAACATCAGCGCGGCGGCTACCAGCCGCAACACGACAAACACGGCCGCGGCCGTGCCAACGAAAATAACGGCGACGCGCTGGTCGAACGACAACAGCACGGCCAGAGCAGCAAGCGCAGCTACCGCCACGACGGTCAGCGCGATGTAGGTCTTGCGCGGCCGGCGCGGTTGCGCCGCCACCTGGTCGCGGAACAGCTCACCCACCGGCAAGTCATGGGCGCGGCCGAGTGGCCACAGGGCAAACGCAAAGGCCGTCAGCAGTCCGTAAAGCAGCGCCAGTGCCAGTTCGCCAAGATGCAGCGACGGCTCGATCGGTAGCGGAATGATGGCGCGGAAGGCAAAAGCCGTGGCGAAGGGCAGCACCGCGCCGAGCACCACGCCGATGGCGCCGCCGACGAGTGCGAGCAGCATGACCTGCGTGAGATAGATGGCGAATACGCGCCGGCCGCCGGCGCCAAGCGCCTTCATGGTGGCAATGACGTCGCGCTTGCGGTCGAGATGGCTGGCAACCGCATTGCCGACGCCGACACCGCCGACCAGCAGCGCGGTCAAGCCGACGATGGTGAGGAATTGGGTAAAGCGTTCGACGTCGCGTTCGAGTTGCGGCGAGGCATTGCTGCGACTGCGGATGTCCCAGCCGGCTTGAGGAAACGTGCTGCGCGCCTGCGCCGTCACCGCTTTGGCGGCGGCGTCGCCTTCGTCGTTTGCCGGCAGGCGCAAACGGTAATGCCAATGCACCAGGCTGCCAGGTTGCAATAGGCCGGTCGCCCGCAGCGCGTCTTCGCTCACCATAAAGCGTGGGCCAAAGCCGATGCCGCCGGCGAGCTTGTCCGGCTCGCTCGCCAGCACGGCGCGGACTTCAAAGTTAGCATTGCCGACCGCAACGCGTGCGCCGGGCTTGAGGTTGAGGCGCGCCATTAACGTTGCGTCGGCGGCGGCGCCAAAAACGCCGTCGCGTTCGGCCAGCGCCGCCTTGAGCGGGGCGACGGGGTCGAGTTCGACCGTTCCGTAAAGCGGATAGGCGGCATCAACGGCTTTCATTTCAACGAGCGTTGCCTGGCCGTCGCTGGCGCGGGCCATGGCGCGCAATGTTGCCGCGGCGGACAGGGCGCCGTGGTCTTGCAGAAAGGCGCGCTCCGCTGCTTTCGCCTCGCGCTGGATCAACGTGAAGGAAAGATCGCCGCCGAGAATAACCTGGCCCTGGCGCGCAAGCCCGTTAGCAAGGCTGGCGGCGAGCGAGCCGATGCCGGCAATCGACATGACGCCGAGCGCGATGCAGGCGATGAAGACATAGAAGCCGGAAAGGCCACCGCGCATTTCGCGCAGCGCAAAGCGAAAGGGCAGTAGGCCTCCGCCTTCGCGCGTCGCGTTGGCGGCGGCAACGCTCACGGTGCGCTCACGCCATCGATGCGGCCAGAGCGCAGGCGCACGACGCGCTCGCAGCGCGCGGCCAGCGCGCCGTCATGGGTGACCAGAACGAGCGTGGTGCCCCGCTTTTCGTGGCTGGCGAACAGCAATTCGATGATCTGCCGGCCATTCTCCTCGTCGAGATTTCCGGTCGGCTCGTCGGCGGCGATGATTGCAGGGTTGGGCGTCAGCGCCCGGGCGACAGCAACCCGCTGCTGCTCGCCGCCGGAAAGCTCGGCCGGATAGTGATGCAGCCGTTCGGCAAGGCCGACGGACGCAAGCTCCTCACGCGCCCGCCCCAGGGCGTCGGCAATTCCGGCAAGCTCCAGCGGCACCGCCACGTTCTCCAGCGCCGTCATGGTCGGGATCAGATGGAACGACTGGAAAACGATGCCGATGTTGCGGCCGCGGAAGCGCGCCAGTGCGTCCTCGTCGAGGTTCGTCAGATCTTCCCCGGCGACAGCCACCCGCCCGCTATCGGCGCGCTCGAGACCGGCCATGACCATCAGCAGCGTCGACTTTCCCGAGCCGGAAGGCCCCACCAGGCCAATCGCCTCGCCGCCGCCTATATTGAGATTGATGTCCTTGAGGATATGAACCCGGGCGGGGCCTTGCCCGAGCGAGAGATTGACCCCGCCAAGCGCGATTGCCGGGCCTGCCTCCGAAGGTGCTTTCATGCAGTTTGACCGTTCACGACCAAGGTCATATGGGGCGCAAATGGCTCCGGTCCAGCGCTTTGTGGCGGCGGTCCTGGTCGCGGCGCTGTGCCTCATGGCGGCGACCGGCGTCGACGCCGACGAAAAGCCGGTACGAATTGTAGTGCTAGGCGATTCGCTGAGTGCCGGTTACGGACTGCCCGCCAATGCCGCGTTCCCGGAGCGGCTCGCCGCCGCGCTGAAAGCCAAGGGTGTGGCCGCGACCGTCGGTAATGCCGGCGTCTCCGGCGATACGGCTTCGGGCGGCCTTGGCCGTCTCGACTGGTCGGTGCCACCGGGCACCGACGCCGTGATCCTGGAGCTTGGCGCCAACGACGCGCTGCGCGGTGTCGATCCGGCAGTGACCAAAACTGCGCTCGATAAAATCCTGAGCAAACTCGATGCGCGTCATATCGTTGTCTTACTTGCCGGCATGCGCTCGCCGCGCAACATGGGCGCCGATTACGTTCAGGCGTTCGACGCTATCTATCCGGCGCTTGCCTCGACTCATGCGCTCGTCTTTTATCCGTTCTTCCTCGACGGGGTGGCGACCGACGCAAAACTCAATCAGCCCGACGGACTGCATCCGACCGCCGCCGGCGTTGATGTCATCGTGGCGCGTATCATGCCGCAAGTCGAAGCGCTGATTGCCCGCGTGCGCGCTGCGCGCGGTTCGTAACGGCCGAGCGCGTGACGCCGGATTAAGAGTTGATCGCCATGCCGCGTCTGTTTACCGGATTGGAAATCCCCGCCGATGTCGGCCAAGCGCTGTCGAGCTTGCGCGGCGGGTTGCCCGGCGCGCGCTGGATCGATCCGGAAAACTACCACCTGACGCTCCGGTTCATCGGCGACGTCGATGACCACACCGCACAGGAAGTGGCGCTGCTGTTAAGCCGCATTCGCCGCGACGGTTTTGAGCTGCATTTCGACGGCGTCACTTCGTTCGGCGGGCGCAAGCCGCGCGCGGTGGTCGCCGCGGTGCCACCGGTGCAGGCTTTGCTTGACGTGCAGGCCGAGCAGGAGCGGCTGATGCAGCGCATCGGGCTTGAGCCGGAGGGCCGTAAATTCACGCCACACGTGACGCTGGCGAGGCTGCGCGATGCATCGAGCTTTGCGGTGGCCGATTATCTGTCGGCGCGGGGCTATTTCCGCACGGCGGCATTCAGGGTTTCGCAATTCGTGCTGTTTTCCTCGCGCAACTCGGTCGGTGGCGGCCCTTACGTCGTCGAGGAGAGTTATCCGCTGACGTCGTAAGCAGAGAAGATGCCTCACACCGGTTTCAACAGCCGCGATTGCTTGTCGAGGATGGCGTTGGCGATGTCGTGGCCGTCGGCCATCGCCTCGCGCAGCAGCGACAGGGCCGTCGATCGCGGCGGGTCAACCTCGCCGACCACACTGCCGAAATCGAAGCTGAGTTCGGCGTCGAACTTGCACGCCAATTGCCGCATGCGCCGGTTTTCCGCAAGGCAATGCATGTGCAGCGACCTGATGCCGCGATTGCGGGCGGACAGCAAAGTGCGCTCGAGCAGCATGGTGCCGACCCCGTGGCTTTGCCAGGGCTGTTCGATGCTGAAGGCCGCTTCGCCCTCGTGCGAGAACACCGGCCCCGCTGGCCGCAACTCGGCGGCGCCGCGTAGTACTCCGTCGAAGAAAAAGCCGTAGACCACGACGCCGGTTTCATTGGCGGTTGCGGCGTGGCGGGCGATGAACTCGTCCGACACGGTGCCGGAAAAGCGCCGGTAGCGGCTCTCCCGGTCGAGCCGAAGCAGATGGTCGCGATAGGCGTCGGCTTCGTTGATCCACAATTTGCGGATCACTCCGCCCTCGGGCAATGGCTCATAAACGTTCATTCTGGCCTCCGGTGTCATTTCGCTTCGCTCGCCCTTGAGCCTTGGGCGCATTCCATTGCGCTCAATGGCAGCCGGGCATCCCCGCGAACCGCCATCTGCGAGCATATATGGTGCATTGCAGCAAAATAGCGACGGCGCAGCAGGAACGCGCGGGACCCTCCCAAGCGAAAAGCGCATGGCTAACAACGAATTAGCCAATTTTTGCTGCAATCTATGCTGCAGCATTGTGCAGCAATTTGTGTGCAGCATTGTGCAGCAATCCTGCAGCAATTTTGAGCGGTCCGGGGCGGACCACCTATGAACGATTTACAAGCCGGCGCGGATCACAATAGGTCAGCCACGCGTTCCGGCCTGCAATTCGCTCCGCTCCAGCACCAATGTCCGAACTCTTCAGCACGCGCTACGCGGCGCTTATTGCCGCCGGAAAGATCGAGGCCGACCCTGGTCAGGAGGTGTTGGCGCGACATCTGGCGGCGCTTGAATTGCGGCTCGAGCGCAATCTTTTGGCGCAGAAATCGTCCTCACTCGGCTGGCTGTTCGCCCAGCGGCAAAAGAGCCGTGAACCGGTCCGCGGGCTCTACATCTACGGCGAGGTCGGTCGCGGCAAGACGCTGCTGATGGATCTGTTTTTCGAGACCAGCGCGGTCAAACGCAAGCGGCGTGTGCATTTCCACGAGTTCATGGCCGACGTGCACGAGCGCGTTCATGTTTTTCGGCAGGAAACGAAGAACGCCGATTCCGGACCGGACCCGATCACCCGCGCCGCCGAGGCAATCGCGGAAGAAGCCTGGCTGCTGTGTTTCGACGAGTTTCACGTCACCGACATTGCCGACGCCATGATCCTCGGCCGCCTGTTTACGCGGCTGTTCGAGCTTGGCGTGGTGATGGTGGCGACGTCGAACCTGGCGCCGGACGAACTCTATCAGGACGGGCTCAACCGGGCGCTGTTTCTGCCCTTCGTCGAGTTGCTGAAAAAGCGGTGCGAGGTGATACGGCTGGAAGCGCGGATCGATTTTCGCCTGGAAAAGCTCACCGGCGTGCCGACCTGGTATGTGCCGGACGACGCCAAGGCGACGGCCGCGCTCGATGTGGCCTGGCAGCGGCTGACCGGAATTTCCACCGGTGCGCCGCACGAGCTAGTGGTGAAGGGGCACACAGTGAAGGTGCCACAGTCGGCCATGGGCGTGGCGCGGTTTTCCTTTGCCGACCTCTGCGGGCAGCCGCTGGGCGCCGGCGATTACCTCAAGATCGCGCACGAGTTCCACACCATCATCATCGATCACATCCCGGTCGTGGACTACGACCGGCGCAATGAGGCCAAACGCTTTATCATTCTCATCGACACGCTCTACGATCACGCGGTGAAGCTGCTCGCTTCGGCCCAGGCCCAGCCGGATGCGCTCTACCGCGCTGAGGAAGGCTTCGAGGCGCAGGAATTCAAGCGCACGGCGTCGCGGCTGATCGAAATGCGTTCGCAAGCTTATCTTGGTTTGCCGCACGGACCGCGGCAGGCGGATACGGCGGACGCCGCGGCGATCGTCGATACGTGATCCGCGCCGCAGAATACGGATTATTTAGTTGCCATCGGCACGGCAGCGGACGACATAGTCGGCGCTACCGTTGAGAGAAATCCCATGGCCGATCAGGATTTAACGTCAGGCGCCCCCGCCGGAGAGCCCGCCGCGAGCGCACTTACGCCGGAGGTTGAAACCGCTCAAGCGGTCGAGACGACGCGCACGCGCAAGCCGCGTCCGACGCGCTTTCGCTGCGTCATTTGCGGCAAGGAAAAGCCGGCCAGCGTCATCAATCAGCTCGATGTCGTGCGGCCCAGTCTCTACGACAAGATCAAGGCCGATCATCCGGACCTGCCGGCCGAGGGCTATATCTGCAACGAGGACCTCGATCGCTTCCGCTCCCGCTACGTGTCGCAGCTGCTCGGGCAGGAACGCGGCGAACTGACCAAGCTCGAACGGGACGTGGTGCAGAGTCTGGCGGACCACGAAACGCTGGCCGAAAATATCGAGGCCGAATGGGTCGGTCATCGCACCCTCGGCGAACGGCTGTCCGACCATTTGGCGAGCTTCGGCGGCAGCTGGACCTTTATCGTGATCTTCTTCGTCATCCTGGTGGTCTGGATGGCGTTCAACCTTGTCACGCTCGAACGCGATCGCTTCGACCCTTACCCGTTCATCCTGCTCAATCTGGTGCTGTCATGCCTGGCCGCTATCCAGGCCCCGATCATCATGATGAGCCAGAAGCGGCAGGAGGCGAAGGACCGGCTGCGGTCGGAGAACGACTACCGGGTCAACCTAAAGGCCGAATTGGAAATCCGCCACCTGCACGAAAAGGTCGACCACATCCTTACGCGCCAATGGGAACGGCTGGCGGAGATCCAGCAGATCCAACTGGAAATGATGCAGGACCCGAACACGCGCAAACGCTAACGCACGCTCGACCACAGCAACAGCGCAACCACCAGCGCCATCAGCAGCGCGGCGAGCCAGCCGACAACGAGCAGCCAGCGCGGCAATAAGATGAGCCGCGTGTGGCGCTTGCCCGTCACCAGGATCATCATGGCGACCATGATCGGCACCGCGGCAAACCCGTTGATCACGGCGGTCCAGAACAGCATGGCGATCGGGTCGATTTGGGTCAGCAGCAGCGCTGCGCCGCCGATCGTCGCGGCGGCCACGATGGAATAGAACCCGATGGCGCGGTTCGCCGGCAATTCGAGGCTGCCGCGCAGCTTGAACAGCTCGGCGACCGCATAAGCGGCGGAGCCCGCCAGCACAGGCACTGCAAGCAGGCCGGTGCCGATGATGCCGGCGGCAAACAGGGCGAAAGTCAGCGGTCCGCCGATGGGGCGCAGAGCCTCGGCCGCCTGCGCCGCCGTATCGATGCGGGTGATGCCGTGGGCGTTCAATGTTGCCGCTGTGGTGACGACGATGAAAAAGGCAATGAGATTGGAAAAGGTCATTCCGATCCAGGTGTCGATCGAGATGCTTCTGAACGAATTCTTCTTTGATGCAGGATTATCTTCAAAAGCACGCCGATGGCTCAAACTGGATTCTTCAGCCTCCTGCGACGCCTGCCAGAAAAACAGGTACGGGCTGATGGTGGTGCCAAAGATTGCGACCACCATCAGCAGCTCGTTGTAATCAAGGGTGAATTTCGGCAGCAGCGTCGCCAGCGCCACCTTGCCCCAGGGAATGGACACGCTGAACGCTGTTGCGACGTAGAACAGCAGCACCATGGTCAGCCATTTCAGATAGCCGGCATAGCGGTGATAGGGGATGAGTACCTCGGCAACGAGGCAACCCGCTCCGAACAATCCGGCAAAGACCGCCGCCCGGCCGCCAACGACCAGGCGCAGGGCCTCACCCATGGCGGCAAGATCGGCGGCGATATTGATGGTATTGGCAAAAACCAGCGAGACCACCAGCGGCAACAATATCGGCCGCGGCAACACGCGGCGGAGATTGCGGGTAAGACCCTTGCGCGTATCCCAGCCGATGCAGGCGCTTATGATCTGGATCGCTGCCATGAACGGAAGCGTGAGAAACATTGTCCAAAGCAGCGCGTAGCCGAATTGGGCGCCGGCCTGGGAATAGGTGGCGATGCCGCTGGGGTCGTCATCGGCGGCGCCGGTGATCAGTCCGGGGCCGAGCGCGCGCCACACTCTGCGAGCAAGATTTGGTCCGTCGCTCACCGGCAAAGACCTCGATTCGCCCAAGCCGATCTAGCGGTCATCACGGCGGCGAAGTCCACGGCCAAGACGAACTAAGCTCTGGACTCGAGCGCGTCCCTCTGGTGGTATTATGTATACAAGCCATGCGGTCCCGCTCCCTACGCCCCGCAGTCTGGCTCCTTGCCGCCACCGGCCGGAGGCGATACCCACAGCGAGCCGGCTTAATCATCAGTCGAGAGTTCTCCCGCCATGGCGCGTAACAAGATTGCGTTGATCGGCGCCGGCCAGATCGGCGGCACGCTGGCCCACCTCATCGGCCTCAAGCAACTCGGCGACGTCGTGATGTTCGACGTCATGGAAGGCATCCCGCAGGGCAAGGCGCTCGACATCGCCCAATCCTCGCCGGTCAACAAATTCGACGCGCACTTCACCGGCGCCAACAGCTACGAGGCGATCGAGAACGCCGACGTGTGCATCGTCACCGCCGGCGTGCCGCGCAAGCCGGGCATGAGCCGCGACGATCTGCTCGGCATCAATCTCAAGGTGATGGAGCAGGTCGGCTCCGGCATCAAGAAATACGCGCCCAACGCCTTCGTCATCTGCATCACCAATCCGCTCGACGCCATGGTCTGGGCGCTGCAAAAATATTGCGGGCTTCCGCAGGCGAAAGTCTGCGGCATGGCCGGCGTGCTCGACTCGGCGCGCTTCCGCTATTTCCTCGCCGACGAATTCCACGTCTCGGTGGAAGACGTCACCGCCTTCGTGCTCGGCGGCCACGGCGACACCATGGTGCCGCTGACGCGCTATTCGACGGTCGCCGGTATTCCGGTGCCCGATCTCGTCAAGATGGGCTGGACCACGCAGGCGCGCGTCGACGAGATCGTCAAGCGTACCGCCAATGGCGGCGCCGAGATCGTCAATCTCCTGAAAACCGGCTCGGCCTTCTACGCGCCGGCCGCGTCAGCTATCGCCATGGCGGAAAGCTATCTGCTCGACAAGAAGCGCGTGTTGCCGTGCGCCGCCTGGCTCAACGGCGAATACGCGATAAAGGATCTTTACGTCGGCGTGCCGGTTGTCATCGGCGCGAAAGGTGTCGAGCGCATCGTCGAAATCGATCTTTCCGGCGCCGAACGCGACGCCTTCGAGAAGTCGGCCTCGTCGGTGCAGGGTCTGGTCGAAGCCTGCAAGAAGATCGCACCGAACCTTGCCTGATTACGCCGCTGCGGCCCGGAGCATCGCATGAATATCCATGAATATCAGGCAAAAGCCGTGCTGCGCGAGTTCGGCGTCGCCGTGCCGCGCGGCGTGCCGGCCTTTTCGGTCGACGAGGCGATCAAGGGCGCCGAGCAACTGGGCGGTCCGGTCTGGGTGGTGAAGGCGCAGATCCACGCGGGCGGCCGCGGCAAGGCAGGCGGCGTCAAGGTGGTGAAATCCATCGATGACGTAAAGAAGGAATCGACGCGTATCCTCGGCTCGACGCTGGTGACGCACCAGACTGGCCCGCACGGCAAGAAGGTGCATCGGCTCTACATCGAGGAAGGCTCGGCCATCGACCGCGAATTCTATCTCTCGGCGTTGATCGACCGCGAGACGTCGCGCGTGGCCTTCGTCGTCTCCACGGAAGGCGGCATGGACATCGAAGCGGTAGCCCACGATACGCCGGAAAAGATCATGACCTTCTCGGTCGATCCGGCGACCGGCATCATGCCGCATCACGGCCGTCTGGTGGCGCAGGCGCTCAAGCTCACCGGCGACCTCGCCAAGCAGGTTGGCGAATTGCTGCCCAAGCTTTATGCCGCGTTCACCGCCAAGGACATGAGCCTCCTCGAAATCAATCCGCTGGTGGTGACCAAGGATGGCAAGCTGATCTGCCTCGACGCCAAAGTCGGCTTCGACGACAACGCGCTCTATCGCCACGCCGACATCGTGGCGCTGCGCGATCTCTCCGAAGAGGATGAAAAGGAAACCGAGGCGTCGAAATACGACCTCAACTACATCGCGCTCGACGGCTCGATCGGCTGCATGGTCAACGGCGCCGGCCTCGCCATGGCGACCATGGACATCATCAAGCTCTACGGCATGGCGCCGGCCAACTTCCTCGATGTCGGCGGCAGTGCCACAAGGGAAAAGGTGACCGCCGCGTTCAAGATCATCACCTCCGATCCGAGCGTGAAGGGCATTCTGGTCAATATCTTCGGCGGCATCATGAAATGCGATGTGATCGCCGAGGGGGTAGTCGCTGCGGTGAAGGAAGTGGGTCTGAAAGTGCCGCTGGTGGTACGGCTCGAAGGCACCAATGTCGAACTTGGAAAGAAGATCATCAAGGAGTCGGGGCTCAACGTCACCTCGGGCGACGATCTCGACGACGCCGCGCAAAAGATCGTCAAGGCCGTGAAGGAGGCCGCGTAAATGGCCGTCCTCATCGACAAGAACACGAAAGTCATCTGCCAGGGCTTCACCGGCAAGAACGGCACCTTCCATTCGCAGGCGGCGCTCGACTACGGCACCAAGATGGTCGGGGGCACCTCGCCGGGCAAAGGCGGCTCCAGCCACCTCAACCTGCCGGTGTTCGACACCGTCGCCGAAGCCAAGGAAAAAACCGGCTGCGATGCGAGCGTCATCTACGTGCCGCCGCCCGGTGCCGCCGACGCGATCTGCGAAGCGATCCAGGCGGATATTCCACTTATCGTCTGCATCACCGAAGGCATCCCGGTGATGGACATGGTCAAGGTCAAGCGAGCGCTCTCTGGCTCGAAGTCGCGGTTGATCGGACCGAATTGTCCCGGCGTAATGACAGCCGGCGAGTGCAAGATCGGCATCATGCCCGGCAACATCTTCAAGCCCGGCAAAGTAGGTATCGTCTCGCGGTCGGGCACGCTCACCTACGAGGCGGTGTTCCAGACCTCGCGTGAAGGCCTCGGCCAGACCACGGCGGTTGGCATCGGTGGCGATCCGGTCAAGGGCACCGAATTCATTTCGGTGCTGGAGATGTTTCTCGGCGATGCGAAGACCGAATTGATCGTGATGATCGGCGAGATCGGCGGCTCCGCCGAAGAGGACGCCGCGCAGTTCCTGAAAGACGAGGCCAAGCGCGGGCGCAAAAAGCCGATGGCCGGTTTCATCGCCGGGCGCACGGCGCCGCCGGGCCGGCGCATGGGTCATGCTGGCGCCATAATTTCCGGCGGCAAGGGCGACGCCGAGTCCAAAATTGCGGCAATGGAATCGGCCGGAATTAGGGTATCACCGTCCCCGGCCCGCATCGGCAAAACGCTGGTCGAAATACTGAAATCGTGATTCAGTTCTAGGTCTTCCGTAGACTTACAGGCGTCATAAATAGAGTTAAAACAAGCCGCCGGGCGGCAGCCGAAAGCTGCCGTAGCCGCGGGGATTCTTGAGGCCCCGCAAGGATCAAATCGATATGTCCCGCCAGGATACAAACGCCGCCTTTGCCCGATCCTCCTTTCTCTACGGCACCAACGCCGACTACATAGAGGACCTCCAAGCCCGCTACGAGAAGGACCCGTCCGCTGTCGACGCCGAGTGGCAGGCCTTTTTCCAAGGCCTGAAGGACGACAAGGCGAGCGTCATCAAGAGCGCGCAGGGCGCCTCCTGGACGAGGCCGAACTGGCCGCAGCGCGCCAATGGCGACCTCGTCGCCGCGCTTGACGGCAACTGGGCGGACACCGAGAAGGCGATCGGCGACAAGATCAAGGCGAAGGCGCAATCGGCCGGCGTCGAAGTGTCTCCCGCCGGCGTGCAGCAGGCGACACGTGACTCGCTCCACGCCTTGATGCTGATCCGCACCTTTCGCATCCGCGGTCACTTCCACGCCAATCTTGATCCGCTCGGCATCCAGGTCGAACCCGATGAAGCCGAGCTCGATCCTAAATCCTACGGCTTCACCGAAGCCGATCTCGACCGCAAGATATTTCTCGACAACGTGCTCGGCCTCGAATTTGCGTCGATGCGCGAGATCGTCGCCATCCTGCGCCGTACCTATTGCCAGACGCTTGGCGTCGAATTCATGCACATCTCCAACCCCGCGCAGAAAGCCTGGATTCAGGAGCGCATCGAGGGCCGCGACAAGGAGATTAGCTTCACCCGCGAAGGCAAGCGCGCCATCCTCAACAAGCTGGTGGAAGCCGAGGGCTTCGAAAAATTCCTCGACGTCAAATACACCGGCACCAAGCGCTTCGGTCTTGACGGCGCCGAGTCGCTGATCCCGGCGCTGGAACAGATCATCAAGCGCGGCGGCAATCTCGGCGTGCAGGAAATCGTGCTCGGCATGCCGCACCGCGGGCGCCTCAACGTGCTCACGCAGGTGATGGGCAAGCCGCACCGCGCGCTGTTCCATGAATTCAAGGGCGGCTCAGCGACGCCGGACGAGATAGAAGGCTCAGGCGACGTCAAATATCATCTCGGCGCCTCGTCCGACCGTGAGTTCGACGGCAACAAGGTGCACCTGTCGCTCACCGCCAATCCGTCGCACTTGGAAATTGTCGATCCGGTGACGCTCGGCAAGGCACGCGCCAAGCAGGATCAGCACAACGCGACGCCCGAAGAGCGTACCATGGTGATGCCGCTGCTGATGCACGGCGACGCCGCTTTCGCCGGGCAGGGCGTGGTGGCAGAGTGCTTCGGGCTCTCGGATCTCAAGGGCTACCGCACCGGCGGCTCGGTGCATTTCATCGTCAACAACCAGATCGGCTTTACCACCTACCCGCGCTACTCGCGCTCGTCGCCCTATCCGTCGGACGTCGCCAAGATGATCGAGGCGCTGATTTTCCACGTCAACGGCGACGATCCGGAAGCCGTTGTCTACGCGGCGAAGGTGGCGACCGAGTACCGCATGAAATTCCAGCGGCCGGTGGTCATCGACATGTTCTGCTATCGCCGCTTCGGCCACAACGAAGGCGACGAGCCTTCGTTCACCCAGCCGCTGATGTACAAGAAGATCCGCTCGCATCCCTCGACGCTGGAAATCTACGGCAAGCGGCTCGTCGGTGAAGGCGTGGTCACCGAAGACGACGTCGAGAAAATGAAGGCGGGCTGGCGCGCGCACCTCGAAGCGGAATTCGAAACCGCCTCCGGCTACAAGCCGAACAAAGCCGACTGGCTCGATGGCCGCTGGTCGGGACTCAAGTCGGCTGGCGAGTTCGAAGACCCGCGCCGCGGCAATACCGGCGTCGCGCTCGAGGAGCTGCGCGAGATCGGCAAGAAAATCACCGTCGTTCCGCCAGACTTCCATGTGCACAAGACGATCCAGCGGTTTCTCGATAACCGCGCCAAGGCAATCGAAACCGGTGAGGGTCTCGACTGGTCTACCGGCGAGGCGCTGGCCTTCTGCACGTTGCTCAAGGAAGGCCATCGCGTGCGGTTGTCCGGGCAAGACTCGGAGCGCGGCACGTTTTCACAGCGCCATTCGGTGCTGTTCGATCAGGAGACGGAGGCGCGCTACACCCCCTTCAACCGCCTCGGCGGCGAGCAGGGACGCTATGAAGTCTTGAATTCAATGCTCTCAGAAGAGGCAGTCCTCGGCTTTGAATACGGCTATTCGACCGCCGAGCCCACGGCGCTGACGCTGTGGGAGGCCCAGTTCGGCGACTTCGCCAACGGCGCGCAGGTGCTGTTCGACCAGTTCATCTCCTCGGGCGAACGCAAGTGGCTGCGCATGTCGGGTCTCGTCTGCCTGCTGCCGCACGGCTACGAGGGCCAGGGCCCGGAACATTCCTCCGCCCGGCTCGAGCGCTTCCTGCAGATGTGCGCGGAAGACAACATGCAGGTCGCCAACCTGACCACCCCGGCGAATTACTTCCACGCCCTGCGCCGGCAATTGAAGCGCGAAATCCGCAAGCCGCTGATCCTGATGACACCGAAGAGCCTGCTGCGCCACAAGCGCGCGATCTCGCGCCTCGACGAGATGGGCCCCGGAACCTCGTTCCACCGCCTGCTCTGGGACGACGCCCAGGTGCTGCCGAACGAGAAGATCAAGCTCGTGCCAGATGAGAAGATGCGTCGCGTCATCATGTGCACCGGCAAGGTCTATTTCGACCTCTACGAAGAGCGCGAGAAACGCGGCATCGACGACATCTACCTGCTGCGCATCGAACAGCTCTATCCGTTCCCGACCAAGGCGCTGGTTGCGGAACTATCGCGCTTCAAGAACGCGGAGATGGTGTGGTGCCAGGAAGAGCCGCGCAACATGGGCGCCTGGTTCTTCGTCGATGTATTCCTGCAATGGGTACTCAACCAGATCGGCGCCAAGCACCGGCAGATGCGCTACGCCGGCCGTCCGGCGGCGGCCTCCACCGCGGTCGGGCAGATGTCGAAGCATCTCGCCCAGCTCAAGCAATTCCTCGAAGAGGCGCTGGGGTAATTTTTTCTGCCGTGGCCGGGCTTGTCCCGGCCACCCCGATCAGGGACGTTTACGCCCTGCCATCCTCAGCGGGATGCCCGGCACAAGGCCGGGCGTGACAACCGCAGAATGTGAGACGAAGTTATGGCTGATATCCGCGTACCGACCCTCGGCGAGTCCGTCACCGAAGCAACCGTGGGTAAATGGTTCAAGCAGCCGGGCGACGCCGTCGCGGTCGACGAGCCGCTGGTCGAACTGGAAACCGACAAGGTTACGTTGGAAGTGCCGGCGCCCGCCGCCGGCGTGCTGTCGGCGATTGCCGCCAAGAACGGCGAGACCGTCGGTGTCGGCGCCGTCCTCGGTCAGATCAAGGAAGGCGCTGCCGGCGCAGCGACCAAGCCAGCCGCGGCCAGCCCCGCCGCCAAACCCGTGGAGGCGCCGAAGGCTGCCGCCGCTCCGGCTCCGGCCGCGAAAACAGGCGATATGCCTTCACCGCCATCGGTACGGAAGCTCGCGGCGGAAAGCGGCGTCGATCCGGCGAAGATCGTTGGCTCCGGCGTGCGTGGACAGGTGACCAAGGGCGACATGCTGGCGGCGATCGAACGCGCCGCCGCGGCGCCGACGCCGGTCGCGGCTCCGGTGCAGATGCGCGCGCCCTCTCCGGCCGACGATGCCTCGCGCGAAGAGCGCGTGCCGATGACGCGGCTGCGCCAGACCATCGCGCGGCGTCTCAAGGATGCGCAGAACACCGCCGCCATGCTCACGACCTACAACGAGGTCGACATGAGCGCGGTGATGAAAATGCGCGCCGACTACAAGGAGCTGTTCGAGAAGAAGCACGGCGTCAAGCTTGGCTTCATGGGCTTTTTCGCACGCGCCTGCATCCAGGCGCTCAAGGAAGTGCCGGCGGTCAACGCCGAGATCGACGGCAACGACCTCGTCTACAAGAATTATTATCACATCGGCGTCGCCGTCGGCACCGAGCGCGGGTTGGTCGTGCCGGTGGTGCGCGACGCCGATCATCTCTCGCTCGCCGGCATCGAGAAGGCGATCGCCGCGCTCGGCAAGAAGGCGCGCGACGGCCAGCTCAAGATCGAGGATATGCAGGGCGGCACCTTCACCATCTCCAACGGCGGCGTCTATGGCTCGCTGATGTCGATGCCGATCCTCAACGCGCCGCAGTCCGGCATCCTCGGCATGCACAAGATCCAGGAGCGCCCCGTTGTCGTCGGCGGCAAGATCGAGATCCGGCCGATGATGTATCTCGCGCTCACCTACGATCACCGCGTGGTCGACGGCCAGGGCGCGGTCACCTTTCTGGTGCGGGTGAAGGAAAACCTCGAGGACCCGGCGCGCATCGTACTGGATTTGTGATTTTTCTCTCCGTCATGGCCGGGCTTGTCCCGGCCATCCACGTCTTACTTCCTTGATACAAGAAAGACGTGGATGCCCGGCACAGGGCCGGGCATGACAATCGACAGGTGTTGCTCATGGCCTACGACCTCATCGTCATCGGCACCGGCCCCGGCGGCTATGTCTGCGCCATCCGCGCGGCGCAGCTCGGCCTGAAGACCGCGGTGGTCGAGAAGGACAAGACCTTCGGCGGCACCTGCCTCAACGTCGGCTGCATCCCCTCGAAGGCGATGCTGCACGCGTCCGAACTGTTCGAGGAGGCGGGGCATTCCTTCGCCAAGATGGGCATCGGCATTCCGGCGCCGAACCTCGACTTGCCGGCAATGATGAATTTCAAGCAGCAGGCGATCGACGGCAACGTCAACGGCGTCGCCTTCCTGCTGCGCAAGAACAAGATCGATTCCTTCCACGGCGCCGGCCGCATCGCCGCGCCCGGCAAGGTCGAGGTCAAGGGCGAGGACGGCAAGACGCAGGTTCTCGACACCAAGGCGATCGTCATCGCCACCGGCTCGGATGTCGCGCGCCTCAAAGGCATCGATATCGACGAGAAGCGCATCGTTTCCTCGACCGGCGCGCTGGCGCTCGGCAAAGTGCCGCAGCGGCTGCTGGTGATCGGCGCCGGCGTCATCGGGCTTGAACTAGGCTCGGTGTGGCGCCGCCTCGGGTCGGAAGTCGTCGTGGTCGAGTTCCTCGACGGCGCGCTTCCCGGCATGGACGGCGAGGTGCGCAAGCAGGCGCAGCGCCTGCTGGAAAAGCAGGGCATGACCTTCAAACTGTCGTCGAAAGTCACCGCCGTTGATTCATCCGGCCCGCGGCTCAAGGCAACGATCGAGCCGGCCAAAGGTGGCGCTGTGGAGACCATCGAGGCCGACGTTGTGCTCGTGTCCGTCGGACGCGTGCCCTACACCGGCGGTCTTGGCCTCAAGGAGGCTGGGGTCAAGCTCGACGAGCGCGGACGCGTCGCGGTCGATCGCTATTACGCCACCAATGTGCCCGGCATCTGGGCCATCGGCGACGTCATCGCCGGGCCGATGCTGGCGCACAAGGGCGAAGATGAAGGCGTCGCGGTTGCCGAAATTCTTGCCGGGCAGGCGGGTCACGTGAACTACGACGCCATTCCCAACGTCGTTTACACCTACCCGGAAATCGCCAGCGTCGGAAAATCGGAAGAAGAGCTCAAGGCCGGCGGCATTGCTTACAATACCGGCAAGTTTCCGATGACCGCCAATGGCCGCGCCAAGGCCAACCAGACCACCGAAGGCTTCGTCAAGATCCTCGCCGACGCCAAGACCGACCGCGTGCTCGGCGTACACATGGTTTGCGCCGATGCCGGCAACATGATCGCCGAAGCCGTGCTGGCCATGGAATTCGGCGCTTCGGCGGAAGATATCGCCCGCACCTGCCACGCCCACCCGACGCTGCCCGAGGCGGTCAAGGAAGCGGCCATGGCGGTGGCGAAGCGTTCAATTCATATGTGAGGGCCGTCGCGAAGCGCGAGCCCGCTAGTGCATGAGAACATGCAACGCGTGCGGCACCCACAGGCCGAGCCCTGCGAGGATGAGGCCGACGACGCCGAGCGCGCCGGAAGCCCACGCGAGCGCGGCTATGCCGGTGATGACTGAAGCCGAGGCGAGCACGATGCCGATCTGGAACAAGGCCGAGGCGTATTCGTAATTGTGATAGCGGGCGAGGGCGAGTTCGCGGTTTTCTTCCGCCTGCTTGGCGCGCTCGGCGAGCTGCTTGCGGCCTTCGTTGGACTTCTCGTCGTCCTCATAGCGCGCGACATTTTTCTTCCACGCATCGATCGTCTTCGCCAGCCGCGCCTTGGTGTCGGCGTCGGTGGCGCGGTCGGCTTCGATCTGCATCTGCTCCGCCGCGGTGCTTAAAACCGTGATGCGGATGGTCTTGGCCTGAAAGAACGCCCATAGATCGTTGGCGGTGACGTTGTTGGTGATCGCCGTCGTCTGCGCGCTTTTGCCCAGCGTCTCGGAAAGCGCCAGAAACAGCGCCAGCACCGCTATCAGCAGCGCGATTCCCTTGTTGCCGCTGTGCGATGCGTGCTCGGCATGCTCGGCGTGTTCTAGGTGCTCGTGCGCGCTCATCGCCTACCCCATGTATCCGGCAGCGATGACGTTGCTATGAAATCCCGCCGCCGCGCAAGTGGCGATTATCTATGCGCGCGGGTGCGTGCTGGAATAGACCTCGAGCAGGCGCTCGGCATCGACCGCTGTGTAAATCTGCGTGGTCGAGAGCGAGGCGTGGCCGAGGAGTTCCTGGATGGAACGCAGGTCGCCGCCGCGCGCGAGCAGATGCGTGGCGAATGAATGGCGCAGCGCGTGCGGCGTCGCCGTGTCGGCGAGGCCGAGCGCACCGCGCAGTCTCGCCATGGCCAGTTGCAAGACGCGCGGGGATAAGGGTCCGCCGCGCGCGCCGACGAACAGCACGCCGTCGGCGGGCAGATCGAACGGGCAGAGCGCGAAGTAATCGGCGATCAGCTTGGCGACCTGCGGCAGCAGCGGCACCATGCGCGCCTTGTTGCCCTTGCCGGTTACGGTGATCGCGTCCTGCGTGGCGGCCAGATCGGCGCACGTCAAACCGAGCGCCTCGGAAATACGCAGGCCCGAGCCATAGAGCAGCGCCAGCACGGCTGCGTCGCGCGCGATCACCCAGGGTTCGCGCGCCTCGCCGGCGCGCAAATCGGTGTCGGCGATGCGCCGCGCAGCGCCGACCGTGAGCGGCTTGGGCAGGCTCTTTGCGACCTGGGGCGCACGCACGGCGGCAAGGGCGCCGACCTTGCCTTTGCCGTTCCGCTCGAGAAAGCGCGCGAAGGAACGCGCTCCCGCCAGCACCCGCATCAACGAACGGCCGGAAAGGCCGTCGCCGCGCCGCGCCGCCATGAAGGCGCGCACATCCTGCGGCGTCAGTTTGGCAAGCTGCCTGAGCGAGGGTGCGCCGCCCAGATGTTTGGCAAGGAATTCGAGAAACTGGCGGGCGTCGCGGGCATAGGCCTCCAGCGTCTTCGGCGACATGCGCTTCTCGACGCCGAGGAATTTCAGCCAAAGGCCGATTTCGGCGGCGACGTCCAGGTCGATTTTCGTCTTCTCGATCATGGCGCTCTCGCGCGCCGGTATTACATTCGCTTCCTTCACCCTTCCTTAAGCAGCCGGAATCGGCCAGACCAACCATCATGACCACGCGCATTGTCGACGTTCTGGTGCCGGTGGCGCTCGACCAGACTTATTCGTACCGTGTGCCGGAGGGGTCGGCCCTTGCGCCCGGCGATCTGGTGGCGGTGCCCCTGGGCGCGCGCGGCGAATGCATGGGCGTGGTCTGGGCGGATAACCCAGCGCCCAATCCGCGCCTGCACAATCGGATGAAAGATGTCGTCGGCAAGCTTAACGTGCCGCCGCTCAAGAACGAGCTGCGCACATTCGTCGATTGGGTCGCCGATTACACGCTCACCCCGCGCGGCACGGTGCTGCGCATGGCGCTGCGCATGGGCGAGCATCTTGGTCCCGGTCGCGAACGCGTCGGTGTGCGCCTTGGCGGGCCGCCGCCGGCACGCATGACTCCGGCGCGCATGCGCGCATTGCGGCTGTTCGCCGATGGGCTGACGCGCGCCAAGGGCGACGCCGCGCGCGAAGCCGGCGTCTCGGCCGGCGTCATCGACGGCCTGATCGACGAGGGCGCGCTGGTCACCGTGGTGCTGCCTCCGGAGCCGGTTGCTTCTGCCCCCGATCCGGATTTCCGCAAGCCCGATTTCGTGTTGACGCAACTTGCCGCCGCCGATGCGCTGCGCACCACCGTCGACCAGGGCGACTACACGGTGACGCTGCTCGACGGCGTCACCGGTTCCGGCAAGACCGAAGTCTATTTCGAGGCGGTGGCGGAGAACATCCGCAAGAAGCGGCAGACGCTGATCCTGATGCCGGAGATCGCGCTCACCGGGCAGTCGCTCGACCGCTTCACCGAGCGCTTCGGCACGCGGCCGGCGGAATGGCATTCGCAACTTTCACCGCGCAAGCGCGCGCGCACCTGGGCCGCGGTGGCAGCAAACGAAGTCTCGGTCGTGGTCGGCGCACGCTCGGCGCTGTTTCTGCCTTATGCCGACCTCGGACTCATCATCGTGGATGAAGAGCACGACCCCGCCTACAAGCAGGAGGACGGCGCGCATTACCACGCCCGCGACATGGCGGTAGTGCGCGGGCGTGTGGCCAAAATCCCGGTCGTACTCGCCTCGGCGACGCCGTCGGTCGAATCGGAAGTCAACGCGCGGCGCGGCCGCTACAAGCGCATTCAACTGCCGGAGCGTTTCGGCGGCCAGCACATGCCGATGATCGAGGCGATCGATCTGCGCCGCGAGGGGCCGCCGCGCGGGCGCTTCATTTCGCCGCGGCTTGCCGAAGCGGTGCAGACCGCGCTCGAGCGCAAGGAGCAGGCGCTGCTGTTCCTCAATCGCCGCGGCTATGCGCCGCTGACGCTGTGCCGCGCCTGCGGCTTCCGCCTGCAATGCCCGAACTGCGACGCCTGGCTGGTCGATCATCGCTTCAAGCGGCGGCTCGTCTGCCATCACTGCGGCTTCTCGACGCCGCCACCGGTCGAGTGCTCCAATTGCCACGCCACCGAAAGCTTTGCCGCGGTCGGCCCCGGCGTCGAGCGGTTGGAGCATGAAGCGGCCGAACTGTTCCCCGACAAGCGCATCCTGGTGCTGTCGTCCGATCTGGTCGAATCGATGGAGCGTCTGCAGCAGGAACTCGACGACGTGGCGCAGGGCCGCTTCGACATCGTCATTGGCACGCAACTGGTGGCGAAAGGTCATCACTTCCCCAAGCTCAATCTGGTCGGCATCGTCGACGCCGATCTCGGGCTCGGCAATGGCGACCCGCGTGCCGGCGAGCGCACGTTCCAGTTGCTGCACCAGGTGGTCGGCCGCGCCGGTCGTGAGGAGGGCCGCGGCGTCGGCTTGCTGCAAACGCATCAACCCGAGCATCCGGTGATGAAGGCGCTGATTTCCGGCGACCGCGAGGCGTTCTATTCGAGCGAAATCGCGCTGCGCGAACACAGCGGCTACCCGCCGTTCGGCAGGCTGGCGAGCCTGGTCGTCACTGCCAACGACAGACACACCGCGGAAAGCTACGCGCGTTCGCTCGCGCAAGCCGCGCCGCGCGACGAGAACGTGCGCGTGCTCGGTCCCGCCGAAGCGCCGATCGCGGTGGTGCGCGGCCGCCATCGCTTCCGCCTGCTGGTCAAATCACCGCGCGGCTTTGACCTCTCGGTCTATTTGCGGCAATGGCTTTCCGCCGCGCCGAAGCTGCGCGGCAACGTGCGGCTCGAGGTCGACGTCGATCCGCAGAGCTTCTTCTAGGCGGCCTTCGGCTTGACCTCGGCGGCGCTCGCCGCATAGCGAACCAGCGGCGGCTTGAGGCCGGCCTGCGTGAGTGTGTGCCGCACCTTCGGCCTGGCGGCGGCGAAATAGATTTCGGTGCCGGCGCGTTCGATCTTCTTCACGAAGGCGACGAGCGAGCGTGCCGCCGTGGTGTCGATCAGCGGCACGTCGGTAAAGTCGAGCACAAGCACGCGCGGCGGAACGCCGACGCGCTCCAGCACCGTCAGCACGCGCGCGGTGGCGCCGAAAAAGAACGCGCCGCTGATGCGGAACACCATGACGTCGCGATCGGTCGCGCGGCCGGGGTCGTAGCGCTCGCGCGGCAGCGCATCGTCGGCAACGTCGTCGAGGGAAGCGCCGTCGATCTCGACCGCTTCGGCCATGCGGTGCAGGAACAGCAACGCCCCCATGACCACGCCGACGGCGATGCCGGTGATGAGGTTGACGAAGACGGTGAGCAGAAACGTCGCCAGCAACACCGCCGCGTCGCCGCGCGAGGTGCGCAGCAGCGACCAGAACTCCTCCTTCTCCGCCATGTTCCAGGCGACGATCGCCAGCACGGTGCCGAGCGCGGCAAGCGGAATGTAACCAACCAGCGGCGCCGCCACTGCGAGGAACAGCAGCAGGTAGCCGCAGTGAAACATGCCCGAGATTGGTCCGCGCGCGCCGGACCGCACGTTAGTCGCGGTGCGGGCAACGGTGCCGGTGACGCATATGCCGCCGAAGATCACCGAGACGATGCTGGCGACGCCCTGGGCGCCGAGCTCGCAGTTGGAGCGGTGGCGGCGGCCGGTCATGCCGTCGGCAACCACCGCCGACAACAGCAATTCAATCGCCCCCAACAGTGCAATGGCGAAGGCATCGGGCAGGATCGCCTGCAGTTTTCCCAGGCTCAACGCCGGCAGCGACGGCGCCGGCAGCGAGCGCGGTATGGCGCCGAATTGGGAAGAGATGGTCGCGACCTCAAGATGCAGGCCGATGGCGACGGCGGAAGCCGCAACGACCGCAATGAGGAACGATGGCCACGCTGGGCGTAAACGCCGCAAGACGAGAATGACAGCCGCCGACAATATTGCGATTGCGACCGTCGCCCAATTGAGCGTCGGCAAGGCCGCCAAGATGGCGCTCAACTTGGGCAGCAGCTCCGAGGGCTCGTGTGCCATCGTCAGCCCGAGCAGGTCCTTGATCTGGCTTGCGGCGATGATGACGGCAATGCCGGCGGTAAATCCGACGGTCACCGGGAACGGGATGTATTTGATGTAGGTGCCGCCGCGCAGCAGCGCGACGACGATGAGAATGACGCCGGCAACGACGGTGGCGAGCGCCAGCCCGTCGTAACCGTGACGCTCGACGACGCTGGCGACCGCCCGATGAAGGCGCCGGCGGGCCCGCCGATCTGAAAGCGGCTGCCGCCGAGCAGCGAGACGATAAAGCCGCCCGCGATGGCCGTGTAAAGCCCGCGTTCCGGCGACACGCCCGAGGCAATGGCGATGGCCATCGACAGCGGCAAGGCCACCACGGCGACGGTGAGGCCGGAGATTGCATCGGCACGCAGGTCGCTTAAGCCGTACCCCTCACGCCAAACCGTCACCAGCTTGGGCGTGAACAGTTCCGTAAAGCTCGGTTCTAGGCGCGGCTTGGTCTGCGGCATCGACATCGGGGAAATAACGTGAAGACCGCGACTGTAGGCCACAAGCAACTGAGCCGCAACACGCCTCCTCAGGCGCGCGGCTCAGGGCGCCGGCCTCCCGGCTGCAACAGCACGCAGGCCGCCGCGGCAAGAATCAGAACAAAGCCGACGATGTCGGACACGGTCGGCCGTTCGCCGAGAACGATGGTAGAGGCGGTCACGCCGATCACCGGCACCAGCAGCGCACCGATCGATGCGGTGATGGCCGGCAGCCGGCTGACGATCGCCCACCAGAGGAAATGCGCGAGACCTACGCCGAACACGCCGACGTAGAGGATCGCCAGAATCGAATTGATGTGCAGCGGCCAAAGTCTTGGATAGCCGTCAAAGATAAACATGCCGGCCGCGATGAAGAAAAATCCGAACAATAGTTGCCAGGCCGCGTTGGCGAGCGGAGAAACAGTCGCTTTCACCCATTTCATGTAGACGGTGGCAAAAGCCCAGCCCAGCGCGCAGCCGAGGGAATAGAAAACGAAAATTGGGAAGCGGCCGGCAAACAGCGGCCAAACCAAGATTGTGATGCCGGCGACGCAGAGCAGGAAGGCGAGCAGGCGGATACCGTCCAGCTTTTCGCGCAGCATCAGCCAACTGAGCAGCGTGGCCCAGATCGGCATCGAATAGGTGATGATGATGGCGCGCGAGGTCGCGCCGTTGAGCTGGGCGAAGGCGGACAGAATCTGGAATGCGGTGACGTTGCAAAAGCCGGCCACCATGACATGCACGCGCTCGCCGCGCGGTACCCGCAAGTTGTAGCCGCCGAGCAGGGCTGCGGTGAACAGCATGGCCGCGCCGATGCCGGCGCCGGCAAACCGGAAGCTCCATGGCGGCACTTCCTTGAGCGCTTCCGCCGCGGCGATCCAGTTAAAGCCCCAGGCGAAGGCGAGCAGCACGACCAGGAGTTTCGCCGTGGTGGCGCGTTCGGCCTTCACGGCAATTCTCGAACGATGATTGCGAGCATGAAGCGGGCGGGCACTTTGCAAAGAAGGCGCAGGCTATAGGCCGCGCGCAGGGCTGGCGAGGGATGCCAGCGATGCAGATTTGTCGCCCCGGCTTTGCCGTCCTCCTCGGGCCGCAAGACCCGCGCGGGGCCCGCGCGATGTTGCACCGTAGTCCTCGCTGTGTTAGCTAGCCTTACGACCTCGCGGAGCAGGGTGACGCTCTGAGAGTCGGAATTCCCTCTTGAATTCCAGCAGCTTGCGCCGCCTTCCGGGAAGGCGCCCGGCCTCTGAAGTGGTAACGAGAAGAGCGTCCAGGTGGCAGGCGAAGACTCCATCATTTCGGGAATGGCGGGCCGCTACGCCCACGCCCTGTTCGAGCTCGCGCTTGAGGAGAAGGCGACCGATGCGGTCCAGAACGACCTCGACGCGTTCGACGCGCTGATTGCCGGCAACGCCGATCTCGCCCGGCTGGTGCGCAGCCCGGTGTTCGGCGCCGACGAGCAACTGGCAGCGCTCGGGGCCATCCTCGACAAGGCCGGCATCAAGGGCGTCGCCGCTAACTTCCTGCGCGTGATCACCACCAACCGGCGGCTGTTTGCCGTGCGCGACATGATCCGCGGCTATCGCGCGCTGGTTGCACGCCACAAGGGCGAGGTCACCGCGCAGGTCACCGTCGCCGAGCAGCTCAGCGACAAGAATGTCGACGCGCTGAAGAGCGCGCTTAAATCGGTCACCGGCGGCAAGGATATCGACTTCGACGTCAAGATCGACCCGGCGATCATCGGCGGGCTGATCGTCAAGGTCGGCAGCCGTATGGTCGACACATCACTCCGCACCAAGCTCAATGCTATCAAGATTGCGATGAAAGAGGCACGCTGATGGACATTCGCGCCGCAGAAATTTCCGCCATCCTCAAGGACCAGATCAAGAACTTCGGCCAGGAAGCCGAAGTCTCGGAAGTCGGCCAGGTGCTCTCGGTCGGCGACGGCATCGCGCGCGCCTACGGGCTCGACAACGTGCAGGCCGGCGAGATGGTCGAGTTCGAGAACGGCGTGCGCGGCATGGCGCTCAATCTCGAGACCGACAATGTCGGCATCGTCATCTTCGGCGAGGACCGCGAGATCAAGGAAGGGCAGACCGTCAAGCGCACCGGCGCAATCGTCGACGTTCCCGTCGGCAAAGGCCTGCTCGGCCGTGTCGTCGATGCGCTCGGCAATCCGATCGACGGCAAGGGTCCGATCAAGGCCGACAAGCGCATGCGCGTCGACGTCAAGGCGCCCGGCATCATTCCGCGCAAATCGGTCAACGAGCCGATGGCGACCGGGCTCAAAGCGATCGACGCGCTGATCCCGATCGGCCGCGGCCAGCGTGAGCTCATCATCGGCGATCGGCAGACCGGCAAGACCGCGATCGCGCTCGACACCATCCTCAACCAGAAGCCGATCAACGCGTCGAATGACGAAAAGATCAAGCTCTATTGCGTCTATGTCGCGGTCGGGCAGAAGCGTTCGACGGTCGCGCAATTCGTCAAGGTGCTGGAGGAGAATGGCGCACTCGAATATTCCATCGTCATCGCCGCCACCGCCTCCGACCCCGCGCCGATGCAGTTCCTGGCGCCGTTTGCCGGCTGTACCATGGGCGAATATTTCCGCGACAACGGCATGCACGCGGTCATCATCTATGACGACCTGTCGAAGCAGGCGGTCGCCTATCGCCAGATGTCGCTGCTGCTGCGCCGCCCGCCGGGCCGCGAAGCCTATCCGGGCGACGTGTTCTATCTGCACTCGCGCCTGCTCGAGCGCGCGGCCAAGATGAATGACGAGAACAAGGGCGGCTCGCTCACCGCGCTGCCGATCATCGAAACGCAGGCCAATGACGTCTCCGCCTACATCCCGACCAACGTCATCTCCATCACCGACGGACAGATCTTCCTGGAAACCGACCTGTTCTATCAGGGCATCCGCCCGGCGGTGAACGTCGGTCTCTCGGTGTCGCGCGTCGGCTCCGCGGCGCAGACCAAGGCGATGAAGAAGGTCGCGGGCAAGATCAAGGGCGAACTCGCGCAGTACCGCGAAATGGCCGCTTTCGCGCAGTTCGGTTCGGATCTCGATGCGACGACGCAGCGCATGCTGGCGCGCGGTTCGCGCCTCACCGAGCTATTGAAGCAGCCGCAGTTTTCTCCGCTGAAGATGGAGGAGCAGGCTTGCGTGATCTACGCCGGCGTCAACGGCTATCTCGACAAGTTCGAGGTGTCACGCGTGCGCGCATTCGAAAGCGGCTTGCTCACATTGCTGCGCAGCAAGCACGCCGCTCTGCTCGACTCGATCCGCAAGAGCGGCGACCTCTCGAAGGACGACGAATCCAAGCTCAAGAGCGTGATCGACGATTACGCCAAGACCTTCACCTGACGACAGACCACGATGGCCTCTCTCAAGGACATGCGCGTTCGCATCGCCTCGACCAAGGCGACGCAGAAGATCACCAAGGCCATGCAGATGGTCGCGGCCTCGAAGCTGCGCCGCGCGCAGGTCGCGGCGGAAGCCGCGCGTCCTTATGCCGAGCGGATGGGCGTGGTGCTGGGTTCGATTGCGTCGGTGGTCGCCGGCAGCGATTCGGCGCCGAGGCTTCTGGCCGGCACCGGCGCCGACAAGGTCCATCTTCTCGTCGTCTGCACCGCCGAACGCGGCCTGTGCGGCGCCTTCAATTCCTCCATCGTGCGGCTTGCCCGCGAGCGGGTTAATTCGCTGGTTGCCGACGGCAAGGAGGTCAAGATCCTCTGCGTCGGGCGCAAGGGCGCCGACCAGCTGCGCCGGCAATACGGCAAGCTGATCATCGAGACCATCGAATTGCGCGGCATCAAGCAGGTCGGCTTCGAGCAAGCCGACATGATCGCGGGCAAGATTCTGGCGTTGTTTAACGAGGGCGGCTTCGACGTCGCCACGCTTTTCTTTTCGCGCTTCCGCTCGGTGATCGCGCAGGTGCCGACCGCGCTGCAGGTCATTCCCCCGGTGTTCGAGGCGGCTGAGGCCGCCGGCCCGGCCGCGTCCTACGAATACGAGCCGGATGAAGAAGAGATCTTGAACGAACTCCTGCCGCGCAATCTTTCGGTGCAGGTGTTCCGCGCGCTGCTGGAAAACGCCGCGTCCGAGCAGGGCGCGCGCATGAGCGCCATGGACAACGCCACCCGCAACGCCGGTGAAATGATCCGCAAGCAGACACTCACCTATAACCGCACCCGCCAGGCGATGATCACCAAGGAACTGATCGAAATCATCTCCGGCGCGGAAGCGCTGTAACGGGCGAGGACATCCATGGCCTACACCATCTCTGCAACCACCAAAGGCGGCCGCAACGGCCGCGCCATTCTCGAAAATGGCGGTCTCGCGCTGGCGATGGGCCTGCAAAAAGAATGGGGCGGCAACGGCGAAGGCCACAATCCCGAGCAGCTGTTCGTGCTCGGCTGGTCGGCCTGTTTCGGACAGGCGATCCTTGCGCTCGCCAAGAAGCACGGATTGGACGGCCAGGACGCCCGCGTCACCGTCATGCTGACCATGGATAAGGACGATGTCAGTTTCGCATTCAAGGCCGAGATCAAGGTCACCCTTCCCGGCGCCGACAAGGCCAAGCTTCAGGCCTTGATCGAGGACGCCCACAAGATTTGCCCCTATTCACGCGCCACGCGCGGCAACGTGCCCGTCACGTTGACCGCCGCCTGAGCCGACAGTTTCAAGGAGAGATGAGCATGGCGACCCCGCAGAACGCAGTCGGAAAAATCACCCAGGTCATCGGCGCCGTCGTCGACGTGCAGTTCGAGGGCTACCTGCCGGCGATCCTCAACGCGCTGGAAACCAAGAACGGCGGCAACCGGCTGGTGCTCGAGGTCGCCCAGCATCTCGGCGAATCGACGGTACGCACCATCGCCATGGACACCTCCGAGGGTCTGGTGCGCGGGCAGGATTGCACCGACACCGGCGGTCCCATCTCCATTCCGGTCGGCCCGGCCACGCTCGGTCGCATCATGAACGTGATCGGCGAGCCGGTCGATGAAGCGGGTCCGGTCAAGGGCGTCGAACGCCGCGGCATTCATCAGCCGACACCTAGCTACACCGAGCAGTCGACGGAAGCGCAGATCCTCGTCACCGGCATCAAGGTGGTGGACCTGCTCGCGCCTTACGCGCGCGGCGGCAAGATCGGCCTGTTCGGCGGCGCCGGCGTCGGCAAGACGGTGCTCATTCAGGAGCTGATCAACAACGTCGCCAAGGCGCACGGCGGCTATTCGGTGTTCGCCGGCGTCGGCGAACGTACGCGCGAAGGCAACGACCTCTATCACGAGATGATCGAGTCGGGCGTCAACAAGGACCCGCACGAAAACAACGGTTCGACCGAAGGCTCGAAATGCGCGCTGGTGTTCGGGCAGATGAACGAGCCGCCGGGGGCGCGCGCCCGCGTCGGTCTTACCGGCCTTACCGTCGCCGAATATTTCCGTGACCAGGGCCAGGACGTGCTGTTCTTCGTCGACAACATCTTCCGTTTTACGCAAGCCGGTTCGGAAATGTCGGCGCTGCTCGGCCGCATTCCCTCGGCGGTCGGCTATCAGCCGACGCTGGCGACCGACATGGGCGCGTTGCAGGAGCGCATCACGACGACGACCAAGGGCTCGATCACCTCGGTGCAGGCGATCTACGTGCCCGCCGACGACTTGACCGACCCCGCGCCGGCGACCTCGTTCGCGCATCTTGACGCCACCACCGTGCTGTCGCGCGACATCGCGGCCAAGGGCATCTATCCGGCCGTCGACCCGCTCGATTCGACGTCGCGCATGCTGTCGCCGCTGATCGTCGGCGAGGAGCACTACGCCGTCGCCCGCCAGGTGCAGCAGATCCTGCAACGCTACAAGGCGCTGCAGGACATCATCGCCATTCTCGGCATGGATGAGCTTTCAGAAGAGGACAAGCTCGCGGTCGCGCGCGCGCGCAAGATCGAGCGCTTCCTGTCGCAGCCGTTTTTCGTCGCCGAAGTGTTCACCGGCTCGCCTGGCAAGCTGGTCGACCTCGCCGACACCATCAAGGGCTTCAAGGGCCTGTGCGAAGGCAAGTACGATCATCTCCCGGAGGCCGCCTTCTACATGGTCGGCTCAATCGAAGAGGCAATCGACAAGGGCAAGAAGCTCGCGGCGGAAGCGGCTTAAGGACATGCGCTCCAACCTCGTCGTATTCCTGCTGATCGGGCTCCTGGTCGGGGCACTCGCCGGCTACCTGACGCGGCCGGAAGCGGCAGAGATCAAGCTCGGGCCGTTGAGCATCGAGGTGAAGGGAAACCAGGTCGCGCATGACAACGGGCCTTTGACCTCGAGCCAGACGCAGCATATTGCAATCATTACGGCGATCGGCGGCGCCATCGGGTTGGGCCTGGGGTTTGCGATGAGCAGGAAACAGGGCTGACTTAAACCATGGCCGATTTTCATTTCGAACTGGTATCGCCTGAAAAACTGGTGTTTTCCGGAGAGGTCGAACAGGTCGACGTGCCCGGCGCCGAAGGCGATTTCGGCGTGCTCGCGGGCCACGCGCCCTACGTGACGACGCTGCGGCCCGGCATCCTCACAGTGCACGGTTCGGGCGGCACGCAGAAGATCGTCGTGCTCGGCGGCTTCGCCGAGGTGTCGGCGTCAGGCCTGACCGTGCTCGCCGAAGTGGCCGAGGCGGTCGAGGACATCGACCGCGATATGATCGCAACCCGCATCGGCGAAATGGAAAGCCGCATCGAGAAAATGCAGCCGGGCAACGCGCTCGACAAGCTGATCATGCGGCTCGACCACTTCAAGGCCGTGGATCGGCATTTGACGGGTACGGCGGCGCACTGAGGGGCAGCCTTGCCGTTCAGGCAACGCGCGAAAATTCCTTCACCACCCGCTCATAAATCGATCGCTTGAACGGCACCACAAGGTCGGCCAGTTCGCGCATCGCCACCCATCGCCATTCGACGAATTCCGGCTCATGGCCGCCGCCGGGCTCGCTGATGTTGATCTCGCCGTCGTTGCCGGTGAAACGCAGGGCGTACCATTTCTGCTTCTGCCCGCGATATTTGCCGCCCCAGGCATCGCTCGCGAGCTGCGCCGGGATGTCGTAGGTGAGCCACTCCGCAATCTCGCCGAGCTTTTGCACCGAGCGGATGCTGGTTTCCTCGTAAAGTTCGCGCAGCGCCGCCTTGTAGGGATCCTCGTTCTCGTCGATGCCGCCCTGCGGCATCTGCCAGACATGGGTGGGATCGAGATGTTCCGGCCCGCTGGTGCGGCGGCCGATGAACGCATGTCCGGCGCTGTTGAGCACCATCACCCCGGCGCAGGGACGATAGGGAAGCTGGTCATAGGGAGGCATCGGCGGGTCCCGTTATCACCGTGCGCTTCGATCGCGCGCGATAGTGACGTTACGATGACTTCGCCTTCGCCGCCACCATGGTCACCGGCACCAGCACGAAGCCGCGGCCTTCCACGCCCTTCGCCCACGCGCCGATGCGGTCGATGGTCGCGGGGAGCGCGTTGGCGATGCCGACGGCGCTGCCATGTTCGCGTGCCGCCATTTCCAGCCGCGCCAGCGCCTGGTCGATCTCCTGCGGCGTGAGCACCGCGTCGAGGACGATATCGGTCTTCACGAACGGAATGTTCTGGCTGCCGGCGATCTGCGCGGCGGCGCTTCGCGCCGAGGCGCCGTCATCGACATAAATGAGGCCGCGCTTGGCGGTCTCGCGCAACACCGGCGACAGCGCCTGCTCGCTGGCGGTAAAGCGCGCGCCCATATAGCCGACAATTCCGACATAGCCGGCAAAGCGGCTCATCATCCATTGCAGCCGGTCGATATTCTGGTCGGGGGTCAAGGACGTGAGCAGCGTCTGCGGGCCGGGGTCGTTGTTGGGATAATCGAACGGCTCCATCGGCGCCTGCAGCAGCACTTCGTGCTTCTCGGCCCCCGCGCGCGCGGCGAGCGCGCCGAGATCGGCGCCGTATGGCGCGATCGCGAACGTGACCGGCGCCGGCAACTTGGCGAATGCGTCCGCGGTGCCGGAGGCGCTGATGCCAAGGCCGCCGACGATGATGGCGATCTGGGGTACGCCTTTCTTGTCCGCCGGTAATTCGCGCGGCTGGGCGAACACGACCGAGGCACGGGCCCCACCCGGCCCGATGATCGGGATGGCGCCGTGCCGCGACGGCTCGCTGAGTTTTGGATCGGGCGCGCCCTTTGTCTCGCCCTTGATCTGCCCCTTCGCCTCGCCCGGCGTGTGCGGCGCCTTCTCTCCGGGATTGCCCGGAATCGTCACCTCCTGGGTTTTGCCGTTGGAGCCGTCAATGATGGTGACGGTCTTGCTGCCCGGCGGCGGCGTGACGATCTTCACTGCGACGGCGCCGTCGGGCGCTTTCTGCTCGACCGGCCCGTCATAGCGGGCGTGGTTGACGCCGTCGCCGGCGCCCTCCGGCTTGGCAGGTGTGGCAGCCTGCAGCTGCTTGGTTGCGACCACCGCGATCGGCTCGCCGCCGAGCGGGTCGTCGGCGAAGATCGCCCAGGCAGCGACAATAATTGCGAATAGCCCAAGCGCGCCCGCGACCAGATGCGGCAGCGCGACCGGCAGCTTCCAGGTTTTCTTGGCCTTGTCCTGGCCGAGCGGGGCGTTCAGCTCATCCGGGGCCACGGCCGCAGATCCTTGCGAATCATGGGCCAAGTCTAGCATGCGGGGCTATGAACCCGCCGTTACCGCTGCGCCAAAGCGAAACGGGGCGGCCATTAAAGGCCGCCCCGCGGGATTGGTTTAACGCTTTTAGCCGCGATTAATTCGGTACCGGTGTCTTCGGATTTGGCGGGAAGGCCGAGTTCACCTTGACGCCGCGCAGCAGGTCTTCCGCCATGCTCAGCGCCTTGTCGTCCTTGCGCTCCGGCGGAATGTAGGACTGCGAACCGGTCTGCTCCTTGCCCGCATCGCCCTTGAGGTGGCCGCGCAACGAGGCCTCGCCCTTGGTCGAGGTGTCGGTCTTGGCCTTGATGTCGTCCGGCAGGTCCTGCAGCACCTCGATGTCGGGGGTGATGCCCTTGGCCTGGATCGAACGGCCCGACGGCGTGAAGTAACGCGCGGTGGTCAATCGCAAGGCACCGTTGCCGGAGCCGAGCGGGATGATGGTCTGCACCGAGCCTTTGCCGAACGAGCGGGTGCCGACCACGGTCGCGCGCCGGTGATCCTGCAATGCGCCGGCGACGATTTCCGACGCCGAGGCCGAGCCGCCGTTGACCAGCACGATCAGCGGCTTGCCGTTGGTGAGATCGCCGGGCCGCGCCGAGAAGCGCTGCGTCTCCTCGGCATTGCGGCCGCGCGTGGAAACGATCTCGCCCTTTTGCAGGAAGGCGTCAGACACCGAGATCGCCTGATCGAGCAGGCCACCCGGATTGTTGCGCAGATCGAGGACGTAGCCCTTGAGCTTGTCGTTGCTGATCTTGGCGCCGATATCGGTGATCGCCTTCTTCAGGCCGTCGAAGGTCTGTTCGTTGAACTGCGTCATACGGATATAGCCAACGTCGTCGCCGATCGCTTCCGAGCGCACCGAGCGCACGCGGATGATGTCGCGCGTCAGCGAAATTTCCAGCGGCTTGTCCTGACCCTTGCGCATGACGGTGAGCTTGATCTTGGTGTTCACCGGTCCGCGCATCTTCTCGACCGCCTGGTTGAGCGTCATGCCCTGCACCTGGTCGTCGTCGAGCTTGGTGATGATGTCGTTGGCAAGAATGCCGGCCTTGGCGGCGGGGGTCTCGTCGATCGGCGTCACGACCTTGATCAGGCCGTCTTCCATGGTGACCTCGATGCCGAGCCCGCCGAACTCACCGCGGGTCTGCACCTGCATGTCGCGGAAGCTCTTCGGGTCCATGTAGCTCGAGTGCGGATCGAGCCCGGCGAGCATGCCGTTGATCGCGGATTCGATAAGCTTTGAATCGTCCGGCACTTCGACGTAATCGGAGCGCACCCGTTCGAATACGTCGCCGAACAGATTGAGCTGGCGGTAGGTATCGGCCACCGCCGCCTTGGCGCTGGAGCCGGCGAACATCATGTGCGGTTGCGTGGCGAACAGCGTCACCGTAGCTCCCGCCACCGCGCCGAGTACGATCAGTGAGGTCTTGCGCATCATCATCCGCGAACCTTTTCACCTTCGCCAGATGCCCACCATGGGCCTGGATCGACGGGAATCCCGTCTTTTCGAAATTCAACGTAGAGCACCGGTTGGCTGGAACCAGTCGCGAGGATCGAGGCGATATGGGAGCCGTTTCCCATCACCGCAACGGGTTCTCCGGCCAGCACGAACTGTCCGAGATCAACTGATATCCGTTCCATCCCAGCGAGCAAGATATGATAGCCGCCGCCGGCATTCAGGATCAAGAGTTGGCCATAAGAGCGGAACGGCCCGGCGTAAACAACCCAACCGTCGCAGGGCGCGGTAACCTGCGCACCGGCGCGGGTCGCAACGGATAGACCCTTTTCCGAACCGCCGAGGCCGTCGGGCGCCCCGTAATCCTTGATTTTGACGCCATTAACCGGAATCGGAACTTGTCCACGCAATGACGCAAAAGTTACGGCCGGCGCGAGCCGTCCGGGATCGCGGAACGCAGACAGCGCCGGGCGGCTGTCGCTGCGCGCGGCCTCGCGGGCGGCGCGGATGGCCGGGTCGAGACCCTGTTCGAGTTTGGCGATCAAGTCCTTGAGGTTGTCGACCTGTTTGGCGAGGTCGGCGGCGCGCGTGCGTTCGGCGTCGAGCGCCTTTTCGCGCTCGGCCTGCTGTTTTTGCCGCTCCCCGATCAACGCGGTCATGCGCGTGCGCTGCTCGTCGAGTGAGGCGACTTCCTTGCGCAGGCGATCGCGCTCCTCGGCGATCTTCTTGCGCACGCCGACCAGTTCGGTGAGGTCGCTCGCCAGCGCATCGACCTGCTGACGCATTTCCGGGAGCACCGCGCCGAGCAGCATGGCGGTGCGCACGGTCTGCAGCGCGTCCTCCGGGCTCGAGATCAGCGCCGGCGGCGGCCGGTGGCCAATCCGCTGCAGCGCTGCCAGCACTTCCCCGATCACGGCGCGGCGCCCGTCCAGCGACTTGCGGATGCTCGCCTCGTTATCGTCGAGCGGAGCGAGCCGGGCCTCGGTCGCCGCGATCTTGGCCTCGAACTCGCGTGAGTGCGTGGCGGTGTCGATCAGTTTCTGACTGAGCTTGCGGCGGTCGGCGCCGATCTCCTCGATCTCGCGCTTGAGGGCGGCTTCGGCATCGGCTGATTTACGCTGGGCCTCGCGGCTGCTGCTGAGTTCCTGGTCGCGCTGCTGCAGGTTCGCCGGAACCGCATTTTGCGCCGCCGTCCGATTCTGCAGCGCGGCAGTCAGCGCAAAGGGCAACGCCAGACCAAGCGCCAGCGCCGATCGCGAGCTGAAGCGGCCAAAACCGCCGGGGCAAATCATTGCAGTCAAATTACGCTCGCCTGCATGGACGGCAAGAAGATTGTGGCGGAAATCCTTGGCCTTCGATTACGTCCAAATTGCGGGCCGATTCAGGCGCGATGGTAAGGATGGCCGCTCAGGATCGTCGAGGCGCGGTAAAGCTGCTCCAGCAGCAGCACCCGGGCGAATTGGTGCGGCCAGGTAGCGGCACCAAAGGAAAGCCGCAAATCGGCCTTGCCGGCGAGGCTCGCGCTCAGGCCGTCGGCGCCGCCGATCATGAAAGCGACCGCCGGGCGGTCGGCGGTCCGCCATTGCGCCAGACGGCCGGCAAAGCTCGCGCTGTCGAGATTTTCGCCGCGGGCGTCGAGCAGCACGATGGCGGCGCCTTGCGGGATCACATTGGCTAGCGCGATCAATTCCTCGAGCATGCGCTTGGCGGCTTCGGCTGCGCGGCTTTCCCGGATCTCGACCACCTCGACCGCTCGCCAGCCGAGGTTGCGGCCGGTTTGCGCCGCCCGCTTGGCGTAACGTTCGCAGAGTTCGGTTTCGGCGCCCCGCTTCAGGCGGCCAACGGCGGCAACGATGATGCGCATAAGGTGTCCCGGCTCCGCAGCCCGCGGCCATACGGCGCGGCGGAGTTCCGGGAACACTAGCGCTACTGCTTGGTGACCACCACCTCGAGATATTCGCTCGGCACGATCAGCGTGCCGTCGCCGCCGCGGTTCATCCGCGCCAGCAGGTCGAGGATGTCGCCCTGCAGCGCCGCTTTCTTTGCCCCTTCGAGCTTGGCAAAGGCGCGGAGCATGGGGCCGTAATAGGCTTTGAAAACCTCGAGCCAATGCGCGGCGGATTTGTAGCGGAAGTTGAAGAACTGCCGCGACGCCTTGGCCTGGTGCCCGGCGAACAGCTCGCCGAGCCGCGCTTCGCTGCCCCAGGTCGCCGGCGACTTGATGCCGGCCGGCGGCGGCAGGTGCTTGCCGATGGTCTTGAAAAGTTGGCCGATGAAACCGTCCGGGGTCCAGTTGGCAAAGCCGATGCGGCCGCCTTTGCGTACGACGCGGATCAGTTCGGCCACCGAGGTCTCCTGATCCGGCGTGAACATGACGCCGAACGTGGACAGCGCGACGTCGAAGCTGCCGTCAGGGAAAGGCAGCGCTTCGGCGTCAGCCACCTGAAAGTTAACCGGGAGGCGCTCGGCGGTAGCGCGTTCCTTGCCGCGTTCGAGCAGGGCGGCGACGTAGTCGGTCGAGGTCACCACCGCAAAGCGGCGCGCCGCCGCAAGCGTGGCGTTGCCGTTGCCGGCGGCGACGTCGAGCACGCGCTCGCCGGCACGCAGGTCGATCGCCTCGCAGAGCTGCTCGCCGACGATCTGCAGCGTGGTGCCGATCGCGGCATAGTCGCCGGAGGCCCAGGTTTCCTGCTGGGTGCGCTTGATGGCGGTGTAGTCGGGTGGATCGCTGAGGATCGTCATGGCGTGCATTGGCAAGTTTCTCCTCTCAAATGACGTGGTCATGGCCGGTGCCGGCCGAGTGCGACTGTGTGGTTAGGACGGATCGCCTGCTGCTTTGAATGACCGCGGCGCTTGATCGCCTGATCGTGCGTCCGTTTCCCGCAAACGCTTGCGTCAGGAGCCCCGGCGGTTGAACCAGCCGTATTTACCGAGAAGCTCGTTGTGCAAGGCGCGCTCGGTCGAGTCGCACCACGGGCCGCGGACGTGACGCGCGATGAGCATGTTGCGCACCTCCTGCACCAGGAACGCATCGAAGCGTGCGATTTGACGCCTGATCAGCCGGATGAGGGTCGAGAGTATCATGGTCGTGTTCCTTCAGATGGCTTGGCAAGAGCGGCCAACGCCGGCCGCCTTTCGCCACGGTAAATGGGGAGCACCGGCGGCTGGATGTATGATCGCGCCGCCGGATCAGTTGACCGCGCGTCCGATTTGCGGCCGCCGGATCGTCGGCGTTTGCACGGGTCTCGCGGCAACCGGGCGACGGATCGGCGCAACGCGCGGAGCCCAAATCGGCCTGTTGCCCACGAACGCGACGATCAGTTGACGTACTTCTTCCGGATGCGTCATCGGCGACATGTGGCCGGCGCCCGCGATCTTCTCCAGTCTTGCGTTGGCAAGCTTGCGCGCAAGGTGGCGGCAAATCTGCTGCGCCGGCAGCGGCGAGAGGTCGCCGCATAAAATGAGCGTGCGGGCGCGAAGGTCGGCGAAATCCTCGAGCCGCATCGGGTCGTTGAGCGTGGCCCAGAAATCAAGCGTGACTTTATTGATGCGCGCGGCAAGCGCGGCACGTTGGCTGTGAGGCAGCGCATCCCAGGCTTTCTCTCCGCTCCAATAATTGATGAAGCGCCGCATGGCGTCGGCGTAGTTGCCGGAATTGACGGCGCGCGCGATTGTGCTGGCGACTTCAGAAATCTGCCGGTAGGCGGCCGCATCCATGTCGTTGCCGGTCAGCAGCAAGTGAAACGCGGCCGGCTCGATCACGGTGAGGCTCTTCACCAGCTTGGGATACCGGTGCGCAAGCTGCAGCGCCACCGCGCCGCCATATGAATGACCGACGACGTGCATCGGCTTGCCGAAATGTTCGATGAGCGCCGCGATCAGTGCGGCTTCGCTGCCGAGGCTGAATGGGCTCGCGCCGGGCCAGTGCGACGTCGCGCCGTAGCCGCAGAGATCGGGAGCGACGATATGAAAGGCCGCGCCGGGCGCCTCGGCAAATGCGGACCACTGCCGGCTCGAACCGCCGGTACAATGCAACAGCATGATCGGTTCGCCGGCGCCCGAGGCAAAGTAGTTAACGCTGATATCGCCGACTTTGATGGTATTCATGACGTTTTCTCATGCCGCAAGGCGGCTTTTTGGCTTGCTCGGCGCTCCTCGCGTCCACATGTTGCCGCGAGCAGGCAAAGCGGACGTTTGGCCGGCATGGCCGCATCGTGCGGCAGTCGGTAGAATGGCGTCGCGACGGATTGAATGACAGTTTGACCTGATCACTTGATTACGCGTCCAGATCATCGCGGGGGCGAAGACTGTGGATCCACTTTCTGAAGTGCTTCGCTCGGTTCGTCTAACCGGCGGCGTCTTTCTCGACGCCCAGTTCACGGCGCCGTGGTGCGTGACGTCGCAGATGACGGCGGCCGACTGCAATATGCTGATGGCTGCGCCCGCCCAACAGGTGATCGGCTACCATGTCGTGGTCAAGGGCAGGCTGCTCGTTTCGGTTGAAGGCGAGCAGCCCATCGAGGTCTGCGCCGGAGAAATCATTCTGATTCCGCGCAACGAGCCGCACAGGCTTGCGAGCGCCAACGGCTTGAGATCCGTCGACTCTCACGACCTCATCCAGCCGGCGACCGACGGCGCTCTCGTGCGTATTCGTCACGGTGGCGGCGGTGTGCCGACGCATATCGTGTGCGGTTTCCTGGCCAGCAACGAAAGCTACAATCCCCTCATCGAGACGCTGCCGCGAATTCTCAAACTCGATGTGCGTGACGGCGCGTCGCGCGACTGGATCGAGGCGTCGGTTCGTTTTGCGGCCGGCGAACTCGCCCAGGGCCGGGTTGCCTCATCGAGCGTCATGTCGCGGCTGTCCGAGTTGCTGTTTGTCGAAGCCGTCCGGCAATACTCGACGACGCTCGCCAACGAGGAAGTCGGCTGGCTCAAGGGGCTGAAAGATCCGCACGTGGGCCGCGCGCTGGCGCTGATCCATCAGAATATCGGCGCGCCGTGGACGGCCGAATCGCTGGCCAAGGAAGTTGCGCTCTCGCGCAGCGCATTCATGGAACGCTTCAAGAGTCTCGTCGGCATGCCGCCGATCCGGTATCTCACGGTCTGGCGGCTGCAGACGGCGAAGCTGAACCTGCGCGAAACTGCGACAAGCATCGCGCAACTGGCGCATTCGGTCGGCTACGATTCCGAAGAGGCCTTCAGCCGCGCCTTCAAGCGCGAGTTCGGGCTGCCGCCGGCGCAGTGGCGCGATCGGCAGGCGGCGGCTTGACCGGCCGTCACCGCCGTCCGGCCGACCACATCTTTTCCAGATTGTAGAATTCGCGCACTTCGGCGCGGAAGACGTGGACGATGACGTCGCCGGCGTCGATCAGCACCCAGTCCGCCTGGCGCATGCCTTCGACGCGCACGCGGCGGATGCCGGCGTCGTGCAGGTCCTTGACCACGCGGTCGGCGACGGCGCCGACATGGCGCTGCGACCTGCCCGTGGTCACAACCATGTAATCGCCGATCGAGGATTTGCCGGAGAGATCGATGGTGATGCTGTCCTCGGCTTTGGCGTCTTCCAGACACGCGAGGACAAGGCGGAGCGTCTCGTTGGCGTCAGCGCGCCGGGAGACGGGTTCGGGCATACGACGCGACGACGCCCGAGAGAGTGCAGGGGTAATCAGAGGGTTTGATCCTTTCCGTTCGTTGCACCCGCCCCGGTCGATCCGGGGTTCTCACTCAAAGATAAAGACTATGTCCGCTTCTTTCCACTCTTGCGCCTGCTGCGGCCGGTCTTCTTCGTGCCTTTCTTGGCGCTTTTCCGCTTGTTCTTTGTGACTCTCTTTCCTTTGCCTGTCTGTTTCGGCTTTTTCGCGCTCTTTTTCTCGCCCGCGGACCGTGGCTTCTTGTCCTTGCCGGCTGTGCTGGAACGCTCCGCCTTGGCTGCGGTTCCGTCGAGCCGGCGCAATGCGCGCAGCGCCGTCGATGACAACGGCGATTTGAGCCCATGGATAAAGACCCAGGCGGGCGGCGCGCGGAACGGAAGCGAGGCGGCGTCGACTTCGGCGATTCGGGCGTGGTTGAGAGCCTGTCCGGCCGGGCTCGCGCCCGCGTAAAGGCTTGGCCCCAGGCGGTCGATGACCGCGAACGGCACCAACTTTGTTATTCCGCGCCACCTCTGCCAGCGGTGAAAACTCCGCAAATTGTCGGCGCCCATGATCCAGACGAAGTGAACCCCGGGGCACCGGGCAACGAGCCATTTTATCGTATCGTAGGTATATCTCGTATTAATGACAGCTTCGAGACCGGTCACATCGATGCGCGGATGATGTGTCAAGGCGCGGGCGGCGGCGATTCGCGTCTTCAACGGCCCCAGCCCGCGGGTGTCTTTCAGCGGATTGCCCGGCGTCACCAACCACCACACCCGGTCGAGCTTGAGCCGCTTCAGGGCGAGCAGGGTTGCCGCCAGATGCGCCTCGTGCGGCGGATCGAAGGTGCCGCCGAACAAGCCGATCCTCATGCCGGGCGCATGCGGAGGTATGATGCGCTCGGGGAACGCGGGTCTTTTGTATTTCACGGGCGAATCTGACCGCTGCCAAGGACGCGGTATTTGAAGGTCGTGAGTTGCTCGACCCCGACGGGCCCGCGCGCATGCAGGCGGCCGGTGGCGATGCCGATCTCGGCGCCGAAGCCGAATTCGCCGCCGTCGGCAAACTGGGTCGAGGCATTGTGCAGCACGATCGCCGAATCCACCTCGGCCAGGAACTTGTCCGCCGCCGCCTTGTCGTCGGTAATGATCGCGTCGGTATGGTGTGAACCGTAGCGCTCGATATGCGTAATCGCCGCGTCGATGCCGTCCACGACCTTGGCGGCAATGATGGCGTCGAGATATTCCGTGCCCCAGTCTTCCTCGCTTGCCGCTTTCACGCGCTTGTCCGCGGCCTGCACGGCCTTGTCGCCACGCACCTCGCAGCCCGCGGCGATGAGCATCTCGACTAGCGGCCTGAGATTATTTGCCGCCGCGGCGCGATCGACAAGCAGCGTTTCGGCCGCGCCGCAGACGCCGGTGCGGCGCATTTTGGCGTTGAGCACGATGGTCTTGGCCATACCGAGATTTGCCGCCTTGTCGACATAGACGTGGCAGACGCCCTCGAGATGCGCGAACACGGGCACCCGCGCTTCTCCTTGCACGCGGGCAACCAGGCCCTTGCCGCCGCGCGGAACGATGACGTCGATATTGCCGTCGAGACCGGTGAGCATCTGTCCCACCGCGGCGCGGTCGCGCGTGGGAACAAGCTGAATGGCCGCCTCGGGCAGGCCCCCCTCGCGCAGGCCCTGGCCCAGCGCCGCGACGATGGCGCGGCTGGTGCGCAAACTGTCGGAGCCGCCGCGCAGGATCGCGGCATTGCCCGATTTCAGGCACAGCGCGCCGGCATCCGCGGTCACATTCGGCCGGCTCTCGTAAACGATGCCGATGACGCCGAGCGGCACGCGCACCCGCTCGATGGTCATGCCGTTCGGCCGTTTCCAGGATTCGGTGATGGTGCCGACCGGGTCCTTGAGTGCGCCTACGGCCTCGGTCGCCGCGGCGACGGCCTCGACGCGGCTGGCATTGAGGGTCAGGCGGTCGAGAAAAGCGGGCGTCATGCCGGCGGTTTTTGCCTCGGCGGCATCCTCGGCATTGGCGGCAAGAATCCGTGCCGCTTGCGCGCGCACGGCTGCCGCCATGGCCTGCAGCGCCTTGTCTTTTTGTGCCGCAGGGGCCAGCGCCAGGACGCGGGCGGCGGCGCGCGCGGAGCGGCCGATTTCCGCCATGGCGGCGGCTATATCGCCCGTGCCTTCAACGCTTTTGAGCGGCGCGCTCATCGCCAAAAACCCCATCAGAACCCCAGCTTACGGGTGGTTCCTACCACGCCCGGACGGTCCCGGCGAGGTCGCCGGGATTGTGGGGATTGCGTGGATAAGTGGAGGGATTCCGGAACGGAACAATAGACTTACACATTGGGGGACCAGTGTAGGGCGACCTCAGCAGGAGGGTGTTATGACGTATCGTTCCAGTCGCTTACCGAGCAATTTTCCCGTCGGCACCAAGCTGGTCATCGAGGGCCCGCGCGGTGGTGAAGGCCAGGCGCAGATTTATAGCCGCCATCTCGAATTTCCCGACGGCACCTGCATGGCGCTACCTTCGCGCGCGGTGCCGCAGCCGACGCCCAGCCGCCGCCGCCGTCCGCGCAGCCGCCGCCGGTAATTTGCGCCGCGAGTCAGTGGCTTAAAGGCGCAACAGAAAACCCCAGCCACCGGTGGGCTGGGGTTCCGGGCGATCGGTCAATCGCCTTCCATTTCGCGTCTTTGACTTCGCATCTCCTGCGTCGCGCCGGATTAATGCGTGAGTGGTGTAGAAGTTCCCGGCGAGCCGCCGGCAAAAGGCTTTTGCCGCCGTCGCACCTACTCGCCGCCAAGCACGAGGTCGTCGCGATGGATCATCTCGGTGCGGCCGGTGAAGCCGAGGATCGTCTGCACGTCGGCCGATGATTTGCCCTTGATGCGCTCGGCGTCGTCGGCATCGTAGGCGATGAGCCCGCGGCCGATCTCGCCGCCGTCCGGCCCGCGCACCACCACGGCGTCGCCACGGCCGAAGCCGCCGTCGATGCGGGTGACGCCGGCGGGCAGCAGGCTCTTGCCGCCGCGCAGCGCTTTCACCGCACCGGCATCGATGGTGAGCGCGCCGCGCGGCTCGAGCGAACCGGCGATCCATTTCTTGCGCGCCGTCACCGGATTGGCCGGCGTCAGAAACCACGTGCAGGCCGCGCCCTTGGCAATGGCGTCGAGAGGATGGGCGATGCGGCCCGAGGCGATCACCATGTGCGTGCCGGCGGAGGTCGCGATCTTGCCGGCCTCGATCTTGGTCACCATGCCGCCGCGTGACAATTCCGAGCCCGAGGCGCCCGCCATCGAACTCGATCTCCGGCGTGATGCGCGGCACGACGGCGATACGTTTGGCGCCCGCGCCTTGCGCCGGCGGCTTGTCGTAGAGGCCGTCAACGTCGGAGAGCAGCACGAGCAGGTCGGCGCTGGTCATGGTGGCGACGCGCGCGGCGAGCCGGTCATTGTCGCCGTAGCGGATCTCGCTTGTCGCCACGGTGTCGTTCTCGTTGATCACCGGCACGTTTCTCCATTCGAGCAGCTTGTCGATGGTCTCGCGGGCGTTGAGATAGCGGCGGCGCTCCTCGGTGTCGCCCAACGTGAGCAGCACCTGTCCGGCCACGAGACCGTGCGCGCCCAAGCGTTCCGACCAGGCGCGCGCCAGCGCGATCTGCCCGACGGCGGCGGCTGCCTGCGCTTCCTCGAGTCGCAGACTGCGCGCGCCGAGCTTGAGCACGGCGCGGCCGAGCGCGATGGCGCCCGACGAGACCACCAGGACGTCTCTTTTATCCTTGTGCAAGCCGGCAATGTCGGCGGCAAGTGAATCGAGCCAGTCGCGCTTTACGCCGCCAGCCGCGGAATCGACCAGCAGCGACGAGCCGACCTTGATGACGATGCGGCGGAAGCCGGTGAGGGTGGGGGTTTGTGGTGATTTCGACATGGCCCGGCGGAGTGTTGGCGCCGGGGGGTGTAGCATGAGGTCTAATTCTGCGCGACCCTGTCCACCTTATGCCCATGCTTGCGCTTGGCCGCGGCCACTTGCGCGATGGCCGATCCGGCGGTTGGCGCGGACGACGATTTTTCCGCGGGATTGGCGGACGGCTTTGCTTCGGCGACGACGGTTTTTGCCGAAGCGGCCTTCGGCTTGCCTGCCGCGATCTTCGCCGTCTTGTCGCGGTCCAGCGCCGGCTTCTTTTTCCCGTCCGGCGCCTCGCTATCCTTGGCATCGGCGGTGTCCGTACGCGCGACTTTCGTCTCCGTTTTCTTCGCCGAGACATAGACCGGCGGCAGCGGAATTCGTTCCGGCCCGTCCCAGGCGAGCAGGCCGGCCGCTTCCTGACAGGGCGCCTGGCGCGGCAACCTCACCGCCGGACTGCCTTTGGCCGCGGCGGTGAAAGTCTCCGGCGCGCGGCCGGTAATGGTCCTGACGTAACCTTGCGTCTCCTGCGGCAACTTGCCCTTGCGCGCCAGCCAATCCTGAATGCGCTTCGGCCCCGCGTTATAGGCGGCGGCGGCAAGCCCGAGGTTGCCGAACTCGCGCGCCAGATTGCGCAGCAGGCGCGCGGCGGCGGGGATCGCCTGCAACGGGTCGTAAGGATTATCGAGGCCGACGTCGGCGGAGGTCTCGCGCATGAACTGCGCGATGCCTTCGGCGCCGGCGTCGCTCCACACGCCGGACTGGAAGCCGCTTTCCTGGAACAGCAGGCGGATGAAGAACGGCGCCGGCACGTCGTTGGCCTGCGCTTCGCGCGTCACCGCGTCGCAGATTTCCTCGCGCGAGCGCTCGACCACCGGCTTGGGACGCGGAGGCATCGGCGGCGGGAACGGAACGATGCTGTCGTCGCTGTCGAGCACGGCGCCGGGCTCGAACGCGGTGCTCGCACTTTCGGCCGACGTTGCATCGTCGTCGTTCTGAGACTTGTCGCGCGTGCTCTCGCCAATGGCTGCGGCAACGGCTTCGAGGTCTTGCGTCGTTTCCGGCGCCGCACGCGAGATGAATTGCTTCTTGCTGACGATGACGGCATCGCTGAAGGTTTCGCCCGCGAGCCACGGCTGCTTGCCCGCCGGACCCGGCAACGCCATCAGGCAAAGGCAGGCAGGCACAAACAGATGCCGCATCCGGGATTCCTTCGAGCGGTTCGGCAGCGCTGAACCGCTGCGGGCCGTGACGGTAGGACAGGAAAGGCGAAAGCCCTCTTGGTTCGCTCTCGTTGTATTGTCTAAAAGTGGACCGATTTTAGGCCGCATAAGGCGGAAAATGCGCGCGGGGAACTTTCAGCCGCGCTTGAGCAGACGCAGGCGAGAGGCGGCCTCGGCATTGGCGGCGCCCGGCGGCATGCGGCCGGCGAGCAACTCCTTGACCTGATTGACCGTATCGAAGGCCTGATGCTCGGCGGCGTCGGGGGTCAGTCCGGCAACGTGCGGCGTGGCGATGACGTCGGCGCGCGCCGCAAGCGCAAGCGAGGGCTTCTGGTCCGGGGCGCGTCCGACATCCATGGCGGCGCCGGCGATGCGATTGGCATCGAGCGCCGCGGCAAGCGCTGCCTCGTCCACCAGATTGCCGCGCGACATATTGATGAAATAGGCGGACGGCTTCATCGCCGCGAAGGCGGCGGCGTTCATCAGATTTTCCGTCTGCTCGTTGGCGATGGCGAGGCAAATGACGAAGTCGGATTGCGCCAATAGCGCGGCAAGTTCCACCTGCTTGACGCCGGGTGCGGCCGCCTTCTTGAACGGATCGCTGACCAGCACGGTCATGCCCAGCGCGACGCACAGGGTGCTGAGGTATTCGCCGATCACGCCGTAGCCGATGATGCCGACGGTCGAGCCTTTGAGCTGACGGCCCATGTGCGGCTCCGCGTCCTTGCCGGCACGGTACTCCGACACCGCTTGCGTCACGTAGCGTCCGCAATCGACCATGAAGCCGATCGCCATTTCGGCGACCGAAGCGATAAAACCGGGTGTTGCATGTGTAACCAATACGCCTTTGGCGCTCGCCGCGGGCACATCGATGTTGCGGATATCGACGGCGACGCGCAGGAAGGCGACCAGCGTGTCCGGCGCCGCGGCGAAAAATTCGCCAGGCCCTGCGGTCTGCCGGTCGGAGACGATGATGGCGCAGTCACCCGCGGCCTTCACCAGCGCCCGCGCGTCGAGCACCTGATCAGCCGGATTAAGGCGCACTTCGCCCAGTTTGCGCAGCGCCGCAAGGGCGCGCGGGCCATAATAGTTCGCCAGCATGTCCGGCGTGTGGGTGAGGAAAATTGCAGGCATGTGCTGTTGCGCCGCCGGGTTGAACGTGGGGGCCTTTATGTAGCATGATGCCGCCGGTTCCGCAGAGGGCTGGCGATTGTGGCACCGCGCCCCGCCTGGAACTCGTACCGGCGCTATTTTGTCGACCGCAGCAGCGCCTTATATGCCGGAGTGTCATGACGTTTATTGTTTATCTGGTCGTGGCGGTCATCACCGTCTTTGGCGTGTTGCTGGAGATGGGCCTGCTGGTCGAACCCGCGCACAAAGTTGAAGCTTCCAGGGCGCCGGTCACGATTCCGGCGCCGCCGCCCGTGGCCGAACGTATTGCGCCCGAGACCGATGCCCGGGCCACCGAGGCGCCGGTGATTCCGTTGCCGGCGCGGCAGGCGACGCCGGTGGTTTCCGGAAAGTGCGATGTGACCGCCTGCGCGGTTGCGTATACGAGCTTCCGCGCGGCCGACTGCACCTATCAGTCGAGCGCGGGACGGCGCGAGCTTTGCACCAAGGGCGTCGCCAGCGATCCGGCGACCGCGGAAGCGGTGCTCAATGCCCACTCCGACACCGCTACCGCAACGAGCGCCTTGTGCAACATCGCCGCCTGCACCACGGCCTATCACAGCTTCACGCCTGCCGACTGCACCTACCAGCCCACGGAAGGTCCGCGCCGGCTGTGCACCAAGTGATGCGGCAATTCTAAATTCCGCGGCGCGCGCCTGCCTCCGTCAATAGACGACGACCGATCGGATCGACTTGCCCTCGTGCATCAGCTCGAAGGCGTCGTTGATCTTCTCCAGCGGCATGGTGTGAGTGATCAGGTCGTCGATATTGATCTTGCCGTCCATGTACCAGTCGACGATTCCGGGCACGTCGGTGCGGCCGTGAGCGCCGCCAAACGCTGTGCCGCGCCACACTCGTCCGGTCACCAGCTGAAACGGCCGCGTTGCGATTTCCTGGCCGGAGCCTGCGACGCCGATGATGATGCTCTCGCCCCAGCCGCGGTGGCAGCATTCCAGTGCCTGGCGCATGACATTCACGTTGCCGATGCACTCGAAGGAGAAGTCGGCGCCGCCGCCGGTCAGATCGACGACCGCCTGCACCACCTTGTCGCGGCCGACCTCGTCGGGATTGATGAAATGCGTCATGCCGAACTTTTCGGCCATGGCGCGCCGCGCCGGATTGAGATCGATGCCGATGATCTTGTCGGCTCCGGCAATGCGCGCCCCTTGCACCACGTTGAGCCCGATGCCGCCGAGCCCGAACACGGCGACGTTGGCGCCGGGCCACACCTTCGCGGTGTTGATGACGGCGCCGATGCCGGTCGTCACGCCGCAGCCGATGTAACAGATCTTGTCGAAGGGCGCGTCCTCGCGCACTTTGGCCAGCGCAATCTCGGGCAGCACGGTGAAATTGGCAAACGTCGAGCAGCCCATGTAGTGGAAGACGTTATCGCCGTCGCAGCGAAAACGGCTGGTGCCGTCCGGCATCACGCCCTTGCCCTGCGTGGCGCGGATCGCGGTGCACAGATTGGAGCGGCGCGAGAGGCAGGTTTTGCAGCTTCGGCATTCCGGCGTGTAGAGCGGAATGACGTGGTCGCCGGCTTTGAGCGTCGTCACGCCGGCGCCGGTCTCGCGCACGATGCCGGCGCCTTCATGGCCGAGGATCGCCGGGAAGATACCTTCGGGGTCGGCGCCCGACAGCGTGTAGGCGTCGGTGTGGCAGATGCCGGTCGCCTTGATCTCGACCAGCACCTCGCCCGCCTTCGGGCCTTCAATGTCGATGGTCTCGATCGAGAGCGGCTCGCCGGCCTTCCAGGCCACCGCGGCGCGGGTTTTCATCGGGCAATTCCTTTTGAACAGCCCGGTTATCTAGCAGCGCCGCTAATTTCTGTCATTCCAGTTCGCCTCGCGCGAGACCGGCAATAACGCCTAGAGCCTTTTCTTGCGCGGCACCTTCTTGCCCTTCTTGCGGGCCTTGGACAGGCCGATGGCGATCGCCTGCTTGCGGCTCTTTACCTTGCCGCCCTTGCCACCTTTGCCGCTTTTCGCCGTACCCTTGTTGTAACGCTTCATTTCGTTTTCCACGTCGCGGCTCGCGGACTTCGAGTATTTGCGCTTCCTCTTGGCCATGTCGCAGCTCCTCCAGGTTCCCCGCTACAACCTCCGGCAGCTACCGCGGTTCCGTCGCCGGATCGGCGTCATTTGCGCAGCACCGCAGTTTGCCGCCGCGCTTGCGGTGCTACGGCTGCCAGGCCGCTTCTTTGGTGGCCGGGTTTTCGGCGTCGGCGTTGGCTTCGCCGATCACCTTGACGAGCGCGCGCAGCACCTCGGGCACGCCTTTGCCCGACGCGGATGAGATGACCAGCGGCGCCTTCTTGCAGGCCTTCTTCAATTTGGCGGCCTGCGTCTTGATCTCGTCCGGCGTCATCGCGTCGGCCTTGGTCAGCGCCACGATTTCCGGCTTGCCAGCAAGGCCGTGGCCGTAGGCGTCAAGTTCGCCGCGCACGATCCTGTAGGCTTCGCCGGGCTCCTCGGCGGTGCCGTCCACCAGATGCAGCAACACTCGGCAGCGCTCGGTGTGGCCGAGGAATCGGTCGCCGAGGCCTACGCCTTCGTGCGCGCCTTCGATCAGGCCGGGGAGGTCGGCGAGCACGAATTCCTTGTTGTCGACGCGCACCACGCCGAGTTGCGGATGCAGCGTAGTGAAGGGGTAGTCGGCGATCTTGGGTTTCGCCGCGCTGACCGCGGCGAGAAACGTGGACTTGCCGGCATTGGGCAGACCGATGAGGCCGGCGTCGGCGATCAGCTTGAGGCGCAGGCGGATGGTGCGTTCTTCGCCGGGCTGGCCGGGATTGGCCTTGCGCGGCGCGCGGTTGGTCGACGACTTGAAATAGGCATTGCCGAAGCCGCCATTGCCACCCTTGGCGATGGTCACGCGCTCGCCGACCTCGGTGAGATCGGCCAGCAGCGTCTCGCCGTCCTCTTCGTAGATTTGCGTGCCCACCGGCACCTTGAGCACCACGTCCTTACCGTTGGCGCCGTGCATGTCCTTGCCCATGCCGTTGCCGCCGCTCTTGGCCTTGAAGTGCTGCTGGTAGCGGTAGTCGATCAGCGTGTTGAGGCCGTTGACCGCCTCGACGACGACATCGGCGCCCTTGCCGCCGTTGCCGCCGCTGGGACCGCCGAACTCGATGAACTTTTCGCGGCGGAAGGCGACGCAGCCGTTGCCGCCTGCGCCTGACGCGATATAGACCTTGGCTTCGTCGAGGAATTTCATGGCGCCTTCGTTTCTCCGGCGTATATAGCGTTCGCCGCCGGAACTGCAAAATGACCACACAAAGCGCCGCGCTCCCGCGATCCATCGCATTGGCCGGAATCGGCCTGATGCTCGTCGGCATCTTCTTTTTCGCCCTCAACGACGCCTTGGGGAAATGGCTGATCTCGACCTATTCGCTCGGCCAGCTTCTGCTGGTGCGCAGCGCCGCCGCGCTGGTGCTGCTGGCGCCCTTCATCTGGCGCGAAGGTTTAACGCCGTTCCGCGCCGCGCCGCGCCCACTGATCCAGTGGCTGCGGCCGGTTTTCTCCACGCTCGAACTCGGGTGCTTCTATTGGGCGCTCGCGTACATGCCGCTCGCCGACGTGATGACGTTTTATCTCGCCAGCCCGATCTACGTCACCGCGGTGTCGCCGTTCCTGCTGGGCGAACACGTCGGCTGGCGGCGCTGGGCGGCGGTGATCGCCGGATTTGCCGGCGTGATGATCGCGCTTAATCCGTCGGCGCAGAGCCTGACGCCGGCTGCGATGGTCGCCATCGTGGGGAGCGTGTCGTTCTCGGTGCTGATGATCCTGACGCGGCAGGTGCGCGGCACCTCCGATACCGTGCTGGTGACGACACAGATGGCCGGCGCACTCATCGCCGGCGCGGTACTGGCGCCGTTCACCTGGGTGCCGCTGACCTGGTCGGACGGCGGGCTGCTGGTGGTGCTCGGGGCCGTCGCCACCGCCGCCCACATCTGCGTCAACCGCTCGCTCAAGCTTGCGCCGGCCTCGCTCGTCGTGCCTTATCAGTACACCACGATCGTCTGGGCCATCATTCTCGGCTACGTCTTCTTTGGCGACATTCCGCGCACCGCGATGCTCGTGGGCGCCGCCATCATCATCGCCGCCGGCATCTACATCTTCATCCGCGAGCAGGTCTGGCAGACGCCGACGTCCTTTGCCGAGCCGCCGTGACAGGGCCTGATGGCACCTGGGGGCGGCTGCACAGAAAACATGGAATCCGCGGGAATAAATCTCGCGTTGGCCCGATCTAGTCCTCTGCAGGTAAACGCAGGGAGACCGGCCATGCCCGTACTCGACGAAGACCCAAGCCGCCGCAAAGTTCTTGAATGCATGACTTGGGCCGGAACCGGCGTTCTCTGGACCGTCGCTGGCGGGGTCCCGCGATCAATCGGCCTTATCGACCAAGCGATAGCGGCCGACGTCAAGGATTTCACGTTCCTGCAGATCAGCGACAGCCACGTGGGCTTCGACAAGCCCGCAAACCCCAACGCCAAAGGGACTCTGGAAGAGGCCATCGGCCGAATTAAGACGCTGCCAGCAAAGCCAGCGTTCATGATTCACACCGGCGATATTACGCATCTGTCGAAGGACGACCAATTCGACGACGCCGAGCAGATCATCTCGCAAGCCAAACTTGACGTACATTATGTGCCCGGCGAGCACGACATTATCGATCCCGACATCAGGCTCTACAGGGAGCGTTACGGGCGCGGCACCAAGGGCTCTGGTTACTACAGCTTCGACGCCAACGGGGTGCACTTCATGGGACTGGTCAATGTTGCCAATCTCAAAGGCGGCGGTATGGGCAGTCTCGGCGACGAACAACTCGAATGGATCGAGGCCGACCTCAAGGGCCGTTCCGCTTCGACGCCGATCGTGGTGTTCGCACACATTCCGTTGTGGACCGTTTATTCCGATTGGGGTTGGGGCACCGAAGATAGCGCGCAAGCGCTGGGTTATTTGAAGCGTTTCGGCTCGGTCACCATACTCAACGGTCACATTCACCAGGTCATGCAGAAGGTCGAGGGCAACGTCACCTTTCATACCGCGCGCTCGACGGCCTTCCCGCAGCCCGCGCCAGGCGCGGCGCCATCTGCCGGACCGATGAAGGTGCCGGCGGAACGATTACGCAGTTTTCTCGGCACAGCCTGCATCACGTTCCGGTCTGGCGAGCAGCGGCTCGCCATCATCGACACGGCACTGCAAAGCTGAATATCGCCATGGACCGGAAAAGAACACTCGCAATTGGCGCCATAATCGGGCTCGCCGCCGTGGCTATTGGTACGTGCGCCGCGCAGGCCGCGGATGTCGAAGTCAAGATCGACAATTTTACGTTCAGTCCGCAACAGATCACGGTGAAAGCGGGAGACACGGTGATATGGATCAATCATGATGATATCCCCCACACTGTGACATCGAAAACGTCGGTGTTTCGCTCCAAGGCGATGGACACCGACGACAAGTTCGCTTTCACATTCACGTCGCCGGGCACCTATGCGTACTTCTGTTCGCTGCATCCGCACATGACTGGTTCTGTTGTGGTTGAGGCCGGCACGAGTGCGAAATAGCTTAATGTTGGCTGTTCAACGGATCATAGTGACTGCGCGAGGCTAAACATTCAGTGATGGCAGGCGGCGCAGGATTGAGCGACAGCGGGAATACGGGCCGCTTCAAGCAGCTCGCCTTGCCGTATCTCGATGAGCTCTACACGCTGGCGCGTTATCTCATGCGCAACGCGGACGATGCGGACGACGCGGTGCAGGAGTGTTATCTGCGCGCTTTCCGTCATTTTGACACGTTTCGCGGTGGCCCGATAAAGCCGTGGTTGATGGCGATCCTGCGGAATGTCTGCCGTGCCGGATACGCCGGCAACGCGAGATTGGTGTACGGGCTCGATCACCGGCAAGACGGCGAGGCGGCCGAACCAATCTGGCGCGAGGACAACGAAACGCCGGAACAAATTGTTGTGCGCAGCCATGAGTCGCAAACATTGCACCGACTGATCGGCGAGCTGCCGGCGGAGTTCCGCGAAGTGATCGTGCTGCGCGAAATCAACGACCTGTCTTATCGCGATATAGCGACTGTCATCGAGGCGCCGATCGGCACGGTAATGTCGCGTCTGGCGCGCGCGAGAACGATGCTCCGAGAGGCCTGGGTTGCAGCGGGAGGGAGTACGAATTCATGACCTGCGAAGAAGCCGGTATTTTGCTGCACGCGCTGATCGACGGTGAACTCGATGCTGGAAACGCGCGCGAAGTCGAAGCGCATGTGGCGGCTTGCCCTTCGTGCGCGGCACAGCTTCGCGGCGTTCAAGCATTGCGCACGGCGATGATTCCGGCGCAGTTGCGCTACACCGCGCCCGCGCACCTGCGTACCGGCATTGAAGGAAGATTACCGGCACCGGCCGCGGCCGCTGCAAGCCGCCGCGCCGCCATCAAGGGTTTCGCTCTCGGCGCCGCCATATCGGCTCTCGCCGCGTCAGGCTTGTTCCTGATGATCGCGCGGAGGGACGGCAACGAGCGCATTCTCGACGAGGTCGTGTCCGCACATCTGCGTTCGTTGCAGGGCGAACATCTAATCGACGTGGCGTCGAGCGACCAGCACACCGTCAAGCCGTGGTTCAACGGCCGGCTCGATGCATCCCCACCGGTCATGGACCTGACCGCGCAAGGCTTCACCCTGCTCGGTGCCCGGGTCGATTATGTCGATGCCAAGCCGGTCGCCGCGATCGTCTATCGACGGCGCGTGCACATCATCAACTTGTTCTGCGAACCTGCCTCTAATTCGGCGGCGCACGCAGCCTCAATGCAGAGCCTGCACGGATTTAACGTGAGGCAATGGAGTGAGAAAGGCCTCAATCTCTGGGCGGTCAGCGACCTCAGCTCCGACGAACTCGGTGACTTCGGCGAAAAGTTCGAGGCTGCACTGCTGCGGCAATAGCAGGATATTCCGCCCCCGCGACTACGGCACGATCGCGTCGGCTTCGATCTCGATCAGCCAAGACGGGTCGATCGCCTGCACGATCTGGATCATGGTCGACGCCGGGCGGATGTCCTTGAAGAACTCGCCGTGCGCGCGGCCGGCCTCCTGCCAGTTTTTCATGTCTTTCAGGAACATCCGCGTGCGTACGATGTGCTCGCGCTTGCCGCCGGCGTCGTTGACGGCCTTCTCGATAATCTCGAGGCAGCGTTTGGTCTGGGCGCAAAGGTCGCCGGGCGAGGCGGTGCCGCCACCCGGCGCGAGCGGCGCCGTGCCGGATACGGCGATGTGCGGTCCGACGCGCACCGCGCGCGAGAAGCCGATCGCCGGCTCGAAGGTCGAACCCGAGGAGATGAGCTTGCGGTCCATCACGTCATCTGTTTGCTGCGTTCGGCGACCTGCCGCGCCATCGCGTCCGCTTCATCGCCCTGGCCGGCGAGCCCGGCGGCGACGCCGGCCTGATCGACCGCCGGCCGGTTCTGGCTGACCTTCCATTTGCCTTCGATGCGGGCGATCGGGATCTCAAGCCCGACGATGCCCTTGATCTGCATGGCGACGAAAGCATCGGGCGCGTCGGAAACCTTCCACGCCTCGGCACGGGTCCGCTCGTTATGTGCGGTCAGATCCTCGATCTGGCGGCGCAGCCACGCTGCATCATCCATGACCTGCGGTTTGCCCCAGGCGTGCACGGTGATGTAATTCCACGTCGGCACGACCTTTCCGTGCTCGCGCTTGGTCGGGTAGAGCGACGGGCTGACGTAGATTTGCGGCCCCTGGAACACCACCAGGCATTCGGGGACGGCCGCCAATTCGCGCAGTTGCGGATTGGCACGCGCGAGATGCGCGCGCAGCAAGCCGCGCTCCGATGCGTCGCCGTCGATCAGGAACGGGATGTGGTTCGCCTGCAACCCGCCCGGTCCCGCCGTGACCAGAAGGCCGAGCGGATGCTCGCGGATCAGCGCGTGCTGAACCGCGAGCCGGTCTTCGCGAAAATGCTGCGGCTGGTACATGGCTTTGCCCCCGACCGGTGCGCGTCAGACCCGCTTGACGCGGCCCCAGCCTTTCAGCGCCGTCCAGATACCGCGCTCGAGGCGGAAGCGGTCGATCGGCGCCGACGACTTGATCGACGAGATCCGGTAGAGCCCGACGCCGGTCCACTGGAAGCCGCACTTCTCCAGCACCCGGCGCGAGGCCGGGTTGGTGACGCGGCTGCCCGCCTGCAACGACTCGTGGTTGAGGTCGGTGAAGGCGTAGTCGATCAGCGCATGCAGCGCCTCGGTGGCATAGCCTTTGTTCCAGTAGGGTACGCCGAGCCAGTAACCGAGCTCCGGCATGTCGTCGTAATGGAACATGATGCCGCAGGCGCCGATCACGGTCCTGTCGTGCAGCGTGATCAGGAATGCGGCTTCGCCCGCCTTGCTCGCCCCCGCGATGAAGCTCTCGGCATCCGCCAATCGGTACGGATGTGGAATGCGCGCGGTATTCTCGGCGATGCGGCGATCGTTGGCGAGCGCTGCCACCAGTTTAGCGTCCCCGAGGCGCGGCGCGCGCAAAGCAAGCCGCTTGGTCTCGAGGACGGGGATACTGGCTTCGCGGAAGGTCTCTCTGGGTATTTCTTGCAACATGGCTCAGGCTCCATTTCCAGACGCAGCAGGTTGAAAAAGCGGAGAGGGGGAGCCGGTCACCCGTCTCCCCCTCTCAGAGCCCATGAGCCCCGCCGGTTCGACTGAATGACCGGCAGACCTCGATTTGAGTCTACCGTCTTACTCGGCCGCAGCCTCCGTCATCGGTACAACGGACACGTAGGTGCGGCCTTTTGCTTTGGTAGCGAACTGAACCTTTCCATTAACAAGCGCGAACAGCGTGTGATCCTTACCAACACCAACATTGCGGCCGGGATGCCATTTGGTGCCGCGCTGGCGCGCAAGAATGTTGCCGGCGAGCACGATTTCGCCGCCGGTCGACTTCAGGCCGAGCCGCTGGCCCGCGCTGTCGCGGCCGTTGCGTGAAGATCCGCCTGCTTTCTTATGCGCCATATCACACTCTCTTGAATTCTTCGATTTACTTACGCCGATTCCGTGAAGGAATCATCTCACTTCTTCTTACCTTTTGTGGGCGACTTAGCAGGCTTTTTTGCGGCCGGCTTTTTCGCCCCGGTTTTGCCCCTGGTCTTGGCCTTGCTCTTGGCCGGGCTGGCCTTAGTCCCGCCTTCCGCCGCTGCTTCGGCCGCGGTTTCGGCCTTGGGTTCGCGCTTGGGCCGTGGCTTTGCCTCTTTCGAGGGCTTGGCGCCGCCAGTCAGGATTTCGGTAATGCGGATCACCGAGAATTCGTGCCGGTAACCGCGCTTGCGGCGCGAATTCTGGCGCCGGCGCTTCTTGAAGGCGATGACCTTGTCGCCGCGAGTGTGCTGGAGCACCTCGCCGGCAACCGTCGCGCCGGCAACCGCCGGGGTGCCGATCTGCGGAGTATCGCCGCCCACCACCAGCACCTCGCCGAATTCGACGATTTCGCCGGGCTGACTGCTGACGCGGTCAATCCGGATAATGTCCTCGGGGGCAACGCGGTATTGTTTGCCGCCGGTTTTGATGACTGCGAACATCATTCTTTCCTTCGTGTTCGACCCCGGCGCTCGGAGATATCCGGACCGGCTTCTTTCAGTCGGATTGCTGTGTGTTTTGAGGGACTTGAATGCCCTCGAAAAAACGCACGGAGCCCTGAGGCCCCGCGATTGCGGGAAGCTTATGGCGGGGAAGGGCGTCGGCTGTCAAGAAAGCCACGCGGAGCCCCCGCACCCCAAATTCGGGGCTAGCCCTCGGTCTTGGCGTCGGCCTCTGCGCCCGCCAGATGGCCATTGTCCGCTTCCGCGCCCGACTGCGCCAGCCGGTAGCCGACGCCCAGTTCGGTGACCAGAATGCGCGGCGAATCCGGGTGCGGCTCGATCTTCTGCCGCAGCTTGCGCACGAAAATGCGCAGGTAATGCGTGTCGTGCACGTGGATCGAGCCCCACACTTCCTTAAGCAGGTGCTGGTGGGTGACGACGTTGCCGGCGTGCTGCGCGAGAACCTGCAGCAGCCGGTACTCCTTCGGCGTCAGCGAAAGGCGCGCGTCATTAAGCATCACCGCGCGGGTGGCAAGGTCGATGGTCAAAGGACCCGCCGTGACCTTCGGCTCTCCGCTTGCCGCACGCATCTGCCGCCGCAGCGCCACGCGCACGCGAGCCAGCAACTCGGCCATGCCGAACGGCTTGACCACGTAATCGTCGGCGCCGAGCTCGAGCAAATGCACCTTTTGCGCTTCGGTGCTGCGCACCGAAAGCACGATGATCGGCACCGTCGACCACGAGCGGAGGCGCTCGACAACCTCGGAACCGTCCATGTCGGGAAGGCCGAGGTCGACGAGGACAAGATCGATCGGCCGCAGCGTTGCCGAGCGGATGGCCTCGGCGCCGGTACCGGCTTCATGCACGACAAAGCCATTTAGCTCGAAACCGGCGCGCAGGAAGCGCCGGATCTGGATCTCGTCGTCAACGACCAGGACAATCGGGGATGACTCACTCATCGGCGTCGCCTTCAAATTGTGACACGGTGGCTTGCGTTACTGGCAGTTCAATCACCAGCGTGGTGCCGAGGCCGGGACCGTCGCTGACTGCACTCATCTTGCCGTCATTTGCGGCGACAAAGGCGCTGGCGATCCAGAGCCCGAGCCCGGAGCCGCTGGTGGTCGCGCTATGGCGGTCGCCACGAACGAAGCGTTCCCACATTTTCTCCTGTTCGCTGGCGGTCAAACCGGCGCCTTCGTCACTCACACTGAGCATGATGCGGCCGTCGCGGGCGCGGGCGGCGACCTTGATCGCGGAGCCCGATGGCGAATACTTCACCGCGTTGTCGAAGATCTGCACCAGCGCCTGCTGCACCAGCACCGAATCGACATGGATCAGCGGCAGGTCGCGCGGCAGATTGATCGCGACGCGGCGGTCGCCGATGCGGCGGCGGCAGCGCTCGATCGCGGAATTTACGATGTCGGCGGGATCCGCCCATTCCATGTGCGGATTGATGCCGTCGCTGGAGATGCGGGTGGCGTCGAGAAGATTCTGGATATCATTATTAAGACGCTCGGCCTCGTCACGCACGCCGTGCACCAGCGCGCGCAGCTTCTTTTCATTGGCGAGCGCAGGCGCGGCGCTGAGCACGCTGGCCGCGCCGAGGATCGATGCAAGCGGCGTGCGCAGCTCGTGCGACACCGAGCCAATGAGCGCCTCGCGCAGCTGGTCGGTTTGCGCCCGCATGCGCGCCTCGCTGATCGCGTGAGCGACGCCGAGCCGGTCGAGCGTTGCGGTCGCGTCACTGAGTACGCTATCGACGCGGACGCGCAGTTCGTTGGCGCCTTCTTTCGAAACCTTGCCGAGATTGATGGCGATGACGCCGAACTCTGCGCTCTTGGCGGAAACCGCGCGCACTAGCCAGACTTCGTCGCCGACCGTGATCGTGGCGCTCGCGGCGGAATCCTGGCTGGCCAGGGCGACCTCGGCGATCTTTGAGCGTACCGGCTCCGGTACACCGCTGCGGCGCGTGCTGTCGCGGACGCCGGCAAAAAGCACGACCTTGCGCTGCATCACCGAAGCAAGATGGTCCTCGATCGCGGCATGGATGTCGTTTACATCGAAAGCCATCGCCAGCCGGCGCGAGAAAGCATACAGGTCGCGCATGTCGATCTCGCGCTGCCGCGTCATCTCGAGCTGACGGCTGAGCTTGTTGGCGAGCTGGCTTATCACCACCGCGACGAAGATAAAGAGCGCGAGGTTGACCACCTCGTGCGGGTCGGTGACGCGGAAACTGTAAAGCGGCTCGTAAAAGAAGAACGCTGAAGCGGCGACGCCAAAAAAGGCGGCGACCACCGCCGAAACGATGCCCCAGCGGCTGGCGGCGATGACCACGGGTATCAGGTACATCGCCGAACCGTGCCGCATTCCGGTGGCGGATACCAAAAGGTAGACGCCGCCGGTCGCTATTGCGATCAGGCAGAGTGTCAGAAAGACACCGCGCGCATCTTTGCGAAAGCGAGCAGAATTCAATGCAAGGGGCATCTCTCGGGGCATCCGCGCTGGCGCTGTGTCAAAGGCGCGACAATATACGCCGGGGCGCCCTTGTCTGCCATGGCTTGCTTGGCTAGATAGCCCCATCCGAAGCGGGTGATTTACGGCCTTTTTCGGCTCCGGAGAGGTGGCTGAGCGGTTGAAAGCACCGCACTCGAAATGCGGCATACGGGCAACCGTATCGGGGGTTCGAATCCCTCCCTCTCCGCCATTAACTCTATTAGCTAATGTTTTGGCGCGTTAAACTCGCCGCCTTCCATCTCGATATAGATGCGATAGGCGTTGCCGCGGTTGTTGGCGTCGAAGGCCGGCAGCTTGTCGTACTTCGACCAATCGGTCTGCCGGTAGGCGACGTCAAAATCGGTCCAATTTTGCACGACGGCGCCAATGGCGGCACGTACATCACGGCGGCGCCCATGGCGGCAGCGTACATATTGTATGTAGTCGCGGGTGAAGGCGATTGCGTCCTCGGCGGCGGTCGACGGCCGCCAATGGCCGGGAATGATGAATTTGGGATCGAGCTTCTCCACTTCCGACAAAGCTGCAAGCCATTGCCCGGTATTAACGTCGTCGCTGTTCATGTGCGGGATGCGCCCGTTCTGCACGATGTCGCCGGCAAACAGCACGCCGTCGGGCTCGACCATCATCATGATGTCGCTCGCCGAGTGCGCGGGGCCGGCGTAGATGAGCTTGAAGCGCCGGCCGCCGAGCGTCAGCGTCATGCGGTGATTGAAGGTCACATCCGGCGGCACGACACGGGTATTCTCGTTGACCCACGGCGCCAGCGCCTGCCGCCGTTGTTCTAGCCGCTGGCTGGAACGCTCATCGGCGGTCTCCTCGTTTTCTTCCTTGTATTCGCGGGCACGGTCCTGGGCGATGATGATGGTGTCGCTATAGTCGCGGAACGCCTGCAGCCCGTAGATGTGGTCGGCGTGGTAGTGGCTGACGACGTAATAGCGGATGGGCGCGTCGGTGCGCTGGCGGATGTCCTGCAGCATCGCCAGGCCGAGGCTCGGCGTCCCCAGCGCGTCGAACACCACCACGCCGGCGGAGGTGACGACATAGCCCGCGTTTGAGGTGTGGCCCTCGTTCGCCAGCGACGGCACGCCGGGTTTGCCGACGGTGTAATAGACCGGGGCTCCCGGCACCTGCTCGAAAACAATCGGGTCGTCGAGTGGCGGATAGTCCTGCGCCGAGGCCGGCGCGGCGAATGCGAGCCACGCCGACAGCAGCGTGAACAGCAGCGATTTGCTCTGGACCGGGGTACACATTCAAGTCATTATATATGTGCAGGCCGCCCAGAGAGGCCCCAAGAGAGAATGACGACAAAAAGGATTCTACCGGCAAACTCGTCGACATTTGGACCGGACGGCGCGGCCGCCGGGCGCCGTCAATTCCTGGCGCTGGGCGCCGGGCTCGCCGGCGGAGCGCTGTTTGGCCGCAAGGCGCTTGCCGCCGACACGTTCCCGCCGAACGATCCGGAATGGTCGCAGTTGCTCGGTCCCGGCGTGGTCGACCGTCCCTATGGCCAGCCCTCCGAGTTCGTCAAGGATGTCATCCGGCGCAACGTGCCGTGGCTCACCGCGACGCCGGAATCCTCGGTGAGCTTTACGCCGCTGCAGGATCAGCCCGGCATCATCACCGCCAACGGACTGTTCTTCGAGCGCTATCACGGCGGCCGCGCCACCGTCGATCCGGCGCAGCACAAGCTGATGATCCACGGCCTGGTCGAGCGGCCACTGCTGCTGACCATGGACGACATCAAGCGCTTCCCCTCGGTGTCGCGCATCCACTTCATCGAATGTCCGGCAAATGGCGGCATGGAGTGGCGCGCGGCGCAGCTCAATTCGCTGCAATTTACCCACGGCATGGTGAGCTGCGCCGAATGGACCGGCGTCAGGCTCTCGACGCTGCTGGAAGAAGTCGGGCTGAAGAAAGACGCCAAGTGGGCGCTGGTCGAGGGCGCGGACGCCGCGCACATGGACCGCAGCCTGCCGATTGAGAAATGCCTCGACGACTGCCTTGTTGTTTACGGGCAGAACGGCGAGGCGTTGCGGCCGGAGCAGGGCTTCCCGCTGCGGCTCATCGTTCCGGGCTGGCAGGGCAATGTAAACATCAAGTGGCTGCGCCGCATCCAGATCGGTGACAAACCCTGGTTCACGCGCGAGGAGACTGCGAAATATACCGAGCTGATGGCCGACGGGATGGTGCGCGGCTTCACCTGGCTGATCTACGCCAAATCGGTGATTACCTTCCCCTGTCCGGAAAAGCCGCTGCGCGGCGCGGGCATATATGAAATGCGCGGCTTTGCCTGGTCGGGCAAGGGCCGCATCAGCCACGTCGATATTTCCACCGATGGCGGCGTCAACTGGCAGCGCGCGCAGTTGCAGGAGCCGGTGCTGCCCAAGGCGCTCACGCGCTTCACGCACGAATGGCGCTGGGACGGCAAGCCAGCGCTGCTGCAATCGCGCGCCGTCGACGAGACCGGCTTCGTGCAGCCGACCATCGCCGAGTTGCGCGCGGTGCGCGGCATCAACGGCATCTACAACAACAACTCGATCCAGACCTGGCAGGTGAAGGTGGACGGGAGCATCTACGATGTCCAGCTTTCATAAATTTGCCCTTGCCGGGCTCGCCGCGCTGCTGGCCGCGGGCGTCTCTGCCGGCGAGCAGCGTGTTGGCCACTACGGTTTCGGCACGACGCCGACTAAAGCCGAGATCGATGGCTGGTCGATCGCGGTGCGCCCCGATGGCGAAGGCTTGCCGCCCGGCAGCGGCAGCGTCGCTCAGGGCGCCGAGGTCTATATCGCGCAGTGCGCGGCCTGCCACGGCACCTTTGGCGAAGGCGAAACGCGCTATCCCAAACTTGCCGGCGGCTCGCTCAAGGGCGAACGTCCGGAGCCGACGGTCGGCAATTACTGGCCTTTCGCCACGACATTGTGGGACTATATCAATCGCGCGATGCCGTTTTCGTCTCCGCACGCATTAAATGCTGATGAAGTCTACGCCATGACCGCTTACATTCTCAACGTGAACGATATCGTAGGAAATAATTTCGTTGCGGACCGCGGCAGTTTGCCTAAAGTCAAAATGCCCAATCACGATCGCTTCATTTGGCTGGATCCGCGGCCCGATACGTTTGCTAAAGAGTGCATGACGGACTGCCTCGATCCGAAAAAAATCAAAATCGAATCGACGGCGGAAGGAAACGGACTGACGCCGCGCACCACCGGGCCGCTCGACGACATGCAGCCGAAATAAGCGGAAGAAAGAAAAAGAGATAAATTCGCGGGGAGGATCAGGTGATGGGATTGAGACGGTGCATTTTGTTGCCGGCGCTTGTTGCCGGCGCTGTCATTGGCGCGTTTGTCCTCGCCCCAGCTGCCATAGCGGCCGGTTCGCTTGACGGCAAGAAACTCGCCTTCGATCGCAGCAAGGGCAATTGCCTTACCTGCCACGAGATCAAGGGTGGCGACGACCCGGGCAATGTCGCGCCGCCGCTCGCCGACATGAAGGCGCGATTTCCGGACCGCAAGGAACTCGTCGCCGTGATCTCCGACGAAACCAAGCGCAATCCGCAGTCGGTAATGCCGCCGTTCAAGCGCAACCTCATCCTGACCGACCCGGAAATCGAAGCCATCGTCGATTTTCTCTACACCCAGTAGCTCTGGAGCAACGCCAATGACTGTTTCGCCGGATGCGCGCAATTCGACGCGGCGCACCATTCTCAAGGCCGCCGTCGCCGGCAGTCTTGCCGGGTTCGGCCTCGGCAGCTTCCCATTCCCGGCCTTCGCCGATGCCGACCCCAAGGGCTGGCCGGGGGACGCCTTCAAGCTGAAGAGCGAGGCCGAGACGCTCAAGGCGCTCTACGGCAAGTCGGCCGAGGCGTCCGACAAAGTAAGCCTCGACGTGCCAGAGATCGCGGAGAACGGCGCAGTCGTGCCGGTCGCCGTCACCAGTGCGCTGCCGGGCATAACCGGCATTGCCATTCTGGTGCTGGAAAATCCGAACGTGCTCGCCTGCGCCTACAAGATCCCGGACGGCACCATGCCGGCGGTGGCGAGCCGGCTGAAAATGGCCAAGACCAGCAAGGTCGTCGCCGTCGTCGAGTCGGGCGGCAAGCTCTACAGCGCCACCAAGGAAGTCAAAGTCACCGTCGGCGGCTGCGGCGGCTGACAGCAAAAAGGGTATTGACCATGGCTTCGACAATCCGCGTTCGCGCCGTCGCCAACGGCGACACCACCGAGGTGCAGTCGCTGATCCAGCATCCGATGGATTCCGGCTTCGTAAAAGATGCCAAGGGCGAGCTGATCCCCCCACACCATATCGAGGTGGTGCAGTTCGAGCACAGCGGCAAGACCGTGTTCACCGCGCTTTGGGGGCCGGCGGTGTCCAAGGATCCTTATCTCAAATTCAGCTTCAAGGGGGCCAAGAAGGGCGACGACCTCAAAGTGAGCTGGGTCGACAACAAGGGCGCATCCGATTCATTGACGGCCAAAATTCAATAGGCGGCCGTAAGAGCCGGAACGGGAGGATTTCAAAAATGCTGCGCAAACTCTTTCTCGCGGTCGTCTTCGTCGCCGGCGCGGCGCAGCCGCTGCTCGCCGACAACGCCGTCAACCCGCAGGCCGACTTCAAGGCATTCCGCAAATATTTCACCGAGCGCTTTCCCAAGGTGCCGCTCGACGATTTCGTCAACGGCCCCTATTCGATGGACGATGGCCTGCGCAAGCAGTGGAAGGCGATCGACGAATTTCCGCCGTATCAGTTCGCAGTCGACAAGGGCAAGGAGATGTTCGAGAAGCCGTTCAAGAACGGCAAGACGTTCGGCGATTGCTTTTCCAACAAGGGCATCGGCGTCCGCCAGAATTATCCCCTGTTCGATGCCAAGTCGGGTGATGTGATCACGCTCGAGGTGTCGGTCAACAAGTGCCTCGTGGAGAACGGCGAGAAGCCGCTCGACTACGCCCGCGACGACATGGCCGCGGTCACCGCCTACATGGCCTTCACCTCGCGCGGCAAGCCGTTCGACATCAAGATCCCGGACGATCCGCGCGCGCTCGCCGCCTACAAGAACGGCGAGGAATATTTCTATACCCGCCGCGGCCAGCTCAACTTCTCCTGCGCCAGTTGCCATGTGCAGAACCCGGGCAACCACATCCGCACCGAAGTGCTGGCGCCGGCGCTCGGCATCACCGCGGCGCTGCCGATCTATCGCTCGAACTGGGGCGGCATGGGCACGACCACCCGCCGCCTGCGCACCTGCAACAGCCAGGTCGGCGGCGAGCCGCTGCCGGGCGACGACAAGGACTATCGCGACGTCGAATATTTCCTGTCCTACATGGCGAACGGGCTGCCGATCTCGGGCCCCGGCGCACGGCCGTAACCGGCAGAGAACATGGAGAAGTGACATGCGATTTCGTATTTTGATGCGCCTCGCGGTTGCTGTTTCGGCCGGCGCGCTGGCGAGCGCGGCGTGGGCTGCATCCGCCGACGACTACAAGGCGGCGCTGGCCAAGGCGGAAGCCGCCGCCATGCAGGCGCACGCGCTCAAGAACGAATGGACCGCGACAACGGCGGCGCTCAAGGCAGCGAAGGCCGCCGCCGATGCCGGCAAGTTTGACGACGCGGTCAAGGATGCCGAGCACGCGGAAGAACTCGCCAATGCTTCGGTCGCGCAGGCCAAGGCCGAGGAAAAGCTCTGGCCCGACGCCGTCATCCGCTGACAGCGGACTAAAAAACGGGATCCTGAAAACAAGATGCGCCGCCGCGAGGTGTTGAAACTGTTCACCGCGGCGGCGCTGTCGGGCGCCGTGCCTTGCCTGCCCGCCCGCGCGGCCGACGGCGACGAGCTTTACGACATCGGCCGCTTCGGCAATGCGCGGCTGCTGCACATGACCGATACGCATGCGCAGCTCGATCCGGTGCACTTCCGCGAGCCGAGCGTCAATCTCGGCATCGGCGCCATGGCCGGAAAGCCGCCGCACCTTGTCGGCAAGGCGTTCCTCGAGCATTTTGGCGTCGCCGCGGGAAGCCGCCTCGCGCACGCCTACACCTATCTCGACTTCGCCGAGGCCGCGCACCGCTATGGGAAGCTCGGCGGTTTCGCCCATCTCAAGACTCTGATCGATCGCCTGCGCGCCGAGGCCGGCGCCGGGCGCTCGCTGCTGCTCGACGGCGGCGATCTGTGGCAAGGCAGCGGGCTTGCCGACGCGACGCAAGGCGCCTGCATGGTCGACGCCGCCAATCTGCTCGGCATCGAGGCGATGACCGGGCATTGGGAATTCACCTATGGCGAAGTGCAACTGCGCGCGAACCTGAAGAAATTCAAAGGCGAGTTCCTGGCGCAGAATGTGTTCTTGACCGAGGAAGCCGCGTTCAACGACAAACCGGCCTTCGACACGGCAAGCGGGCGCGTGTTCAAGCCGGTGGCGGTCAAGGAGGTCGGCGGCGCCCGCATCGGCGTCATCGGCCAGGCATTTCCTTACGTGCCGATTGCGCATCCCAGGCGCTTCACGCCCGACTGGACCTTCGGCATCCGCGACGCCGAATTGCAGAAGCTGGTCGACGAGCTGCGCTGGAAAGACAAAGCCGACGCCGTGGTGCTTTTGTCGCACAACGGCATGGACGTCGACTTGAAACTCGCGAGCCGCGTCACCGGCATCGACATTATCCTCGGCGGCCATACTCACGACGCGGTGCCGCAGCCGATCATCGTGATGAATGCGGGCGGCAAGACGCTGGTGAGCAATGCCGGGTCGAGCGGCAAGTTTTTGGGCGTGATCGATCTCGACGCCGGCAACGGCACGGTCAAGGCTGTCCGCTATCATTTGCTGCCGATCTATGCCGGCCTGCTGAAGGCGGACGCCGCGATGCAGGCGCTGATAGATCGAGAGAGCCAGCCGCACGCCGCCGCTTTTGCCGAAAGGCTCAGCGTCGCCGGCGACCTCCTTTACCGGCGTGGCAATTTCAACGGCACCATGGATCAGTTGATCTGCGACGCGCTGCGTCAGGAACTCGATGCGGAGCTGGCGCTGTCGCCCGGCTTCCGCTGGGGCAATACCATGCTGCCGGGCGAGCCGATCACGCTTGCCGATGTAATGTCGGAAACGGCGATCACCTATCCTCAAGTCTATGTTCAGGAGATGACCGGGGCGCAGATCAAGGCAATCCTGGAAGACATCTGCGATAACCTGTTCAACCCCGATCCTTATTACCAGCAGGGCGGCGACATGGTGCGCACCGGCGGGATGGATTATGCCTGCGCGCCGGCGGAAAGCGTCGGCAGCCGCATTTCCGATCTCACGCTCGATAACGGCAAGGCGCTGGACGCCAGCAAGAGCTACAGGGTCGCCGGCTGGGCCTCGGTCAATCCGCAGGCCGGCAAGCCGGTCGTCGAGATCTTTGCCAAATACCTGCGCGGGATGAAAACCGCGCAACCCAAGAAGCGCAACGCCGTTGCGCTCAAAGGCGTATCAAACAATCCGGGAATCTCCGGGTAGAGGATGACATGGTTGCTCGTTTCCTGAGCCTGCTGGCGATCGCGGCAGTGCTGCTCGCGCCGGTCGCGGCGCAGACGCCGGCAGCCGACAAGCCGTTCGCCGAGCATCACCTGGTGTTGCAATTGTCCGACAGCGAGCAGGACAAGCAGCTGCTGGTGCTCAGCGTCGCCTATAACCTGCTCAAGGCCTACGACCCGGACAAGATCGCGATCGAGGTGGTCGCCTTCGGTCCCGGCATCGACCTCTTGCGCGCAGGAAGTCCCAACCGCGCGCGCGTCGACAGCCTGATCTCGCAGGGCGTGCAGTTCGATATCTGCATGAATACCGTCGACACGCTCGAGCGCGAGGGCAAAAAGGTCGAGATCAATCCGAAGGCCGTGAAGGTGCAGGTCGGCGTTGGCCGCATACTGGAACTGGCCGAAAAGGGCTATACGCTTGTTCGTCCATGAAACGGGAGAGTGATATGAGAGCGGTTTCGCGCCGATTGGTCACCGCCGCGGCGGTTGTTGCAGGCTTCGGGCTCGCCGCACGCGGCCAAGCCGCCGACAAGAAGGAGCACCGCGTCGTCTTTCAGGTCGATCAGAATGATCCGGCGGTGATGAACCTCACGCTCAACAACGTCGCCAACCTGATGGAATATTACCACGAGAAAGGCGAGCAGGCGCAGATCGAGGTCGTCGCCTACGGGCCGGGCCTCAACATGTTTCGCGACGACAAGTCGCCGGTGAAGGACCGCATCGCGCGCATGAAGAGCGGTGCGTTCCCCTCGAACGTCGCCTTCTCCGCCTGCGGCAATACCAAGAAGGGCATGGAAAAGGCGGAAGGCCACGCCATCGACATCATCCCCGAAGCGACGATCGTGCCGGCAGGCATCGTGCGCCTGACCGAGTTGCAGGAGCAGGGCTGGAGCTACATCCGGCCGTGAGGAGAAATTTCGTGAAGCGGTTGTTGCTGATGGCGCTGGCTTTCGCGTTCGCTGCGGCGGCTCATGCCGAAGACGCAATCGTGACCTTCAAGTCGCTGGCGCCCGATACCGCGCTGGAGCTGGCGCGGGCGGCGTTGCAGCGGTGCCGCAAGGACGGCTTCCAGGTCGCGGTGGTGGTGATTGACCGCTTCGGCGCGCCGCTTGTCGTGCTGCGCGACCGCTATGCCGGGATCGGCGCCGTCGACATCGCCACCGGCAAGGCCTGGACCGCGGTCAACTTCACGCTCGATACGTCGGAGTTCCTCAAGCGCATCAAGGACGGCGCGCTCAGCGCCGGCCTCGCCGCACAGCCCAAGGTGACGCCGCTGGCCGGCGGTCTCATCATTCAGGCCGGCGGCTCGGTTCTCGGCGGCGTCGGTGTGGCAGGCGCGCCTGGCGGCGACAAGGACGAGGCCTGCGCCAAGGCCGGGCTCGATTCCGTCCGCGACAAATTGGATTTCTAGACTGCGCCGGATTGTTATTGCGGGCGTCTGAGATCGAGCGTGGTCGGGTATTCCGGCGAACCTTGCGCCGGCGGCGGATCGATAAAGCCGGCGGTGTGGCCGATATTCTCGAAGCGGGCACGGCGGCGCGCCTCGGCTTCGTAGGAGTTCACCGGGAAAGTCTCGTAATTGCGTCCGCCCGGATGCATCACGTGATAGACGCAGCCGCCGAGCGAGCGCCGGCTCCAGCGGTCGACGATGTCGAAGGTGAGCGGCGCATGCGCGGGAATGGTCGGGTGCAGCGAGTTGGCGAGCGCCCAGGCCTTGAAGCGCACGCCGGCGACGAATTCGCCGGCGCTGTCGGCCGGCGTGAGCGGCAGCGCGCGGCCGTTGCAGGTGACGACGTGGCGCGCCTGATCAAAACCCCGCACCTTGATCTGCACGCGCTCGACGGATGAGTCGACGATGCGCACCGTGGCGCCGGCGACGCCTTCCTCGCCGAGCACGTACCACGGCTCGAGCGCGCCGCGCATCTCCAGTTCGACGCCGCCGTGCTGCACGGTGCCGTAATGCGGAAAACGGAACTGGCGCTGGGCGTCGAACCAGACCGGGTCGAACGGATAGCCGGCACCCTTGAGGTCGTCGAGCACCTGCAGGAAATCGGCCCAGACGAAGTGCTCGAGCATGAAACGGTCGTGCAGCGCCGAGCGCCAGCGCACCAAAGCGCCGTCGAGCGGCGCCCGCCAGAACCAGGCGATGAGCGCTCGCAGCAATAATTGCTGCGCCAGACTCATGCGCGCATCCGGCGGCATTTCGAACGAGCGGAATTCGACGAGGCCGAGACGGCCGGTCGGGCTGTCCGGCGAGAACAATTTGTCGATGCAGATCTCGGTGCGGTGCGTATTGCCGGTGACGTCGACCAGCATGTTGCGGAACAGCCGGTCGACCAGCTCCGGCGGCGGTTGCTCGCCGCCCCCGGGCGGCGGCACCTTGCCCATGGCGATTTCGAGTTCGTAGAGCATGTCCTGCCGCGCCTCGTCGATGCGCGGCGCCTGGCTGGTCGGGCCGATGAACAGGCCGGAAAAGAGATAGGACAGCGACGGGTGGCGCTGCCAATAGAGCACGACGCTCTTGAGCAGGTCGGGCCGGCGCAGAAACGGGCTGTCGGCGGCATCGAGCCCGCCGAGCACGACGTGATTGCCGCCGCCGGTGCCGGTGTGGCGGCCGTCGATCATGAACTTGTCGGTGCCGAGCCGCGACTGCCGCGCGTCTTCATATAGACCCGTGGTGATCTCGACCGCCTCGCGCCACGACGTGGCGGGATGGACGTTGACCTCGATGACGCCAGGGTCGGGCGTTACCTTGATGAGGTTGACGCGCGGATCGTGCGGCGGCGTGTAGCCTTCGATCTGCACCGGCATGCCGAGGCTGGCGGCGGTATCTTCGACGGCGTTGAGCAGTTCGAGATAGTCGTCGAGTTTTTCGATGGGCGGCATGAACACGCACAGGCGTTTGTCGCGCGCTTCGACGGTGAGCGCGGTGCGCACCGGAATGCCCTTGGCGACCAAAGCGGGCTTGCGCGGCATCTTGTCTTCCGGCGCGGGCGGCGGCGCGTCGCTGCCGGCTCCGGCGCCGACCGTGGCTTTCGCCCGCGACGCGGGCAGCGGATCGCCGTCGGGATCGGCCGGCACCAGATGCGGATAATCGGCAGGATTGAAATAGGGCAGCGAAGAAAGCGGCAGCCGCAGGCCCATCGGTGAGTCTCCGGCGCTCAGGAACAGCGGGCCGCGGCGCGTGTGCCATAATTCGCTGAGCCAGCTCGTTTTGCCCTGCGCGCTTGCGCGCTGCACCGGCAGGACGAAACCGGCAGGCGCGGGAAGCTGCTGGCCGGCCGTGTCCTCAAATGCCGGTTGCGCGTACTCGGCCGCGAGTTTAAGCCGCGCCGCGATGCCCTCGGCGAAGCGCCGTGCGTCGCTTGCGGAAGCGGCTTTCGCCGGCGCCTCGCGCGCAATCAACGACAGGTCGCGCCAGATCGGCACGCCGTCGCGGCGCCACAGCAGCGACAGCGCCCAGCGCGGCAGCGGTTCGCCCGGGTACCACTTGCCCTGGCCGACATGCAGCAGGCCGCCGGGCCCGTAGCGATCGTAAAGCCTGCGCACCAGTTCGTCGGAGCGCTTGCGCTTGTTCGGCCCGAGCGCTGCCGTATTCCACTCCTCCGACTGGTAGTCGTCGATCGACACGAAGGTGGGTTCGCCGCCCATGGTCAGGCGCACGTCGTCGGCGGCAAGATCGGCGTCGACTTTTTCCCCGAGCGCGTCGAGCGCAGCCCAGGCCTCATCGGAGAACGGCGCGGTGACGCGCGGCTTCTCGGCGATGCGCTTGACGCTCATGTCGAAGAAGAAGGACACGGTCGCCGGTTCGACCAGCCCGGTGATCGGCGCCGCCGAGCGGTAATGCGGCGTCGCCGCGACCGGGACGTGGCCTTCGGCACACAGCAGTCCGGAGGTCGGATCAAAGCCGATCCAGCCGGCGCCGGGCAGATAGACTTCGGCCCAGGCGTGCAGATCGGTAAAATCCTGCGTGGCGCCCGAAGGGCCGTCGAGCGCCTTCACGTCGGGCTTGAGCTGGATCAGGTAGCCGGAAACGAAACGCGCGGGCAGGCCGATGTGGCGGAGGATCTGCACCAGCAGCCACGCCGAGTCCCGGCAGGAACCGGCGGCCGAGACCAGCGTTTCTTCCGGCTCCTGCACGCCGGGCTCGAGCCTGACGATGTAGCGAACGAGCGTGTGCAGACGCTGATTGAGTTCGACGAGGAATTCGACGGTGTTGCGCGGCTCGCGAGAAATGGTCTTCAGCAAGGCCGCAAGATGCGGGCCCGCCGGTTCCGGCACGACATAGGCGGAGAGATCCTCGCGCAGTTCATCGGGAAACGAGAACGGCCATTTTTCGGCATAGGGCTCGACGAAGAAATCGAACGGATTGATGACTTCGAGATCGGCGAGAAAGTCGACCGTCACCGAGAACTCGGTGGTCTTTTCCGGGAAGACGAAGCGCGCGATCCAGTTGCCGTGCGGGTCCTGCTGCCAGTTCACGAAATGCTGCTTCGGCGTCACCGTCAGCGAATAGCTGGGGATGCGGGTGCGCGAGTGCGGCGCCGGGCGCAGGCGCACGAGCTGCGGCCCGAGGCCGACCGGCTTGTCGTAATTGTAGCGGGTGACGTGGTTGAGGGCGGCCAGGATCGACATGGGGTCTTGTTACTCTAGCGACTAAAAGCGTGTCGTGGGTGCAGGCCCGAAAGCCCATCGAAGTGCCTCGTAAGCATGCAAATTCCGGGCCGCCAACAATGCACCGGACACAGGCGTTGCGCCAGCCGCACCGGCGCGAGCATGCGCCGGTCAAATACGCCGCAGCGGGTTGGTCAGCGCCAGGAAAAAGCCCCCGGTGGTGAACACCGCCATGGCCAGAAAGGCGGCGCTGAACGCCTGGCGGATATCGGCCTGGACCGCCGCCTGCGCGACCGTCAGCGCCGGCGCCATCTGGCGGCTCTGGATCGTGGCGGCGAAGACGTGCGCCGCCTCCGGACTTTTGATCGTGAGCACGCCGAACAGAATGGTGGCGACCAGCGCGGTGCCGAAGGCGGCGCCGATCGAGCGCGAGAACTGCACCGAGGCCGCCGCTTCGCCCAGCCGCGCCTGGCCGGCGGCGCTTTGCACGCTGACCTGCACGACGCCCATCACCGTGCCCATGAACAGTCCGCTGAGCAGCATGATGATCGCAAACTGAGTGGCGCTGAGGTCCGATGCCCAGACCGCAAGAATAATGAAAATGACGGTGGCGAACGCCAGACCGCCGATCGGGTAAACCGTGGTCAATCCGGTCTTGCTCACCAGCCGCCCGGTCACCAGCGACCCGGCGCCGATGCCGATAGTCAGCGGCACCAGCAGCAGGCCGGTGTCCGACGGCGTAAAACCGCGCACCACTTCGAGGTAGATCGGAAGAAACGTGATCAGCGAGACCAGCGCTGCGCCGTGGCAGGCGGCGAGCGCGTCGCTGTGCCAGATCGCCGGCTGGCGCAACAGTTTCAGCGGGATCAGCGGCGACGCGGCACGGCTCTCATGGCGCACCAGCAGCGCGACGGCGATCAGCGCCAACACAAACAGCGCGCCGCCCACCGGCAGCGCCGCGACCTCGACGTGCTGGATCTGTTCGAGCGCCAGCAGCGTCGTCGTCACGAAGATGGTGAAGTAAAGCAGGCCGCCGGGGTCGGCGCGCCAAGGCACGCGCTCGACGGCGGGATTGGGCAGCCGCCACGTCAGCGCCAGGGCGCCGAGCCCGATCGGCACGTTGATGAGGAATATCGACGGCCAGCCGAAATGTTCGGTCAGGTAGCCGCCGGCGACCGGGCCGAAGCTGTTGGCGCAGACCGCGACCGCGGCGAGGTAGCCCTGATAGCGCGCTCGCTCGCGCGGAGGAATCGTTTCGCCGACCAGCGCCTGCGACAGCGTCATCAGGCCGCCGCCGCCGAGCCCTTGCAGCACCCGCGCCAGCGTCAAAAGCTCAATCGTGGGCGCCGCGGCGCAGAGCACCGAGGCGACGATGAAAAGCGGCAGCGCGTAGAACATCAGCCGGCGGCGGCCGAATGAATCGCCGAGGCGGCCGTAGATCGGCGCCGCGATGGTCGCGGCGATGAGATAGGCGACGACGACCCAGGAGGCGCGCTCGACTTCGCCGGTCCCTGCCGCAATCGCCGGCAGCGCCGTGGCGACGATGGTCTGGTCGACCACGGCCAGAAACATCGGCAGCATGATCGAGGGAAAGATCGTCAGGAAGGCGGGAGATTTTCCGGGCGCGGGCGGCGAGGGTTTTGTGCTGTGGTCGGCCCGGTTCGGCAAAGCTGGAAAAGTCCCGATGGTACGTTTGACGCCTAGTGCGCCATCAAGACCGGCAAAGTGGCGTTGGCAAGGATGTGCCGTGTGGCGCCGCCGAAAATCATCTGCCGCAGGCGGCTCTGGGTATAGGCGCATTTGACCAGCAGGTCGCAGCCGAGGGAAGCCGCGTGCTCGAGAACGATCTCTCCGGGAGAGCGCGTCCGCGGCTTGACCGTTATGGCGTCGGCCTTGATGCCGTTGCGGCGCAGATGATGCGCCGCCTCCTCGCCGGACGGTCCGGGCACGATTCCGCCCTCGACCATCAGCACCGTGACCTTGTCGGCCTTGTGCAGCAGCGGCAGCGCAAAGGCATTGGTGCGCGCCTGCTGGGTGCTGCGGTTCCAGTGGATGAGAATGTTGCGGCCGATGCTCTTGGGCACCACCGCCGGCACGATCAGCACCGGGCGGCCGCAGTCGAACAGCGCGATCTCCAGCGGCGGCGTGCGCGGATTCTGCGGATCGGGTCCGGGCCGCCCGAGCGCGATCAGGTCGAAGACGCGTCCATGGCTGCCGATGAAGCTGTCTTCCTCGGGGTCTTCGCGCGGCCAGCTGTAAGAAAAGACCGCCGGCTCCTTCTCCGCTTGCGGCACCTTGTGGCGCTGCATGAAGCTTTCAAACAGGGTGCGGGCCTGCCGCGCCGAGTCGCCCTCGTAGGCGCCGGAGATGGCGAGGCTGCTCACCGGCTCGACGGTCACGTAGCTCGCGGGCGAAGGGCGGACGGCGAAACCTTCCATGTAGCTGCCGAAAGCCTGCGCCACGAGGCGCGCGCCTTCCAGCACCGCCGGCATGGCGTCATGATCCTCGGTTGGGATCAAAATGGTCTTCATGGCAAACCCGGTCGAAACGGAGAGCAATGACTGCCGTTACATATTATAGTGTCCCAGCGCCGGGACCTAGCGCGATCTCGCGCGTCAGCGCTTGCGGATGCGAAAGCTGAGCACGCCATCGGCTTCAGCCTTGTTTTCGAGAATGTCGCCGGTCTGCCGCAGCAGATTGGGAATATCGATCGCGGTGAGCGGGTCGGTGCATTCGATGCTGAGCACGTCACCGCTGGTCATGCCGGCGAGCGCCTTGCGCGCGCGCAGCGCCGGCAGCGGGCATTTGAGGCCGCGCAGGCTCATCGCTTTTTCCGTCATGCCGCGCCTTTATTGGCCGGTTGGCCGCTTCAGGTGTTGAGGTAGACTGAATTATCGGGACGTCACAAGGTCAAGCATGGCCACCACGATCGACAGCAGTCAGGCAATTTCGCGGCTCACGCCGCTGGCCGAGGTTCTGGCCATGGCGGACGCCGGCGTCAAACCGGTGGCGCCGCGCACGATCGACGTTGCCGTAGCCGCGGGGCGTACGCTCGCCGGCGACGCCGTGGTCCACGCCCGGCCCAATGCCGCAACCGCCTTGGCCGACGGCTGGGCGATGAACGCGGACGAGACGCAGGGCGCCGGCAGCTACGCGCCTGTGCAGCTCATGCGGACGCCGCAGCGCGTCGAAACCGGGCAGCCGATGCCGCCCGACACCGATGGCGTGGCGCCGTTTGACGCGGTGAGGCTTGGCCGTGATCGCGCCGAAGCGCTCAGCCCGGTCAATCCAGGTGCGAGCGTCCTGCCGGCTGGCGGCGATTGCGACCCGGCGATTCCCTTGCGCCGCACCGGCGAGCGATTGCGTCTGACCGACCTTGCGGCTTTTGCCGGCGCCGGCCTTGCCCGCATCAGCGTGCGCGAGCCGCGCATCCACGTCCTTCCCGTGCGCGGCAACGCCATCATCAACGCCACGGCGCGGCTGGTGGCTGGTGACATCGAACGCAACGGCGGCGCGCCGCGGATCGAGACCGGCCGCGATCTCAAGCTGGCGTTTGCTGCGGACAGTCCCGACGGCATCGTCGTCATCGGCGGCACCGGCAGCGGCCGCAACGACACCAGCGCGCAGTTGCTGGCGCGCGAGGGCAGGCTTGCCGTGCACGGTATCGCGATCACGCCGGGGGAGACCGCGGCCCTCGGATTTGTCGGGTCGCGCCCGGTGCTGCTGCTGCCGGGGCGGCTCGATGGCGCGCTCGCGGTCTGGCTGACCATCGGCCGGCGTCTGCTGGCGCGTCTTGCCGGCGGCGACGACAGTGAACCGGCGGCGAACGTCAAACTTGCGCGCAAGGTTTCCTCGCCGCTCGGCCTTACCGAATTCGTCCCGGTGCGCCGCAGCGGCGATACCGCCGAACCGCTGGCGGCGAAATATCTGCCGTTCTCGACGCTGGCGCGCGCCGACGGCTGGATTCTTGTGCCGGCCGGCAGCGAGGGCTATTCGGAAGGCGCGACAGTGGCGGTGAGGCCGTGGCCGTAAAAAGAAGAATGTGACGCTTGTATGAGCGGTGAGCAAAAGGCCCCTGCCCAGGCCGAGAGCGATCTGATCGCGCGGGTGCGAGCGGCGGCGCGGCAGGAGCAGTTCCTCGAGGCCGTTTCGGCGGAGGAAGCGCGCGCGCGTTTCGAGCGGCACCTCGATCTGACGCCGCTTGCCGGCGAGGAGGTGGCGCTTGCCGATGCGCTCAACCGCGCGCTTGCCGCGGATGTCGTGGCGGCGGTCGATGCGCCGCCGTTCGACCGCTCCAACGTCGACGGCTTTGCGTTGCGCGCGGCCGACAGCACAGGCGCAAGCGACGTCGCGCCGAAGCGGCTGACGCTCAACGTCGAAGTGATCGCCTGCGGCCATGCGCCCAAGATCGAAGTTGCGCCGGGCACCGTGACCGCCATCGCCACCGGTGGCGTGCTGCCGCGTGGCGCCGACGCGGTCATCATGATCGAGCATACCGAGCTGCTGGATGGTCCGGCGCCGGCCATCGAGTTGCGCCGCACGATCCGATCCGGACAGTTCATCTCTTACGCGGGCTCCGACATCGCCCGCGGCGAAACCTTGCTGCGGCGGGGAACGCGCATCGGTTCGCGCGAAATCGGCATGCTTGCGGCAAGCGGGCTGGGGCGCGTCAGTGTCGTGCGGCGGCCGAAAGTGGCGGTGCTGTCGACCGGTGATGAATTGGTGGCGCCGGGACAGCCGCTGAAGCCGGCGGGCGTCTACGACAGCAACGGCGCCATCATCGCCGCGGCGGTTGTCGAAGCCGGCGGCGAGCCGATATCGATGGGCGCATTTCCCGACGACGAGGCCGTGCTGGAAAAAGCCGCGCGCGCAGCCCTGTCGGTCAGCGACATGGTGGTGCTTTCCGGCGGCACGTCGAAGGGCGCCGGAGATTTGTCGCATGCAGTCGTCGCAAAACTCGGCGCGCCGGGCATTCTGGTGCATGGCGTCGCACTCAAGCCGGGCAAGCCGCTCTGCCTCGGTGTTGTCGGCGACAAGCCGATCGTGGTGCTGCCGGGGTTTCCGACCTCGGCAATCTTTACCTTCCACGCCTTCGCCGCGCCGGTCATCCGCGCCCGCGCCGGCCTGCCGCCGGAAGCGGCTAAAACGGTCGCTGCGCATGTTCCTCTGCGCATCGCGTCCGAACTCGGCCGCAAGGAATTCGTGCTGGTCTCATTGGTCGCTGCGCCCGGCGGCACGCTGGCATTCCCGACCGACAAGGGCTCCGGCTCGGTGACCAGCTTTTCCCAGGCCGACGGGTTCATCGAAATCGACGCGCTGGCCAATGCGCTCGACGCCGATTCGGACGTCCACGTGACGCTGATCGGCAGCGCCGCGCGCGCGCCCGATCTCATCATCGTGGGTAGCCACGATATCGCCCTCGATGTCGTGGTCGGCGCGCTTTCCCAGCGCGGCGTCTCGGCACGCACGCTTGCCGTCGGCAGCCTCGGCGGCGTTGCAGCGGCAAGCCGCGGCCAATGCGACATCGCGCCGGTGCATCTGATCAATTCTGTCACGGCCAAATACAATGTGCATCTGGTAACGCCGGCCTTGAGTCTGGTGCGCGGCTGGCAGCGCATGCAGGGCGTTCTCTTCCGTCCAGGCGACGTGCGCTTTGCCGGACGCAGCGCGCGCGAGGCGCTGAAGATAGTGCTGGCCGATACATCCGCGCTGATGGTCAACCGCAATGCCGGTGCCGGGACACGGGTGCTCATCGACAAGTTGCTGGAGGGCGCCCGGCCTCCCGGCTATGCCAATCAGCCGAAGTCGCATAACGCCGTCGCCGCCGCGATCGCGCAAGGCCGCGCCGATTGGGGCGTCGCCATCGAGCCAGTGGCGAAACTCTACGGGCTCGGCTTTTTGCCGGTGGCGCCGGAACAATATGACTTCCTCGTGGTCGAGAGCCGCCGCGAGCGGGCGCCGGTGCAGGCGTTTCTCGAAACCTTGCGCGATCCGGCGACGCGCGCGCGTATCGCCGCGCTCGGCATGCAGCCCTCCGATGGCTGACGTAAGAGCAATGTGGACCAAACGCACGCAGGGTCAGGCGGCCGCACCGTGCTATATGACATCGCGGGACCTTCGAGGACGTCGGTTTCTATGAGCACCATGCGCATCGTCGGCCTCGCCGGCTGGAGCGGTTCGGGCAAGACCACGTTGATCACCAAGGCGATCCCGCGCCTCATCGCGCGCGGCGTGCACGTCTCGACGATCAAGCATGCGCATCACGGCTTCGACATGGATCAGCCGGGCAAGGATTCCTTCATGCACCGGGCCGCTGGCGCGACCGAAGTGGCGATTTCCTCGGCTAATCGCTGGGCCGTTCTGCGCGAACTGCGCGGCGAGCCGGAATGGAATCTGGCCGGGCTGCTCGCCAAGCTGTCGCCGGTCGATATCGTGCTGGTCGAGGGCTTCAAGCGCGACCGGATGGTCCCGAAGGTTGAAATCTTCCGTGCCGCCAACGGCAAGCCGCTGCTGCATCCGGAGGACCCGAGCATCGCGGCGATTGCCGCCGATGGTCCGATCGCGGCCGCGACCGTTCCGGTGGTCAATCTCAACGACATCGAAGCCGTGGTCGATGTGCTGCTCAAATATGCCGTGCCGGTCAGTGCGGCGTTGCGAGGCGGCTGATGGCGCAACTGAGCGACGATTGTTTCGCCTTTTCCGGTTCGCTGCTGCCGCTCGCCGACATGGAGCGGCTGATCGGCGAGCGCGTCGCGCCGGTCGGCGAGACCGAGCGGGTGCCGTTGCGCGCCGCGCGCGGGCGCGTCACCGCAGCCGACATCAAGGCGCCGATCGATTTGCCGCCGTTCGACAACTCGGCGGTCGACGGCTACGCCCTGCGCCACGCCGACCTCAAGGCCAAGGCGGACAGCAGCCTTGCAATCGCCGGCCGCCTGACCGCCGGCCAGCGCCCGGACATTGCGCTAAAGCCGGGTGAAGCCATCCGGATTTTCACCGGCGCGGCAATGCCGGCAGGGGCCGATACCGTGTTCATGCAGGAAGACGTGCGCCTAGAGGGCGATCGCGTCATTGTGCCGAGCGGCCTCACGCGCGGCGCCAACCGTCGCCTTGCCGGCGAAGACGCGGCTAAAGGCGCGGTCGTGCTGCCGGCCGGAACGGTGCTTGAGGCGCAGCACATTGCGCTTGCGGCGGCGCTCGGCATCACCGAACTCGAAGTGCGCCGGCGGCTCAAGGTCGCGATCTTTTCCACCGGTGATGAGGTGGTCGAGCCGGGCACGCCGCGCGGCAGCGCGGCGATCTACGACGCCAACCGCTATCTGCTGGCCGCATTGCTGGAGCGGCTAGACGCGCAGGTTACCGACCTCGGCATTCTCGGCGACGATCCGGCGGAACTGGCGCGCGCGCTTGGCGAGGCCGCCGCCGGCCACGATTTGGTCATTACCTCGGGGGGCGTGTCCGCCGGAGAAGCCGACCATGTACGCAGCGCGGTCGAGCGCATCGGCAGCCTGGTATTCTGGCGCGTCGCTATCAAGCCGGGACGGCCGGTCGCCATGGGTGTGATCCGCGGCGCCACCAATCTCGATAGCCCTGCCTTCGTCGGCCTGCCGGGAAATCCGGTTGCCGTCTTCGTGACCTTTGTGCGCGTGGTCAAGCCGCTGCTGCGGCGCCTCGGCGGCGCCCGGGCGCAGCACCTGATTCCGCTGCAGGTGCGCGCCGCCTTCGCCTACCGTAAAAAGAAAGATCGTCGCGAATACGTGCGGGTCGCCCTGCGGCGCGGCGCCGACGGCGAAATCGAGGCGGTGAAGCACCCCCAGGATGGCGCCGGAATATTGATGTCGCTGACAGAGACCGACGGGCTGCTCGAATTTGCCGAAGACGTGACCGGGATAGAGCCCGGCGAGCGCGTGGGCTTTTTGTCTTACGCCGCGCTCACCAGCTAGCCGCCTTGCGCCTGCAGCGCAATGCGTGCCGCGCGCTCGGCGTCTTCCGGCGTGTTCACGTTGAAGAAGGGGTCGACCGGTTCGGCCGGCCAGTCGGCAATGGCGACGCCATGCTGCGCCGTCCACGCCTCGATCTTGCGCAGATTGTCTTCGACTAGCGACTTGCGCAGGCTGTCGCGCAGCGCCAGCGGCCACAAGCCGACGACCGGATGGCGCCATTCGCCGGAGCGGGCGCAGGCCAGCGGCACGCCGGCGCCCATCTTGCGTCGGGCCATGTGCAGACGCTCGACCAGATCGTCGGGCAGGAACGGGCAATCGCCCGGCACGCTGAGGACCCATTCGACGCCGTTGTCCTGCTTCGCCAGCCAATCGAGGCCGGCGAGAATGCCGGCCAGCGGCCCGGCAAAGCCGGGCACATTGTCGGGCACGACTTCCAGCCCGGTGTCGGCGAAGCGTTCGGGGTCGCCGTTGGCGTTGATGATGATGCCGGTGCACTGCGCCGAGAGCGTCGCCAGCACCCGGTCGAGAATGCTGATGCCGCCGATCTCAAGCCGCGCCTTGTCGCCGCCGCCCATGCGGCGCGCGAGGCCGCCGGCAAGCACGAGCCCGAGTGTGGGAGGAATTGGGATGTCAGCCACAGTGCGTCGTCATTCCGGGGCGCGAGTTAAAGCGAGCGAACCCGAAATCCAGACACGCCCACGTTCGTCTCTGGATTCCGGCTCCGCGCTGACGCGCGTCCCGGAATGACAGAGTGGATTACTCATCATGCATCGCGGCTTTGCGCCGGTGCTTTGAGCTTTCCTCCTCGACATAGGCAAGGTCCTGGTCGAAGACGATGCGGTCCTCGCCGGCAAGCGCGACAAAGCGTTTGCCGCGGGCGCGGCCGATCAGCGTCAGGTTGGCCTTGCGCGCGAGTTCCACACCCCACGCTGTAAATCCGGAACGTGAGATCAGGATAGGGATGCCCATGCGCACGGTCTTGATCACCATCTCCGAAGTGAGGCGGCCGGTGGTGTAGAAAATCTTGTCGGACGGCGACACCTTTTCCTTGAACATCCAGCCGGCGATCTTGTCCACCGCGTTATGGCGGCCGACGTCTTCCATATAGACGAGCGGCTTGTCCTCGTGCGCCAGAACGCAGCCGTGGATGGCGCCGGCTTCGAGATAAAGCGACGGCGTGGTGTTGATCACATTGGTCAGCTTGTAGAGCCAGGAGGTGCGCAAGCTCGCCTTGGGCAATTGCACGCCTTCCAGCGCTTCCATCAGGTCGCCGAACACGGTGCCCTGCGCGCAACCAGAGGTCTGCACCTTCTTCTTCAGCTTCTTCTCGTAATCGGTCTTGCGCTTTGTGCGCACCACCACAACCGCGAGTTCCTCGTCGTAATCGACGCCGGTGACCACGTCGTCGGGCAACAGCATATTCTGGTTGAGCAGATAGCCGATCGCCAGATAGTCCGGATAATCGCCGATGGTCATGGCGGTGACGATTTCCTGCGAGTTGAGGAAAATCGTCAGCGCCCGCTCGACCGTGACCGAGGTCTCGATCCGGCTGCCGGCCTGGTCGATGCCGCTGACGCGCTCGGTCAGCCGCGGGTCGGCCGGGTTGGGGCGGATGATGTAGCCGTCGGTTTTTTTATCCACGTTTTTGTCCAGAAATTTTGCCTGGCGAAACTATAGCAGACCTTGCCGCCCACTGCCGAATGCGGGCGCGGGTGGGCAAAAAGCCGCGGCACACACGAATTCCCTGCGCCGCGCTTTCCCCGCTAATATGGTGATCAAGATAACGGGCCGCAAAGGCCTGTATTTATTCGGGAGGTTGCCAATGTATCGCGGAACCAAGGACATCATGCTGCCGACCACGGTCACCGGCTCGCTGCCGCGGCCGAGCTGGTACACGGAAAATCTCGGCAGCAAACATTTCCTCGAAGCCATGGTGTCGCGCCGCTTCCGCGAGCAATACGAGGATGCGCTCACCTGCTACCTGCGCGACCAGGAGATTGCCGGGCTCGACATCGTCACCGACGGCGACTGCCGCTTCGACGACGATGTCGGCGGCCAGAGCTGGACGGCATACCCGCCGAACCACATGACCGGCCTCGACGTCGAGCATCAGGTGCCGACGCCGGCGGGCCGCGGCGGGGTCTGGTTTCCGCGCGGTCACATTCTGCACGATTATCTGGAGTCGCGGGTGATGCCGGTGATCACCGGCCCGGTCGGCCGCGGCAATCTGCAATACACGGCGATGTGGAAGGCGGCGCAGCGCTTCACCGAGAAGCCGGTGAAATTCGGCGCGGTGTCGGCGGAGATCGTCGCCTTCGCGTTGCAGGACCGCCACTACAAGAGCATCCCCGACCGCATGCTCGCCTTCGCCGACGCCTTCAACGAGGAATACAACGAACTCGCCGACGCCGGCTGCCCGGTGATCCAGATCGAGGAGCCGCAGATCCACATGATCGCGGCGCGCAAGGTGCAGGACAAGGTGATCACGCCGCAATTCATCGTCGAGGTGTTCAACCGCACGGTCAAGGGCCTGCGCGCCAAGACCGAGGTCTGGGCGCATTCCTGCTGGGGCAATCCGTCGCAGCAGAAGATGTTCGCCAAGGACATCAGCTACAAGCCGTCGCTCGAGACCTACAACACGGTGGACGCCGACGTCATCACCTTCGAGGCGGCAAGCTCCGGCTACATGGACCTCGAAGCCATCGGCAAGACCATCGTCGGAAAGAAAATCGCCATCGGCGTCATCGACCACCACACGCTGCAAGTGGAAAATCCCGAGGACGTCGCCGCCGCCATTCGCAACGCGCTAAAATGGATTCCGCCCGAGCGGCTGGTGATTTCGTCGGATTGCGGCATGGGCCGCGAGGGCATGAGCCGCCGCCACGCCTTCTACAAGATGGTGTCGCTGGTGCTCGGCACCAACATCGTGCGCAAGGAGCTTGGCTTCCCCGAGGCCAAGTGTCTCGCCGCCGACGAGCGCTACTCGCTGGTGGTGCCGGTCAAGTGAGCCTGCAGCGCTCATCCTGACGCGCTCGACCGCGGGCACAACGCCGGCGCGACGGCCAACTAGCCTCTGCCCGCCAGTATGCGGTCGATCTGCGCACCGTTGGGGGTCACGCGGTAGAACTTCGTGTAGAAGTCGCGCGTCAGCTCGCGCATGTCTTCCTTGAACAACTCGGGATAGAAAATCTTCCCCAGCCACCACAGCCCGATCAGCCGGTTGACCGACGGCGGGGAATCGACCCAGCCGAACGGCAACTTCGGCGACAGGTGTACCCGGTTGTTCTTCACCGCGGCGACCGAAGCCCAGGCCGGATTGATGCGTACGTCAGCCGCGAAATCCTGATCGACGGTGACGATGACGTCCGGGTTCCACAGCAGCACTTGTTCGACCGGGACATTGGCGAGCCCGCCTTTGCGCTCGCCGGCGACGTTGCGCGCCAGAAGCTCGATGGTCTCGACATCGATCGAGCCGCCAAGCCCGGTGGTGAGGCCGCGCGGACCGCGCGCGTAATACACCCGCGGGCGTTTTTCCGCCGGCACGAAGGCAATGCGGTTGGTGATGACGCCGAGCGTCATGTTGCAATAGTCGGCAAAGTCGGCGCCTTCGCCCTCGCGGCCGATCAGCCTGCCGAGCTTCTCATAGCTTGTGGACAGCGAGAGAAAACGTCCATCCAGCAGAGCGTAGGGGATGCCGGTTTCCTCTTGCAGCCGGTTCGCCTGCGTGACGAAGAGGTCGCTGGTCGAGCCGACATCGACGATCAGGTCGGGTTGCAGCGCGATGACGCTTTCGAGGTTCGGCGTGTTGCCGCGGCCGGTGAGGCGCCCGACTTCGGGCCGCGCGCAGATTTCCGGCAGCATGAATTCGCACTCTTCCGGCCGGTTGGCGCGCGGCCAGCCCAGCAGCAACTCCGGCGCCAGCGTGTAAAGCAGGATGGCGGCGGGCAGTCCGGCGGGAAGGACGCGCCTGACCGGCGAGCGGATCGCAAGCGTGCGCCCGGTATCGTCGGCGGCAGTTGCCGCGCGGGCAAGGCGCGGCGCCAGCAGCGCGGCCGAGGCGGTGGTGACCAGTGTGCGGCGGGTGAGGGGCATGACGGCAACTATACACCGTCATCGTCGGCTTTTTGGCACTTGCGCGCCGCTCAGGCCTCCGTGTCACTCGCGTTGGGATAGAACAACTGCTCGCCGTTGATCTTGTAATTGGCGATGTCCTTCTGCCCTTCCGGCGAGACCAGATAATCGATGAACTGCTGGCCGAGTTCGTTCTTCACGTTCGGGTGCTTTTCCGGGTTGACCAGCATGACGCCGTATTGATTGAACATGCGCTTGTCGCCCTCCACCACGATTGCGAGGTCGCCCTTGTTCTTGAAGTGAATCCAGGTGCCGCGATCGGACAGCACGTAGGCGTTGCTGGCGCCGGCAGTGTTGAGCGCCGCGCCCATGCCCTGGCCGATCGCCTTGTACCAAGGCCCTTTATCCTTCTCGATATCGATGCCGGCATCCTTCCAGAGGTTGAGCTCGGCGATATTGGTGCCTGATTTGTCGCCGCGCGAAATGAAATCGGCCTTCTTGTCTTTGATGGTCTGGAATGCCTTGGCCACGTCCTTCATGCCCTTGATGCCGGCGGGGTCGCTCTTCGGTCCGATCAGCACGAAGTCGTTGTACATCACCGGATAACGCTTCACGCCCTGGCCCTCGGCGAGGAATTTTTCTTCAGCCGATTTTGCGTGCACGAACACGACGTCGGCGTCGCCGCGACGGCCGGTGTCGAGCGCCTGGCCCGTGCCCTGCGCTACCACCTTGACGGCGATGCCGGTCTTTTTGGTGAATAGCGGCAGCAGGTATTCGAACAGGCCGGAATCCTGCGTCGAGGTGGTCGAGGCGACCACGATCGATTTGTCTTGAGCCAATGCGGGTGCTGTGGATAGCGCCGCGCAAAGCGTGGCGGCAAGCAGAAGGCGACGAGTGAACATACGGTCCTCCGTTATTGTCACGCGGCTTTGCGCCGGTGCTTTGAGCTTTCCTCCTCGACATAGGCAAGGTCCTGGTCGAAGACGATGCGGTCCTCGCCGGCAAGCGCGACAAAGCGTTTGCCGCGGGCGCGGCCGATCAGCGTCAGGTTGGCCTTGCGCGCGAGTTCCACACCCCACGCTGTAAATCCGGAACGTGAGATCAGGATAGGGATGCCCATGCGCACGGTCTTGATCACCATCTCCGAAGTGAGGCGGCCGGTGGTGTAGAAAATCTTGTCGGACGGCGACACCTTTTCCTTGAACATCCAGCCGGCGATCTTGTCCACCGCATTATGGCGGCCGACGTCTTCCATATAGACGAGCGGCTTGTCCTCGTGCGCCAGAACGCAGCCGTGGATGGCGCCGGCTTCGAGATAAAGCGACGGCGTGGTGTTGATCACATTGGTCAGCTTGTAGAGCCAGGAGGTGCGCAAGCTCGCCTTGGGCAATTGCACGCCTTCCAGCGCTTCCATCAGGTCGCCGAACACGGTGCCCTGCGCGCAACCAGAGGTCTGCACCTTCTTCTTCAGCTTCTTCTCGTAATCAGTCTTGCGCTTTGTGCGCACCACCACAACCGCGAGTTCCTCGTCGTAATCGACGCCGGTGACCACGTCGTCGGGCAACAGCATATTCTGGTTGAGCAGATAGCCGATCGCCAGATAGTCCGGATAATCGCCGATGGTCATGGCGGTGACGATTTCCTGCGAGTTGAGGAAAATCGTCAGAGCCCGCTCGACCGTGACCGAGGTCTCGATCCGGCTGCCAGCCTGGTCGATGCCGCTGACGCGTTCGGTCAGCCGCGGGTCGGCCGGGTTGGGGCGGATGATGTAGCCGTCGGTTTTTTTGTCCACGTTTTTGTCCAGAAATTTTACCTGGCGAAACTATAGCAGACCTTGCCGCCCACTGCCGAATGCGGGCGCGGGTGGGCAAAAAGCCGCGGCACACACGAATTCCCTGCGCCGCGCTTTCCCCGCTAATATGGTGATCAAGATAACGGGCCGCAAAGGCCTGTATTTATTCGGGAGGTTGCCAATGTATCGCGGAACCAAGGACATCATGCTGCCGACCACGGTCACCGGCTCGTTGCCGCGGCCGAGCTGGTACACGGAAAATCTCGGCAGCAAACATTTCCTCGAAGCCATGGTGTCGCGCCGCTTCCGCGAGCAATACGAGGATGCGCTCACCTGCTACCTGCGCGACCAGGAGATTGCCGGGCTCGACGTCGTCACCGACGGCGACTGCCGATTCGACGACGATGTCGGCGGCCAGAGCTGGACGGCATACCCGCCGAACCACATGACCGGCCTCGACGTCGAGCATCAGGTGCCGACGCCGGCGGGCCGCGGCGGGGTCTGGTTTCCGCGCGGTCACATTCTGCACGATTATCTGGAGTCGCGGGTGATGCCGGTGATCACCGGCCCGGTCGGCCGCGGCAATCTGCAATACACGGCGATGTGGAAGGCGGCGCAGCGCTTCACCGAGAAGCCGGTGAAATTCGGCGCGGTGTCGGCGGAGATCGTCGCCTTCGCATTGCAGGACCGCCACTACAAGAGCATCCCCGACCGTATGCTCGCCTTCGCCGACGCCTTCAACGAGGAATACAACGAACTCGCCGACGCCGGCTGCCCGGTGATCCAGATCGAGGAGCCGCAGATCCACATGATCGCGGCGCGCAAGGTGCAGGACAAGGTGATCACGCCGCAATTCATCGTCGAGGTGTTCAACCGCACGGTCAAGGGCCTGCGCGCCAAGACCGAGGTCTGGGCGCATTCCTGCTGGGGCAATCCGTCGCAGCAGAAGATGTTCGCCAAGGACATCAGCTACAAGCCGTCGCTTGAGACCTACAACACGGTGGACGCCGACGTCATCACCTTCGAGGCGGCAAGCTCCGGCTACATGGACCTCGAAGCCATCGGCAAGACCATCGTCGGAAAGAAAATCGCAATCGGTGTCATCGACCACCACACGCTGCAAGTGGAAAATCCTGAGGACATCGCTGCCGCCATTCGCAACGCGCTAAAGTGGATTCCGCCCGAGCGGCTGGTGATTTCGTCGGATTGCGGCATGGGCCGCGAGGGCATGAGCCGCCGCCACGCCTTCTACAAGATGGTGTCGCTGGTGCTCGGCACCAACATCGTGCGCAAGGAACTTGGGTTCCCCGAGGCCAAGTGTCCCGCCGCCGACGAGCGCTACTCGCTGGTGGTGCCGGTCAAGTGAGCCTGCAGCGCTCATCCTGACGACCGCGGGCACAACGCCGGCGCGACGGCCAACTAGCCTCTGCCCGCCAGTATGCGGTCGATCTGCGCACCGTTGGGGGTCACGCGGTAGAACTTCGTGTAGAAGTCGCGCGTCAGCTCGCGCATATCTTCCTTGAACAACTCGGGATAGAAAATCTTCCCCAGCCACCACAGCCCGATCAGCCGGTTGACCGACGGCGGGGAATCGACCCAGCCGAACGGCAACTTCGGCGACAGGTGTACCCGGCTATTCTTCACCGCGGCGACCGAAGCCCAGGCCGGATTGATGCGTACGTCAGCCGCGAAATCCTGATCGGGGGTGACGATGACGTCCGGGTTCCACAGCAGCACTTGTTCGACCGAGACATTGGCCAGCCCGCCCTTGCGTTCGCCGGCGACGTTGCGTGCTAGAAGCTCGATGGTCTCGACATCGATCGAGCCGCCAAGCCCGGTGGTGAGGCCGCGCGGACCGCGCGCGTAATACACCCGCGGGCGTTTTTCCGCCGGCACGAAGGCAATGCGGTTTGTGATGACGCCGAGCGTCATGTTGCAATAGTCGGCAAAGTCGGCGCCCTCGCCCTCGCGGCCGATAAGCCTGCCGAGCTTCTCATAGCTTGTGGACAGCGAGAGAAAACGTCCGTCCAGAAGTGCGTAGGGGATGCCGGTTTCCTCTTGCAGCCGATTTGCAGACGTGACGAAGAGGTCGCTGGTCGAGCCGACATCGACGATCAGGTCGGGTTGCAGCGCGATGACGCTTTCGAGGTTCGGCGTGTTGCCGCGGCCGGTGAGGCGTCCGACTTCGGGTCGCGCGCAGATTTCCGGCAAGATGAATTCGCACTCTTCCGGCCGGTTGACGCGCGGCCAGCCCAGCAGCAACTCCGGCGCCAGCGTGTAAAGCAGGATCGCGGCGGGCAGTCCGGCTGGAAGGACGCGTCTGACCGGCGAGCGGATCGCAAGCGTGCGCCCGGTATCGTCGGCGGCGGTTGCCGCGCGGGCAAGGCGCGGCGCCAGCAGCGCAGCCGAGACAGTGGTCATCAATGTGCGGCGGGTGAGGAGCATGACGGCAACTATACACCGTCATAGTCGGCTTTTTGGCAATTGCGCGCCGCTCAGGCGCCCGCGTCACTCGCGTTGGGATAGAACAGCTGCTCGCCGTTGATCTTGTAGTTGGCGATGTCCTTCTGCCCTTCCGGCGAGACCAGATAATCGATGAATTGCTGGCCGAGTTCCTTCTTCACGTTCGGGTGCTTTTCCGGGCTGACCAGCATGACGCCGTATTGATTGAACATGCGCTTGTCGCCCTCCACCACGATCGCGAGGTCGCCCTTGTTCTTGAAGTTAATCCAGGTGCCGCGATCGGACAGCACGTAGGCGTTGCTGGCGCCGGCAGTGTTGAGCGCCGCGCCCATGCCCTGGCCGATCGCCTTGTACCAGGGCCCTTTATCCTTCTCGATGTCGATGCCGGCGTCCTTCCAGAGCTTGAGCTCGGCGATGTTGGTGCCGGATCTGTCGCCGCGCGAAATGAAATCGGCCTTCTTGTCCTTGATGGTCTGGAACGCCTTGGCGACGTCCTTTATGCCTTTGAGGCCGGCGGGATCGCTCTTCGGCCCAATCAGCACGAAGTCGTTGTACATCACCGGAAAGCGCTTCACGCCTTCGCCCTCGGCGAGGAATTGTTCTTCCGCCGACTTTGCGTGCACGAAGACCACGTCGGCGTCACCGCGACGGCCGGTGTCAAGGGCCTGGCCCGTGCCCTGCGCCACCACTTTGACGGCGATGCCGGTCTTTTTGGTGAACAGCGGCAACAGGTATTCGAACAGGCCGGAATCCTGCGTCGAGGTGGTCGACGCGACCACGATCGATTTGTCTTGAGCCGATGCTGGCGTTGCTGACAGCGCCGCGCAAAGCGCGGCGGCAAGCAGAAGGCGACGAGTGAACATACGGTCCTCCGTTATTGTCGGGCGCTAGACCAGCAATTCGCCGGCGGTGAATTTTTGTGCTTCCGCCGTGCGCGGCGCTGAAAAGAACTCGGCGGCCGGCGTGTGCTCGAGGAGGCGGCCGCGGTGCAGCAGCACGATGTCGCCGGCGAGACGCCTCGCCTGGCCGAGATCGTGCGTCGCCATCACCACCTTGACGCCGCGCGCCGCGATTGAAGCGACGAGGTCCTCGATCGCCTTGGTGGCGGCGGGGTCGAGGCTGGCGCTCGGTTCGTCGAGAAAAAGAACGGCTGGATCGCGCGCCAGCGCGCGGGCAAGCGCCAGCCGCTGCTGCTCGCCGCCGGAGAGCCGCCGCGCGGGGCGCCGCTCCAGGCCTTCAAGTCCAACCGCGGCGATGAGTTCGGCGGTGAGCCTTGCATGTTTGGCGCGCGGCACGCCCGCCGAAGCAAGTGCAAAGCGGATATTGCCGGCGGCGCTGCGGCGAAGCATCACCGGACGCTGGAACAAGATGGCGCGCCTTGCCGGCGCAGCCGCATCCTGCCCGCCCCAGGTGATGCTCCCGCGCGAAGCGGGGATCAGTCCCATCGCCGCGCGCAGCAGGGTGGTCTTTCCCGAGCCGTTCGGCCCGATCAGGATTGTCGGCGCGCCGGCCGTGAGCGTCAGCGAAATACGGTCGAGGATCGTCACCTCGCCGGCGAGGATGCTGGCTTCTAAGAACATGATCGGCGGGTCGGAGGCCGGTGCGCGCATGCTCATCCCGCGTAGCGTTCGCCGGCGCGGCGCGCGCCCCAGGCCAGGGCATTGATCAAAATGACGATGAAAATCAGCACGATGCCGAGCCCGATGGCGAGCGGCAGATCGCCCTTGGAGGTCTCCAGCGCGATCGCCGTGGTCATGGTGCGGGTGAAGCCGTCGATGTTCCCGCCGACAATGATGATGGCGCCGACTTCTGCCGCCGCCCGCCCGAAGCCGGCAAGTAACGCTGTGACAAGGGAAAATCGCGCATCCCAGATCAGCGTCACGATCCGCCGCGCCGGCCCGACATTCATCGCGTCGAACTCTTCGCGGTACTCGGCCCACAGGTCTTCTACCGTCTGCCTTACCAGCGCGGCGATGATCGGCGCGATCAGGATGGTCTGCGCGATCACCATAGCCTTGGGCGTGAACAAAATTCCGAATTCTCCGAACGGTCCGGAGCGCGACAGCAGCAGGAAAATCGCCAGGCCGACGACCACCGGCGGCAGGCCCATCATGGCGTTGAGCAAAATGATCGCCGCCTCACGGCCGGGAAAACGGATCAGCGCCATCCATGCCCCGAACGGCACGCCGATCAGCGCGGCAAAAAAGACCGTACTCAGGCTCACGGTCAACGATAGTCTGACGATGGCGATAAGCGCCGGGTCGCCACTGAGCACCAGATGTAACGCGGAAACGTCTTCCGGCATGGCATCCGCCGTTTACAACGTCCGAATATACGACGAAATTGAATTCCGGATCGATGTCGCGGAAATTCAAAATTCAGTCAAATAGCCTGTACAAATCGCATCAGTGTGCGGCTCTATCGAAAAAGTGCAGCCAAAACGGCCATTTCTGGCGCGGTTGTGAGTGTGGTGACGGTGAGGTAACAAGCGCGCGCCTTTGCGGAGTTGGTGAGGAGGGGTGGCCGAGTGGCTGAAGGCGCACGCTTGGAAAGCGTGTTTGCGGGAAACCGTAACGTGGGTTCGAATCCCACTCCCTCCGCCAGCCTGCTGTTCGCCAGTTTCCGCCTTCGTTCGCGAGAATTAAAAATCAGCAATATTTACCTTACAATTTAACGGTCTTCATTCGTTCTTGTTCGGGCGTGCTCGCGTGCATCCGCCTACACAGTGTAGGAATATGTGTAGGAACAGAGTTCGCCATGCCCCGAGCTATTGAACGCCTTTCTGCGGTAGCCGTCAGCAAACTCGCCAAGCGTAAAGGCGTATTCTGTGACGGAGGCGGACTTTATCTTCACTCCGATCCGCCTGCCCAATGCTCATGGCTTTTTCGCTATCGCGTAGCCGGCAAGACACAGTGGATGGGCCTGGGCCCCTATCCAGCAATCTCATTGGCCAAAGCTCGTGAACTCGCGTCGAAGGCACGTACCCTAAAGGTCCTGGGCAGCGATCCTATTCGACAACGAGATGCGGATCGAGCGGAGGCGCGTCTTGCAGATTCAAAGTCGGCAACCTTCAAGGAATGTGCGGAGAGCTACATCAAGTCTCATCGCGCCGGTTGGCGCAACGCTACGCACGCCTCACAGTGGGAAAACACGCTTCGCGCGTACGCCTATCCGCATATCGGCGCACTACCTGTGAACGCGATCGATACTTCGTTGGTCCTGAAAGTTCTGGAACCGATTTGGACCACAAAGCCGGAAACCGCATCCCGACTACGTGGACGTATTGAGAGCATTCTCAATTGGGCAAAGGCCCGCGGTTATCGCGACGGCGAGAACCTGGCGCGTTGGAAAGGCCATTTGGACCATTTGCTACCGGCCACAAGCAAAGTGAGAAGGGTTAAACATCACGCGGCAATGCCGTACGCAGACGTTCCACCGTTCATGCGCTTGCTTCGTGAGCAAGATGGTATAGGCGCGCGCGCATTTGAGTTTCTTATACTGACAGCGGCGCGAACCGGCGAAGTGATCGGGTTGCGTTGGCGGGAAATCGAGCTGAAAAGCCGACTGTGGAAAGTGCCCGGCGACAGAATGAAGGCTGGCAAGGAGCATCGTGTGCCGCTCTGCCCCCGAACCATCGCCATCCTCCAAGCGATTAAGCCCGATAAAGCCAAGGACGATGAGTTCGTCTTTCCTGGCAGCAAACCGGATAAGCCGCAATCGAACATGGTTTTTTTGATGCTGTTACGGCGAATGAAGCTTGGCCACCTGACCGCTCATGGGTTTCGGGCAACGTTCAAAACTTGGGCGACGGAGCGGACGAACTTCCCGCGCGAAGTTGTCGAAACTGCACTGGCCCATATTGCCGGCGACAAGCTGGAGGTCGCTTATCAGCGCGGCGACATATTCGACAAGCGGCTCCGATTAATGACAGCCTGGGCTGATTATTGCGGCACAAACGTCGCGACAAACTGCAATGTGCTCTCGATGCGGGGCCACGCCACATGACCAAAATGGCGGGAAATGACTTCAAGCATCAGAATTTTATTGAACCATCTGATGTCAAATTCAAGCGCATGGCCGACAGGAAACACCAAATCGAGAAGGCCCATATCCTAATGGATGCACTTTGGCTGCGCGCTAAAAATGCGATCGGCGAGCCACGTGCAAAAAAGATTATGCGCGAGATCATGACCGGTAATAGACCAACCGGTCGCCCCAAAACCCAAGACAAACGAAGCTCTGGAGTTTTTGATCATCTGTTACATCGAGCATTGCGGGCCACGGCGATCTGCAAATAAAATCGCAAAGGATCTTCTCGCGGCCGACCCATATTACATCGACTCGTCAGGATTGGCTTGGGCAACATGTGAGGAATTTGAACCCCGCGAATGGGTCCTTGCACAATGTCCGAACCGAAAGTTTAGACCGATCAAAAAAAGTGTTGCGGCCTTAGAAAAGGAGATCGAGAGGGTTAGACGCCGCGCGATTGAAGACGGAATTCCTTCCTAAGATATATGCGCCGAAACTCTACACGGCAGATTGATTAACCGATTGGAGCGACCGCTCCCAAGCTTTGACGTCTTTCGCCAAGAGTAAGGTACGGGTGCCACATTTGACCGCGCGAAGGCGACGGTCTTTGATCATCTCGTAAACCAACGTGTGGCCGAGGCGATAACGCTCGCAAAATTCCCGCACAGTTAGTGCGCCGAAATCTTCAACGTCACTCATGCTCGTGGCTCTCCGCGTACCGCGACTGATGTAGCCGACTCTCCCCCTCACAAACAAAAAGCGACAAAACAATTTGTCGGTTTTTGATCGGCTCGTTTGTGGGGTCTATGTGATTACCCGACCCCGGCGTTTTGCCGGCCCGTGCGGGAGAGACCCATGACCGACGTGATCGACAGCGCCGAGAGCAACCTCAACCAAAAGCTCACCGCCGAGCAGATCGAAAAGGAATGCCCGGCACGATTGCAGCAGATCGGCAAAGAGATCAGGCAGCGGATTGCGAAGGCGGAAAGACAAGCGGAGCTAGCCCAAAACCATCTGATCGCCGTCGACCAACTTCTCGCCGAAGCAAAAACCATGTGTGATGAGGGTGGGTTTGAAAAATTCCGCGAATCGTTTTGTCCGCAGCTGGGCAAGTCGCAAGCCTACGCTTTGCTTGCGATCGCGGCTGGAAAAAAAACATTGGCAGAACACCGTGCTGATGAGCGCGAGCGAAAACGAAGGACGCGGGCGAACCAAAAGGCGCTGGAGAGTCTTTCCGGGACAGTCCCGGAAAACCGAGAGTCTCCGCTTGAGCTGCAGGATGCGACTACAGGGGTCGGCGAGGTCGAGGCAACCACCAACCTGGCGGATAAGCCTCCGGCAGAGCCTCGAAGCCGTGTCCAGTCAAAGGATGAGGCCCTGTTCGGCTTCACCGACACATGTCATGGAACTCGTCCGCAGGACCAAAGGGATAAGAGTTGAGCGCTTTACCAAGACAGCCGTGCCAGCAGAGAATCTCGCGAAGCTTGGACAATTCCTGACGGCGCTTGCAAACCTTAAGATGACCGGCGCCGTCAAGCCAAGCCCGACCGTGCACGCCAAGGGCGACACCGCCACCTCAGCCGAGCAATCAGCCGAAGACATTAGTGACCAGAACGTTGCATCGCCTATAGCCGAGGCAAAACATCAAGCGTCGGCGGACGTCGGGGCGTAGGTGAACATGCCGCACTCCCGTGATGACGAAGGCACGCCCCTTCCAGAGCCGGCACAGCGCGCCGCCGCGGGAGCCATTGATAGCAAGCCGATGGGTCTCGCGTAATCGCGCCAAATCCGACTGCCACCGATGAATCTGGACTAAAGCTGGCCCAGCATGATACGGCACTTGCGACAGATCGACATCAGCGAGCCGATTTCCCTCTCTACTGATGAAGCCGCTACGCGTGCCGCTGCTCTTGCTGGCGTTCTCAGCCCGGGAGTGCTTGGGCTTCAGGTGAGTGATATCGCTCAGCTAACAGCCGCAAGCCCAGCTAGTTGGGACCCGGCACTGCTCAACGTCTCGTTCTCCAAAATCCCGCATCGACAGTGGATGTACGGCACGTTTCTCGTTCGCGGCGAGATCACAGTGCTCGCTGCGCCCGGTGGTGCAGGTAAAACCGCGCTTGCCATCACTATGTCTGCCGAGATTGCAGCCGGCACACCAAAGCTGGGCGAAAAACTTTGGACACCGAAGGACCAGAAGGTTCTGTATGTGAATGGTGAGGATAGCAAAGCGGAAATCACGCGGCGTCTCTGCGGGTTCTGCCAGCAACATCAGCTCGCCGAGCAAGACCTTGCCAGACTTTATGTCATGGCGGCCGACGATGTTCGTGTGCAATCCCTCTCCTTTCTGGGTGTGAGCGAAAGAAATGCCACTGTTGTCAACGAGTTCGGCATTCAGTGTTCTGGAAGCAGCTCTACAGTCGTTGCGTCCCGATTTGCTGGTACTTGACCCGCTCGTCGTCTTCTGTGGCGGCGGCAATATGAACGACAACGCGGTCATGTCGCTTGTAATGCGCAAGCTCAAGACGCTGGCCGTGAAATACGAATGCGCAATTTTGGTTGTGCATCACACGCGCAAAGGGAAAGCCAACGATGCGGGGGATGCGGAAGGCGTCAGCGGGGCTGCCGCGATCGTTAACCTATCCCGGCGCGCGCTCATGCCTGTGACCATGACGGAAAACGAGACCAAGGAGTTCGGTCTTCTACCATCGCAGCGACTTCAGCACTTCAAGCTGGCCGATGCAAAATCAAATTTTGCTCCCTTGTCTGCCACGGCGCCGTGGTTTGAACTCGTCAGCGAGGAACTTCCAAATCCGGAGCCGCCGGCATATCCGAATGGCGATCGTGTGCAAGCCGTCAAGCGGGTTCACCTTGCTCGGTCAAAAGCATCCCGTTTTGTCGGTACTGAGCAGAAGACCATTAGATATGAATTGCTCAAACTGATTGATCGAGGGCGAACTATCGATGGCGAGCAGGTCCCGTACAGTCCGAACTCGACCGGCAACAACAAGCAGCGTGCAATTCTCGACGAAGCCCAAGCGGCGGTGGAGGCGGCGACGCCAGATCGAGAATGGCTACCGCGTGACCTGCGGGTGACGGTTGAACGCGAACTTGAGGCTCTCAAGCACGACGGCTGGGTTGTTGTTGAGCAGATCAAAAAGGGACGCTTCCGGCGTGGTTACGCGCTTCACGCTGCATGGGAACGTACGCCGTGGGCAAAGGAACGCGAAAATCTCCATCAGCATGGAGGGCCAACTGTCCGAACCGAACAAGAGCAGCAGGGAGTTGGATCGAGTGGACCTCCAAGAGGTGACCGATGAAGCCGCGCGGGCGCCGCTCGCGCCCGGTGAGGATGGTCAATCGGTCAATGATCCGGTCAATGATTGACCAATCCCCCACTGCAGGGTGGTGGTGGTCAATGCCCCCCTCTTTAAGGGGCATTGACCGCCCACCGGCCTGCTCAACAAACAGTCTGCATCGGCACTACAGGGCATTCGCCGGCGCGGGCCCGCCGGGCTTGTCCGCGTCGCGATCGATCGAGTGCAAGGCGACAAAAGAAGCTGCGCGTAGGCGACTGACCATAAACGTAGATACCCCCAATGGGATTAGAGCGATGGAGGCATGAATGCTTGATCGGAAACGAGCCAACAAGCGGGCCATAATCGGTGAAAAGCACAATGTGGCTGCAAGGAGAGAAGAAGCAGAATTCCGCGCATACGTAAAAGTGGAAAGAATTAACACCTGTTGGCATGAAGCCGGCCATCTGGCTGCGTTCACTCGCTGCGGTGTGGTCGCTGAGGCTAGGATCATGGATGACCCGGTAACCCCTTATGACCCAGTTGATGACCCCGCAGGGACATGTGGTAGCCTTAATCCATGGGGCAATCACATCCTCAAGCAGAGGTCCACGGAAGACCGGCATTTTGTGGCCCTCGCCGGCCACGCGATTGATGTGGCACGCGGGATTATTGCCTGGGGTCAAGATGACCTGCGCGAAGTCGGGTCACCTCACGATTTACGAGAGGCGTGGTTTCATAATCTCGATGATGACGAGATTAGGGCGTGGGACGCTATCGAGGCGATTGCTGTCCGTTTCAAGACAGACAAGGTACTTCACAAGCTAGTCGTTCGCTACGCGCGCCGAACTCGTCAAGACAGGCCATACCAACAATTTCGCCGAGCTACGCGATGATCCGCATGTACCATTTTACGCTTGGTATGACTTAGAGGCGTGGCGTGCATTCACGCAGTCGCCGTCGGGGTCCGTCAGGGGCCGCCAACACCAACGAGTACGAGCGTTGGCCGCTGACAGACGTTCGCGCCGCGCCCGTCAGGTGCCGACTGCAAGGTGACACGCTCTGACGTTCGCCGACGTTCGCTGACACTGACGCACGTTCCATTTCAGAGAGAACAGCAACCGATGCCGTCATCATCTGCCGGACGTTCAAGGGCATCAACCAAATAGTTAGGAGAACGTGCCAGAAGACAGACGGCCCGATGCGTGTCCCCCTCGCAGACGGCCTGACGGTGCAACTCGAACAGAGGGGGATACCCATGACTATCATCTGCGCAGTCGATACGTCCAGCGATCCAGACAGCCCGAAGGCTAAAGCCGCACGAGAGTGGTTCGCGCTGACACGGGCCAGCGGACCTACAGCCGTTGCCGCTAGGCTACGACGAGCGCGAACGTTGCCAAGGTCGCAGCGGTGCCCATCATATCTTGAAGTGGTACGCAAGATCGCTCGCCAGTCTTGGCTACGACGTGACGGTGCACCTTCGCTTCGAGGAGTTCGCGCAGGGTGTGATGGCCTCGGAGTTTGCCCCTGACTTCATCAAGAACGACGAGGCCTTGAAAAAACGCTTTCCACCCTGCCCGCTGAAGGGCCTTGGTCCGGGGCTTGTCTGGAAGCCGCAGAAACCAGCAGTTAGCTAAAACGGCGGCCGCAAAGGTCGCTCGGTAAATGCCGTGCGAGAGGAAGCAGCATGATCTCTTTCGTTGAAAGGATCAGGCGGGCGCAAGCTGAACTCGAGGCGCAAGATGCCGATCCTTGGCGACAACGGCTTGAGCGATTGCGCGGCAAGGTTGGCGACGATGGCGTTGAGCGGGTGTCCTCGCAGGCGGTATTCGATGTGTTGGAGGTTCCACAGCGGGCGAGAACCGTTGGCGCCTACCGCCGCTTGGCGAAGCTCATGCGCGAACTCGATTGGACGCCTGTGCGCGTGCGAGATCGCACCTACGGCGGGTATAGGGAGCAAATTCGGGGTTATTGCCGGGATGCTCGGGGATCGCCGAACTGACCAACTCATCGCTGCCGACGCTCACCGACACTCGATGAACGTCCTTACAAGGTAAAACTCCCTAAGCGTCGCGCTCTCCGACCGTGCCGCCGTTACAAGAAATCCCTGTCGGCCGTTCGGTGCCCCTGAAAAGGTGACGCGACAACAACGTTAAGATTTTCGACGAGCCGATCCGCAAGTACGATGAAGCAATTAAAAATCTCGCGCCGTTCGCTATTACACTTGCCTTGGCGTGAAGGTTAGAAGCTATGAGAGAGACGGAAAGCCGGATGCAGGATCAGTGGTTGTCTTGGCAGCAGAGAGCGACGGTCACAGGGCCGCAAAAATACTGAGGCCCGTCGACACCAGATTAAGGACGGTTGCAATTTCATTGAGTTTGGTATCCAGCGCCGCGGTTTTCTTGATCGCGTCGTCAATTTGTTTGTTAGCGCGGCCGAGCTGCTCCAATGCGGCTGCTAACTGAGGAGAGTCGTCGATGATCTGCAAGGCATCCCCTTGAACATCGCTAAGCAGGCGCGTTATTTGTAATTCATATTCGGCAAGTTGACGGGACCTGTCCTCGTTACCGGCTTTTGCCGCGTCGTTCTCAAGGCTCCTGCACATAATCAAGCAAACTGGAAAGCTGCTCGGCCAGTTTGTCGAGCACGACGATGATCTTCCTCTGATCGGGCGTTAGCTTGACTGCTATTTTCATGCTTTACTTGCGCCTCCCGAATGTAGCGCGTCATAAAATGCCTTTGCCTTTTTGTAGAAATCAGAAATAGCTTTCTGTGCATCGTCTAGCGAGATCTGCGGATCGCGAGCAACATCGACCAATTTTTCATGGGCGGACGCAAGGCTCGTGAATAGCCGGCCGACATCCTGATTGGCGAGGGCTTGTAGTTGGGCTTGCCTTGGCATGATCTCAGCGAGTAATTGAAGACGCTCCGCAGAATTGGTCGAGCGGCGAAGCCTGTCGATTTGCTGATCTGAGAATGGTCGTTTCGTTGGATACCGTTCGTGTTTGGAGACGCAACGCTTCTTCTTTCAGGACACCAATCGCGGATTTAAATGTCGCGTGATAAGTCAGCAGTATCGTGCGTATGATTTGGGTTCGTTCGAAATTCGGAAACCTGCCCGAGAATAAACACCGCCAGATCGCCTGCCGGCGCAACGTATTTTGGAAGAAGCGGCCCCGGCCGCTTTGGCCGCGTCCAGGGCGGAGGAGTTGATATCTCCGATTGTCGAATTCACTTTGCTTACGTCTTTTGCCGCCGCCAGATCGTCAAGACCCTTGCCGTATTGCGCGAGAGCTTTGGCCAGAAGCAGTCCGCGGGGAATTCGTGACGCCGGTCCGATCAATTTCCCATTGATTGAGAGCGCGCAATTTCGTGTTTTGTCTCGGATCTTCGAGTTTGCACGGCTCCAACACGAGTTGGGTTGAGGATTCGTATTCCACAATGGCGGCCGCTACCTTGTCCCGGCTGTCCAAAGCGGAAAGGCTGCCTTCCGCGTTGGCCAGGCCTTTATTCAAGGAGTCCGTCGCATCCTGAAATGGGACCGTGCTGCAACCGGAGCAAAGCAACAGCAGAACTGGAATCCACGCGCGCATCGCCAAAGCCCCCCGCTCCTAATCTCGCGGGCGCACAGTCGGAGACTAGCGGCAAGTACAGCTAGCCTGCCAGAAAAAAGCTCCTGAGCCAGCTGATAAATCTGCCTCGCGGCACCGGCTCCGAGATATCCTCATAATACCGCGCAAGACGCGCATGCGTCCGCAGCGTCTCGGGCGGGTACTCCGCTTCGATATCGTATTGCAGCACGGACGGGAGCGTGAAGCGCTCATAGACCGACCGCGAAGCCTGGTGTCCGGGCCGGGGATTTTTCTGATCTTTCCGGGCCAGGTCAGGCCAAACCAGTTTGTGAAAACCGGAAACCCCTCCTTTCGCTGGTCGTGCTGCATGCCGGGCCGGGGATGGATAAATTTGCAATACTGATTTGTCGATTTTAATGCCACCTTTGATGTTCTCAGCGGCCTCGATCATCCATCCCATCGTGATGTCGGAAAGGCGCGATTTAATTGGCGTAGCTTCCACCGATGTCGGAGTGATTTCCGGCGAACCAATATTGCAGGAACGTATCGATCCCCTGCTCGTCCTTTTCTGGCCGCCCGGCGCCGGAAAGTCCCCAGGGTACGCGCTGAAATGCGGCGCGGTTTTCATCGACCGAAATCGCGTGGCGGGCGTAGCGGACGTTGTCGTTTAGGGTTTTGTCCTCAAAGCTCATACGCTGGAATGAAATATTTAGCGTGCGCCACCACTTCTTCGGATTGGCGCTGGGCGCAATTTGATCTCTCGCCGCACGTACCAGATGAACGTAATGAGCGAGAAGCCGGCGATCACGAGGGCAAACCACTGCCACCAGCTCTCGGTATTGAAATGAATCAGCGCCAACACGCGAGCGAGAAAGGCGCTGATCGTACTCCCGAGCGGGGTTGCGGCAAGGGGATAATAAAACCAAAGCCACGCGCCGATACCGGCGGCCAGAGCAAGGACCACAACAACAGAATAATCAGTGAGCCCGTACTCGCGATTGAAGCCACCGTATCGAACACGCCGATAAAGTACGGATAATCCGACTTGTCATCCTGCCGCGAAGCATAGGTTTCGCGGAACTGGCGCGCGAGTTCGCTACGTTGATCCATTAGCTCTTTCTCGCGTGCAGTTGCCTTGTCAACCGGCACGGACGCTGTGTGCTGGTAAACCTTTCTGACGGCGATATTCGCCACACGCCGCGCGGTAACCGGGTCGTATTTCATCGCCTTGTCGACCCCTAGCCGCGTGGGCACGCCGCAATTTGCGAGAACCCCCCCAAGGCAGCGCACGGTGTAGGCGCCGCGGCTGAAACCGAACAGGAAGATGCGGTCGCCGGGCCGCCAAAGCTGGATAATCGACTGGTAGCAGTCGATGATGTTCGTCGTCAGGCCGAATCCCGTCGCCTGGCTCAGGAAGTTATGAGCGATGCGGAACGCGGCCTTGATGGTCCCGCCGCTCGGCGGCAGCGAGCCCAGCCCGGCATCGTAATACGCAGCTTGCTCTGCCGGCTTGATGACCGAATCCGGTTCGACACGGGTGGCGCGGTAGAGTTTGTAGATATTGCTCCGGCGCTCATCGACTGTGACGCCGCCGGCCTGTCCCGTGCCATCGGAAAAAATCAGAATATTCTTCGGCACATCGACTCCTTGCTGCCCGTTTCGATCTAGTTCCAGTCCGCTCGCTTTATCGCACAGTCCGAATCGAACACGCGCCTACGCACTCCGAAGCGGCTCCATTCATGGCCTTGCGGCCGCTCTGTTGCGCAGACAACTCATTCAATGCAGTGAAAGCTGTTGCCGGAAACGCCAACGGCCACGAATTCGCACGGAAAGGTGCAAGTGAGGACGGCAGGCCTTCTTGCGCGTGCTTGATCCGCCACGAAATAAGTTCCAGGTGACGCCAATCGGGAGCGGTATGGCCCTCGACCGGCTTCAGAAGTCCGCCGAGCAGGTTCTGATCACCGATCTGCGTTACGGGGTGGACTACAAAGACATGATCGGGGTTTGTGTTCCTCGCGGGCTCACGCGCCAGACGCCGGTCACTTCGATCGGGGAGATATACGGTTTTCATGGCTCACCCTCGTCTAGCTGCCGAGATTCAGGCAACGACAGAAGCAAGCGTCGCAATCGATCCGGTGATTAACGGTGAAAGCAGGGCTATGATCGATTTAAAGATATCCTGTGAGCTGATCGTGAGCTTTTCCCTTTCCCGAATATCGCGGATTGTGAGACCGCCTTTGTTCGCCGTTTCGCGCAGTAGCTTTTCGGCGATCTGGTTAGCCTGGTGCGACAAAATCAGGCTTACAGGAACGGCGTACGACGCCAGTAATATTGTGTATTCGATGCCGGTTAAGACTGCGTAGGAATTGACAACGGCGCTATAAGCCTTTGCAGCTTTTTCTTCCAGCAAATAGCCGGGGTATTGAGTCCAAACTTTGAGGAATACAACGCCGACCACCAACAATGCCGCGCTTAGGTAAATGTACGCCTGCAAACGTTCGCGCTGCAAAATCCAGTGCTGCCTTGCATCACCGGTTTGGCTGGTACCAAGGCAGGAAATTCCGCCGGCAATGAACGCTGGAACGGCCGAACCGGCGACGATATTTACGATAAGCATGAACCACCAAAACGTCTCCTTTCCCCAAAGCTCGGCGCTGATACCCGCATAGCCGTGAGCTTTATTTAGCGCATCTCCAAAGAGCGCGGCGCCGAAATAGTCGATCGTTTGGGGCAGGATGTGCAGAAACAGAGCAGAAACAATGATCAGAAAGCCTGCGGCGGCACACAGCGCAAAAGCGGTAAAGAGCCGCTCGCGGCCTTTGCCGTCGAAGAAATAAATGACGTCGTGTCCGAATTTAAAAAGTACGCCCACTGAGAACAGCAAAAATAAAATGAAAAGTCCAAAAAACTGAAATCCTCGCGGCGGCCTCAGCCCAAATCGGAAACGTCGATTTCTCAAGTACTTTAAAATTCAAGTCCGGACTTTGCGAGAAAATCCCGACGAGCGTCTCAATGAATATAAATGCCGCGATTGGCGCCCAGACAATATGGACGTAACGAGCGTCCAAGTGGCAATGCCCGCCGGCAGTCGCCTTTAGGCTCGGTCGCGGCATAACAAAAATGCCCCTCTACCAACTTTCGCCGCGGAAGCTCCAATGGCGGTAAGCGGCAATCCATCGCGTATTTTGCAACCACGACGTTGCACAGTCGGCGGCGGCAACTCAAGCGAATTCGGCGAGCCCACTGCTAATGACGACGGCGCGAGTTGCCCCTTGTATTCGCCTCGGAACGAGGAGCGGGCAACGTAGTCTCACTAGTAGCAGGATTCTTCCTGAGTATCTTCGGAGGGCTTGTCGGCGGCATCTTCAAAGCAGCCGCTGACACTCTCTCAGGCGTGCCGATGCTTATTCTCTGTGGCTTCATTTCGGTTGCTGGGCTGATCGTCGCCGTAGTCCTGCTTGTGATTGGACCGGACCGCTTAATGCAAGAGTGGCGATTTCGGCGGAGGCCGTAAAGAAATTACAGCGTGTCCGTCTCGTGACCCTGACCCCTGCAAAAGTGTAACGGGAAGTGCGTCTCGAACACCGACTTACGGTGACGCTAACACCGTTTCACCTTTAAACCCGGCAATACACCTAGGCGCCGGTTAATGTCGGCTTTGGAAGGGATTGTGTTGCACTGGTTGCTCGCAGCGGTTAGGTTCGGCTGTGAGTATTGGCTGTTTCCCTATCGCGGGCTCCGATTGAGGGAGCGGTGATAAGACCGCTTCGGCACCAACGCCTCACTCGACGCTAGGCTGAGCACCCGGCTGCGAATGGTGGTGGGGCACGGCTGAGTAACTTGACGAGCCGCCTCAGATTCTGCGCGGTTGCGGTGAGCAAAACCTCATCCCTGACACCGCTGAGGCCGCGCAATCTAAACCGGTCGAGCCGCAGGATGCGCTTCATGTGCGCAAACCGCATCTCGACCTTCTTGCGCTCGCGGTGTGATTGTTCGAAGGCTTGTGTATTGGCCAGCGCGCGGACGCGGTCCCGTAAATCTTCATCGAGATCGCGGGTAACCTTGCGCACGACCGCCGTCGTGCACTTCAATTTGAGCGAGCAGCTCGAGCAGTCGTTCTTGCTGGCCCTGTAGTGCACGATGTGGCCCTGATCGATGTTGCCGGTACTGGTCAGCTCCGCGCCACCCGGGCAAGTGTAGATGTTGCGCTCCGGATCAAAGACGAAGTCCGCTCGGCTGAAGGTGCCATCGGGGCGTGCCGACTTGTCCCACACGGGAATGTGCGGTGCGATGTTGCGATCTACCAGCCACTTGAGCAGCCTTACCGCGCCATAAGCAGTGTCGCCTGCCAGCCTCTGTGGCCGGAGACCGAAGCGGCGTTCGATGCGGTCCAGCATGGTCTGGGTAACCGCGATCTCCACTGTGCGGTTAGCGCGGGTGCCCTCGGCATCGACGATGATGCCCGCCTTGTTGTCGATCAGATAGTTCGCATCGTATGCAAAGAACGGATTCATGCCCGGCCTGGTCACCCAGGATGCCTGCGGATCGGTCAGCGAGACCTCCTTGGGGGGCTTGCTTCGACTAGTGCCGCCGCTGCGCGATTGGTCGCCGTCTCCGCCGCCACCCTTCTCATCGTTGCGGGCAGCATCAAGGGTCGCAAGATACTCTCGAACCGCATGGGATATCGTAGGCCATGCAATCGGCTGGTCGCCGGGGAGGCGCTTCATCTTGTCTACGTCGGCCTTGATCAGGCTCGCATCGACCGAAAATGCTTCACCGCCAACCAGCCCGGCCGCGATACACATCGCCACTACGCCCTCGAACACCCGCCGCAAGGCATCGCTTTCACGGAAGCGTTCATGCCGGGCGCGGCTGAACACCGAATGATCGGGGATATGATCTTCAACACTGAGCTTGCAGAACCAACGATAGGCCAGATTAACCTGCACCTCGGAGCACAGCCGCCGCTCCGATCGAAGCGCAAACACGTAGCCCACGAGCAGCATCCGGATCATCAGCACAGGGTCGATCGAGGGCCGGCCGGTGTGCGAGTAGTAAGGCGCAAGCTCCCTATGCAACCAACTCAGATCGAGAACGCCATCGATCTGGCGGACAAGATGGTCAGGTGGCACCACCTCGTCGAGATCAAACGCATACAGGAACTGGACCTGATTATCATCCCGCCGACCCATCATGCGAAGCTCCCGACGATGTCCGTCTCAAACCAACGGAATCACGGTTCGCGAGTTGTCTCAACGGGAGTTTTGCAACACGATCGAAGGTATAGCGGACATGGATTGGGCCTGTCGCTTTGTCGCCTTTGACCCCGAACGGACATCGGACGCCAAGCCGATCGCACAAAGCACGCAAACATTGTTTGGGGACAATAGATGGGTCACTCGAGTGAAAATGTCATTTCCTTGGCGTGCCGGAGTTCGTCGCTCGGCTCATAGGGTGAAGGCCGGATCGAGCGACAAGCTAACGCGTTCACCCAAGACTTACTGTCAACGGATTATAAGAGTAGAGCCACGCATTCCGATCTGTGCCCTCGCTTCGCTTGGCAAATGCAGCCCGCATAACTGCGGCCGACGAAAGATGGAACAACTGCCGATTTGCCGATGATTGTTCAACGACACGTGCGGTGCGATCGACACGGTTTCGTTGATAGAGTTGCAAGGCTTCGGCAACAGACGGCGCCGACAAAAGCGAGCGCGTCAGAATTGCGGCATCCTCGATCGCCATCGCCGCACCTTGGGCAAGATAAGGCAAAGTTGGGTGAGCCGCATCACCCAAAATGGTGACCCGCCTCGTACTCCAATTACGAATCGGCGGACGGTTGTGAAGCGACCACCGATAGCATTGATCGCGGTCCGCAGCGTCCACAATGGCCTGGATTGCAGGATGCCAGCCTTCGAGACAGCTTTTGAGCAGTTCCCAGGGGAATTTCTTCGTCCAGGATTCCTCGGAGACCTCAGCTGTTTCAAGGCATCCCACAAAGTTCAACAGAGTGCCTCCGCGCAGGTAGTAGCAAACGCAGTGCCCACCCGGTCCCATAAACACTGACATCACGGTCTCAAGGTGCGGCGACCGCACTCGATCGCTCGGCACCGTGAGGCGCCAGGCGCCGTCGCCAGTGTAGGTCGCCGGCACGTCGCCAACTATTCTTGCCCGCACAACCGATTTCAGGCCGTCGGCGCCGACGAGGAGATCGCCTTTTGCATTGCTACCGTCCGAAAAATGCAACTCGACACCGGTCTCGTGCTCGGTGAAGCCGACCGCGCGTTTATTGAGAGCGATGATGCCGGGCTTCAGCGATCGCGCTTTGGTCACCAGAATATCATGCAGATCCGCCCGATGCAGTTGGTTATACGGCTGGCCGTTCAGGCGTTCGTGCTCGGTGGCGAGCGGAAAGCGCTGTAGCTCTTCGCCCGTATCGTGTAGGCGGAAGACGTAGGCGGCGGGGCGCACACCGACTGCCATGATTGCATCGCGCAGTCCCAGGTGGTCGAGCACGTGCATCGCATTTGCGCTGACCTGAATGCCGGCACCTACCTCCGAGAGGGTCGGCGCCTGCTCAAAGACCTCCACGTCAAAGCCGGCCTTAAGCAGGCACAAAGACGCGGTCAATCCACCAAGTCCCGCGCCGACGACGAGGATTTTGGGAATTGTCATTTCATTGCGGTCCGGTAACGGAGGAACAAGCGGCTCAACGGCAAGGGTGCGGAGATCTTTGAGTAGAAGACATGCCGTCACACCTCGTATGGCAGCCCCAACATGGAACTGACGAAGGTCTTGCGACCAATCTCCGAATAGACCCAGTGCTCGAGTGCTTGGTACTGCATTTGTGTATCGAACCGGCTCTGGCCAGGAGCCACGTGGATCGCGTCCGTCAGCAGGCAGGACCAATGCACGGTGTACCAGATCCGACGCAGGCAAATTTCCGAATAGCGGTCAATCAGACCCTTGTCGCCTTTGGTCAGGAAACGTCGCAACGCCTCCGCGAGCACTCGCACGTCGCCGACCGCGAGATTTAGGCCCTTGGCGCCGCTTGGCGGAACGATATGGGCCGCATCGCCGGCGATGCAAAGTCTGCCGTAACGCATCAATTCACAGACAAAAGCCCGCAAGCGGGCGAAGTCGCGCTGCAGGATTGACCCCCGATTTCAGTCGGTTGTTTGAGCCGTCCTGCATACGCAAGTCGAGCTCATCCCAGATTTTGTCATCACTCCACGCATCCAGATTCTCGTTCGGGTCAACTTGAAGGTATAGCCGGCCGATTGTCTTGGAACGCGCAGAGCATACCGCCGCCCCCCGTGTAGTGTGCGCGAAGCCGCGAATTTCCGGATTCGGGCTCGCCTCGACTAGCACCCCGAACCAGCCATATGGATACTCGCGCAGAACAGACCTTTCCTCAGCGTCGGGAATATACCGCCGGCTGACGCCACGGAAGCCGTCGCAGCCGGCGATGAAGTCGCATTCCAGCGCCCGCTGCTGGCCGTCATGAACGAAGCGGATGCGCGGTCGGTCGCTGTTGACATCCTCAAGGGTTTCCACCGGCGCGTCGAAAACGAGCGGCAATTGATCGGCTTCGCGCAGGTCGATGAGGTCTCGCACGACCTTCGCCTGACCGTAAGTCGTCATTCGGCGGTTCGTTTCGTCAACGAGCGGCAGCGTGTGCCGACGGCCGTCCCAGCGTAGTTGCATATCGGTATGCGGAATACCCTCGTGCATCAGTCGCTCGCCGACGCCGTATTCTTTCAGTGTCTCGACCGTGCCATGCTCCAGTACGCCGGCCCGGATACGCGCAAGGACATGGTCGCGGCTGCGACCTTCGAGCACAACGGATTCTATGCCGTGGATCTGAAGCATACGCGCGAGCAGCAGCCCCGCTGGCCCAGCTCCAATGATTCCGACCTGAGTTCGCATTGCATATCTCCGCTGATCATTTGCTCTGCGGGCGCAGCTAGGTGCTGTCCTATAAGCAAGAACAGGCTTGGCAGTCCGCTATTCACTGGCAACCGTGACGGCCGAGCTTGGTGCTTTGACATTCCGCTCGATAACGACCTGCACTTGGCGGGCGCTGGTCCCTATCAACTCATTGAAGGCGATCGGTATTCCCCCTCAAATGCCTCCCGCAGACCGGTCTAGCGAGCAAACCGAAACGTCGTTGGTGACGCCCCGTAGGGATTCAGCATTCCCGCCTTATCATTCATGTCCAATTCTACGTCCTTGTTGTGGACGAAAACGGTCGGGTTGGCCGAAATCGGCATGATGTAATACTGGCTCTCAATTCGATCGTAGGCACTCTTCATGGCAGCTTGCCGCAACGCCAGATCGGTCTCCGAGTTGGCCTGCGCAGCCAACTCTTTAAGTTTGTCGTCTCCGGCATAGTCGAGGTCAGGCGACCCATAGAAGAAGTCCAGCGCGTAGCCGGCATCGGGTAGCCCGCCATGCGAGTAGCTATGCACGAGGATTTGAATTTTTCCGCCCGACTGCTTCTGGCGGTAGCCCGCCATCGTCTGACTATCGACGGAGGCTTCAATTCCGACGGCGCGGAGATACCCGGCGATGGCCTCGGCGGCCTTGCGCACCGCATCGAAAGCGGTGATCTCAACTTTAAAGCCGTTGGTATAGCCCGCGTCCGCAAGAAGCTTTTTAGCTCCCACGGGGTCGTACCCCGGTGGTTTACCGCCTTCCGGGCAGCCGATCTGGCTTCGGAAACAGATTCTGTTGAGTTGCTCTGCGTCCTTGCCCGCAGAAACCACCGCCTTGCGCAACGCGTCACGGTCCAGCGCCATAAAAATAGCCTGCCGCACGCGAATGTCCTGCAGCGGCTTCACCCCGCTTCGGCCCTTCGCGTCGAGCAATACGTACAAAAAGTTGAGATCGTGGGTGCTGGTCGCCTCGAGGCTTGGGTTGGACGTGGCGACCTGCACCATATCCAGAGAATTCGCCGCTACGGCGTCGATGCCGCCGGTCATCAGTTCGGCTAGTTGCGATTGGCTGTCTGGGATCGGCTTGATTTCAATTTTTTTTATTTCCGGCGGCGGGCCGACTTTGTAGTCTTTGAAGGCTTCTAACACGATGCCTTTCGAGGCATCGATCGAGACCACACGATAGGGCCCCGTCCCAATCGGGTGTTTGCCCCAGTCAGACTTGTTTTTCAGGGCGCCATGCGCGCCGAAAGGATAGATCGGGAGCGAACTGGCGAACCGTGCCAGCGCCGGCCCATAAGGTCTGTTCAGGTGAACGAGCACCGTGCGATTGTCGACCTTCTCGGCGTTCTTCAGAAACGAGAACCGCGTCTTCAACCTGAACTTATTGTTCGGATCGGCCAAATAGTTGATCGTGTAGACGACATCGTCAGCGCCGAATGGCGAGCCGTCGTGGAATGTGATTCCCGTCTTGAGTATGAACTCAAGCGTGAGCGGATCGATCAGCTTGAAGCTCTCGGCAAGCTCGCCCCTGTAATTTTTTGTGTCCGGATTGTAACGAAGAAGCCGGCTGAACACCGCAGAATCGGTGAAATCGGTTTCCGTCTTTGGATCGAGTATCTGGTCAATCCCTTCGATCGGATCGGAGAATGCCAGCCGCAATACCCCGTCGGCCTTGTTGGCATGTGCTGCTGAACCCACCGTGAGACTGGCGACGATCATCGTGCCGAGCAGAATTTTTTTCATCGCGCTTTCCTCCATCTCCCTTTCGTTATGCTTTTGACTGAAGGCTGTGATAGCGGAACATCTGGCGCGCCTCGCGCAGCGACATGCCGCCCTGGATGGCCTCACGAATTTTCGCTTCCGCGGCCTCGATTTCTTCGGCGATTGTTAAAACTTTTTCCTCCAAGTCGCGGGGGATCACCACGACCCCGTCGGCGTCGCCGACAATCAGGTCGCCCGGCCGCACGCGCGTCGAACCGATCGAGACGGGGCCCTGGATCTGGTCGACCTGAACCCGGTCTTTGCCGGTTTTCATCGAATAGCTGCGTGAATAGATTGGATAACCAAGCGACAGACATAAACGGATATCGCGGCAGGGGCCGTCGATGACGGTGCCCGCAATACCTTTGGTATGGGCGAGTTGCGTCATGATATCGCCCCACACCGTGCAATCCTCGCGGCCGCCGTTGTCCAGCACAACGACCGTGCCGGGGGCGATATCGTCCAGAAAATCGCCGACCGTGCCCGGAGCCCCGGCATCGATTGGGCCATATTTGACGGTGAAGGCCCGGCCCGCAACGCGGAAGCTGTGGTCACGCGGCTTAATACCGCGACAAACCCCCTCGATGCCGAGTTTGTCCATTGCGTCAGATAACGTTGCACAGTCCAGCTTGGCGGCTCGTTCAACGGCGGCGTCGGTCATCTTTCGGTCTCCAGCAGATTTTCATAATTGGCTCCCATCACCTCGGTCGCAGGAGCACCGGCACGCACAGCATCGGTCATCAGCCGTTCTTTCGCTAAGATCCGTTCGGCCGTCCTCAGCACGTCCGCGAGGTGGGCCTCCGGAATGAACACAACGCCCGAAGCGTCGGCGATGAGATAGTCGCCGGGATGAACCGTGACACCGCCTATCTCAACCGGGACATTGGTCGCCGCTTCGTAAAGACGGCCGCGTGCAGTTCGAGCGGTCGTGCTTCGGGCGAAGATGGCAAATCCGAGGGTGGTCGCTTCGTCGATGTCGCGCGACGGGCCATCGAGAACGACTCCCTCGATCCCTTTGGCTTGTGCGGCGTTAGACAGAACGCCGCCCCAGCCGCCGGCGTCGATGTGAGGATGGGCGATGACGAGGACACTCCCCGGTCCGCCAGCCTCGATGGCGCACGCCCCGAGATGTACCTTAGATGCATTGGCAGGCGCCTTGCCTTCGGCGAGCGCCACCGTGATGCAGCGGCCGGTAAGCAAGCCCGTTCCGGATTGCCGCGCCAGACCCGTCACCGCCGGCGGCAGGCCAAGAGCATCCATCGCGTCCGACACCGCGCAAGCGTCGAGCTTCTTCAATCGTTCAATCGGCGCGGTCATGTGCCCTTGACCGCCCACCAGTACATGCCCTGCGCCGTACCGGTGCCAGCCTCCGAACGGTAACAAGGGACGTAGGCCACTTCGTGAAACTCGGTCGGCAGTGCCTCCATCAGGCCCGCGAGTGAAATCCAGCTTTTCATCTCGGAGGTGCCGGACTGCAGCTGGCGCAGTGGGATGCTAGTCAGGTATTTCGCATCCTTGTCGCGCATTGCATTCATGAAGCGACGATCCCACTCCTCGTCGATGACGAAATGGCTCATTCCGCCAGAACCGAAAACTACAACTCGTGCATCGCTCGTCCACGACCGGATGGCATCACCAACAGTGCGGCCGAATTCGTAGGAGCGCCGCGCACTCGGCTGGTTCGGTGGGAAAAATGTATTCTGATAAATCGGGACATTCGGAATGACCGCGTCGCGCATCACCTGCCGGTAGATGTGGCCGAACGCATGGCTAATGCCCGTCGTCTTAGGATTGTGGCTCGGCAGCTGGGGCGAAACCGTAACGTCGAAATCCCGCTCGATCAGCGTACCTATGATGTGTTTGGCCAGCTCCGGGACGGCCGAGTATTCGCGCAAGCTATCGGGCGCGTGGCCGGATTCACCCTCGGCAATGCCCGGCGGCATCAACTTACGGCCTTCCTGAGAGGCCGGGTGGTGCTGGATCTTGTCGCCGTAATAGACCATGAAGGGCGGACTGAGTTCGTCGCCGTAAATCTCGTGCTGGTCGTTGCCGAAGATGACGGCGACGTCGGGCCTCATCGCCGCGTAGGCGTCGGCCAGCTTCTCGGTTGCGGCATGGCAGGCTTCATAAGCGGCGGTCATGGCGTCTAAAGTGCAGCGCGCGGCCAGGTTCTCGCTCTTGCGCAGTGCGACAAGTTCGTCGAATGAATACACCGCGTTGCGAAACGGATGCTTGCGCGCCAAGTCTGATTTGACCCGCAGCAGCCATTGCCGCGGTTCGGTGTGTAACTGCGGCCCGTGAGCCGTGGCGATACAGCCGACGATTTGAGCCATTTAGGCATCCTCCAGTTTTTCTTCCGCGGCGTTATGTTCCGAGGCCAGCCCCGTGTAGAGGTGACAGGCGACAATGCTGCTCCCTTGACGAACCGTGCCTGGCCGGCGCGCGGCGCACACTTCTCGCGCATCCGGACAGCGGGGGTGAAAATGGCAGCCTGATGGTGGATTGGTTGGGTCTGGAAAGCCGCCGTCAAAAATCAGTGGCGGCAATCTGTGGGACGGATCCGGCACAAGCACTCCTTGCTTAAGCTTGCGCGTATAGGGGTGCAGTGAACGGCCGAGCACCTCTTCGGTTTCGCCCAATTCGACCACCCGGCCAAGATACATCACCGCGACGCGGTCGGAGAAATGTCGCACCACATTGAGGTCGTGGCTGATGAACACGTAGGTGAGATTGAGCTTGTCTTTCAGATCCTGCAGCAAATTCAAGATCTGCGCCTGGACCGACACGTCGAGAGCCGAGGTCGGCTCGTCGCACACCACGAGTTCTGGCCGTGTAATCAGGGCGCGCGCGATTGCCACCCTTTGCCGCTGGCCGCCGGACAATTGGCTTGGATAGGCGTGAATCGACCGCCGCGACAGGCCGACCATGCCCATTATTTCCGCGACCGCCGCCCTCCGTTCGCTAGACTTCGAATGGCCCCGGATGTCGAGCGGAAGAGCGATCAGGTCTTCAACGGTCTTCCGTGGATTGAGTGAAGAATAAGGATCCTGAAACACAGGCTGGATCCGCCGCGCGATTTCGCGCCGATCAAACTCCTTCAGGTTTTTTCCCGCAAGGGTGACGCAACCGCTTGTCGGCGCCTGGATGCCCAGCAGGGTCCTGGCCAGGGTCGACTTGCCGCAGCCGGATTCGCCGACCAACGACAGCACTTCGCCGCGCTTCACCGTGAAGCTTACGCCATCCACGGCATGCAATATCTGTGGCTTTCGAAACAGCCCTTGCCGGAGCGAGAATTCCACGCGGATTTCTTGCACGTCGAGCAACGCGGTCATGCTGAAGCCTCCGCGCGCGCACGCCAGGCAGCTAAGAGTTCTGTCACCCGGATGAACGCAGCGATAGTCATGACCCTGCTTGCCCGAACGCATCGTTATATCGCCGGTGACGCAGGCGGGTACAACGCGCGAGCAGCGGTTGCGAAAGGCACATCCGTCGATGCGGCCAACCAGCGACGGCACCATGCCGGGAATGGAATGTAGCCGGGTGCCCTTTCCGCGGCCTGCGGCACGTGGAATGCAATCGAGCAGTCCTTGCGTATAGGGATGTGTTGGTGAATTGAAGACCCGTTCCGTGGCGCCGGCCTCCATGATGCGGCCGGCATACATCACCGCAACACGGTCGGAGACGCTTGCGACCACGCCGAGATCATGGGTAATCAAAACCAGCGCCATACCGAATTCGTCCTGCAGTTCCTCCAGTAGTCTCAGGATCAACGCCTGGACGGTGACGTCGAGAGCCGTTGTTGGTTCGTCGGCGATGATCAGCTTGGGGCTACACATCATCGCCATGGCGATGACCACCCGCTGGCGCAAGCCGCCGGAAAGCTGATGCGGGTATTGTCCGAGGCGGGCGCTGGCGTTCTTGATGCCGACGCGTTCGAGCAGGAAGGTCGCACGATCGATCGCGTCGCGTTTTGTACCAAATCCGTGACAGGTGAATACCTCCGCAAGCTGATCGCCAATCGTGTAGACGGGATTGAGCGACGTCATCGGATCCTGGAAGATCATCGCCAGTTTTGTCCCGCGTAGGGCGGTCATCTGCTTGCCGTCGAGTGACAGCAGTTCCTGGCCATCGAAGCGGCATCGCGTCGCCGACACTTTCGCTCGGCGCGGCTGCAGGCCAATTAGAGCGAGTGCACTCAACGATTTGCCGCAGCCCGATTCGCCGACGATCGCAAAAGTCTCGCCCGGCCAGACCTGGTAGCTGATGTCGCGCGCCACGGTCAGCTCGCCGGACGACGTCGGAATACTCACATTCAAGTCCTGAACGTCAAGAATCGGGTCGTCGTCCCGGTTCGCGTCCATGATCATCGCTTTCCCTGCGGCGCCATAATGTCACGCAATCCGTCACCGAGCAGATTGATTCCGACCACGACGATGAAGATCGCTAGACCCGGGATCATGATCAGATACGGTTTGAAGAACATGAAAGCGCGGCCCTCGGAGACCAGAAGACCCCAGCTCGGCGTGGGCGGTTGCAGTCCGACGCCGAGAAAAGACAGCGAGGCTTCGACTAGGATCGCAATTGCCATTTCTAGCGAGGCAACGACGATAATTTGGTTCATCACGTTGGGCAGAATCTCGCGCAGAATGATGCGCGTCCGGGATGCACCCGCAAACTCTGCGGCGGTGACGAATTCCTGATGTCGTATCTGCTGCGTCGCTGTACGGGTGACGATTGCAAATCGGTCCCAGAACAGCAGCCCGACGATCAGCGTTATCGTGAACAGCGAGCCGCCGAAGATCGACACGAGTGACAATGCGAGCAAGACGCCTGGCATCGCGAGCTTCACATTCGTCAGGAAAACGACGAAGGCATCGATCCGGCCGCCGAAATAACCGCCGCAGATGCCAATCAGCGAGCCGATCGTGCCCGACAGGATCGCCGTGCCGAAGCCGACCACCACCGTCACGCGGGCGCCAAAGACGATGCGCGACAGCAGGTCGCGACCGAGCGTATCGGTGCCGAAAATATGCTTCAAACTCCCGCCTGAGTCCCAAACTGGCGGCTTCAGCTTATCGGCGAGATTTTGAACATAGGGATCGTGCGGCGCGATCAGCGACGAGAACAGCGCACAGAGCAACGTCACCAACACGATTACCAGGCCAATTTGGAATCCTGAATGTCGTAGCGCGCGCCCGGTCATCTCCTGGCGTGGCGACAGCGGTACAATTTCAGCAAAGTCATATTGGCCCGTCGTCATGTCAGATCAACCTGATGCGGGGATCGAGGTGGGCGTTGATAAGATCGGCAATCAGCGTCAGCAGAATGTAAGCGAACGACAGAAAGAACAGGATCGACTGCACGACGGGAAAGTCGACCCGCCGGATTGAGCGGTAAGCCAGAGCCCCGATGCCATTGATCGAGAAGATCGACTCGACGATCACCGAACCACCGAGCATGAAGCCGAGCGAAACGGCGGAAACAGCCACCACCGGCAGAATGGCATTGCGCAGAGCGTGTTTGAAAAAAACGCGGCGCGGCGACAGGCCCTTGGCCCAGGCGGTCCGCACGTAGTCCGCCTCGAGCACTTCGATCATGCCGCTTCGGGTCAGCCGCATTAGTTGAGGCATGACGCCGACGCCCATCGTAACGACAGGCATGATGTAGTTCTTCCACGATCCCATTCCAGAGATGGGCAACCAACGCAGTTGCACACCGAAATAATAGATGAGGATCAGCGCTAGCCAGAAGTTCGGCACAGCCTTACCGAAAACGGCCAGTCCCAAGGCAACGCGGTCGATCCAGGTGTTAGCGTAAACCGCCGCGTAGACGCCGAGCGGAACCGCAATCGCGAGTCCGAACAGCAAGCTAAGGATGGCAAGACGGAAGGTGACACCGACCGTCTCAAGCAACATTTCCAACACCGGCCTGTTGGTGAACAGGGATGCTCCCAAATCGCCGTGCACTACGCCGAGAAGCCAGTCGAGATACTGGACTAAGAAGGGCCGGTCGAGGCCATATTGCCTGGCGACGCGAGCGATTTCCTCGGGATTTGCACTCTCGCCGGCGAGCACGCGGGCGAGATCGCCCGACAATCGAAGCAGGGCGAAACTGACAAGCGACACTGTGATCGCCACCGCGCAGGCAATCAGCAGCCGGATCGTAATGTATCGCGCCACCGCTTTTGGTCCTTCACGCCATCGCCGGGTCGAGACAAATTGAAAGCCCGTCTTCCTTTGAGCGCATAAAATCAGACAACTGGATCCTTGCCGTATCCGCCGGCATTGATCCGATTTAGATATCGAGGCGGAAAAGCTTCGCTGCGTTGCCGCCGAGAATACCGTTGCGCTCGGTTTCCGAGATGAAGTCGAGAGCCTTGATGTGCGGGATGATGGTGTCGAAAGTTTCGCCCGTGTCTGGGTTGATCGAGGAGCCTACACCCGGCATTTCCGCGCCGTACAAGCACTGGCTCGGGCCGACCACCTTAACGAGAAGCTCAATGGCCACTTTCGAGTAGAGCACGGTGTCGAAATAGAGCTTACGGAGACGGTCGCTGAATCGCCCTGTGCTGTTGGTCATGCCCGGTCGAGGCACCGTTGTGGCGTCGAACCGACCGAGCTGAAACGGGATTGCGCCGCCACCATGACTGATCAATATTTTCAGGTCAGGGAAATCGTCGAGCACTTTCGACTTGCACAGACCATAAACGGCGGTGGTCTCCTCGTTGATGAAATGAAGCGAATAGGGCTCGCGGTCGGGATTGCGCGAGCTTGCTGAGTGGATGTGCCCGACAACGTCGAGTTCGCACAGCTTTTCATAAAGCGGATACCAGTAGCGATCGCCCATCGGCGGTGCTTTGCGGCCGTTGTTTTCGAATGGATCCGGATTGATTAGGCAGCCGCGGAAGCCGTAAGTTTTCACGCAGCGTTCCAGCTCCGGCAGCGCTTCCGCGATGGGACTGTCTCCCGTCTGCGGCAGGCCGGCGATGCCGACGAATTTGTCATGATAAAGCTCACATTCCTGCGCGATGATGTCGTTGACCAACTCGACGTACCAGTGCACCAACTTTTTCGGCTCTTCCGAATGCATGAGCTGGAACGGCCGCGGCGACAGCAACTGAATATCGACACCAGCACGCTCCAGGCATTCGAGATGCCCGTAAGGCGCCATTTCGCGTTTGGTGAGCGCGCGCTCGAGATCCTGAGCCGTGACCGCCGGTGGTGAGCGCCCGTGTGACCCTCGATGGGACAGTAACCCGGCCTTGTAGGCAGCCAATTGTGGTGGCACCGCCATGTGCGCATGGCAGTCAACGATCTTCATTCGGACCTCCCCGAAGCCGCAGTCGCGGCCTTATTGGTTAAGAGGGAGGATAAAGGCGCGAAATACACCTGTCAATAATTCCCGCTAATTGAGAATTATTTATCAAGGCCTTCGCTAACATGGGGCCGGTTGAGGACGCCGGCGCTGAATTTCACGCGCTCAACGATAGCTTCGAGCTGCCCTGCCCCCAACGATGACTTCGGAATGGTAAAGCTAAAGCTACCGAGCACAATACCGCGGGAATCGAGGATCGGCGCCGCGACCGCAGCAACGCCACTCCGCAATTCGCCGTCGGACACGCAAACGCAATCGTTGCGAATCGGCCGCAGTGCAGCCTGCAGATCTGAGAAATCTGGCCCCATGCCGATCGCCGTGAACTCCTCTCGATTGGCGAGAAACAACCGCTCGAGCCGATGCCTGGGAAGAAAAGCTTGAATCGCGTGCGCGTTCGCACCTCGCACCAGCTGCATGATTTGGCCGCGCTTGAAATAATTACGCGAATCCTTGGGCGATTTGCTGCGATAAATGCACACGAAACCCTCGCGGAACACGCGTGAAATCAGCGCGGCTCCCTCAAACCGCCGCACCATTTCATCCACAAGCGGGCCGCCAACGACGATCAGTGGATCTGACATCCGCAGCCGGTATTCCAGCAGAGATATCTTGGGGCCGAGTGTGTAACCTTCATCGGCCGTCGAGACGAGATAGCCTCGGTTCGCAAGGGTCCTGAGGTAACGATACAGCGTCGAGCGAGACATGCCGAGCCGACTGGCAATCTCGTCAGGCGTCCACTGAAGCTGCTCCGACTCGTACAGATCCAAGATGGACAGTATTCTATCGAGACTGCTTTCGGCCATTAACAAATCCCATTATTTGCAATTTTAACATGTGAACTAAATCGCCTCAATCAGTATCGTCTGAACGCCTCGGCGAGGGCATTCCCGGAAGACTTTGCAATTCTCGCTAGGGACTTGCATTACTCCGCTTTTGCCCGGCAAGGATGGGAAGGGCGCGCGGAAGAATTGATTCAGGAACGGCTGCACTAGCATCGCAATCCGGACGAAATCGCAAGTCCAGGTGCGCCCGATGGCCTACTGATAACGAGGGTACCGCTGCGGTTTATTCGGATATCATCAAGTTCAGCAGCTCGAGTAAGACCTTGCCGAAAAGTCCGACTGCAGATGTTCTGCGTCGTGCCGTCGGATTGCCGGGGGAAAAGGCGCTTAAAGTAGGCGTTCAGAGCTTTGCCTCATACCGCCTATTGATGCTGTGGACGGCTCCTCCACCGGCACGTGCGTGCCATGAAAGTGGGTGCTGTTGAGGCCCCCACGCCTCAGAGGAGCCCAACATGCAAACAGTCACGACAATCGGTCTCGACATCGCCAAGTCGGTATTCCAGGTCCATGGCGTTGATGCCGCCGGCCAGGTGGTCATCCGCCGCCAGTTGAAGCGTCGCTACATTCTGGCTTTCTTTCAGAAAGTGCCCCCGTGCCTGGTCGGTATTGAGGCTTGTGCGTCTTCGCATCATTGGTCACGTGAGCTCCAGGCTCTTGGCCACAGCGTGCGTCTGATGCCACCGGCCTATGTGAAGCCCTACGTCAAACGGCAGAAGAATGACGCGACTGACGCAGAGGCGATCTGCGAAGCGGTCAGCAGGGCCAACATGCGGTTCGTGCCAACCAAAACTCCCGAGCATCAGAGCGGTTTGGTGCTCCATCGCACGCGCCAACTGTTCATCCGCCAGCAGACCTCGGTGACCAATGCAATCCGCGGCCACCTCGCAGTGTTCGGGATCGTGGCACCGGTAGGACGCAATGGTGTCGAGGAACTTCTCAACGTGGTCACGGATACGAATGACAAGCGGGTGCCTGAGGTTGCGCGGGTGTGTCTCGCAGCACTCGGGGTTCAACTGCAAAGATTTAAGGAGCAGATTTTGGAGTTCGACCGGCTGATCACGGCCTGGCACCGATCCAACGAGATGAGCAAGCGGCTCGATGACATTCCAGGCGTCGGCCCGGTGTTGGCCACTGCGCTGGTTGCCAGCGTTGCTGATCCGAAAGCCTTCAGGTCAGGGCGCAACTTCTCGGCCTGGATTGGGCTGGTGCCAAAGCAGCATTCGAGCGGAGGCAAGGACAGGCTCGGCAGTATCAGCAAGCAGGGGGACCGCTATCTGCGGAGCCTGTTCGTGATCGGCGCGCTCGCCGTCATCCGCTATGCCAAGATCCATGGCACCAAACATCGGCCATGGCTCACGGCTTTGCTGACGCGGCGCCCGACCAAGGTCGCCGCCATTGCGCTCGCCAACAAGATCGCGCGGATGGCGTGGGCCATGATACGAGCGGCTGCGGAGC